>JAFGUC010000037.1 GCA_016938695.1 Candidatus Woesearchaeota archaeon | reverse complement strand
GGAGTAAATATGTCTGCGCCAGAGCCTATGATAATTCTGTGTATCTCTTATGCTGCAATCAATTAAGCAGTGATGAAAAAAATTTTGGCGGAGGGATGTGCATATTTTCAAATGAAGGAGAGTTAGTTTCAGATTTTTATAAAGATGAAAAACATGTAATTTTATTTGATTATATTAAGACCAGCTAGTAATAGTCAAGTAAATTATTAAAAAATTTTTTTTAGAAAAAAGTGCACACTAATTAGCGTTCCGAAAAGACCGAACGTTATAAGAAATATTAATTAGAGATTAGGCAGCAAGTTGATTTAAACATTGCGACTCTAAGAACATCTTTTTGTGTATTCGTGGATCTCGTTGTTCATATGGTTTCTGATTCTTCAAAACTGAAAAAATATACCTAAGCAATTTGTTCATGACAGCAACCAGGCGGACTTTTTTCTTTTTCTTTGTTCCTAGTTGAACCGTGTAATAGTGATGTAGAATTTTGTTGTTTGCTGTACCAGATTTAGATTTTCTTATGCTTGCCATTGCTAAAGTGTAGAGAACTCTTCTACCAAGAGAAGTTCCCCGTTTAGACATTTTATTCTTGTCACCTTTGAAGTTACCTGATTCATTGACAGATGGATCTACTCCAAAGAAGGCAACAAGCTTTTGGGCATTTGAAAAATTTTTGATATCACCTATTTCTGTTAAAAGTGTAATAGCAGTCATAGGACCAATACCTTTGAAACTCATTAGCAAGTTATAATTAAGTTTAAAAGAATCAGCAAAAGTTGCATTTGAAATATAATCGTTGATTTCATCAAATAATGATTCTAGTTGTTCTTTTAGGAAACAATAAGTTTCAGAAAAGCGTTTAATTTTGTTTTCAAAAAGATTTGGATTTATGCCTATGTTATTTGCATCCTCAGCAATGCCAAGGAGCTTTGAATACTTGTTCTGAGCCCACTCTAGTCCTCTTCTAGATGATTCTCTAAGGAAGATAATAACTTCGTCCTTAGGAGCATTTAAAAGGTGATTTGGTGTAGGATAAACTTCTAGAAATGCTAAGGGAGTTTTCCCTGTAAGATCTGCAAATGCGAATTGTAAACCGGGATAATGAATATATATACTATTAGAAAATTTGATTTTGAGTTCGGAAGCATTATCAGATATTTGATAGTATTCCCTGACTAAAAATCTCAGGTGTAAGAATTCCTCGGTAAGAATACAAGATGTTTTAATATCACCAGATTTACAAAGTTTAGCGATAGAATAAGAATCTAATTTATCCGTTTTAGCTTTTCTAATGTTCCAATTCTTGTTAGAATTAGTTATCAGGGGATTCACAACGTGAATTTCCACCTGATGCTTTATAAGGAACTGGAGAAGAGTTAAATGGTATATCCCGGTGGATTCGCAAAATACAGCAGGGGCGCTATTAAACTCTTCTTCAATTTTTTTGATGAAATTTAATAGTTTATCAAATCCATTTTTGTTGTGTTCAATATTTAGATTCTTTTTGAATACAGTCCCATCAGGTTTAAGAGCAGTTGCAACAGAAAAGTTTGCAGCTACATCTATTCCAACGACAGGAGAGTGGTAATAATTAGCCATGATAATAGCTCCTTCCGAAATAATAAAGAGTAAAAATTAAGTGAGTCAACTAACCTTGTCGGTGACACGAATAGTTCTCTTATAATTAAAGAGAAATTCAACCAGCTAAACCAAAGAGTCTCACGCTAATACAGTCTTAATAACGAATATATCTCTGACATCAGAGAATTCAAGGAGAAACAGTATATACTCTTTATACAAATAATATTATAAAGAACATGAAAACTAAAGTGGTTGAACTTCTTTTCAATCACAAACAATAAAACATTAGAAGGCAGAAATATTCGTTAGTAATTTAGTTATTATTTCTGACCTAATTATACAAGGAG
>JAFGUC010000036.1 GCA_016938695.1 Candidatus Woesearchaeota archaeon | reverse complement strand
TTTTCATAAATTTCGATGTTAATTGATGGTTAGAATTAATTAACGACCAAGCCTGCTACACGTCGCCAAACTGTTGTAGCGGGCTTAAAATTTCTTCTTTGTTATTCTATCATAGGCAAAATAATTTTCAGATTATAAGGTCGCCCTTTTATTATTTTACAGCAATGGTAAATCAGGAAAGTGCACAAAAAAGGCGTGGAACCTGACTTACCAAATCGAGGTACTGGTATACCATGGACGATAAGCAGGCCCACGCCAAAATCGTAATGATATGACGTGAGCATTTTCACCTATTGTCTCGTCCATTAGAAAATTACCAGTTTTCGATTTGAGACACCAAGTGCGAATGCTTTCGAAGATTCTATCGAAGATTCGCAAAATTACATTTTTGAGACGTAATTCTTCACAAATATAATATTATTTCAATTCATTACCGAATACGGTAATGTTTTTTTAGATGTTAAATTTCAAATTGCAGGTTTACCTGCGAATATGAATGAATATAAGACTCACATTATAAAAGAACTAATTGCAAAAAGGATCAAAGAGATAAAAGGGAGCACTCCCTACACCAAAATCTCAGAAAAATGTAATACCACTCCAGCAAGAATTAGTGACGTTGCAAATAATAATATTGACTGTCAATTAAGTACCTTCATTGACATTGCAACTGGTTTGCGCATACATCCTAAAGAATTATTCGATATACTTTTTGATTTTGATGAATATTATTCAAATTTGGATGGAGAAGTTAAACGATGATTTGAATAATAAAGATTGAAGAGTTAATTGCCAATGTAACTTCAATTCTCTTAAAATCAATTACACGCGCATTTTTTTCGTTCTAAATTAGTCACCAATTATCTTGGCTGATTTTTGCTGTTTTGTTTTCCAATATGCAACTCCTCCATGATGAGAGCAAGCTCCCCGGCCAGTAGCAGTACTATGGGTCCCATCTCTGCATACAGCTCCGGTTCTAACGGTGTAATAGCTAATTTGGCATTTTCCTTTTTTCAAACTTGGAGCAGCAACATAGCCAGTAGTTCCTTCGAAATTAACTTGATACCATCCTGAATTAACGGTATCGTTTACAATGATAACATTGTCATAAATTTCCAACTTATCAATGATTTCAGATTTTGTGTTTGGCTCTGTTCTAAAATTGAGAATTTTAGTATTTACATGATAAGCTTTTCCAACTTGCCCAAGTGCCATTAACGGCACTAGTGCCAGGAAGATTAAAAGTAGCTTTTTCATAATGTTCGGTTTTAATTGTTACTAAAAAGCAACATAAAAGTAATCTATCGATTGGAATTTCCTATTTGAATTACGTTTTTTCCAGATATTGTTCACCGATTACCCACAACAGGATGTCTATCAGTCAACAAGTCTTGTTTTAATTCTTTATTATGCTAACTTTATACTCCTAATAAAAAACCTTAGCCGTTGAATACGTGCCCTGAAATAACAATAGAAAATATCTTAACAATAGTAAGTGTTGTTGTACCTCCATTTTGGGCGGATAACAGTACTTCGAAAAAGGATATAATGAATATGACATCGCTTGGTGATGTTATTAGTTAGGTGCTATATAAAAAAGATACTGATATGAACTACACTGAAATAAAGGAAATAGGTCAAGGAGGATTTGGAAAAGTTACTCACATTAAAAATGATAAGGATGAAGATTTTGCATTAAAAACATTTGATTTACATCCATCAATGGCTGGAATTTCTGAAATGGCAAAGAAACGGTTTGTAAAAGAGGCTATTTATCAGCAGCAAATAGTTCATCCAAATATTGTTAAGATTCATTCTGTATTTGCAAATGAAGAGCCTCCATATTATATAATGGAACTAGCTGAGAATTCAATGTTTAATGATATTGGAAGTGGTGTTCTCAATAAGTCCAATTATTTGAATTGTATATACGACATAATGGCTGGACTTGAAGAAATGCATAATTATGGAATGTTTCATAGAGATTTAAAGCCTGGGAATGTTTTAAGATTCGAAGATCGATATGCAATAGGTGATTTTGGTTTAATTTCCTTAAATAAAACTGGAATTACGACGTTGACCAAGACAGGTATGTCTAAAACGTCTGATTTGTATACTGCACCAGAAATCACACAAGATTTAAAATATGCAAGTGTTCAATCTGATATATATTCTCTTGGTTGTATTCTACACGATTTTGTAGGGAATTCGCAGAGAATACCTTGTAATGAAATATCAGATTCTTCAAATTTTGGAGATTTATTACATGGTGCAACACGAATGGATCCATCAAGAAGATTCTCATCTGTTGCAAGTTTTAGAGAAGCCCTGAATTCAATTACACAACAAGTAGATGAAGTTAAGACAGAAATAGCAGAGGTAATAAAAGAAAAAATCGAAAAACCAGTTGAAGAATTTGATGAGAAGGATGTTTCTGATTTATCTGATTTTTTGAATTCGGATGTTGTTCAGGAAGAAAAGAATACAATACTATCAATTATTTCATTACAGCATATAGGAATAATTAATAATTACCCTAATCTATCTCCATATATTGCCAAATCGTATTTTAGTTTTGTAAGAAGTGGAGGATTTCAATGGGATTTTTGTGATACTTTAGCCAACAGAGTTTCGGAATTTATGAAGATAGGTTCGATAGACATAATTTCGGAAGGAATATTCGCCCTATTGTATATGGGTACAAATCATAATAGATGGTATGTTGAAAGAATTGCAGCTAGTTATCTAAAAGGAAATATTGAACCTAAATTACTTAGAAGAATTGAAATGGAGTGTAGAGTAGATGGAAATAAGTTTTGCACGGCATTTGATCATTTATTACATTCTATTAATGAAAGTTTGCAGAATTTTAATGACAGGATTCAAGAAGTATATAAGACAGTTTGTAGTTAAATGAATTATTATAAATACACAAATAAAGGTCCTAGAGAAAAAAATGAAGATTCACTCTATGTGGATGTCCATCATAATTCTGTATTTGCTTCAATAGCAGATGGTGTTGGCGGTTTACCTCATGGAGAAGTTGCTAGTAACTACGTGATAGGTAGGTTTGTAAACAATATTACAGCGGAAAACAAACTGAGTTTTAAGGAGCTATTAATTAAAACAAATAAAGAACTTGAAAAACTTGCAAAAGATGAGTTAAATGTAAATTTTATAGCGACAACCTTTTCTGGTTTATATGCAAACAGCAAAAAAATAAAAGGAATTCATATTGGAGATAGTCGGGTTATATTAATTAGGGATGGCGCTATTAGAAACCTTACAACTGATCATAGTGAATTAGGAAGGTTGATTAGAGAAAAAAAAATAACTCAAAAAGAAAGCAAAAACTATATCAGAAAAAATATTATTGAATATGTTTTGGGTAATACGGAGTATTTTAAATTCATGGAATTTGACATCGAATCTAAACCAAATGATCGTTTAATAATTAGTACAGATGGTTTTCATGAATCGATTACTGATGAGATAATTCTTAGAATTTCTAATAAGTATAAATCTTTAAAAGAAGTTCATAGAAGATTAATAATTGAAGTTGAAAATAGGGTCCTTCGAGATAATACTTCGTTTATATGTATTGAGATATAAAAATACAGCACCTAGTGTGTATAATTCGTAAAGGATTCAGAGTTTTTCGAACGTTATCATCCGCATCATTTTTGGGTGGTAACTTGATAGTCTTGAAGCCCGCAATCCCATACGAAATAATACATTTAACGTTGTGCGTCATTGGAATGAGGGGCTACAAAAATTCGATTAGACTGAACAGACTCAGACATTTAAATATAAAAATGCAAGAGATATTTATCTAATACATATGATTTGTAAATTTGAAGATTAACCAAACTATATACTTAAAACCCTTAAAATTATGGGAGGCAATGCTGGAATAAGAGGCTATATAATTCAAACTATTATTTGTTTATTAGATGCTCTAGAAAAAGACAACCAATGGATTTCTGTAACACTAGAACCCCTTGATGAATCTGAAAAAGTTGATATTAGATGGAAATACCCCAATGATATTGTAAAACTAAGTCAGGTAAAATCTTCCGAGAATGTTATCAAGTACCGCTCTGCGTGCCAATGGTGTAAAGACTTAGAGACACATTCCCCCAATGCGACAGACTATGAATTGCTTTTAATCGGAAATGTTGATGACAAAATTCTTGATGCAAAAAAAATAAATAATGTAAAGATTGGTGAAATCAAGCCTCTTAACACTGATTTTTTAATCGACCAAGCATCTACAAAGATTGACAGATACTATGAAGGTAAGAATAAAATAAAAATTTCTTCACAAGTTAGAGAGCTTATTGTCAAAGCTCTAACTTTAGAATTTGGAGCAAGTTCAATTGTAGGAAAAGAAATAATAAGAGATGAATTTGATTCATTATTATTAAACTGGATTAGTGCAGTAGAAAATCAAATAGAAATTAATCCTTTTACATCTTTAGCCCCTCCTACAGAAAACAAAAAGACACCTATTAATCAGCGAATTGTAAAAAAAATATTAGAGCTTATTGGTTGGCATCAATTCGGAGAAAATTATGGTGTTGATGTATATAATGAAAAAATAGATGATAAAGAACTGCATTCAATCGACTTTTATGGTAATTTCGAAAGTAAGTTAAAGGAAAATTCTGGCGATTATTTAATGATTTCATCCTTACACTCACTTAGCTATCCGAACTCATCAAAGCAAGAAATATCTAAATATCTAAATGATACAAGTTTCGTGTATGCTGATTTTGAGGAAAAGAATAAGATACCATTGAAAAGATACGACTCTACCGATGTTTACAGTTTATTATTTTGGTTTTCGACAAATAATAGGGAATTAGATTTTGACTTTATTCATCACACAAAAGAAAATTACAAACGAACTTTATTAAATGAAAACATCACTTATTTCTTAATAGATAATAATAAAGCTACTTTTTTGATTAGCTGTATTACAACTGCAAAAAATTACAGACCCGATATTCCAGTAAAATTTGCTTACCCAATTACAGAAGCAAATCAAAGTCCTCATAGAATTGGAGAAAGAGGATTTAAATTACCAACTCAATTTATTAACTCTTCTGTATTACCTCTTACAAAAGAAGATAAAAACAAAATAAGTTTTCTTTTATTTTGTTCGGATTCATTCTCGCCAGAAGCATTAAAGAAACTAATATGGTTAACAATTAGCTTAACTAGTGGCTATGGCAATGAATACATACTCTATTTTCCTGATTATAATGAAGATAATGACAAAAATGAAGCCTTAGAAATCATTCGTTCTTTTAATGAAGATTTGTTAGATGAAAAGATTCGAATTCGGAAATACAATAGTATTGATATCGACGCTTTAGATTCTTTGGCTGATACAAAAACTATTACTTTAAAAAATGAAAATTACAATGAAAATGAAGAAAGTTCTTCAGTTAATGAAAAACTCTTAAATGAAGCTTTTATAAATATGCTTCCTTATGGTAGCATATTAAAACCATTTTTAAAAACAGATGCAATCACTGCAAATGATATTAAATTCTTCTTAGCGAAGAAAGGTATTTACACTAAAAATGCAGATATAAAATCGCTAATTGATTTAATGACATCTTTATTATTCAGTCCAAAGGAACTTGAAGACTTTAAATCATATATTGATATAAAAGGAAAAACAGTTAACACAACCGATGAATTCTTTAATATAAAACAAGATGCTCCTTTAGAAACGGTATTTCAAGGAATTAAAATTAACATAGACAATATTACAGATGATTTGAATGTAAAAATTGTCAATTCAGACGAATTTAAAATTGAGTCTAATTCAAAAAAGGATGAATATAAAATCACCTTAATAACAGAAACAAAAGACGCAACAAGTAGTTTATTAGTTAATACGAAGCCAGGCAAAGCAGAAGTTGTCATTAAAAAGAAAGATAATCAATTAGTTGTAGTAACTGAAAATACAATTAGTAAAACAGATAAATATGTAGCCAATAGATTAAGAAGAATCATTGAAAACGAATTTAAGAGAGTTGATTTTATTGAAGAAGATAAAATAAAAGTAATGTTCAAAAACTTTAAATCGAATACAGAACGGGTTAATTTTTTACTTAGTTTTAGTAATATTTCTTCGTCAATTATGTTTCACGATGCAGACATCCAATCAATTAAATTCAAATTTGACGAAAACACTGAAATTCCAGAATTGTACCAAGACAAAGCAGACAAAGATTTGATTATTAATTTTGAAGGGAAAGGATTAAAAACATTGGCGGAACTTAGTGAATTAGAAGCAAAAGAATCTATTTTTCTAGAAGAAATGAGAATACTATATCGTTTTAATCATTTAAATATTAAAAACGGTTTGTATAAAGTTACATTCAATTTCTCCAATGCGTTAAAAAATAAACCTGAATTTGATGGAGTATTTAAAACATCTCCATATTTAATTAAAACAAATGACATCAAATTACTATCTAGCATTAGCAATCTAGAAAAAGCATTAGCGAAAGAAATTGAAAATTTAAAACTCGAAAAACTAAAACTTTTTAATATAATAAGATGATTGATTTTACAGAAATAAAACTTGACTCTATATACATTCATCAAGTAGGTAATAAATTAAGAGATGAAGGAATAAAAACTTCAAATAAAAACTTAATTTTTGAGAATGAAGACACTAAAAAATATTTATTAAAGTATTTTTTATCATCATTTAATGGGAACGAAATATATAATTTTCATTATTCAACAGATTTGAATCTTAATGATACATACATTTTTGCAAAGAAGATTTTTGCCAATCCTGAAAATATTTATGATATATCAATTGATATTTCTAAACATTTATATGATAAATCATCTCATCCAAAAATAAATGGCGGAGAATTTTCTGTATGTTATTTCAAAGATTGTGTATTTGACGGACAAAAAACTGATGCCATTGGGTTATTTAAATCTGAGAATAAAGACATTTTCTTAAAACTAAATTCAGTTCAAATTAGACACGAAAGTGGTATAAATATTAATAAACTTGACAAAGGTTGTTTAATATTTAACCTTAATGCAGAAGAGGGATATAAAGTTTGCATTGTTGACTCAAATAAATCAAAAGACACTCAATATTGGATTGATGAATTTTTATCTATAAAACCGGCGAGTGATAATTATCATTATACAAAAGATTTTCTATCTATAACTAAAAACTTTGTAGCAAAGCAATTAGATGAACAATTTGAAATAAGTAAAGCAGATAAAATTGACATATTAAATAGGTCTGTTGACTATTTTAAAAACAATGAAACATTCGACAAACAAAGTTTTGAAAAAGAGATTTTTAAAGACAATAGCGTAATTGAATCCTTTAGAAAATTTGACCAAGCATATAGAGAAGAAAACGAAGTTGAACTTTCTAATAATTTTCAAATATCAAGTCAAGCAGTAAAAAAGCAAGCGAGAGTATTTAAAAGCGTTCTAAAATTAGATAAGAATTTCCATATCTACATCCACGGACACAAAGAATTGATTGAACAAGGGATTGATGAAAATGGGCGAAAATTCTACAAAATATATTACGAAAACGAATCCTAATTAAAACAAATAGAACAACGAACGCACAACCAAGAACTGAGCTTAAAACCAAATAAAAACCCATAATTTCTCTTTTAAAACAACCTGTTTTTGGGGGACTCCGCTCGCGGCTCCAGAAACTTTGGGATGTAATCGTTGTTCAATTCGGCAGAATTGAAGCCGTTCTTTGGAGCTGTTCAGTTTAATCTATAGATTCCATAAAAAAGATGTCGCCATGGCCGGTAGGGACCTAAAAGATGTTATTCAAAAATAAAAGACCGCAACATAATAGACTTACGGTCTAATATTCCAAGATATGTTCACTTTTTTACCCAGTATGACAGGGGCGACTACAGTAATAACAACCGTTTACCTGGCTGTAATAACTTTTCGCTGCTTTTACCGCCTCAGCGCAATTTGTAAAAGAACCTAAGTAAATTCGGTTCTCTGCTGCTGGTAAGTAAGAACAACTACCGGTATGTACTTCATGATCGCCATTAGCCTGAGCATTTTTGTTTACATAGTAAAAAGCCATTGTCTTTTAGTTTTTTGGTTATAAAAAATGATTTGTAAATAATCTGAAAATATGAAGAAAGTTTAAAACATATTCCAGTGACGTGAGATCACTCGTTGGAAGTCAGATCAGTTTCAAGTTCAACCGTTAGCGATTGTTTTTAATATCGAAATTAATATTTCGTTTTTCTCACTGAGAAAGAGCATTTGTTCAGAGAGTCCCTTTCTCAATAACAGTGCCACAACCTATTGTGAAATGATTCTGCCATAATTTCATTGAAAGTGATCTTAATCTGCATTAAATGAGGTGACTAATTGACAGTAGTAGATTCTTTAGATAATTGCTTTTTTAGAGAGATGTCAAAGTCGTTTTCACTGTTGGAAGCTCTGGAGTGTAAAAAATATGATGTAAATTAGGCTGTCTCAAAAAACAGTTAAAAGTTGATAAAAAAATATCATGACAATAGATGATCTTACAAAAAAATACATTGAAGATTAATGAATTAAGAATATGGAAGGAAATAAATCTCAAATAGTTATATATCAAACTTCTGATGGACTAACAAAAATTGATGTTCGATTGGAAAACGAGACTGTTTGGCTAACACAAGAGCAAATTGCAAATCTTTTCGGTAAAGCCAAATCGACAATAAACGAGCATATAAAAAACGTTTTCAAAGAAGGAGAACTTATAGAAAGTGAAGTTTCACAGAAATTCGGAATTTCCGAATTTCAGCAAAAAGCACCAATTCATTATAATCTTGATGTTATAATCTCTGTTGGCTATCGTGTAAAATCTCCGCAAGGCACTCAATTTCGTATTTGGGCAACAAAGCGCATACACGAGTACATTGTAAAGGGTTTTACGATGGACGATGAACGCCTGAAACAACACGGTGCTCGTTCACGATACTTCGAGGAACTTTTACAACGCATTAGAGACATTCGAAGTAGTGAAAGAAATTTCTACCAGAAAGTAACTGATATATATGCCACAAGTATTGACTATAAAAAGGATGATGAACAAACTAAACTATTTTTTGCAACCGTTCAAAATAAAATGCACTATGCTGTTCATGGGTTGACCGCTGCCGAAATGATTAAAAACAGAGTTGATGCATCTAAACCATTTCTCGGCTTAACCAACTTCAAAGGAAATTATATCACACAAAAAGATGTTGGGATAGCAAAAAACTATCTTTCGGAAGATGAGCTTAAACAATTGAACTTAATCGTTACATTATATCTTGACTTTGCTGAATTGCAAGCAACTAATGGACGTTTAATGAAAATGAATGATTGGATTCAAAAATTGGATGACTTCTTAAAAATTAGTGAGAAAGAGTTATTGAAAGATGCAGGAACTGTAAGCCATAAGCAAGCAATTGAAAAAGCTAATGAAGAATACAAAAAATATAGAGAGACGGAGGATAAGAAATACATCTCTGACTTTGACAGGGAGATGAAAAAGCTAATAGACGAAAATAAGAAGAAAAAGTAAGCCATCCTCCGCTAGCAATGATCGCAGATCGATGCGCGATTCGGCCGGATTGAACACGTTCTTTTCCGGCTGTTCCCCAATAACAGGAGACCGTAGGAATGAATAAACAAATTTCAGAATAAATACCCTATGTCCTGCATTCTGGTGGGATTATGCCAATTCAGGGGCGTATTTCACTACA
>JAFGUC010000035.1 GCA_016938695.1 Candidatus Woesearchaeota archaeon | reverse complement strand
TAGGATATAAAACACCAAACTCGGTGTTTAAAAATGTTGCTTAAATCAATGTTTAACCTGTAGCCGTATTTTAGGACTAGACATATTGGAAAAAATGAAAAAAGCATTTCTCATATTATTTGGAATCGCAATTTTTAGTAGTTGCATTCATAAAAATCCACTTATTGGGACATGGATTGAGCAGGACAATTTTATTAATCCAGCAATCTATGAAATTAAGCAAGACTATTACAGAATTCTTAATGGACCATTTCCAGGGCAGAGAATTTACAAGGTAAAAAAAGACACTTTCATGTTCGATAATTTCTTCGAATTAGAGAAAATTCGATTTAAAATTAAAGAGGATGAATTACTATTCTATTCAGTAGATAGTGATTCATTGTTGAGTAAATTCGAAAGAAACGTTTATAGAAATTTCATAGACTACTTTAATGTAAAAAAGAATACTGCAATTATGCTTCCTGTCCTTGAATCCAAGCAAATTAGCTGGGATGAAAATATTAACACAATTGTATTCAACAATGAAGACAGTTGTTCTGTCTTTTTCAATGGGGAGAATATTAAATTCGATAGTTTAACTTATTTAAAATTTTTCCCAACTGTTGATGAGTATTTATATGGCGTTGATAATAATTTAATTTTTTGTGACAGCAGACTAAAACTTCATGAACTGGACAAACTTAAAATCGAACTACAAAAAGCGCGTAGAAATAGAATCACATATGTTACTCAAGACAGTTTAAATAATCTTATGGGATTAAGGGTTATTCTCCCTTATTTAGAAAGCAATATCCCAGATTCATTAAAATCAAAATATCCACCGCCTCCTCCACCTCCAACTTTTAATCTTGAAGACTTTCATTCAGAAAACATCCTTTGCAAAATAGATTCAAATAAGATAGTGCTTAACAACCAAGAAGTATCACCTGAAAAATTGTATTCCATTACGAGAGAAAAAATACAAACAATTAAAGGTTTTGTTGCCCATGTGTACTTTGATGAAAAAATGGATTTTGAAAGTTATCTTAAAGAATTATCTGCACTTAGAGAAGTTTACTACTCCGTTCGGAATGAATACTCGCATAATAAATTTAACGTACCAAATTATGAGGATTTAGAATCAGACCGACTTAGAGAAGTACAAAATCTGTTTTTTATGAGAATTAGAGAGATTAACAAAAACGAATATGAAAAATTAATAAAATACGCCCTGTAACACAGTACATATTGCAGGGCGGGGTTCAGTGGTACGCCAACTGCGGATTCTCGTTTCGCAGTTCCATGTCCTTCGGACAGGAACGCGCTCCGAAATCCGCCCCACAACATGTACCAACCGTTACAGGGCATATTGACCCGTCCTAAAATATGTCTACACTAAAAAAGTAGATATGTATAAAAATGATGGAGTAACACGGCGTTACAGCGAGAGTT
>JAFGUC010000034.1 GCA_016938695.1 Candidatus Woesearchaeota archaeon | reverse complement strand
CATTTGAAAAATCTATGAAACATAAAGTTTCATGAAGTCTATGACAAATTCTATCTCTTTATGATAGAATATTAACTACTGGGAGAGTTTTATGGAAATTATTAGCTATAAATTGAATCAAGAACTATGGGATTTACTAAAAAATCCTAGTTTTTCTATCTATTTCGAGTATTTGGTAGAAAAAAATCAAGTAATGAATCTTACAAATATCACTGAAGAAAAAGAAGTGTATCAAAAGCATTTTTATGATTCAGTAATTCTAAGCAAAGTATTTGAATTAGAGCAAAAATCAATTCTTGACATTGGCGCCGGTGCTGGATTTCCAAGCATTCCTTTAAAAATATTAATTGATTCATTGGAAGTAACAATTATTGACGGTTTAAACAAAAGAATCAATTTCTTAAAAGAATTAACCGAGAAACTCAAGTTAAGTAACGTCACTTTACTACATGGAAGAGCTGAAGAAATGAATAAAAACAAATTGTTTGACTTTGTTACAGCAAGAGCAGTAGCTAAATTAAACATTCTAATGGAAATAGCTTTACCCTATGTAAAAAAAGGCGGTTATTTCATAGCTTATAAATCAATTAATTATCAAGAAGAATTAGAAGAAGCAAATAATGCAATGAAATTATTAGGTTCGCAACTAGAAAAAGTCATAGAATATGAAATAGATGAAGGTTTAAAACATGTTCTATTGGTGTTTAAAAAGATTAAAGAAACTCCAAGTATTTATCCAAGACAATTTGCAAAAATAAAAAAACAACCTTTGTAGGAGATTACCATTGAAAAAGAAGTATTTTGTTTTTCCTGAAACTCAGTACTATCGTGAATATCTTGAAACTAAGCATTTTGTTGGACAAAATGCTTTAGTAACTGTGGCAATAACATCGATGATGTTTTTAACAGCGATTTACATGTACTTTTCAAGTTATGAAATCTTACCGATCATTGGTTTTGTGATTGGATATTTAGTTATTTTATTATTTAATTTTGCGACAATCGCGTATTCTAAAGAACATTACTATTATTTAAAACTTAATAAGTATGTTACCTCAATTTCTTTGTTTACATTAATACTTACTATGATTATATATTTTAAATCACCATCATTTGTTCCCTTAATTTTTGTCGCCTATGCAATTTCAGCTATTTACAAGGATACAAAGGTTTTGATTGCGACAACAATTTATTTTATCTTCTCTGTTTTGATGTTAATCTTTAATTTTAAGTATATCTTTGAGTTTCAAAACGCCATTGTTATTAAAAATTTAGCGATTGGGTTCTTTTTGATTTTATTTTTACTTATCTTATTAGCTTCTAGTTTCATCATCATAAATGAAAAAACCTTTTTTTATAATAATATATCCTTTGCTAAAGAAAAAGAATATCGGAATTTAGACTTGATTCTTGAATTTAAATCAAAATTAAAAACTAATAGTTTAATAAATCGAGATTACTACCAAGAAACAAAAAAAATCTTAGAAGAGTTCTCCAAGAAAATCGAAATCGAAAATGTTTTTTCCGAAAAAATTGACGTATTAGAAAAATTGGAATCAGGTGTAGATAAATCAAACATTTTAAAAGAACATCCTTTATTCAATCAATCAGATTTGGAGAGACTTGAAAAACTACTTGTTTATAAGGCTTCTAAACTCAGCAAATTAATCTTAAAAATAAAGAATTCAAGTACGAAAAAATATAAAACTAGAGAAATATTCTCTTCAACTCATTTTCAAAGTTTCAATAAACAATCTGATAGTATTGAAATCAAAATACTTTGCTTTGTAGTATATTTTGTGGCTTTAAAAAGAGGTTTTTCAGGGATGAAGCCACTGTCGAATCAAGAATTATTTGACACTTTTATAAACACTGATTTATATTATTTTATTGACCCTAAAGTGATTAAGATATATCGAGAAAACGCCGATGTTTTTAATACCATAGTCGATGAAGTGTTTGGGCAGGTGAAGAAAAATGGTTAAGTTTTTCAAAAAAATTCTTAATTCAGAATTTTTACCTGTTAATGAAGTAAGAAGATTAAAAGTGCATGTTGTTATGGGATTTTTGTTTGTTATTACTTTAATAACTATTCCCTTTTCCTTTTTCTTTAATTATTCAACGCTTTATCAGGTTTTATCATTAGCGGCATTTGGTTTATTTTACCTGCTAATATTTATCTTTGTAAGATTTAAAAAGATATTTACAGCTATTCAAGTATCAATTATCTATTCGCTTTTACTTACTGTTTTTTACACAAGAGGTATCAGTAGTTTTTATGCTTATATTTTCTTCTATATAACTTTAACTATTATCGTTTTCTATCAAGAAATATATTCATATTTTATCTACGGAACAGCAACATTAGTTCTTGGGATCATTTATACTTTAACTTATTCCGAAGGGTTAGCGATAGTTAATGATGTTTCTGGGTCAATGTATGTCTATATTGCCGGTTTAGTAATTTATTATCTCGTTAGTTTTGCACAAATAATTAATAATGAGAAGCTATATGCAGATATGAACTTAGAATGGGTAAGAACCAATAGTTTTAACAGTAACAACCAAGACGATTTGCTTAACTTTATTGAGGATATTAGAGCGGGTATGAATGAATCGCATATCTTTGAAGATTTAGAGTTCCAAAAATGCACGATGGAATTAAGTCAATTTATAGCTGAGCAAATTCTAAAAGACGGAAAACAAATAGTCAATTTGATTGATCTCTACATCTACATTCACGAAAAAGGATTAGAATCAATACTGAAGAATGATGAAATTAGTGTCGCTTTAAAGAAGAATGCAAATATTCTGGGAAAATATTTGTTAAATGAAAACACAGATATGTTTTCAATGATCATATCTTTCTATTTGAAATTTCATCAAACAGATGAGTATAATATTAATCGCTATAATTATGAAGTAGAGAAAATTACAAATTTGACGGATGAACAATTTATCGCTTTTTGTTTAATCTATTTATATCTCAAAGATGAACTGCTTGAAGGTGACAAATGGAATACAATAAAAAGCGAAGAAACTGATATTGAGGAAGTGTTTGCAAAAATTGATTTAACGGAATTCTTTTCTGATCAGTTAATTGCTTTCTATCACGACAACATCGATTTACTTAGAAAACACACAAAGAAGCATTAATGAAAAGGAGTATATAACAGATGGCTTTAGTCTTATCGATTGCCAACCAAAAGGGCGGAGTTGGCAAAACAACAACAGCAATAAATCTCGCTAGTTCTTTAGCAGACTTAAATAAAAAAGTATTACTTATAGATTTGGATTATCAAGCAAATGCAACAACATGTATGGGTATTAATAGAGGAAGTTTCAAAAAGAGTATTTTTGATTGTTTTAAAAGAGAAGCTACTTTTGAAGATATAAGAATCAAAACCGCTAACCAATTGATTGATGTTCTTCCAGCAAAAACAATGGTTGAAGGCGTTGATGAAAAGGTAATTGCAGATAGTAATCGTGATTTCATTCTATATGAGCTCTTAAAAGAGACTAAAAACGATTATGACTACGTTTTAATTGATTGTCCACCTTCATTAGGTTATATAACAATCAACGCTCTAATGGCTTCTGATGGGGTAATTGTACCAGTTCAATGCGAGTTTTTGGCAATGGACGGGCTTACTCAATTATTGAATACAATTAGATTAGTCCAATCAAAGAAAAAAGTTAATCAGGAAACTTTGACCATTTATGGAGTTTTATTAACGATGTTAGATAATCGAGTAAATTCCGGTTTTCAAATCGTTAATGAAATTAAGACATATTTTAAAGAAAAAGTATTTCAAACAATTATTCCTCGAAATATAACTTGTTCAAATGCCACTTTTTACGGCGTTCCAGTAACTGTTTATTCACCGAAGAGTAAATCTTCATTAAGCTACAAAAATTTGGCGAAGGAGGTTTTGACGAGAGATGAATAAAGATGAATTGAT
>JAFGUC010000004.1 GCA_016938695.1 Candidatus Woesearchaeota archaeon | reverse complement strand
TGTAGCGTCAATAACATCTGAATATTTCTTTTTAGCAGCTTTTGCTTCTTGAGAAATTTGGAGAATATTTGACTCTAATCTTTTGTGTTCAGCGTGTTTGCCGACAATTCTTTTCATATTCACACCCTTTTTCTAAAATATATTTTTTAAAGTTACTGTTTGTTTTCGATCAGGACCTACTGATACAATAGTAACCTTTGTCTTCAAAATGTCTTCGATTGTTTTTAAATAGTTCTTACAATTTTTTGGTAACTCGTCAAAACTAGAAATTTTTGTAATATCTTCATTCCATCCAGGAAGTGAAATATAATTTGGTTTACATCTTTCATACTCAAAATAATCTGCTGGAATATAATCTATTTCTTTTCCATCAAGATTATAACTAACACAAACTTTTAGTTCTTCAATACCCGTTAACACATCTAACAACATAATCGCTAAATTATTTAGTCCATTAATTCTTTTCACATGTTTTAGTACTACCAAATCTAACCAACCAATTCGTCTTGGTCTTCTCGTGGTTGTTCCATACTCGTTACCGATTTTCCTTATTGTTTTGGCGATTTCGTCTTCAAACTCCGTTGGAAAAACACCGGCTCCAACTCTTGTTGTGTAAGCCTTGGTTACTCCGATTACATCCGTTATTAAATATGGACTAATTCCTGAATTTAAAGGAACTGCAGCTGCTGTTGGTGATGAAGAAGTTACATAAGGGTAAGTTCCGTGATCAACGCATAACATACTTCCTTGAGCTCCTTCAAACAAAATGTTTTTTCCATCTTCAATCAAGTTATTTAACAACACTGATGTATCAGTTATGTAAGGTTTTATTATTTGCCCAATTTCAATTAAATTGTTATATAAATCTTCAAAATTTTCTATTGTTTGATTATTTGCTTCTAATATTACTCTTGCTGAGTCTACATTTATCTTAAGTCTTTTTCTTAATGATTCTGGATTAATCAAATCTGATATTCTAACGCCGACTCTTGATACTTTATCCATATAAGCCGGACCAATACCTTTTTTAGTAGTACCAACTGCATCAGCACCTTTAATTGTCTCATATAATGCATCAAGTTCAATATGGTGAGGTAAAACAATATGAGCTCTATTTGATATATATAAATTATAATCTTTGATTCCTTCGTTTTTTAGCATTTCAAGTTCTTCTAACAAAGCAAAGGGATTTATTACCATCCCATTACCCATTATATTTATAATTTTTGGATTGAATATTCCTGAAGGTATTAAATGTAAAGCAAATTTGCGATTGTTGAATTTAATTGTATGTCCAGCGTTATTACCGCCTTGACTTCTTACTACAACGTCAGCTTTTTCTGCTAAATAATCGGTAATTTTACCTTTTCCTTCATCGCCCCATTGACTGCCTACAACAACTAATCTCTTACCCATTAATTTCCTCTTTTGATTTTTCGACTATATCTCTTGCAATCCAAATTCCATTTGCACTAGCTTGAGCTAGTCCTCTAGTTACCCCTGCTCCATCGCCACCAAAGTATAACCCTTTGATTTTTGATTCAAATTTATTATTTACTTCCGGCCTAGCGGAATAGAATTTAGCTTCTACACCATACAATAAAGTATGTTCCGAAGCTACCCCTGGAGTAATGTGGTCTAAAGCTTCAATCATTTCAATGATTGATTTCATAGTTTTATATGGCAATACAAGCCCTAAATCTCCTGGCACAGCTTCTTTTAACGTTGGAGTAACAAATCCTTCACTAATTCTTTTGTGAGTTGACCTGCGCCCTTTTTGTAAGTCGCCAAATCTTTGCAATATAATTGATCCATTACTTAACATGTTAGCTAATTTAGATACTCCATGAGCAAATTCATTTGGTTGATTAAAAGGCTCAGTAAACCTATGAGATACCAATAGAGCAAAATTTGTGTTTTTTGACCCTAAACTGTTATCGCTATATGCATGGCCGTTCGCTAACATCGTTCCGCTATGGTTTTCAATAACAACATGACCGCTTGGATTAGAACAAAACGTTCTAACCGTTGATCCCACTTGAGTTCGATAAATAAATTTTCCCTCATAAAGGTGTTCGTTTATTTCTTCCATTATTTCATTGTTAGTTTCTACTCTTACACCAATATCTACATGATTTGATTTCATAGAAATTTTATGTTCATTAGCTAAATTACTTAACCAGTATGATCCGTCTCTTCCTGGTACAATTACAACATAAGGTGCAGATATTTTTGAATCATCAGACAAAATCACACCTTTAATCTCTTGATTTTCTACAATTATATTCTTAACTTCTGTTTTAAAAAACATATCTATTTTTGTTTTTAAATCTTCATACATATTTTTTAAAACTTGAAGATTAATTTCAGTTCCTAAATGTCTTAATTCTGATCTTAATAATTTTAATCCTACCGCTAACCCTCTTTTTTCTATTTCTTTTACTTTATCAGTGTTGGGATTAGTTAAATGCTTTGGAGCTCCAAATTTTAAATTGATACTATCCGCATAACGAATCAATTCTAAAATAGTGTTAGGATCTAAATATTCATCCATCCAGCCGCCAAATTCGCTTGTTATGTTAAATTTTCCATCAGAATAAGCTCCAGCTCCTCCGAATCCATTAGTAATTGAACAATATGGGTTACAAGCAACAAAACCGTTTTTTTGAACGGGGCATTTATCGATTTTTTTATCCATAATAGGGCACTTTCTAGTGTAAATATCATGCCCTTTATCTAGCAATAGTACTTTTAAATCTTTATTTTTTTCAGCTAATTCATAAGCGCACATTATTCCTGCAGGACCAGCACCTACTATTACAACATCATAATTTTTCTTCATAAAAAACTCCTTTTCAGGCACAATAAAATTTTAACATTTATACCCTTATAAATCAATACAATAAATAAATAAGTAATTTATATTTAAACACAAAAAAAAGCGATATTTTTATTTTAAAATATCACTTTATTTAGTATAAATTTTTTATTCAGTTCTTACTGGTAAAATCAATTGGATTAAACCAGGATCGTCGTTTCCTTCAATTATAAAAGGTCTAATTTCTCCAGTGAATTTAACATAAACTTCTGAAGAATTAAACGTTTTTAATGCATCTAAGAAATATTTTGAACTAAATGCAATTTTAATTGGAGTAGTAGAAACTTTTTCTATTGGAGTAATTTCTTCTACAACTTTTCCTATTTCTGGAGAATTTGAAGTTATTTCTACTTCGTTGTTTGGTTTTAAAGTTAATTTGACTATACTGTTATAACTATCTTTTATTGATAGAAGTGAAGCTCTCTCAACAGCGATAGCTAAATCGTTCAATTTAAATTTTAAAATTATTGGAAAATCTATTGGAATCAATCTTGATGTTTCTGGAAAATTACCTTCTAATAATCTCGATTGGAAAAGAATATTTCCATACTCAAACACTATTGATTTTGAATTTAAATGAATTAAGATTTCATCTAAGTCTAATTCAAGAACTTTAGATAATTCATCTAAACTTTTACTTGGAATAACTACATTCATATTCTCATAATTTTTTTGAATATCAATTTTCTTTTGACTCAATCTGAATGAGTCAGTAGCTATAGCAATTAATTTATCATCTTCAACTCTAATGTTAACACCAGTTAATATTGGTCTATTTTCAACTGAAGATGCAGCAAAAGTTGTTTGTCTTATAACGGCTCTCATAATTTTTGAATCTAATTTTATTGGTAAATCATTCAAATGGAAAGATATTTCCGGATAATCTTCAATTGTTAATAAATTCAAAGAAAGATCTGTATTGTGAGAATGAATTTTTAAAACATTGTTATCTATTACCGAAAATTCTACTATGCCTTTATCTAATTTTCTAATAAAGTCGACAAAAACTCTTCCTGGAATTAATATTTCTCCAGTGTTTTCTACATTCAAACTTTCATCTTTAATTGAAAGTTTTATGGAAATATCTGAATTACTGGTCAAAAGAACCAGTTCATTTTCATAAACTTCCATTTTGATTCCTTGTAGGTAAGGAGCAGGTGTTTTAGTTGACAAAGCTTTTTGAGAAATTAATAAGTTGTTTAATAAAATTTCGGTCTGAATTGAAAAATTCATGAGAACCTCC
>JAFGUC010000033.1 GCA_016938695.1 Candidatus Woesearchaeota archaeon | reverse complement strand
TGAATTAGCAATAGAATCAATAAAATCATCTTCTGCTAGAGATGTTGCTTCAGGAAATGGAATAGATGTTTACTCAATAACTAAAGACGGAATTAAAAAAGTGGTTTCACAGACTGTCGAATCATTGTACAAGGATAAGCAATAATTTTCATATTTTAATTTAAAATGTTAGAAATTTTACAAAACATAACTGACCGATTACCCGGACTAATCCAAGAGGCGAACTTTGAGGGTGCAAACATTGTTCTTTATACAAAAAACGAGCAATTTTTCAAAGACGACAAGGGAAAAATTCGTGAAATTGTGAATGACTTAAAGAAAAGAATTGAATTAAGAGCAGATACAAAACTTCTAAAAGAAAAAGAAGAAGTAGAAGCTAAAATTAAAGAGATTGTTCCAGCCGAAGCAGAAGTGACAGATATTTTATTTGAATTGCATCGAAGTATAGTTACGATTGAAGCTAAGAAACCAGGAATGGTTATTGGTAAAAATGGTTCAATTTTAGAAGAAATAAGAAAGCAAACTCTTTGGACTCCAGCTGTTCAAAGATCTCCAGCAATAAAATCAAAAATAACAGAAAATATTCGTTCAGTTCTTTATGCAAAGACAGCCGAAAGAAGAAAATTTTTACATGAGGTTGGAGAAAAAATATACTCAGGTTGGACGCAAGAAAAGTCTGAAGGATGGGCAAGGGTTACGATTTTGGGTGGAGGACGTCAAGTTGGTAGAAGTTGTTTTTTACTCCAAACACCAAATTCAAAGATACTTTTAGATTGCGGAATTGATGTTTCATCCGAAGGGGCAGATAGATTTCCTGTATTCAATATACCAGAATTTAATATATCGGATATAGATGCTGTAATATTGTCTCATGCTCATTTAGATCATTCTGGATTATTGCCTTATTTGTATAAAATGGGATATAGTGGTCCAACATATATGACTGCACCAACAAGAGATATTTCTGCATTATTAGCTTTGGATTTTATTGGAGTTGCCTATAAGCAAGCAACGGCACCAATATTTTCTTCGACAGATATAAAAGAAATGGTAAAAAAGACAATTTGCTTAAACTATGGTGAAGTAACCGATGTGACGCCAGATATTAGAATTACATTCTACAACGCTGGTCATGTTTTGGGGTCTTCTCAAGTTCATATAAACATAGGGAATGGTGCTCATAATTTTGTTTATTCTGGAGATATGAAATATGGAAAAACAAGACTTCTTGACCCTGCCGTGAATCGTTTTCCAAGGGTTGAATCTGTCCAAATCGAGTCAACATATGGTGGTAAAAATGATGTATTACCTCCAAGGAAAGATACAGAAGAAAGATTTACAAAATTAATAAAAGAAACTATTGAAAATGGTGGAAAGGTTCTTCTTCCAGAATTAGGCTTAGGGCACGCTCAAGAAACAATGCTTAGAGTAGAAGAATCAATGAGAACAGGAGAGCTGCCAAAAGTTCCAATGTATGTTGATGGTATGATTTGGGACGTAAATGCAATTCATACAGCATATCCAGATTTTTTGTCTTCGAAAGTAAGAGCACAACTTTATCAGGATAATAATCCATTTACTTCAGATATTTTCAAAAGAGTAGGCTCACCGCACGAAAGAAGAGAAGTGATAGAAGGTGGCCCATGTATAGTTATTGCAACATCCGGTATGCTTGCGGGTGGTGCGGCAGTTGAATATTTAAAGAATTTCGCAGATAGCGACAAAAATTTATTGATATTATCTTGTTATCAAGGTCCAGGAACAATTGGTAGACAACTTCAAGAAGGTGCAAGAGAAGTTAAAATTGAAGACGAAGGTGCTATAATAAATTTAACAGTAAATATGAAAGTTGAATTAGTGAATGGATTGTCGCCACATTCAGGAAGGACTGAGTTAATGAATTACATAAAGAATATGCAACCCAAGCCAAAGAGAATTATAATTAACCATGGTGAAGTTTCAAAATCATTAGATTTAGCATCTTCTTTATACAAGGCAAATAGAATTGAGACTAACGTTCCAAGGGGCTTGGAAACATTGCGATTGAGATAGTCTATTTTAATAAAATTTAAAAATTATTTTAATTTTCATAAATGATGGAAGGGAAATATGTAAAAGCAACTTATGGTGATAAAGTTTACGATGCAATTCTTTGGAAAACTATAGATGATCATTATGACAATCCATTTTTGGGATATAACGAATTGTTGCGTGAAAAGCTCAAAGAATTAGAAGAGGGGAAAATGCCTGTCGACGTTTATAGCAATTTTTTAGAAAAAGGTGTTGTAAAAATTTTACAAGAAATGAAACAAAAAGACGATAATTCAAAATTGTTAAGAAAAATAGAAAGAGAAAACCCAGAATTATTGAAATAACACGAATTTTTATAAATGAATATTTACTTTAACAATTGGGTGATAAAATGAAACATACTACAAAAATAACAATAATAATTCTTGCGATGTTTTTAGTTACTCAATTTATTGGTTTGTATGTTGTTAATAATTATGCAACGCAAAAAGTTGTAGATGGTCAAATAGTAGAAATAAATAATTCAAAGCAATTGCCATACGGAATGGGAATTCCAGAAGGTGCAAAAACAGAATATGAAACAAACTTTATTTCTATAATAATAGCATTTGTAATAGCGGTTGGTATTTTGTATCTTTTAACTCATATAAGGGCAAAATTTGTAATGAAAGGCTGGTTTCTTATCGTTACAATTATAGCGCTGGGAATTTCATTCAACGCATTTTTGCCTTCGACAAATTATTCTCATCTAATAGGATTGGCGCTTGCAATACCACTTGCGATAGGAAAAGTTTTCAAAAGAGAATTTTTGTCTCATAATATTTCAGAGCTATTCGTTTATCCGGGCATTGCTGCGGTATTTGTTCCGCTTTTAACTTTGAAGACCGCAATAATATTATTGATTGTTATTTCAATTTATGATGCATGGGCGGTTTGGAAGTCGGGCATAATGCAAAAAATGGCAAAATACCAAATGAATGAATTAAAGATATTTTCAGGATTTTTTATTCCTTATATGTCAAAATCTCAAAAGAAAAAAATTGAAAAATCAGACAAAAAAGAAATAAACAAAAAGGGTGTAAAAATAAATGTTGCAATTTTAGGTGGTGGAGATGTTGTCTTTCCAATAATAGTTTCAGGAGTAATCTTAAAAATTTGGGGATTATTCCCAGCAATAATGGTAATATTTGGTGCATTATTAGGTTTGGGAACATTATTATTCTTCTCGGAAAAGAAAAAATTCTATCCCGCAATGCCATTCATTAGTGCAGGAATATTTTTAGCCATGCTTTTGAGCTGGCTTCTACTATAGGCATTTTAAATAAATTATTTACTAAAGAGATCTTTGCAGGTCGGAGTTAATTTAGGGGAATAATGTTCTCGTAGCTTATTCAGTGTCTTTTCCCGATTCGTTTTTTCTGAATCCAATCTTACGTTCTGAAAAGAAATATGCTAGCCCATCTTTAAATATTCTATAAGAAACTTGATATCCAAGATTTTTATATAACATAGATTCATGAAGCAATGCCTTATATGTTCCAAGTTCTTCTTTTAGTGCAAGAATTTTCTTTTGATGATCTGAAATATCATTTAATATAGTTTTATTTATTTCAAAAATTTTAGAAACAAAATCGGATTCGGATAATTCAATTCCCTCTTTCGGAATTTGGGAAAACTTGTCGGTTATATCTTTTTTCTTATTAGTCATTTTAATACCCAATAATCAATATTAAAAAATATTTATGCGATAAAGGCGCATAATACAATTGGTTACTACCAAAAAAGAACAACAAAATAAAAAGATTTATAAAGTAATCATTACGTAGTAATAACATGTTAGTAAAAAATGAATTAGTAGCGAAAATAAAAGATTACTTTGATCTTAATATTTATGAAACAAAGGTTTGGTTAGCATTATTGGGAAAAGGTTCTGCTTCAGCGGGAGAAATTGCAACTATATCGGGTGTTCCAAGATCAAGAACTTACGATGTATTAGAATCTTTAGAAAAAAAGGGCTTTGCATTAGTAAAATTAGGAAAACCTGTAAAGTATTTAGGGGTAAAACCAAAAATAATCCTTGAAAAATTAAAAAATAATGTTAGGGTTGAAGCCGAAGAAAGAGTTAAGTCTTTAGGAACGTTGAGAGAAACAGATGAATTTCAGCAACTTGAAGAATTATATACGGCAGGAATAAATCCAGTAAAAAGAGAAGAATTATCTGCTTCAATAAAAGGAAAAAATTTAATTGTTAATCATTTAAGAGAGATTATAGATTCTGCAACTGAAGAGGTAATAATGGTTTCATTTGCCGATGAGATAAAATTAAAAGAAAAAATATATTTAGATCTTTTTTCTCAGTTAAAAAAGAGAGGGATAAAGATAAAGATTTCATTGTCAGGAGATATTAAAACAATAAAAGATTTAGAAAAGGTTTTATCTGTAAAAATAAATAAATTAGATGTAAACGCCAAATTTTTTATAGTAGATAGAAAAGAAGTCTTATTTTATTTGTCTCCAGAAACAACAAAAGAAGATCAGGCAATATGGATTAATTCTGAGTTTTTTTCAGAAGGGTTTGCTGGATTGTTCGATTTAGTTATGAAGGAATAGAATTTTATAACAATGTTTAAAAAGTTCATCTGATATATTTAGTCCATGAGGGGTGTTAAAATAAAATTATTTTTCTTAATGGTTTTAGTAATGTCTTTATTCCCGATTGTTTCTTCTTGGGATGTTAATGGTTTGGGATTGCAGATATGTACATCGCCTGTAGATTCAAGTCGTTTGGATGGAAGTTATTGTGATTCTGGGAATGGTGT
>JAFGUC010000032.1 GCA_016938695.1 Candidatus Woesearchaeota archaeon | reverse complement strand
TATATAAGTTGAAATAAGTTTTGTAAATTTTAAATTAATAAATGCAACACAATCTGTCTATTGTTATTTTAGGGTTTCTTGTAATTTCTTCAAAAAATATATTGATATTTTTTCTGATTTCCGAAACACTTTTATAGAATACATTGTAAATAACTTTTTCTTTTAACCATTTCCATAATCCTTCTATCATATTTAAGTTAGGGCTATATGGTGGAAGAAACATAAGTTCAATTTTGTCTTTGTTTTCTTCAAGAAATGGCTTTAATAACTTTGCATGATGTATTCTTGCATTATCTAGAATCATAACTGTTTTTCCAGTGGAATATCTTTTTAATACATTTTTCAAGAATTCCAAAAATACTACTGCATCGTAGGTTTCATGTTCTTCACAATAGATTTCTCCTGTTTCATAATCGAGAACCCCCACTAACTTTACTCCTTTATGAGTTCCATAAGTTTTAATTTTTCTTTGTTTCCCACGCTCAAACCAAGTTTGATGAATTGCTTGATAATCTCTTATCATTGATTCATCTTCAAATAGAATCTGTTGAATTTCATTATTTAAGAGTTTTTTTTATTGTTTCAAATTCTTCTTTAAACTGCTCTTGTTTCTCTTTATCTGCCTTAGCAAGAACATAGGTAGGTCTAGTATATGAAAGTCCTAAACGTTCTAAAATAATTGTAACACCTTTAATACTGTAATCTTGTCCATAATTTTTCTTAATGTATTTTGCTATTAAACCAGCTGTCCAATTGAAATCAGAAGGAAAACCAACATCTGAAGGTAATTTGTTAAGAATCATATCTTTTATCTCAGATTCTTGTATTTCAGATAAACGTCTTGGTCTCCCACTTCTTGGTTTATCTACAATTCCTCCAAGACCTTCTTTATAATAAAGCTGGTTAATTGTACTAACTGTTTTGGGGTCAATTCCTAGAATGCTTGCAATTTCTTTACAAGTATTACCTTTATGATACAAATATAACGATTGATATCTTTTATATACTTTTGCATTTTTTTCAGATTTCATTGCTTTATATATTTTATCTAATTCTTCCTGTGGTATTCTCATGTTTTCACCTCTTGAGTTTTATACAGGAATTATATCATATAGGTATAACTTTTTTCAATTTATATAG
>JAFGUC010000031.1 GCA_016938695.1 Candidatus Woesearchaeota archaeon | reverse complement strand
TCCAAGGAGTTATTATACGCTCAAAAAACTCCGCGGAAAATGATATCTTTTTAGGTTCAGCCATATTTAAATAACATTAAAAAGTTTAGCTCTTTCGTATTCTTTAATGTTGGAAATAGCTTGTCTGTTCTGTATTTTTTCCATAGAACGAGCTACTTTGTTACTTTCTTTGTCGCTAAAACCAAGAAATTTATTTATTACTTTTAATTCATTCTTGCTCTTTATATTCATCAAGAAGGCTGTTTCGCACATGCTTGAGAAATCGAATGACGGTTGATTAAATTCTTCGATCCCTTGCGAAAGCAAAATTACCGACACTCCCTTTGAACGAATCTCGCGTAAAATTTTTTCAAGTATTTCTTTTGATTTTTTGTCTTTAAAAACGTTATGGGCTTCATCAATTAGCAAAACATATCTCATGCCTTTTATATCATTTTCAACAATGGAATTTTCCATGTTCATGAATGTGTTATAAATGTAATTAATAACAAGAAAGGCGGCAGTAAATCTCACATTCCGGCTCAAATCGCCAGATAGACTTAAATAGTAATTCTGGTTAAGAAATGAACCATCTGAATTTGTATCGAATAAATTTATTTCACTCAATCCAATTAAGATTTCAGTTAAAGTTGATGGTTTATCTCCAGCAATTTCGTAAACATTGTTAAGAATCTCCTTAATTGTTGGATATTTTCCACTGTGATGGTTGTCAAAAGCCAATTTTGTCGCTTCTTTTAGATGTTGAACCTGAACTTTTCCAAGTCCTGCATAATCCGTAATGATGTCAACAAATTTATTAATGCCAAGTATTTTATTGTTTGCATTTATGTTATCAATAAAAGATAAAGGGTTAACCGGAAATGGTTTATGAGGCGTGTCAATCAGCTTTGCCTGAGTATTTTTAAAAAAGTTTTTAAATTCGTCGCTTTCTTTTTCCGATACGCTGATTCCCTTAAAATCGAGAAAAATGAAATTTGTTTGAAAATCACTTGCAGTTACTATCCGTTCTAATAGTCTTTGTGCAAAATAGGTTTTCCCGGAACCTGATTGACCTGCAACAGCAATATGAGTATTACTGTATAACAGCGTGTCATTTGGTGTGAAATATATCTCTTTAGCTTCTTCATCATTTCCAACCAATAGTTTCCATGGATTGCAAGAAAATGTCTTTTGAATGTTTTGGTTAAAATTATCAACATGCTCTAATCCTACAACTGAATTTTCAAGCTCAGAAATACCACTTTCAATACTATCAATTAAAAAATCGAAGCCTGAATAATTTGCATTATCCTCAAACAATTTATTAATCAATTCCAATCCATGGTCAACATGCATTTTTACAAATTTACCAATATCAGTATTTGATTTATGAAAATTATAATGCTGACATATAATTGCAATGTAATAGTCCTTGTATTTTCCAAAAAAGGTATCGTCTTTATACGATTTCCCTTTTGAATCTTTCAAATTTTGTGTAATGGAAAGCTTAATCTTTGTTTTTAAAGAATATGCCAATGCGATTCGCGCAATATGGTTTTCGGAGCCTAAGTTTAATCTACGTGTAAGCTCTCTTACAACATCCTTATTTTCAGTAGAAGTGGTAACGTTAATTTGCATAAACATTCATCTTTTCAAATTCAGAAAATAGGTTATTAGTTTCAACATGTTTAAATGCAGTACAATCATTGTCTGTATTGTCAAGAAGATAGGCATTTGAAACATATGGCAATAACAAGCTATATTCTTCTAGTGACATTTCTTTTTTTATGAGTGGAAATAAAATTACTTGTTCTGAAACTTCTGGGTAGAAATGTTTTACAATATTATGAGCATGGTCAATGTCAAACTTTTGCATAGGAGAATCTATGAAAACTGGAAATTTCATGTATGACTCTTCGACCAGTCCTTGAAGTAAAGCTGTTGCATACATTTGCTGCTCTCCTTTTGACAAATTGCCTTAATTTATAAAGTTTCCTCGTTTGTCCAGAAGGTTAATGTCAATATCTTCTCCGATAATCTGAACTT
This sequence comes from Candidatus Woesearchaeota archaeon, assembly GCA_016938695.1. GTDB lineage: Archaea > Nanobdellota > Nanobdellia > Woesearchaeales > JAFGUC01 > JAFGUC01. The sequence continues at coordinate 3,573 of JAFGUC010000031.1, read as the reverse complement.
CAACCTTCTCGATAAAACCTTTTTTGTGCATTAATATCTGCAGCCCAGATAGAATCTGTTTTTCTAAAGATTTCTTTTTTTCCTCTTTGAAGTTTGAAATGAATTTCTGTAGCTTTTTAATTAACCGTTCAGTTACCTTATATTTCTTTTCATTTTGTTTTGATACCTGAATTTTTTCGGTGATTTTATCAATCGCTTTCTTTTTCTTAATTATTTCGTTATTAAAATCATCGTTTTCTTGCTTAATCCGTCCAATTTCAATTTGCAAGTTTGTAATTTCATTTTCGAGTTTTTCCTTTCTTTCCCTGTCCGCCTGAATTATTGGATTCTCTTGATGTTCCTCAGCTTCCCTGATTTTTTTCTTTATTGCACTTAGCTCATTCTTATTCTTATTATACTCACCACTTATTCGTTTGAAATTTTCCTTAAATGAAAGTTTCAATTGATTTATAGTTTCATTCAGTTCATTTCGTTCTACTTCAGAAAATCCGTGCAATTCTTTAAAATCAGAAGGAACTTCGATAGTGTCGGCAAAAAAATGTTTTTTGATAAGTTTCTTTATAGTCTCAACAAAATATTCCTGAACTTCATAGTCAATAACAATGTTTTCAGGTTTCTTCTGGGAAATCAAATCATTAATAACTTCACGAGTAACCTTCTGTACTCGCTCTTGGTCGAACTGTGCATTATTAATTTTAAATTCTTCTTCAACTTGGTCTCTTACATCATTTAATAAGTTCCCAACTATCGCCAAAGGAATAATTTCAAATGAATTTTTTAACTGTTCTGAAAGGTCAATGATTGTTGTATCTAACTCATTTTCCATTTTCCTTATCTCATTTAATTCAGCGACGGTTATAGTACTACCACTTTTAATGAGTTTTTCCTGAATTTGGTTTGATTCATATTTAAACTCCGATATTTTTTCAGTAATCTCTTTTATCCTGTCGTTGTTCTCTGTGATTTTAGATTCAAATTTATCAACGTCAGTAATTAAATGATTTAATTCCGCTTTTTCTTCAAAACCTGCTGAATCAGCCCTTAATTTCTTTTGTACTCCAATTAATTCGGCTTTCATGTCTTCGTACTTCTTAATTCCAAGTACCTCAGAATATGCAAGGCTTAAGCTTCTTCTTTGTTCTGCTGTGTTTATTTCTGCAAGGCTGACAATTTTCTCTGCATCAAAAAAGAAAAATTTAGCAATTTCGGTAGGCATGATAAATTCACGAATAAAAATCTCTGGACCAACTTCTTTTGTTAATTCATTTTCGTAGCCATCAATAAGAATTTCAACATTTTCCGGATTTGTAACCTTTGCAGTTGAATAAGTTCGCGTTATTTTTAATTCATTACATTGTACTTCAGGAATATTTACATCGTGAAATGTGATTGAAACTGAAAATTGAGTATCTCCTTCGGCTTTTGCCTTTCGGTTTAAGCTACTTGCAATATATTTCGGATATCCGCCATTATCTCGAATTTCTTTATTGTACAAATCATCAACGTCTTCCATTTGTCTGCCGTATAAACACCAAACCAAAGACATTAGAAAGGTGGTCTTTCCAAAGCCGTTTTTTCCACTAATTATTACGATATTCTTGTTATCGTCGGTAGTTAAACGAATCGAATTCCTACCATTGTAAATACGAAAATTATTAAGTTCAATTTCTTTAATTACCATAAAAACAGCTTAATTGTTGTCTTTTATAAATCTCTCTAATCTGTTTTCAATGTCAGCCTGTAAACCTCTTTTGCGAATCATTAGAGTTTTACTTTTTTGAAGTTGTAATAAATCATTAATGAGATTAAAGTCATTTTCGTCATTACTACAAGCCTCAAGCAACAATTTGTGCTCCTTATCTTGCCTTTCAGTTTTATTCTTCATATCCAGTTTGATGTTAAATACTTCATTATAAATTTGAGAAACTTTCTTGTCGAAAAATAAATCTCTTGTCCAAATTACTTGAATTGCAATAAGCTCTTGATTTGTAATTAATTCAACATGAGGCTTTGTTTCTTGAATAATTTTTTGTGCGTTTAATACACGTCTAAGAATGCTCGCTCTATAGATGGGCTGATATGTTCCCATTTCATTTATCGCTTTGGAACCATCCCTGCGAGTTGGCATTCTAATTCCAATATCATTACGTTCACTTTCTAAAGCATCTCTCAAATTTAATAAAGGACCTAACCATTCAAAACCATTATTTATTAAGGCAGACATAGACTTATCAACTTTGACGACTGTACATGTCCAGCAACCAAAACGACTTTGCCCACATGATGAATGCTCCTTGTTTGTAACCAATGTTGGACACTCGTAGTCATCAGAGCTTGCATCAGCATAAATCTGAAAAAGCTCGGAGTTGTCTGCTCCCCAAGGAGAAGGATGCGAATTAATAATACCCCAAATTTCTTCAAGCATTAAATGTTTAATTGGAGAGTATACAAAAGTATTTGCTTGTACAGGATGTTTGGTTAATCTCTTCCCTCTTATTTCATGTTTTTTTATTGACTTTGCTCTTGATGCACTTTCGTTAGAGCGAGTTCCAATTAAAATTATTGCTTCTCCATTTTCTGCAACTTGCTCATTTATAAAACGAGAAGTTGGTTTTATTTTCAACTTGTCGGTACACCAACGGAACGCATTATTTGGAACAGGATAGCCCTTACCTATAATATTTACCCAAAATGAATCTTCTAATCTTGGAATTGTTTTTCTAACAAATATTGGCAAGTCTTGCTCTCTTGCAGCGACATTTATTTTATTTAAAATCCGTTCAGTGTATTCAACAATAATTGGATTCTCTACTAATGTATCATTACAAACAACGTAAACAGGTCTTTTAATCTGAAAAGGAGTGGGCATTTTTCTTATTCGAAGTAATGCCTCCCAAACCAATGTTAACAAAACAGTTGAGTCTTTCCCTCCACTAAAACCAATTATCCAAGGTCTTTCGGATGTGTCTGCATAACAATATTGGTCAATGATTTCGTTTATAATGTGTTCTATTCTTTTACTCTTCATTTGTTAAAATCGTTGTTAAAATCTCAAAAATAGTAAATTATATCGTGGTGCGAAGGTAAAATTTCAGCTCTTTTAAAAGCCCTTAATGTGCGTCGGTTTGTAATGACTTGTTAATGTTCTATTTTATGAATTGGCTGTTCATTTTATCGTATTTCCTATTGTTTCTATGCAATTTATCTACTCTGTCTGGCGCCTTAAACTTGACGATATCATTTAGGTATATCCTTTTTTATATCTTCCTCATATTTTCCCCGAAAATATGAACTTATTGTCCCGTCTCAATAGTGTATCGTTAATTACCCGGATGCTTTCTTATAATTGAGCTTGAGCATTCAAGGCATTTTTAGGATCCGGCATTTTACCTTTTTCTATTCTCCCCTATAAGCCAGGAACAGCCCATACCATTTTACCGACCCTAAATTTAGCACAATCAGCTTAAAAGATCTACTGTTAATCATTGATTAAACGATAAAATTTTCAACAACGGTTCATTTGGGTTGAGCGGATTATGCTTCCGGCAGCCAAACCGGAGAGGCCAAGCGATC
>JAFGUC010000030.1 GCA_016938695.1 Candidatus Woesearchaeota archaeon | reverse complement strand
TTAAAACTCTCGCTGTAACGTCTGGTTATTCCATCATTTTTATACATATGTGATACATTTAGTGTATACATATTTTAGGACGGGTCATACTGAAAACCACATTAACTAAAATAATAACAATGGCAACAGAACAAGAATTTAAAAACAGATTGAAACCATTTTTGGAAATGGTTAAGAGTATTAAACAGACAGGAAATAATGACTTCTTAGATAATATTGAAGAATTTAAAAATATACTTATCAAACAAAATATTGGTGGAATTAAAGAGAATCCTTTTCTTTTAGATAAGTTTATAGATGAAATAATTGAGAACCAAAATACATAGAAAATGAGTACAACAAAGAATTGTAAAAACTGTGGTGCAGACAATGACCCTTTATTAAGTAATTGTATTTTCTGCAAAACTCCATTACCAGAAGTTGATATTAATAGTATATCTAATGAAGAACTGATTCTTAATGCTGGCGAGTGGGTTGGTAAAGTTGGCAATGATTTCGAGCAAATGACTGAGAATTTCAATGCTTGGACTGGAAAAGGAATGATTGTAATTTCTGCAAATCAAATTGAAGGTTTGGCACAAAAGTATTTATCTCTCTTACAAGTTAGAAGCTTAAGCAATCAACAGCTATTAATGGCTTATCAAGATTTAAAAAAAGAATTTGACCAAAAAAGAAGTAATATCTTCTATAAAATTGGAGGTGGCAATAAAAAGAAAGGAATGGTTTTCTCATTTCTAATCGTATTTTTTATAATTTTTCTAATTGGAATGCTTTCTATTTAACACAAACTATGGCACTAATTGAAGCAATAAAATATAATGGGAACTCAACAGAATTTGTTTGGAAATTTCCATCGGAAGATTTAAAACTTGGCGCTCAGCTAATTGTAAACCACTCTCAAAATGCATTCTTTGTTAAAAATGGAGTGATTTGTGATGAATTCAATGAAGGAAGATACACTTTAAAAAGTGCAAATATTCCAATTTTAAATAAGTTAGTTAATATCCCTTTTGGTTCTAAATCGCCATTCGCAGCAGAAGTTTGGTATGTTAATATGGTTACCAAACTTGATAATAAATGGGGAACAATAAAACCAATTTTATTGGAAGACCCTCAATATGGCATTGTTGTTCCAGTTCGGGCATTTGGGCAATATGGATTTAAAATAATTGAACCAAAAAACTTCTTACATACGATTGTCGGAACATTAAAATCATTCACGTCACTTCAAATTACTGAATATTTTAATGGTAAGCTATTAAGTGCAATTTCTACTATACTTGGTAAGGCAATTGTGCAAAACAAAATTTCTCTTACACAAATTGCAGCATTTCAGGATGATTTATCTGAAATATGTAAAAAAAGTATTAGTGATGAATTCCTAAAATACGGACTTGAGATTGTGGATTTCTATTTCATGTCGATAAATATTCCTGAAAATGATACATCACTAATAAAATTAAAGGAAGCGAAAGAACTTTCAATGAGAATCAATACTGTTGGTAAAGATGTTTACCAAATGGACAGGAGTTTCGATGTAATGGAAACGGCTGCTGAAAATGAAGGTTCTGCTGGGAGTATGATTAATGCTGGGCTTGGACTTGGCGCAGGATTAAGTTTGGGAAATTCGATGGGTAATCAATTTAATCAAGCTGGTAATAATCTAAATACAAATCCTTCAACCCCCCCACCTATTCCAAATCAAAAAAAATTCTTTTTTGTGGTAAATGGTGTTCATAGTCAACCATTTCTTCTATCTGATTTACCAAAATTAATTTCAGAAGGGATGGTAAAGCAAGAAACTCTTGCCTGGACTGAAGGGTTGCAAGATTGGGTTAAAGCATCTGAAATCGAAGAAATAAAAAAACTTTTTAGCCAAACTCCACCACCAATACCTAAATAACTATGAAAAAATCAATTTTATATACAGCGGCATTCTTTTTAATATTTAATGTAGTATTGTTTCTGCTTCTTTCCTCTTATGTGGTAAATAAATTTGTAATAAGCGAAGTAAGTGTTGCACTTTCGTTTACTGCTCTTTATTACATAGCTTCATCAAAAATTGACGATACCTTCAAAATATTTTTGACACTTAGTTTTATTGTTACTGGAATTTCAAAATTTGTTTTATCCTTTTTCTTTAAGCCACCTCTTACAGATAATGCGGTATTTCTGGCAATAGTGATTATTACTGCTTTAGAATTACTTTCAATCATTAGTATAAAATATTTTTCAAAACATTCGTGATTTTTTTGAATTGTTGCGTATTTATAGAAAATTATTTTAATTAAAAACAAATTAAGTATGCAAGCAAAATTTAAATTATTAGACACAGTTCTAATTGAAAAATTCTCCGGTAAAGTATCACAAGACTTTGTTGAGTTAGTAGATTCTACTAAAGAAAGGATTAAAAGCGATATGCAACAAGATGACAATGCGACTTTTGACCAACTATTGCAGGTTGATAAAGCTTTTGATAGTTATCTTGAATCAAAGTATTAATAAAGTACTGGTGCCAACATTTTGTATAAGTAATGGCAGGGAAAGTGGTAAATATCAAGGTTTGTAGCCCGCTCAAACTGCTTAGCGGTTTGACAGGAAATTACCACGCAATCTGCCACTACTCATACAATTTACCGTTAGCGGTAATGCTGGACAACCTACAAGTTTGAAATAAACAACATAAAAAAACAGACAATGGCGACATTAAAGAAAAGTGAAGTTGAAAAAGCGATTACAGAACTTGTGCAATATGTAACCGACCACGACATTGACCCAAATGAATTTAAAGACCAATCGGGACGAATTCCGACTTTTAAGCAATTTCTCTACGACAAAAAAGTAAGTGAGGTAATTGAGAAGTTGACCAATGGCGATTATAAAGAGTATTTTATCGAGACAATTGTTTTTGAGAATGATGCACAAAAAACATTTCTTGAGCAAGAACTAATACTTGAGTGGGAACAATATAAGAAAGTTCCTAAGACAAGTCTTACTTACCGTTACGACAGTGGTAATACCACTACAAAAACAAAAGACCATATTCATGTTTACTTCAGCGATAATCAACTCTATGCAATTAATATTGACGGAACACCGCATGACGGCTCAAAGGCAAAACTTGGTGGTAAAGAGATTAAATTTCTCAAAAGCATTGGCTTTACTCCACCAGCAAATGGATTATTAGAATGGATTACTCTTGACAGTTCAAAAACTTATCAAGCAATAAATATTCAATTATTATTTAGCTAAAAAACAAAGCCATGACAAAACAACTTGAAGACTTCTTCAACTCAAAAGGAATTAAAAAATATGTTCCAGAATTCAATCCAGTACAAGAAAAACAAATACAATCTGTGATTGAAAATATTGTAAAACCTGTATTGACAAATTTAGCGGACGAACTAAGCTCCTACGCTAATATTAAGGCGGACATAATGACCTCTAAAAAATCAATAGACTCCATAAAAGAAAATATTGAGTTGAAAGTTTACAGGACTATGCAAGTAAAATTTATTTACCGTCTAAAATTTTCAATTGAGGGTAACGACATTTTTCTTATTGGACAATTTTGTAAACCCAATTTTTACGGAGAGGCTATTGAGTATAAAGACACCGATTTAAAAAAGATAATTACAAACATAAATGAGGACGACATTAAAGGTGATTTCAGTATAGCATTTACGACAAATGTAGAACTCAAATAATGAAAGAACAAAGCACATACCGCTAACAAATTGTATATGGCAGGCGGAGGTTTTAGCGGTCTGACAAGTCAGACCTCTTGCCCACTTTCCTGCGGGTCTGACAGGATTTCTCTTCGAAATCCCGCCCGACCACATACAAGTGACCGTTGTGTGTAATTATAAAAAAACACGTTGAATAAGAATGAAAAGTAAACTCTTTCTTATAATATTAATTCTGACTTGTAGTTTT
>JAFGUC010000029.1 GCA_016938695.1 Candidatus Woesearchaeota archaeon | reverse complement strand
CTAAACCAGATTTATCAAGACTTTCGAGTTGTTGCATAAAAGAAAAAAACGCAAATTTATTTGACACTTTAGTCATATAAAAACTTATAATGATGCAAATCCTGGTCATTTATATGGTGATTATCAGCAATATTTTTTGCAAATTAATTACGGAAAAATTGATGGCAAATTTGCAAATATGGATTACGGTTTTGGATTAAAAGCTGGATTGCTTCATTCTAATATGACAGACCATAACTTTTATGATTATTACCTTGAGACAGAACATTATAAAATTCATCATGTAAATAGTTTATTGTTTGAACCAAATATGATTCTGCGGTTCGGTGGAGAAAAATTAAAATTCAATATTAATTTAGGAACTTGTTTGATTAGAAAACTAAGACTAACTGATAAGGGATTACCTTATAGTTTTATTAATTTAGGACTTGGATTAAATTACAGATTTTAAATATATTACTTGGCACAACAGCCGGTAAAAAGCATTGGGGTTTTGGTTGTATTGCGGGCTTTACAGCCCGTATCGTATCCCTCTTAACGGGGATACGACCGCAACTCGCAATCCCCAACGACTTCTTACCGGCGAACCGTTGGCGGTAAGTTTAAAAAAAGACACAACAGACAATGACACAATACGATATTTTTTTAACCTCAAGTAATTTTAAACTTGCCTTTGACAGACTAAAAACTGCCTCAAGAAATCTTTATAAGAGCATCTATTATGAAGATTTAAAAATTTTCGGACTCTATCTTGACGAGAATATAGAAACAGTAATATCAAGTATCAAACAAGATATTTACAAACCAGAAAAATGTCATAAAATTTTCATTCCTAAAAAGGACAATCTTGTTAGACCACTTTCAATGCTTACATTTATAGATTTACTTGTTTATCAAGCTATCACAAATGTAATTGCAGATACTGCATATGAAATAATATCCCCATACTATGATAAAGTCATTTTTGGAAACATTGTTAACACATCCAAAGCAAAAGGTGAAGACAAAAAGTTTTTTTACAAATCGTGGAAAAGAAAATGGAAAAGATTTAATGAAATTTCAAAAGAACATTTCTCAAATGGGTATATCTATTTAAGTGAGTTTGACATTGCATCATTTTTTGACACTATTGACCACAACATACTTTGTGAACTTCTTCAAAAGAATTACAATGTTGAAAACGAACTTTTAGAACTCCTTTCAAGATGCTTAGAAACTTGGACTGCGGACTCTAATCACAAATCATTCAAGAGCAAACACGGAATACCGCAAGGACCAATAAGCTCCCCATTATTAGCAGACTTGTATCTTTTTTACATTGACAGTGAAGTAAAGCGAACAGCGAAAAAACTTGACTTCAAATACCTTAGATATGTTGATGATATTAGAATACTGACAAAAGATGAACTGACCTCACAAAAATTAATAGCTGCACTAGATTTAATTTCCAGAGACCTTGGATTAATTCCTCAGGGGAGTAAAATTCTGATTAAAAAAGTTGAAGATATTGATGCAGAATTAAAAATTCAGAACAGCAAGTTTTCGGACATCACAAAAGAATACAAGGAAGAAACAACAGGTAAAGAATCAGGAAAGTTAAAAGCAAGAACCCACAAACAGCTAAAGAAACGATTTGCCAATTGTTTTGATAAAAATTCAGACGAACAATATCTTGACAAGACAGTAATCGGTTTTTCACTTTACAAATTAAATGCTGACGAACAAGTTAAAACTATTATTATAAGTAAATACCACCTTATCCTAACACACTTTGAAGGTGTTTTATTCTATCTAAGAAAGCATTATCCAAATGATGAAGATGTAAAGCAATTTATTGGAAATATACTATCAGACGAAACCATATTATTCAATCATTTAGTAGCACTTTGTTTCAAATATTTTCCTGACTATCCTTTTGATGAAAGTATTTACCAAACATATACATTTGAAAAGCATAGACATTGGTTAGTAAACTATTATATGGTTGGTTGGTTATTTGCAAATAACAAAAAAGAGTTATTATTAACTGACAATTCAACAGACAATTACTTTATCCAGCGAGAATTAAATAGTTATAAATATGCTTCATCTACTGAAAGGTCATACAGAAAAATATTCGCAACTCGCCTTCTTGAAAATACAAATGGAATGTTATCTCTTCAAGGGCTAAATCTACTTTTCAATAATCCATTGAATTTTATTGGTTTTAAACCGTCTAACGAACAAAATCAGTTTATAAAATACATATTCAGCAAACAACCAACAGACATAATCTTACATACTCTTAAAAATGAATGGAAAATCGATAATCCAGAAACATTTTTTAATCGAAATATTTGGACAGATGATGCAGAATATGAAGAACTAAGAACTTCTTTTTTACTATTCATCAAGACAGTAAATACCGACCCTTCAAAATCTCTATTAAATCTAAATACTTTTAATAATCTGGTATTTGACAAAATTTGCAGTAGATTGAACATCACCAAAGGTGCTGCTGACTATGGTGTTAACTTAAATGCAAACATTATTGACAGCAAATTTCCTTTGTGTAACAAACATTGGATAGAAATTAACGAGAAAAGAAATCAAAATACAGAAGCACATCCTTATGACAAGTTTGGGAACATTAGAATAAGGATTTCAAAGATTGAATTTTATGACTTATTTAAAAAACAAAAACTTACACTTGATGAACTATGTGCATACAGGGGATTTTAAAAGAAAACCTACCGCCAACATCATGTATAAAACATTGGGGGTTAAGTGGTTATGTTGAGAATTCAGCCCCGCTTCGGCTTTTGTGCTGGCAGACAGTGACGAAGCCCGCAATCCCCAACGTTTCATACATGTATCCGTTGTGCTTAATATTTCAAGACCGTGCAAACCATGATATGTAGTAATTGCTTAAAAAATGAAGGTTTAAGAATTGAAGCTGAGAAAATCGGGATTCAAAGTAATACTCCATGTTCAAATTGCAAGTCGACAGTAGGAATGAAACTGGACAAAGAATCTATTCAAAAAATAATTGACAGATTTTTTCGACAAGGCTCGATTGACAATAACTATCATATACCTATGCGAATCAAGGGTTAAAAAGCTAAAGATATAAAAGCAGCTGCCAGTCTACCGAAAGCATGTATTAATAATCCCTTGGTCGACCT
>JAFGUC010000028.1 GCA_016938695.1 Candidatus Woesearchaeota archaeon | reverse complement strand
TGGTCGGTCACTGGAATAACTTCCTCGGGAAGAAGAACCTTCGCTTGAACGTCGTGGCCTGTCACTGGAATAACTTCCTCGGGAAGAAGAACCTTCGCTTGAATTTCTTGGTCGGTCACTTGAATAACTTCCTCGAGAATCTCTAGATCCTCCTCGAGAGTATCCATCTCTAGAACCGCCTCGAGAATTTCTTCGTCCGTCTCTTTCTCCAGAATCTCCGCCAGTAGTAATTGGAACTTTCTCAACAAAAGGTGTTTCCATCTTTTTTATTGTGTCGTATCCTACTTCTGACATGATTCTTCTGAAACTATCGTGATGTCTTCGTGTTAAAACGTTAACTGCCATACCTTCTGAACCTGCTCTTGCAGTTCGTCCAATTCTATGAACATATTGCTTTGGATCATCTGGTAAGTCGAAGTTGTATACATGTGAAACTCCTTTAATATCAAGTCCACGTGCTGCAACATCGGTACAAACTAATACATGGCAACCATCTGAATAGAATTCTTGCAAAATGTGTGTTCTTCTTGCTTGAGAAATTCCACCATGGATTCCTTGTGCTTTAACACCATTTTTAGCTAAATTCTTTGCAACGAAATCAACATTTCTTTGAGTGTTACAGAAAATCATTGAAAGATTTGCTGGTTCACTTTTCAATAAAGTTACAAGTAGTGAAAATTTCACACCGTCATTTACATCATAATAAACTTGTTTTAGTTTTTTAGGGTCAACTTGATTTTTGACTTTAACTTTTACTGGGTGTTTTTGATATTTCTTTGCAATCTGAGTAATTTCTTCAGATATAGTTGCTGAGAAAAGCAAAGTTTGTCTGTCTGTTGGACATTGGCTAATAATTCTCTCAATATCATCTCTAAATCCCATATCAAGCATTCTGTCTGCTTCATCAAGAACTAAAAATTTTACATCATCTAATAATAATGTTCTTCTTTGCATATGATCAAGAATTCTTCCTGGAGTTCCAACTACAATTTCAGATTCTCGTATTTTTGCAAATTGTGGGTTTATTCCAACTCCACCGTATACTGCACATACTCGTAAGGATCGTCCTTTTGAAAATTGTTTTATTTCTCTTGCAACTTGAGAAGCTAATTCTCTTGTTGGTGCTAAAACTAATGCTTGTACTCCTTTTCTTGCATGAATATTCATAATCATTCCTGCACTAAAAGCTAATGTTTTTCCTGAACCAGTTGCTGACTCAGCAATCACATCTTTTGATTCTAGAGTCAAAGGAATTGTTCGTTCCTGTATTTCCGTTGGTTGTTCAAAACCTTTTTCTTCTATGATAGCAAGTAAAGGTTCATCTAGACCTAATTCTTTAAATTTCATTTTCGTTTAAATCCAAAAAGAAAAAGCAATTTTTATTTGTTAAGTAAAATTCTTTTTCTTCTATTTAACAGTTTATCACTGTTTTGTGTCGATTATGTTACCGTTATTATGTTCCCTTTTTAAATCTTTTGGTTTGAAAAGCCTAATTTATATAAATATAAGTAACATATAACGTGTTATGAAGACAAATTATGAATTACGATTAAAAGCAAGACAAGCTTTGAAAAAGACTTGGGGCATGTCCATTCTTGCAATGCTAATCTTTGGTGCTATAAGTTTCATAATCGGATCTGCACCAATTATTGGAACAATTGTTGGAATTTTGGTTAGTGGTCCATTAATGTTTGGTATGACTGTATTTTTTATAACAATGGTTAGGAAAAAGAAAACTGACTTGAAAATCTTGTTTTCTGGATTCAATAGGTTTATTGAAATGTTCTTAGCACAGTTGCTAATTGGCATATTCACATTTTTATGGTCATTATTATTCATCATTCCAGGAATCATTGCATCATTTAGTTATTCAATGACATTCTTTATTTTACATGATCAACCAAAGTTAGAACCACTTGAAGCGATTAGAAAAAGTAAAATCCTTATGAAAGGTAAAAAATGGAAACTTTTCACATTGTATTTTAGTTTCTTCGGATGGTTTTTACTGTCAATATTGACTGTAGGAGTAGGTTTTGTTTTCCTCGCACCTTATATTAAAACTGCAGAAGTACAGTTTTATGAAGAGATTAAAGGAGAACTAAGAAAAATAAAATAATTTTATTTTTCAAAAATTCTTTTTATTATTATTGTTGCATAACTTCCTTTGCTTAATTCGAATTCTAGAATTAATTTGTACTGACTTTTATTTAATTCATCTGGAAGCTCTTTTGAAAGTTTGAATTTTTTAGGATATGAAATTATCTTTCTCGCACTTGTTTTGAAAAAATTACCTGTTTCTTTTATGTCGAAATCTTCCAATGCTATTTTTTCTTTTTGGAGAATTGATTTGATTATTTCTTTTTCGATACCTTCTAATTCCATTTTAGGACTAACAGTATTGAATGTTTTTGGAATCTTATTTTGCTGTATACTGTCATAAAATGTCAATTTTCCAACAGAATATTCTAAATCGTATAAATTTGATTGTAATTTGTTTTTTAGTAATAATTTTATACATTCGTTCCAAATATAACTTTGATATGCAGACGCAATTATTTGCCTTAAATTTGGCATAATTTCTTTGTATGCTTCAATCCAGCTTTTTGTTTCTTTGTATCGTTTTATGATTCTGTTTAGATGATTTGTTGTGACTTTTATATTTTCTAAATTATACCAATTTTCTTTTATGTATTTTTTATCATCTTTTATTTGCTTACTTTCAAAATTTGTAGAAGATGTTAGAAATATTTTAACTGCTGTTTCGTAATCTTTTTTTATTAGGCATTTTGCAATAAACCTATTATTGATTACACTTCCAAATCTTTGTGAATCAAAATAGTTTGGAACACCAATTTCTGAAATACTATTTGCACGTTTGAATATTCCTTTAAGATCTTTTGGTTGAATACCTCGTACTGTTATTTTGAATCTATTTCCAATCAAGTCACCTAATTCTATAGGATTTTTTGAATATCCTATGAATCTAATTTTTAGATTGTCGTCATTATATTCTTTTAAGTCGTATTTAGAAGGGATTGAGATGTATTGAGTTGTTACTGCGTGTTTATCTTTAAGTCCTGCAAAACCAATATCTTTGGCTTGAAATTTGTTTTCTGATGCTATTGTCCTAAACAGGTTGAAAGATTCTATACCTCGCTTTTTCACTTCAAATATTTTGTAATCTTGTTTTTCTTTTGTGATATTTAGATTAGAAATCTCTTGTACTATAAAATCTTCTGGGGTTTGTCTGAGTTTCATTCCTGTCGATATTAGTTGTGGGATTTATATAGTTAGCTATAATCTGCCAACTGCTTCAAGAAGACGTTTATGCTTTTTTATTATACTATTAACTAGATTATCGTCGTACTCAGGATATTCATTTTCTTCGAAATTCTTTGATTTTGCCATGTTTCAACCAATATCTTATTTCTGGATAAGTATAATAATTTTCACGGATTCCTGTTAAGATTCTTGAATTATAAGGATTATTAGATATATAAATTTTAATAAAATTTAATTTTGCAAAAACAAAAACAGCCAATAATGCTGTTCGTCTATTTCCACTTGAAAAACAATGAGCTTTGACTAAACCAACCAATAAGCAAATTGCCTTATCATATAAATCACCGTTATTTGTTTTACAATTTATTAATACATTTTTTAATTTTATAGAACTCAAAATTTCAAATCGATCTGCTTTTTTTATCTTAAATATATTTATTGCTTGTTTATTTAATTTTAAGAGATAATGATAGTTTAGATATCGTATTCTTCTTGAACTTGACATCTATTCAGAATTAATTTTTTTTAAACTTATTTTTAATGCATGCAATCGGATAAAGTGTCTTAGAAAAAAATGTGAGGGAAGGGATACAAGAGACCAGCTACCAAGTAGTCTGGCAGTTAACAGTAGAACAAGTTCTAGCTGTTATGAAAATA
>JAFGUC010000027.1 GCA_016938695.1 Candidatus Woesearchaeota archaeon | reverse complement strand
TTTAGGATATAAAACACCAAACTCGGTGTTTAAAAATGTTGCTTAAATCAATGTTTAACCTGTAGCCGTATTTTAGGACTAGACATAGTGAAAAAACCAAGAAACTATGTATCCAAAATCATTTTTAGAAAACGAAGAATTTGAACAAGAGCCTTGGACATGTTTTGTTCTAATGCCTTTTGGTGAACCTTATGATGAAATCTATCATGAAATAATAAAGGAGGTATTAGATGAGAACAATTATACAACGAAACGTGCAGACGAAATATATGGCTCAAAACCAATTATGGAAGATATTATAAAAGGTATTGTTTCCTCAGAAATAATTATCGCTGACCTAACAGATAAAAATCCAAATGTCTTTTATGAATTGGGTATTTCACACACTATAAAAGAAAACGACAATGTAATTCTTTTATCTCAAAGAATTGATGATGTTCCTTTTGACATCAGACCATATAGAATTTTGATATATAAACCAACAATAACAGGTGCTAAAGCATTAAAAAAACAATTAGACAAAACATTAAAAGAGTTTAGAACAAAACCAATTGAGTTACGAAATTTCAAATTTATTCCTTCAATCCCATCTTGGTATAAAAGCGATGAAGAAACTTTAAAAGCAGAAATTATTGAACAAGGACAACTTCCATTGATTTTTATCAAAAATCCATTTCAATCGGAAAAATTGTCAATTAATTTCCAGGCTCTTTCAACTGGACCTGAAATAAACACAATGTTTTGCACAAATGGGAAAGATAGATTTTCAGGTTATCATGTTTGGTTTTGGAAAGGTGGTCTAAAACTTAGAAGATTAGATGATGAATTACTACTCATCAAAGATTACCCAATGAGACCGGGTTTTTTACATTCAGTAAACATTCAATATGACAATGGAAATATTAAAATAATAATCGACAAAAAAGAATTGCTCAACTTCAATGATGAGAATCCACTTGACAAAAACAAGAAATTGAAATACGTGGGTTTCAATATTGCTTCATCAAAAGGATTTGTAGAATATTCTGAAATTGAAATAAAATAAACTACTATGCACAACACGTGGTATAAGTCATGGCTGGGTTTGTGCGGATTCGACAAGTCGAATCTCGTCCCAACCTCAGTTTCGGTCGGACTGGTCAGACTCTCGTC
>JAFGUC010000001.1 GCA_016938695.1 Candidatus Woesearchaeota archaeon | reverse complement strand
TTTTTCATAAATATATATAAAATAATTAATTTATAATTGTTTTGAGGTTGTCTATTCTGAATTATAAAATTAAATATCCAAAGTAAAAATTATTTCATACTTATTTTTTATTTTTTTAATTTCCATTTCATTGTATGTAATTGCTTTAATCCCAGATAAAATTTTATAATTATTACCAGAATCACCCCATGCATTACATTCAATGGAGAATTTGCCTTTTAAGTTCTTTATTTTTATTTCTTCTATCTTGCTTAACAAAAAATATTCAGAATCAAAAAGGATAATAAATTCTTCTATAAAATTATATAAGAGATTTTTTATATCAATCCCAGTCACTTTAATTTTTTTATTTTCTTTTGGTTTAATTTTATCTTTAGAAATAAACTTAGTAAATCCAATCAAAGAATTTGAAAAAGCCTCTTCTAGAGTATTCCCAGATGCGTGTATTTTTACATCGGCAGTATGTGATATGAATTTGTATTTCATTTTAGACAAAATATTTTTAATTTTTTAGGTGAATAGAAATCAGTGCTTGAAGTAATGATAACATCTTTGGCATAAATTTCTTCATGAATTATTCCGTCCAGGATACAGCTTTGCGAAATTTCACAAACTTTAAGAAAGCATTCAACATTAGAGTAAGAATTAGAGGAGATAAAATTTCTCAAACTTTCAGGAAATGCAGTATCATTAGATGATAGTTCGAAATTAGTAACCGAAAGAACATCTGTTCTGAGTGTGTCGTTAACTTGTATGGCATTTAATATTTCAATTTCTCTATTTTCGATATGGTCTCTTCCATAAGTTTTAAATGGTTCATTTTGAACAATTAATAATATCATGCCAGTAAACAAAGAAAGCGCAATGAAAGCCTCAATTATCTTAATCCATCCTTTCTTGTTTTTTTTTAAAATATTTTTTTTCATTTTACCAGACCTTAAGTTTTAATTTACCGACTACATTTAATCCATCAACAGATAAATAATTTATTATATATTCCTTAGAATAAATATTTGATTTAATATTACGATTGAGCGTTTTATCTTCTCCAATAATTCTCCCATCTGAAAATTCAAAAATAATACTATAATCATAATCACTTGTAATTCCGAGTAAATTCATAAAATAAGTTTCATCATTTATGGACAAATCAATTATTTCATTTATTTTTTTTTCAGTTGAAATTTTTTCATAAGAAACACTTGATGGATTTTGTAGAATGCAACCAGTTCCAATGGCTTCAATATTTTTATCAAAAGAACTATTTGAAAAATAAACTTTTGTAAGATTATTTGATAAGTCAATAATAGAAGATCCTCCCGATATAGATGAGCCAATTTCTATGCCATCGGTAGAGTAAATCATGGGGTTTGGAAAATCAAAGTCAGGATTAGAAAAAGTAATACATTGTGTTAAGGGGGGAAATCGCAAGATAACAATTTCTTCATTCACATAATTAAGAAAATTTATTTTTATAAAATCTAAATTGTCGGATTTTTCTTCAACGGATTTTATCGGAGAGCCAACGATATTATACATAAAAATTATTCCAGTAACAAATAGGGTAAATGATATAACAATTCCTACATGTGATGATGCATTTTTATTTTTTCTAAATTTCATTTTAATTAGAGATTACCCCCCCAATATAATGTTCGCAATAGTTGAAGCTATAAAAGACAAGAACATAAGCGCAAAGGAATGTTTTACACCAGCCTTAATATCATTCTCAGCCAATTTACCAATTGTAAGTCCAGTGAAAAAGCCTTGTGTTAGAATTAAATATAAAAAAGCATTTGAAATTTCTCTTTGATCAACAGATGGATTGACACCAGCACCACCAAATCCCAAGGAGCCACCAACGTCAGAAATTCCTGAAACCATTGGTAAAATTCGAAATTGCAGAACCAAAATAATAACGATGAACACAAGGAAAATTATATATCCTTGAGAAACTAATGTTGAAATAGCAGCTTTTCTTTCCTTCTTTAACTTGTCAGCCATATTAACAGCACCAGCAACAGCTTCAAGAATTTGACCAATATCACCACCAGCTCTTTCTGCTTGTCCAATTAAAGTCAAAGATCTAGAAATAGAACGATTTTGAACATCCCTTGCAAAATAAGTCAAGGCAATATTAAGTGGAACACCAAGAGAAATCTGATTACCAAGCTTATCAATGTGAGGAGTCAAAGCACCATAATCCTTACCAGTCATATTAATAATACTCTTAGAAATAGGGGTTCCAGTCTTTACACTTTCAACAAGATTTCTTGCAAATTCCAAGAACATATTTTCTTTTTCATTATTAATTTTATTGTCTTTAATCATATGGAGTATAATTGGCAAAATACTAATCAATACACCAAGACCTAAAAATAGTGGAAAATATTTATCTCCAGCAAAAAAATAAGCAAGAGCTATTACAGCAACACCGAACACTGCTCCAATTAAATCTTTATCTTGTAATTCTGTCATTTTATTGTTGTTTCTTCAAATGTAAAAACGTCATGAAGATTATATTTATTACCGTTACTCCAAGTATTGTTAATAAAGAGATTCCACCAACACTAAGTGAAACTCCAAGTCCACTGATTTTCATAATCATCATAAGCAACATTAAAATCATGGGCGCAGCGATTACAATACTAATATACATATCCATGAAAGTTTCAGCCCTCTTGGAATCTTTTTGCTGTTCTATTTTGTAATTAAATAAAAGTGTTTCAGCTCTCTTATCAAAAAACTTTGGCATATCACCACCAGAATGAATAGTTGTAGCAAGACCATTAAGTAGTTCTGCAAGTTTTTTACTAGGACTATTCTTCGCCGTATTTTTAAGTGCACTAACTAAATCATATCCATATAAATTAATTTCATTTAGCATTTTAGTAAATTCTTTTTGTAGTGCTGGGTATTCCTTTGTGGAAATAATAATTTCAAAAATTTTAACAGGATTAACCATAGAACCAGAAATTGCCGACATATGAATTGTTGCAAAAGGAAGTTCCGAATTAATTGCATCTTCAGCACTTCTTCTTTCAAGTGATGGATAGATAAACATAAATATAAAAGTAAAAATTGGAATTACAAAAAGAATCCAAAATACTTTGAAAAATCGAATATTAATAGGTTCAAGAGCTCTTGTTATTATTGGTAAAGTTGCTTCGAAATTAAAAAACAAAAAGAACAAGAATAAAAATCCAGCAATAATCGCTGAAAGAAAAGTCGTCATAATAATCATTGAAACGTAACCAACTGGAGTATAATTTAAATTGGCCTTAATTAATTGTTCTTCAATGGATTTAAAATTTTTTTGTCCAAGTAATTTTCTTGATGTTTTAGAAAAAACTTCACTAGAAATTTTTGAATACTCAGATTTGTCAGATTCTTTTTTTAAATCATTTTTTCTTTTTTTCTCTTTAATCCTAATTCTTCTAACTGTTTCATTCTCAAGTCCAACAGGGGCAATTTCTTTTAACGAATATATATTTCCTCCTTTAGATGCAATCTTGTCTCTTACTTCAAGTTGCTCTTCTTTTTTAGGAATCTGTGGTTTATCAGAGCCAGGCAATGTTTTTTTATCTATTTCAAGAGGCTTTGAGAAAAGAAGTTCAGATAATGCAGTTTTTAATTTTTCATGAGTTTTTTTAATATTATCTTGAAGTAGTTTAAGTTGTTTATCATACATTTGTTTTTCTGACGAATCAGCAGAATCAATTTGTTCAGAAATTTTTTCTATCTGATCAACTTGAGATTTTTCTTCAAAAAGAATTTTTTTTAATTTTTCAAATCTTAAATCATTCATAGTAGTTTTTCAATCTCTTCATGTATTTTGAAACATTCTTTTTTTACATCGTTGAATGCCCTTGGATTGTTATCCTCCTTTGTTTTCTCCAGTTTTGCAACATTCTCTTCCAATTTCCCCAATAATTGCTTCACAAAAGGAGCTACTTCTGATTTCATTTGATTTCAAATTTCTTTAGAATTTCTGCTGGTTTCTTATAGTATCCATTAATAATATCAGAAACTTCCGAGAAACTAAAGATTTTTTGTTGATACATTTTATATAAAAGTTCTGCACGTCTTCTAAATTCATTAAATAATTCATCCCTTGTTATTCCAAATCTTTCCGTAATCTTTTGAAACATTTTACTTTCTTTCTTAAAATAAAATCTATCTTCTTGAGCATTCCACATAAATGGAGTATTAGTAAGAGCTATCCCATCAGGATCAACATTAACAACTTCTACAATTTCTCTTAATTTTCTCGTTTCCTGATTTTGAACAATTGCGTGAGTCATAATACACATACTGTCAAGAACATTCAATAAAGTTGGGGATAATTCGATTGGAGGAGTTTCCAATCTCTTAATAACAGTTTCAACACTGTCCGCGTGAATTGTGGCAATGGAAGAGTGACCAGATGCCATACCCTGAAATAAAACAGACGCTTCTTTACCACGCACTTCACCCACAATTACATAATCTGGAGCCTGTCTAAAAGAAGCTCTAAGTAAATCAAAAAGACCCACTTCACCAACTCCACCAATACCAGTAGCACTACGCGCAACACTTGGAAGCCAGTTCTCTCTAGGTAAGTTTAATTCACGAGTATCTTCAATTGTAACTACTCTTGCCTCAGGTGGAATAAAGAAAGCCATAGCATTCAAAAGAGTCGTTTTACCAGAAGCAGTACCACCAACAATCAATAAATTCATTTTATACTCAACAAGCATCCACAAATAAGCAAGCATTTCTGGGCTCATCGTATTAAATCCAATTAATTGAGGAGGTGTCCAGGGCGTTTTTGTAAATTTACGTATTGTAAAAGTAGGTCCCTTACTTGTAATATCTTTAGTATAAGTCGCATTAACTCTGGAACCATCAGGCAAAGAACCATCTAAAATAGGTTGAGCATAAGAAATATATTTACCACATCTTTGAGCAATCTTTTCAACAAAACTTTCAAGCTTTTGAGGATCTCTAAAAATAAGCGAAGTCTTTAAGTTTCTAAAAACACGATGAATAACATAAACAGGTGTATTTGCACCATTACATTCAATATCTTCTACAAAATAATCACGTAATAAAGCATCAGTTTCATTAAACCCAATAAAATCACGACACATATAATAATATAATTTTTTATAAGTTTCATAGTTTATTTCAAGCCCCAATTCAATTGCAAGGAGTTTTAATCTTTTATCGATATATTCAAATAGCGTTTCATTTTTCCCACCAAGAATTTCGGAAAAATTAATCATACTTCTAAGTGCACTAATAAGTTGTTCTTTTTGTTTTTCTTCTTCTGCTGTTAAAGTGGGTTCTTCAACTTCATATACAAGTTCATACGCTTTTGTATCCCAGTAAATGTGGATATAAGCAAAAGGGGAAACAATACAATAACGAACATCAACAGTTGTTTTATCCTTAACCTTTTTCATCGCGGGAATTTTCGGCGTAAAATCAATTGCGACCTGTGGAAATTCTAATATGCTAACTTTTTTTTCTGCCATTTTATCCAAGTTGTAGATTAATTACATCTCCTCCTTCATTAGAAATAAATAATTCATATGGTGTAGTTCCTCTTGGTAGCTTTTTCAATTCTTCTTCGTTGGAAAATTTTAAATCTAAGTTTTCATATTTTTTTTCAAAAGTAATTGTATAAACCTTGCCTTGTTCGGTAGTTGTAATATTTATTCCACCATCCATATAGCTTTGTCCTGGTTGACTATACATATATCTGCCTTCCATTATAAAAAAGAGCGTATCATTACTAGAGTCAATTCTTAGCTCACCTTTTTTTATAGTAAGCTCAACTTTTCGTTTATTTCCCTCTCCTGTTTCAGAAATTTCTTGAATTTTTAAGTCCATTTCTTTTATTATTTTTAATGATTGCTCGATTATTGCTTGGTCTTGAATCTCTTCGATTTTTGGTCTTGCAAATCCAATAACAAGCGCAATCAATACAAATGCTATCATTGTATAAGTAACCGTTTCAATCCAAACCTGTCCTTTCTTTTTTGACAGCATATGCTATTTTTCACCTCTACAATATTAGGAAAAAATCATTTAAATAATTAATGTTTGCAATCAAATGCAAGTTGCAATTGAATCTAGATAATCACTAACGTCACAAGTAGTTCCGCCAGCTCTAGGAGCGAGTTGTACTCTAGTTGGTCTATCTGCGGCATTTATTATATATGTTTTTGCACTTTCGGGCCCAGGCATTCTAACTTCATCCTCAAGAGAGTTATAAATTCGGATATTTGGAATAATTCTAGAATCATTATTCAATTCGTAAACTTGAGATTCTCCATCTATTTCAATGGCTAAAAACAATGACTCAAGTTCAGCTTCACCAACAATAACATTTACAAGAATATAATTTCCCGTTTCATTATAACAAGTGTAGGAAGGTCCTAGTGATGTTTTTCCAAGAATCTTGTAGCAACTACCAGTTTTATCAAGCCTGTCAGCTACAAAAGAATTAACAACAGCCCAAACCCCGGCAATAATACCAATTGTAAGTGCTATAAGTAAAGTCGCTTCAACTACTTGACTAAGTCCACTTTTATTTTTTTTTAAAAACATTTTACATAAAAATTTCAATTCCGTATCTTTCTTCACAAGTATAAGCTCTTTCTTGATTATCACTTGTAGTTCCAATTAAAACAGGAATTAAAAGCATTTTTTCTCCAGTTACTGAAATAGGTCCAGAATAAGTTCCTCCTTGAAGCAATCCTCCTTCAGGCCATCCTTCAGTTAAAGGAACCGTTTCATAGGCTCCAGCACTTTCGACCTTCGCTTTAAGTTGGTAAATAGGAACATTGCCCGTATTAGACAGATAAATAAACCCAGAAGAATAACTTCCATCAACAACAACTTCTTCACAGATCAATTTGATATTAGTTCCGTCAAATTTTGTTATAGCTTCCTCATTCATGCTTCTAACCCAAGAAAATACGATTAATGCAATAACAATAACAATTGCAACCAAAAGAACGGTTGCGATAACTGGAGATATACCTCTTTTATTCTTCATATTTATTATAATAATCTTTAATTTAAAAATCTAGTTATTTAATTACAGATTATTTCCTCCTTTGTTTTTGCATTAGAACAAGAAACAAATCTTAATGTATTACCTTCTTGTTGATATCTAACGGGTGTAAGTTCTAAGATTGCAATATCATGGGGCAAATTAAAAATATGTTTAGATTCTTTTTGTGGAATCATAAGATTATCGTCTATTGCCGAAAACATAATGTAAGAGCCAGATACGTTTCTTGCATTTTTGTCATCAGAGTCAATTAAATATTCAGCCAAATTAATCGTTGCAATTTTCTGCGCTGTGGTGTTTGCAGCGTGTATATAATATCCAGCGTAATTAAATTTACCATTATTTTTTATGGTTATTTCAAGCGTGTTTCCAACGCAATTATAATCCTTAATAAAAATAGATGTTCCATCAGGGCATTCTACCAAATCCTTTGGAACATAAGTTTTCAAATAGTTATAAGCAACAACTGCCATAATTAATCCAAAAGTAACCAAAAGAACATAGCCAATTATTGCACTAATACCCCTCTTATTTTCCTTGCTAATTTTTCTTAATTTCATTTCACTTCACCTTATTATGTAAACTTCGTCATTGTAAATATGTTCTATTGTATAATAAATGTTTTGTCCAGAATTTATGTTGTAAGAGAAATTGTGTCCATTTATATCAATCAAGATTTCATCCGCCTCAGGTATAAAATCTTCTTCAAAAGTGCCATCCATATAGCCACCCTTAGCATTCCCAAAAGAATAATTTATGAAACCAGAATAAACATTTCCAATCAAACGAATATACGAAGGGTCTCCAATAATAAAAACAGAATTCTTATTGTCTCCAATTTTGTCTAAATAAATATTTGAAAAATTAGTCATAACAATTAATGAATTAGTAGAATCAAGATTATTATTTGCAATATAATCCAATACTTTACCTTTCTCTATTTTTATTTCCTTTTCAAGGTCATAAATAGAAGGATTTTCAGATTTTTTTATAGAATTATTAACTATTAAAACACCAAGAAAAATTGCAATCAAAATAACAACTGCAATTAAATAGAATTGTCCCTTCTTTTTCATTTCATCCCTCTTTATAATAAAAAAGTCTAATACTTTATTAATTTGTTGTCACATCAAATTCGTTATTTAAAATCTTCTTTCTGATATTTGAAATCCATCATTTGATATCCGCTTTCTGAAATCTGTCATCCAACCTTTGCCATCCCAAA
>JAFGUC010000026.1 GCA_016938695.1 Candidatus Woesearchaeota archaeon | reverse complement strand
TATGTCAAGCAGTTTTGAAAATGTCCTGAAAACTTTTAAATATAAGCACCAAACATTTGGTGCTTATATTACTGCATTTAAGTGTTATATTGTAGTATTTCTTGTGTGTTTATTACATCTTGAAAATCTAATTCATATCTATGTTTTTGTGACTTTATAAATTTCTGGAAATTTATTTGTCTCCAAGGATGTTTCAATTTTGGAATGCTCCTACTTTTAGTTTTTATTTTTGTCTGTTTAAATTCAAAATTTCTTGAACTGTGTTCGTGCTCTGGTATAACATCAAGCATATAAACTTTATCTTGAATATTTGTGTATATTTTGCCATCAAAAGCTTTTATAACAACGCAATTAGTACCTTTGTGATAATAAACTGCATGTCCTGCTTCATCTGTAGGCATATAGAATTTCTTTTCGAATTTAATGCAATGACCATTATCAATTTTACGCTCTGCAAGAATTGCCAACGTTAAATTGATTTCTTTTTTTGATGGTTGTTTTTCAAACACAGATTTGATATTATTAACTGGTATTGAAAATTTTTCGTTGTATTCTTTTATGTAGGAGTTCAAGAATACATTAGCATCCTTTATAGTCGCTATTCCTGCTAATCGAAGTTCAATTGGCAGGCGCGATTGTAGGGTTTGAAATAATCTTTCAACACGACCTTTAGCTTGTGCACAACTAGTAGTTTTAATATCTATGCCAAGTTGTTTGCATGCATATCCAAATTGAGTAAATGTATCTTCTTCTAACGAGGGAGATTTTTTTTGTTTATATTCAAAAACAGTACGTCTATCAGTATAAAACATATAGGGAATTCCATAGTTATTAAGTATTTGATCAAGAACATTATAGTAACCTTTTAAAGTTTCCTGTGAGTCAAAATAAGCACCAACGATAGCGCCAGATGAATCATCAATAGCGACATGTAATTGAGTCTTAGTTGTTCCGAACCAATGGTGAACCGAAGCATCCATTTGAAGCATTTCACCAAAATAAGAGCATCTAGGTCTTCTAGGATGAGCATCCTCAATGCTAATTAAGTTACTTTGCATTTTAGCAATATCCTTTTTAGAAGTTGTTTGCTTCATTTTTTCTTCAAGTGAGATACGAAGCTTTTTCTTTGAAGCTTTAGTTGCTTTTGGAGATAAAATATTATTTTCTAATAAGATGGAATTTATAGTACTAGGTGATATTTTAATATTTTCGTTACGCATTAATAGTTCAGAAAAGTGAACAAAATTAGCGCCAAAGTATTTAGTTTTGTATAAATCTAAAATATTATTTTTGATAGTTGTAGAAGTAGTATGCTTTGGTTTTCTATCTCTATTACCATGTTGGAAAAATAACTTACCTTCAGTTTTATAACCAATAATCAATCTATTTATGGTTCTCCTAGTACAATTAAGTTTAAGAGCAGCAGTATCCTTGTTGCCATTAGACTCAACTAACTTTTTAATAATGTTGTATTTATAATCTTCATTCATTCTTAAATTAACCTTTCTGATTGCAATCACCTCAATATGTCTAATGAGATAATTATACATTAATATTTTATATTTGGGGACATTATCACTTGTGTTCTATTAAGACATTATCACTAATGAGTCATA
>JAFGUC010000025.1 GCA_016938695.1 Candidatus Woesearchaeota archaeon | reverse complement strand
AAAGGTTTGCTGATAAAATCTAAAGTCTCAAGCGAAATCTCACCATTTTCAACTAATTGTTGCCCAGCTTTTTTAACTTCATTGAGAATTTTTTTACCATCCTCATTCAATCCTGATTTATCATACATTAAAAATGCGTGAGGTCTGAGGATTGGTTTGACAAATTCAATTCCGGAAGTAAGAGAAAAATCACTAACAATTCTTACAACAGTATCAAAATTTTCTATTTCCCACCAACCACCAGCGGAGATTAAAACAAATTTGCTTGTCCTAAAAAAATCATGTTTCATTGCTCTTGTTCTACCGTCTTCAAACCTTAACTCCGGTTTTATCATTGGGCACAACCTGTTAATAAAGTCCTGCATTCTTCCTGGCAATGGAACATAAATAGGCGTTGCTAGCACTAAGATATCTGCAGCTTTAATTTTTGGATACAACTTTTGCATTTCATCATTTATGCAGCAATTGCCAGGATCTTGATACCAACAATACATTTTCCCACAAGAACATGGCTTTAAATCTAAACGACTTGCATAAACAATTTCTACATCAGCACCTGATTGAGTCATGCCTTCAACAAATGCTTTTAACAATAAATCAGTGTCTCCTTTTTCCATAGTTGGACTACCATTAACTGCTAAAACTTTTACCATAAAATTCACACTCCTAAAATAATTATTAGTGTAAGAATATAAAGTAAGAACATAGCTTAATTATATACCTGCATAAAAATAATACAATATTAATTAATATTTATGATGTTTCTTATATTTCTTGGGTTAATCAAGTAATAAAAAACTTTTTAAAAAATAGTCATTCTACAAGAAAAATATTATTTCAGTGTTATAATGAAAGCAACAGAAATAAAAGGTGGTGAATTTAATGAATTTATACGATATCGAACTTAACGACATCAAAGGCGAGAAAGTATCCTTGAACCAATATTCAGGAAAGGTTCTTCTTATCGTCAATACAGCAACAGAATGCGGATATTCTTATCAACTAGAAGGATTTCAAAAACTATTTAAAAATTACAATTCAAAAGATTTTTTTGTCCTAGCTTTTCCATCAGATTCATTTAAACAAGAACCTAATGATAATGCAGAAATCCAGGACAAGTGCTCAGCTTTATTCAACATATCATTCCCAATATTTGAAAAAATATCTGTTAAAGGCAAGGATATTCATCAACTCTTTAGTTGGCTTATTGATCAGAAAAAAGGTTTCCTGACAAAATCTATTAAACATAATTACACAAAATTTCTGATAGACCGAGACGGTAATGTCGTTAAGAGGTATGCTCCTCATGTTAAGCCTTCAAAAATAGAATCGGATTTGAAAGTTCTTTTATAATTTTT
>JAFGUC010000024.1 GCA_016938695.1 Candidatus Woesearchaeota archaeon | reverse complement strand
AGAGACCAGCTACCAAGTAGTCTGGCAGTTAACAGTAGAACAAGTTCTAGCTGTTATGAAAATAAAGAAAAATGTGAGGGAAGGGATTCGAACCCTCGAACTCACTAAGAGACAGGATTTCCAACACAAAACAAGGAATAATGTACCCTAACTGGGCTGTCTCCTCGTATGGGACTTAAGTCCTGCGCATTTGACCAGACTTTGCTACCCTCACATACGATATAATTAATTTCGAGTTACTTACCATTTATAAAAGTTTAGTTTTCTATTGATTTTTTATATTTGGTTAATAACTGAGGCAGATATGCTTCATTTTGCTGTACAACAATTCCTGAAACTTTTTTTTGATTTTTTGCGTTTTCCCAAAAATAAGGTCTTAATTCGAAAGTTGGTAAGCTTATTTCAGCTAAAAAATCTGTAGGAGTATTTGTTGTTTTTCGTGGAAGTATAGACACTGAAAAAACATCTCCTTGGTTTACAACGGTATCATAAAGAACTCCAGTGCTAAATGTTGCAAAGGTCTTTAAATCATTAGCATAGCAAACTACGTCTGCATTTTCTACACCATTAAAAAATGGCACAACTAATTTTGAATCTACGATTTTATTTTTCGTGCCGAAAATTGCTTTTCTGTATTCGACATCAGCTAGTGTTTCAATATTATTCATTTTACCTCGGAAAAGAAGTAAAAAAAGAAAGAATTTAAAAGAATTTCGGAAAAAAGTCTACTTAACTTCAATTCTTTTGATGTCTTTTGAAGATGTCTTCTTTGGCATACTTAACTTCAAGACACCATCTTCATATTTTGCATCAATGTTGTTTGAATCGACGTTTTTTGGAAGACTAAAACATTTGTAAAATCCAGAGTATGATTTTCGGTATGTATATACTCCGTCTTTTTCTTGCTTGTCTTCATCTTTTTTCTCGACTTTTACTTCAAGATAGTCGTCATGCACGTTAATTTCGATATCGTCTTTGTTTACGCCTGGTAGTTCTACATCGGCAACAAATTTCTTGTCTGTCTCGTATGTATCAACTACTGCTTTTCTGTAGTTTGTAGAAAGTGCCTGACCTTTTTGTCTTGGCAAAAGTCTGTCTGCTGGATGGTCGTCAAACCAATCCTGAAAGAACTCGTTTTGTAGTCTTTCAAATTCATCCCAAAAAGTGTTTCTCCACATTGTGAATCACCTCGCTTGTTGAGTTTAAGTCAACGAGATGTAAAAAAATATTTATATTTTTTTCGGTTTTTTAGAAAGTTGGTTTTTAATTTTTTCTTTTTGATCCTCTAGAATATGAATTAAATCAATATTTTTTAGGTTTCCTAATGGATAGAAAAACCTTTGTAATGAGTTTCCTTCTTGCAAAGATTTCAATTTTGATGTGATATCTTGTCTGAAGTTCTCAAAGTTAATTATTAAGTTTTCTTTTCTTTTTTGCATCTTTAATTGTTGGTCTTTTACGAACACTTTGATTTTATTTGCTAAGTTTAAAGTTGCAATCAAATCTACAATAAAAATTCCATAAAATAGTCCTATATAAAATGCGTATTCCATATGACTATTGATAAAAATTACAATTCCATCTAACAATGGGAATATAGATTTATAGAATAATGAAGATAAGATTAACCAGTAAAAAGAATACTCCGCACAAACATAACCACCAATATTCAAAAATTTAGTTGAATAATCCCAAAGTTTTAAATGATAATATTTGTCAAAGAAGAAACCACCTAAAAATTCTATCGTTGTTGTTGATAGTACGAATAAAGTTAATTTTAAGCCTAAAGATATGTTCATTGATGAAAGATAGTATAATGCAATTGTTCCAAACCCGTATATTGGAAGGTAGGGACCTGTTAAAAAACCACGATTTAATAACTTTCGTTCTGTAACTAAATAAAATATTTCTTCAATTACCCAACCGGATACGCATCCTAATGCAAAAAGGAACAATAATTTAATCAACTCAAATAACATAATCGTTTATTGGTGTATTATATATAAAACTCTTTTGTTTTTAGAAAAATTTTTAACTTGCAAAGATATATATTGAGTATGGGGGAAAAAGCACTACTTGCAGGTTCTGCTGTATCGATATTATTTCTTAGGGTTCTTTATCCAATGTTTGGTGTTTGGGCAACTATTTTTTCAGTCTCAATTCTGGCAATAATACTTTTTATTGGCTTTGTTAGCGCTTATTCACAATGATTTTTGTATCTTTCTTTGATTCTTGATACTGAGTCATTTACTTTTTCTGTTCCTAGTTTTTGAGAATTTTGCCAATCGTTTTCAGTTATTGTATTTCCACAAGTAAACAGGTGATATGCTTGCTCGAATGTTTTTACAGGAAAACATGCAACTTTTTCTGCTAGGCCAAAAGGATCTATTGCTAAATCTTTTGAGAAATCAACTAAATTTCCTGCAGGAAATAAGAAGTACATATCTGAATTGTTGTCTGAAAGTTCTTTTAATCTTAACGGAACTAATGCTTTGTGGTATGTTCCACCAATCATTCCCACTTGACCTGTTACTGGGTTTAATGTTCCTGTTACAAAACGGTTTTTGTAAATTTCATCTCCAGTGATTGCAGACATCATACTTACCGCAAATGCTAATGATGCTGATGGACCAGACATTTCACTCCAAAAATCGTCAACAAATGTTTTGACACTTGAATAACTGTTTAAGAAATCTTTTGAAACTCCCATTTCTCTAAGTTTTAACATTATGTAATCTATTGATAGACTAAAACCTTTTGTTGTGTCTTTGTCGACCATTTGTGCTGAAGAATCGTGAAGTTTAAATGCAGATTCTCTAAATTGAGTACATTCATCGTCAACTACATAAGACCTTACTTTTACAATTGAACTACCCACACCAGAAACTGCAAGACCATTTACATAACCAACAGACTTCTCAGGTAAATCAAAGAATTTTCCAACTCCTTTTTCAGAGTTTACCCTTGCAAAAAATCCAGTAGGAATCTCGTCTTTTGTTTTGTTTTTTAGTAAAGTTACATCAACTTCAGATGTTCCTTGTGAAACTGCATATGAACAAATGTCATCTATTGATTTTGTAAAATCCCGATATTTTAAGGACATATATCCTGGCAGAGGAATCATTTGTTGTAGTAAAATATTTGCTGCGTCGTCAGTTATTGATATATTTTTTTTATTATCAAGATTGTATTGTCGTATCGCTTCGTATAACACTTGAATTGTACCTATTCTTGTTTCTAAAGTATTATCTGCAATTGAATCTACATTAATTGTGTGAATTCTACTTCGTAGTCCAATTTCATCTTTTGGAAATAGACCTTTTAGACTTGTAAAAGGATCGTCATTATCACAACCAACAATAATTTGTGGTGCCTTTAATTGATATGTTATTCCGTCGTGAACTAAAGTCATAAGACCAGTTTGTAAATATTCTAAGAATTGCTCTTTAAGACTTGTTTTTTTGTTTTCATCGTTTGTTAAAAAAGTAATAAAATCACTAAATGAATCTTTAAAAACTAAAATTCCACTTTTAAAAAAACTTCCCAGTTCAGTAAGCAATGTGTGTGGTGGGCAATCAACATCATAATCTTCAAAATGTGCAAATAATCCTTCTGAAGACATATCTCCAACTTTAGTCCAGCTATTTTGCATTGAATTTGAGTCTTCAATATAATGAGGTTCTAAAATTTCAGTTATGTCAACATCGTGCCTACCATGTTGAAGTTTAAAACCAACTGCATTGTATGTATAGTCTTTTTGCCTTTTTTTCGGGTCTTGTTTCTTTTCTGGCTTTGGTAATGGTTCAACAGAATCTTCTGCTTCACGTATTCTATCAAGCATTCCTTCTAGTGAACTTCTAATATAGTCATCTTGTTTTGTAAAATATTCTTTTACTAATCTTAACCAATCTTTAACAGCTGGTGTACATTTTTTTGAAGAATATTCTTCATAGAATTGATTAATTTGAGATTTTACTGATTCAATTGTTGTTTGACTTATTCTTTGTTTTTGTCTATATGGTTTTTCTTTACTTCTAATAAACCTTAAAACATCATCTTGAGTTTTTAGTTGATGTGTTTTTTTTCGTAATTCATTTACATTCTTAGAGTATTCTTCAAACTCAGACCTAAGCATTGAAAATTTTTTATCCTCATCTATACCAGTAATATCAGTATGAAGTATCTCATTAATTATTTTAGAGTAAATTTTATGTGAAGCTTGTGGAATTAATGTTTGAGCTAAACCATGCTCAAGTTCTTCTTTGGAAATATTTGTTCGTAATTCATTAAAACCTGCAACACTTCTTAATAATTTTAATTGGTAATCTGTTGCTAATTCGCAGGTTCCAGTCAAATCTTCTTGTAAATCTTCTGGAAGACTTAATTTAAAGGAATATAGTATTTTATCAAGCATAATTGAACCTAGTTTTGTAGATTCACTTGGTTCAACACCTGGTGCACCCATCATTTTATGTGCTTCTTCATATGTTTTTGTATAGATTTGACCAACTGCATTTTTAATGTATCTTGAAAATTGAGATTTATCCATTATTGTTCGAATATCATCTCTACTATTTTGACCATAAAACTCTAAGAAATGACCTAAATCCATTCCAAATTGTTCTGCAACATCCCAATCTTGCATTCCAATTCTACTATCACTATATGACACAATGTAAACTCGCATAGGGTCAAATAAATTTGGCAACATTAAGTGTTCCATGTGTTGATATTTTTCTACACGTTTTGTTAAGTCTTTTAACAAAGGAATGCTTTCAGGAATTTCTTTTTTTACTGATTTAAAATCAATTTCTCCAGTTAATACTCCTAACGTATAATCAAGAATTAAAGATTTTCCAACTCCAGAATCACCAACTAAAACAGCATAAGGATATTTTGTTGAAAGCGCCCTTATTAATTTTAGAAAGGATTGTTTTTGATTGACAAAAGGTAAAGTTGAAACTTTATTTTTATGTTCTCTTATTTCCGACGTAAAATCGGGAAATGTTGGTATGTCCTCACCATTTATTGAGGTTCTTAAACCTGCACTAATTACCTTGGATTCTAGGTTTTCCATCTAATTAGAAAATTACACGATTTATATAAAGGTTTCTTTTGACACTATTTTGAAGTAGTTCTTTTAAGCTAATTCTCTTGTCCAATAGTGTGTTAAATACAGAATACCTAATCCTATAATAATTGAAATCCAAGAACTTAATTCGTAATTGTCTGGAAACAAATATGTATCCATAATACCCCAAGCACCTCGCCAAAAAGCGACAACAGACATTCCAATTAAAAGAGTGAATAAAGCCTGTTTGAATGGTTTTAATTTTCTTATTCTGTGAAACATATTAATTATCAAGAATAAATGTTTTATAAAATTTTCTTTAAATTATGTGTTGTAAGTAACCAGTATATGTTTTTTTGTAACAAAGATATTTGTCGCCATGTTTTTTTGAATATTTACAATCATCAGTTTTTTTTAAGCAACAAAAATCTTCTTCGTATAGTGTGATATCTTGAGGTAATTTTTCACATAAATTTATTAAAATTTTTTCCAAATTTGGCTTCATTCTTACTTCTGAAAAAAATAAGTATTTAAATCTGATTGATTGATATACGTGTTATGACAAACAACACTGCTGCGTTGCATCATTTACACGTAACAAAGAGGATCATTCACGCACGTGAAAAGTATCCTCACCCAAACAAGTTTAAAAGCATGCTTGATAAGATTATTTATTTTATCGGACTTACTGGTCCACTTATGACCATCCCACAGATTTTAAAAATATGGTCTGAAAAAAGTGCTGCTGGTGTGTCTATGATATCATGGATGACTTATTTAATTACGGCATTTTTCTGGCTAGCATATGGTATTACGCACAAGGAAAAACCAATTGTCATAACATACATTTTTTGGATTCTAACTGAAGGTTTTGTTGTTGCGGGAATATTCATCTATGGATAGATTTATATTTTAGTAATTTTTTTAATTTTTTATGGAAGGCTATGACGTTACTAAAGCTAGGCGAAAGTTTGATGAAAATGTAGTTATTGACCCTTTCTTATTTGATTATTCTGTCATATTGCAGTCTAAGGCATATAGACGATTACCTCTTAAAACTCAAGTTATTACAACTCCTGAAAATCCATATGTACGTACTAGATTATCTCATACCAATGAAGTGTTATCTGTTGCATTGACAATTGCACAAAGACTTAATTTGAATACAAATTTAGTTATGGCAATTGCTGCAGGTCACGATATTGGTCACACTCCATATGGACATTTGGGTGAGAAGATTTTTAGCGAGTTTTCTGGTAAGCCCTTTAGACATTATGTTTTTAGTGTTGTTGTTGCACAAGAAATTGAAAGAAAGGGTTTAGGTTTGAACTTAACATATCAAACACTGGATGGAATACTTAAACATTCTCGAGGAGCTGGAGAACTTCAAGTTGATCATGAAGGTGCTTTAGAAAATTCAGTTGTAATGTTTTCTGATAAGATTGCATATTTGTTTTCAGATACGAATGATGCTTTACGAATGGGGCTTGTTTCTCAGTACGATTTACCGGAGTGTGTGTTTGAGTTGGGTTTTGATCAACGTGATAGAGTTAACAGTTGTATTGATGCTTTGGTTACTGAAAGTTTAACTAAAGGTTATGTTGATTTTAGTGAATCTCGTGAGGCTGCACTTTTTAAGGAACATAAAGATTTCATGTATAATGAGGTTTATTTTAAAATTGACCAAAAGTCTCACGCAGACACATTAAAAAGAACTTTAGATTTTATTTCTAAACATAAATTTTTTGACAAGGTTGACCCTGTTGTTGCTTGTGCTTGTTTAACTGATAATGCAATGGAATACTTTAAGACTAAGTTTGATTCTGGTTCTAAACTTACTGTCAAAGACTTTAAGGATTCTGGGTTGTTTGAAATAATTGATTATATTCGTGGACGAGAAATTGATTATACTGATGCTAAATTGAATTGGTAAGTTTAGTAAAATTCTTAAATACCAAT
The DNA here is from genome assembly GCA_016938695.1 of Candidatus Woesearchaeota archaeon. Lineage (GTDB taxonomy): Archaea > Nanobdellota > Nanobdellia > Woesearchaeales > JAFGUC01 > JAFGUC01. The sequence goes on along the minus strand of JAFGUC010000024.1, from coordinate 505,695 downwards.
TAGAATTGTGTTGAAATGGTTTTTTTGGATGCGTTTTTACGATTGTTTTTTGTTCTTATACTTTCAGGACTATTTGGATATAATCGTCAAAAGGCACATAAGCCAGTTGGTTTTGGCACTTTTATTTTCGTTTCGGTAGGTTCTTGTGCTTTAGCAATTACTTCTACTGAACTTGATAACCCGGTTCCGTTACTTAGTGCAATAGTTACTGGTATTGGTTTTTTGGGAGCGGGCGCCATGATTAAAACATCGGATAAAATATTTGGTGTAACTACTGCGGCAAGTATTTGGTTTTTTGCAATTATTGGACTTTTAGTTGGTGCTGGTTCATTTTATATTTCTGTTATTGTTTATTCTTTTGTATGGGTTGTAATTATTATTGATGATTTTTTTAAGAATAAAGGAATTGGTTCTTATCAAAGAAAGGCCACTATAATAACAGATTTGTCTGTTTCATTAATATCGTTACAAGACATTCTTAGAAAATCATTTCATAGATTTAAACTTCTTGAGTATTCAGTTGACAATAGAAGTGGTGAAGTTACTTACTTGTATTTGGTTGAAGGATATAAACACAGCATTACTTTTTTTCCTAAATTGTTGAGACAGGAGAAAGGTTTTTTGAAATGTTGTGTTATTTAGATTTATTTTTTCGTATAAGGTGCCATTTCTCTTTAATTCTCTTACTCAAGAGGAATATTTTTGCAGAATTCTGTTGAGTGGCAACTGATTGTGCTTGAGACTACACGTTCAGGACACAACGAACATGTGTCTTGATAGTCTAGACATTCGCTTTCGTTAAATTCTTCACAATTTATTGTACTTGTGCATCCTACGATTGTTAGTAGAAGTATTATCAGTAATGTTAGTTTCAAGTATTGTTGAAGTAGTATAAATTTCATTTTCTTTCTTTTATTATGTAAAATAATAAACTCACTCCCATAACAATAAAAATTAATATTGTAACAGTATTAGCTAATTTATTAGGTTTTTGTATATTGACAAATTCTTTAGTGCCATTGGAAATGTTATTATCATTATCTTTTGACTGGAATAAATCATCTTCACTAGAAAAATCCGTTATCTCTTCTTGTTTTTCTTCATGCGAAAAACTGTCAGTTGATTCAGGCTCCATTTCTATTTTTATATCTTTAACGCAATCTTGGATATCAAAAACGTATTTAACATCACGATAATCTGGGCTTTCAACTAAAAGAGTGTATGTTCCATTTTCTTGAATATAAAAACTAGTACCTAATGAGTTAGTGAATTCTTTAGAAGTTGGTTCATTAAGGAAATAATTTTGAATTCTGTTTTTGCTTTGGGTGTTGTTACCTTTGTATATGGAAACTTCAGCAGAATACATGCTTTTGTTATTTAATCCTACAAGAGTAAGTTCAATTGGTTCAGCAGTACATTCTTTGGTTACATAAATCTTCATGGTTTTTCTACTGCTACTTCCTCCTTCGCTTGGAGCTTGCGTTCCTCTTATAGCAGAGTGTTTTAAATTTTTTATAACAATTGTTGAACCTAAGTCTGTGCAATTAATTCCATTATTAGAATAGTTTCCACCTAAACAAGCAGTCAAATCTGTTTCATTAGCACCACTACAGTCAGAACTAATAGCAGCAATTGAATTTATTTCTGCGTCTTTTACACATAAACTTACAAAAGCATTGTCAGCTATGTACATTGTTTTATTGCCTTGTAATTGACCTGAAAGATTTACAATAATTGATGTTGATGTTTGAATTATCGTTACTTTACTTAAATCTAAATCAGATTGACTAAAATTATGACTAAAATTAAACAGTAACGTAATTGAGTCATAGAATTTTATTTCTTGTATACCACTATAGGATTCGTTTGTTTCATTACCACTGACAGTTATATTTAGATTGGTTATTCCTGAAGTTGTTACGCTTGATTCAGTATACAGCAAGGGATCAGTATTGTCTGGAAGTCCATCACTGTCTATATCATTTGTAAAAGCGATACTCCAAATATTTGCATGATTAATATTTCCTAAAGTATCGTTAAAGTACCATGTCCAATTAATGATTCCTGATGGGACAAGAATATTTTTGGAAACACTTATCTCTTGTCCATTTGTATAACTTGCAGGAGTATCATTTACCCAATTAGTTGCATTGTACCAACTGAATATATATTTATCAGGATTAGAATCATTAAGAGTTATGTTAAAATAAACCAAATCTCCCAAACTTACTGAAGAAGTCATATTTGTTTTATTGTTTTTCCATGTTGGAGAAGTTGAATCTATTCTAAAAGTAACAAAACTTGAGTTAATATTTCCTGCAGTATCATTTACCCAAATTGTAACATCATACTGACCATCATCCCATATTATTGAAGTAATATTTTCACAATTAATTAATGTAGTGTTGATTGTATCATTACTATACCAACAAGAATCTAGATTTGTGTCTGAGGCAAGGTATGTTATATCTAAATTGTTGTTAGATGAATTAAAATTATTTGTAGGAGATGTAATGCTAATAGTAGGATAAGTACTATCGACAGTAATTTGGCGAACCTCTGTTTGGTCTTGGCTTCCAATAGAGTCCTTTCCAAAAACTTGGTATGTATAAATGCCATCATCTAATCCTGTTGTTTTTGATTGGTTGACATATAATTCCCAACTGTTCGCATCTATTTTCTTAAGGTTTGAAGTGTACTGTTGATAAATTTCAGTATTACTTAAAGTTCTGTTCCAAATTTTTACTTCATCAATTAATCCCGCATAGGGATAATCATTTAAATCGATATTACTATCTGAACCAATTGACAACACTTGATTTGCCGTGTTAAGTGCACGTGCTGTTGTTGGGCCTACTTGTACTGCATCTAAATATACCCGTACATTTGATCCATCATAAGTTACAGCAATATGATGCCAAACATTAGTTGTTACAACAGCTCCTGTGTTAAAATCTTTAGAACCCATACCCCAAAAATTAAGAACCTCATCAGATGCAAGATAAAAACCAAAAGCTCCACCATCTGCAGCAGCTGGTTCTCCATATGCAAATGGAACTTTTACTGTTGCAGTATTTGTTGGCTTTATCCACACCATAATCGTTCTAGGATTTGTACCACTAGGTAATCCTGTTGGTGTAGCCTGAACATAATCTCCTGCTCCATCAAAAGTATATGCTCCTGAATATTTGCCTCCTGCTATTGGAGCAGCATTACCATTTGCCGTTCCATTATTTCCATTTCCACTTATATCGAAGATATGTGTATTAGTCTCGCCTAAATCAGAAACATTATCAAAATTAAACATTAATACCAACGAGCTATCATACATTGTGAAGTTTGTTCCATTCCAATTATAAATTAATTCGTCTAGATCAGATTCATTTATTGCAACATTTACCTCAACATTAGTTTTAGCCGTTATGTTTGCATAAGTTAAGAATTCAAAAGACATTGCGTGAACAATTCCTATTAATATGAGAAAAAAGCATATACTAGCACATATTTTAATTTTAATATCCACCATCTTTTTTATATAAATCAAATAAATATAGTATATAAATGTTTTTTTATTTTTGTCAAATAATTAGAATTAACCCTTCAAGAGACTCATATGAATTAATCTGCTTACAAGGATGAATTTTATTAATAGTAACTTTTATAAAATGGTTACAAATTCTGACTTTGAGGATAAATATTAGTGTTGTTAAGAAAAACATTGGCTAGCATCGTATTAGCACTTAGTCTAACTGGATGCCAAAAAGACACTGGAAGTGTCAAAGTATTTGACGGAAGAATAGAAACTGCTAACGTAGTTTTTTATAATGCAAAGAATTTCTTGGAAAGTGACAGACTTGAAGTAATGGACAAGACTATTGCTTGGGTTTATGTCGATAGAGATTACGATAGATTAGTGGATTATGCTGAAAGACGGGAATGGGGAATTACTACTGTTTTTGAACCTGTTTCGGACAATAATAATCTGCTTCAAAACGATATTCTTGATATTGCAACAAGAAATTATTGTGCAATGCTTGATAAAATAGAGATGAAGATTAAGTCGGAATTGGATTTGCAGTATGAGCCACGATAGTTTTTTTTAAGCGAAACTTTAGATGAAATAAACTTGTAGGTTTCTTCATCTAAGACTTCAATGTTCGTAAAATTTATATTTTGAATATTTAACTAAGAAAATTTATAAACATTTTTGATAATATTATTGTTGAGGTAAAAAATGAAAAGTATGCCTAAAGACGAAACGATTGAGAAATGGATTAAATCTTCTGGATCTAAAGAAGCATTTGAAAAAGAAATGCTTAGAAGATTAGATGTTGTTGAAGAAGAGTATAGAGCTAAAAAAACTAAAATTCAATATATTTTGAAGAGATTGAAAAGTTTGTAATCTTCTAAAGTTTTCTAGTAAAGAAATTTAAATTTTATTGGATTTAACATCGGGATTTAGAGAAGTTTGATTTTCCCTTGTGAACGAAGTGAACAGGGCTGGAAAATCAAATTTGGAAAAAATGCGAGCGGAGCATTTTTCGTTTAAGTCCTGAAGCACGAGAAGATGCATCGCCCTTGTTGTCGTCGACAAAAGAGTTTTTCTTTAAAATAATTGCCTGACATTTTTAGTGGTGGGCTTCTGGAGCGTCCCACTTAACTGCCATATTATTTAATAGGATGCTTTAATTTATATACAAAATAATTTTCAATTATTTGTACACATAATTCTTTGAATTATGTTGTATCTTGTCCTATTTTTGCGAAATTACTCGCCGTTTTTTGAAATAGTTGTCTGATTACTAAATTTTTATATTGTCCACAAAATAGAAAAATTTATATAAAATGTGGACAATATAGGTTATATGAGCTATATTGACAAAATAAAATCAGGAGATAAGACCTTTTATTATTTAGGTAAGACAATTAGAATTAGTTCAAACAAATGGAAAAAGATTCGAATAAAACTTGGTACGGAAAAACCGTCTAAAAAACTAATTGCAGAAAAATTAAAAGAGTTAAAATTAGAAGAATTGAATATTTATAATAAAGATTATATTGATGCTAATAAATTAGAAGTAATTGATGATTTTAAAGAAGTATATCAAAATCATGTTAAGAAACTACCAAAAACTATTATTGAAAAGGAAGAATCCGATTTTATTATTCGATTTACATATAATTCTAATGCAATTGAAGGAAATAGATTAACATTAAGAGAAACTTATCTTATAATAAAAGATAAGCAAATTCCCTCAGGTGCTCCACCAAAAGATTATAATGAAGCATTGAATGGAAAAGAATCTTTAGAATTTTTAAAAAAATATAAAGGTAAAATGACAATAGAGTTTATTGAAAAAATAAATGAGATTTTGACAAAAAATACCGGGGTGATATATCCTGGACGAATTAGATTTTTTCCTGTAAAAATAGAAGGTGCAGATTATGTTCCTCCTGATGAAAAAGATGTTCCAAGACTTCTTAAAGAAATGATTGATTTTTATTATGATAATAAAACAAAATTCCATCCATTTGTAATGGCTTGTTTAGTTCATGCAAAGTTTGTTGAAATACATCCGTTTGAAGATGGAAATGGCAGAACTGGAAGAGCTTTGATGAATTGGGTTTTAATGAAAGCAAGTTATCCAAAATTATTTGTGCCAGTAAATAAAAGATTAAAATATTATGAAGCTATTGATTTTCATAATGAGAAAAAGTATAAGAATTATTGTAATCAAATGTTTGATATAATGATTGACCAAATAAACTTGTCCACAAAAAACTGACTATTTTCTAAATGTGGACAATAATTTGCTCAGAGAATGTAATACATAAATCCTTGTTATGTCTGTCGAAACTTATTTCGACCAAGGGTTAGTGTAACGTTCGGACGAAGTCCTAAACCCGCAGAGTTTTATTTTAAGCCCGTTATTTGTAAATATTTTTTCTATGTCCAATTTCAACAACAATAATTAAAAGCTTACCTGCTTTGATATCAAGAATTACTCGATAATCACCAACACGTAATCTAAAATATGGAGAAGAAACTAATTTTTTAACATAAGAATGTGGTCTGATTCTACATCTTTCTAATGTAGAAATAATTCTTTTAGAATCTTGTTCATTAAGTTTCTTTAGGAATTTCTTAGATTCTGCCGTAAAAAAGAGATCAAACATTTTATATTCCTAATTCCTTTTTAACATCTTCAAGAGAATAGACTCTACCTGCTTTAATATCTTCTTCAGCTATCTTGATTCTTTTTTTAGTTTCTTCAGATAATTCCATGGAGTCTTCTAAAGCATCCCAGATTATTTCTTCGTAGGATTCTTTATCATACATTTTTCTCTCTTTTAATTTTGAGAGTAATTCTTGACTTACTGATATTGTTGTCGCCATAACAACTATATAAGTGACCATATATATAAATATTTTGTTTTTTTGAGGGCTTAAAATAAAATTGAACATAACATTGGGCGTTAGAGAAGTTTTTGCAAAGCAAAAATTTGGATGGAAGAAACTGCAAGTTTCTGGAATCTCTAAATCCTTGTTATGTCTGTCGAAACTTGTTTCGACCAAGGGTTAGTGCAACGGTCGACGTAGTCGAAACCCGCAGAGTTTTTATATTTGAGATATATTAAATTTCGAACGGAGTGAGTGTAATATTAGCCCCCCGTTTTTTGTTTTTAATTTAGAGAGAAAATAGAACATATTTTTTCAATGAGTTTTTTTATTTCATTATAGTGTTTTTCTAATTCATTTAATGATTTTATAGATTGAACTGATTCAATAGTTTCATCTGAATGTGCAATTTTATGTCTATCGTTCATAATTATTCCTAGTGCATTTAATTGTTCAGGAGTAAAATCAGATTTATTAATTTCAATATTTACTGTATCCTTTATACATGTAATAATTTTATCCGAAGTTGGATTTTGAAATTTTTTAAGAATCTCATCTATTTCTGTTCGTTTTGCTTGGTCTAATTCATTAAGAATTGCTTTTGTGAAAATAAGATTTTTTATTGAACCTTCAATAGTTCGTGAAATGTAAACTACCATTAATTGTGAAACTGTTGATTTTAATTGTAAATCATATGGTGTTCTTGGTTTGAATTCATTCATAGAAGAAAATTGCTCATCTATTATTAAAAATGCTTTTGAAATGTCGGAATGACCTTTAAAATCACTCATTTTTGGCACCATAATATTCAATTGCTAATTCGATTCTTCTTTTAACTTTTCTATGGTCAGTGGTTCCTTCGATTAGACATTCTTGAAATTCTGAATTGTCTAAAAGCAAATTATGTTGTGCGCCTAGATTATCTGTTAAATTATTATTATTTAAACAAACTGATATTCCAACCATTATTGCGTCAAGAATACTACGATTGAGATTATGACTCTTTCCTTTAAAGGCTGTTTCTCCTATTTGTTCTATTGCTAAGTCTGTTATTCTTTTAAATTGAGTTATAAAGTGTTCATCTAATCCTGTTGATAGTGAGTCCTTCATTGCGTTATTTAGCCAATTTCTCATCGGTGCTTTGTATAATTCATATTTATTTTCGAATAAAGAGTAAAATCTTAAAATTAATTCTATATCTTGGAGTCTTTTATTTGGTTTATCTGCTTTTAATAATCTTCTCCAACTAGGATGTAAATTTAATTTTTTTAAGTCATTATTAACTTTCCCAGAAAAAATGCAATTTCTAACTTCTTGAGCCTGTAATGGGACTCCACCTGTATTCAATCTATTAAATATTTCAAAAATAATTCCAGGGGAATTTTCAACATTATCTAGTATTGTTGCATTAATTACAGTATTATATATTTTTCTTTGTAATATTTCATCTAATTCATTGAAAGGTTGATTGTTCCATTTTTTTCCATCTAATCCTTTTAATAAGAATGGTTTAATAGTACCATTATCATTAAATTCATTTTTAACATAGAAAAATATGGTTTTTAATCTTTGTTGACCATCAACAACAATGAATTTTTCATCTTTTTTATATTTTACTAGAAGTATATTTGGAATAGGTAAACCTTCTAAAATTGAATCTATTAATTTACTTGATCTACGAATATCCCAAATAAATTCTCTTTGAAAATCGGGTTTTAAGAATATTAATTCTTGTTCAATCATGTCAATAATGGTTCTAATTGAATTTCCTACAGTATAAGAAGTGATACTTGTGAACTGTATTTCTTCTTGTTCTATTGTTTCAGAGTCTGAATCATCATCAAATTTTTCAATTTCTTCTACCATATATATAAAGAGTATTAGATTATATATAAATCTTTTTAAGGGGGCGTTTTGTTTTTCTCAAATATAAAAATTAGACATAACATCGGGCTTAAGGGAAGTTTTTTCCGAAGGAAAAAATTTGGGAGAACGAACCTGCAAGGTGAGTGAACCCTTTAAGCCCTGTTATACGCGTCTGACCAAAGGGAAGACCAAGGTTTAGTGCAACGTTCCGTAGCGAAGCGAAGGAAAACCGCAGAGTTAAATTTTCACGATAATAAATTTCTCCGTAGGAGACTATATGTCCGTTAGGACTGAGGGGGAGTCCAGATTTTTTGTTTCTTTTTTCTAAAAAAAGAAAATAGAGGGTGCTTTTACTTTTGTTTCTTTTTTTAAAAGAATATTTGTTTTTATTTTATAATTCAAATTTCTTTAATAAGCTTAACAACATCCATGCACGAAGCAGGAAGCGTTTCTCTTATCTTTTCATCATTTGGAAGAATCTGTTTTAAAAAATTTTCTCCAATAATTAGATGAGAAATTATTGTTTTATTCTTATCATTATCTCTAAATATGCTTATTTGTTTAGGCATAATCACAGGAGCCCTATCAGGATTCATTTTGACACTATTATAAGCTTTCTGGGGAATACAAAGCATTATTGTGTGGTATTTAAAATCTGTTTCAACAACAACACCATAATCCTTGAATTCTTTAGTCATATCTGTATCATATCTTACAATAAATCCAAATTCTTTTGCTTTATTTCTGATTATCTGAGCAACTTCTTTCACGCTTTTTTCTGTTTCTTTTGAAAATATTTTACTTTCTTTCATTCTTTATTCCTCGCGTATCTATCTATAATATCCGATTCAGTTAAAACTCCTGTAATTTTTCTATCTTTATCTAAAACAAGAACTTTATATTCGTGTTTTCTTTTCATAGTTTTAATTATTTTTCTAATTGGAGTTTGTTCTTCAATTTTTAAAGCAGGAAGTAATTTAATATTATTCAGTTTAGAATGTCTTGACTTTCCATCTGCTAGTAAATTGATTATCATCTTTGCGGTTAGCATTCCAACTGCATTTTCTTTTTTATCAAGAACTGCAATGGAATGTATGTGTTCTTCATCAAGCATTTTAATAGCATCTTGAAGTGTTGAATCTATAGGAAGTGCAAATACTCCTAGTTCTATAATGTCTTTAGCAGTATCTTCGGGTGCAACTCCGAATATCCTATCTGTAAATTTAACATACCATGCTGCTGATTGAACCTGTATTATATAAGCTAATGCAATTATCAGAGCGATATCTGAACCCTGTTTCCCAAATACAGTCATTGCTATTGCAAGAGCAATTGATAAATTCCTCATAACTGTTCCATAAACAAGGGCAATTCCATCTTCTCTTGAGAATAAATATTTAGCAACAATTGTGCTTAATAGGAAATTTACTCCATAAATTATTAATAAAGGTATAAACAAACTTAATAACATTGAAGGTTGAGATATTATTGTATTTGATTTTAAAGCCATTGCAACAAATACGATTCCTAAAACCCCTATTGTTGAAAGAAGAGGAAATTTATTTTTAATATCTTTATGGTATTTTGCTTCACCATATTTCCAAATAATAACTTTTTGAGTTACATAACCTGCAACCATTGGTAAAAATACAATTAAAGCTATTTGCTTAAAAACATCAAATAAAGGAATTTCTATTACTGTCCCCATAAGCCATTTGGCATAAAAAGGAGTTGCAAGAGAACCTGCTACAAGACCTATAACTGTCATTTTGATAGCAGAATTTAAGTTTCCTTTCGCAAAACCAGTCCATGAAATAGTCATCCCACTTGTAGGTAATAAAGCCGCAAGTAATAATCCTAATGCGATTAATGGTTTATCTTGAAAGAAGACTTTTCCAAGACCAAATGCTAAAAATGGAATAATAGCAAAATTAATTAGCTGGGTTACTATCTGAAGTTTTAAGTCACCTTTGGAAAATACTTTTTTAATTTGGAGATTTACCATCATTGGATAAACCATCAAAAAAGTCAACGGCAAAATTAAGATTTTTAAAAACGAAGAATCATAAAAATATCCAAATAAAATGCCTAAGGCCATAAATGTGGGAATACTATAAATTAAATTCTTTTGTAAAAATGATAATCTCTTCCACATTTTTAAACCTCACAACTCAATCCAATATTTTTATTTCTTGAACATTGAATATGTTTAATTAAAAGCTCAAGATATAATGCAATTGTTATAATCATTGTTATTATAAATACTCCATAGAGTATAGGGCTTTGTAATACAACGTTGTATGCAAATGAACCTAAAACTACAAAAGCAACTAATGGACAGATAAAGCCCCATTGAGTTACATAAAACTCTTTGAAATGATGTTGTTTAAAATAATCTTTTAGTAATGAAAGTCCGAATAACATATACCATATTTCAAATGCGAAAGAAATGCCCATCACTAAGTAAAAATACGCTCCAAGTTCAAACCCATGATGATGTTCTAAAAAATGTCCAAACCTAAAAGCACTAATCGCAAATAAAGTAATATTTGGAATTACAATTAAGAAACTTGGCAAAAACTGTTTTTCAGGTAATCCGTTAGCTGCAAAGTGACTTTTGAAAACAACAATAAGTTTAACTAATAACAAAAAGGTTCCCATAGAGCCAGATATTAAAGACATAAATGCTGCTGAGTTTGCAATAGTCACATTTTCACTCATAGCTGCAAGACCTGTTCCAATAACAGTAAGCATACCAAGTAAAAAAGGATGTAACAACCATCCGAAATTAATTTTATTAATATCAAATCCTTTTTTAAAGGATATTCCTAAAAGTTTTATTTCAAGCCACATGACAAAAATAAATAATATAGACCAAAATATCATTGCAGGCAAAAATAGGCTTTGAAAATTATTCGATAACATTGGAATAAAATATCTTATAGGTCCTATAAACAAATTCATTGTCATTAATATCGAAATCAGAGGGGCTAAAATTGCTGTATTTTTCAATGGATTATTTATGACTTCTTTAAATTCGTTTGTTTTAATCCATTTAAAAAATTGAATTCCAAACCAAATTGTTAAAACAAAATGTAACAAAGTAAATATTATCATTATAGTTTCTAATGAATAATAATATCCTGCTGTTAATCCAGTAAATTTATTTGACCATAATTGAGATCTATTAATTAATCCTTTACCATGCTCTATTGTGTATTGCATCAAAACAAAAGGCATTACTGCTATACCGCCAGCTCCAAGAGATGCTAGAAATACTAATGGCGACCAATCTTTAGTTTTCATTTTCTACTCCCCGTTATCTTTTTAGTTACTCCGCTCATAATATCAAAAGCGTCCATTATTTCTGGATAACTTAGTTTATAGATAATCCAAGCACCTTTCTTTTCTGATTCTACTATATTTTTATTTCTTAAAATTGCAAGATGTTGTGAAACAACTGATTGAGGCATATTTGTCTGTTTCACTATTTCAGAGACAGTCTTAGGGTTATCTCTCAGTGCAACAAGTATATCGATTCTATTTGCATTTGAAAATATCTTACAAATTTCACATTGTTTATTTGATAATTGGTTCATGTTAGAAGATGATAATATGCTAATATTTATAAACCTTTTGTTTTAAAAATAGCATATCTTTTTCGCAGAAAAAGGCTATATGTCCGAAGGACTAAAAGCCCCCTCTTAATAAATTTCGAACAACAAAGTTGTGAGTGTATATGTGCGAAGCACCTGGACTCCCCCTCTTTTGCTTCTTTTTCTAAAAGAAGAATGAGATTTAGACTAGTGAAAATTTAATTGCGTATAACACCTATTAAACGAACACAAATTTCGTTTAATAGAACAAAAGTTGACCTAAAAAGAACATTAATTCTATATAATTTTTAATTTATTTATCTTGTAATGCTAGATTCTGAGTATAATAAAAAAGTCAATGAAATGAAACTGAAAGGTTTTTCAAAAAAAACAATTAAAACGTACATATTCTATTTCGAAAAATATAAACAATCAAATTTGACTAGAGATGAATTTATTATTAACATGATTAATAAAAATTATTCTGAAAATTCAATTAGGCTTGCATCTGCAGCAATTAAATATTTTATTGGAGGAAATAATGTATTAGTTCCAAAAAAGAAAAAGCAACTGCCGGAAATTTTATCTAAAGAAGAAATAAATAAAATGATTAATACATTGACAAATCTTAAACATAGATTAGTAATTATTCTGCTTTATTCTGCAGGTCTAAGAGTTTCGGAACTTATTAATCTTAAAGTGAAAAATATAAATCTCATCGACAATACTATAAGAATAATTAACGGTAAAGGCGGAAAGGATAGAATAACAATTCTTTCTAAAAAAGCAAAAATTGAATTGAAAAAATATAATCTAAATTCAGTTTATGTATTTGAACATAATAAAAAAAAATACTCTGAAAAATCAATACTAGAAATAATAAAAAATGCAGGAAGAAAAGCAAATATTAAAAAAAATGTTTATCCGCATCTATTAAGACATAGTTTTGCAACTCACCTATTAGAAAATGGAACTGATATAAGATATATTCAGGTATTATTAGGACATTCTTCAGTTAGAACAACGCAAATATATACGAATGTTGCAAATAATTCTATTAAAAAAATAAAAAGTCCGTTTGATTAATTTTTGCAAAGTAAACAGGATATATATTCTGAAAGCAAACCACAAGAATAAACTATTCATTACTAATGAAAGCAAGTATATATTAGTAATGCACACTATTAATCATGTTAACAAAAGAAGAAATAACTACAATAATATTGAAATATAAAGATAAAGATATTCTAAGAAATCTCTTTTAATAAACTTAAAACACTAATAAATGTTGGTTCAACGAATACAATTATACAATTTATAGATGCATTTGAATCTGCATATCTTTTTTTACTTTAAAAAAATATGATGATTTTTTGTCAAAACAATTAGTAAGTCCAAAAAAAATATATTGTATTGATACCGCACTAATATTGTTTAATTCTTTCTCAACATCATCTAATCTTGATCGCCTACTTGAAAATCTAGTATTCATTGAGTTGAAACGTAGGTCGTTTGAAATATTTTATTATAAAGACAAAAATGAATGTGATTTTATAACCCGAAAAGATAATAAAATAAAAGAAGCCATACAAGTATGCTATGATTTTAACTCAAATAATAAAGAAAGTGAGATTAATGGATTAATTGGAGCGATGAACCGATTTAACCTGAAATCTGGATTGATATTGACATATAATCAAGAAGACAAGTTTATAATTGAAAATAAAAAAATAATATTGAAACCTGTTTGAAAATGGTTAATGGAATGATAAACTAACGCTGTGGCCCGGATTTGAACCGGGAAATCCGTAAGGAAATCGGTTTTCGAGACCGACGCGGTACCGGGTTGCGCCACCACAGCATAATAAGCAAGATTTAAGTAATTCTTTAAAAACGTTTCTTTTATAAACTTCCAATTTCGATTCTAAAACTATGAATATCAATGAATACACTTCTAAGTTTAAAACACTAATTGAAAGAGAAAGAAGATCTGAAAAAGATCTATTTACAGATGAAATCAAGAATCTTTCAGCATCACAAAGAGAAAAACGAGGAAGAACTTTAACAGGAATGAAAAGACAGTCAGAGTCCGAATCTATTTTTAGGTTTACAAGAGAACAGGATTTAGGGCAAAATGAGTTTAACATTGGATCAAATGTGTTAATTAGCTTAAATGACCCGTTGAATAATTCGTTAGAAGGGGTTGTTACAAGCAGAAGTACAAAATATATAGATATTCAAGTTACTAAACAGTCGAATTTACTCTACAAAGATAATCTTAGAATTGATTTGTATGTTAATGATATGACTTTTGATGTCCAAAAAGAAGTTCTTAATCATATGAAAGACTGGACTTTTGAAAAAAGAAACATTAAAGAAATTCTTCTCTTCAATCAAAAACCACAATTGGATAATTTACATGATGTTGAATTTTATAATTATGATCTTAACGAATCTCAAAAACTTGCAGTCAGAAATTCATTAAGGGAAAAAGAATTTTATTTGATTCAAGGTCCACCAGGAACAGGTAAAACAAAAAGTAGTATTGAAATTATTAGACAACACTTAAAACAAAATAAAACAGTATTAGTAACAGCTGATTCTAACACAGCAGTTGACAATATCATGATGGGATTACTAAAGTATGTTAATGTAATTAGAATTGGTGAGTCACCTAAAATCATGCCCGAAATTCAAGAGCATACCCTAAATAATTTAATCAAGTCTAATCCAAACTACATGATTGTAGACAGAGGATTAGAAAAAATAAAATCGTTAAGAGCTATTCAAAGAAATGAAACTATTCCTAATAAAGAGAATTGTAAAGGATTATCGTATTTTCAAATTCAAAAGATGGCGGAAAGACGACAGAAAGACTTTGGATTATCAGCAGAAAAAATTCAATCTATGTCTAAGTGGATTTCTGCTCAAAATCAAATAAAAGAAATTATCGCAAGGGTTGATAAAACTAAGAGAGAATTAATTAAAAGTTGTATTGCAAGTGCTTCAGTTATTTGTACAACTAACACAAATTCTAATTCGCAGTATTTAGAGAATTTAACGTTTGATTTAGTGTTAATTGATGAAGCAGGACAAAGTACTGAACCTAGTTGTTTAATTCCGATTTCTAAAGCTAAAAAGGTAATTTTAGTTGGAGACCATAAACAATTACCACCTACGATTTTATCTCAAGACGCTAAAGAATTATCTATTTCTATGTTTGAACGAATGATGAATAACTGTAGATATTCTTTACTTGATACGCAATATAGAATGCATCCGTTAATTAATGAATTTCCATCTGGTGAATTTTATAATGGCTTATTGAAATCTGCTGATTCAACTAAGATGCATACAGGATCTAAAGTTTTTGACAAAAATGTTGTTTTTATTGAATGTTTTGGAATTGAAAAAACTCACACAAAGAGTTTTTTTAATTTAGAAGAGGTTGAGGTTGTTGTTAAATTAATTGAAAAGTATGCTTCTAAAAAATACAAAGGTGAAGATATTGGTGTTATTAGTCCTTACAATGGACAAGTAAAGAAAATTAAAGATAGAATGCCTTTTGTTGAAGTAAACACTATTGATGGATTCCAAGGCCGTGAGAAGAATATAATAATCATCTCATTAGTTAGAAGCAAAAGTGAATTAGGATTTCTTAAAGATTTAAGAAGATTGAATGTGGCTCTAACTAGAGCCATTACGGAATTGGTCGTTATTGGTAATCCTGATACAATAAGTACTAATCCTACATACAAACGATTCTTGGAGTTTGTTAAAAATAACGGAACTTATATAGAAGAAAAGAATTTAAACAACTAAAGGATATTTAAGAAAATGAAGAAATTATTTATTTTGTTTTTAATTGTATTATTTTTTGTAAATACAGTTTATTCTTTAGATGTAACAATTTATCATGATGAAAAATGTGGTGCTTGTAAAAGTGCGCTAAACTTTTTACATAATATTTCTGAGGATTATAATTTAACAGTTAATGAGTATGAAATCTCAAGCAGTAGTTCTAATAGAATTGCTTTTGAAGAAACATTACAAAAATTTAATTCTCAAAAATATGGTGTGCCCACAATTGTTATTGGTAATGATGAGTTGATTGTTGGTTTTAGTGATAGAATATCTCAAGATATAATTGAAAGTATTAATCGTCATTCTTCTAAGCAAGAGATAAAAAACCAATATATAATTACTGAAGACAAAACTGAAACTGAAATCTTTGTTTTTGTGTTTGAACTTCTTTTTGCAGTAATCATTCTTTTGTTATTACTTAAAGTTATTTTTGGAAACAAAAAAAGAAAATGATAATCTGGAATAAATATATTTCAAAGTATCAGACAACATTGAATGAAGTAGTTTCTAAAATAACAAAAATTCAAGAAAATTTGTATAATCAATTTGGATATTCACCCATTGAAAAAATATCTTCTAGAATTAAAACGGAAAGCAGTGCTCAAAAGAAACTTCTTAAAAAGAATTTAGAGTTTAATGAAAAAAATCTTGATAAAATTAGTGATATTGCGGGTGTACGAATTATTTGTAAGTTTGTTGATGACATCCCTGAAATATTACAATTGATTGCAAGCTGGCAAGATGTTAAGGTAATAAAAGAAAAAAATTTCATTGATGAACCAAAACCTAGTGGATATAGGTCGTATCACATTGTTTGTTCTAAAAATAATGTTATTTTTGAAATTCAACTTAGAACAATGGCTATGGATTTTTGGGCGACTAATGAACATATGCTTAAGTATAAATACGGTGGAGAGATTCCTAAAAAACTTGCTTCTGAATTATTGAAGATTTCTAAAACAGCACAAACACTAGATTTCAAGATGAATAATATAAGAAAGGAAATCAAGATTGGAACTGTAGCATCAAGAATTATTGAACAGATTTTTCAAAGTGTGCACACTTTAGAAGAAATTGGACTTCATGATAAAGCATCATTTTATAGAAAACAATTAATAAAAAATGGAAATGATTTAGATGCTCTACGGCGTATTGCCATTAGAGCAAAAGAAGACGTTCCTAAACAGTATTGGAAGTAGAGTTAGGTTTTTCTTTTCTTATCCTATCTGCTAAACTTAAAATCAATCTTTTTAGCGGATTTTTATGTTGCAACGCGTAGGAAATGTAACCGTCTTCTGTTTGATAACATTCAATTTTTAATTTAGATTGTGAAAAGTCTAATTCTATTTGTCTTTCAAGATGATTAAATTGTTCGTCCATTCCATAACTTTGTTGCATCTGTGAAGAAAAGCTGTGATTTAATCTTTCTATTAAGTCATAATACATATCTCTTTGTCTTATGCAGTTCATTACAAAATCAACTTCTTCAATCTTTTTCATTCCACGCTTTAATCCAACCTTTGCATCTTCTACACCAAAACCAATTTGAGAATCTTGGTCGACAATATATCCAAATTGCTTTGTTCGTGGTTTTTCCCAATAAACAATTTTTTCATATTGACCTAGAACTTGAACGTCACGCATCATTCGTTCATATTTTTTAATTTGGGAGGTTAATTCATTCATTTTCGCAATGTATGCTTGCTGAACTGAACCTCTCATTGATTCTTGTTGAAACCTGTAATCATTTATGTTGTGCTTAAATTCTGCCTTAGAAATTTGTCTGAATTTCTTTGAATTTACTTCATCTCTAGTTATTTGTTCTAACATTCCTTCACTAGGCAGGTCTGAAACCTCAGACGTGCTTTTTTGTTCTGTTTCTTTGTCAAGTTTATCTGAAACATCCATTGTAAAAAGGGTAATTGTTTAAAATTTAAAAGGGTTTCTACTTTCTAAGAGTATCACTAATATTTTTAAAGTTCTTTTAATTACAAAGTGTATGAATAATAAAATCAAAGATTATCTAGATTCGCATGAAATCAAGTTTAAACTTCATAAGCATAAACCAGTATTTACTTGTGAAGAAGCTCTAGAAATTGATGTCCCTGGGCTTATGTGTAAAAATTTATTTTTAAAAGACAAACATGATAAGTTTTACTTAGTAACAATACCAGAGTATAAACGACTTGATGTTAAAGAATTTTGCAAACTTGTCAATGGAAAAAAAATGAGGTTTGGAAATGACGCTGAACTTTTAGAAAAACTTAATGTAACTGCTGGTTCAGTTTCACCTGTTGGATTGATGTTTAATTCTGGGGACGTTGAAGTGTTTATTGATTCTGATGTTTGGAATGCGGAAATAACGACTTTTCACCCGAACGACAATTCAATGAGCTTAGAGTTTAGTAAGGAAAATTTGCATAAATTGTATTCTACATTTAATAATAAAAAAGAAATAATGAAATTTTAAAAAAAAATATTTATTCTTCAGAAGGTTTATCGTTTTCAGCAATAAACTGCTTAATAGCATCAATATTTTCAATAATTAATTTTGCTTTTGCTATACCAAAACTAATTCCGTATCTGTCTTCTTCTGATCTTTTCAAGGACATTACCTTGTTTCCTTTAAATTCGCCAAATTCTACTACCATTTGTAAAATCACCTATTATTTATTTTTTAAAAAAAGTTTTTTAATTATAAATCTATCTATTATTATGCCATAAGTTCTGCGATTGCTTTATTTTCATCAAAATCAGGATCATAGTAATTTATTTTTGTCCTTAATTTTGATTCTAGAACACCTTTTTTACTGTTAGAATAATCGCCACAGATGTAATCTAAGATATTTCTAATTAAATTTTCTTTTTGTGTTTCTGACAATGTGTTGATACTGTTATACCCTAATCTATCTAATAAACGCTTTAGAAGAACTGGCCCCATTGAACCAAGCTCATCTTTTAACACTCTAATTACGTAGTATGCTGCTTGATCCATTGTTTAGATAGCCCATTTAAAGGATAATTCTTTTAACATGTCGGTTTGTGTTATAATTCCAACAACTTTACCATTATCGACTATTGGAAGTTTTTTTATATTTTTTTTAGAAAATGTTAGCGCAACATCGACATCAGTCATATCTGGTGTCCCTGTAACAACTCTTGTAATCATGTAATCTTTTACTAATGCTTTTTTTAGGTCTACGCCCTTTGCTACAACCTTGGAAACGATATCACGTTCTGTAATAATTCCAGCAATCTTGTTGTTCTTTGTTATTACAATGACTCCAATACCGTTGTCAGCCATTATCTTAGCAGCTTTTTGGACCGTGATTTCAGGAGATGCAGTAATTACATCTTTTGTCATGAATTTAGAGATTTTGATTTTGTCAACCATACCTTATTTTATACGGAGTAAGTATATAAAATTGAGTTGTTATTATGTAATAGTAACATATATAAATATAAACTACATCTATTTGTGTATGAATTTTACAATAAGTAGCACAGAGCCTTTAAAAGGTCTAATTCCACACACAAAAGAAGTTTTAATAGAGTCTCTAGAAGAACGTGTAGAGATGAAAATAGAGGTTCCGGATGGATTCTTAGTTGATGTTACTTTTTGTAAAGAACCGGGTTACATTGCTGCGGCAACTAAATTATCATTAGATGATTCAACTCCAAAAATAGGAATTAACACCTTAGAAATATTTGATTCTTTTGAAACTGAGGAAAATATTGATGGAATTTTTAAGTTTTTTAATTACGGAAACTTATTTTTTGCAGGCGATGAAAACTTAGTAATTCATTTACTTACTAAACCAAATGAAACAATAAAAAAATTTGAAGAAACATTTGGAAGAAACGGTGTAAAAAAGTTTAAAAAACAATTATTTTATGATACTGGAATTACATATGAGAAATATGTAGAATTATTCAAAAATGAACACACAAGAGTCAGTGGAAAATTAGAAACAATAATCCCGTTCATGACTCAAGAAATAATTAATAGAAAAGAGCTTTATGTTTTACGACACGAACTTGATCATTTAGCATTAAATAATACTGCGTTTTCACGAAATATTGCTGAACTGATGAAACAAAAAGAAGCAGCATATAAGAATCCATCTAGTACTGATTATGCATCACTTTGTCTTCAATATCTAGATAGATTCTATGAATTTTCTGCAATGGTTGAAATAAGAGGATTATTTTTTGATTATGTTCAACTAAGAGATTGGAAATTAATTAACTATGATGCAATAAAATCTCAAGTATATATGGACTTTCATAGAAACTATATCGAAGGAACTTTTATTGAAGATTTTATGGATATAATTACTGACATATACTATGAAGATGACAAAATAAATGACGATACTGCAAATTACCTTATGCAACTTGCAGGTATTGAGGAAGATGACATCACAAAAGAATATTATAAATTTGAGCCTAAAAATTTACAATATAAAATTATTAACGAAATATTATATGATACCTTGCCAAAACTTAAACAACAGTTGAGCATTAATGCAAGACTTTGTGCAGATGTATTTGGAAATGTTTATCAAAATAAACCATATTTATTTAATAAAGCAAAAGAAGCTGAAAATTTTCACGATTATCTGAGGATTTGTAAAGAATGAAAAAGACAATTGTAACACATGACGGAACTTTTCATAGTGATGATGTATTTGCAGTAGCTTTAGCAAAACTCGTTTTTCCAAATTCTGAAATAATTAGAACTCGTGATGAATCTATAATTTCACTAGCAGATATCGTAATTGATGTTGGAGGAGTTTATGACACTCGAAACTTGAGATTTGACCATCATCAATTCACTAAAAAACAATTGACTCGACCTAATGAAATTTCATATTCTTCGTTTGGATTATTATGGAATAAATTTGGACAAGAAGTTATTGATCACACTTATAAATTAAACAGTATAGATTCTAACCTTGTGCAAATTATTGATGCACATGACAACAATATTGATTTAGATGTTAAAAGAAAAAGGTATAGTGTTACACAATTTATTTCACTGTTTAACCGATTTGGAAATTTTGATTCTGCAGTTAACTATGCAACTTTAATATTACAAGCAGAAATTGGACATTCTCCTTTTGACGTAGAAATTAAAGGACAATATGCATATGGTGCAGCATTAAAAGAAATTTTTGATACTAATGAAAAATTTGAAACTATTAGAGAAATTTGGAAACGAGGAGAACTGGATAGTAAAGTTAAACGCGAATTACAAAAAGGTATTATGAAAGATGTACTTGATTTTAATAAAGAAATGGGTATAATACAGCAAGACTATCCAATGATTCGTGCTGTTAACTCTGTTGCTGTTAACAATTATTCTAAAGCAATTGAACTTGCAAAAGTAAGTTTAGATATGGAAATTTCTAAGGTTACAGAAGTATTTGAAGAAAGAGATACATTACAAAAACTATTTTCTGGAAAAGAAAAATATGTTGTACTGGATAAAGAATACAATGAATGGCGAAGTTATGCAGTGAAATCAAATGCACTTTTTGTCATATATCCCAGTAAAGATTCATACAGAGTAATTTCTGCTCCTAAGAAAATTTCACCTGAAGTTTTGAAAAAACCTTTCCCTGCGGATTGGGCAGGAAAAGAAGGTTCAGAATTACAAGAAGTTAGCGGATTTAATGATGCACAATTTTGTCATATGAATAGATTTATGCTTAAAACAAAAACACTTGAAGGCGCTGTTGACGTCGCTAAATATTTATCAAAATAAATTCTTTGTTTTCATATTTTATTACAAAATTAAATCTGTTTAGATTCAAACATAAATCAAAATCTCTTCTTGGTGCCCAAGCTTTTGTTTCATCAAAGAATTTTTGTGCACTGATGTAAGTTCTCAAATGCTCTTTTATTTTATTGAAATCATTTGGTTTATTTTCTAGTGCATTTTTTATGTATTGTGCACATAACTTATCTTCGTCAGACTCTAATACTCCTTTTGCACCCATCGCCACTAAAGATACTTCTTCAGGGTTTACCTTTTTAATGTAATTTATTATAGCATCAATATTTACAAAACTTCCTGTGATAATTTCTGTTGCATTTTTTACGTTTACTATTCCTTGTGTTCCTGCTGATGTTGTCTGAATTATTGTTTTATCTTTTAGATTAATATTTTCTAATTGTGTTGGAGAATTTCCATAATCAAAACCTTCGGGCTTTTTTCCATTACGCTCCCCAATTAAAATGTAATCTTCATGTTCTTCTTTTATCTTGTAAGCTTCATTAATATCGCCTAAAGGAATTATTTTATTTGCGCCATTTCCAAAACAATAACACGCAACAGAAAATGCTCTAAATACATCAATTATAACAGTTAAACCTGTTGCTTGTTTTGAACCTTCAATAAGATTAAGGATTTTTATGTTCATTATAATTTTTTAACATTGTTTGTTTAAATTTCTTTTTAAAAAAGTTTAAATAATTGCTTTGCTTTACGATTTTTATGAATTTTAGTATCTTGGAAAATAGTTGGAGTTTTTTTAGCTACTTTTTTGGATACTTTTTCGACTAGATAAAAAATCAAATCTGGTCGGAGAAATTCATCACTTTCTGTTGCAATTAATCTGACCAGATTTTGTGAGGTTAAAATGGATGAAAAAACATTGAAAGTCTTAGAAAAAAAGTCTGGCCCATTGGAATTACTAATTAGTCTTAATGTTTCTAGATTTTCAGTAGATGATTTAGTAACTGCAGAAAGTATGCTTGAACTTCAAAAACTAGTTCAATTTGGACAGTACGATTTGGCTCGTGATAAATACCCGGCGGTTCTTAAGATGGTTGAAGTTAATCCAGATATCAGAATCAATGGTGTTACATATTTGCAACAGTTTTATGATAAGATTTATATGCCGTTAAAACAATGATTAACAAAATGTTTGATATTCCTAATACTGTAACACTTGTTGCTGTTTCAAAAACAAGAACTGTTTCTGAAATTATTTCTGTGTATGAAAAAGGTGTTAGAAACTTTGGTGAAAATTATATCCAAGAAGGAATCTCTAAAATTAAAGAATTATCTTCGTATGACATTACTTGGCATTTTATTGGACATTTGCAATCTAATAAAGTTAAGTTAGCTGTTGAATATTTTGATGTCATTCAAACAGTTGATTCTATAAAAATCGCTTCATTAATTAATAAATATTCTACAACTGTAAAGAAAATATTAATTCAAGTGAGAACTGATATTGACAAAAAAAGTGGATGTCCAATTAATGAACTTGAACACCTTTTAGAGTTTTGTTCTTCGTGTAAGAAGCTTGATGTTTTGGGATTTATGTGTATTCCTTCTGAAAACAATAATAATCTAGAATTTAAACAAATGCATTCTCTTTTTTTGAAATTTAAAGATAAATATCATTTATCTGTTTTGAGCATGGGAATGAGTGCTGATTACTTGGATGCTATTTCTTGTGGGTCTAACATGGTTAGACTTGGAACGAAAATATTTGGAAAAAGAAAATAGTTCGATTTTATTTTTTATTATTCCAATATTCTTTAAACTTCTTCTCGCCAATTTTTTTAATTAGATTTTGATTTTCAATAAAATCTTGCCCATATTTTAACCAACTTTTAGAGAAAACTTTTAATTTTTTACATGGAAATTCTTGACATTCATAACAATGAGTTATATTCTTATCTTTACAACATATATGAAATTTAGTACATTTTTCACAACGTTTAGAATTAATTTCTGCACCAGGACAAGAATTTTTATATGACGGACAACCACCACAAAAACATCCACAAGCAGGAATTCTTCCGTTGTATTGTTTTATTACTGGTTCCATAATTATAATTAGAGTATTTGTAAATATAAAACTAATCTTTTTATAACTTTAAAATCATAATCTATATTTGCAACCGTATTTAATTTGTTCTTCAACTGTTGAGTTTTTTAATGAACTGCAAGGAATTATTTCTCGGTTTGCCGTGACTACTGCTTTTGCATAACCACAATCACACCCAGATTTTTTAAAAGAGTTTGTGTAAGTAATATTTAATTTATGCCTTGTTGAATATATCAATCGTCGCATTGACAATATTCCTTCTGGTTGTATGAAATTATCATTATTTTGTAAAAATTGTATTATTTCTTGAAGATTATTTAATTCAATCTCTGTTAATGCTTGGTCTTCGTTTATTTTTCCTCTACCTTGTTTGACATATCTTAACATATGCCAATTAATATCTTTGTCATTTAATTTTGCAATCAAATAGAGGCTCTTTGCAGTTTCAATTAAAGGTTGTGGAATATTGTTTTCTTGTGGAAAAAAATTATGTCTCATTAAAACTGTTTGAAATGAAAAAGGAATTTTATTGTAACTAACATTATCTAGAGAATCTAACAATGTGTCCCATTCTGACTCATAACGTGGATTACCACCCATAATTTTGTCATGAATATTGAAATATCCATGCATAGAAAAAACAATTTCATCAATTGTTCCTTTTAGTTGTATTAATTTTGATTCATCTAATGGCTTGTTATGTTGAACACCTGAAGAAAGAATTACTATATTACGATTATTTGCTTTAATCAATTCACAAATTTCTACTAAATTAGGATGATTAAACGGCTCACCACCTGAAAGTCTTACTACATTAAAATCAGGAAACATATCTAAATAATGTTTTATCTCATCCATTGAGAAGTATTCATTATTTCTACTGTTTGCTTGAGTAGAACAGTGTATGCAATTTAGAGAACAATTATTTGTTATTTCCAAAGTGAGTTCTTTCATTTTGGGTGAGACTATTGGTTAGTGTTTAAAAGTGTTTGTTATTTTTGTAAATATTTTTTCTATTACCAATTTCAATTACATGAATTATTAATTTATTCTCAATTACATCCATAATAACTCGATAATCTCCTACTCTTAATCTAAAGTATTTGCAACCTACTAATTTTTTGATATGCTCATAAGGTCTTATCTGGCATCGTTTTATGGTCGACACTATTCTTATTTGAATGTCTATAGAAAATTTACTTAATTGTTTGTCAGCTAAATTTGAGAAAATTATTTCATAACTCATTGTTTTAGCCTTGCTTCAACTTGTGCAAGAGTTTTTATTCTTCCTGCTTTTATGTCTTCTTCGGATTCTTTTATGTATCTTAATGTTTGATCAGATAATTCTAAAGTGTCTTCTAATAAATCTCGAATTATATCTTCGTAACTTTCTTTTTCATACATCTTTCTAGATTTTAAATCTTCGAGTAAAGTTTTACTGATTTGTATTGTTGTTGTCTCCATAGTGTTCTATAGAACACTATAGTATTTAAATTTTTGGGTCTTAAGTTTATTAGGTTAGTATAAATTAAGAAAACGCCGTGACCCGGATTTGAACCGGGAAATCCTTGCGGAAACAAGATTTCCAGTCTTGCGGAGTACCAGATTGTCCCATCACGGCATATTTGTAAAAAAATTGTGCTTCAGCTTTATACGGAACACTTTGCGGTCTCAAGAGACAAGATTCTTGGCGTTGATTACCAGATTGCCCCATCACGGCAAAATGCTTGTTTTACTTTAATTAGCCTAAAAGACAACCATTTAAAAATGTTTCTATAACAAAAGACATATAATATATGAAATTTTAGTGAATTTATATGATTGGCTATGGAACGTATAGATTAGGTGAAAAGCTTGTTAGAAGTGATTCTGAGAATGTTGAACTTATTAGATTTGCAATTGACTCAGGATATAAAATTATTGACACTGCGGAAAGTTATCTTAATGGATATTCTGAACGACTAATTGGTAAAGCAATAAAAGTTTTTGATCGAAAAGAACTTATTATAATTTCAAAGGTTTCGCCAAATCATCTTGACTTCAAAAATGTAATTAAATCTGCAGTTGAATCCGTTAAAAGACTTGGAACATATATTGATTATTATTTGATACATGTGCCTAATCCAAATGTTTCTTTGAATGAAACTTTTAAAGCTATGAGAGTTTTGCAAGAAAAAAAAATCATACGATTTTTTGGTGTTAGTAATTTTTCTATTGAATTATTAAAAGAATCATATAAGTATGGAATTTCTGCGGTTCAGGAAGAATTTAGTATGGCATATCCATATAATGAAGAGCAGTTAAAATTTTGCAAGGAACATAATATTTTGTATTTTGCATATATGCCTTTATCAAATGGAGATTTAGTTAGCAAAGAGAATATATCGCACTTAACACCTTATGCAAGAAAGTATAATACTACAGAAAGTAATATTGCGCTGAAATGGGTTGTTCAAAATGGAGCGATTCCTATTTTTGGATCACAAAATAAAAAACATATCTTAGAAAATGCTAAACTGAATTTTAAATTAACTTCTGAAGAAATCAAAAACTTAAGATCAATTAATTGGATTACCCATTAATTGTCTCATTTGTGTTTCTAGAATTTGATGTTTTTTTATACTATCTTTAATCATTCCTTCTTCTTTTAATAGTCCTGCACTTCGTCGTCGTTCAAGAACACCTTCGAATCTTTCATCTAAACTAAGTATAGAGTATAAGGTTATGCTGTCTGCATATATAACGATTTTTTGATATAAATCAAAATCATTTACATGTTTTTCAGGTAGAATAAAATCTCCGTGAGCACCAACAATTCTTCCTAATTCAGGGTCTCCTTCTTCTACTAAAATTTTTTCACTTTCTCTTGCATGTTCCCAAGAGTTTGTTCTGCAACGACCAATGTCGTGCAATAGACCTGCTACTTTTACATATTCAGGATCTAATTTAGAAATATCATAAGAAATCCCATCAATAGTTACAGTTGGACCTTTGTTATTTTTGATAATATTTGTCGCTATTAAAAAACAAGTATTTCCTACAGCAATTGAATGATTTGTTACATTATCATTGAGATTATATTTTTTTAACAGCCTTATACCTTGTTCATAAGTTATCATTTTTAAAAATACTGAATTATAAACTCAGATGCAAATTGGATTAATTCTTTTAACTCTTGCTCTTCTGTTTCTTTTGATAATGATGTTACGAGACGCTTTACTGCAAAAGTATCATATTTTGAACTTAAAGCAACCAATGCTTCATCAACATCACTAGGCGTTTCACCCAATATTTCTTTTCCTTCTGAAAGTATAAACTCTTCAACACTCGCCGCTAATTCCCGTAGAATATTTTTTAATGGTTCTAAATCTTTTTGTATAGGTATTATGAATTCTTGTGCTTTTATGTATTCTTCTTCTGGTTGTTGAGGAATTTCGCCAAGAGGAATAAAATCATCTTCGGGTAATTCTGAAACAGGTTCAGAAACGATATTTTGCTCCGGTTCTTCATTAGAAAGTTCTTCAG
This sequence comes from Candidatus Woesearchaeota archaeon, assembly GCA_016938695.1. Classification (GTDB taxonomy): domain Archaea; phylum Nanobdellota; class Nanobdellia; order Woesearchaeales; family JAFGUC01; genus JAFGUC01. The sequence continues at coordinate 478,594 of JAFGUC010000024.1, read as the reverse complement.
AAACTTCTGTTTCAAATCCTAATGAAGATGTTGATAGCACAAATAGTTTATCTGATGCAAACGCAAATGATATTTTTTGTGGCGTACCAAACATTCCTTCTATATATTTTGATAAATCATAAATTTCTTTTGCTTTATCAGAAGATAATTTATCGTATCTCCCATTTGGACTTATGTTTATTTTCTCGGTTTGCGTTTTTGGTCGATTTAATACATATGCATATTCTTGTATAAATGGCACTTTTGAAATCACACCAGATTCATTAACAATTGTTACTTCTCCTGTTATTTCATTGTTTGACAAAGGTAAACCTAAACCCAAACAAGATTTTATTAGAACATTATCTGTATTTGAGAAGATATCTTTTGAATATGATATACATGATATATTTGATTGAATCATGTCTTGAACAATTACTTCAACATCAAAATCTAAATTTTCTTCTAATTTAAATTTCATTGCTGACGTCATATATTTCATTGAGAAAATAACTTTAATTGCATTAATCAATTTTGATTTTGAGGATATATTCAAAAATGCAATTTCTGGAAGTTCTGGTCTGTTGACTGTAAATGCTGCTCTAACAGAGATTAGATTTCCAGTATATCGTGATAATATTTCTTCTTCAATTTCATGGGGCATTTCTTGAAACGCTATCATTTTTTGAATGTCTGCAGACATTTCTTCATAATTTGCACGATTTAAATAATTCAATTTTTGTGCTATTTTATTTTTTAGACCTGTTTTTTCTATAAACCCGTCGTATAGTTTTTCGCCAACATAAAACCAATTTGGAACAGAAAAACTTCTACTTAATTTATTTAGATTCCGTACTTTAGTTGTTTTTGCATTTTCTACTGTTTCAAGCAACATTTTCTACTCTACCTTTTTCTTTTTTACTGTGTATGAAGTTGTTTTAAAAAGCTGATCAATTTTTGTTCTAGATAATAGTATATTCTTTGCACCGTAATTTGTTATAACTGATTGAGAATTTATTATTGCATATATTAATGAATCTTCAATGCTTTTATTTCTTGCAATTGACGCAACAAAAGTTGCACCAAATGCATCACCGGCACCTGTTGTTTCTAAAACCTTTACTTTTTTTGGTTTTAATGTGTATTCTATTCCATTTGAATATGCATGAATATCATTTATTCCATCTGTTACTACAACAGTCTTAGGACCAAAATAACTCAGTTTTAAAATGTTCTCTATCTTTATTGGTGTTTCTACTGGAACATTTGCGATTAAATTCAACTCTTCTCTATTTAGAATAAGGATATCGACAAATTTAATCATCTTTAATTTTGTCATTCCTTTTACCGCAATGTAATTTGAAGGATTGAAACAAACTGTTGCACCAATGGACTTTGCATATTTTGCAACTTTTTCTAGTTCATAAAAGGCTGAACCAGTCATTGCACACATGTAAAAGAACTTTGCATTCAAATTCTTTTTAGAAATATTATCTAATGAAAAAAAATCATTCGAACCTTTAAAAGTTAGAATTGTCCGATCTTCTTCTATACTATCTAGTATAACAGAATATCCTGTTTGATTTATTTTATCATATTTACCCAGATATTCTATGTTTTCGGATTGTAAAAGGTTGAGTATTCGTTTTGAATTTTCATCTTTTCCAAGATGACCTAAATAACCTGTTTTTAAACCAAGTCTTGAGAAGGCAACAGCAGTATTAGTTCCGCCACCTCCTACTAAAAATTGCAAATCTTTAATTAATATTTTAGAACCAACTGGATATGCTATTAGTTCAGACACGCCTCGAGAACTAGAAATTGATACTAATTCTGCGTCTGTCCTACAAAATGCATCTATTGTTGCGGAACCTAAAGTTATAACATCAAACAAAACTAAACACCTCTTATGTATATTAGGATAGTTCTTTTGTTTAAAAAATTTGTGACTTGAAGGTAGACTCAAAAAGGTTCATTAAAAAGTCTTTCGGAACACTTAAATGCTTCTTTTACTTATACAATTTATCAAAATCGGGGTGATTAAAATGAATAAACTGTTGAACCTAATTGGATTAGGAATTTGTTCTAAGAGCGATATTGAACCTGAATATAAGGTTGAAAGAAAAGCAAAATACCCTTTTTGCAATAAAAAGAACAGAATCAAAATTTTAAAGGAAGAAAAATTCCAAATAGAAGAAGAACTTCGTGAATTGGAAATTGACAGTTCTTTTACTGAATAAGATAAAGTTTTTAAAGAAATAATTTACTTTACAATGTATGGCTGAAAAAAAGTTAATTCAATTTTGGTTAATTTTTGGAGTTATTGCAGGATTTTGTGCTATCGTATTTTTTATTACAAACTATGTACATGACGAGATATTGTGCGATGTGGATTGCGGAGTAAAAAATGAAGTTACCGCCGCAGTTGTTTTAGCTGCGTTAATTGGCATTTTTGCAGGTAGTTTGACTTATTACTTTCTTTCTGAAAAATATGAATTCAGACTTGGCAAAATGCACAAGGATCTTAGTGCAACATACAAATTCTTAGATTCTGATTCACGTAAAATAATTGAATCAATCATCTCTTTGAAAGGTGAGGCGACTCAAGCAGAGATAGTAAATAAAACAAAACTGTCTCGGGTTAAGATTTCTAGAGAGATTAAGCAATTAGAATTAAAGGGAATTATTAAAAAATCAAAAAAAGGCATGACTAACAAAATATCTCTATCAAAGGATTTATTTGACCTTTTTTTAAAGTGATTTCAAAAAGTGAAACAAATATTAATAGGTTGTTTCACATTTAGTAACAATATGATTAAAAAGATGGTTTATATGGATATTAGAAAGATTATTTTTTTGTTTGTTTTCCTGATTGCAATAGGAACAACTTACGGAGCTAAACTTCAGTGTTCGGATTATTCTGAAGCATTATCAATATGCACAACCGAAAGCGAGATGCAGAATTGTGATTTGTTTGGTAATTGTACAACAGATTCGTTCGCTGATAAATGTGAAGAAGTTGATGTGAAAAATAATTCTCTTATAACGTATATTAATTTCTTTTATAGTGATACGTGTCCCCATTGTCATGATGAGATGAAATTTTTTGATGAAACTATTAAAAATAATCCTAATATTGTTATTAATTATTATGAAGTAAGTCACGAAGGAAATAGAACTCTTCTTGAAAAATTTGCTAAAATGTATAATACCAGTACTAATGGCGTTCCTAGAACTTTTATTGGCAATGAAGTTTTTATTGGATTTGATTTTGGAGAAGGACCTTTAACGTACCACGATGTTTACAAAGCAAACATAGGTTACAGTAATCAGATATTACGTGCTATTAATGAAATAACTGACAGTTGCACATTAGAACAAACACCTACTGAAAAAAATAATATATGGATTATTATTTTTGCAATACCTGCATATTTACTTAGTTTTCTAATATTTAAAAAACAGCTTAATAAAAATGAACAACTAAAAAGATATTGGATTTCTGGCCTTGTTGCGACAATAATTATTAGTTTGTTTACAATAATTCTTACAACACCAGAAACTATAATCGCAGGATTTGCACAAAAATTACCATTTCCTTTATTTACTGGAATAATCGCTTTAGCAGATGGATTTAATCCTTGCGCATTTACTGTCCTTTTCATTTTATTGTCATTGTTAACTTATACAAAAAGCAAGAAAGAAATGGCAGGAATTGGAGGAGTTTTTATTATAACTTCAGCGATTATGTATTTTATTTTCATTATGTTAATGATTTTTGTTGGTTCAATATTTATTGAAAAATATGGAAGTATTATTTTAAAAATACTTGGAGTTGTAATTACTGTTGCTGGAGTTATTAATTTAAAGGATTTTTTGTTTTTCAAAAAAGGAGTATCACTAACAATATCTGATGATGAAAAAAACAAAATAACTAGCAAGGCTAGAAAAATTGTTCAATATCTTAAACAAAATACAAAGAAGTCTATGTTTCTTGCATTTGGTGGAACTATAATTTTGGCAGTTGGTGTCAATATTGTTGAACTTGGTTGTACTGCAATTTTACCAACAGTATACATGTCATCGTTAATTAACACATATGGGTCAAGCATTAGCATATGGCACTTTATCTGGACTGGTTTATATGCATTAATCTATATTTTACCACTGTTTGCTATCTTATTTAATTTCATTTTTACATTTAAATCTGAAAGAATCAATGAAAACCAAGGCAGAATTTTAAAATTAGTTGCTGGTGCATTCATGGTTATTTGTGGATTACTTATGATTATTAAACCAACATTATTGATGTTTGGTTAGGAAATCTTTTGAGGTGTAAGATAAAAGATGAAAATTGAAAAATATGAAGATTGTCAGATTATTAGAAATGAAGAATCTATCGAAATTTCTTTTAATGATGACGAAAAATCAAAGAACACATTGAAAAATGTGATTTTTGTTGAGTTTAATGTTGGTGTCGGAGATAAAATTTCTAGTGGACAAATAATACTAACAATGGAAGCAATGAAAGGCACACTTGAATTAAAATCAAAGGTTTCTGGAATTGTAACTGAAGTAAACAAATCTATTGAAGATGATCCTGAGATATTAAAAACAAATCCAACAATGTGGTTAGTACGACTAAAATGAAGGTAATAATAATTGGTTCGGGCGCATCAGGTTTAACCTGTGCAAGTGAATTAAGAAAAAATGATAAAAAGATAGACATAACGATTTTGTCTAAAAATAGTGAACTACCGTATTCACCATGCTCGTTACCATATGTTGTTTCTAAAGAGACTACTTTTGAAAAGATTACAACTTTTGACCTATCTTTTTTTGAGAATAATAAAATAAAATTATTATTAAATTCTGACGTCGAAAGCATTAACCGAGATAAAAAAGAAGTTTATTTTATGTCGGAAAATAAAGGTCATAGATTAAAATATGATTTCTTAGTTATTGCTTCGGGTTCAAATTCGTATGTTCCAAATATAAAAGGACTTAACGAAATAAAATTTAACAAGTTCTACACTAAAACTGATGCATCACAAATAATTAACGAAACAAAAAAAGCTAAACAATTTGTAATTATTGGTGGTGGGTTAATTGGAATTGAATTAGGAACATCATTATTAAAACTAAAAAAAGATGTTACGATTGTTGAAGGATATAAAACAATTTTAAGTTCTATTTTAGATGATGATTTTAGTAAAAAAGTAGAAGAATCTTTAACAAATAATGGTTTGAAGATAATAACTGATGCAAAAATTGAATCTGTTAATAAAAAAGAAATTATTTTGCAAAACTCAAAAATACCATACGATTCACTAATTGTTTCGTGCGGTTCTATAAAAAACAAGCAAATTGCTGAGATTGCAAACATTCAATATGAAAATGGAATAACTGTTGATGATGAATTACGAACAAACGATAAATATATTTTTGCGTGTGGCGATTGTGCACAAATTAAGAACCACGCACTTCTCGCAACAAATGCTATTAAACAAGGAAAGATTGTTGCGTTAAATATTCTAGGTAACACGAAGAAAATTGATGAAAGTGTTAATACTACTTGTACGAAAATAGGAGGATTACATATAGCATCTTGTGGCTTAACTAAAAAACAATTAGTAGAAAATAAAATTGATGTTATTGAAGGAAAATATACTGGAAAACTTTGTTCTAGTTGCATGAATTCTGAAGAAGATATTAGTGTAAAAGTATTATCTGATAAAAATCTAAAAATTCTTGGAGCACAAATCATTGGAAATTCTAATGTTGTTGGAAGAATTAACTGGATTACTCTTGCAATCAAAAAAGGAATCACAATTGATGAGTTCATGGATATTGAAACGGCATATAATCCTGCAGTCTCACAATTATATGACCCTGTAAAAATTACTTGCGAAATTATTTTACGAAAATTACAACGAAAAAAATGAATATTCCCGATTACATACAAATACAAAAATATAATCGAAGAGATTTTCTTAATACTCGTGAGAAAATATTAAAACAAAAAATAAATACCGTTTGCTTTGATGCTAATTGTCCTAATAGATACGAGTGTTTTTCAAAAAACACTGCAACATTCATCATCTTGGGAAATACGTGTACAAGAAATTGTAAGTATTGTAATGTCAACAGTGGTATTCCTGATGATGTTGATATAAATGAACCCAATAAAATAAAAGAATTTGCTAAGAATTTAGGAATAAAATATGCAGTTATTACTTGTGTTACTCGAGACGACCTAGACGATTGTGGTGCAAGTCAATTCGTTAAATGTGTTAATGAATTAAATAAAGAAAACATTAAAACTGAAGTTTTAATTTCAGATTTAAATGGAAATTTTAATGCCCTCAAAAAAATAATTGATTCAAAACCAGCAATTATCGGACATAATATTGAAACTGTTGAACGATTATTTGGCGAGTTACGACCAAAAGCTAACTATTTACAATCACTTAATATTTTAAAAGAAATTAAAAAAATCAATCCACAAATGTTAACTAAGTCAGGAATAATTGTTGGACTTGGAGAGACAATTACTGAAATCAAAAAAACAATTACTGATCTAAAAAACGTAAATTGTGACTTTTTATCAATTGGTCAATATTTATCACCAAGTGAAAACCATTATCCTGTTCAAAAATATTATTCACTTGATGAATTTGAAGAATTACGAAAGTTTTCACATTCACTTGGATTTACACATGTTGAATCTGGTCCACTTGTTAGAAGTTCATATAATGCATCGAGGTATTTAGAAAATGAGATTAATTGACACAATCAAAGATAATTGCTATATGCAAATGGCAATTGATGAAGCAATACTAAATGCAAGAATCCGAGGAGATGTTGATGATACATTAAGATTTTATACGTGGAAACCATCTGCAATATCCTTAGGATATTTCCAGAATATTCATGATATAACTGACATCAACATACTTAAAAAAAATGGAATTAATTTTGTTAGAAGAATTACTGGTGGCGGATGTGTTTATCATGACCACGAACTAACATATTCAATTGTGATTAAATTAGATAATTTAGACAACGATGAACCATTAAAAACATATGAAGAAATCTTACAACCAATAATTGATGCAATAAATGATTTAGGTATTTCTTGTAAGCATTCTCCTGTTAATGATATCATTTCAGAAGACAAAAAAATATCTGGTAATGCACAAATACGCCGTGATGGAGTATTATTACAACATGGAACAATTCTATTGAAAACAGACATTGACAAAATGGCAGAATTATTGGGTGCAGGCGTCAAGAAAAGAGTTACTAATACCAATCTTGATTATGAAGAATTAAAAGAAAATTTAATTAAGCAATTCAGTCTTAAATTTGATTTGGTTTTTGGTGAATTAACTAAAGAAGAAATGAGAGAAGCACAAGATTTAGCATTAGAAAAATATTCAACAAGAGAATGGAATTTTAAATTAAAATCTAATTTTATCAAGAATTGAATGAGCACTATAATTTGTATCCAGATTGTATTGTGTTTCTAAAATAACTTTGTAAAAATTTGCATCTTCATTTGAAACACGTGCAAATGAATCAGCATCAATTAAGCCATAAGGGTAACCTAGAAAAACAGGATCAACACAATTTGATGCTAAAATTTCTATAGGATGTCTTACATCTAAACCTTCAAAATTTGGGATGTCCAATCTGAACGAAAATTTTGACAATCTGTGCAATCTTACAAAAAATATAGAGTAAGTTTCTCTTTTTTCATAATTGTAAAACCAAGTTGTATCTGAACCACTATTATACAACACCTTAGTAATATTTGAGTTATTATCTTGAATTGTTGTTGATTTTGATAGAGCCAAAATAAGAATACCTTTTTGCTTTGAAATACTAATTACATCATTAAAAATAGGATTATCAAATGATCCATCTCTTATTATAAGACTACCTGATTCTAATTCTTTAAGCAAAAAAATCATTGCCGACTTTTCAGAGCTTTCAACAATGTTTTCTGTTATGGACTCTAAAATAAAATCAGAGAATATGTTTTTTTGTAAATTAAAAATTTGTTTTTCTTTCTTGAAACTTATTAAAAATTCTGCATGGTAGTCTTTAGTTTTCTCATTTTCTTTCCAAACTCCTGCGTGAACTTTAACAAAGAAAACTTGTTCTGAAATCTCTTGGAATCCTGAATCAATAAAAGCTAATTCTTTTTTTGATAAAAATGCTTTAAATTCAATAAATCTACTTGTATCTACGTAATACTGGTCTGGTTCTCTTATTGAATTTGCAAAATCTCCAAAGTTCATCTTTTGTTGAAATTACCTTTAATTAATAAATTGTTAGTATTCTATACCTAATCTTGCAGGTATATTACTGTAATAAGGATGTTTATTGCACTTGAATTCTGTAGCATAATCTACTAGTTCCATAATATCTATGTGACACATTGCACCTGTTAAAATCAATTCAAGGTTTTTGTGTTTACTTTTAATCATATTTAAAATACTAGAGTGAGTTAATAAGTTTAATTCGAAAGCCCACAAAATTTCGTCGCAAATTAATATATCTACAGAAGGGTCCTTTGATTTTTCTGATGCATAATCAAATGCTAAAAAAGATTGTTCCAATTGATTGGGCGTTATATATTCAGGGTTTACAAAACCTATAAAACTAGGATTATAATATTTTATATTCGGAACATGAGTTAATGACTTAAATTCACTACTTGTTCCATCTTTTAGAAATTGAACAAATTCAACGTTTAATCCTGCTCCTGCTGCCCTAATTGCTACACCTAATGCTGTTGTAGTTTTTCCTTTACCAAACCCATAGTATACATGTGTAAGTCCATACATTTTTATTTTGTCGCTATTTTAGAAATAATGCGGCATACCTCGACCAATTTAATTATTCAAGCATTCCGACTTTACGGTTGCGGGACAGTGAAGGATTTTCACCTTGCTTTCCTTGAGTAACATTTAATTGGTAACTAAGTTATTTATAAAAATTATTGTTCTAAAGAAAATAAATATAAATAGATATTTTTGATTTTTGTATATGGCAATTAATGTAATAAATAAATTATGTCCTGAAAATCACAGATGTCCTATGGTTAGAGCTTGTCCTAAGGGAGCAATTGCACAAGAAGGCTACTTAGCACCAATTATTGATTCTTCAAAATGCGTAGAATGTATGATTTGTGTTAATAATTGTCCTTATGGTGCATTTGAAAAATAGAATGTCTTCTTGATGACTTAAATTCACATGAGAACCAATCAAGCATCTCTAAGTCACCAAAAGACAATACAATATTGTGAGTTCAGATTATATTTAAATTTTACGCTTACAGTAGTATATGAAGCGTAAGCCTTTAGAGATAAAAAAAGAGATTCTAACTTTGTTAAAACAAGAAAATGAAATTAGTATTAACAAACTTCAACGCAAAGTTAATACTAATTATCAATCGATTATCAATAATTGTGAAGAGCTAGAATTTTTTGGTTTTGTAAAGATATCTCGAACTGATAAAGATACGGTTAATGGACGAGATTATCTGGTTGTTAAAAGTACTGGATTAAAGTATAATAAATAGAATTATTTTTTGGTTGTTCTTCTAACTTTAGATTTATTCTTTGTTATTTTTTCTGATTTGTATTCACTTTGAACAATATTTTTCTTTGGAATTTTGTGTAATTTGCTCAAGATTTGGGGATTTAATTTTAAGACTGATGCAATTCCGCCGAATAGTAATGTTACTAATACAGTTACTAAAAATAATGGATTTGACTTTGAAGTAGGTTCTGTTATTATCTCATCAATTGTTTCATTTACCATAGACTCATTAATTACTTCTCCAGTAATATTTTGTTCTTCAACCTTATTGTAGATTATATTATTTTTACCATATACTTTATAGAAACCTTCACCACTTAATTCAGTTTCATAATAATCATATAATTCATCAGAATATACTTTGGTAATATTTTCTGTTGGTTCTGCTTCATATTGCATTTCAAAATAGTCATAACTATCTTTTGGAACTTTAACTATAGCTGTTGAATGCTCAAAGTCGGCATTAATTCCTGACAAATTAAACGCAGGTAATTCAGATTCATTATCTAAAGTTATTACAATCTTAGATAAAAATCCTGTTGTGAGTGGTGTTGATACTACTCTAGCTATCTCATGACCTGTTATATTCCAGTCAAGAACATCACCTTGTGAAACCATGCTCCATGTTTTTGAAATACTGTTTGCACTTTCAGGTATTGATGAACCTCCTCCTGCTGATCCACCACCTGAACTTCCTCCTCCCCCTCCACTACTTGAAGTTGTTACTGTACAACTCTGAATTAAAACTGGTTGATTTAATGTTGTTCCACAGCTATTTGCATCAGTACAAGTTCTAGACTGTGTTCCAGTACAAGTTGACCAAGAACCACAGGACCAAGATTCTATACAACCAATTTGAACTGAACTATTTTTAGTTAGAGTTGGATATCCTGTTTTGTTACAAGTTACATTGTATAGATAAGTTCCGTTGTTTGAGAAATTTCTTGTGAAATTATAATTACTTGTATTCTCAGTCATTAACGACCAATTACCGTCACTAAATGTGATGTTACATGTTGATGCAGAAATATGAACACTAAAATTACTATAATTCGCAAAGAATGTTATACTCTCGTTTATATCTGCATAAGATTTATTTAATGAATCTGATAATTCAAGAATATACTGATTATGCACCGTTAAGAAATGTGTTTCTATTGAACTTGTATAATTTGTATTTTCAACATACATTGCAGTTATATTAAAATAACCTAATTCAGTTTCATTAATTATTCTTGTAAAGTTGCTTGTTGAAGTGTTAAGTAATGTACCATTTTGATATAACCTTAATGTACCAGCAATAGCGGAATTAACAGTCATATTTAGTAAAGAGTTTTGCTCAATTGCAATATTACCATCTGTACTGTTTAATAATAAATTAATTGCCGTTGATGCTTTTGAGACTGTATACATAAAAAGACTTGTCTCATTTTCGTTACTCGAAGTATCGTTTGCGTAAGATTTCCAATAATATGTTCCTGCAGCAAGATTTGCAATATTATAATAATACTCATTTCCTAAATTTCCACTTGAAGAAACATTTTGTGGAATTCCTGAAAAATTAGTTTCAAAAATAACTGAATCTAAATGATTATCTGACCATGTTATATTAAACTGATGGTTTTGACTTTGCTGGTATGTTGGCGATACTAAATAAGTAGTATTTCCAGACCATACAGGATTAATAGTATCAGGAGTTTGGAGTGTTGTAAAACTATATGGTCCTATCGTATTACAATTATTGACTACATCACAAACTGTAATATTATAATAATATGATGTATTATTTGTTAATCCGTTAATTGTAAGATTGATTGTTGTTGCAAACGATGAATTGGAATTCTTTGTTCCTAATATTATTGTTGTTCCAGAATTGATACTTACATTTGCGGCTTCGTTTGTTGTGAAAGTAATTGTAACGGATTCATTTGTTGAAATATTTAGTAAATTACTGATACTTGGTGCAATCCCATCTAATGCGTATTCATAAGCACCAATATCAAAATTTGCACCAACGGGTCTTAAATTTTCTACAAAATCATAATGTGCATCTACTTGTGTTCCATTGTCAATTGCTGGAGAACTATTTAAAATTCTGAAATCCGCACTTGGTAAATTATAAAATAAAGGATCTGCATTAATACTATTTGAATCAAGTCCAGAAGATAACCAATCTACAAGATTGTATGTTGAACCACTTACTCTAAAAGCAGGATTTGTGTTATTGTAATATAAATTATTTGAAAGATTTATATCAGAACTATTTTCAAGATTAATGAAAAATTCGCCGTTTGGATTGTTGTTCATAAAAATATTATTTTTTATTTTAACATCACTAACTTGGTCATCCTCAATATAAAATATAGTATATTCATTTCCATAAAATACGTTATTATAGAAGTTAACATTAACTGAATCATTATCAATTAAACCTTCCATATTGCTTGGAGTCAATAATAGTATATTTGAATTAATTGCTGTTCCTTGTAGATTGTTATACATTAAATTATTTCTAAATGTAAAATTTACTATTGAAGATAGTTGAATTCCAAAAGATACTTGATTGTATATTTTGTTTTCTTCTACAATAACATTGCTCATTACTTCAGATGGTACATCTGACATATATCCATCAATAATTCCCATTGCATAGCCGTTGTTATGGATTGTATTATTTCTGACAATAACATTATCAAAAACACCGTGAACTGTAAAACCATCTCTTAAAGTTCCATATATTCCACAATCATGTAAATCACCATTTTCAAAGAGAATATTTTTTCCAGCATCTGCAAAATATACACAATGACTATATGCATTTTCAACTTCAATATGATTTGCATAAAAATAGTTAATACCTGGCCAATTCGATGAACCAAATCCAACACCACTTTGAGTATTATCCACGTAACAGTCTTCCATAGTAACTCCACTACTGGACCAGACTCCTAAATTTCCATCTGGATAAAGATCAAGATTACGCACAATTATTTGAAGTCCTGGTTCTCTAAATCCGGTTGGTTGTGTCATACTGTAATACGTTGGCATTAACCACAAAAATCCTGAGAAATGTATATCTTCAATAATAATTCCATTTCCTTCAGTTCTTTGATTAGTATTTATTGTTCCATCACTTGAACAGTTCTCACAATAAATGTAAGGTTTATTTCCTGTTCCATAGGCACCTAATTTAATATACTCTGGACCTGCTCTAATTAAATTTTCATCCAAAAACCAAGTATTATTTTCTAAATCGAAAGTATCATTTCGCCTAAATAAAATTTGACTTCCATTAGGCATTGATGATGCCATTGCATTTATCTTTGCAGTTGTTTTCCAAGGAAAAAGTGGTGAAGTACCATTATTACTATCATTACCATCTGATGCAATATAATATGTTTCTGCAGTTACTGGAACTGGAACAACTGTGATTGTTATATATGAAGTATCATTATTTCCTTGTTCATCAGTTACTGTTAAACTTACATTAAATATTCCAGAACTATTAAACATGTGACCTACTAATCTTCCATTATCTGTTTGAGAATATTTATTATTTGATTCATTAAAGTTCCAATCGTAACGAATTATTTCTCCAAAATCTGAACTTGAATTTTTTGCATTAAATAAAACAGTATATGGAACCATTCCAGTATCACGGAATACTTCAATTACTGAGCGTACACTTGCATTGTTTATTGTTATTGAATTATTTTCTTGTAATGTTAAATATCCTGTTTTGTAACAACTTATATTCCAATCATATGTTCCTTCACTTGAAAAATTTCTTGTGTAGTTGTACAAATTAATTCCTTCAGTCATTGAAATTGTTCCATCGTAAAAACTTATATTACACGTTGCTCCAGAAATTAGAACAGAATTATTTGAATAATTTGCGAAGAAATTTATTGATGAATTTACAATTGTTGAGCCTGTATAAAATGCAGATAGATTGTATATTAGCGACCCAGTATTTTGTTTCGTTGTAAAATTATATGTATTAGTTGTATTACAATTACCTAATGAATCGCAGACCGTTATGTTATAATAGTACATAGTATTATTTGTAAGCCCTGTTATTGACTCATTGTGTAAAATTGAAAATGAGGTATTACTTAATGAACTTTCTAACATTGTTCCATAGTTTATTGTTAAGTTTGCTGCTTCGTTGGTTGTGAAAGTAATTGTAACAGATTCATTTGTTGTTGTATTTACTAAAGAAGATATTACTGGAGCTAAAATATCTACAGAATATAAGTTACTTAATGGAAGATAATCAGTGTTATTTCCGCAATCTAATCCTACAATACATGAAGTTCCAGTTGAAATGTTATACGCGGAATCACAAAATCCATTAGTATCTGAATCAGTGCATGTATCTGAATAACCTGTTCTCGTTGGGTTTGACCAATAGTTTCCTCCAATATTTGTACCTGAAGAATAAATTCTTGCTCCAACTTGACTAGTGGTATTAAAGGAATGTGTATATGCAGAACCACCTAAAATAACATTATTAGTATTACCAAAATAATTATTGTAAAGAGTATTTGGCCCTAGTAATCCACCGAACACAATTCCATTTGTATTATTTATGATTTGACTATTAATTATCGTTATATTGTTGATATCATTATCCATATATAATCCATATGTGTTATTGAAAAAATATGAATTGTTAAATAAATTATTAATTGAATTTGTCCAAAATAAGTAAAAACCAAATGTTGAATCGGATAAATTTAAGTTGCTAAAATAATTATTTGCACAACTCGATGCATATATTCCTCTTTCTGCATTTCTTATAGTTATATTAGAAAAGTTTGAATAATCAGTTTGATATAAGATTATTTTATTTCCTCCATGATATTCATAATCTAAAACTACATTTGATATATTTGAGTAATCAGAATTACATAAACTAATCATGGAAACGTTATTATTCCATCCATCTATATTTACTGGTCCGTTTGAGTGAAATATTGGTTTATTTCCTGTTCCAGTAACGTTTGAAATATTATTGTTACATTCTGAAGTACTGCCTGAAACAAAACGTATATCATAATTACTGCTGTTAAGTATTCTTGAATTTTTTAGTAGGTTCTGAATTGCACCTGAATAAGCAATAAAAACTCCAGTAGGATTATTTTTAATGTCGATATGATCAATAATATTATAATCGGAATAGGAATTTATAGTAATTGCTGAACCCATATTTTCTGACCCAACAACATACGAAACATTATTGTAATCTGAATAATCTAAATTAATTCCGATGTCAGGGTTACTTGTAATGTTTATGTGCTCAATGGAATTTCGCATTGCCTGGTAATAGTTTATTGCTGCAGTATCCCAATTAGTCAAAGTAATATTTTTAACTGTTACATTGGTATTCATGAGTGAACTACGTCCAACATAAATTCCATAATCTGCAGCATTATTTCCATCTAGTGTGTAACCTTGACCATCAAAAGTAACATTATTTGCAGAAATATTTATACAATAGTTTGTTGCAGAATTAATTATATTTGCAGTCAGGATATATATTCCTGATGAAGTTATATTTGTACATCCAGAAATATAATGTGTATTTGTTGCATCTGTTGTAAAATTGTATGGACCTGTTGTATTGCAATATCCATTCAATCTACAAACAGTTATGTTATAATAATACAAAGTATTATTTGTTAAACTAATTATTGGAATATTATGATACGTTGAATATGTTGTATCATATTCGTAATTCCCCAAGTTTGTTGTTAATCCATAGTTTATTGTTGCATTTGAATTTTGATTAACATCAAAAATTATGTTAGCACTTTCATTTGTTGTGATTACTTGAGTATTATTTACAATAGGATAAATTTGATATGCTTCATCATATAACTCGTAAACTTGTATTTCATCTAAAACACGATTGTATATTCGTACATCATCTAAATCGCCTTGCCATCGATAATCTTGATTGTAACGGCCAATAAATATTCCATTTCCACTTATTGGTTTATCTGTAGATATTGTTTGTGTTACACCATATTGAATTCCGTCAACATAGAATTTTAATTCTCGATTTGTGCTATCTATTGTAACAGTATGTAAATGCCATTCATTTTGATTATTTACAAAATCCCAATCTGAACTAAATCCATCTAATCCACCTTCGCCTGTGAATTCCCAATTTCCTGAACCTTTTCTAATGTGCCATTCTCCTTCTTTTCTTATATACGCATATGTTGAGTATGTTGCATCATCATTTGTAATCCATGTTGAAATAGTCATATTAAGTGAGTCCATTGATGCATCGTAAGGAATATTTATGTAACCTGATGTGGCATTAAATGATAAAGCATAAGGCCCAACTAAACCATTTGTTACTTCAACACCATCATCTGTAATTGTACCATTATTTCCATTTTCACTTAAATCTTCAATTGTTGCACTTAATGTTCCATTTCCGTCATCAAAAGACCAATATCCTATTAAACCATCTCTAAGTACAGAAGAATTATCAGTTGTAAAATTATATGTACTATATGTATAACAGTTCAAGTATAAATCGCAAAGTGTTAAATTATAATAGTATGTGACATTTTCAGACAGTCCCCCAACATATATACTGTGTTGTCTTGAATGATTTGCATCATATTCAAAAATTCCTAATGAACTAGATGGTCCATAGTTAATTGTAACATTTGTGAACTCATCAGTTTCAATCTCGAATATTACTGAATGAATATAAGATTTATTAATAAGTGATATTATTGTTGGGTTAATCAAATCATAATTACTATATGGAAGATAGTCTGTATTATTACTACAATCAATTCCTTTTGTACATCCAACATCATTTATCACATCATATGCTAAATCACAAAAGCCATCCTTATCTAAATCAAAACATAATTGCGAATATCCTAATCCGGTTTGTTCAGCCCAAAAGTTTCCTCCAATATTTGTTCCTGTAGAGAATATTTTCTCTCCTGTTTGATTTGTTATGTTCCAAAAATTATCATAGATGTTTCCACTAAAAATTATGTTATTTGTATTATTGAATAAATTGTTATATATTGAATTATTCTCACCAGGATTGTATCCCCAAATATTTATACCATTAGTATTATTTTCAAAAATACAATTTTTAATCGATGAATTTGAAATCTCAATAATTAATCCTGTTTCAGAATCTTTTATTGTGGAGTTATCTAAGTATACATTTGATCCTCCTCGCAAAGCATCATTTCGAACTGAAAAAAAGGAGTTAGTTACATTTAGGTATTGACAACCATAACATGAAACTCCAGAACCTACTTTTTGAATTGTCACATTTCGTAATGAAACATTTTCTGAAACTTGAATATACATAGAAGAACCAAGATAGTTTGTTCTGTTCAAAGTTATGTTCTCTAAAGTTGAATCCCCTATGTATGTTAAAATCATTTGTGAAAAGTTATTATTCCAATTTTGTAAATGGATCTCACCAGTGTAATATACTATTGGTAAATCCCCAGTACCTGTCACATTTGTGAATACGTTAGAATCGTATAAACCTCGAACTTCAATGTCACCACCATAATTATTTCTTATAGTATCATTAATCATAGTAACATTAGAAACTCCCACAATAGAAAAACCATCTCCAGTATTGTTCTCTGATAAAATGTCTATAATTGTTACATTTCCTGAATCATATATTGCTAACCCATCATAATTAGATGTAAATGTTGAGTTCTCTATTCTTATTAAAACCGAATCTGCAAAATAAACTCCATAATGCCAATCAGTTAATATACAATTTTTTAATGAAATATTTCTAAATCCAATTGCATCATTTTGGTCCGTATAAATTCCTGAACTAAATTGAGTTTTTATACCATCAATTACATGGCCTTGACAGTCAATACTTACATTATCTTCACTAACATTTATGCATATGTATTGTGTAGAGTTTAAAATATCATTAGCTAAAACATATTCGCCTTCAGAAGTAATATTTGTACAATTCGTAATTTGAATTACTGTTCCAATAAATTCATCACTTAATGGCAAATAATCTGTGTTTGATGAACAATTTGAACCAACAACACAACTACTTTCAGCGATAACATCATATGCTAAATCACAAAATCCATCTGTATCTGAATCAGTACATAAATCAGAAAATCCAGTGTTAGTTGGATTAGACCAATAGTTTCCACCAATATTTGTACCTGATGAATAAATTCTTGTTCCTGTTTGATTAGTTGTGTTAAAAAACTGAGTGTTTGTTCCACCATCAAAATATACGTTATATGTTGCATTTATGAAATTGTTATATATTGAATTTGGATACGTCGATGAAGTATCGTAAATATATACTCCTGCCATAGTAGAACTAATGACGTTATCATGAAATGTATTGTTACTAGAAGTTTGTTCGATTAGTACTGAAAGAAAATTATCAAAAAAATTAGAATTTTTTATGGTGTTATGATATGAATTTCGTAAAATATCTACACCATAACTGTTTCCTGTAAAATCAACATTGTCAATTGTGTTATAATCTCCATAATATATTGTTACTCCTGAATTAGCTGCATAATAAATTTCTGAATCTTCAACAAGATTATAATCTGAATCTCTATCAAATTCTAATCCGCTATCTGTAGAATTGCTAATAAATAAATCTGAGAAATTGTTATGTTCACTTGATGTTGAATAAATTCCTTCATTGTTTATTATACTTATATTTCTTATAATGGAATTATCAACATTACATAATTGTAGTGCACCTATTGAATTGTTATTTTCAATTATGATTCCATTGCTATTTTCATAATATTTTAAAGGCAAACCTTGACCGACTGTAACATTATTAAATGTGTGACCACAAGTTACCCAAATAAATATACTTCTATTGGTATTTGTTAGATTTAGATTAGTTGAAATTGTGTTTCCTGTATACTCAAGACTCATTGATGAATTTGAATTGTGAATAGACATATTTGTAAAATTTAAGTTACTACTTGATTCGGTTAGTATTCCCAAAGATACACCGTCAATGTTTATTTCTTCTAAATTTATGTTTCCAGAACTTATGAAGTGTATTCCTTCAATACTTGATGAGATGTTAGTATTAATTATTTCTCCTGAAGTAATTCTGTTAAACACTATACCATCAGTATCCCAATCAGATACGACACAATTCACAATTGAAATATTTTCTAATGTGGTTGTACCTCCCAGTATGTTTCGTACATATATTCCATTATCTGCTATATCATTTCCATCAATTGTATTCCCTTGACAATTAAGTGTTACATTACTTGTAGAGATGTTTATACAATAACTCTTTGCAGAGTTTAGTATATTTGCTGTGAGTATATAAGTTCCTGGTGAACTAATATTTGCGCAACCTGAGATTTCAATTACACTTGCAATCTCAACATTATCGGTTAAATTAAGCCAAGCAAATCCTGTTGAGTTACAACTTACATTCCATTCTTTTGTTCCAGACGTAGAAAAATTTCTTGTGTAGTTATATAAATCAACTCCCTCAGTCATAAGATAGCTACCATCTTCAAATGAAATGTTACATGTTGCACCGGAAATAAATACGGAGTTATTTGTATAATTTGCATAAAAATTAACAGATTCATCTATATTTGCATAACTACTTTCTTTTGAATCAAAGATACTTAATTCAGTTGCATCTTGAATTGTATAATTGGAAAAATGTGTCACATTAAATGTTAAGTTTCCATCTGAATACAACAAGATTTGACATTCGGTACAAACATCTCCATCTACTAAAATTAAGGGGTTTAGATAATTGACTTCATAAAATGTCAACTCAGCTTGAACATTTAATTTGCTACTTGCAGTTGTGTTGACATAAATAGATTTATTTGAAATTTGAATTAAAGAATTTAAATTAAGATTTGAAAAGTTTATTGGTACAATAAATTTTATCTTTCCAAAATTAACTGATTCTATTGTTGCATTAGTTATATTTTCTAATTCTGTTGAATTGTATAAAGAGAAATCGGTTGTAGAACCATCAAAATTATCAAACACCGGAGTTGTATTTATTGAACTTTCATTAACAGTTCCATCCCATCCTGCAATTCTTGCAAGTAATACCCAAATTGCTTTTCCAATTCTTAGGGCACCTACTTCTCCTATATGATCAGTTTCTCCTTCAGCACTGTATGCTTCATAATTCCAACTTTCATCATAATCATAATTATTTGTTGGACTGTAATCAGGATATGTGTGACCATTCCAAGAACATGTCGTTAAAACATCAGAGTCGTTATACACAAGAATATCTGCATAATCAAACAAGAATCCTCCTGTTTCATTGACATAATTTCGTATATAATTATGTTTTAATTCTCTTTGATATCCTAACTCAGTGTCTGAATTATCATTATAATCGCTATCTACTGGACCTGTTGTAAAAAAGACAGTTGTATTTGTGAAATAATTTTCAACATAATTTATGTATTTTTGAGTTGCTTGTAAATAATCATCCATATTCACACGGTTTCCTGTTAATGAGTAATCATCATCGTCTAAACCCCATCTCAAATCTCCATCAGGACCTCCGTCTGAAGCTCCTGCCCATCTTGTGCCATATTCTGAATCAGTTGTTCCACCGACATCATTCATCCAAGTCATATCCCAACACCAACCAAAACCAATTGCAGATAAGACATATCCGTTTGAGTTGCTATAATTTATATGACTAGGAATATAATTTTCACTTGCAGATGATATCGTGTCATATGCGTTCCAAGTGTACCATCGACTTTCACCTGTAAACTCTTCCCAAGAACCACCATTCCAAACAACATTACTTACTCTTAATTCATCAGTAGCATATGTTAAGGGACTATATTGACTAATATCAACTGAATAATTTGAATTAAATTGCTCTAATAAGTTTAAACCGTATCTGTAACCACGAGAATGAGATTCACCTGCAATATTAAACCACATTTTTTTTATTTCATCTAAGTAATATGCAGGTATGTCATCATATAAACTCACAGAATTATGATTAATAATTACTAGTTCTTTAACAATTATATTGTCTTGGATAGTAAGCGTTGGATATCCTGATAAGGCACAAGTTACATTCCAATTCTTTGTTCCAGATGATGAAAAACTTCTGGTATAATTGTAATTCTTTTTTGTTGAATCAACATTCATGGCAAAAGAACCATCTGAGAAATGTATAGTACATGTAGCATTACTTAAAAAAACGGAATTATTAGTATAATTAGCATAAAATACAGCATCTCTTGAAATTGCAATTGATTTATTCTCTTGGGAATCCCAAATATCCAAACGATAAGTATCATTTAACGTGTAACTGCTAAAATGAGTCACGTAAAAAATTAAGTTTCCATCTTCATTTGAAATAAATTCACAATCTGTGCATATTTTACCGTCTCTAAATAATTTTAAACCATTTGAAACATTGTAAAATATTATATATGCTGGGCTATTTAGTTCAGGAAAATTCTTTGAGTCTATCGAAATTAGGTTCTTTTCAATTTGAACCCCTGAAATTGACTTTACCGAATGAAATCTTGTCGTCCATTCAATTTTACCGAATTCAGTTTCATAAGAATTTAATTGTGAAAAATTATTTCCAAGCAAAAAGGACATAAGTACTACTATTAAGCCCAACAACACAAGTACTGTGCTAACCTTCCCCCTTTTTAAAACCAAAAAAAACAATCTCACAATTTAAGTTTGTACAATACTAATTAATCAAATTAATTTGTATATAAAGATTTCCATTGATTTGTCATTTGTGACTTAACAAAACTGAAGAAATTTTTGAAAGAAATTATTAGAAGTATTCGAGAAGTGTTCCTTTCTTTTTTTGCGAATCTAATTTTTTTACTGCTTCGTCATATGAACAATCCCATTCACGACATTTTGTAATTAAATTTGGATATTTCTTTAGAAGATTTTTTAGATCCATACTTTTCAATAAAGAATTAATTATTTAATTATTTTGTGATTCAGGCAAAAATTAGATAAAATATATAAATAAACTCTGGAAATTCTATTAACATGACAATTCCAATCGGCGGACAAGCAGTTATTGAAGGAGTGATGTTTAAATCACAGCATAAAATAAGTACTGCTGTACGAGACCCAAATGGAAAAATAATTGTTGTATCCGAAAGGTTCAAGTCAATTTCTGAGAAGTACAAGATATTAGGATTACCTTTGATTCGTGGTGTTGTCAATCTAGTTGAAATGCTACAAGTTGGTTTTAAAACATTAAACTATTCTGCGCAAGTCGCTGGTGACGAAGGAGAAATTTCTAAAAAAGAAACTTTTTTTACAACAGCTTTTGCAATTCTTGTAACAATTGGATTATTTGTTGTTCTTCCATTATTCTTGACTAAAAAATTAATCACAAGTCAAGGATTATTGTTTAATTTTATTGATGGGTTAATTAGAATTGGAATTTTTACTGTATATTTATTGATAATTAATTTCATGCCAGACATTAGGCGAGTATTCCAATATCATGGTGCAGAGCATGCAACAATTAATTGTTATGAAGATTTAAAGGATTGGGAATTAGTAACTCCTAAAAAGGCTGTTAAGTATACAACAATTCATCCTCGTTGTGGAACTAGTTTTTTATTCTTGGTAATGATTGTTAGTATAATTGTTTTTTCAATTGTCCAAACAGAGGGTTTTATTGCTAAAGTATTATCTAGAGTTTTATTACTACCTTTGATTGCTGGTATTAGTTATGAGGTATTGAAGTTTAGTGCAAAACATGAAAAAAATATTTTAATTAAAATTCTTATATCTCCTGGTCTGTTATTCCAGAAAATTACAACTAAAAAACCAACTATTAAGCAGGTTGAAGTTGCAATTGCTGCGTTTAGAAAACATTTCTAAAGAACACCAAATAATATCATAATAGAACCAACAATTAATGGTAAGTAGATATTATCATCAACTACCTTACCAAAAATCTTTACTTCTAATGTTTCAACAAAAGCAGCAACTATTCCAATTACAATTGCGATGTACCAAGGTAAAACTAAGAGTAATGCAAATGATAAAAATAGTAATGCAAAAATCATACCTTCTACTGTTTTTCTTTTATTAAATGGATTTTGAATTTTTCCAAAACTATGACCATATATTGTAGACATTGAATCTCCAATTGTTAATGATAAAACTGCAATAAATGCTGCAAGTCTATTTCCTAACAATAATTCGAAGACAATTACACTACCTAAAGAACCAATTAGGAATGTTATAAAACCTTTTCCTGGAAAAATCCTAATGTCGCTAGGCCTATCAAAATAATCTAGGAAAAAAGTTACAACAGGGATGTATGTTTTTTTGGAGATAAATGAAAATGCAATTGAAAAAACTAAAATGAAAGTAAATAATGTTACGTCAAATTTTCCAATTAAAATTAGAAATGAAAAAATCAAACCAAGAATCAAATGCAAGAATTGTCTTCTGATTTCAAGCAATTCTCTGTGAAAAATTATATTTAAGATATTCATGACCACTCTTTAGATAAACTGCTATATAAACTTACTCTCTACACAAAGTTTAAAAAGGAATTAATGTAAAATAGAAATTATGAAGTTTTCATTAATAATTATTGCAATACTATTGTTTAGTACTTTTGTCATTGCCGAACCTAAAGAGTGTAATAGGTTTAATTTAATTCAAATGTCTAAAGAAATTTATTGTGATGGTTCACCATTCTTTATTAAACTTGATTTTAAGGGTTTAAATTATAATAATGATTTTACTGTTGCAAGGTTTTATGGCAGTTCTGGTATTTTCTTTAATACTTATCCTGAAATACCAATAAACCAATTTTCAAATCAAGAGATAATGCTTGAAGCAAATTGCTACCTTGCTAGAAGTGGTTTTGTAGAATTAAAAGTATTTAATGAGAATAATGAGTTTTGCTACAAAAAAATTAATTTGACAAATCTTAATTATCCAAATAAAACAAGTAATGATGAAATCATGGGAATCATGCAAAATTCAGAATTAATTGATGAACCTGAAAAAGCAACTATAACTGATTACATAATTATCGGACTTGGGAGCATAATATTTGCAATTTTAATTTATTTTATTGTAATTCACCCAGCAATACACAAAAAAATATAAATAAAACAGCGTGAAGGATTAAAATGAAACATATTTACAAATGTACTAAGTGTCAAAAATACACTATGAAAGAAAATTGTCCTGTTTGTGGAGCTAAAACTATAATCCCTAAACCAGCTAAATATAGTCCAGAAGATAAAACGGGAAAATATAGACTTCAAGCTAAAATCGAACAAGGTATTTTAAATGATTAGTATTAAACAAATAATTAGTAAAATTGAGAGAAGCAATATATGGTATTTTAAATATTTTGCAAATATTGCTGAACCTAAAAAAAGCATTCTGATTGAAGGTCTTCCTGGCATTGGCAATGTTGGTAAGATTGCTGTTGATTTTCTAATTGATGAAATTGAAGCTAAAAAAATTTTAGAAATTACTTCAAGTTCTTTTCCCCACTCAGTCTTTGTTAATGAAGATAATCTAGTTGAACTTCCAAAAGTCCAATTATTCTATAAAAAAATTGGAAGTATTACATATTTATTCTTATCAGGAGATATACAACCACCAGATGAGGTTAGTTGCTATGAATTCTCCCAATTGATCCTTGATTTAGCAAAAAAATTAAAGTGTACTGAAGTTATAACACTAGGCGGTCTTGGCTTAGAATCAATTGAAAAAACACCTAAAATGTATTGTACGGGCAATTCTACTAAAATAATTAAAGAGTATAAGATTGTTAAGAATATAACTGATAAATTATATGGTGTCGTTGGACCAATTATGGGCGTTTCAGGACTTCTTGTTGGTTTGGCAGAAAGCAAGAAAATGGACGCTGTATGCATTCTTGCTGAAACTATTAATCATCCTTTGTATCTAGGAATAAAAGGCGCAAGAGAGATTTTAAAATTACTTTCTAAAAAATTCCCATTCAAAGTTAACATCAAAAAACTGGATAAAGAAATCAAGACGCTTGAAGCCAACATGATTATTTCAAGTAACTTGAGTAATTCTGGAAAATCCGACGAAACGGGAAAAATATCATATATAGGTTAAAAAAGAAAAGTTTATAAAACAAATCACTACTTTCGAGTTATGAAACTACCTGATTTAGCTGATAAACTGTTCTCACAATTTAAAGAAGAAGCAAAAGAACTAAGACAAAAAAGACTTGGATTAGTTGAGAACCTTGATGGAATTGAAAAAATTGCTAAATCGCTAGATTATTCTGAAGTTATTGATTCGTTAAGAAATATACCAAGTATTGATATTAACCAAAATACAATTAATCACTATATTGATTGGTATAGAAGCTTAAAGCCAGTTCTTGTTACATTCATTACTAAGATGCAAAAAAGACAAAATCTTAGCACATATAGAAATGAATTTGGTATCCCAATAAGTACTGTTAGAGATATTAAAGATATTTTCGGCAACCAATTAGAAGCACTTCCATATGCATCATTACCAATGTCACCAACACAAGAATACTTAATGAAAGAATCTGAAATTGATGGCAGTTTAGAAAAAATTGCTTTGGCAATGAAAGAAGTTTCATTTGCGGACAATACGGCTTTATTCAAAGCAAATAAAGAGATTGAAAAAGTTCTAGTGCCATTACGTTCAAAACAATTTAGAGAATATGTTGAACAGACTGTTTCTGATTTTGAAACCAAAACAAAACAAGAACAATTACAATTATTTATGGATTTTGAGGAACAATTTGTTCAAAATAATATTGAAATTCTAAAACAATATTTTGATATTTTAAGTAAAAAAGTCCAGATTTCAAGAAGACGAGATAATATTGCAATCAAGAAACACATTCTCAATCTAAGTGTTCCCGAGACACACAGATATAACATAATGAATGCAAGGATTTTTGAGAATGAAATTGAAACAACTTCAGATGTTGAACATTATATTAATTCTCTGACATCTGTTGAAAGTCGAAACAGTCTTAAAAGAATAATTGAAGAATTATCAAAAGTTCCTAGAGACATTAGAAAACAAACTGCATTCTTAGGTTCAATAATCATTCACCATGATAATCCTGCTGGTGCAATGAATAATTACTATCCAGAAAAAACAACGCACAGTACAATTAAAAATAATTATACTAGATTAGCATTCAAATTTTATGAATTAATTCACCCTACATTTTTGCCAACTAGAGGTAAACATTATGTCAAGATTGATTTTGAATCATTAGAAAACCTTGCACAAGGCGTATATCTAACTGCAAAAAAAATTGTTGAACGTAAAAAAGAATTAAAAGATGCAGAGTTTACTTTCAAAGATGTTTCTGTTGATTATCCTTGGGAAGTTAAATTATATCAAGAAATCATGGGACGAAGTTTTATTGAAGGAGATAAAAATGACGCCCTGTTTAGTTTATATGAAGGAACATTATTGACAGCTAAACGATTATGTGACTTAATTGATAAGACACACGAAGTGAGATTTATTTCTGACTATAAATATAAACCAACTGATTCATATGCAAATTTTAAATCAATTGTAAATCTGCTAATGAATTCGTATGAAGATCATAAAAGAAATAGAAAATAAAAAAAATTATTTTTTACTCATACCCTTAAACGCTTCTAAAATTTCTAAAGGTATTGCAAAAATAACTGTATTTGACTGATCACTAGAGATGTCGTTAATTGACTGCAGTGTCCTTAAATGCAACGCACCTGGTGCAGCAGATAACATCTTAGCGGCTTTAGTCATATTTGTTGCTGCTTCAACTTCTCCACTTGCTTTAATTATTACTGCTCTTTTCTCTCGTTCAGATTCTGCTTCTTTTGCGATTACCCTTTTCATTTCTTGAGGTAGTTGAATATCTTTTAAATCACAGTTAATTACTTTAATTCCCCAAGGATCTGTTGCTTCATCGATTATTTGCTGAATCCTTTTTGCAATCATTTCTCTTTTTCCAAGAAGTTCATCTAAAGTTACTTCACCAACGATATTTCTCATTGTTGTTTGAGCTAATTGACCAGTTGCGTACATAAAGTCTTCAACTTCCAAAACTGCTTTTTTTGCGTCACTTATTTTGTAATAAATAACTGCATTTATCCTTGCAGAAACGTTGTCTTTTGTTATTGCTTCTTGATCTGGAACGTCAACTGTTTTTACCCTCACATCAACTTTTGTATGTGTTTGAATTATTGGAAAAACTAAATTCAATCCAGGATTCATTATTGTTGAAAACTTTCCGAGTGTAAATTTTATTCCACGTTCGTATTCGTTAATTACTCTCAAACTTGAAAGCAGGATTATTCCCGCACCTATTGCTATTGGAAGTATCATTTTTTATTTATACATCTTTTTCAGACTTTTTTTGTGTTGGATATTTTCAACGTATCCTTCAATTAATCTTTCACGATACTGATCAGGATTCTCTTTCATCAATTTCATTTTATCTGCGTCAATATCAATACCTAACTTATTTACAATTTGTTCGATATTTCCACCACTTACGTGTTCAGATAATGCGGAATGATGACTTTTTCTTAGTGTGTTTATGTGTTGCCCTTTTAGTCTTCCATGAATTTCATGATATCCTGAACCATACTGATTAACATAACTTTTTAATTCGCTTTTAGAAACTCCAGCTAAAAAATGAACAATTCTATCCTTTTCTGCACCAGAAGCATTATCTAAATTCCAGCCATATCTTTCTTTTCCAAATTTTAAAAAGTGACCTACAATTTCATCTGCAAAAGCATCTGCTGCGCTTGGATCGTTATCTAAAGCGTCATTTAATTTGTCAAAACTTTTGTATTTATCTAAAAATTTACGACGTGCATTTACTGATGCTTCATCATAGATGAAATCAACTGTGTTGATATACTCGTCTCCTTTCTTGTGTTCTTTTTCAAGAATATCAAAAATGGAAGGCTCCTTTGGTTTTTCATCTTTTTTCTTCTCAGCCATTTAAAATCACCTTTTATTTTTTAACGTAAATTGTTTGTGTTGAAAATGCAAATTCTATTTTTGCTTTTTCAAATTGTTTTTTAATTTCTAAATTTACTGTGTTCTTTGTTGATAAAATCTTGTCTTTATTTTGAATATAGTAAATAACCAAGATATTTAATGACGATGCTCCAAATTCGCTAAAAGCAATTATTGGCTCGTTTTTAGTGTTTTCATTTGCATTTACAATTTTTTTCACAATTTCCATTGCTTTTTCCATTTTAGCATTAGTTGTATCATAAGTTAAACCTAACGTCATTACTATTTTTCTTGCTTCTTCACGACTTACATTTTCAATTATATTTTCAGTCATTTTAGCGTTTGGAATAATTACTTCTGTTCCGTCTAATGTCTGGATTCTTGTAGTTCGTAATCCTATTTCTTTTACAGTTCCATCGACACCAGAAACTTTAATTCTTTGACCTATCTTGAATGGCTTATCTAGTAAAATAGATATTCCACCAAATAAATTTGATAATAAGTCTTTTGCTGCTAATGCAAATGCCAAACCACCTATTCCAAGTCCTGCTAGAATTGATGTCACATCAAAATTAAACATGTCTAGAATTACGATTGTTGCAAAGATGTAAATTCCCACATAAATTAATTTCTTTAGTATTGGTAACAAATGATCATCTAAGTCTGTTTTTGTTTTTTCCGTTGCTGGTCGCACATAAACTTCTAGGAAGAAATCAGCTACTTTTTGTATGAACCACGCAATTAAAAAAACGTAAATACCTCTTAGAATTTTAGTAAATACATCCTCAAAACTGGTAGGAAATGTCAAGTATTTTACAGCATAAAATATTCCTGTGTTTAGAAAAAACAATCCTGCTGGTTTTTGTAAATGTTCTACAATGTAATCGTCCGCTTTTGATTTTGTTTTACTTGCAAACTTTTGTAACTCAACTTTAAGAAGTCTTTTTACAATCATTCCTAGAAAGAAAAATCCTAATAATATTAATAATGATTTTAGATAACTTTCAACAGTGTTCCCTAAATAAGTTCTATTTAAAATTTCAAAAATTTGTATCTCAAACACGGTTTACACCTCTGTATGGTTTATTATGTTGCATTTCTTTTTATATCTTTTGCAAAATAAGATGATTAGAATAAAATTGATTAAATTTATTGTAGAATTCCGTAACCTATTAATCGGTATCGTGTTCCAACTCTTCGAGATATTGTAATTCTACTTCCAGCGTCAGCACATATTGGAATCTTTAAATTACACTCAAAAATATCTTTACTTAATTTGTCTACGATTCCTACGGTTGCTGCAGAGTTAACATTAAGCATTAATACTTCTCTCATTTTTATTGGATCAACTTTTATATCTTCTTTAGAACCAACAACTCGTTCTAAAAGATTGACTTTTAATGCTATTCTATAATGAACTTTTGGAAGTTCACCTTCTTTACCAAGAATTGAACCTGCAAGTTTATCACTTTTTACTACACTTGGATCAAGTTGAGTCATTACACCAATTGAACCACCTGGAGTTGCAGTTTCCATCTTGTCTGAACCTGAATTTAATGATACTATTTTTGTCTTTAATGGAATATAAATTTCTTTATTTTCTTTAACGACTTTGTATCCTGGTCTAATTTCAATAGAATCTCCTACTTTTAATTCACCTTGTGCTAATGCACCTCCAAGAATACCGCCTTGTAAATCTTTAGGCATTGTTCCTGGTCGATTAATATCGAAACTTCGTGCAACGAACATCATTGGTTTTTCTTCATTATGACGTTGAGGAGTTTTAATTGTTTCTTCAATTGTTTTAATAAGTAAATCAATGTTAACGTTGAATTGTGCAGACAAAGGCACAATTGGAGCATTCTCATAAGATGAACCTTTTAAGAATTCTTTAATTTGATTGTAATTACTGATTGCACCTTCTTCACTTACGATGTCAATTTTGTTCTGGACTACAATTACATTTTTTATGCCCATTATTTCAAGAGCCATTAAATGTTCTCGTGTTTGTGGTTGAGGACATTCTTCATTAGCAGCAACTAATAACAGTGCACCATCCATTAATGTTGCACCACTAAGCATTGTTGCCATTAAACTTTCGTGACCTGGAGCATCAACTAAAGACACACTTCGTGTTACCACAGTTTTTTCTCCTTTACAAGAGATATTTGGACAAATTTTGCCAATTGTGTATTCATTACATTTTGGACATTTTCTAAAGGTTGCGTTAGCATAACCTAATCTGATTGTGATACCACGTTTTAATTCTTCAGAATGAGTATCTGTCCATTTTCCAGATAATTTTTCAGTTAATGTAGTTTTTCCGTGATCAACGTGTCCAACCAAACCAATGTTAACTTCAGGTTGAATTTTTTGAATTACTTCTTCCTTTTTAGTTGCTTTTTTTCGTGTTGGAGTTTTTTTCTCGACCATTTTTTTCTACATCTCGTAAAAATAATTATTAAAAAAAAATTTATTCAGCTTTTTCTTCAGCAGCTTCTTCTTTCTTTTCTTCGAAAAGAACTTCTGAACCTGTTTTTAGAACTTTAACGTTGATTTGTGCTGTTTTTTCGTAAATTGTATTTCCTGCGATAGTTTTTCTAATTCGAATTCCGCTGTCTTTCTTTTTTAGACCAATTCCAGATACTGCTAGAATTTTCTTTCTTAAAGAACCATCAAGGTCTTTTCTCATTGGAAATCCACAGAAATCAGAACCACCTGTAATTTCGAGTTCGTAACCTTCTAAACCAACTTTTGATCCGTCAATTTTTTCGCCAATTTTACAATTGTACATATTTTCTGCCTGTTCTTCAGTTAATTCTCTTTGTAGAGTTTTACCGTTTTTAGGATCAGAAATAACTATTTTCATTGCCATTTTTTCCTCCCATAGGTCGCATAACTATTATGTGCCTCAGTCGTTTTAGTTCATGGAAATGACAACCCTTTATAAATCTTATCCTTTTCTAAATAATATGTCTAAACAGAGCTTTTTTAAAGGCTGTTAGGTATTTTAAGGTATGCATACAAAAAAAGAGTTTCAAGATAAAAATATTCTTATGGTCTATCCAAAGTATCCAGATACATTTTGGAGTTTTAAACATGTGCTAAAATTTATTTCTAAAAAAGCAGCATTTCCTCCATTAGGTCTAATGACTGTTTCATCAATGTTACCTAAAAATTGGAATAAAAGATTAATTGATTTGAATATCAAAAACTTATCTGAAAAAGACATTCTTTGGGCAGATTTTGTTTTTATTAGTGCAATGATTGTTCAAAAAGATAGCGCTCAAGAAATTATTAATTTGTGCAATAAACTTGGCAAGACAGTTATTGCTGGGGGACCTGTTTTTACAACAGGACATGAAAAATTTACTGGAGTTGACCATTATATTCTTAATGAAGCAGAAATAACTCTGCCACTATTTTTAGAGGATTTGAAAAAAGGTGAACTCAAAAAAATATATTCTTCGTACGATAGACCAGATATTACTAAAGTTCCTGTTCCGGATTGGAAATTAATTAATATGAAAAAATATGCCACAATGCCGGTTCAATATTCACGTGGATGTCCTTTTGATTGCGAATTTTGTGATATAATAATTATGAATGGCAGGACGCCAAGAACAAAAACACCATCTCAATTTGTTGCTGAGTTTCAAGCATTATATAATGCAGGATGGCGAGGAGGAATTTTTGTTGTCGATGATAATTTTATTGGAAATAAGTTGAATGTTAAAAAAATGCTTACTGAACTAATTGATTGGCAAAAAAAACACAAATATCCTTTTCAATTGTTAACTGAAGCTAGTGTCAATTTAGCTGACGATGAAGAATTAATGAATCTTATGACTGAAGCGAATTTTAGTAAAGTCTTTTTAGGTATTGAAACACCTGATGCGGATAGTCTTAACGAATGTAGCAAAACTCAAAATGCAACTAGAAGTGTAGATTTAGCTGTTAAAAAAATTCACAACCATGGTTTACAAGTAATGGCAGGTTTCATTGTTGGTTTTGATAATGACAAAGATAATATCTTTGAGAGGCAAATTGAATTTATCCAAAAAACAGGCGTTGTTACTGCAATGGTTGGTGTTTTACAGGCACTCCCTAAAACAAGATTGTGGCAGAGATTAAAAGAAGAAGGACGACTTTTAAAAGATTCACATGGTGAAAATACATCCGCATATCTTAATTTTATTCCTAAAATGGATCCTGCTAAATTAATTGAAGGTTATAAAAAAATATTATCAACTATTTATTCTCCTAAAGAATATTATGAAAGAATACAAGTTCTAATTGATGATTATGTTCCAAAATTTAAAGCTAAGTTCAAATTCATGGATTTAAAACCATTATTTAGGAGCTTTTGGAGAATTGGTATTGTTTCTAAAGCAAGAAAATATTATTGGAAATTAATGCTAAAAACAATGTTCACTAAACACCGAGCTTTACCTTTGGTTATTGAATTAGCAATTTATGGCTTGCATTTTGAAAAGGTTTCTAGATTTGCTAATACTTAATTAAATTCAAAAAGTATTTAAGAAAAAGGTCAACTTTGCATTCATAATGGAATTTCACTTCGGGGGGTTTGGATTTAGGATTTTGCAGAAAATTTCAGAGTTTGAATTTTTTGAATCTTCTGAAACAAAATTTGAATCTAATGAGTTCTTAGATTATATCCAAGGTTTAGATGTACATGAATTTTCATTAATTAATTTTGATTCGAATTTAATAGATTATTCTATTCTTGAAAATTTCTTTGACTTTATTGAAAAGTTTACAAACGATTTCTTGATTTCTGTTAATATTGCTAAAACTGACCTAAAAACATTAGGACTATTTTCAAATTATCCATTTATACGAGTAAAAATCTTAATCGATAATCCTGTTTTTGATACTGAAATATTAAAATTTTTAAATACCAATCACTTAAAATTCTTTGTTAGCTTTGAAAAAATTTCGCTTACTTTAATTGAACGAATAATATCTGAAAATACTATTAAAAATATTGAATTTTCTAAAATAACTGACATTGATGCATACAAAAAATTATTACATAAATTACAGCAAAAAGAAATTAGATTCGTTGTAAAAAATATACCTTTGTGCGCCCTAAAGGGATTTGAATTCAATAACTTTTATGCACAACAACAAACTTTAGATGTGATATCACAAAATATTACAGAAATTGATATTCCAGAACAATGTTCAAAATGTTCTTTAAATAAATTTTGCGATACTACTAGTTTGAATAAAAATATTATTGTTAAACCTTACGAGATTGATTCTGCGATTTTCTTGAAAAATATTGTACAAATCAAACGAACTATTGCATCAAGTTTTAGATTTGTTCAATTGCAAAAACTAATACATCAAAAAGTATTTGCAAAACAAAAAAAACAAACCTCGACTATCGAGAGTATTTATTCAATTTTTACAGATTTCTTGATTGAAAAGGAAGGAATCGTTAAAACAAGAGATGAAATACTTGAACTTTGGGAAGAATATGTAGATAATAGAAAAGTTGAAATCGATACTAAAGACTTATCTATTTATGTGCAAATTCCATACTGCAAAACAAATTGTAAATTCTGCATATACCCTTCTTTGTGCTGTGTTGATGATAACATTCATGCCAAATATATTGAAGATTTATGTGAAGAAATTGACATCTTCTCAAAGAAATTTAAGGATACAAAATTTATCGCATTGGCAATTGGGGGCGGAACACCATCAATACTTAAAGAAGAATTGTTAGAAAAACTTTTGACTAAACTTAATAATTCTTTTTCATTTGTAGACAATGCGGTAAAATCATTTGAATTTAATGCTGAATCATCAACACTTTCAAAATTACGAATATTTGAAAAACATGGATTTAATAAAGTTTCTATTGGTGTTCAATCTCTAGATAATGATGTTCTTAAAAAAAATTTACGTTACACAACTGAAGAACACATAATAAGATTTTTTAGTGATGTTAGACAGACGAAAATAAAATATATCAATGCGGATTTAATAATGGGATTACCTTTTGACACACCAGATAAACTCTGCAAATCATTTGAGAAGTTAGTTGAACTTAAACCAACATTAATTACTATTTATCCTTTGAAGATTAGCAACAAATTTCTTGTTGAAAAATTACCTGAGAATTATCTTCAAGATTGTAATAAATTCTTTGAAGAGTTTTCATCTAAAATTATTGTTCTATCAAAAGAATTAGGATATACACCAAATATTAATTATAGTAATCAAACAAGTAAAATCCAACCAATGCATTTTAGATCTCCTGAATGGAATATCTTATCACCACATTATTATGCTAATTTTAAGAGTGTTCCACATTCAATATTGGGACTTGGGTTTGTTGCACAATCACACATTAATAATGTTGGAATATACATGTTTAAACCTAAGGACATCGTCGATGTGATGTTTGAGAAAAATATTCCTAAATATTTTAAAGATTATGAATATACTTTATTTAAATTCAAAAAAAATTATACTAAGATAAAATTCATTTGCGATGAAGCTGTAACAAGATTTGAGATTAGCATTTCAAAATATAATAACTATTTTAAACGAAATATATTAGATGATTTTTATTTTGAATTAAATGAATTGTTTTGGGACAAGAAAATAAAATTTGAAAATGACAAGATATTATTTAATGCAATAAATGAAAATGAGTTGTATTACATTATGGGAAGATTCCTTGACACCACGGTTTTAAAATGAAACAAATTGAAACAAAAGACAACTCATTAACTTTTTACAATGAAGAAGTTGATGAAACATATCACTCAACTAGTGGTGCAATTGAAGAATCTTTCAAAAAATTTGCAATTCCTGCTTGCGACACTTTAAATAAAGTTAAATCTATTCTAAAAATGGAATCAATCTCGATTTTAGACATGTATTATGGTTTGGGGTATAATACTCTTGCAATAATTTATTATTTGAAAGAATCACTAAAATATACTGGAGAAATAAAAGTTGTTGCAATTGAAAAAGATCCAAACATTATTGAAGTGGCAAAAGGAATAAAACTAGATGTGAAAGAATATCCTTTATTAGATGAGTATTATGATAAGCTTAAACAGAATAAATTTAATGTAACCTTTTTTGTTACGGATGCATATGATGCATTGGAAAAAATTCACTCAAGATTTGATATTGTTATGTATGATTCTTTTTCACCTGCAAAAAAACCAGAATTATGGACACCTGAAATTTTTCGCTTAATCAAAAAATTATGTGAAGAATACTGCGTATTAACAACGTACAGCTGTGCAAGAGTTGTTAAAGACTCACTTAAGGAGGCAGGATTTTACAGATATGATGGCCCAAAGGTTGGGAGAAGAAGCCCTGCAACAATTGCCACAACATTTGAAATTACCACTTAAACAGAAACAAAAATTTTAAATACGTTTTGAGTTTTTGAATGTGATACACTTCAAAATAACAAACACAAAATATATATACAAAAAAATAGTTTATGGAAAGGGAATAGAAATGGTCGACGATAAGATGTTTAATGTTTTTTTTCGCCCTAAGCCGGCGATGATGCTTGTTACACTAAGAGAGAATCAGGGCGCAATGTATGCATCTGCGCTTGCTAAGTCAATTGATTGCACATATTCTCATATTGTAAAGATTCTAAATGAAATTGAAAAAAAGAAATTGGTTATTTTTGAGAAACACGGCAGATTGAAATTACTTCACTTAACAAAAAAAGGTGAAGAAGTTGCTGATAACATAGAAAAGATTCGTTCAATATTGTAAAATTGAATAAATTTTTTAAATTATTTCTATTTCTAGGTTGACATTTACCCTTGTAGTATAGTCTGGATAGAATGTGGCCCTGCGGAGGCTAAGACCCGGGTTCGAATCCCGGCAAGGGTGTTGCATCAAGAGAAAATTATTTAAATCCAATTCACCATGATTTCTACCATGACAGATATTGATGTTGATGAATTAATTGAGAATCATAACAAGATTATGAAAGGTCCAGTTAAAATTTGTAAAAAATGCACTCTTGAAATGAAGAAAACTGGCGTTCGTATGTCTATGAACATCAATTACGATGTATTCCGTTGCCCTAAGTGTGGCAAGGAAGAATTGGTTTATAAAGGACCTGCAGATTAATATTTTCTCTAATTCTTCTTATTTTTAAGGTTTTAGCTTCTAAAATAGTGAAAATTATCAAAACATTTATAAAGTTTTTATCTACTTTCAGATAGTTACATCATATTAAACCATATAAGAGGGGGTTTTTAGAAAATGAAAAAAGGAATAATGTTTATGCTCGTAATTGCACTTTTTGTAAGTGTTATGAGCGTTAGTGCATTAACTATTACTCCAACTAATCCAGGAGTAAAGGTTGACGGTGCATCAAGTACTAGTTACTATGTGTTGTCTGAACCTAATGTCAATGCAAGTTTTACGCTTGGTCCAGTTGTTGGCGAATATAACGTCACAAATGTAGTATGTAATGTTGTTGGAACAGGCCTTTCAGGCACATCAGTTCCTGGAGTTATTGGAACTAACTACATCCAGTTTACAATTACACCATTTGAAAAGAAAGTTTTGAACTGGGAAGTATCATGTACTTACAATTATGATAATGTTTCAACTACTGGTTCTGCAAACAGCAAAACTGTTAGTGCATCAGTTACTAATTACGTAACAACTCAAAAATTACTTATCACTGAAGTTGATGTTGATTATGACGCACAGTCTTCAACTAGTACATCTGCAAAGAATAAGAAATTTTACTTGGCAGATTTATATAATGGAGATCTTTCTCTTGCAGGAATTGCTTTAGAAGAAGATGTTACTGTAGAAGTTAGTGTAGCAAATCTTTTGTTTGAAAAAGATTATGATGAAAACAGCGATGCTGAATTATCAAGTGTTGAATTAAGTTTTGAACCTGACGAAACATCTTTTTTTGATGAAGAAACTTATGATTTTGACGATGTCAAAGGAATTAGTTCAACTGGTTCAGTTAGAACAAAATCTGTTGAAGTAACTTTTACTGCTCCAATTGATTCATTATCAGATTCCACATCAGATTCATTTATGTTTGTATTTGATGTACTAGGAGTAGATATTGATGACAATGAGTACGAAGATATCTTCAACTTGGAACTTGGTTTTTCAAAACAAAAAGAGAAAATTTACTTAGCTAAAAGTTCTTTTGTAAACCCACAAATTTCATGTGATGATTCCGCACAAATGAGACTTGAATTCATGAACGCAGGAAGATCTGATGAAGATGAAATTATGATGTATGTTTATAATGAAGATCTTGATTATGCATATGTTGAAAAAAACATCGATATGGATGCAGACACTTCAGAAAGTCAGTCACGAAGTTTAACTGTTGATATTCCTTCTGACGCAAAAGCAGGAACTTACTTGTTTACTATTGAATTTTTTACTGACAATAGTGAAAGCAAACCAGTTGATGACTCAAAATACTATGTTGAATTACAAATTGGAAAATGCGTTGAAGAAACAACAACTGTTCCAGTTGATAATTCAGAAGACGAACCATCTGATATTGTTGTTGACAATACTAGTTCAGACGATATTTTAAACGGTTATGAACCAGTTGTTGTAGATACTAAATCAGATGACAAAGAAGCTACTAATGATGTATTACTTGTTGTTGGTCTTGCAGGCCTTAACGTAGTATTACTTGTTGTTGGTGTTTTCTTAGTCTTGAAGATTTTGAGAAAATAAATTTTTTTTAATTATTTTTCTTTTCTAATTTTTAAAAAATAAAAAAAATTATTCTATTGTTAAATAGATTTTTTTGATTACATCGTATGATTTTGTTTCTCCAGATTCATCATATGTTACGTTTACATTGAAAACATATTTACCCGGTTTCGCATCTTTTGGAATTACAAAAGGTACTTCAACAATTTCATAATTGTTCTTTTTTACTGAGTAATCTGTTGCTAACATTATGATGAAACTATCTGGACTTGCAGCACCATTTCCACAACCAGGATTCATCCATTCATCGGAGTTACAATTTTGACCAGATAACAACTGAACTGTTGAAAATTTAACATTGAGTCCGAAAAGGTCTTCTTCTAAACCAGAACCTTGAGAATCTCTAAAGATGTTGTTTATTCCAACCCCGATTGTTAAATGATCGCCCCTTTTGAGCGTTTGCTTATTCATTGGAATTGCAACACGTGCATCAGAGTTTAGAAGCATGGATTCTATCTGACTTTTTTGTTGTTGTGAAACTCTTGCTTGAATATCTCCAGCACCAGACATCATCTTTCTTAAAAGCATAAGTCCACCACCGAAAACAGCAATAGTAATTATTAGAATTACAACCATATTAATTGAAAGCTCGAAACCTTTTTTGGACATTACCATATATACCACCTATAAAAATTAAATAAAAAAATTAGCCTCAAGGCATAATTTCATATTCTTTTATCAAAAGGCCCATGAAGACTAAAAGGATTAATACTCCACCAATCATAAATGCGAATCCTCTAAGTAAACCTTCGTTAGCTCCACCAGTTAGAAGAGTGTATAGACCAAATGCCATAACTCCAAAACCTAACCATAAGAATTTATCGAGAACTAATTTTAGAACTTCAAATTCCTCTTGACGAGTTAAACGCTTTTTCATAAGAATCACCTCTTTATTAAAAAAATTAAAAAAATAACATCAATTTATGATGTTACTTCAAGGAAGAATTGCTTTTCTTCTTCTGTGTTAGCGATTGCTAATTTACAAGCATACGTTCCTGGTCCTGGTTGTGGATTTGCTTGTGACAAATCGATAATAACTTCGTATGCTGCTGATTGACCTGAGCCAACAT
Organism: Candidatus Woesearchaeota archaeon; assembly: GCA_016938695.1. GTDB lineage: Archaea > Nanobdellota > Nanobdellia > Woesearchaeales > JAFGUC01 > JAFGUC01. The sequence goes on along the minus strand of JAFGUC010000024.1, from coordinate 440,081 downwards.
CTTGAGGTAATGCTACAATTCCAGGAGTGAATGATCCACCACTGCCTGAACCTTTACATGCGTCACCAGCTGTGCTATCAAACTCAGGAACGGCATCTGTTACTGCATCACCAGTGTTATAGAAACCGATTTTAGTGTTTACAGTTTTTCCTCTTTTAATCTTAATAGTCCTATCCATTGTTACAGGCTTTTCTGCTGTTGGAGGCTCGCTTAAATCTGCTGCATCTATTGCTCCACCAAGTTTTCCTGTAGCTCCACCCATCATTCCTCTGATGAATGTTAGACCAAGTCCAAGCAAGGCCATCGCCATAACTAACATGACAATTGCGTTAATGGACATGTTCAAACTTGCTTTTTTGTTAAACGCCATTGTTACACCTCTTTTAAAAATTTAGTATAATAATATACTAATTAGTATATTACATTTATAAATTTTGTGACTTTATTTTTTATTTTCAATATTGAAATAAATAAAAGTAATATTTATAAATAATTATCCTAGTCAATTTAATATCAAAAATGGAATTTAATGACGTTATTAGAGATATTGAAATAAAAAGTCATCCTTTAGTTTATGCACCTGATGAAGATACGTTTATGCTTGCAAAACAAGTGTTTAATTTAGCAAAAGGCAGATGTCTTGAGGTTGGTGCTGGTTCAGGTTATACTTGCATCATGCTTGCAAAAATGGGTTTTGATATCAGTTGTGTTGATATTAACCCTAATGCCATTGAATTGATTTCAGAGAATTCTTCTTTGAATAAAGTAAGTATTCCTGTTAAATATTCTGATTTGTTTGGTTCTCTTTCTTGTGAAAAGTTTGACACAATTATTTTTAATCCACCATATCTTCCTGCAAGTATGCTTGATCAAAATGATCCATTCGTAAAATCTGTTGATGGCGGAAAAAAAGGATATGAGATTACAAAAAAATTTATTGATTCCTTGAATCCTCATTTGACTGTTGATGGTCAAGCAATTATCATTTTTTCTAGTTTAACTAAACTTGAGAAAATAATTGAATTCATTGTTGACAACTGTTTAGATTATGAAATGATTGAAGAAAGAAATGTTGGCTTAATGGAAAAACTTTACGTTCTGAAAATAATAAAATCATTTGTTTTGAAAACATTAGAAGAAAAAGGCCTTACAAACATCAAATATCTTGCAAAAGGTCGACGAGGAGTTATTTATGTTGGAGATTTAAACAATGAAAAAATTGCTATCAAAATTCATAATCCTAAATCTCAAGCAAATACCATTAATTTTGAGTACGATATGTTATTAGAACTAAACAAATTAGGAATTGGACCTAAAGTTATTTTTAATGGACACAATTTTTTTGCATATCATTTTATCGATGGAATTAATATCGATGATAAATGGATTGAATTATCTGCTGTTGAAAGAAAAAAAGTCCTTTTTGAGATTCTAGACAAGCTAAGAATTTTAGATTCTCATGGATATAACAAGGATGAAATGAAATATCCTTACAAACATATCTTAATTGATTCAAATCTTAATGTTAATTTTATTGATTTTGAAAGATGTAAAAGAGATTTTAAGGCGCACAACATAACTCAATTCACAAATTACATTGTTGGAAGTTTATATCCATTAATTGATAAAGAAATATTATTTGGTCTTGCTAGGGAATATTCTAAAGAAATGAACGACATTAATTTCAAAAAAATAATTGATTTTTTAAAAGAAAATGTTTAGTATTTTTTTGCTTTGTAACCTTCTGCTTGATTTGTTGAATGTGTAACTCTACTATTTTCCATTCTTCGAAGGTGAGGTATCTTGTCACAATCATACTCATTTTCTGAAAGAGTATATGCTTTTGAACCTTCAAATCTATTAGTTGCATATATTGCTGAGCTTTGTCTTGTACCTACTGGTTCACCAAAACCAAAAGCCTCATAGGCAAAAAGTTCTTCACCGTTCTTATCTATAAGCTTACCATTTTTGGAATCTTGATAACCAAGTTGTTTTGCAAGATTATCTAGTGAAACTTTATTGATGAAAACACCTGTTGCAATTATATTACCTTTAACATCAATTATTGTTGCGTAATCTTTCTTACTTGCTTTGACAATTAAGTTGTAAGCATCAGGGTTTACTTCATATGCACCATTATTTTCAACTAAAACTGGAATTGGATTGTCAAATCTTGTTCCATTGAATAGATAACTGTTATCGTGTTTAGTTGTGTCATAACCAATAATTACAGTAAGTCCTGGATTTTTGGTATGAATTCCTAAAGAATCTAGAATATCTTTTACTCCTTCTTTTTTAGTTTCGTGAGCGATTTCAATATTGTATAACATATCAAAAATTGCTAATTCTAATTGTCCATTAAAACCAGAAAGGTCTGATTGTAATTCGGTTCGCAACCCGTTGTATGATTCAACAATATCTGTTAGCATATTCTATTATATGTACAATCAGATATATAAACAACTAAGAAACGTATTTTTAATAAAACTACAAAAACACTTGCAATTTTGTATTAAAATAAAATAAAAATGGTGTAATTTTAATATGTGTCTTTAATGACGACGGATAAATATTTGTTTTTAAACAACAAAATATTTATTCATTCGTATAGTTCCCACCTTCCACTTTTGACAACTGTTATTGTCTTGAATGTAGAAAGTTTTCCTGTTTTTAGAATAATTTTTAGATAATTATTAGTTCGGCCAATAATCTTGGAATCGTCTAATTCATCTACTAAAACGTCACAGGAATGTCCGACTAATTCTTTTAGTATAGCTGTTGTTGTTTTTTCATGTAACTGTTTTAGTTTTGAAGTTCGCTCTTTCATGATTGATAAAGATAGTTCTTCTAATTTAGCAGCATCAGTATTTGGCCTTGGCCAAAATCTTGAGTAATTCAAAATAGGAATTTTATATCTTTTAACTAAGTTATAGCTTTTTAAGAAATCTTCTTCGGTTTCGGTTGGGAATCCGACAATAATATCTGTTGCGATTGTTATATCTGGAAAGACTTGTCTAAATTCAGTTATTATTTTAGTAAATTCAGAAATCTGGTATTGTCTTCGCATTAATTTAAGGATTCTATTTGAACCAGATTGAACTGGAATATGCAAAAATTTGAACATCCTGTCATCTTTAAAGATTTCAATGAGTTCGGTTGTTAGTTTTGAAATAAAGTTAGGATTTGACATCCCAAGACGGATTCTATAATTTTTTGGAGTATTTTTTAGAATGTAATGTAAAAGCTCAGCCAAATTTGATTTAATGTCTAAACCATATGCTCCGCAATCTTGAGACGATAACCAAATTTCTTTCTTACCAGTATCTAATGCCCTTTTTATTGAACTTAATATTCTCGTCTTGCTAAAAGAATGCAATGTTCCTCTTGCTTGTCGAGTTTTACAATAACTACAGTCACCAAGACAACCTTTTGAGATTGGAACAATTTCAATAGTTTGGTTGTAACTTTTTTCTATTTCTAAAGTATCATCTAAATCATGTTCTAAATTTTGAATGATTAATCCTTTTGATACTGATTCAATTATATCTACAACATTTATTGTTTTGTCTACACCAATTATGTTGTAATTTTTTAGTCGAGTTTTACTATGTTCTGCTTGAGGCACACAACCTGCTAAAATTATGTGCTTGACTAAAGGCTTTACTTTTTCAATCTCTACAAACATCTTTGCTTCTGCAGAATACTTAACTGTGCATGAATTTATTATTGCAAAATCAGCACCTTTTGGTTCATCAACTATTTTGTAACCTTTGTTTTTTAACAGATTCTCCATAGTTAGTGAATCTGCACGGTTTATTGTACAACCAAATGTTTTAATGTAGACTTTTTTTCCCATTTTTGTATTAATTTGAATATAAATCCAAGATAGTTTTATAAATTTGTCCACTTTAAGGGATTTATATTTGTTTCGAGGTGATTTTTTTGAAGATTTTGTTTTCTGAAAATAAAGAAGTTAATTACAGTGTCTCTTCAGACATACCAAATTTTATGACTGCTATTGAAGAATATATGTTAAGATATCCTGAAGAAATAAAGAAAGTTGAAAATCTTGTTGGATATGAAAATATTGTTTTGGTTGGAACGGGTGGAAATGCAATCTACCTAGAACCTTTACAAAGATTTTTTACGAAAAATACAATTATTCTTGATGCAACTCATCCAGAAATTGTTTCTAAAGTCAAGGCACTTGATCCTGCTAAAACATTGATTGTTTACATGTCTAGAAGTGGAGATACATTAGAAGTTATTAGTTCATTTTTACTGTTTAAAGAATATCCTGCTTTAGTTCTTGCATCTAAAGGAATGTTAAAAGAATTAGCTGAGAAAAAAGGTGTTCCTGTAATTGGTATTAGAACTGATGTTGCAGGAAGATTTATGCTTGCAACAAATGTTGTTGGGATTCCATGCTATTTGTGCGGTCTTGATTTCCAAAAGGTTTTGGAAGCTGCGCTTGAGCAAAAGGAAAGAATTTTACCAGATGATACTGAAAATGATGCATTACAAATTGCAAAATTCTTGTATTCAAAGTATGAAGAAGGAAAAGATAAAATATGGTTTGGCGCATATTCTCCTGAACTTGAGAACATTACTTTTTTGTTCAACCAACTAATTAATGAAGGTGCTGGAAAAGAAGGTAAAGGTCCAATATCATTTTTACGAAGTGTACCACGTGGCCAACACGAACTTGTCCAAAGAGTTATGGGTGGAGCAAACGATATCGTTTCTGTTCTATTTACAAGAGACTATCCTTGTGAAAATTTAATTTCTGTTCCGGATGAATTAAAGATTAATGACTTGGTTTCGGATTTACAAGGAATTAGTCCTGGAGAAATTGTTAATTGTGAAGCTCAAGGAACTATTGAAGGACTTAATGAAAAGGGACGAAGTTTTGTCCAGATTCATGTTCCAGATGTTAATGTTTCAACAATTTCTAGATTGTTTGTTCTATTACAAGGTGTTGCATATTATTTTTGTTTGCTAGAGGGTGTTGATCCATTCTCTAACCCAGATGTTGACATCGGAAAAGAAAAAGCAAGAGAAATCATTAAAAATTTACATTAATTTTTTAAATTAATTCTTTTTTTCTTATTTTATATGAAATACTTGAATAAAGATTACGGAATTTTCAGGGCAAAAAGACAGATGCACTATTTTCTGCCTAAGCACGGTTTTGGTTACAACCCAAAGCAACAAGATGCAAAGATTCCATTACCCTTGTCTTTTATTGATAAGTATCTTCCAAATTATGAAAAATTTTGTGCAATTAAAACAGGTAGAAATGATTTATTCATTTGCGCAGTTCCTAGAGAGGGTGGCGACTATTTGGTATTAAAAGAACATGCCAATTTTGATGATACTCTTGCGATGCTAAAATACGATGGATTACGCAATATAATTGAAAAAGCATTAGAATTGCCACTGACACCTGTAACTAATTCTGGTAGAATTAAATTAGAAGATTTCATTTAGAAATCTTTGATAAGTTTTATATATTAACAACAAATTAGGTGGTTATTATGGCAAAGAATGATAAAATGCAAACTTTGGGAATTACTACAAAGAAGTTTGATGACACTGCAGATTGGTATAGCCAGGTTGTGACTAAATCTGGAATGGCAGATTATGCACCTGTAAAAGGTTGTATGATTATTAAGCCCTTAGGCTATGCTGTATGGCAAAGTGTAATGGATTATTTTAATTCTGTTATCAAAGGACATGGTGTCCAAAATGCATATTTTCCAATGTTCATTCCTGAAAGTTTCTTCTATAAAGAAGCTGAACACGCTGAAGGATTTAAACCAGAAGTTGCATGGATTGAACAAAAGGATGACACTAAGGAAAGATATGCAATCAGACCTACATCTGAAACTATAATGTATGATACTTATTCAAGATGGATTAGATCTTGGAGAGATTTACCACTTAAAATAAACCAGTGGTGTAATATTTGTCGTTGGGAAACTCAAGATTGCAAGATTTTCTTGAGAAGCCGAGAATTTTTATGGCAAGAAGGACACTGTGTTTATGAAACTAAAGAAGAAAGAGATAAAGAAACTCAAATCTATCTTTCTGAATACAAAAGACTAGCTGAAGAACTATTAGCAATTCCAGTTATAACTGGACAAAAAACTGACAAAGAAAAATTTGCAGGAGCTGATAGAACATTTACTATTGAAGGACTTATGCCTGATGGAAAAGCACTTCAGATGGGAACTAGTCACGACTTATCACAAGGTTTTGCAAAAGCATTCGGTATTAAATTTGCAGGTCGTGATGATTCAGAACAGATTCCATTTCAAAATTCATGGGGATTTTCAACTCGCCTACTTGGAGGAATTGTCATGATGCATTCTGATGACAAGGGTTTAGTTTTACCTCCAAAGGTTGCACCAAACAAGGTTGTTGTTATTCCATTAGTTTTCAAGGATAAAAAAGATTCTGTTCTTGTAGCTGCTAAAAAAATATTATCTGACTTAAAAGAATTTGATCCATTATTTGATGATAAATGGGAAGATTATAGCGCAGGATTTAGATTTTCAGATTGGGAATTAAAAGGAATTCCACTTAGAATAGAGGTTGGTCCTCGTGATCTGGAAAATGAATCTGTAATGGTTGTTAGACGAGATACAGCAGAAAAGAAATCTGTGAAAATATCAGAACTTGCATCGTTTGTTAGAACAGAATTAGAAACAATGCAAAATGATATGTTTACTTCTGCAAAGAAAAAATTTGAAGAAAATATTGTTGAAGTAAAAACAAAAGAGGAATTTTTAAAAGCAGTATCTAGTGGAAAAATGGCTCTTGCACCATTTACAGGAGATGCAGAAGATGAGGATTTCCTAAAAGCAGAAACTAAAGGAGTCACAACTCGTTGCATCAAATGCGAAGCAACCAATGGTGAGAAGTGTTTTTATACTGGAAAACCTGCAAAATATTGGATTTATTTCGCTAGAAACTATTAATTAGTTATAACAAAACTTAATATACTAAGTTTTGTTTTATTATTTTATAAAGGGGTTAAAAAGAGGTGTTTTAGTGGATTTTTCTATCCAAAGCAGACAACAAAAGATTCTTGAGTCTTACATAAAAGATGATTTAGATATTGTTTATGCTTTTTCTAAAGAGATAATTAAAGAGGCAAAAGATTTAGTCAAAGGAATTATTATCTTTGGAAGTACTGTTAAATCATCGACACCTTCACCTAAACATGATATTGATGTTCTCTTGATTTTAGATGATGTAAGAATTATTATTACTCCTGAAATCATGGAGACTTTTAAAATTATTTTAGGGAATGTTGTTCAACGCGTCAGTACAAAACTGCACATTACTACTTTAAAATTTTCTACATTTTGGGAATATGTTAGGGTCGGAGATCCTGTCGCAGTAAATATATTGCGTGATGGCGCACCAATTGTTGATTATGGATTTTTTGAGCCTTTGCAAATCTTACTTTACCAAGGAAGAATCAGACCAAGTTATGAATCAATCTGGACATATTTTAATCGTGCACCTAAAACTTTATCTAATTCAAAGTGGCACATTCTGCAAGGGACACTTGATTTATACTGGGCAGTAATTGATTCTTCACATGCGGTTCTTATGCGATTAGGTCATATTCCACCATCACCAGAACACGTTAGTGATTTATTCAGTGAAAAAGTTGTCAAAGCAGGATATATGGATAAAGACATGGTAAATATAATTCGTCAATTTTACAGACTGGCAAAAATGATTCAACATGGTGAAATTCGTGACATTAAGGGTAGTGAATTTGATGAATATCATAAGGATGCTAGTTTTTTTGTTGATGAATGTCACAAATTTATAAATGATAATCAAACCTTCTGAACAAATTTAGAAAAGATTTAAAAAATACAGTATAATTACCAAAGTTATGATTCCTAAAATCACAATTCTTGGAACTGCAGGAGATTCATACCTCATGTCTAAGCAGGTTAAGGCATCCACAGGAATTGTTCTTAATTTTGACAAGATGCAGTTTATTTTGGATCCTGGACCAGGAACTATTGTGAACCTGAATACTCACGGAATTAATGTTAGGGAAACGACTGGAATCATTCTTAGTTCAAATGAAGTCTTGTATTCAAATGATGTTAATGCAATTGTTTGTGCAATGACTTTTGATGGTGTTGATTCACATGGCGTACTCATTGGAAACAAGGAAGCAATGTTTGGAACCAGTAATGAGGAATCAATTGTATTAAGTAAAACTAAAAAAAATGTTGAAAGATACATTGCTTTAAGTCCTGAACAAAAAGTTGGAATTAATACTTTGGAACTAAAAGCTTCTTTCGGATATAAAAGAGTTAATGATACGGTTGAAGAAGATTCTCGAATAAATGCATATAAAATATTTACTAGTGAATTTTCAATTGGATACATCGTAAAAAGTGCATTTTCTCTAAAACTTGCTGAAGAATTAAAAGATGTTTCTATTTTAATTTTAGGAGTTACTGATTCAGATGAATATTCACTTGACAATACCATGAATGTTAATGATGCCAAAAACTTCATTGATACAATTAGACCTAACCTTGCAATAATTACAGGATACGGCATTAAACTAATCAAAGAGGATCCATTAGATATTGCACGACGATTGCACCAACAAACAGGTATCCAAGTGATTGCTGCAAAAGACGGATTAAGTCTTACTCCAACAAATCATTCTAAGAAATCTAAACAGATGAATTTGTCAGGTTTCTCTAAATCTTTATAAACTAATTTGTTATTATTATTTTATGCAAAAGGTGATTGTTAAGTTATTTGTATTCTTTGTATTACTTTTTAGCTCTTCACAAATAGTATTTTCATGTATATCTCCACTTGATTGTCAACAACCAAAGTGTACAGGCTCTATTCCACTTTGCATTGATTCTGAATGCAAATATTCTGATTGTCTGTTAAATACTGTTTCACGTTCTGAAGATTTACCTGACAATTCATACTATAAATATGCATACGATATAATTGATAATATGAATTTGAGCACATACGGTGTCAAAACTGAATCAGGCATGTATGAAAGTGTTTTATCGTGGGTAAAATTTCATCAAACTGTAATGTTTATGATTCTTACTTTAGCATCAATTATTATTGCGATTGTTCTAGTGCTATTGTGGCAGTTGATAAAAAGTAATGCGTTGTTGAAAATTATTGCATTATTATTAATTGTGTTATTGGCTGCACTTTTTGCAATAACATTTATTGTTAATCCTGATATTTTTACCAGATTATCACAAGGCGATTTTAGTGCATTATCATTTTCAAACATTGAGTCATTGTCTCGAATTGAAGATAAAAGTAGAAATAAAATCTTAGAATCAAAACAGTTATCACAAGAATATATTAAAGCACTTGATGGAAATTTAGAATATGCTAAAGAGATTAGATTGCTTGAAAGTAATGGACAAGTATCTGTTTTATATCTTAATTTCAAATCGGAAGATGGAGCATTATCGTACCTAGATAATAAAGTACAAGCAACTACAAAAACAAGACAAATCCTTGGTAGACTTGCATATGTATATGAACTTCAAGGTAAAACTGGAGTATATACATACAGAATACAAGACGGAGATGTTGTTTATTTCATCACTGGTGATGAAGAGAGTATTGAAGGCGTTGCTAATAGAATTTTTGTTGAAGATGTAACAAATGTTGAGAAACGAATTGAAATCGAGTTTGATAATCTGAATTGCCAAAATAATAATTTAGTTTCGTTTAAAATATATGATTCATCTGAATTAATTGCTCTTAATAATTATTCAATTAATGTTTTAGGAACATCAGGATTTAAAAAAGAATTTTGTTATGAAGCAAGTTATGGCTATAATTGTAAATTTAATTCAACGCTTAAAATTGGAAAGAATTTACTTACCGTTATTGTTTTTTCTGAAACATCGTCTGGAATTAGGACTATTGTTGAAAAAGAAAATGAAATTACTTTTGATAATATTAAACCTCAAGTAATTTTTGAGTTAACTAATAAAAACAATAATTTGGTGTTAGTGTATTCTGATACTGGAGTTGGTATAAATATTGAAAATACCTTAGTTTATTTTAATGGCAAAAAATTAGATTGTAGTTGTGAAAAAAATTCGTTAAAATTTAATTGTGTTCCTATCGAATTTGTACCTATTGAAGGAGATAATTTAATTGAAACGATTGTAAAAGATAATTGTGACAATGAATTAATTTCACATAAAAAATTTGTTGTCGATACAATACCACCTATTGTTTCTAGTATTAATGATTATCCTAAGATAATAGAAATATCTGATGTCTCGGGCATTGCAAGATTATTTATTGATTCTGAAGAATATGACTTAAATCAATGTTTAATCATCAATGGAGTTTATACTTGTACAATATATGATTCAAACAGAACTACAAAAATGGATATTGTTGTAGAAGATCTTGTTGGAAACAAAATAAGAAAACTTATCTAACGCTTGAATCGTTTTTCTAATTCTTCTTTTGTTAATTCAATAAAAAATGGTCTTCCATGAGGACATGTCAACATATCTGTTTCGAACATATAACTAATTAATGAATCCAATTGAGTTCGTGTTAAAAAATCATGTGCTTTAATTGCAGATTTGCATGCTTTTGTTGCAAGTTTATATAAAACATCATCGTCAATTTTAGATATGTTTAAGTCGGAGATAATACTTGTGAATAATTCTTTTTTATCAACAATATCAAAAAAAGCAGATGGTATTCTTCTTAGGCTTATAGAATTGTTTCCAAATATTTCAAATTCAAACCCTAATTGCGTAAACAAAGGATGTTTTTCAATTACTTTTGTAAACCCATCTGTAGATAGTTCAATTACTAGAGGAGATAATAATTGTTGAGAACCTGTTTTTGTTGAAAATGTTTTTTGTAATTTTTCAAACAATACTCGTTCGTGAAGAGCATGCTGATCAATTATGTAAAGACCTTTATTATATTTTAAAACAATATAAGTGTTATCAATTATATCTAAAACAGAGTAATTTAAACTTAATTTTATTTCGTATTCATCTTTTATTTCGGAAATTGTTGTTTGTGTTGATTCTTGTTTGGGTTGTTGTCTTATTGAATAAAAATTTGTTGATTCTATTTGTGTGTTTTTTACATCTGTTGTCATGTCATCTAAAGTTGTTTGAATTTTTATCTTGCTTTCAATTTCTTTTTGTTTTGATTCATTGAAACCTTTTATTGCATCTTTAAATGCAATTATTAATGCTTCATAAACTATTTCTTCATTCTTGAATCTAACATCTAATTTTCGAGGATGAACATTTACATCAAAATCTTGTGGATTCATGTAAAGATGAACGACTGCTGCGGGTTTTTGATCTAAAAAAATCATACTCTTGTAGGCATCTAGCAATGAATCAAATAATACTTGATTTTTTATGTAACGATCGTTTAAGAAAAAAACAATTCCATCAGGAGTATTTTTGAGATATCCGGGTTCTGAAATGAATCCGTGGACAGAAATATTATCGTCTTCATATTCCACTGAGATTAAATGTTTTTCTAAGTTCTCATCAATTAACAAGGCAATATTTGTTCTTTCATCATTAACTGTTGTTGTTTGTAAGATTACTTTTCCATTGTTAGTTAATTTAAACGATTTATCAGGATAGCTTAATGCATATTTTCTTACAATATCAGTTATATGACTTAATTCTACGTAATCACCTTTCATATAACTTTTTCTTGCAGGAGTATTATAGAAAATATCTTGCACAATTATTCTTGTTCCAACATTCATTCCGATTTTATCTATTGAACCATCTCTAAGACGATATCCAAACTCAGAATCTTTGTTTCTTGACTCTAATGTTAATTTTGATATTGCATTAATACTTGCTAGAGCTTCACCTCTAAATCCAAGTGTTTTTATGCTAAATAAATCCTCAACGGTATAAATTTTTGATGTTGCATGCTTTTGAAGTGCTAGAAGTAAATCGTCCTTTGTTATTCCAACTCCATTATCTTCAATTATTATTTCGTCTTTTCCAGAATTTAGTAAAATAATTTCTATTTTTGTTGCATTAGCATCTATTGAATTCTCAAGTGTTTCTTTAATTACAGATGCTGGTCGCTCAATTACTTCGCCCGCTGCGATTTTATTTACAAGGTCTTCTGAAAGAATTCTTATTGCCATAGTATTGTTAAAGATCGAAAAGGGTTTTTTGCTCAGATATTCGCTGTGCTTTTATTTTTTTCATCATCTCATCTTCTTTGATGAGTATTTCTTGAATCTCATTTGCACGATTAATTATCTCAAATGGTAATCCTGCTAGTCTTGCGACGTGAATACCATAACTTTTATCGGTTCCACCCTTAATAACTTTTCGCAAAAAGACAATTTTATTGTTGTCTTCGTCAACAGACATATTGTAATTATGAATTCCTTTAAATGAATCTGCAAGTTTGTTTAATACGTGATAATGTGTCGCAAATAATGTTTTTGCTCGTATTTTGTTGTAGATGTATTCTGCTAATGACCAAGCAATACTTACTCCATCAAAAGTACTTGTTCCTCGTCCAACTTCATCAAGAACAATTAATGATTTAGATGTTGCATTTTTTATGATGTGTGAACATTCATTCATTTCTACCATGAAAGTACTTTGACCAGTACTTAAATCATCATAAGCACCAACTCTTGTAAAAATCCTATCAACTAAACCAATATGTGCACTTGTTGCTGGAACGAAAGAACCTAGCTGAGCTAGTAGAATAATTAATGCGTTTTGTCTTAGATATGTGCTCTTACCAGCCATATTTGGACCAGTTAAAATCATCATTTCAAACTCATTTATATTACAATCGTTTGATATAAAATTATTTTCTAATTTTTCAACAACAGGATGCCGTCCGTTAATTATATTGATATTTCCTTCTTGAATTACAACTGGTCGTACATAATCATTTTCAATTCCAACAGTAGATAGACTTTGCAAAAAATCAACAGTTGCAATTCGTTTACTTATTTCTTGAAGTTCTGATGATTGTTTGTTTATCATTGAAACAATGTCAAAGAATATCTTTTCTTCTAGTGCTTTTATTTTGTCATCTGCATCTAAAATTTCAAACTCTTTTTGTTTTAAGTCTTCAGTTATGTAACGTTCACAATTTGACATTGTTTGTTTTCTGATATATTCTTTTGGCACTAAATCTAAAGATGCATTTTGTATTTCAATGAAATATCCAAATACTCTATTGAATTTTATTTTCAAAGATTTTATTCCTGTTTTTTCTTTTTCTTCTTCTTCTATTTTTAGAATAAATTCTCTTGCGTTATATTTTATGTTTGTTAATCTGTCAAGTTCTTCATTGAACCCTTTTTTAATTACATTCCCGTCTCGTAAGTGACTAGGCGGTTCGTTTTTTATTGCGTGTGAGATTACTTCGCTTAATGCTTCTAAGTCTCTTGTGAAAAAGAAAGGTTGTAATAATTTACTTTTGAATTCTGATAATAGTGAATTTAATCTTGGAACTAGAATCAAAGTATTTTTTAATCCTAAAACATCTCGTGGTGAACAACGTTTTGTTCCAATTCTTGAAACAAGTCTTTCTATATCATTCATCTGTTTTAGTGTGTCTCGAATTCTAGCTTTTGCTAAAGGACTCCTGATTAATTCTTCTACTGCATCTAGACGTTGATCAATTTCATTGACATTCATTAAAGGCATTGTTATTGCTTTTCTAAGAAGTCTTGCACCAGGACTTGTTGCTGTTTTGTCTAGAATGCTTACTAGTGATCCACGTTCTGTTCCATCTGTAATGTTTTTTAGAAGTTCTAAATTTCTAATTGTCATATGATCTAGAACTAATCTTGATTCATCACGATATAATTCAATTCTGGACAAGAATGATAATGAGTCCATTTGAGTTTTTTTAAGATAAGATAATAATGCACCGCAAGCACTAAGAGTTACATCATAAAATTTTCTATCATGTATTCGTCCTAGTTCTAACAATAAATCATTGAATGATTTTCGTCCTTCATCACGCAAAAAATGCCTATTCAAGATATCGGTCGCATTTGCTTTTTTGAAAAATCTTTCATCGAATGCATTTATGTATGATTTTGTTGATTTTATTGCGGAATTAAATTCAGGTCTTGCATCAAGTTCGTATGAAACAATAATTTCAGATGGTTGAAATTTTGATAATAATCTATTTAATTCATCTAGATTTGATGCGTATGCTCCATAAAATTCACCAGTTGAAACATCGCTTATTCCAATTCCATAATTTTTTCCTTCTTGGGAAATTGATACAATATAATTGTTAGTTTTATCATCGAGCATATTTTGCTCAGTAATTGTTCCAGGAGTAATTATTCTTGTTACTTCACGTTTTACTAAACCTTTTGCAAGCTTTGGGTCTTCTACTTGTTCTGCAATTACAACTTTAAATCCTTGTTTAATTAATTTAGCAATATAAGGATCAATTGAATGAAATGGGATTCCTGCTAAAGGAGCTTGTTTTTCACCTTTTCCTCTTGAAGTTAATACTATGTCTAATGACTCTGCTGCAATTTTTGCATCTTCATAGAACATCTCATAAAAATCACCCATCCTAAACATTACAATGAAATCAGGATAGTCTTTTTTTATGTTGATATATTGCTTCATCCCTGGTGTTAGAATTTCTTCATCTAAATCTTCAAAATATCTACTATGAGAACTGCTACCTTGAAAATTTAACTCTGTCTGAGTTGAATTAGAATCTTCATTATCATAATTTTCTTCAAGCGGCAAAAATACTACACCCCCCCATCTTTTTTGCTAATATTGGTATATATTTAAATAATTTATCCTATAAAAAAAGTCACATTTATAAAAGGATGATGTAAAAACTTGATTACCATGGATAAAATCATTGAAACTCCAGTGATATCTGGTGAGTTAAAGGAATTAGTTGAAAAGGCTAAAGTTGCTTATAAAAATAATTTTAACTCCAATACTTGGTTTGGCAGATGTATCTTTTTATCATGGTATTGTGAACGTGGAACATGCGATTTTTGTTTTAGAAGTACACAGAAGCATAAAATTGAAAATCCAGTTACTGCTCGACGAAGTATTCCGTCTGTTATTGCTGAAGCTGCAATGATTAGAGGTTTTGGCTGGCATCTAGAATTTTTAACTGGAGGATATGGAATATATCCTTTCGAGGAAATTTTACGAATTACCAAAATATGTTCTCAAGTTTTAGGTAGAAAGATGTGGATTAATCTTGGTGTTATTGAACCTGAACAACTTTTAATGTTAAAACCATATGTTGAAGGAATTGTTAGCTCTCTTGAGACACTTGAACCTGTTTTACATAAAAAAGTATGTCCAGATAAACCAATTGAACCATACTTAGAAATGGTTAAAACCGCTAAAGAAATGGGTTTTAAGCAAAGTTTTACTCTTGTAATTGGTCTTAATGAGAAGAAAGAAGATTATTCTTATGTCCATGATTTAATTTCTACGTATAAATTTGAAAGAGTCACTGTTTATGCACTTCGTCCTGTTAATGGAACTCCATACACTCACGGTCCTGACCCATTAGATTTAGCGTGGTGGATTGCAAAAATCAGAACTGAATTTCCTACTATTGAAATTATTGCTGGAAGCGCAATTTATAGGATTCCTGAAATTAGTTTATTACTTGATGCAGGTGCTAATGCATTTACAAAATTGCCTGCAACTAATTTATTTAACACATCTGATGCCGACAAAATATATTCTGAGGTTGAAAAATCTGGCAGAAATTTAACTTCAATATTCAAATGTTCTAATTTGCGTGAATTATGCGACTGGGAAGCAATTATAAATAATACTGACTTAACAGAACTTGAAAAAGAAGAATCCATTAAAGCTCTTTATATGTATCTTGACAATATGCAGAAAAAGCTTAAAAATAATAAATAAACTATATAAAATACTAGACAAAACAACTTGGTGATGAATTATGCCAAAAAAGAATAATACTAAAACTAAAAAAGAAAAGAAAGACACTAACTATGGTGCGGTAATTCTAAGTGGACTTATTATGTTCCTTATGATTGGTAGCTTATTTGGATACATGATGTATTACGCAGAAGATAATTCTAATTTTACATTTAATGGTTTTAAATTTACTCCTGATGATAGGAATAACAGGTGGATTGTTAAATTAGATGATAAGGTTGCTGAATTTTATAATCATCCTACTCAAGTTGAAGCAATCACAGTTCCAAATGGTGTAAAGAATACTTTAATGGATGGTGATGTTATGTTTGTTACATTTGATCCTGTTGAAGGAGAAATGGCACCATATATGGATCAAGTCAGATTGGACTTCACTTTAGCTTTTAATGCTATTGGAGCAGTATCTGCACCTAGTGAAATTTATACACTTCCAGTTCTAACTTGTGAAAATAAGACTGGTGTTTACTTAGATTCTAATAATCAAACACAAGTTTATTCTCGAAACATAATATATCTTAAGAAATCAAATGAAACTAAAATTGTGCTTGATGACGGTTGCGTTATTTTAGAAGCTTCGTCAGGACAAGGATTTATTGATTTAAGAGATAGATTATTATTTGATATATATGGAATTTTGGGTGAGTCAAAATGAGTGAAAAAACTAAAACTGATTCAAAAAATAATAAAATTTTAATTATTCTTGGAGTTCTTATGCTAAGTTTTGCATTTATACTTCTTTTCCCAAAATTGTTTCCATCTGTTCAGGTTGCAACAGAAGAGTATTACTTTAATGGATTCCATTTCCAAAAAGCTGGAATTTTATGGTATACTCAAATCCAAAAAAGTGGTGAGTTATTTGACTTGCCAATGCATTATGGCCCTCAAGAACTTGTGAAGTATAAATTTGATAACGAAACTTCTAAGGCAATTAATGAGTTTTTTACATCAACAATTGGAAGTTACAAAACAAAAGACGATTATGCTTTGTCTTACATAACATTCGACCCACAAGATAATTTATCTAATCTTGTTTTAGCTGCAACTGAACTGACTTTTAAGTTGAGGCAAACTAACAGAATTAACTTAATTGCGGCATGTACTGACAATAGTACTGGCTCTGGTTGTGAAGATAGATTGAAAATTACGTGCGATAATACAAAATATCCAGTAATTTATTTAGATGCTGTTAATACAACTTCAGAAGTTGTTGTTAATGAAAATTGCTTAACTATTCGTGGTAATGGTAGAGAAATTTTAGAATTAACTGATAGAGTTTTGTATAATTTCTTTGGAATCATGAACTAAAAAGCAAAATTATTTAAAATAATTTTTTTATTCTTATTTTATGGCAATAAAAGAGGTACTTGGTAAGTTTGTGGACTTTTTTACTTCTAAGAAATTTAAAGGTCTACGTAATGGCGTATTTGCTATTGCTGGTGTTTCTTTGATTGTTGTTTTGATTACATTGTTTTTTTGGTTTGGCCGTAGTGTTGAATCTAAAAATTTTGAAGTTACAACGTTTGCAATTGTATCAAATAAGGTGTCACAATCTGGAGATACATTGATTGGAAAGATGATTTTTAATGTTGATGCTAGTAGTCCTTGTACGGTCAAATTGCTTATTGACAATATTCGTGGACAAGAACAACGAACTGTTGAGTCATCTGTATTTTCATCTAAACATTTAATTAATGTGACTTTTTCAAAAGATGAATTGCTTAGGCCTTTTGTTGTAAGTGGTGTTGTAACTGACCGTTTGGGTAAAGAATATCGCTTGGAATCTATTGACTTTTTACCTGGCCAAAGCAGAATGCAAATAACAATTGAATAAAGTTTTTAAAGTCTTTAGTGTTTTTTCTTATTTATGAAAATTGAGTTTGTTGAATCTAAGTATTTAGGCTCGTATAAAATCTTGAAATCAGAATTAGCTAAATGTGGCTTTACTGATGTAGTTTATTTGGGTTCTTCTGTACAGTTTCTAGATTGTATTAGCTCTGTTTCTAGTATTTTAGAATCTCTTGGTAAGAAAGTTGTTTTGTTAACTGGGTCTCACTCTAGTCTTAATGGACAGATTTTAGGTTGCGATATTCCTAATGTTTTTGGTTCGGTACTTGTTATTGGAACTGGAGACTTTCACGGTTTAGCAGGAGTATTAAACAATTCTTCATCGTTTGTATTAAATCCTATTACAGGAAAGATTAGAAAATTGGAATCTTCATTTAATATCAAAGGGCGATACTTGAAGTTTCTCACATCAAAAAATGTTGGAATTATTATTGCAACTAAACCTGGTCAATATTACGTTAAAAGAATTGCTGAACTGGAAGCTAAATTTCCATCTCACAATTATTATAAAATTATGATGGAATCTGTTGATGCTTCGGTATTAGAAGATTTTAATTACATTGATTTTTTTGTGAATACTGCTTGCCCTAGAATACAAGATGATTATTCTAAATTTACCAAACCTATATTAAATATTGATCACGTATTGGATTTTGAAAAATGAAATTATTAGCACCTGCTGGATCTTGGGAATCTTTAACTGCTGCAATTAATTCTGGAGCTGACGCTGTTTACTTTGGAAGTAAACTACTAAATATGCGAGCGAATGCAAAAAATTTTGAAATCTCAGAATTAGTAAAAGTTGTTTCGTTTTGTCATTCTCATAATGTTGAAGCTTATTTAACTGCTAATACTATTATTTATCAAGACGAACTTGATGTTGTGACTAAGTTATTAAAGCAAGCTGCTAAAGCAAAAATTGATGGAATTATTGCATGGGACTTTTCTGTTTTAGTTAAAGCTCGTGAACTGGGTTTACCTATTTCTATTAGTACACAAGCGTCAGTAAGTAATTTTGAATCTTTGAAATTTTTTTATGATACGTTTGGTGTTAAGTGTGTTGTACTTGCACGTGAATTGTCTCTTGATGCAATTGCTACTATTAAGAAAAAGATTGTAAAGGCTAAACTTCCTGTTATGATTGAATGTTTTGGTCATGGTGCAATGTGTGTTGCTGAAAGTGGACGTTGTTTCTTATCGCAGTATACTTATGGACACAGTGCTAATCGTGGAGATTGCTTGCAACCTTGTCGAAGACAGTATAATGTTAAAGATATTGAGACTAGAAAAGAACTTCAAATTGATAATCATTTTATATTAAGTCCTAAGGATTTATGTACTATTCCAATTATTGATAAATTGATTTCATCAGGAATTGACATGTTAAAAATTGAAGGACGAAATAGAAGTCCTGAATATGTTGCAACAGTTGTTTCTGCTTATAGAGAAGCAATTGATGCTTGTTTAAATGGCACGTTTGATAAATCTTTAGTTGATAAGTTAGTTGCTTTAGTTAAGACTGTGTATAACCGTAAATTTCACACAGGATTTTATTTAGGAACTCCAACTGCTGATGATTTTACTGATTTGTATGGAAGTGATGCTACTCGACAAAAAAAATATGTTGGTTTTGTTAAAAAAGTGTATAATAAAATTAATGTGTTTGAGGTTGAATTAAATTCTTCGTCTGTTTCAGTTGGAGATACTTTATTAGTTACTGGTAAGACTACTGGTGCAGTTGAGACTACTGTTGTTTCTATACGCGATCATTATGATAAATCAGTTAAAACTGGATTGAAAGGAGAAACAGTTGGTGTTAAGGTTTCGTGTTCTTCTAAATTTAGAATTAAAGATAAAGTGTTTTTGATTGTTTAGAATGGTTTTATTTTTTCGTTTTTGATATCTTCTAGAGATGCTTTTAGATTTTTTAGAAATTCAATTTGGGCTTGACTGTAATAAGAAATTTTATTCGAAAATTTTTTTTAATTCATCTTCAGAAATAATATGTTCACTAACAAAAGGATTAGGAAAAATAATATTGCCTTTATTCGTTACTATTAATACTCCATTAATTTTATTAAATTCTTCTTGAAAATATAATCCTTTTTCTTTTAGAAAATGAAATGCTTCTGTTGATATTTTATCTTTATTTGAACACAAATATTCTTTGCAAGTTTTTTCGAAATTATGAATTGTCAAATTCTCATCTGAATCAGTGATATTGTATTGAGAATATAAAATTTGTTTTGTCGTATTGTCAGGATTAGTTAATTTATTTATTCTACCCAATGCATCGTAAGTGTAATGTGTTTTATTGCTAGATGAATTTGAAGAATATGTTGAAGAATAATTATCAAAATAAGGAACGTCTTCATATGAAACTCTAAATAAAGAATCATAATATAGATTCTTAACGATTTGTTTTCCGTTTTCAACATCTGTTTTAATTTGAATTAAATTCCCAAAACCATCATAAAAGGGCGGAAATCATTAGGGGGTTACAGAAATAAAAAATACTGAAAAAATGTAGTCCCCTAAGGTTATCCCGAAATTCTAGAAAAAACTATATATCATCAATTATTACAAAACTCAATAATTAGTGATAGGAAATTATAGAAAGATTTAAATAATTGTGTCACACTAAATACTTATATAATAAGTATTGAGTGTACAATGGTTAGACTATCTGAACGTGCAATAAAAGTAATATCTGACCTTGAATTCCAAGAGAAATATTACTTTACAAGAGAAGATATTGAGAAACATTTTGATGATAAGAAACAACTCTCTAACTTCATACACATACAAATGAAGAGTGGTCGAGTTGTAAAACTAAACAGGGATAAGTATTTTCTTATTCCAATAAAAGCTAGAACAGGAAAATGGACTGATCATCCACTGATAGTTGCTGATGAAATGATGAATGGAAAAGATTACTATGTAGGTGGATGGTATGCTGCAAAATATTGGAGTTTCACAGACCAAATTCCAATGCAGATAGACATATATACGACAAAAAGAAACGGTAGAATAAATATCCTAAATAAGAGATATGTGTTCCACAGAGTCAGATTAGAATCACTGAAAAAAGCAGTGTCTCAAAAAGTAAAAGAACACAATTTCAAGATACTAAATAAAGAGGACTCTAAAAAATGGTACTCCGAGAGATAACTCAAAAAGAATTGAACGAGATAATCGCAGATACTGGATTTGATTATGATCTCTTGGTAAAAGATTATTACATCACAATCTTACTGTATCTATTGAAAGACTTGAAAGGTGCTTATTTCAAAGGTGGTACTGCTCTTCAGAAGACTATTCTTGATTATGCAAGAATAAGCGAGGATATTGATTTTACTCTTGATAGAAGTGTATCAGATGTCAAAAAAGCAATTATTGAAATAATTAATGAGTCAAAAACATTTGGTGAAATCACTCAAGATAAAGATGTAGATAAATTCACAAGACTCATTGTACCCTATAAGACCGATTATGGAAAAGATAAGATTTTCATCGATCTTAACGAGAGAGGAAAGCTTCTGCTTAAGCCAGAGGATATGGAAATGAACAATTTCTATCCCAATATCCCCAAATTTACATTCCCTTGTTTTAATAGAGCAGAGATGATAGGAGAAAAAGTCGCAGCTGCTATCGGCAGGAATAAACCAAGAGACCACTACGATATCTATCAGATTATCAAAAAGAAATATTCAATAGATATGTCTATTGTTGAGAAAAAATGCAAATCATCTGGATGCGACCCTTCAATCATAAAGATGTTCAACAATGCAAAGAAACTTTACACACGATGGCAAATGGATCTTGAACCATTGCTTGTCAATCCTGTTCCTTTTGAAGAAGTCATGCAGACGCTTTCTAAGTATTTTAAATTGAAGGAAGAGAAGGATAAGGTTAAGGATTCTAAAATATCAGACATTTGATGGAGAGAAAAAGAACTACCTTGCCCATAATTGTTTATAATTTTTCAATCAATAAGATTTTGAGCAGTTGCTTCATATTGTCGTCAGGAATCCAGACACCGTTTAAATATCTTGTCATTGTCACAGACGATAAAATAAGAAAATATTATAGTTAACTCTAATTAAATTCAAACTAAAGAATTAATTATTGTGACATTTCAACATATCGTAATAGCACTTAACTGCTAGTTTTCTTGCAGCAGCTACTAAGCATTGTTTTGGATGTTTACCTGTTTATTTTAATCTCTTGTAAAATTTACCAACTTCAGTATCGTAGCAAATATGAACTAATACTCTTTCATAGAAAATCTT
The DNA here is from genome assembly GCA_016938695.1 of Candidatus Woesearchaeota archaeon. Lineage (GTDB taxonomy): Archaea > Nanobdellota > Nanobdellia > Woesearchaeales > JAFGUC01 > JAFGUC01. Next base: position 417,931 of record JAFGUC010000024.1, on the reverse strand, counting down.
TCTCAAAAAACGATTTCCTTTTTTTGTAATAAAACAGTTTACAGATTTAGATTTTCCCGATTGTTTTTCTGAAACATCATAACCGCAATATTTGACAAATTGTTTGTGATTAGAGAATCTTCTTATGTCTCCTACTTCTCCAACAATCATTGCGACTCCAACTGAATTATAGCCAAATTCATCAAGTAATTTTCCATATGGAATCTCAAGAAGCAATTCTTTAAACCGTTTTTTTATATTATCTATCATATTTTGATAAAACATCATTATTTGAATGGTATACACAAAACAATCAGTAGGATAATCTTTTACACCCACGCTTATTCTTGCTAATTCTTGAAGTTCTTTACAATATTCCAGAGTATATCTTGTTCCACGATTATATCCTTCAAGAATTGCACTTCTCAATTCTTCTGTTTTTACTTCTGCTATTTTTTGAGGAGAAGGATATTTAATTAGCATTTTTGCTATAAAATAAGTTTTTTTCAAAAAACAATGTTCTTCCAATTCTGGAAAAATGATATTTATTTGATTTAGAAACATATACTTATATCTCGTTAATTGTTTTTGTGTCTTGTAATATAATCTTGATAAATCTTTTATTTGGTCAGTTTGTATAGGTCTTATTGTCTTAAATCCATAAGACATATAGATTGCCAATAATTTTGAATCTATTCTATCGTTTTTTATTGATGGAAAGTTTAGCTTTGCAAAATTATTCATCTGAACATTATCGACATAAAAAACTTGATAACCTTTATTCTTCAAATAATAAAACAAAGCTTTACAATATGTACTTGTCACTTCCATCCCTATTTTCATATCTAATGATATTTTTTCTTCTAATTGTTGAAATCCCTCCGCATTATGTTTAAGTACAAATTCATCTACTACTTTCTTGTCTTTATCTAATACGCAAATATTAGACTTGTTTTTAGATACATCTATTCCTACATACATTTTATTCACCTCATAAAAATAACTTTCACAGGATCATACTCGGGCACAAAACCCAACCACAGTTACGTGTATAGTTACCAATATGAGCAAGATATAATGAATAAGTCACGAATAAGTATATCAGTGACTCTGAGAATGTTATACATTGGCTGGAATTATTTTTCTCGAAGAATTTTCACGCGTGTCGATTCCACCCAGAATTCCAGCCAAACAAAGCCACAGGGCTTTGTATTCTGCAGAATTCCACCCTGTTTTTTGCAGGAACTATGGCTCAAGAATCCTATATAGCGCCTATAATAATTCTCAGAATTTTCCGAGTGCAATAACAATTCAAAATTGATTCATTGACGGTTACACCCAGAAATACACCCTAACGAGGCATTATACTGCAGAATTAACCGAAAATACAGCCAAAACCGCCCGCCTTAGTGTACTTGCATCTGGAATTAGATTCAGGGTGTATCTTTTAGAATGTTCTGTGCGTGATTAGTAGACCCAACTGAGGAGCCAAACATCGCAGAATTCTTAAAATATAGGCGAGATTAGAGCCTAAATTCTGCGGGAAGTATAGCTGACATTATTCTTCTTAGCAGAGTCTACACTTTTAGAATTAGTTTAAGTCCTTTGAAAGTAATTTATCTTTTTTTAATTTTTTAATTGTTTCAATAAAACCTTTTTGATCTTTCACTACATATTCATTTTTCTGATCTTTTGTCTGAATAATTAAAGTATGAATAACAAAACTTACAAACCCTCCATTATATTCTTTACCTCTAATAGAAATTTTATCTATATCACTCCAATAAAAAAAGGATTTGTTTAAGAAAAAAAACTCTTTTATTATAATGCCATTAGATGTAATTAATACTGTTGATTGCCTTATAAATAGTACAAATAAGCCTAAAAAAACTACTAAAACAATATACTTTAAGAATTTTTCAAAAATATTATTTGGATTATATATTAAAAATAAGTACACCAATAAAGCTACAATGATCAAGCCAAATATTCTTGGAATTTTATTGTCTGTCCATATCTTCTTCATTTTTCATCATTTAATTTAATAATATTTAAATCTAACTAAACAATCCCTCAACTAAAGAAGGAAAAAGTTGAACTAGATTTACGTGATACGCATTGCCCATTTGAATCATTTGGATATAAACTAGTATCAGTATATGAGTATTGATTAGTTGTACTGATTCTACTATTTACTGAATTACTTCTTCTATTTGATGTACTTTTAGAAGTTACATCATTTAAAATTCCATTTAGTACACTATTTGCAGTATTTTCTATAAATTGATTAGATAAATAGGTTTGACCTGTCTTAGTTGTCAAGTAACTAACTGGATTTTTTATTAGCCAATACCTAGAAATAGGTAATATTTTTGGGGCTAAACCACCCGTTATTGTTCCTGAAACAAACGAAACCCCAAGACCATTAGTTAATGAAGTATCATCTCCATAATTATTAGCTATTTGCGAGGCAATAGAACCAGTTCCACTTGATATTGCAGCACTAGTAACTGTTAATGCAGCGCTTCCACCAGACACTAGTCCTGATGAAATAGCAGTTGCTGCTATAACTGGAGCTAATGCAACAGCAATTGCAGATCCTGCGGCTCCACCAATAGTATATGAAAGAGCTCCTCTCATGGTATAATCATTTGGATTATGTGTCAAGAAGTAAGTTCCTAATCCAACAAGTCCTCCCACTGCCGCCGCTGCTGCAATGTGAAGCCAATGTCCATCATCATCTTGATATTTGTAAGAGTTCCCCCTTTCAAACATATAGTGATTCAAACTCTGGGGATCATATACATTCTGGATAATATTATCAGGAGTGCTCATTATTCCATTATTAGCATTATACATCCTAAAATCAAAATCATACGTCTTGCTCGTCTTGTCATACTCTTTTCCTTCGTAACTAAACTTAGTTTTATTTCCTCCAGATAAAATTTCTCCCGCAGGAGAATAAAATGTCTTTTCCAAAATAGCACCGCTCTGCGACAGTAATACGGACGCAGAACCTTTCTGGTCATCTGCAATGTATTGCTTCGTCCCATTCGGCAATACTTGAGCAACTAGCTGTCCTTCGTGATAGACGTAGAGAAAATTATAAGTTCCAGTTCTATTAACAACTCTGACTTTCTCTTGCGAAAAATAATATGTAGTCTCATTTTTTACATAATCTGTCTTGATAATGATTCGTTCTTCGACTGGATCATAGACATATGTCTGTAATAAAGTTCCGTTCACAGATTCATTTCTGATTGAAGATAATTGATTCAATGAGTTGTATTCTCTGTAATATCCGTCTCCTGAAACTAAATTTCCATTTGCGTCATAAATCAAATGTAGTTCCGTAGCATAACATATTGGGATACTCATTATTAAAAACATCATCAACAAAGTAATTGTCCTATTCATTGACAACCACCCCATTGATTGAATCTGAGTATTCTGAATTGTTTACGTAAGCGTTTGTTTCAAAGATTCCTGAGGAATAGTTTCCTTCAATGAAAATAATTGTACTATTTGTGACATTTAAATTTTGTACATTAATGTCATCTAAAGTTAAATCAAATGTCTGATTACCTTCGATGTTATTCTGAACATCAATCTCGAACACATTTCCAAACAGATTCTCGAATAACGAAATCTCCAACGGTTTGAAGTGAACCGTATCGACAATCATATCTGTGAAAATATTTGCCTTCGCAGTAATTATACTGTTCTCAGTAGAATTTTTCTCAATCATAACAAACAATAATTGATCGTTTTCGAGATATGTCGACTCATTTAGATTTGCAACACTCCAACTTACATTCGTAGGATACCAATTGTTTCTTACATTAAAGAACAATACAGAATCAGAACGCATGTAATCCTCAATCGAAACTCCTTGAGTTTTAAACGTATTTACGTAAGATTGTGAGCTCTCATCAGAATCAAGATTTATTTCAAATTTATTAGTATCGTCTGAAGAATAATTCACCTCGCTGATGACCATAATTGATTCTCCTGAAGAAATATTGACTTCTTTAGAGAAGCTTTCTACTCCAGTATCAATTGAGATATTAGTCATAAGCGGATAATAGTTATTTTTTGCCCAAAACTCAACAACCTGTTTAGAAACATTCTCGGAAAGAATATCATAGTTATTTATTTCAAGACCTTTGATTGTGAATGTAATTGTAGATGAAATCTCACCATCATCAGATGTTGCATTGCAGATTAAATTCTTCACGCCTGATGATGAATAGTCTATTTGTAAAAATGATAATAATTCACTTGTGATTAAATCAAATGTTGAAGAATTTACTCCATTTGAACAATTAAATCTTAGATTTTTGACATTCTCATTAATATTTTTACCCAAGATATAATCGAACATATATAACGAGATATTTGAATAAATTACACTTAAACTCGATTCAGTCAGTCCAAACTTTGATTCTATTTTCTGTGAATCTTTAGTTTCTGGCGAACTTGCATTGAATGATACTTCGTAATCTCCGCCGTGTGAATAATTATTCTCGACAATAACCCATACTGAATTACCTGACAGATTAATTGACTGAGTAGATGTCATGATATGACCATCGCCGAAATCAACTGAGAAATTCACCCCAGTAAGATTAGAATCTTTTTCATTGACAAGATAAAACTCATAAGTTCTATTCTTGTTATCAGATGAAATCTCATGAGGATTGTGTAAATCAACACCAGCAATCGAATCGATTACCTGTGATGGTGCGTGTGCCAAAGAACCACCATAAATCAATTTCTTTGATGCATTATTCTTTTGAATCTTCAGGATGTTTCCAATTGCGTTGAAACTGTACGAGTATCTATCATTGTTTATCTTGACAGTTGATAATCTATCCAATCCATCATAAGTCATATTCTGGATTCTTGAAGATAGATAATCATTGATAGAGATAATATTTCCCACATTGTCATATGAATAAGTATAATTTTGAATTTCTGATAATATCTGTTTCAAACGATTATTATTCTTATCATAAACAAACTGAGTGACTATTTCATTATTAAATGTCCTGTTCGATAATGAACCTATAGCATTAAAATTTGAATCCAAAAATCCAGTGATTTTTCTGACTTTTCCAAGTTTATTATAATAGAAACTCAAATTGCTGTTTGCAAGTAATCTATCTTGAGAATCGTAAAGATAGTTAGTATTATCAATCTGATTGTTCAAATTCTTTTTCTCATTAACAAGTCTTAATCTGTCATCATAAGAATAATTGTACACAACAGAATTTATCTTATTCTTCATTGATACTGATGATAGAGTTCCGACATAATTCTTATCATAGACAAATGAAACATTAACATCATTAGATTTCTTATTAAGAACTCTATTAAGAGCATCATAACTAAGACTGGTTGTCATTCCACGATTGTCTGTCTGCTTAATTAGATTATTATTCTTATCATATGAATATGTCCAAACTCCTAAATCTGGATCGCTGATTGCAGTCTTTCTTCCAAATGAATCGTATGTGAATCCGAATTTATTTCCGAGAGCGTCTGTAATTTGGATTAAATTATCAGCAGTGTCGTAGGAATATGTTGTCGTGTAAGCATCTTCAATTCCTGTCAAGCCGTCAATGTTATACTCAACAACTTTCACAATTCTTCCAAATGCATCTAAGACATATTTATGTCGATGTCCGTTCTCGTCATAATCAGTAATGTTGTATTGTGAGTATAATACTTGTTTTGATGTGTTATCAGGATTTGTAACTTTAGTTACTCTGTCCATTGAATCATAAGTGTAAGTAGTATATGGAGAACTCTTCGGAGTAGACATTGAAGCAGAATAATTATCAAAATATAGATTGCTCTCTCGTGAAACCCTGAAGTTAGAATCATAAAACAAATTCTTAACAACCTGTCGACCATTCTCCACGTCACTTTTAACCTGCACCAAATCCCCAAAACCGTCATAGTAATATGTTACTGAGTCAGTGTTATTTGATGTTGTCTTAAATTTAACATTGATTGATTCTGGATTTAAATTATATGTATAAGTCTTAGTTGGAAGTGATTCGGAATCGTAAGGTTTTATTTCTTTACTTATCCTACCAAACACATCGTAAATATAAATTGTCTTAATGTTGTTAGTCTTTGACCATAATAGATTTCCAAAATTATCATATTCAAATGTTGAAACGTGACCTAAAGGATTTATTGTTGTTGTAGCATATGTGTTTGATGAATCATAAATGTATTTTGTTGAATATCCTAAAGCATCTGTAACACGAATTACATTACCAAAAGAATCATAATCATAATAAATGTATGAGTTGTTTCCATCTGCAGACCACTTCTCAACCTTAGTTAAATCTCCTTTAGAAATTCCATTTAATCCAAGTGAGTCATAGTAATACTTTGTTTCTTGTATTTTATTTAAGTTAGAATCATATAATGCCGAACTAGAAGGTTTATCGATTATCCAAGGAATTGAATTATATGCGTATGTATATTTTGTTATTTTTGCAACATCTGAACCTTTCGAATATACTTCTAATATGTTTTCATGAGAGTCGTATTTATAGGATTCATTTTTTACAGTTGGTGTACTTAATCCATCAAATACATAATCGGTTGAATAGGCTAATGATAGATTATAAGAATTGTAATCTAATGTATAATTGTAATATTTAACATTTCTGAAAAATAAATTATCGTTTAAATCATAACTTTCAGTTTTATATTCTTTCCCATGTCTTGCACTATCTTGATAAAAATAATGAATTATTCTAGAATAATCATTTGTTTCTGAAGATTTACCAAATCCTCTAAACTCAGATTCTGAGTAATTATATTTTCCAAATGAATAATTGTATTTGGTTATAGATTTGTTATCGAGTGTAACATTTGAAACAACAAATATGTTAAAACCTAATTCAGAAACACCATTTTCAGAATTGTTATATGAAGTTGATGTTGAATACTCTATTGAAGTTACTCCACCATATTCATTTGTTATGTTTTTTAATAGATATGGAACTTCATAATTTTTTAGAACAGTATACTGTGAACCGGAAATTGAAACAACAATATCGGCAAATCCATCTCCATTGACATCTGCAATTCTACGTCCTGAGTTATAAGTGTTTTCTACAAAACTTTCTGTTGACTTCCAAGAATCATTTTGTATAAATCCTGAACCAGTATTCAAGTAACAAGCAGTATTTTGAACTAAAATATCAACAAGACCATCACCATTGACATCAAATAATCTAACGCCCGCATCAGACCTATCACCATTGATTATTGCTACTGGCGAAGTCCAAGTATTATTTTGAACAAATGCTGTTCCATTGTTTATGTAAGCTCGTGAATTTGAATATAATAAATCAATTAATCCGTCAGAATTTAAATCTACTAATCTAGCTCCAGTATCTCCTGATGCGTCTACAAAATATTCAGGTATACTCCAATCAGATAGGTACCATCCTGTTCCATTGTTTAAGTAAACTGTTTTTGTGATACCACTTTTTGATTGTATTATGTCTACTCTACCATCGCCATTTATATCATCTAATTGGACTCCTTGATCAACTCCTGAAGAACTTACAATATCTAAAGGAAATATCCATGAGGAAATAGTCCAATTTATACCATTGCCTAAATAAATTTGCATATATCCTGCTCTCGATCTTACTATGTCAATAAATCCATCGTTATTAACATCTGAAAATCTTACACCTAAATCAACATAAGAAGAACTTACGGTTGGTATTGGTAATGTTTGTGTTGATAAATTCCATCCATCTTTATGATTATTAATCCAGATTTTATTTTCTCCTACATCGATGTATTTCACAATATCAACAAAACCATCATTATTTACATCTAGTAAACGAACCCCATAGTCGTTTGTTGTCGCTGAAAAAATAACAGGCGGAACCCAAGTTGATGTATTTTTTGTGAAATTATTTACTAATTCGTAATATGTGAAATCAATATCATAGAATAAAGAAGTATTATCAGAACCAAATGACGATATCTTTGATATTGAAGATAGACTTGAACCTAGTGATGAGTAATCAAGATGATATCTTCTTATTAGAAAATCTGAATAAACAGAAATATCAGTCAATCTTCGACTTTCGGAAACTTTTGTTCCATGTTCATAAGAAACTCGGTAATCCTCTCTTACTGAATCTTCATAAGAGAAAGTTATGACTTTTGTTTTATCATTATTATATTCAACTTTTGTAAGATAATTACTTCCATAATCTCCTCCAAAAGGATTTTGTTCATAAGTGTAATAGATCTTATTTGAATGCGTATCCTCAACTAAATCTAAATCCCACTTTGAAATGAATCCTCGTTCAGAAGTTGTTCTTGAATCATCATTAAAACCGTATCGATATTTTGTTCCATCTCGTTTTGTGACAAGCCAATACATTACTCCATTTTCAGTTATGTTTTCTATTTTAATGTGGTATTGAACTTCAGTATTCCATTTATTGTTTGTTGGATTGAACTTAAGATTATATGGAGTTAAATCCAGAATCATAATGAATTCATCGTCATTTAAATTATCTGGAGTTCCATTTATATCTCGGTAAATGAAATCTTTATGAAAATACCATCCCGAACCCATAACACTTGGCCGATATTTTGCATTCTGGCTATTATAAGATAAAATAATACTTGGTGAAAAACCATTTATTCCTTTTGGAACTTCAATTGGAAATGAATATGTTGCTGCGCCAGGAAATAAATTAGTTTGGTACTCACCATATAATTTTAACTCTGGATGATCAGGAACTGAAGGTTCATGCAAGTAAGGTTTGTATAAATCTGATGCTAATACCAAATTCAGGAACAAAAACACTAATACAAAAAATGAAATAAATAATTTATTTGACATTTTTTAGTTTTTTGTTGAATCTATTAGTGTTTTTACCCTGTTTTTTATTTCAGACAAAGATAGTTCTGGAACTCCCATTTCTAAAACGTACACAACAGGAGTTATATTGAATAATCCTAGTGTTGTTGTGTTATCATAATTAATTAACCACCTTTGATTTCCTAGAACTATAACCCGGTCAATTCTCGCCATGACTTGATCATTATTTGAATTTCTTAAGTATACTTGTTGATTATTGTACACTTTCGCTTCAGGCCATGCGGAACTTTCTTCAATACCAATATCAAGATATCTAGTTCTATTTTCTACTAAACCAGTTATATTCATTTCCAAACTTAGATTTAAAATGTTTGTTCCATTATAACACGAAATGTATACAAAATTATCATATGATAATAATTCGTCGCTGACAGGTAAAGTACAAATATGAGAAAATCCAGATTCTGTCGAACAATTACGAATGTCTCCCATTTCAGCATAAGTTATATTATCGCTTGCGATTCTACAACTTCCAACTCTTGTAGTGTTTATAACAAAAGTAGGAGTTGTATCTGAGGTTGTATAAGGACTTTCATTATCACCACTAGAACTACAAAATACAGATGTTATATCAAACTCCATATCATATGCATTAAAAGCATCTACCTGTTCATGTAATTCCTGAATAAAATCTATATTTTTTGCATCATTCCACATAAACACTCCCGATAACCGAGAATTTAAGAATGCCAATGTTCGAGTTTCCAAACTACCTATTGTATTTTGAGTGTAACTTGTAGAATATTGAATTGTCGGTATACTTGTTACAGATTGGAATAAACTTCCATCACGATATAATTTTAAACTACCTGAATCAAAAACTACTGCATAGTCATGTGCTTCATTATATACAAAAAAATTCGCATTTGATACAAAATCATTATATGAAGATGATGTTCCAGTAAAAAACTCTAACTTAGTATTATCTCCACCATAAGCAATAACATGGTATCCTATATAAGGACTTGATACTGCTCTTCCGTGAGAAAATAAATATTGTCCTGAACCTCTATTATAAATAGTTAAATTATTAAAAAATATTGTAAATGTAGTTAAATCTCTAAAACTCGACGAAGTGTCATTATACAAATAATCATTGCTTCCATCAAAATATAGATTTTGTGATTCTAAAGTAACTCCTGTGTACATAAAGTTATTATTACTATTTGAATAATCGTGAATTGCATCACTTATATCAGTAGCACTATAAAAATCCAACCACAATATATTATTCTCAGTAAAATCTGTTGCACTAACCGAATTGATTAAAACTAATAACAAAATTCCGAAAATTATTCCTGTTTTCATTTTTCCACCTCAACAGGAATCTTTTCTAAAAAGAATGATGAATCTGATTCTACGAAATTTTCTCGGGAATTTTTCTCGTATTTTTTTACATCTTTTCCATCGATTATAAGTTTCATGCAACTTTCACCGGATTTACAAACTCCGTCTCCATTGCCGTCTTTTTTGCTATCACAAATCATAATAACTTTTCCATCTTCTTCAGTTTCAGAACATGCATAATCAGATGTTAAAACTTTGACTTTATCGTTAATTAGATGATATTTAGGTTTAGAACATTCTTTTTTTGTTTTTGTCACTTCTTTTTTATCAACTACACATGGAAAAACGTATTCTTGTGTTTTATTGATACAAGAACTGTTGTCTTTTGTTGTATTATCGCATTCAAGAACGGTAATTGTTTGTGTGCAATTTCCAACTACATCTTCGTATTCTATTTGATCAGTATATTTACAATCTACAGCAGAAGAAACTGATTTTAATTTTGTTGATAACATCTCTGTTTTAGACATCGTTTGATATCCTAAAACGATTATAGAACTTAACACTAAGATAGTTAGTATAGATAGTACTACTTTTTTCATGTATTAAAACCCCCAGTTAATACACAAAATTCACAAATACACACCTATTAAAAAAATTCACTTCCGTTTAGAAGTTTTCTTAGAATATTCACCAGTATGTATGGCGATTAAATCTTTACGGAGTAATTTTATTTCTTCGTTTTGCTCTTTTGTTAAGTCTTGCAGTAATTTAGTTTGTAAGATTTCTTCTTTGAATATTAAACCGAGTTCTTCTTTTTGGTCTTCTGCAATTGATGATTGAATTATTACAAATATTAAAATCAACCAAAGAAACATGGCAATAACCATCTCCCAAGATAACATCTTACCTTCTGCAAGGTAAATCTTGTTGATAAAAAAGTAGCCTGCTGCACCTACACCAAAACACAGAAACATGAGTAATTTTTCAAAAAATGTTGGTTTTCTAATCTTTGGTCTAAACAACAAATCCACCTCTTTTACTAAAATCTAAACGGAGAGTCATTCATTGCACATGAATAAGCAAATTCCCCCTTAATCTTACTATTGCTATATAAAGTAAATAACACTTCTCCTTTATTAATCTTTTGACCTACTTTACAGTAAAGTTGCATTCCAGCCTGTTTGTCCGATGGTGCTCCTGCAAGTCTAGCAATCAAAGATATTTTCTTATTATCTATTGAATGAATTGTACCAGATTCTGTTGCTACAAAATCTTTTTTGTATGAACCTAATGGAATTTTTTCAGGGTCTAAAATCTTGCCACCTTGTGCTTTTAGAATCTCTTTGAATTTTTGCAAGACAATTCCTGAATCGTATAATTCTGTAATTTGTTTTCTAGCTTTTTTCTTATCTTTTATTAAACCAGATAACAAATACATTTCTGTTGCTAGTGTAATTCCTTTTTCTTTTAAATCAGGAGAACCTTTTGGATCATTCATTAAAGTGTATAATACATCTCGTGCTTCGAGTGCTGGACCAATTCCCTTTCCAATTGGTTGGGATCCGTCAGTTATTGCGACTTTACATTTCATTCCTAATCGTTTTGAAATTGTCTCAAACTGACCTTTTAATTCTTTAGCAACTTTCATGTCTTCTATTTTTGCGCCTTTTCCTACAGGAATATCTATTAAAACATGAGTTGCTGAAACGGAATGTTTTTTTGCCATTATACTAGCTAGTAGCATTCCTCGTGGATCAAGACTTAGTGGATGACGTACTTTTATTAATTTGTCATCTGCAGATGCTAAATTTACTCCTCCACCCCAAACAAGACAACCGTTTGTTTTTTCTACTACTTTTTTTATTTTGTTTGCATCTAAAGAAACATTTGCTAAAACTTCAACAGTGTCGCTTGTTCCTGCGGGTGATGTTATTGACCTAGACGATGTTTTAGGAATATAAAGACCTAAACTTGCAATAATTGGAACAACTATCATTGTTGTTCTGTTTCCTGGAACTCCACCAATACAGTGTTTGTCCATTATTATTTTGCCTTTTGGAAATGTCAGCTTTGCATCATTGTTTACAATTGCTTTTGTTAAGTAAACAGCTTCTGTCATATCAAGACCGTTTATGTAACTTCCAGAAACAAAATATGTTAATTCTACATCACTAAGTTTTCTTGTAACTATTTCTTTTACTAAAGTATCAATATCTTCGTAATTTAATTTCTTACCTTCTAATTTTTTACGAATTATCTCAATAGATTTTGGTTTGTTTTCTAATGATATTTCAACGTTTGAGCCATTTTTAGTTTTTAAGAATTCAACACCTTCTGCAAATAATCCAATTTTTCCTTTTGAGACTTGCTTAAAATTGGCAATGTTTTTATCAGCGTTTGCAATCTCAACAATTGCACTTATTTCTTTTGAACCAAATGTAACTTTTACTCGGTCTCCTGAAAAAATATTCATACTTCTTGCATCACTTAAATCAAGAATGACAATTTGAGCGCCACCTGTACTTACGTCAATGTTTTTTGCGTGTAACTTCATTTAAATCCAACCTTCTTTTTTATGTGTTCTGTAAGAATCATTAAAGAACTTTTGTTGTCATCGTTTCTTTTTTTATGACATTTTTCTTTTTCTAATTCTTGTAAAATCTCTTTTTCTTTTATGTAATCAGCGTATAGATTTGCACTAAACATAAATAATTCTAGGATTAATGGGCCTATTATTAATCCTACAAAACCAAATAACTTTATTCCACCTAAGATTCCAATGAATACGACTAAAGGGTGAATGTCGGCTCTATCTCCAACTAGTTTTGGTCGAATAAAATTATCTAGAGTACTTACAAAAAATAAACAATAACCAAGCAAGAATATTCCTTTTAACCAACCACCAGTTTTTATTTCTATTAAAATCATTACTATACTTATTGGAACATAAATTATTGGAGGACCTAAGAGTGGAATCCATGCGAAAAATATTGTCATCAGTGTCCAAATTAATGGTGATGATACTCCGAATATAACATAACCGATTCCTGCTAAAATACCTTGAATTAAACCTGTAACAAATATTCCAAAAATTAATGCACTTGTAACATTTCCCATCTGCTTGAACAGTTTGTGAGTCAATTCTTCAGGGATTGGAGAAATTCGTATGAATTTATCTCGTAGGGTATCTTTATCATTTAGAAAGAAGAACAATGAAAAAATGCTCACAGTAAAACTTACTGCGTAGGATGTAATTGATGTGACAATTTTTTGACTGCCAGATACAACTGACGATAAAGCTCCAGCAATTAATTGATTAAAATTGAAAGAGAAACCAAATTTTGTGTACAAAAATTCAGACAACGCATTATTTGTAAATTCACTCTCCATTAAGAATCGAGATATAGTAAGGTAAGCACTTGTTGCTTGGTTTGCTAAAGCGCTCACTAAAACTAACCCTACTCCTGCTAAAAGCACCACAATTAATATGCATACTATCGCGGAAGTAAATCCTTTGTTCTTCAAAAAACGTAATAGAAACTTATATACTGGATTTAAGATAAAAGCAAGAATTAAACCCGTTATTACCGATATTGCGTATGGCTTAATTACAAATACACCAACAATCGCAAAGAAAAGAGTTAAACCAATAAGTACAAATCTAACAGTATCCTCTTTTTTAGTACGCATATTAAAATTATTAGAACTTTTTATTTATATATTGTTCGTTGTAATCAAATGAAAGTAACAGTATTAAAAGGGACAATAATTGGTTTTTACTAGCTTTGTAGTCAAAAGTATATCGTGATTTACTATTATTTTTGAAAAATTAGAATATATTTTTGACATTAAAACTAAAAAATCTTTGCATTGTTTAACTCGCACTATAAATTCAAAATCAGATAATCCAAAAGAATCAGTTATACAAATAACTTCTTTTTGAATTGACACATAATAATTTAATCTGTCTAAGTCACTGTTGCGTATTTTTTTAAGGTGTAACATCACAGTATATTCTGAAAAACCTAATGCAATGAAATTCAATTTAGTCGTATATCCTACAATAATATTATCATCTTCAAGTCGTTTTATTCGTCTTATAACTAATGAAACAGGAACGTTTAATTGTTTAGCGATTAGAGTAACTTTAAGTCTTGCATCAGTAGCGATATACCTTAATATTCGAACATCTAAATCATCTACACATTTATTACTAGAATCTTCTATTACCAATGATTCTTTTTCAATAGAATCATATATTTCTGTATTTGAAAGTAAGGTATATTTAATTATTGGTGCAAATTTATAAGAATAATTCAAACAATCACCAAACTCATATGTAAACTTTAACAGAAAATCTTTCACTTCAGATAAACTTTTTACATATATTAAAACAACTAAATCCCAACGGCCACTTGTCTCGATTATCCAATTTGCATGATTTTGCAAATATTTTAATAATTCATATTTTCTTGTCGGGTCACTATAATGATATTTAAAAAAAATTCTATAGCTCATAAATCCTAAAGAAAACCAATTAACCAAAGTATAATATTTTTTAATTATTTTCTTCTCACTTAAAATCCTCATTCGATAATTTATTACTTCTTTTGATGTATTAACTTTCTTTGCAATATTAGAATAACTTAAACGAGCATTTGTATCCAAAACTTTTATTATGTCAAGATCTTTTTTCGATAGTGATTTTTGTTCCATTTTCTATAAATGTATTCAATTATGACTATTTGATAAAAAATAACTTGACAACTTTTATAATATTATTGAATTTAAACGGATAATATGAGAACCAATACAGTACAAAAATTACTCGAATGTTTACGAGAAGATAGTAGATTGAAGCTACAAGAAATTAGCAAGTTAACAAAAATACCCGTCAGCACTCTATATGACACATTAAAAATATTGCGCAGAACAATCATTAAAAAATTTACAACGATACTCGATTTTTATAATTTAGGATACAAAACTCACGCAATAATTATTTTAAAACCAAATTCAAATGATAAAAAAAAACTTCAATCATATCTTTATACAAATAATAATGTAAATTCATTGTATAATGTTGATAATAACTCTTTTTTAATTGATGCAATTTTAAAGGATAATAAAGAACTCCAAACATTTATCCAAACGATAGAGAGTCTAGCATCAATTGAAAACCATGAAGTATATCTCGTATATGAAGAATTTAAGCATGAAGAATTTACTCCAAAAATTATTTCAGGATAACATTTAACAAAGAATCTGATTTTTTTTTAGTGTAATAATTCTTTGCATGTTCAACTAACAATGCATGATATTCTTGAAAAAGTTTAAAATCTTTTTCAAAGTTTGATTCAAATAAATTTTTGACTTCATCATATTTTGCATCATTAGGTATTAACTCCAAATTTTTCATAATACGTTTAGTATAGGAGTCAATTACAAATTGTAGCTCTTTAAAGGCATATAATAAAATTGAATCGGCAGTTTCAGGACCTATTCCTTTTTGAGATAACAATTCATCTCTTGTTGGCGTGTGTTTTAGTTCTTGATACCATTGTGCCAAACTAATTAGTCTTTCTGACTTTTGATTAAAATAACCAGAAGGTTTTATACATTCCTTTATTTTTTCTAGATCGTTATTTGTTATTTTATAATTTAACAAATTCTGTTTTTTTAGATTAATTAATGACTTCTCTACTTGTGGCCAACTTGTATTTTGTGTTAGAAGAGCTCCGACAATTATTTCCCATTGCTGAAGTTTAGTTTTTGGATAACTGTAATCGTTTGGATGATAACCTTGAATAGAACCTGTTTTTGTTGGATTTGTTCCTTTTACGTCGAGAAGTGGCCACCACCCTTGTGGACCGTATTTTTTTAATAGAACTTTGTAGATTTGTTTGACTTGGTTCATAAAAATAAAAAAAGAAGAAAAGCTTTATTTACTTTTCTTTACCAAAAGAACAGATAAGATTACGATTACTGCAAGTAAAATTCCTGTTAGAATGTTTCTTGAATCGAATGCTTTTGTTTTTGGTTCAATTACTAATGGAATTTTTTCTTTTTGTATAAATACTTCATCGTTGTATATACTTCTTATCTCTATATCTAGTAAGTATTTTTTTGCCATTGCATTTTTATCAACATCTAAAGTAAGAATTCCGTCTCCCGTCTCATCAACATTTAAAGTTCCTATGAAGTCGCTTTTTTCACTAAATTCTATTGGCTGACTTGATTCTTTGAATGCTTTTATAGAAACGCTTTCAACATCGTTTGAACCAGTATTCTTTAATATTAATTTTATGTCAACTGTGTCTCCGGGTTCAATTGAGTTTTTGCTGTATTCTACTGATTCTATTTTGAATGTTGGTTTTCCTTTAACTTCTAGATTAATTGGAATTTGTAAATTACTGTAAAAATCATCATCTGTTTTTTTGTATTTTACATTCAATGTTGCTTGATAATCGCCTTCTTTAACGTAGTCTTCAATGTCAATATACATTGTGGATGTTGCACTAGAATGTGCAATAATGTTTCCAAGATTTTTTTCTGTTGAATAACTGTATGAACTTTTGAATCCATCTGGAAGATCTAAACTTGCATAAACATTCTCTGCGGAATCGTCTCCAATATTTAGAAGTTCTATTGATATTTGATTTTCAGAAGTATCTCCTAATAGTTTTATTGGACTACTTTTTACTTCTCCTAGAACAAGTTCAGGTTCTATTTTTTCACCAACTCGTACAGTGTATGTTTGGGTTGTTACAAGACCATCGCCATATGAATAACCAAGATCTAAATCATAATCTCCTTCAAGAGCATCGTCTGCAACTTTGATTTTATAATATAAAGTATAATATTCATCTGTGTCGCTTGTTCCCATCCATGTTCCAACTGTTTTTATTGGTGTGTCAACTTTATCAAAGCTAAATGGGTATTCTGGTTGTAACTCAAATTTTAAATCTTCAAGTTTATCGTTACCAAATTTAGTTACTTTCCATCGTAATTCAAGATATTTTCCTGGCTCAGCAGGGTCAGGATCTTGATTAAGTAATGTTAATCTTATGTATGCTGTATCAACATTGGATGCAGCATTTACACTAGGATATACAAATAATCCTAAAATAATTGAAAACATCATTAATGTTATGAATAATTTTTTCATTTTTTTATCCTCCTTGTTGTTTTAATTTTTGTTCTAGATGAAAATAAATTTTCGATTATTATTGTTAGTGCAGGAACAAAGGTTATTGCTGTAAAAAAGCAAAAAACTACTCCAAATGTCATTATGTTTCCCATTTCCGACATTATTGTTATTTGTCCCATACTCATTGATTTAAATCCAATTACTGCTGCAAGAGTTGTTGTAAACATTGGCCAAAGTGTGTTTTCCAGTGTTTTAGTCATTGAAACTTCAGCAGTCTGTTTTTTTTGCCTTAACTCTTGTCTAAAGCGATTTATTATTTGAATTCCAAAGTCAATTCCAATTCCCATAATCATAGATATTACTCCATTTGTCATGGAACTCATTTTTATTCCAGCTAAACCAACAAAACCCATTGTTAGATAAATTCCAACAATAATTGTTGTTAGTGGTAAAAGTCCAAATTTTAAAGAACCAAAAATTGCAATAAGAATTATTATAATTCCTATCATAGAAAACATTGAGGTTCTTGCCATATCTGGAGACAATTCTCTATCAACTATTACGTCTGCGACACTATCTCCACCAAGGTTTATTGAAACTCCTGGAAGTTTTGGTACAGAGTTTATTGCATTCTCCATATCATAAACTAAATTATCTGGATTATAATTTTCTCGTAATTTTAGATTTATCGTCATCATCGTATAATCTTTTGAAACGTAATTATACATTAATGGATTTGCATCAAAATATGAGTTTATTATTGAATTGTCTTTTGGTAAAAATCCGTTATTCATTAATTTTGCAGTATCAACTACTGAATTTACTTCTTCTATTTCTTGTGATGATGCAATAATTTGTATCAGTTTATCAACATAAGAAAAAACTCTTGCATCACGTATATCTCTTACCTCATTTGAGCTAACGGTCTTGGGATTTATTTCTAAAACAAACATTGCTGATTCAGAACTTCCAAAACTATCTGTAAACATGTTATTTGCTCTAATTACTTCAACATCGTCAGGAAGCATTCCTTTGTAGTCCATATTTTTATTCTCTATCCAAGATGACGTTATTGATGATATAAATAACAATACGGAAATTAGTCCTATAATTACGAATGGATGATTCGATAAAAAATGTGCATACATATCTATTAATTTTTTAGCACTTACCATGTTTATGACCCTCCACTCGTTTTTTGAATAAACATAATATCTTCTTGTCTATTTTTTCAATCATGTGCTCTATAACTAAAATCATTACTGGAGCTACAAAAATTGCAGAAATTAAACAGAAAATTATTCCAATTGCAAGACTTAATCCTAATTTTTGTAACATAGGAAGAACCGACAAAGTTAAAGCCAAGAACCCTGCTGTTGTTGTCAATCCACTTCCTAAAATTGCGGAACCAACACTTGGAACTGAGGTTGCCATACTTTCTTCTTCGTCTTTACCTTTTTCTCGTTCTTCAGAGAATCTTGTAAACATAAATACGCCATATTCTAAACCTAATCCCAGAATCATTGCACCTAAACCTGCAGTTGCAATTGAAATATTTAACCCAATCCAACCCATAGTTCCCAGAGTCCAAATAAGTCCTATTGCTAGTGGTGTAAAAATCAAAATAGTTTTTGCTAAAGATCTCTCAAGAATAATTAGCATTACAAAAATTAAAAGACAAGCCAATAATAAAGTAAATGTTGCATCACTAAACAAAATATTCATTATTGTTACTCGCATTGGCGGAGTTCCAGTAATCATTATTTTTGTTCCTGCAGGTCTGGAAAAACTCTCGATTTTCGATTCTATTAAATCTGTTATTGCATTGACTTTTTCCTCAGAAGAACCTATATCACTTTTAATCATTAGAAATGTTGATTTATAATCATCTGAAAAAAACTGAGTTAATTCTGGACTTTGTTTTAACAAATAATTTATCATATTTGAATCAAGATTTGTTACATCAACTGCATTTTCTAATACACTTGTAAAAGATGTAACTGATTCAATTGAACTTTCTGATGTAATTGAACGTGATAATTTAGCAATGTAATTAATTATTGATTCGTCTCTAATATCTTTAGGGCCGTCTTTAAGATTTGAAGATTCATCTAAAGTGATTAGAATTAGGACTACATCTTGTCCACCAAATTTATCCGTGACTCTGTCATTTAATTTATAGACATCCATTTCTTGTGGCATCATGTTTGACATGTCGGACTCCATTTGTACTTTTGGAACTCCAATTATCATGAAAATTGTTATTGCCAAAACAACCAAAGATAGAAATTTGTAATGTCTACTTTGAAATCGTGCAATTTTCTCTAATGTTTTTTCTATTCTACTCATTTTTCTATTAACTTGATTATTTTCTTTTTTGTTTGTCTGAATATGTTTAGGAATTCTTCTTCTTTTTCGTTGAAGTTTTTTTGTGTGACTAATGTATGAATGTCACTCATTAAACCATGAAATAATGCAATGTTTTTGGATTGCTCCATTAAAGAATCTAATTTACAAAAAAAAGTTCTGATCTCTTCAGAATCTTTTCCATCATTTAATTCTTTTAGAAGTTCAATTTTATTAGCCATAATAGTGTTTCTTTTTTTTAGAAGCGATAAACCGTATCTTTTTCCTTTTGTTGTCAAGGAGTAAATCTTTAATTTACCTTCTTGTTTTGAAGAAATATATTCTAATTCTTCCATAGATTTTAGAACAGGATAAACTGAACCTGGAGAAGGTCTTTTTCCAGTCTTTGTTTCAAGTTCATTCATTATTAAGTATCCACTCTTTGGACCTTCTGACAATTCTTTTATTATTAAGACTTTTAAGAGACCTTGCAACTACATCACCTATCGGATAGTGATATATCGGTAAGCGATAGTTTATATATATTTTGGTTTTAGAATAAATTTAGTTGACCAAAATCTCCAACATTTTGTTTTGTATTCTCTTTTTTATTATCTTGTTCTATTTTTTCAGAATATAGTTTTCTAAAAAATGCATGTGCATTTGCAAAATTAATTGTTTTACCGCTTTTATAATCGTAAGGACCATTATAAAAACCTAATTCGGTTAAAATAATATTTCTAATCATGAATCCTTTGAAATCATTATTAGTTGGTTTTATACTCTTTAAATCAAAGTTAAAACCTTCGGTCCTGTTCATTGGTCTATGACTTGATTCATTGCAAGCCATCATGTATGCTGTAAAATTGTAATCGTAAGAAGAATCGTAAGGCACAAAAATTTTACTTGCGTGCAATTCACAACTATCACAAGATACTTGACTAATTTTCCAGTCAAGCAAATTTTCTAATCCTTGCATAACACCATATTTTGCATATTGGGTCCCTGCATCTTTTTTAGTGATATTTGGAAAAAAAGAATGATCTATGTCATGATATAATGAATTTGCAGTTCCTTTTATCTCATTTTTTCGTTTTGAAAATAAGGGAAAATTTGTTAAGGCTAACACGTCAAGAGTCACTACAATTTTTTCAGAATTATTTTTGTAGGATTCTATTGTCTCACAAAGTCCAAAACTACTGTTTTGTTGTAAATAGTTTTCAGCCATATATGTATTTTATCTTAGTTTGTTTATAAATGTTTCTTTTTTGTCACTTAGAAGTGGTGTTTTATTTCATAAGTAAATTTTTTAAAGTTATCTAAAACTACAATTAATATGGTGTATAAAATCGCTATTGTTGGTTCATATTCTACAGGCACATCAACTACATCTAGGCTTTTGGCAGACGAGTTAAAAATACCAATAGTTCGTGACTTAGTTAAAGATTATAGAAACGAATTGTTTGGGGAACACCGAAAGCTTGTCGATTTAAACTTATTTGAATCATTCAAATTGTGGTACATGACCTTTTCAAGAAGGGTCAATAGTGAAAAATATCTTCCTGAGTTTATCTCAGATTCTAGCACATTATCTGAACTTGCTTTGTCTTGGGTCATAGGAAAAGAGTATAAACCTTTGTTTGGATTTTTTGAGGAATCTTATAGTCGCAAAGTTCCAGTAATATCACACTGCTCAGAAGTATTTGTTAATCTGCACATCGGACATGCTAAAAAACATTATGAACATATATTTTATACGCCTATTGAATTTCCCTTAACTCCGAATGGATTTAGACCAAATGATGAATCAATTAGGCAAAAGGTTGATGATTTCTTGGTTGAAATTCTGGGTAGATTTGGATTTAATTATACTAGAATTTCTGGAACCCCTGAAGAGAGATTAGAAACAATTCTGAATAATTTAAAAATTTAAAAAAATTAAGCTTTTGGCTCTTTGATTGGATCTTTCTTCGCTTTTTCAAAGAAGTCAATTGCTTGCTTTAGTTCCTTGTGAGTCTTTGCATATTCGTGAATATCTATTCCTTGCTTGAATGCTTCACATGATTGAACCAATGCTTTTGCACCTGCGGTTGTTCCTTTTGGATGTGCATGACAACCTGCACCCATTGTTGTTATGAAATCAACACTACCCATAACATCGATGAATGGCTTTAGAAGAGTTGGATTCAATCCACCTGAAATAATTGGACAGCATTTTTTCATTCCTCTCCAACTATCGTCATCTAAAATAACGTGATGTGCTGTGTCTTGATGGACAATTTTCATTGCATCTTTATCATTCTCTGGAATTTTAGACCATTCTTGTGTAAAGAAATGTCCGTCTTCTCTGAATCTTAAAATGTTCTTTGCTGCAACAACATCTTCTTTTGGAGTTCCAGCCATTTTTCCAATTCCTGCAGTTCCAGTATGAATTCCAGATGCACCTGCTAATCTTGCAAATTTAGAAAGAATTAATACAGAGAATCCAATTGGGTTTTCTTCCCTTGTAAACGCTCCATGAGCTGCTCTATGAAAATGTATGAACACATCAGGATATCTTCTTCTTAGCGTTTGTAGAGCCATCCAACCAGCAGTTATTCCATCAATTAAGAATGCATAGCTCCCTGATTCAAACCCTGCGTTCCTAATTAGTTCACATCTTTGAATCATCGTATCAAAATCTGCTGCTGAAACATTAAAGGAATGCACTTTTTTGTGTCCTGTTTCTTTTACTGCTTTGTCCATTGCTTTTTTTACATAAGCAACCATTTTGTCGTACGGACAAAAATCTTGGTCTGCTTGAGGTTCATCATTTTTAACGAAATCTCCTCCACCAACCCAAAAATCGTAGCACACTTCAGCATATTCTGACGACGTCAATCCCATTTTTGGTTTAATTATTGTTCCAAGAATTGGTCGGTCATATACATCAAGATATTTACGCATATCGTCGATTGTATAACTTGGACCATCGTATTGTTCAAGCATAGAAGGCGGAAACCAAACATCAAGAAGTTTTAATGCTGAAACTTCTTTCATTCCTAAAACATTTCCAACAATGTATGTTAAAATATTTTGAATATTTCCTTTTCTATCAAATAACCGCCAAGGAAATGCAATCCATACAAGATTTTTTTCTAAATCTAATTTGTAAACTAATGCGTTTTGTTCTCGAGAAAATGGAGTTTCTGTTTTAACAATAAAATTTGTTCCTGTTGAAGATTCTGCTGCAACTTCTGTTGCTGCTTGTAAAATGTTTAATTTTCCTCCAGGAATCAAATGAAAAACACTAAGCATGTATTCGCCATTTTTTGGATTTTTTAATTTTAAGTTTTGGTAAGCTTTTTGTTTAGAATTAAGACTTTTTAGTAAACTTTCTATTGTTTGTTTTGCCAAATATAATCACCTCTGTTATTTATTATGTTAAATAAAGAGGTATATAAATATTTTCAAAGAGAAATTAGAAAATTAAAAAAATTTATTCTTGAACAAGAACTGCATTAACAACGCCTTCTTGACCAGGTCTGTTTGTAACTCTTGCTTTACCTTTTTCAGTATTTACAATAGTTCCCTTAGTAAGAATGTTTCGTCTAACGTAGTGTCTGTTTGCTGCGTTTTCAATAACTGAAATCATTTTAGTTTGTGAGAATGCTTTACCATCAAACAAATTTACTGTTTCAGTTCTTAACAATTTAGTATTAATAGTTCCGCCTCTTAATCGAACGCCTTTTGATTTTGGACTTCCGATTTTAGTAAGAGTAGGTTCTGAACCTTGGTTAACGATTTGTTTTGTTAATGCCTTAGCTTTGTAACGTCCACCAGTGGATTTTCTATTTGATTTTTTTTGTATTACAACCATTTTAACCTTGAATTTCGACTTTCTTGCCAATTGCTTGACCAGGCATTCCAGTTACAAAAGCAACTCTTAAAGCGCCTTTATTACCGTGTGAAGATTTAATTTCACCGGATATTTTTCTACCGCCGTCTGTTGTGAATGTCACTTGTTTACCTACGAATTTACCTGCATCTTCTTTGCTTGTAACAGTAGGAACTATGACAATCATCTGATTGGAACTTTTTGTATGTCTTCCGATTTTGAAATTATTAATTATTCCTTCTACCATGATATTATGACGAGAGAAAGAAGGGGTTTATAAACTTTACTAATTTTGACGGTCTTTTTTGCCAAGTATATAAATAGAAATTTTAGATAATCTTTGTTAAATAAAAATAAAAAAATTAGAATCAGTTTTTACCTTGATTCAATATGCTTTTTACAGTACTTATCTCAATAAAAGAGGCACCGTGATTTGCTCCAAAGCTTCCTGCCAAGATTAAAACCATGTCTTCTTCAGTTAGTTTAGAACGATCTACAAGAGATTTTAGAGAGTTTTCTACAAACTTATCGTTTGTTTTTTGTGGCTCCATATAGGATGTTTTAACACCGTAATAAAGACCTAATTCTCTCATGACTTTCTTGTCATAACACATAGCATATACTGGAATTTTTCCTCTAAAAGCTGCCAAATATCGCGCAGTTCTTCCAGTCATAGTGTCAACAATTATTGCTTTGATTGGTAATTTTGTTGGTGCTGTAACTGCTGCTTTTGCAAGGAATGCAGATATTTCATTATTTATTGTCTTAACTGCAATATCTTTGTAAGCATTTTTGTTATTTTCTACTTCTCTTGCAATTTTTGACATTATTTTAACAGCTTCAATTGGATATTCTCCGTAAGACGTTTCTCCACTCAACATAATTGCATCAGTTCCGTCATATATTGCGTTTGCAATATCGCTTACTTCTGCTCTTGTTGGTCGTGGATTCTTAATCATAGTGTGAAGCATTTGAGTTGCAGTAATTACTGCTCGTTTACGTTCAATGCTTTTTCTAATTAGCATTTTTTGGATTCCGGGGATTCTTTCTGCAGGAATTTCAATTCCAAGATCTCCTCTTGCGACCATGATACCATAAACGTGATCTAAAATTTCATCAATGTTGTCAACTCCTTCTTGGTTCTCGATTTTTGCTATAATTTTTATTGTGCTTTTAGCATCATCTAATATTTTCTGGATTGCTAAAACATCCTCTTTATTTCGTACAAAAGAATGTGCAATAAAATCAATATTATTGTCTATCGAGAATTTTATGTATTCTAAATCTCTTTCACTTAATGATGGAAGACTTATGTGAACTCCAGGAACATTAACGCTTTTTTTGCCTTTAATTACGCCTTCATTTTGAACTTCACAAACTAAAGAATCTTCTGTTTTATTTATTACTTTTAATCCTAATTCTCCATCATCAATTAAAATGTCATCGCCAACAGACAAATCTTTTGCAAAATCATTGTAGTTTACATAGACACATTCTGATGTTGAGATTTTATCTTTACCACCTTTCATGATAACTTTGTCACCAGATTTTACGTTGATTTCTCCTTCAACTTTTGTCGTTCTAATCTCTGGGCCTTTTGTATCGATCATCAAAGGAACTTTTTCAGAAATATTTCTTACACTTTCAATAACTTTAAGTGAACCTGCTTCATCTTGATGAGCAGTATTTAATCTAACAACATTAACACCTGCGTCGAAAAGCTCTCTTAAAAAAGCATCATCACATTTTAAGTCAGATATTGTTGCTACAATTTTTGTTTTTTTTATCATTTTCAATTTTACCTCATCGTAAAATACAATTTTCGTTTTTTATCTATGTCAAAATCCAAAATCTTGGTTTTTAAATCTTTCGATTTGGTGCACTAAAGAAACAGTAAGTTATACTTATTTGTACAACTCAATATCAATTTTTTCAAAACGAGGCATCTTTTTACCATCTTTTTCGATGATTTCTAAGAATTCTTTTTTAGGTCGAACCCAAATTGCATTATCTCCAAATTCTTCGGAAAAGTAAAGTGCTTTGTAAATTACAACATCTGTTAATGTTGTTGAATCCTTTCCAACACCAATTATTTCATACATCTGTCCTTTGTAATGCTTGTATTTTTCTTTAGGAAGTATTGTCTTATTCATTTTATTTAGTATAACTTTTGAAAATATTAATCTTTCTTTATTTTCGTGATCTTTTGAAAAAATACAACGCAACATTTATTGCGTTTACGAATGTTAGGATTACAAGAATTACAAAAGCCACCATATTTGTGAATGCAAAAATTACTAATAAAATAGAGAATGATAAGTTGAAAATTCCTGCTACTTTTGTTTTTCCAAGCATCAAAAATGAAGAAACTACATTAATCAAACTCGAAAAAATCATAAAAAATGCAGTTAACATTATTGCTATAAAAATACTTGAAAATATTGCTGAAAATAAATTTGAAAAAAATGATGCGAAAAATTCTATTATTGCCATACTTTTCGATAGTCTGCAAATGCTTTAAATAATTTTCGAATCACACAGAGAAATAATGATTTTTACCGTGCGGGTTTTTTATTCCTAATTCCTTACGTTTATGTAAGTGTAGAATGTGCTTTTTTCGCTCGTTAAGGAACTTTGTTGTGTCTAAGCCATATTGCTCAATCATTTCGGCAACGTACTTTCCTCCCAAAAATTGAGGTGTTAAAACGTATGTTGCTCCAAGTTCGTATAAAGTAAATGCTTCATCTAATTGAGAAGAAACTGTAATTATAATTGCTTTACTGCTTGAACCTCTAACCTTTCTGATTAAAACACAATTTGTTTCAAAATCAGGAACTGTTGAAATTACCATTTTTACATTTTCAAGATTTAATGTATCTAAGAAATCTTCATCTTGTGCATCGCCGTATTTGCATTCGATTTCTTTTTTTAGAAGTTCAGTCACGACGTCAGGATTAAAATCAACTACAATGTAATTTTTTTTCTTTAATCGTTTAAAAGATTCTAATAGGTCAAAACCAATTCTGTTATAGCCAAATAAAATCATATCGTATTGTACGACTGGTTTGTCTTGTTCGTCTTGTTTTTTTCCCTTTTTCTCAATATGAGGCCAGACTTTTCCTAAAGTCTTGTACAATTGAGCGTTGTATTTAATCATGTAACTTGAAAAAGTCATAGTAATTAAAGCAACAGAGCTAATTAATGAGATATCATGTATTTGTAGATGTCCTAATTTGTATCCTAGAGCGAAAATAATCATCGAGAATTCGCTAATTTGTCCTAGAGAAATTCCTGACAAGAAGCAATTTCTTTTAGTGTAACCAAGTATTCCTGTTATTAAAGTTATAAAAAGAGGCTTAAAGAATAATACAAAAACACTTAAAACAATCATCAGACCAATATTGTTTATTGAACTAAAATCAATTTTTGTTCCTAAGACAACGAAAAAAAGAATCAAGAAAAAATCTCTTAATGGCTTAATTCTTGCACTAATTTCATAATGTGATGGAAGCATTGAAAGGCTTACTCCTGCAAGTAATGCTCCAATTTCTACTGAAAAACCAATGTATTCAAACAATGCACCTACAGCAAAACACCAAGATATAGAGAACAAGAACAAAAATTCTTGTGATTTAGCAATCATTTTTTCTAATTTTGGGAACACAAAATAACCAATTATAAATATCAAAGCAATTAAACCTGCACCTTTTATTACTGGACCTAAAAGCAATTCAGATACTTGTGAGTCGCCAGTAATTGACGGCATAATCATCATAACCATGACAGCAACTAAATCTTGAACAAGTAAAACTCCAGTCATTATTCTTCCTGAAACAGTATCAAGCTCGTTTTTATCTGACAAGAATTTCATTACGATGATTGTACTGCTAAATGCGACTGCAATTGCGGCATATATAGAAAAGACAATACTAAAACCAAAAACATAGCATATTAGAAAGCCACCTACGGCAGTTAAAAGGATTTGACCTAAACCAGTTATTAATGAAACAAATCCCAATTCTTGAATAATTTTTGGATTAAGATGTAATCCTACTATGAATAACAGGAAAGCAATTCCGATTTGAGAAAAAATGTCTAAAACAGATTCAAAGTGAACAACACCAAGAAGATTGACTATTATTCCAGTAATAATGTACCCGATTATAAGCGGTTGTTTTAAAATCCGCATTATGATTGAAACGCCCAATGCTATTAAAATGATAACTGCTACAAAAAATATCCCTTCCATGTTTATTTATTAAGCAAACGGTATTTTTAAAAACTCGTTGTCACTTTTTGTTAAATACACTTTATATTATAGTCTTAAAAGAAAAATTTATAAATGGAACACATTTCTTGATAAAAAACAAGGTGTAGAATTATGGCACGATTAAGAAAATTTGTCGCTTACAGAAGGATAGAACGACCTTACACAAGGAAATCAAAGTATAGGAAATATTCATACGTTAGAGCTAATCCTAACAATAAAATTATCAGATTCGACATGGGAGAATTAAAACAAACTTTCCCAAAGAGAGTTGATTTGGTATCTAAAACTGATTTGCAGATTAGACACAATGCATTAGAAAGTGCAAGACAAACTGCAAACAAGCACCTAGAAAAAACTTTAGGTAAAACAGGATATCATTTTAAGATTAGAATTTATCCTCACCACGTTTTGCGTGAAAATGCACTTGCAAGTGGAGCTGGAGCAGACCGATTGTCTACTGGTATGAAACATTCATTCGGTAAACCAATTGGAATTGCTGCACAAGTAAATGAGGGTCAATCAATTTTCTCAGTTGACGTACAAGAAAAGGACATTTTAGTTGCAAAAAAAGCAATGGAAAGAGCGATTAAAAAACTTCCTAACAAATACGCAATTGTTGTTAATAATTAATTTTTTTAATTACTTTATTTTTCTAATTTAGAATTATCTTAACTAACTCGATTTTGTGATCTTTTACTTTCTCAATTTTAATTTTGAAGGCACCAAAGTCAAAAATCTCATCTTTGTTTGGAATTCTTTCAATTTTATCAAGAATTAAACCTGAAACCGTATCGTAATCATCACTTTCTTCTAGACTTAGTTGTAATTCATCATTTAATTCGTCGACAGACAATCCACCGTCAACTAGAACTTCTTTTTTAGATAATCTCTTGAACTTAAATTCTTCATCATCGAACTCGTCGTAAATATCACCAACAATTTCTTCAATTAAATCTTCCATGGTGACTAATCCTGCAACTCCCCCATATTCATCAACTACAATTGCAATGTAAGTTTTTTTATTCTTGAGCTGATTAAATAGAGAATTTATCTTCTTGTTTTCTGGGACAAAAAAAGCAGGCCGTAATATTGCTTTAAGATCAGTTTTCGTTATTGACTTATTGTTATTCATTATTTTTAATAAATCTTTAACATACAAAATACCCAAAGTTTTGTCAACAGTCTTGCTGTAAACTGGAACACGTGAAAAACCGCTTTCTATAATACTTGCAATATTTTTATGAACATCATCATTAAGATCAATACCATAAACATCAGTTCGCGGGGTCATTATGTTTTTTACTAGAGTATCGTCAAACTCGAAAATGTTATGAATCATTTCTTTTTCATCAGAGTTAATTGAACCTTCTTTTTCACTGATTTGAACTATTTGTTTAAGAGTATCTTCAGAAATTGCTTCCTCTTTTCTTTTTGTACTCGTAATACCACTTAATTTTAAGATAAGACCTGTTGTCACATCCAAAATCTTAATTATTGGCGTAAAAATTAGCATCAATAATTTCATTTTTGAAGCGTTTTTTAGTGCAATTTGCTCAGATCGTAATGCTGCTTTTGTCTTAGGAGTGATTTCACCAAAAATCAAGATAATTAACGTCAAAATTCCAGTTGTAGCTCCGATGTATGCATCATTAAGGAGTTTTATTGTTAAGTAAGTTGCTAACGCTGAAGCGCCAATATTGACCAAATTATTGCAAATTAGAATAGTGATAATTAATCTGTGTTGATCTTTTTTTATTTGATTTAGCAAATCTGCATTTTTAGTTTTATTTGCTATTAATTGCTTAACTTTGAGAGAACTAATTGAAACAAATGCAGTTTCCATACTCGAAAAGAAACCTGATAGGTATATCAGTACCAATAATATTATAGAAAATACTAAAATTTCAAACATTATTCATGACACACTCTTATTCAAGAAAAATAAATAATTAAAAGGTATTTAAATATTGCGCTTTAGTTTACAACTAATAAACCTTGCACAATATCATTTACAAATATTCTGTAACTACCTTTTTCTGCTGTGAAGTCAACATAGAATTCTTGTCCTGGAGGAATTTCCTCTTCAACTAAATTCTCTATTTTCAGAATAGAACTTCCAGCGTTGTTAAATATGATTAATTCAATGTTACCATTTGTAACTTCAATATTGTTTGGTTTTAAGCCAGACTCGTAAATGTCAAAAGATGCTTTTGAAACTTGTACGTCTTCTTCGTAATCTAGTTCAATTGTGTTGTATTTGCTTGGAATGTGTGGCGCTTGTGTGCAGCCTGCCAAAGTTACAAGCATAATTGCCAAGAGTATTAATAATTGTTTCATTGTTTGACTCACCCTTGACGTTTTGTTAAGATTTAGTATTTAAATATTTTGCGACTTTAGAGTGAAGATTTCACGTAAATCCAGTTGGTCCAATATTTATTAAAACTTGTTTTATTTCAGAAATTACTTTTTGTTGAGTATCTTTATCAGACAGTCTAACAAACCTTAATAATAAATCTACCAGTTCATCTTCTTGGAAGCATCTTAGTTGATGACCATTAACAATAAAATAAAATCTAAATGAAGAATATCTTAATTCTTTTATTACTACACCACCAACTGAACCTAAAATCTTACCTTTCAAAGGATTATGTTCTAAAGTTTCAATTAAATCAAATATTTTTGAAGAATTTCTTTTGAATTTTTTTTCGATTTCTTGAAAAAGAGAATTTGTTATTTCTACTCTGACCATAATTTAGAGTGCCTCTTTCTTGCTTCATCTATTGAAATGCAATCCTTTGAGGACGTGATGAATTCTCTAAACTGCTCTTTTACAGCAATATTATACAATCGTAGTATAATATCCTCATAAGTATCGTCTTTTGTTCCAAAAGATCTTAACTTATCTTTTACTTCTTTTCGTAGTTGTATTGTGGTCTGCATACTATAGCAACTATAGCGACTATAATTTATATATTTTTCGTGTAGAATTCAGTAAGTACTCTTAAAACGTTACATTATATTTACAAAAATAATTTATTTCGTATTTCTTTGATTTTATTTTCGTTGAGTTTTATCAATATCGATTTGCATTTTATAAAAAAATATGGTGTCTTTTGTATTATTTTTTCAAATTGTTCATCTGGAACTGTTCTATCCACGTAATATTGAGAATCTATTCTTGCCTTCATTGAGTCTTCAATAAAATCTAATTCTTCTTTCTCAAAAAAATCAATTAAAAATATTTTTGCGAATTCAATTGTACAAGAATGAATTTCACATTTTATGCCTATTTTCATTAGTATTGAGTATAACGAAAAATATGTTGTATAATACGCTGTTGAAATTTTCCAATCTTTAATAGTATTTATTCTCATGGATTCTAAAGCTTCCTCTGCTTTTTTCAAGTAAGCCGCAGATAAATTTAAATTGGGTTCAATTGAATGAAAACCTTCTTTTTTATCTAAACACCACTTTATTTTATTCAATTTAATACCTCATTTACAAATTGCTCAGCATTCAAAAACACAACATGATTCTTTAGTACTTCTTGTACAAGAATATCTTTTTTTGAAAACACTTTTTGAGAATAACATTTTATGCTTATATCTATTCCATACACTTTAGAAATTTTTTTAATCTGATCAACATCATAATTTCCAATTATAAAAATGTCTAAATCAGAATCTTTAGTTTCTAAATCTTTTGCATAACTTCCAAAAATCACCCCTACTCCCATGATATAAGGAGTTATCTTTTCAATAATTTCTTTAATTATTAGATGTTTTTCTAGAAATATAATTGCTTTATATTGTTCCACAAACGTAATGTATCGCTTTGTAAATTCAGAAACATTTAGTTTGAATATTTTTGTCTTTCCCTTTGTTTGAGAAATGACTATTCCTTTATTTTCTAAATCATCTAAAATTAATTGTGCGGTTCTTGGACTGATTTTAAGTAATTTTTCAACTTCACGTATATAATGTTCACTCTCAAAATTATTGGTAAATAATGATAAAACTTGCAAAGTATTTTCAGTAATATTTATTTTTTCATACATATGTATAATTAATAATACACACAATATATAAAACTTTTGCTCACAATGGGTCAAAACAGAAAAATAAGAAAGTAAAAAAATTAAAAAAATTAGCACTGATGTGCTTATTCTTCAACTGCCTTTATTTCAGAGATTGTTGTTGATGTACCGTGTACTTCAATTGCGTCGCCTTTGAAGTTGTCGTCATCATGTAGAGCTACTGCTCTAGCTGCTCTCTGTGTATCAGCCCACTCATATCCACCTACAAGAAGTGCTAGAGTGTTTCCAAGATCTGCAGACATTGCACTGTCGTATAATTCAACAAGTCCAACACCCATCTTGTATTCAGCAAGAATTTCTTCTCTTGTTGGGTTTCCTTTAAGCTTTGCAGCAACTGTGTTAACAGATGGACCACCTACAACAATTAAATTTTCCTTACCTACTAGTTTCATAGCGTCTTCATCAGAGATTGCAACACCAACTGAAATTGGGTTTACTTTAACTGAAGCAACTGAACCTTCTGCACCTGCGGAAGTTGAAGTTACTTTAGCTTCATCAGTTTTTACAAATGCAACGTACTGAAGTTCTCCGTCTGTGTAAACTCTTGCCCATTCATCGTTTTCAACGTCGAATTCAGCATAAAGTCCTAGACCACCAAGGTAGTATCCAGTTTCGCCTGCATCATCGTTTGTTACGTTTGCTGGGAATTCTCCAACATTGATTTCTTTATCAGCATTAGCACTTATTCCAATTGAAATGTTTGCTTTTGCGGACATAGTTGAATCGTCTACGATGTCTCCGTATGTATCTTCATCAATTAAGACATCAAAGTCGTCTGTGGAAGTGTCTAGACCAGCTCCTGCTGCTGCAGTAACTTCGTCAGGGTTTCCTAGAGTAACTTTTAAGTCGCCTTTTGTGTAGATAACATTGGAAGTTGTAGTTGCTACATTACCAGCCATATCAGATGACAAGTTAATTGTTTTACTGTCAATTCCGATTCCAGCTAAGTAAACACCAGTATTTCCGATTTCAGCATCTGCAGTTTCCAAATCTTCTCTGTACAACTTAAGTGAGTTTCCGCTTCCTACTTCAGATAATTCAACATAATCTTTTTGATGATTGTCTGAATCGGATTTAACTGCATCTACACTGTAAAGAATTGTAGTGTAAATGTCGCCGTCTTGCTCATTTAAGAAGAACATTTTATCTTCTGAAATGTTGCTTGCTGCAAACTCATAGTCACTATTAAAAGTCAATTGACTTGCTGCTTCACTTACTAATAAATCTTCTGCGAATTCATCGCCGTCTTCGTTAGTAAATTTAACAGTTAAAGTGTCGCCTGATACTTCTACTGAAAACATGTCACCAGATGTTAAACTTGGAGTTACACCTTCAAATGAAACTGCTACAGTGTCGAAAACTGGAGTTACAAATTCCATACCACTTAATAGGTATTTGTTGTCATCTTCAGCGTCATTTTCAGTATCTTGTGGTGAAATTCCAAATTCAATCTTGCTCACTGCAGTGTTGTTTGCTCCAGTTACTTTAACGTAAAGACCGTCAAAGTCGTCTCCGTCGTCATCTTCAACTTGAGTCCAAAATGGTGAAGCTGCTGCTACAGGCAATACTAAAGAATCTGAACCAACTTCAACTTCTACAGCAACTGATTCTGTTGGAATAGTTGTAGTGAAGATGCTTTTGATTCGGATGTCTTTTCCACTGAAGGAATAAGATCTACCTTCTTCAACTTCTTTAGTAGTTCCATCAACTTTGATTAAAGCAGTTCCTGCATCTGTGTTTCCACCAAGAACTTCAATTTCAGTATCTACACCGTTAACTGGAACAGTTTTAGTGTCGCCTACTGATAAAGTTTCAGTAACTGTTGATGTGTACAAAACAATGTTTCCTGTTGCAGTTATTCCACTGTCGAAAGTAAATGTTTTTCCAAACAATTCAATTTCTTCAGAGTCGTCTAATGCAGAAACGTCCATATCGTCGATAAAATTTGCAACTAAACTATATACTTGACTTCCAGACATATCAATGTATGCTACAGGATCATCGCCAAAGATGTCGTTTGTTGAAATCATTCCGAATTTAGAATCCAATGCACCAGTTGCGAATTCGATTGTTTGCTCGTATTCGTAAGCTGTTCCATCATCATCCTCAACTTCGCCGTCTGCAAGAACTCCTGAAAGATCTTCTTCCTTAAATTTAGGAACTACTGACTGGAAAGTTTCTTCGTAGTTCAAAGCAGAATAGTCGTCTTTGATTTGTACTCCACCTTCGATAGAGTATGTTGTTGTTGCCGCACTTCCTGAACATGCAACGCTTGAAGCGGAAACTGATTCTGCTTGTAAGTTTGTTGCAATGTCGATTGCTGCAATAACATCTTGTGGCTTTGCTGCTAGGCCGATAACGATTTTACCGTCGAAAGCACCGCTGCTCATCATGTTACTTGGGTAGTCTGCCAAATCTGCTGCACCAAGAACAGTTGAGCCAACCATTGCTGCCCCAAATGCTACTGCTGCGATTTTTTTTACAGCTTTTTTTACATTCATTTTACTCAACACCTCCGTGTCTCGTTTTTATATCCATGGACATTATCCATAAACGGAACGGATTATTTGTTTATATTTTAGAGCCGAACCCGTGAAGGCCCAGCCACATTTTATTGCATAGAACCCAATCACCATTTATAAATATTTCGTCCAACCACCAACAAATTTGCAACGTAAAAAATCCAGAACGGCTGGAAACTCAGAGTATACCGTTCTTAGGCGAACGCCACCAATAAGTAATAACAAAAAACACAACTGGTTTTTTTGTATAACAAACCCACCCAAATATACGTATTTGTATATTAATATATATTGAAAATAAATAAAAAAATGTGTCTTGTGGTTGTTTCAAATAACGAAATGCAAATATATTACAGACGGAAATTTAAGTTAAATATAAAATCAATCAAAATTTGTAAAAAAGTAGAATTAAAAGTTAAATAAACAAATGAGATGAAGAATTGAAATGGTTTAATAGAACCATTCGTTGCTTCGGTAACTGTCAGTTTTTTTCCATTTTTTGTCGCCGACAATTGAGCAATCTTCAATCTCAAGGAAGAATTTTGTATTAATCTTCTTACGCCTCTTCATTTCTAAAACCCCCAACTAAAACCGAATATTAACAATGGTAGGCCCACCCCTTTATTAAATTATCGATAGTCTACATTAAAATCCATTTAAACATTGCTATATGGCTTTAAAGTGCAATATAATCAACCAAAAAATGTCCAAAATCTTAAGTTATATATAAACAGAACTACAAAAATTTAATAAGTCTGTGCAACAACACAATTGTATGAATTTATTCCAAAAGACAAAACAAAAAACAGTACCATTAAAAGAATTTGAAGAAATGAAGAAATTTCTTTTGGCTCAAATTCAAACAAAAAATAGAGTTATTGAACAATTGAAGAAAGAAAAGCAAATAATAATGAATATGGCTTTTAAGAGTTCTGAACAAAAGCTTAATAAATCGAAAAAAGAGACTAAAAAAGATGCAAGATAAAATTCACGACATTATTTTCAGCCAAGACGATCTTACATGGAAATCTCTTATCTTTGAATTAATAAGAAAGGAGAACATGGATCCATGGGATATCGATGTTAAGTTGATTGCAGAACATTTCTTAGGATTGTTAAAACATTATCAAAAAACAGATTTGAAAATAAGTGGAAAAGTAATTTTAGCTAGTGCACTGCTTCTTAAAATGAAATCTGATAAATTTTTAAAAGAAGATTTTTCAAAAATAGATTTATTATTTCATGAAAGTGAAGAGTCTGACGATGATGATTATGATTTCGAAGATGATTTTAATTTCTCAAGAGCAGAATTAAGTGATGAGGATTCCAAACAATTAAGACTTGTTCCTAGAACACCACAACCAAGAAAGAGAAAAGTTTCTATCTTTGATTTGGTAAACGCATTAGAACAAGCACTTGATGTCAAAGACAGACGTGCAAATAGATTAAGTAGATTTGATGCACCTGAAGTTACACGACCCAAGAAAAACTTCGATATCACTGAAGAGATAAGTTCGATACATTCAAGAGTTTCTGAGATGTTTGGTAGATTAGGCAGGAGAGTTAGTTTTGATGAACTTGTTCCTGGAAGTACTAAAGAAGATAAAGTGTATACATTTATTCCATTACTGCATCTAGTTAACCAAAGAAAAGTCGATGTATTTCAAGAATTTCATTTTGGAAATATTGAGGTTGAACCAATTACACAAGCAACAATTACACAAGAACAACCACAAGAAATAGAAGAACAAAATTAAATTTTTTCTAAAACTTTTTTTGCTTCTAAATAACCGGATTTTATTATTCGTTCTAATTCGTTTTTTCTAGTGTATTTTACAGGACCTACATTTGGCCTTATCAAAAAAATGTTTGAATGCTTTTTCATTAGAGAATCAACAAAATCAAAATGATATTGCATTTGACCTATTGAAATTGCCTGACGGATTACTTGAGACTTACTTATCTTCGTACCAAAAAAATCAAAATTGGCCATGCAGACATCGACTGCAAAAACATAATCGTAATCTTCGGGATTAATAAGATGCAATGCTAAAGGTTTTGCTAATCCACCATCAACTAAAAGTAAATTTTCAATCTTTACTGCTTGGAATATGAAAGGAATTGAACAACTTACACGCATTGCCACATTAAGTGGAATGTCTTTTTTAATTTTCAAAGAACCATCAACAGACACAATACCATCTTTTGAAAAAACAACTTCTTTTCGAGATATTAAATCTACAGCATTAATTTTTAATTCTCTTTTCAGATCATTGAATTTTGTTGAACCAAAATATTCTTTGAATGCTAAGCGTAATTTTTCACCCTTTAAAAAACCAGAACCACCTAAAAATTTGAAATCCAATAAACGATATAATTTATTCCAATTTTTTTTAGAGAATCTTAACAATTCATCTGCGGAATAACCATTTGCAACAAATCCTGAAACGATTGAACCAAAAGATGTTCCAACGACAGATTTTATTTCTATATTGTTTTTACTACAAAAAGAATCAATTGCTTTGTATGCACCAACTTGAGCAAAACCTCGTAATGCACCACCTGAGAAAACTAATGCTGCGGTTTTAGGTTTTGTGTTAATCATCTTAAAAACCAAGACTATCTAAAATCTTTTGTTTATCAAATGGAATTAAATCAGAATATGTTTGACCCACACCTAAAAATAAAATAGGACGTCTAGTTACATACGACACAGAAATTGCAGTGCCACCTTTTTCGTCTACGTCAGATTTTGTTAAAATAATACCATCTATACCAACTGCTTCATTGAATTGAGTTGCTTGTTCTACACAATCATTACCGGTAATTGATTCACCGACAAAAATTTTCATATCTGGCTCGGACACACGGATTACTTTTTTCAACTCGTTCATCAAATTTGTATTTGAATGTAGTCGGCCAGCAGTATCAATTAAAACGACATCTAGTTTTTTTGATTCGGCATATTTTATTGCGTCATATGCAACTGCTGCAGAATCTGCACCATAATCTTGTTTTATTAATTTCACATCAATTGCATTTGCATGTTCTTCTAATTGTTGAATTGCTGCTGCTCTAAAAGTATCACCTGCAGCCATACAACAAGAAAATCCTTTTTGCTTAAGTTGGTATGCAAGTTTAGCCATGGATGTTGTTTTACCTGAACCATTTACACCAATCATTACAATTTTGAATGGTTTTTTTGAACTTGTTTTAACAACATCGTAAAAATCAGGGGATTCTATACTTAGTAAATCATTTATTGAATTTCCTAAAGAATCTGAAATTAAAGATAATATTTTTCCACGATGTAATTTTTGATTTACAACAGTATCACACAAATCAGATTTTATTTTTTCAACAACCTCGAAAGAAACATTATTTTCTAGAAGAAGAATTTCTAGATCAAAAAATAAATTTTCAAATTGTTCTTCATTAAGTTGCTTTTTTGTTATAACGTCTGCAACTTTGCCAAAAAAAGAACGCTTTTTTTCTACTTCTTTTTCTGTCGTGGTCTCTGTATTTTTTTCGACTTTCTTTTCTACAAGATGTTCTTTTATCTCTTGCCCTAATAGAAGTTCGACTTCGTTTACATCTTCAACTACTTCACTAACAGGTTGTTCTTCAACAACAGTTTTTGTTTCTTCATCTAATTCAAGTTTAGGAGTATCAACAATATCAATTGATTCTAAAATTTCTTGCGCAGAAATATTTGCTGAATCATCTTCTTCATCTACAACATTTTCAACTTCTTCTATTGAGGTTATCAAATCTTTTTCGATGACAACTTCTTCATCTAATTTTTTGGGAGTACTTTTTTCTTTTTTAGAGATTGGTTTTTCTTTTTTTTCAGGCTTAGATTTAGTTTTTGTTTCAGATTTTACTTGTTGTTCTTCGAGAACACTTTCAGATTTTTCTTCTGTATTTTCTTCAACAATTTCTTCAGCTTCTTCATCTACTTTTTTACTGAATTTACCTATTGCTTCTTTTAATTTATCTTTTAAAAATCCAAACATTTTCTAATACTCCTAAACATAAAATTATTTTTGTAACGAATTCTCGTGTTCTAAAAATTCTGCTTCAATTTTTTGCGCAATTAAATCTAAGTTAGATAATTGATTTGATAGCTGAAGTCTATAATTTTCAAGCTCAACTTTTTGTTCATCAAGTAACTTGATTGCATCAATTTTTGACTTTGGAACACAAACTTTAGATCCCACATTCATTAAAAATTCATCGCTGTCTAAAATTTTTGCTTTAACAAATATTCCATTTGTTAATGGAACAAAACATTCAGAATTAGAACTTTTTGATATCTCATCAATCCATTTTTGAATTTGTTCGACTTCTGCTAGTTGACTATTAACGGTCGATAATTCTTTCTCAACTTTACGCATTTGTTCGTCTAGTGATTTTAACTCAAGATATTTCTGTCGTATTTTTGCGTCATCCATCAATCACACCTGCATATAAAAAATATTAAAAATAAAAAAATTAGTCTCTTATTAAAGTATTATCAATGTCAGTTATCTCGACACCACCTGTTGCAGAACCAATTAACAAACCTTTGTTGTTTGCAATTACACCTGAACTTATGTAGTTATTACCAAGATTAACTGTTCCACGAATGGTATTCACCTTTAGTTGATTTGAAACAAAATCAAGTTCATCTGTCGTAATATCTTTACTTACTACAGCACCACGATTATTTGTAAATCCAAGAGAACCAACAGTATTTAATTCTTCTATTGTTCCTTTTTTTACATCAACTTTAAGTGCTTTTGAGATTTCTGCTACAGCTTCGTCTTCAAATTCAGGATTAATTATTGCGCCATTGTCATTACACAAAATATTATTCCCTAATGCACTAAGAGTGGTATTTACAATTGTGTGCTTGATTTTTAATTTTTTTAGAAGTGCAATTTCATCAGGATATATTATTTGTGGAACAAGAATTGAATTTGAATTTCCTGCTACAAATACACCAATTAATGAAGTTCCCGCAATACTAATTTGATGCACTGGAACATCCAATACTTTTTTCATAATTTCTACAATTCGTTCTGGAACATCAGAACCTACTAAACAAAAAGAATCATTTGCGTATGCGAATAATCCGATGTTAAAGTTTCCATTGAAGGATATTTTATCTACTTTCATTTTCGTTTTTTACTGTTAAAGTATTTATTCTTCTTCAGTTTCATCAACAATGTTTGCTATAAACAAAACATTTGTATCTTTATTTTCTGTTATTTCTACTTGCTTAATATTAGTTACAAGTAAATCATTTCCTTCAAGAAGATATCTAATATCGAATCCTGAAAAAATAACTTCCCTAACATCCTCAAAATCGATTTCTTCTTTTGGAAGAACTTCTGGACCAAGAGGATCATTTGTATCGAAAAACTTAACGAAAGCAGTCTTAAATGTGTTTCCGCCCCTTGGTTTTCGACCAATCATCATACTTGATGCTGTATATTTCATTATAATACCACCCCTCGTTAAAAATATAATGGTTCAAATTTATAAAGTTTTTTTAAATTTTAAATCTCGTGATAATGGTTTCTTATACAAAACGACAATAAAACCAATCTTTTGAATAAGTTCTGCACCAACTGCTTCAGCAATAGTTTCACCGATTGTTTTTTTATCAACATTATGCTCATCAATAAAACTTTTTAGGATCTTTACTTTCATTAATTTTCTTCGTTTAAGTAATTTCTTTATTTCATCTTTAACTTCATCAGTAAAACCTTTCTTACCAATCCAACTAATCGGGGTCAACTGCTGAGCTTCACTTTTTAACTTTTTTTTAAGTAATTCATCCATATTTTTTGATATTCTTTGTATTCGTTTATAAATCTTTGTACTTATATGAAGATTTTGACTAAATTAGCGTTTTTATTTCAAGGATATATTTATAAACGAATTAATCTGATTTATTTTCATCATGGATATGCTTCAAAAACAAAAGTGGATGATGCTCCTAGTAATTGCAGTTCTAACTTTGACGGCAGTATTTTTCATGAGAGAAAGAATTTCTACTATTGAATATGAAAAAAATTTTACTGGCGTTTTACCATCAGATATTCATAAGCAAACGTTAGATGAAAATACAATTGAGTACAAGATGCTAAAATCCAGTACAGAGTATATCTCTATTTACAATAAGAATGTAGTTTTACCAAAGAGTCAAGTTAATTTCACATTATTCTTCTCAATATACAACAAATACGGGATTGCAAGAGACTTTTGGTTGAGTAACCTAGAATGTAATGATGGCAATACTTTGTTCTTAAATCCTAAATTTGAAGCGTTTGAGAAGATGACAATACTTCAAAACAAGACCAAAATATTTCCAATTAGGGTTTATTATCCAAAAATTGTTCTTGATTCTCCTAGAACATTTACTTGCAGAATTCATTTAACAAGCGGTATAAGTGAATACGCAGTTGGTAATTTTGTATTAG
Source organism: Candidatus Woesearchaeota archaeon (assembly GCA_016938695.1). Taxonomy (GTDB): domain Archaea; phylum Nanobdellota; class Nanobdellia; order Woesearchaeales; family JAFGUC01; genus JAFGUC01. Next base: position 376,987 of record JAFGUC010000024.1, on the reverse strand, counting down.
TTTTAGAACCCGATAGATAAATTAAAAATTTCTAGAAAAATTTAAGTAAATAAAATTAAAAAAATTTCAAGCTTATCTGCTTGAGTCAGCTTGCCTTTCAACTTCTAGTTTCTTAGAGATTGCTGCAGAGTTTTGAGACAAATTGTATGCATTCAAAATCTCTTCTGCTAAACATTCTGCTGAAGATTTCTTTGAGTTAAAGCTCTTTTGATATGATCCTTGAACCATGTATTTAAGAGCTTGATCAACTCTTCGTTGAGGTGCACATTCAACTGCTTTAGGATATCTTGCTCCTCCGTATTCGATAGTGATTATCTCTTCACGTGGTGCTGCATTTTCAACTGCTCTAACAAAAACTAGAACTGGATTCTCTTTAGTTTTAGCTTCGATTATTTCGAAAGCATTTTTAACTAAATTGTATGCAGTTAAAATTTTTCCAGTACAGTAACCTGAAGTTTTAAAGTGCTTCTTGCTCTTATGGCCTGGAACCATAACTTTTTTGACAAGTCTTTCAACGATGAAAACTTTTCCTTTGTGGAATCTGCTTCCTGCCATTTGTCCACCAGTACTTGGAACCATTCTTGGTGAAACATTGATTTGATTAACTAATCCTGGATCTTCAACTACGATTCCAGAAACGTCCCATCTGTCGAAAACTTTCAATGTAGTATCTTGCTTTGTTGCTGTCATCATAATCACTTCCTTGCCTTCTCGATCTTTCCAGATAGTAAGGATTTTAGAGCTTGACCATTAACTTTCATAACTTGCCATCTAACTCCAGGGATATCTCCTTTGGAACGACCCATTTTACCACCGATTGATTCGATAATAACTTCGTCGTGTTCGTCGACAAGCTTAGTTGCTCCATCACCTGGCAAAAAAGCAGTTACTTGTTTAGCATTTTTAACCAATTGAACCCTAACGCATTTTCTCATTGCTGAGTTTGGCTGTTTTGCTTCTAATTGAAGCTTTTCTAAAACAATACCTTTTGCTTGACTAACTCCTCCTAATGGATCGGACTTTTTCTTCAAGTCAAGTGCACGTTTAGTAAACCATTTATCAGCCCATCGAAAAGTCTTTCGTCTTTTCATTAGCTTAGTACCAGCATTAATTCCTGTTGTTTTTTTACCCATTTTTTAAAACCTTAGTTTATATCGCGAAATTCTTCTTCTAATTCATCTTCAATGTCTTGAACGTTACTTTCTGAAGTAGCCGCTTCAGCAACATTCAAAATTTTTAGTTCCTTGAGATCAGGATAAAACCTTTTTAGTATCTCAAAGTTTGTTTTGAGCATGATTGCGCTTTTTCCAATCATATATCCTCTGCTCTTGAGGTCTGCCGGAGTTACACTTACTATGCCGTCTTCAAATACAATACTTGTAGACTTGTTTGGATGCATGAGATTTTTAACAAGATTTTCGATTTCTGAACGAAATTCAACAATTCGAATTTTTTTGTTTAATTTTGTCTCAAGCTTTTTAACATTCGAAGCATTTCTCCCAACAGCTTTAATTATCTGTCCCTGCTCGACAACGAACGTGAGTATTCCTCTAAGATCAACAAAACAATCTTTGACCTTAGTCTTAGTAACAGATTCGAAGTACTGCATGTACTTCATCTCTTCCATGGAATATTTTATTTTTGGCACTTTTCCCTTTACTTAATTATTTCAGTATACTTACTACTGCAATCAAAAAAGGTCTTTTGCAAACAACGCCAAGATCTTCATTTGAAATTTCCAATTGAATTACTTCTGCGCCTGACAAACCTGCGTAATAATTTACGTCTTCAACTAATTTTTCAGGTGCGTTTTTTGCCAAAAATATTTTTGCAACATTGCCATCTTTAAGGCTTTTTACTGCTCTATCTGCACCAATAATCAATTTTTCTGACTCTAGCATATCTTTGATATATTCGATATCTTTGTTACCTTCACTTTTCTTTTGTGCCATTTTTACCTACTGAATTCGCATTTGCTTTATAAAATTTTCGCTAATATCTTAATTTATCCGCTTCTCACAAGTTTTGGTAATCCTGTTCCAACTGGAATCATTTGGTTAAGCATAACGTTTTCAATTACGCTATCCAATTTATCGATTTCTCCAACTAAAGATGCACCTACAAGGTGTTTAATTGGTGTTTCGAATGATGCTCTTGCAAGAACACTGGATTTTTGTGAAACAACTCCGTATCTTGTTATTCCTTTCACTTCACCTGAAGCACACATAGTGTCTGCTACAAGCATAATGTGCCTAATGTCTACATTTAAACCTTGACTTTCAATAACTTTGTAAACTTCGTTAACAATAGATTGTCTTGCTGCTTCAACGCCAAGCAAAGTTTGAATTTGGTATACGTCGTTACTTGTAGTTCTTGAAGTGTCACACCAAGTTTTCTTAAAGATTTCTTTTAAGTTGCTTCCAGCAGTCATTATCATGTATTCTGTTTCTTTTTTGATTGGAAGAACTTGAGTTATACCTTTAATTCCACTCACGTGAACGCCTTTTATTTTTTCCTTTAGTTTGTAAAGGTTGCTTAAAGTAGCGCTTTTTGCACCTAGTTTGATTGTTAAAGAGTTCTCTCCTTCTTTAAGTGTAGATTGTTTTAATGATTTTGCCAAGATTTTTGCAATCTTTCCTACGCTTAATTCGTATTCTTCAAGTTTAGCTGCATCAAAAATAATTTCTAATGCCATTGAACCAATATCCATTTCGAGTTCTTTTAGGAATTCGTTTAATGAAGTTTCTTTGATTCTTTTTGCTAACTCTTTTACTCCTTGACCTTGATTGTATGGTGCGTTCAAATAAATTTCCATCATTGGAGTTTTAATTGTCTTACGACCATCAAGAATCTCAATAATCCTTGGAAGACCAACTGTAACGTTCATCTCCGCAACTCCTGCGAAGTGGAATGTGTTAAGTGTCATCTGAGTACCTGGTTCTCCAATTGATTCTGCGCTGATAATTCCTACGCTTTCACCAGCATCAACTTTTGATTTATTGTACTCTGCTACAACTGCATCAAGGATTCTAGTAAGTTTTTCATCAGTCACTTTTTCTGATACATTTGCTTTTATTTCTTCTAGAACACTAAAAGAAAGTTTATCTTTGTATTTTGAATATATATCGCTCATTTTTTGTGACCTCTTTATTTAATTGAATCAATAATTGCTTTAACATTGATTTTTCCGTTCTCACTTCTCGATACATCAAGTCCATCGTCACCGTATTTGAATTGCACAATCTTATTTGATGCATCTCTTACAGTGTCATCATAAGTTACTTTCAAATCTTGTAATGCGTTTGCAAGTCTTCTATATAAGTAACCAGATTTTGGTGTTCGCAGTGCAGTATCCATTAGTGAATCTCGTCCAGTCATTGCCATGAAAAAGAACTCACTTGGTTTAAGTCCTTGTCGGAATCCGTTTCTGATGAAACCTTTTGATTCTGGACTTAAATCATCTTTTTTGAAACATGACAAAGTTCTTTTTGCATATCCACCTTCAATTCTTTTTCCTCGAAGGGCTTGCTGACCTACACATGCTGCAATTTGCGCTAAGTTAATAACGTTTCCTCGAGCTCCTGAGTCTGCCATCATCTTTGAACAAGATTTTGGATCTGCTCTATTTTGAACAACTGAACCAGTATCGTTTCTTGCTTTATTTAGTGCTTCTAGAATTTTTAATTCTAAAGTTTCTCTTACAGAACGACCTGGGAATGGTTCTAATGTTCCATCTTCAAATTGACTAATTAACTCTTTAACTTTACTTTCAGCGGATACTTTGATGTTTTCAATTTCATCACTTGCATCTTTTGGAAGATCAGTATCTGCAATTGCTGCAGTAAAACCGTGTCTTAAAAGAGTCATGATTCCTAGTCGGAAGATGTTACCAATTAACTTTATAGTTGCTTTTGGACCATAGATTCTGTGGTACTGTCGCAACATTAAACCTGAACCTTCTCCAAGGTTTGCTTTGTCGATTATTCCTTCAACTAACTTTCCTTTTTTGATAATTACAGGTTCTTTAGATTTTGATTTTCCTTCAAAGTTAAAATCACTTGGAAGAAGCATACTAAATATTTCTTTTCCAGTTATGATATCTCCTTTTGGAAGAGCTGAAAAATCTTCAATTCCAATTGATGCCAATAAATCAATTGCTTTTACTCTAGGTAAATCAAAACCTTTTGTTAAAACATAAATTCCTTCAGTTCCATCTTGAACAGTTCCAATAATACTTAATCCATATCTTGGACTGATTAACTGGTGATCAACTAGCATTAACAATTCTGCTTCTGCTCTTGCTTCTTCAGTTTGTGGAACGTGTAGGTTCATCTCGTCTCCATCGAAATCTGCGTTATATGGTGCACATACACTTGGGTTTAGTCTGAAAGTTCTTCCAGGTAAAACTCTAACATAGTGTGCCATCATACTCATTTTGTGCAGTGATGGTTGCCTGTTGAATAGTACAACATCGCCGTCTTTTAAGTGACGTTCTACTGTGTAACCTGGTTGAAGTTCTTCTAATAATTGTTCTTTTGTATCGTCAGTTATTTTCTTTCTCTTTCCATCAGGTCTTAAGATGTAGTTTGCTCCAGGGTAACCTTCTGAACCATCTTCAACATATTTTTTCATACGTTCCATATTCCATTCAGTTACTTTTTCAGGAACAGTTAATTTTTTAGCAATAATCTCTGGAACTCCAACCTCATTCAAATCAAGCATTGGATCTGGAGAAATAACAGTACGGCTTGAGAAGTTAACTCTCTTACCAGCTAAGTTATGTCTAATACGACCTTCTTTACTTTTGATTCTTGCAGCAATTGTCTTTAGTGGTTGTCCACCTCTGTGTCTTGCTGGAGGAAGTTGTGCAACGTTGTTATCAAAGAATGTTGTAACGTGGTATTGCAATAAATCCCATAAATCTTCAATAATAATTTCTGGAGCTCCTGCGTTAATGTTTTCGAACAAACGTTGGTTAATTCTTACAATATCTCCTAATTTGTGAGTTAGGTCATCTTCGCTTCGTTCACCGGATTCTAGAGTAATTGATGGTCTCATAGTTACTGGTGGAATTGGCATAATTGTTAGAATCATCCATTCTGGTCTTGCACATTCTGGAGTCAATCCAAATAATCTACAATCTTCATCAGATATTTTTTCAAGTCTTGAACGGATTTCAATTGGGGATAATCTTTGGTCTCCTTCATTGAATGTACTTGGTTTTTCTAAACTTACTTTTTCTTGTTTGCTTCCACAGTGTGGGCATTTTACAAGACTTCGTAATTCACTAAGTACAGATTGACTAGCTGATCTAACACCAGAAACGTCATCATCTTCAAGAGAATCTATTAAATCTGTAAATTTTTGTGCTCTATCTTTACCAATCAAAATTTTTCCACAATCTTTACAAGTTGATCTTAGTAAAGAAAGAATAATTGGAATAAATTTAATGTGTACAACTGGTCTTGCAAATTCTATGTAACCAAAGTGACCTGGACATTCTTTTAACTTTGCTCCACAAGTTTTACATCGTAATCCTGGGTCTATAACACCAAGTCGGATATCCATTAAACCACCGTCTACTGGAAAACCTTCTTTATCGTAAAGCTCAGGAGTTACAATTTTTGCGGAAGCCATGCCTTTGATTGTTTGTGGTGAAAGTAAACCAAAACCAATACTTCCAACTTTTTTACTTACGAAAATATCATCACTCATTTTTTGTCACCTACTTAGTACTTGCTCTCCAAATTTAGTTTTGGGAATAAGCACAACGACCTAAGTTCGTCCAACAATAGTTTAAATGCATAGGAAATTTCTATGTAGTCTATTTCAGTATTATCTCCACAGGATGGGCAATGTAACATGTCTTTGTAGACATTGTTAATTGCTATACTTCCACATGCAGTACATACTGGAATAAGAGTCTTATCTGAATCGAATCTTTCTTTTAGGACCATTGCTGCTCCATGTGCTACGAAAGTATCCTTCTCCATCTCTCCCAGTCTTAATCCTCCTTCTTTTGCACGACCTTCTGTTGGCTGTCTTGTTAACAACTGTACTGGTCCACGTGCTCGGGAGTGCATTTTATTTGCAACCATGTGCTTTAATCTTAAGTAATACATTGAACCAACGTAAATTCTAACTTTCATCGCTTCTCCAGTGAATCCGTTATACATTGTTTCAGTTCCATCTTCTCTAAATCCTAAAGATAAAAGTTGACTTCTTAATTCTACTTCTGGCTCAACATTAAATGTTGTTCCATCAATATATCGTCCTGCGAGTGCTCCAACTTTTGCACCAATTAATTCTAAAAGATGTGAAACAGTCATACGTGATGGGATACCGTTTGGATTGAAGATTATGTCTGGTGTTATACCACTAGCAGTAAAAGGCATGTCTGCAGTTGGAACAATTAAACCAACAACTCCTTTCTGTCCGTGTCGAGATGTAAATTTATCTCCAATTTCTGGTATTCGTGGACTTCTTAATCTTACTTGAACAAGTTTATTTCCTTCTTCGCTTTCAGTTAAGAAAACTTGGTCAACGATTCCTTCTTCACCGTGTTCTAAGCTTAGTGATGATTCTCTCTTGCTGTTTTGTGCAAGATTGTATTCATCAAGACCACTTAAGAATCTTGGTGGAGATGTTCTACCAATTACAACGTCGCCTTCTTTTACGAATGCTCCAGGGTAAACCATTCCGTCTTCTTCTAAGAATCTGTAATCGTGTTCACTTCTGTATCCTTTAACTTCTTTATCAGGGATGCTGATTTCGTCAACTAATCCACCTGAGTATCTTAGTTCGTCAGCAACCATTGGTCTAAAGTAAGTTGATCTTCCAAAACCTCGTTCAATTGAAGCTTTGTTAATCATGATTGAATCCTCAATATTGTAACCTTCATAACTCATTATTGCAACAACAACGTTTTGTCCAGATGGGTGTTTATCATATTTTGAAACACTGTGGATTGCAGTTGTTACAATTGGAAGTTGTGGGTATTGCAGTAAATTAACATCCATATCAACTCTGTTTGGGAAGTTTGCTGCGTAATAACCAACTGCTTGTTTCTGGTTTTTTCCACCTGTAGCTACCCTTGTTGCTTGTGAGTAGTTTCCGTATGGAACTAGAGCAGTAGTTATACCAAGCATAACTAAAGGATTAATTTCCAAATGAGTATTACTTGGAGTTAGTTCTTCTTCAGTAAAAGCAACTAATGCAGATTCCTCTTCTACTGCGTCAAGATATTCAATTATACCTTGTTTAACTAAATCATCCCAAACTAATTCTCCTTTCTCAATTTGGTCAACGTGTTTATCGTTTAACATAGATTTTCCATTTTTAACAACAATTAAAGGACGTCTATTTCTTCCTTTTCCTGTTTCAATAAAAATAGCATCTAGACCTTCATCGAAATAAAGGTTCAAATTAGAAGATATTCTATTGTTACGTCTTTCATCCACAACATTTTTTGTGAATTCGTGACCGTCATCAACGTCTCCTACAAATTTTCCGTTTAAAAATACATCAGTCATCAAGAATCACCTATTCAAATTGTGTTAAGCCCTAAACCTTTGAGCTTGTCAAGTGTAGTATCGTCACTTTCTGCTTGAGAAATTGAAGCAAGCATTGCTAGATTTTTTCTCAAACCAATGTTTGTACCTTCTGGAGTTTCCATCGGACAAAGTCTTCCTTCATGAGTACAGTGAAGGCTTCGTGCTTCAAAGTTCTCTTGACTAGTTGACAATGGACTAACAACTCTTTGAAGATGTGACATTGTTTCGTTAAAGTTAAGTCTTTGAATTCTCTGACTTATACCTTTTCTTCCACCAATCCAATTTCCTGTCGCCATTGAACTGTATATTCTGGAAGTCAAAAGCTTGTCTCGAATAATAACTTTAATAGATGGGAACTTTCCTCGTTTAACGATTCTCTGGAAGTTGTATAACAAATCATCGATTAAAACTCTTAAGTTTACTCTGATTAAATCAGCAAGCAAATCTCCACTAAGTTTTAGTCTTTTATTTGCATAATGATCTTTGTCATCTTCAGGAATTTCTTCGTTTGCTACAAGAATGTATTTCTTAACAAGTTTGCATAAGTTGATTGCTTTTGCCATTCGTGCATTTTTATTTGTTCCAACGTGTGGAAGTAAATATTTGTCTAGCACATCTTGGATTTTTTCAACTCTAATTTCTCTTGTTTGAGTTATTCCAATTTTTTTAGCAATATAATCTAGTGCGTCTTCTTGTGTTTTTAATTCAACAGTATCAAGAAGGTTAATCATTAAATTATCAGTATATTTTGGAACACTAATTGTTTTTACAATCTCTTCATCCTTAATCATTCCAAGTGCTTTGATTACTGCAAATAATTCAACTTTCTTAACTCTTGTAAAAGATAAAGTGTAAATCAAATCTTTGTTTGTTTCAAATGTGTGTGGAATTTTGTAGAATCCTTCTTCACTGAAAAGTTTTCCGATGTAATCGCCTTTTGCAGTTCCGCTTTTTTCAACAACAAGTCTGTTTGAAGCTAAATCTTCAACAATAATTAGTGCTTTTTCAATACCATTTACAATGAAGTAACCGCCTAAATCATCTGGATCTTCTCCATTTGAAATTAATTCATCACGGTTTTTGTTGTATAAGTGGCAATACTTTGATTTTAACATGATTGGAAGACTTCCAATTTGAGTTACAAAAGATTCTCGTTGTATGCCGTTTATGTGAGCAGAGATCTCCATCATGATTGCAGCAGCATAAGAAATTTTTCTTAATCGTGCTTCAACTGGATAGATGTCCCTTTCAGAACCATCTGCTTCAATTATTTTAGGTTTTTCAACCCAGATTTTATCGAAGCGAATTTTAAAATCGTCAATGTTGTGTGGAATAATAGTTGGTTCGATATCTCCAAGGTCATCAATAATACTTTGAAGTTCAAAATCAACGAAATTGTTAAAGGATTCAAGGTTTGAGTCTACGAAAGACTTTTCCTTGAAGTGACCCTTAAGAAGCGCCTCATACTTAATCATTCTGTTACACCCCTATAGAATACAGCTTCACCAGAAGTTTGACTGTTTCTAGTAATTTTAATAATATCCCCTTGCTTTGCGTCTAGGTGTTTAATTGCCGGATCATCTTTGATGATTTTAGGCAACATATCAAAGTCTATGTGCAAATTTTCTAGAACTTTACCTGATTCGTCTTTACTTAATTTTTCGTGCTTAGGCACAAGAAAATGGTTTATGGGTTCGGTTTTTTTATCACTGGCCATTTGGTAACCCCCTTTTGATCGTAGGTGTTGATGTTTTTTTGCTAGCATTGCGACGGTAATTCCTGACAAAATAAAATAGGCTGGACGGGATTCGAACCCGCGACCCTCTGATTAAAAGTCAGATGCTCTACCAGACTGAGCCACCAGCCTATGAAAGGACGCCCTGACCGGGATTCGAACCCGGGTCACAGCCTCGACAGGGCCGTATGATAGGCCGAACTACACTATCAGGGCACATCCCTCCTCCCAGATTTGAACCGGGGACCCCTCGGTTACAGCTTGCTGTCTTAGTATCACGTACGACCTTTATGGTCTAAATCAACTAAGAATCTACAGCCGAGTGCTCTACCGCTGAGCTAAGGAGGGGCATCAAAGGATGATTTTGTAATCATCTAATTATATTTTGTCGGTTTGCGTCTATTTTAGCAAGATACTCGCTAAAAGTAAGTATCTGGAAAAAGAGGGGGTATATAAAGATTTCTATTTTATTGGTGTTTTTGATTTAAAAAGCAGAAAAAACAATTCAAAATGTTTGAATACGCTTGAAAATTGTTAAAAAATATTGCTTTTTCGAGAAAAAAAACAAAAAGAGTGCAAAATATAAATGTTTGATAATTAGCCATTTCATGAAAAATTCAGATATTGATTTTTTAATTAAAACTTTACGTATTGAATGTAAAAATTTTGTCACACCGTCCGTTACTTTTCTAAAAATTCATGGTGCAAATCCATACATGATTCTAGTAAGTACAGTTATTAGTTTACGAACTAAGGATGAAGTTACACTAAAAGCTTCTGAAAAATTATTTTCTGTTGCAAAAATTCCAAATGAAATGGTTAAATTATCTTCATCAAAAATTTCTTCAATAATATATCCTGCGGGATTTTACAAAAGAAAATCTGAACAAATTTTAGAAATGTCAAATATAATAATAGATAAATATAATGGCAAGGTTCCAGATTCCATTTCTGAATTATTAAAATTAAAAGGAGTTGGTCGTAAAACCGCCAATTTAGTTGTTAGTCTTGGATATGGAAAACCAGGTATATGTGTCGATACACACGTTCATAGGATTTCGAATAGATTGGGTTACGTCTCCACAAAAAATCCAGAAGAAACTGAATTTGCTTTGCGTGCAAAATTACCACGCAAATATTGGTTGGAATATAATGACCTTTTGGTTGCTTACGGACAAAACATCTGTAAACCAATTTCTCCAAAATGTTCTATTTGCAAATTGAATAAAATATGTACTTTTACCACTGCCCAGTAAACTCTAAAGCAAAACTTTTTAAATAAATAAATTTTGACAATTTTATGAATTCAGAATTAGAAAGAATTGTTGTTTTACTTGCAGGATATAATCCACAACCTAATTTTATTACGCGAACTATAAATTCTGCAAAAATGAAAATATTTTACAATGAAGAATTGATTGATACAACAGACAAAGCTAACACGATTCTTGATTTTGAGCACAGAAAAAGGTCAATTACATATCCATTAGAAGCTTTAGCAGATCTTGGTTATGCAAAAGCCATAATTATTGGAAATGAAGCAAACATTCATAGTACACTAGAGGATTCTAAAAAGGCAAAAAGTGTTGTTGAAGCAATAATTCCTATGGGAAATTCTTTTTTAATTAATGTAAACAAAGGACGAACTGTATGGGACGAAACATATTTAAAATTTTCAGAACAATTACAAATCTCACCACATAAATTCTTTTTATTTGGAGATACATTTACAGCAAATCCTATCGCACTAGATTCTGCGTTTCGTGCAATGGAAGAAAGAGATGCTGATTTATCCTTTGGTTATGTAACTAAAAAAGAAGATGATATTGATAAGAGATGGTTATTTTCATATAGACCTTGGGGAGAATTTACATTAAATGGCGAACCTATTTTATTTAGAAATGCAAATATTGGTGCAGAACGAGCAACTACTTACGCAGATAAATTTCCTAGAGGAGTTCCTGAAAGTGGTGCAGAATTAATTCAAACGGCATATAATGTTAGAAAAGCATGGAATCCATTAAACTGGATTAAAGCTGCTCAAGCAGTTGGTAGTGATGGATTTAAATTACTTTATCAAAAACTAACAGGAACAATTGATTTACTCGATATTGAACATTTAATGACTAATAAATTGAAATGTGATGTTGGCCTTGTTGAAGTTGATGCATCACTTGAACCAGATGTTGATTCGGAAGGAGATGTTTATCGTGCAAGAAAAATGGTTTATTTAGAACAAAATCCACTTGCAACAATTGATGAGATTACCACTGAATTTACACATAAACAAAACTCAGTTTTAGAACATAAGAGCTCTGATAAGATTGTATTAGTTAATGATAAAATTCATAAAGAAAAACTAAAATATGTTCAAAGTTTAATTTCAGAATTTAAATCTGGAGATTTTTCTCATAGTCCATATACTATTAGAAGTTTTGATTCTTTAGATATTCATCTTGCACATTTAAAATATGATTTGGATAATAGCAATTAATCTCAAATTAGTGCAAAATTTTATAAATAGAAGATAACAGTTTTCTTATTGGCAGACTAGACTGGGGGGTTAGCCTTCTCCTGTTACTGCGAACAGGCTTTACGCAGAGTCGAAGCTTTAGAAGCGACACACATATTAGGTTTTAAGTCCTATTTATTGCGTCGATGTTTCGTCCTCTTTGATCGATTGTTATAAGAACCAGGTCAGACCTTGATCGGAGCAGCCTTAATTATGGTAATTGGTGCTTAGGGGGTCGCGAAACGGAGTGATCTATGGGGTAAACTTATACTTAGTATGTGTGACCATTTTAGGGCATGTCTGCCACTTTTATTTCTAAAGAATTAGTAAAATAAATTATTTCTCTGGAACAATAATCCATGCAACAATATATGCAAAAACTCCCGCACCAAAACTAAAAACCGTTAAGACTGCCCAAGCAAGTCGTATTAGTGTTGGATCAAGATTGAAATATTCTGCAAGACCACCACAAACTCCAGCAATTATTCTTTCTTTTGTACTTCGGTATAATCTTTTCTTTACCATCATCACGTATAAAATAATTCGAATTTATTAATTTTGTTATTCAGAATATTCCTTGTAGAAAATTAAGTAAGTATCCAACTATAATTATTGACAAGGTTACAAAACCGTAGAACAATCCTAATAATTCAATTTTCATTGTTCGTCTTAATATTATTAATTGTGGTAAACTTAATGCAGAAACCGCCATCATAAATGATAATGCTGTTCCTAACGCAAGACCTTTTTGAAATAGTGCTAGAGCAATTGGAACAATAGCAGAACAACTTCCATATATTGGAACTCCAATTAATACTGCTAATGGAACCGCAAATGGACCTTTAATTGATTCTACTAAATTTTGTGGAACAAAATTATGTATTAATGCACCAAGTCCAACTCCAAATAAAATCCAATACCATAATTTTTTTAGAATTTGTAATGATTCTGAAATTCCAAAAAATATTCGAGATTTTATTGTCTTGAATTTCTCTTGAGAATCTACATTTGATTTAATATCTCGGATTATGTACTTTTCTACATTTAATCTGTTTAATATCATTCCAGAAATAACTCCAATTAGTATTCCTGCTAGTACGTATGCGACAGTTATTTTCCAACCAAAAAATCCTAACATCAATACAACTAGATATTCATTTACAATGGGCGAAGTTACTAGAAATGAGAAGGTTGGGCCAATTGGAACTCCCGCATTTATGAAACTTATAAAAATTGGAAGTGAAGAGCATGAACAAAAAGGTGTTAATGCTCCAAAAATTGATGCAAGAAAATATGAATGTTTTTTTGAAAGATATTTTTTTAACTTTGCTATTGGAAGATATGAACGTATAAATCCAAGAATAGAGACTAAGAGTAGAAGCATCACTATAATTTTAATTGAATCATATATGAAAAAATTTAATGACTCAATTAGTTTTGAACTTCTATTTAGATTAAATAAACCATACAAAATATAATTGATTATTTCTTGGAGCATTTTTTCGTATTATTGCCACAACAACAGCTTTTTTTTTGTGATTCTGTCTCAATTTTATTATCTAATTTTTCTAATAATTTTTTAAAAAAACTTTTCTTTTCCACTGTTTACGCCTCCAAAATTTTTTTAATTCGTTTTGAATCTTTAATTTTACACATAAGACATTTGTCTTGTTTTCTAGTCTCAATAATTCCTACATCAGACAACATAAGTAAATGTCGATATATTACAGATTGATCTTTTTTTATGGCATCTGTAAGTATGCAAGTACAAGTTTCTTTTTTTTCTTTTAAAAGAATCTTTAAGATTTTTAACCGAGTTTCATCAGACAATGCCTTAAAAAATATATGGTTGTTCATTTGCATATTTGTGCAAACTTGCAAATATATAAACTTTTTGATTAGTTTAATATAATTAGTTCAGATTTGAAATACTTTTCTTGAAAAAATGTTTGATTAATAATTTCTTCTTTAGTTATCTCATAATTTCTTGGAGTTACTATAAGTTTGTCATCATCATCGTTTGTTCTTTTTATAATCGCTTTACAAATTCCTTTGAATTCAGTTATTGATTCTTTTATTCCTAGAATGTAAGCATCTATTTCTTCACCGTCTGGCGCAGTAGTATTTGGTAAAAACCCATAGTTTAATTCGTAAATAATATCATGTTTTGGATGTTTAGAACCTAAAGGCCTATCTATTTTTACATATACTTCTTTTCCTAAAAATTTTGTTGCATAGTTTTTTTCCATTTTAATGTTTACATCTTGTTGAACAGTTATTACAAATTCCACGTACTTCAATCTGGAAACTTGTTATTGTTCCGGGAATCTTATCTTTTAAAAAATCTAATGAATCAATATTGAAATGAATAATTTTACCAGTATTCTCACAAATAAAGTGGCAATGACTAGCTTGATTTTTTGAATAGGTTTTTTTTCTATCGCACAAATAGGAATATAATTCTCCAGTCTTTTCTTTTTCCAATAAGAATCTATAAACTGTTGCAATACTTATTTTTGAATCTTTTTTATTTGCATCAACTAATAAATCTTCTGCAGAGAAAAAAGTCTTTTTATTATTGATTATATCATTTAAAATCCGTTTTTGAGTAGTATTTCTTGAAATCATCTTATTGATAATGAATCTCAATAAACTATATAAATGCTGTGATGATTTTCAGGGATATGTTATTAGAAATCATAATTGCCACATTTATTGTAAGTCTTGCAAGTTTAGTTGGTCTAATATTTACAGGACACCACATTGAAAAGAAATTACATTTGTTCATATCGTTTGCGGCGGCAACATTACTATCGGTTTCGTTTTTTGATATGGTTCCACATTCATTAGAAGAAATTGAAGGTTCTGGACTAGATATGCATTTTGGAATGATGTTCATTCTTCTCGGAGTCACATTATTTTTCTTAATTGAAAGATTCATTCATTGGCACCACTGCGACAAGGAAGATTGTTCTGATAAACCAGCAGGAATCTTGATTTTAACAGGTGACTTTGTTCATAATTTCATTGACGGTTTACTTATCGCAAGTTCATTTATGCTTAATTTTGCAACAGGAATTGCAACAACTATAACGGTTTTAATTCATGAAATTCCACAAGAATTTGGTGATTTTTCTGTTTTAATCCATAGTGGATTTAGCAAAAAGAAGGCATTACTATTAAATTTCTATTCTGCATTGTCCTCAGTTCTTGGAGGAATTGTTGGATACTTTGCGTTTGATGCTGCTGAAAAATTGGCACCATTTGCAGTACTTATTGCTGCAGGAGGATTTTTATACATTGCATTATCAGACATTGTTCCAAGCATGCACAAACACAAACATGACGGAAAAACAAGAATAACTGAGACATTTATTTTTGTTGGAACAATGATAGGTTTTTACTTTTTAGTTGGACTTTTACACGGACAACATTAGATAATATTAATTAAAATGTTTGATAATAAACTAATTGTTGTCATAAGTGTAATGTGACCAAAAAACACAAATGGTAAGAATTTAATTGGCTTTATTTTTGCAAGTCCTAAGGAAGCCATCAAAATGTCATTTGGAAAAGGAGTGAACCCAGTATATAAGAAACAAAAAAGTCGTATCTTCCACATTTTACTCGTTTGTATTTTTTTTGTGATCTTTTGATATAAATTATTTTTCTTTATTTTTTCTAAATCACTTGCTTTTCTGCCTAACCATAAAAAAATAAGATCTCCTAAGAAAATTCCTATTGCACCTGAAATTCCTAATAAAAAAGGATTAAACCCACTTACACCCAATGCAACAAGTGTGACATAATATGTGCCAGTTGTTAAAAAAGATACTCCTCCAGTTAGGGCATATAAAAATACGAATAAATAAGGATTTTTTATGTTAATGAATGACATAAGATTCTCAATACCAAAGTTATAGAGAAATAAAGTCCAAGATACTAAAATAGCAAGTACAATCAAGATTTTTAAAATATTCAAGAACCGCTTCATATGTTGTTAATACAATTATTAATTTATATTTGTATGCAAAATATACTAAAACTAATAAACTAGAGATATTATTTACTAAAAATATGGAAGACACTGGAAAAGATTTTAGTTTTGAAAACATTAAAGATTTTGATAAACATATTCAGCTATCTATTCCTAATTATACTCACGTTCTTGATTTAGTTAAAAGTATTAGCTCTTACTTTTTACAAGAGAATTCAATTGTTTACGATTTAGGTTGTAGTACTGGAAATTTGCTTAAACAAATCGATTCTGAAACTTCACTAAAAAATCTTAAACTAGTTGGTTATGATATCTCTGAAAACTTACTTTCACCTAATTCAAATCGTATTAGTTTTATTAAAAAGGATATTACTGATGAAGATTTAGATATATCGAATGCAAATATAATTTTTTCAATATTTACATTACAATTCATATCGCTTTCAGAAAGGAAGAAATTACTAAAAAAAATATATGATAATCTTAATGTTGGTGGAGCATTTGTAATTTGTGAAAAGATATATTTAGATGAAGGACTAATTCAAGACATTTATACTTTTTCATATTACGACTATAAAAGAAAATCATTTGATGCAAAAACAATTCTTGATAAACAAATTAGGTTGCGTGAAATTATGAAACCCCTCTCGGAGTCTGATAATTTAAATTTATTTAGAGAAGCAGGATTTACAAAAATTAATTCGTTCTTCCAAAGTTTGAATTTTAAAGGTTGGCTTTTAATTAAGTAAACCTTTTTTAGTTTTTAATGTGTCAATATAATTATTGCACAGATTTAATGCTTGTAGAATAAAGTATCCTGGGGCTTCACCAATTATGTGTCTATGCTCTTCAACTAATTTATTTATGTGCGTATCTAAAGAAGTACCGTCCGAAATTTCATATAGTCCGCTTCCGGTATGAACTTTTATTGGACCACGCATATCATCTTTTCCATAGCCTAAATTAAAAGTATCGTTTAAAAAAGTTCCACGAACATTAAATAAAATTGTATATCGACTTACATGTAAACTATCAAAGATAACTTTTGGAACTTCTTGTCCATTTTGCTTAACCATTATCTCAGTATAATTCTGATCTTCATCTAATGAAGACCTATGATAATTTCGTCTTAGAACAAAATCTATTCTAAATTTATCTGGAGAACTTGATTTGTTTGGTTTTAGATGTTTATAGTTATAATGTCGAATTAAATCTCGTGCTATTTCACGCCACTCTTGACTTGCTCGCCTATATTTTTGCATTTCTTCTTCGCTAACTAATTCGTGTAAAGGCATCTTGTCACCCAGTATATATTTATCTCTTGAACTGTCATTGTTTAGTAGTACTTATAAATATTTTGGTACTAGAAATGTAGATTTGAATTTTTTTCTATATCTATATTATATTTTTCATAAACTTGTGTAACACTAATTGAAGTTATTTGATCGTTTTGTAGTTCTAAAAGACTTAAGGCTTTTTTTACTTCGTCTTCATTATTTCCTTCTACTTCAAGAAATGCTGGAAGTTTTGGCCAGAAATCAATATCAACTTCAATACCATCTAATTTGTATTGAATTCGTTTATTTTCTTGATATCCTTTCGCAAGATATCCTAATTTATTTAGAATTTGATTTGTTGTTTCAAAGTCTTCACATTCAACTTCAAGTTCTTTTGTTCCATCTATTTTATCAGAGTGAATTTCTTTGATTGTTAGAGTTGTTTTCTTACCATTTGTTCGTAACCTAATCCAAGAATTTTCTTTCTTTGGATTAAAATCATACACATATCTTTTTTGATCAAATTCACCAATTAAAGTTGCATTAAGTGATTTTAGTTTATTTTTTATTTCGGTGACGTTAATATCTAAAACCTTGACTTCATATTCTGTTTTCATGCTCTTTGAAAAGAAAAAATATTATATAAAATTAACTACATTTTGGAATACATTTTTCACCAGTACAAGTGACGTCGGGACAATAGACACAATCATATACGCAGTTTGACTCGTAAGATTCAACAAGAGGTCTGATTTTTTCAACTTCATTTTTGTTAACATATATATAACAATCAAAAGGGCATTTCCCTCCTAAATCTACACAGTCATCTTTTGTTTCGCAATAATTTGAATCGTTTATTTTATTTTTTATTATTTCAGCTTGATTTGTACAAGATGTTAGAAATACAAGAACTAAAACAAAGTAAATAAATTTCATGGTTTGTATTCTTATTTAATGATATTTAAACTTTGTCGAAACTTCGAAACTTTAATGCTAATGAACTTAAAACAACACTAACGCTACTTAATGCCATTGCAGCTCCTGCAATCATTGGATTTAGTTGTAACCCTAATAATGGATATAAAACTCCTGCTGCAATTGGAATTCCAATTGAATTGTAGAACAATGCCCAGAACATATTTTGTTTTATTTTTGTAAATGTAAATTTACTAAGATTCATTGCTTTTACCACATCAAAAACATCATCATGCATTAGTATAATATCCCCGCTATCTATAGCAACATCAGTTCCAGAGCCCATGACAATTCCAACATCTGCTTCAGCCAATGATGGTGCGTCGTTAATTCCATCACCAATCATTGAGACAATACCTTGCTTTTTTAATTTTTTTATGAGATTTATTTTGTCTTCAGGTAAACTTTCAGAGTAAATATTTTTTATTCCAATCTGTTTACCAATTGCGTTTGCTACACGACTATTATCACCCGTCAACATAAATGTCTTTATGTTGTGCCTAGATAAATATTCTATTGTTCGTTTTGAATTAGGACGTATTTTATCAGACACTAAAATTGCCCCGAGAATTTCCTTCTTGTTAAATAACAAAATAGCTGTTTTTCCTAAATTTTCATAACCACTAATTTTTTTTTCTATGTCATTTTTTATTTTTAAAACGGATTTTGCATATTTTAAGTTACCCAAATAATAATACTCAGATGCGATTTTTCCAGAAATACCAAAACCTGTCTTTGAAATAAAATTTGTGACATTAATTAATTTGAGATTTTTTTGTTTTGCGTAAGCTATTATTGACTCACCTATTGGATGTTCACTATACTTTTCTAGACTTGCACTTAACTGAATTATTTTTTGTGGTAATTGTTTTGAAAATGTAATCACATTATCTACTGAAAGTTTTCCTGTCGTTAAAGTTCCCGTTTTATCAAACACAAAGAATTTTGATTTGTGTAAATTTTCTAAAGAATCTCCGCCCTTTACAAGAATATTGTTTTGTGCTCCTAGACCAGTTCCCACCATTATAGCAGTCGGTGTTGCAAGACCTAATGCACAAGGACACGCGATGACTAAAACGGCAATTGCACTAGATAATGCAAAAGTAAAGTTTTGTGAAATAATAAGCCAGATAAAAAAAGTCAATAAAGCAATCACAATAATTATTGGAACAAATATTCCAGACACTTTATCTGCAAATCGTTGAATTGGTGCTTTTTTTCCTTGTGCATCTTCAATTAATTTAATTATTTTTGAAAGAATCGTATATTTTCCAATTTTTGTTGCCTTGAAAATAAAACTTCCAGTTGTATTAATTGTTCCGCCGATTATTGTTGAACCTTTTATTTTATCGACAGGAATACTCTCACCAGTTATCATGCTTTCATTTACACTTGATGAACCTTTAACCAATATTCCATCGACAGGAATTACTTCTCCTGGTTTAATTACAATTAGATCATTTATCTTAATGTCATCAACACTAATCTTAACTTCTTTATTGTTAAGTAAGATTATTGAATATTTTGGTTTTAATTTCATTAATTTGCTAATTGCAAAATTGGTGTTTTTCTTTGCTTTGTACTCTAAAAATCGTCCCAAAAAAACAATAGTTATTAATGTTGAACTTGCTTCAAAGTAAAGATGCATACCCCCTACAAGTAAACTATATACACTGTAAAAATAAGCTGCACTTGTCCCAAGAACTATTAATGTATCCATTGTTACAGATTTTGACTTTAGACCTTTGAACGTGTTTTTATAGAAATCGAAGCCAACATAAAATTGAACAACTGTTGCTAACAAAAAAATAATTAGGTTCTTATATGCAAAATTTAAATTCATAAAAAACATACTCAAAATAAAAATTGGAAGTGAAAAAATAAAACCAATTAGTAGTTTTTTCTTTAAATCACTCTCTTCATCCACATTAGTGTTTTCTGAAAGCACGGCTTTATATCCTACGTTATCAATCGTTTTTGCTATTTCGGAAACTTGAAGTTCATCATCAACTACAAGTGTTGCTTTGTTAGTTGCAATATTAACATTTGCAGTACGTATTCCTTTTTGTTTTTTTAATGCAGACTCTACATTAAATGCACAACTAGCACAATGCATCCCAGATATTTTTATTTCAAGTTTTTTTGTCATTTTAATTTATGCTACAGACACCACAAGTACCATCACAACTTGCGCCACAAAAATTAGTGCAAGATGCGCCACAATAAGTATCTTCAGGCTTTGCTGATTTATATTTGTTTTTTGCACTAAAACTTTTGAAAATATCTAAAGACATTATTTTTTCGTCGGTTAGTAAATTAGAGTCGTATTGAATTGTAAATACATTAGGAAAATCGAATTTTACGCTTTTTATTCCCAATAGTTTCTTTACTTCACCAGTTATAAGAGGTGCATGCCCTGAGCAAGGAATATCAACTGCCAAAACAAGTGTTGAAATTGTTTCTGAATTTGCTAAATCATTTGTCTTTTCTTCTGCAGAAACCAAAGTCAAATTTGCCGTCAGCGGGAAAACAACAAAGAACAATAACAAATTAACACCGACAGTTATTCCATACATTGTTGAAAGATATATTTTATGCTTCTTTATCCCTTTCAAACTTAATAATTTATTTTGTTTAAGGTATAATATTGAAGATAACGTTGCAAAAACTAAGGATATTCCGATTAAGATGTAAAAAAAGTATCGATTCATCAACATTGGTTTAAATAAAGTCGTTAGTAATGATGCTCCAAAAATTGAACCTATCACAAAAAAAACACAACCAACATGAGGCACTAGGCCGTATAGAATTGCTTTGAAAAAATCTTTCTTCTCGTTTTTTTTACTTGTTGAATATCCTAAAGTCTCAATATTGTCTTTAATGTTATCTAAAGTTATTTTATTATCATCATATTTGATTTTTGCAAAATCATCTTCAAGAACAACATCTACATGTTTTATTCCTTTTAGATCTTTTAAACCGTGTTCAATTTTTTTTACGCAAGATGCACAATGCATCCCATAAATGTGAATTTTTGTTTTCTTCATGAAGTTTTAGAATGTATACAAGATTAAATACCATTTTATTAAAAAATCATGGACTATAACGTTTAGAAACCACGAATTATTGATTCTTATTGTTTAGAAATGATTTTCTTAAAATTTTTTTATTAAGTATATTTCTTTAGTTTTTCCTTTTTCATTTCGTGAAATAAACTTACGTTCTTCTAAAGATTTTAATATCAAAGATAATGTTGCTTTAGACAAATCCGTTCTGAATCTTAGCGTTGATTGTTTTATTCCATCTTGTTCTTTTATGGCACTCAAAACCTTTTTTTCATCACTTGAAAATCCTTCTAAAAATGCGTCAAATTTACTTTTATCATTGGAATCATCCATTATTTTAGTGAATACTTCATGTGTTTTTTGGATTTTTTCCGATGTTTTGTCCATAAATGCCAAATATAACCCAAAAACAATCATCGATAGAGAAATGGACCAACCAAACACATAGGGTAAAACTGATCTATCTTCATGCAAACAAGTACCATCAGCTAAATAACAGGTACCTTTTTCCTTGATAATACTGTTTATATAGGATTCTTCATGAATTTTCATTGTTAATGTGAATATTCCTATGATAATTCCAAAAACAAGTATAATCATTCCTATTGATTTTTGGTCCATAACCCGAAAATAGAGGATTTCCTTTATATTTTATACTCAAAAATGAAAAACTTATAAACAGGAGTTGTTTATTATATGATGAAACATCAGTTTCAGGATGGTATTATTAAAAATTAGATGAATAAAATTGTCTTTTTGCGTTAGAATGGCTTTGATTGGTTTTTTCTTATTGAATTAATTTTTTGAAGTGACTTTCTAATAACGATAATACCCCACGAGGTTTATTTAAAATGAATGGAAAAGTAAAATTTTTTAACGAATCCAAAGGTTTTGGTTTTGTTACAGCTGAAGATGGTAAAGATTATTTTGTTCATATTTCTGGACTTAACGAAGGCGTTTCCCTTAAAGATGGAGACTCTGTTACTTTTGAGATTGTTCAAGGTGAAAGAGGCCCTAAAGCAGAAAACGTTTCATTAAGCAATGAATAAATTTTTTTTATCTTTTTCTTTTTTAATTTAAAATTACAATTG
Source organism: Candidatus Woesearchaeota archaeon (assembly GCA_016938695.1). Taxonomy (GTDB): domain Archaea; phylum Nanobdellota; class Nanobdellia; order Woesearchaeales; family JAFGUC01; genus JAFGUC01. Next base: position 354,782 of record JAFGUC010000024.1, on the reverse strand, counting down.
ACAGATTCAGTATAGTTGCGAAACTAACCCACGCTAAATATGGCCATAATAGATTAGAAGCCAATTTTGAGGTTTTTTTGAATTCTAAAATTGTTATGAATATGAATATCCAAAGTGCTAATATCTCAATTAAAGCCAGAATTGGCAGTTTTAACCCGAAAAATATTATTGACCAAAAAAAGTTTAATATCAATTGTATCACAAACACACGTATTCCTTGTTTATTGTGTTTTTTTGAGGATAGCACTAAGTATAATGAAACTCCCATCATTATGTAAAGAACAGTCCATACAGGTCCAAATATCCAGTTTGGCGGGTTAAATATTGGTTTTTGTAGTTGTGCATACCATGTCGGAATGCTTTTTGTTGTGAAAAATGAACTCAAGAAACCTACTAGTAAACATCCAATGACTGAAAGTGATAATGTCTTTAATTTTACTTTCATGTAAAAAGAAAAGTAAAAAGAATTTAAAAAACTTTTCTAACATTCACCAAATGACCAACTATCAACTTTTGATGAACATGCTGAACAGCCATTTCCATATGTAACATTGTCTGAACCGCAAACAGGCACATATTCCATTGTACAGATTTCTGCTTGTTTTTCTTCATTGGTGCAAACATGTTCTATAATTTCAATGTAAGTATTTCCATTTGCTGAACACTGTCTAGGATAGCTTTCCATTATTGGATATCCTGCATCTTCACAGGATTTAAAATCAGTTATTGATGTGTCACAAGTTCCGTTATATGCAATTTCTACTTTTCCAGCCATACAAGGGTTTGAATAAGTATTTCCATCTGCACCACAAACAGGCATATATTCTTTTGTACATTTTAATGGCTCTTCACATTCGTTTCTGTATAGTGCCCACTCTTCGCAAACTCTTCCATCTGGCAACGTACACACACCATATTGACCATTTTCATTTTCTAAGATTTCTAATGTTCCACCTAGTGCTTTGCAATTTTGTGAAGCAGGATTTGCTATTTGTGTATTTTGTGTTTGGGTACAACCTGCAACAAAAATTATTCCAATTAATAATAAACTTAATAGTTTCATAATATCACCAAGTATTCTCTAAAGTATTTAGATATAAATAACTGTTGATAGTTTCTAATAGAATTGAAATTAAAAAAATTTTTTAACATAAATCCATGATCCGATTTTTGTTAAAACCATAACACACAACACGATTACTGCCGTATTATTAACAACAGTAGGGTTTGTTATTGCATCATAAATCACAATACCAATTAATGCTGCAATTGCTGCAAAAGAACAATTTCTTTCAATTAACAATTGATGATAGCGTTCTCGTTCGTCATGATGTTTTCCTAGTTGCATCATTATATGCATTGTATCTAGTAAAACTAGTGTTACTATTGCAATTATTGTGTAGGTCTTGTATAATTGCTGAATTGGTAATAATGTTATTCCAAATAAAATTCCAACAAGTATCAGTATGTATAACCAACCTTCTTTAGTTTTAGGTCTTAGTCCCCAACCAAAGATTCTATATGTAAACCATTTTGAATTTCCAATCATAATTTCCACCTAATTTATTGTATTTAATATTGAATACGCTATGAAATATGTAAATACAATTCCACAGACAAAATAACTCATGAATAAATGATATGAAAGAGTTATTGGTTTTATTCCGTCTATAACCATAATAAAAAAAGCAACTAAAATTATTGCTACAAAAACAATCCTATTTGCTTTTGCTCCAATATAGTATGCTCTTTCATCAGGTTTTTTCTTTGGACTTTTCATTGTGCGTAAAACATTAATTGCTAATGAAACAAATCCTACGTAAATTAACCAATTTCCAACACTACCCATTATATCAAAATTTGTTCCTATGTTGAATTGGTTAAACAATATTCCAGCAATAATGAAAACAATTGCACTTGCATATTTTATCATCATTCGAATTTCTAATTTCATTTTTTCACCTACAAACCAAATAAATCCTCGACTTTACATTTGAAAAGTTTTGCAAACTTTAATGCCAATTCCAAACTTGGAACGTATTTTCCAGTTTCAATTGAAATTATTGTTTGCCTAGTGACTTCTACCTTTTCAGCCAATTTTTCTTGACTGATACCTTCTTTGGTTCTAAAATATTTCAAATTGTTTTTTGTTAATGTCAAGTTAACTTTACGTAAAGTGTGCTTTACTATATAAACTTTTTGTTTTAGATAAAAATTTAAATCAGAATTTCGTTTTTGTAGGGATGGTATTTGAAAAATATAAATTCAGACCTTTTTCAGAAAAATTCAAACAACAATTTTATAGTGAGAAAAGTAAACTTTTGAAAATTGTTCCAACTGGATCTCTTATTTTTCATATAGGAAGTACATCTATTAAAGGTCTTGGTGGTAAGGGTGTTGTTGATATTTTAATTGTTGTTGAGCACAATAAATTTATAGCTACTAAAAAAAAGTTGCCCTTAGCAGGATATACATTTAGTGAAACAGGGTCAAAAGAGAATAGGTTTTTCTTCTATCGTGACTATGAATATTCTACTAAACACAGAAGAGTACATGTGCATTTAACATTTAAAGATACATCAGAGTCTGTTCTTCCGTTAGCATTTAGAAAGTTAATTTCTGAGGATTTATTATTACGTAAAGAATATGAAAAATTGAAAAAAGAAGGAATTAAACTTTCTAGAGGTGATGGTTCTAAGTATCGTTCACATAAAAACGAATGGATAAAAGAAAAAAGTGAAATAGCACTTACAAAGTACTATCCTTTTTTAAAAAATTAATCTAATACTTCAACATATGTTCTATTTCCGTTTCTTGTAAGTCCTAAGTATTCTGCGTCGCCTTTTTTGTTGTAGATAACATCAAAAATGTCGCCACCTTTTACTTGAGTTCCTTCAAGAAGTTTCAAAACATCGTCTTGAGTAATATCATCTAATAATTGTGAAACTCTCCAAGCACCAATTCCACTATTTACTGGAACAGTATATCTTGCGATTCCATCTTCAATGTCAACATTGCCAAAATTTCTTGGAGTCTGAACTGGTTGCTCTCTTGCAACTGGTTGACTAACTACTGTTTCAATTGTTCTCTCAACAGGATTATTTGAAACCATATTAATTTGTTTACCATTTCGGTATCCAATGAATGCATCAGTTCTGTAATCATATTTTATTAAATCACCAACTTGAGCTGCATTATCTCTTCCACCGTAAACGTCATATTTGATATCTGATGCTTCTTGGTCAAAATGCTGTGCAATTGAACCGTAACCATCGCCAGACCTTACCGTATATGAAACAGTAACATCTCTTGTAACTGAAGGAACATTATGTTGCAAAAATTGACTGACTTTTCCATCAGTTGCTTTATCTGCTACAACAAGTGCACCAATTCCAACTCCCAAGATTATTCCTGTAGTTGCAACTGCTTTTCCAAATCTTGCTGCACCATCTTTGAACTTTTGTACTGCTAATTTTGCGTTTTCTTTATCGATTATACCTTGAATACCCGAGTTTGTGTTTTCCATTTTTGTAATACCCCCTTTTTTGTGTTAATTACGTCATTAATGGGTAATTAGGTTTATAAATGTTTCGTTTTTGTTGTTACTTGTGGGTAGTTATTTTAGTAAAGTTTTTAAATGACATTTAAAATCAATTATAAGACGTTTTGAAGACAAATTTGATATATAAGTTTGAATTGAATAGAAAAATGGTAGAAATTAATAACTCATATAATATCAGTAAAAACAAACTTGTTAATTCATACATCAGAAATGTTGATGAGTATAGAAAATCTGTTGAAAATGCACTTTTACCAGTCATAAGTTTTTTTGTTATGAAAAATGAACTTGGAGAAGAAGTTGTTAATTTACCATCTAAAATATTTAATGATCAAATCAATTATATTAAGAGACTTTCTTTAAGGTATCACAAAAGAAATTTTGAATTTGCATTAAACCCAAATAACACAGAGAGTGTTTATGATTATATTACTAGAATGATTCGACATTCAAAAAAAGGCTATCAGTATTCTTTGTGCGATCTTTTTGATTTCATGATAAAAGAACCAGAACAATTTTCCAATGTTGAGTTACCTGCTAATTTAGTAGCTATTGCACATGAAGAAACAAAAGAATTTAACCACATCATACCATCTAACATTAACCCAATAGTCAATAAACAAACCATATACTCGTCTCATAATTACATAAAATCAAATTTTGTAAAATATAAAACACCAGAACAACTTTACGCTTTTGTTTTAAGTAATGTAAAACGTGGAATCGATTTTGAAATTTTAAAAATGTATGATTTTTTACTTGAAAATAAATTTGATGAAATTCGTAGTGATAAATTATTGGATATTGAAAATAGATTTAGACAAATTTCTGAAACGGAATATACTAAGCAGGGATTGGAGTTTAAATTAAAACCAGGAATTGATAAAAAAGAATCAGACATCTGGATTGATGAATGGGCATCTAATATTCGACGAGGGATAGAAACTCAAGATTCTCTTGCAAAAGATTTTATAGATTTTATATTTAGTTCTGAAGGAACATCTACACGTAATAATTTTAAGCAGGGATCGTACCCGGAACTTATTGCGCTTGTCAATCATTTTTATCATGGATTTGTTCCAAAAAGAATAAAGTTAGATTAGACTAACTTTTCAAAAAATTTATATACTAACCAATAATTTTCTATTGCATGAGTATAAATTCAGAAGATTATCTTGTTGAGATATATAGACTTTCTATAAAAAATTCCGATGTTCGTACAACAGATATTGCATCAAAACTTAATGTCGCAAAGGCAAGTGCATCTGCAATGATTAAGAAACTAGCTATCGATGGTTATCTTGATTCTTCAAAATATTCAAAGATCAATTTTACGAATAAAGGATACAAATTAGCTAAAGAAATATATGATAGGCATAAGTTAATTGAGAAATTTTTGAAAGAAATTCTTGGAAGAAAAGATTCCAAAATTCACATTGAAGCACATGAACTGGAGCATGTTTTTTCCAAACTATCAATATTAAAAATAAAAAAACTACTAGGAGAATAAAAATGATATTTAATGCTTTTTTACTTACAATTATTGCAGGGCTATCAACCACTATTGGAAGTACTGTTATATGGTTTAGAAAATTTAGAGATGAAAAATATCTAAATATTTTTATGGGTTTTGCTGCAGGCGTTATGATTTTTGTATCTTTTGCAGAAATGTTACCTGAAAGTGCAGAAGGTATTGGATTTTTTTATGCACTTGTTGCTTTTTTTACAGGTATGGCACTTATATTTTTGGTTGATGTTTTCGTCCCACATGATTATGAAGAAGAATGTAATTGTGAGGCCAAAAAAGTATGCAACCTAAAAAGATGTGGAACTATGATTGCTATTGGTATTGCAATTCATAATTTTCCTGAAGGTATAGCTGTTTTATTTTCGGCGTTAAATGATCTAAAACTTGGAATTTCTATAGCAATTGCTATTGCATTACACAATATTCCTGAAGGAATTGCAATTTCAGTTCCTATTTATCACTCTACTAAAAGTAAATGGAAGGCATTTTATTATAGTGCAATTTCTGGTCTTGCTGAACCTATCGGAGCAATTATTGCTTTTATTTTTTTGAGAACTTTTATTACACCAACCGTTTTAGATTTTATTGTTGGAATGGTTGCCGGAATAATGGTATTTATTAGTTTTGATGAATTATTACCAAGAGCGTATAATCACGAAAATCATCACCAAACAATTTTTGGAATAATTATTGGAATGGTTGTTATGGCAATTAGTATTCTCCTAATTGGAAACATTTAAATATAAGTTATGAATATATATTCATAATAACTAAATGGAGGTAAATACTATGCCAAACAAAGATGGAACAGGTCCTAGAGGCGAAGGCGCTAAAACAGGACGACAAAGAGGAAATTGTAGTGGTGCACAACCAGGACAAGGAATGGGAAGAATGCGAAGAGGTAGATAAGTCATGAGTCCAAGACCGTGCAAGCAAAGAAGAATTAATGGTCGACCTAATTCTTTTTTGTTTAAACCTGCAGGAATTCCAGCCAAGGAATTAGAAGAATTGGAATTGACTTTAGAAGAGTTTGAAGCGTTGCGCTTAAAAGATTTTTTAGGTCTAGAGCAAATTGAATGTGCCCAGAAAATGAATGTATCTCAACCAACATTTCATAGGTTAGTTGTATGTGCAAGACAAAAATTATCAGATTGTATAGTTAATGGAAAAGTAATAAAAATTAAAAAAAATTAAGATTGGCTTATTTCCAAAGCCATCCAAATAATCCTTTACTCTTTTCTTCTTTGTCAGCTAATTCTCGAAGTCTAGTTTGCTCTTGTTCCATTGATTGGATTTGTTCTTGAAGCATTGCTTTAACTTCTTCATCGCAATCACAAGATTCATGTAATTGTTTTAATTCTTGTAATCTGTTCTGAGTCTGATTAGCTTGTGTTTTTATTTTTTCAGCTGCTGCAGAATCTCCACCTGCAAAGAATCTTTTTAATCCGCCTCTGCTTTGGATTTGTTCTTCAGCTTGAACTGTCTCTTTTAAGGAATTGTTAAATCCTTTTGCTATTTCTGAAACTTTTGCACCCATGTTAGGATCAAGGAAGTCTTTTAGTCTTTGTAATGATTGAACAGCCATTCGAACTTCATTTTGTTTTTGTAACATTTCTGATTTTTTAGCTTTCAAATTTTGAGACTCTGTTTGCATTTGAGTTCGCATTTGTTGCATTTCGTTTTTTAAAGCTTGAATTCTTTCTCTAGTTTGTGTTTGATTTCCAGAACCATCCATAATTCTTTCACGAATCATTTCACCAGAACCAGACATTTTTGCTAAGTCTTCTTTAGTTAAATTTTTGTCTGCAAGAACTTTATCCATTACAGCTTGCCTTTCACTTGGAGTCATATTCATCATGTCTTCAGCTGTTAAGTTATCAACTGGTTTTGGAGGAGGCACTCTTGAATCTAACATTGTAGCTTCAACAATAGTATCACCATCTGTTGAACCGGACTCATTATTTGCTGCAAAAGCGAACGAAAGTAGCAAAAGCAGCGACATAGTTATTGATATTAATTTTTTCATAAGGATACACCTCTTTTAATATACCTTTTAGTATATTGTTATATATAAATGTTGCTTTGTTTTTGATCAAAAAACATAAAAAATGGCAAAAAACTCAAATATCGTTTATTATTTATTTCGATATTGAAAAGAATAACTTTTTTATATATATGCTATTCTACCACACAGTACTACACATATGGAGAAGAAAATGAAGTCATACGACCACAAAATAATACAAGAAAATTGGCAGAAAAAGTGGGAAGAAAATCATGTTTTTAAGGCTACTGAAGATTTAAGTAAGCCAAAATATTATTGCCTCGAAATGTTCCCTTATCCATCAGGATACTTACATATGGGACATGTTAGAAATTATTCTATTGGTGATGCATTTGCACGTTACAAGCGAATGAATGGATTTAATGTTCTTTACCCAATGGGTTATGATGCGTTTGGTCTACCTGCTGAAAATGCAGCAATCAAAGACAAAGCGAATCCTAAACAGTGGACTGAAAACAAAATAGTAGGAATTCAAACTCAACAAAAACAAATGGGTTTGTCTTATGATTGGAATCGAGAGGTTGCAACTTGTAGACCTGAATACTATAAATGGAATCAATGGATTTTTTTACAGATGTTCAAAAAAGGTCTTGCATACAAGAAAGAAGGTTTAATCAACTGGTGTTCTGGTTGTGGAACTGTTCTTGCTAATGAACAAGTTGAAGATGGAAAATGTTGGAGATGCAAAACAGAAGTTGAACAAAAACCTCTTGAACAATGGTATTTGAAAATTAAAGATTATGCAGATGAATTGCTTACAGATATTGATAAATTAGAAGATTGGCCTGAACGAGTTAAAATAATGCAGAAAAACTGGATTGGAAGAAGCGAAGGCTCAATAATTGAATTTAATATCAAAGACAAAATTGATTCTTCAGGTTCACAAATAAAAATTTCAACTTTTACTACAAGAATTGATACTGCTTTTGGTATAACATTTATTGTATTTTCCGCAGAACATCCTTTACTTAAAGAATTAGTAAAAGGTACATCTTATGAAAAAGCTGTTTTAAAATTTATTGATGAAACAGGAAAACGTTCAATTATCGATAGAACTGCAGAAGGAAAAGAAAAGAACGGCGTATTTACAGGACTTTATGCAATAAATCCTTTTAATGGAACTGAAATTCCAATCTGGGTTACTGATTATTGCTTATATGACTACGGAACTGGAATTGTCATGGGAGTTCCAACTCACGACCAACGAGATTTTGATTTTGCTAAAAAGTATAATCTTGAATTGAAAGTTGTGATTAATCCTGTTGATGGAAAACTTGATTCAACAAATATTACTGAAGCGTTTCATGATGATGGAGTTTTAGTTAACTCCGGTGAATTTAGTGGATTACCAAATAGGGAAGCAATTCAAAAAATGCAAGAATGGCTTTCACAAAATAAATGTGGTAAAAAAACAATTAACTATCGACTAAGAGATTGGTTAATTTCAAGACAAAGATATTGGGGAACACCAATACCAATGATTTATTGCGAGAAATGTGGAATTGTTCCAGTACCAGAATCTGAACTTCCAATTAAGTTACCCGAAGATGTGAAATTTACTGGTGAAGGTAACCCTATGCTTACTAGTTCTGAATTTGTGAATTGTAAATGTCCAACTTGTGGTGGATCTGCAAAACGTGAAACAGACACCATGGATACATTTTTTGATTCTAGTTGGTATTTCTTGAGATACTGTGATAACAAAAATTCTGACGTTCCTTTTGGAAAAGACAAAGCAAAATTTTGGATGCAAGTTGATCAATATATTGGTGGAATTGAACACGCAATTCTTCATCTATTGTATTCAAGATTTTTCACTAAAGTTCTTAGGGACTTAGGATTAGTTGATGTTGATGAACCATTTAAGAGATTATTAACTCAAGGAATGGTAACTAAAGATGGAGCTAAAATGTCAAAATCTTTAGGAAACACTGTTGACCCTGGAGAAATAATTGAGAAATTTGGTGCGGATACTGCTAGGACATTCATTCTTTTTGCAGCATTACCGGAAAAAGAGTTAGAATGGAGCGATGCAGGCGTTGAAGGTTCATATAGATTCCTTAGAAAAACATTCAATCTAATCAATTACGAGGAATGCTTGACAAAAGATTCTTTTGATAACAGAGATAAGACTTTAATTGGTAAACTTCATAGGACTATCCAAAAAGTTACAGAAAATATTGAGTCTTTCAAATTAAGTTTAGCGATTGGTTCACTAATGGAATTTGCAAATGAATTACAAAAATACAGAGAAAAACCAATTCATTTACCAACATACTTAGAATGTGTTAAAACAATTTCACAAATTTTAGCACCATTCGCGCCACACACAGCTGAAGAAATGTGGATGGAATTAGGTGGTGAAGGATTTGTTAGTTTATCAACATGGCCAACGTTTGATTTATCGATGATTGATGAAACTGCAGAAGCCAGTGAAGAAGCAATTAAAAATACTTCTAAAGACATTCGACAAGTTTTGGAATTGGCTAAAATATCCGAACCAAAATCGATTAAGTTAATTGTTTCTGCGTCATGGAAATATGAATTTTTCAAAATTTTGAAAGAAAAATTATCTTTGACTAGAAATCCTGGCGAAATAATTAAAGCTGTAAATTCAGTATTTCCTGACAAGGCAAAAGATACTTCAAAAATAATTATAAAAGCATTGAAGAATCCTAGTTTTGTTCCGGATGTTATCTTAAGTCAAGATGTTGAATTGAAAAATTTCAATGATATTTTAACTGACTTAAAAGAAGAATTTGGTTGCGAAATAATTATTGAAAAGACAGAAGAGTCTTTGGAAGTTAAAGCAGAGAATTCTTCGCCATCAAAACCTGCAATAATTGTCGCATAATTTTTTTATTTCTTTATCTTCTAAAGGTCCATCGTAGTTTTTGAATCGAAATGGAATTGATTGTGTGTCGATTCTAAGAGGATAGTGATCAATACTTCTTCTGTAAACTGAAAAATGTAGATGTGGTTGTGGACCAATCCAACCCGATTTTCCGGTAAATCCTAATAATTGACCTTTTTTAACTTCATCATGTTTATTTATAAAAATTTTATCTTTACCAAAATGTTGATAACATGAAAAAATTCCACTACCATGATTCATAACTATAAAATTTGCTATGAAATTTTTTCCTACTTTAAAATCTAACCCTGTGTAAAATTCGTCAACTGACATATCGGATATAACTACAAGGCCATCATGTGCAGCGTATACTGGAGTTCCAATTGGTAATGCGAAATCAACCGAAAAACTTTGATCTACAAATTCTGTTAATCTTTTATGAGTATATTCTCCGTTGAATCCTTGAACTATTTTAACATCTTTATTTTTGAAAGGTAAAATTAAATTAGTTAGAGTCAATTATAATCATCTCGTTTAGGATCATATTCTTTCCAAGCAGTAAACGTATTTGGTCGTTTTATTTTCTTTTTACCAAAAAAATTATATTCCTGTCTCATTGGATTGTATAACTCATTCATTTTTTGTTCGTAACCTTTTTTTGAACCTGAAAAATGTTTTATTTCAATTTTAGGAATTTTTATTATTTCAGGTATTTTCTTCCAATACATCTCACCAAAGTATAATTCTTCGAATACGTTACCTTTGAATTCTGGTCTTAAACCAGTTTTTTTAAATAATTTAGGAAACATATTCTCTGAAAGGTCATCTTCTCTATCTGTAAAATGTGTTCTCCAATTAAACGAATATGCCAATTCTCTTGGATTAAAATTCTCTAAAATATTATCAAAATCTGTTGATGTCAAAAGTTCATCATCATCTAACATTAAAATCCAAGGAGTTTTACATTGTTGAATTAATTTATTTCGTTCTATTGAAAATCCTTTGAATTCTTTTTCTGCAAGTATTTCTAAATTTGAATGTTGTTTTCTTAGATCATTTAAAACATCTAATGTTCCATCTGTCGACCCTGTATCATAAATCAGAACTTTATCTACAAATGGTGCGTGTGAATCTACATAACGCTTTATTCCACCTGCAGAGTTCTGGACAGAATTCCAGGTTATGGTTGCTAGAGTTGTATTATTTAATTTCATTTGAACAACTCCCTCTTTGGATTATATTCTTTCCAACTTTTTGTTTCATCAAATGACGGTCGCTCAAAAAAACCAGAATACCTATTATATAGCATGTTAGGCATGTACAATTTTGAATATTTATCGACGACACCTTGTGCTTCAGGAACAAAATGTTCTATAGTTACAGGAATACATGGCATTAGAGTTCCATCAATAGACTCCCAAGCTTGGTGATTGAATACTAAACACTCTCCAACATTTTTTATGAAAAATGGTTTTTGTTCTGTTCTATTTATGTAAAAAAACTTTGGAAACACATTAATTGTTTTTGTTCCTTTTTCATCATAGGGATGGTGAGTTTGCCAATCTAGATTCAAACCAAGAATATATCTTGAACTATAATGGTTAATGTACGCATGCAGTAATTTAATGTTTTCCGGAGTAATTAATTCATCATCATCTAACATCAAAATAGCGCCAGTTTTTGTATTTTCTATTAGATCATTTCTCCACGTGGCAAAACCTTTTGATTCAGTCGTTGTCATAATTTCTAAATTACTGTGTCGATTTTGCAATTTTTCCAACACATCTAAGGTTCCATCAGTTGAACCAGTATCATATATTAAAACTTCTTCCACATATGGCGCATGTGAATCTACATAAAGCTCAATTCCGCCTGCCGAATTTTGAACGGAATTCCAAGTTATGGTTGCTAGTGTAGTATCCTTTAAGAACGTCATATTATGGTAAATCAGCGCTTTTGGTTTATAAATGTTGTGTTTTTTGTTACTGTTTGGTAGTTATTTGTGGCATAGTTATTTTAAAAACATCGTAACATTTATAAATAGACCACTGTTAAAGCCAATAATAAAGAAATGTAAGGGTAGTCTTTGCAACCCAAAGGGTCCTTGAATCTTTATGGAGAATTAAAATGGGTTTATACAAATATATAAGAAATCTTTGGAAAAAGAATAAGGAAGTTTATTCCGACTATCTTGTTGAATGGAGACGAGAACCTTCAACATTAAGAATTGAAAAACCAACTAGAATCGACAGAGCTAGAGAACTTGGTTACAAAGCAAAGCAAGGAATTATCGTTGTTAGACAAAGAGTTATTAGAGGCGGACACACAAGACCTCAACTTCACACTAAAGGTGGACGAAGATCTAAACACAACGGTATGAGACTTAACTTGGATAAAAGTTATCAAATCATAGCTGAAGAAAGAGCTAATAAAAAGTTCTTGAACTGCGAAGTTTTGAACAGTTATTTTTTAGCAAAAGACGGTAAATATTACTGGTACGAAGTAATCCTTGCTGACAAATCACATCCAGCAATTATTAATGATAAAGACATCGGATGGATTTCAACTCCAAAACAAACTGGAAGAGCATTTAGAGGATTAACTAGTGCAGGTAGACGATCAAGAAGTCTTAGACGAAAAACAGTTAATGTTGTTTTGAGTAAAAGATAAAATAGGTGATTATTATGACTAATGAAGTTTGCGTATCATGTAAAAAAAGCATAGTTAATGATAACGGTGCTACAATTTTTAAATGCCCAAGTTGCGGTAAACAACAAATAATTAGATGCCAGCATTGTAGAAAAATTGCTGCTAAATTTGTTTGTCCTGAATGTGGTTTCGAGGGACCTAACTAAAAAATGGCAAATGCAATTGTTACATTGAAAGTTATGCCTGATTCACCGGAAACAGATTTAACTGCTCTGCAACAAAAAATCATGACTGAACTTGAAAAGTTCTGTGGTGAAACTGAAGTTAGAGTTGAAATCGAACCAGTAGCATTTGGACTAAAAGCAATTAAACTAATGTTTGTAATGGATGAATCAAAAGGGTCACCTGATCCTTTAGCAGAAAGCATCGAACAATATGAAGAAGTTAATTCTGCAGAAATTACAGATGTTAGAAGAGCAATTGGTTAAATTTTTTTACTAATTATTTTTTAATTTTCTTATTCTATCGTTTATCTTTGAGTTGTAGAGTTTGTTTTTTATAAAAAAAGCCAAGTACTATTTTCAAATTACAACAAACTTATTTAAATTATAAAAAGTTCTTTTTAAATAGTAAAATAGAAAAAAGTTATTTTAGTAATTGTTTTTTTAGGGAAAAAAGAGGGGGTAATGATCGCAGATTCATTTGACGGGACTACTGGGGCGTCCTATTCTAAACTTGTTGAGCTTGAACAGAAAGAGTTGCAAAAGCTAAAAGATTCAGGACTGGTTAGACTTTTTGTTAAACAAAAACAAGGTAAATGGAATCATCAGGATTGGATTAATTTTTTAACACTACTAAGGATACAAGGGTATTCAAATGTTATGCCAGAAAGTGTTGGCGAAATTCTTGAAAAAGAGAAAAGAATTCTACTCGGACTTGAAGAAGATTATTTGGTTGAAAAACCTAAAACCCCCGAACAAATTAAACCTGCAGAAATTCAAGAAACAAAAATTATACTCCCTAAAGAAGAACCTAAATACAAATTCTATCCTGAAACGGTCATTGTACCTCAGGAGAAACCATTGTCAATTGAACACATCGGACACTTACATGATGAATTAGGTTTTAATAACATTCAAGCGCAAAGTCATATTACTAATCCTGAAAAAGATACTCTTGAAAAGATAAGAACAAGCATGCTTAATGAGATAGAAAAAAAGAAGCTTGAACTTGATAAAAGAGAAATCGCTTTGGATGAAAAAAGGAAAGATATTGAAGAAAAGACAAAAAATCTCGAAAAGGAATTCAATGAAAAGCTTTCTAAAATAATGGATTTGAAAAAAGAAGAAAGCGAACTTCGAAATGAGATTGTGGATCTTTCATCAAAGAAAGGTCGTGCAAACATCGAGATAGAAGAACTTAATGAAAGAATCAAATCTAAAAATAAAATATTAACTGAAAAAGAGAGTGCAATTCATAATCAAGTTTCTGTTGTTGAGAGTAAATCAAAAGAGATACAGAAAAAACTAGAAGAAGAAATCAAGATAAAACTTGAAGTTGATAAAAAGGAAGGAATTCTACAAGCATTAAAACAACAATTACAACTCAAAAAAGAAGAATTAGATATTAGAGAAAAACAATTCAACGAGAAATCTGCGATTTGGAAAACAGAACAAGAGTCTCTACAAAAAGATATTGAATTTGCAAGAAATAAAAATAATATTTTGATTCAAGAATTAAAATCGAGAGAATTTAAGGTTAAAAAGATAGAAGAAAGTAATCAAATTATTAAATCACTGGTTGATGAAAAAGAAAGAATAACTCTTCAAAAAGAAATGGAATTGAAAAGTGAAGAGTTTAGACTTAGAGAACAAGAAAAAGATCTAAACGTCAAAACTGAAGAAATGTTGAAAAAAATTGATCAATATAAAGAAGTTATTGAAAACTTATCTGATAAAGAAGCAAAATTAAAAGAAGAAATATTCTCAAAGTCAACAATAATACGAGAACAAGAATTACAAGAACAAAGATTAGCTGACAAAAAAGAAAGACATGGATTAGAACTAGAACAGATAAAGGCAGAAAACGAAATTAAATCCAAAGAACTAGAAGCAGTTAAAGAACAAATAAGTTATCTTAAAGACAAATTGACAACATATTCTAAAGATTATGAAATTCAAGCTAAAAAACTAGACCAATTAGAAGAGAACATTCGAGCTAAAGAAATTATTCTTGAAAATAAAGAGAAAAAGCTTGAAGAAAGAGAATTAGAATTAAAAAATATTACAACATCATTAAATGAAAGAAGCAAATCGCTAGAAGACAAACATAAACGATTCGAAGTTGAAAAACTAGAATTCAAGAAAAATGAAGATTCATATCAGGACAAAATTCAAAAATTACAAGCACAGTTGGAAGCTCTGAAATTAGAGATTAGAAATAAACAAGAAGTTATGAAGCTAGAGACTAAAGAAATTGATAAAAATCGAATAGAGATTGAAAAGGATAAAGAAGAGATTAAAAAAGAAAGTTCATCTCTAAAAGATTTGCTCAAAAACATCGACAATAGACAAAAAGAACTCCAAGAATTTGAAAAGAAACTAACTCTTAAAGAATCTGAATTAACCAAGATTCAAAAAGAGTTATTGACTGAGAACGATGAATTGAATATTTCTCAGAAAGAAAACCAAAAACTTTCAAAATCAATTCTGAAAGAAAAAGAAGAATTGCTTGAACTTAGTCTTAAGATTAAAACTGAACAAGCAGAGATAAAAGCGAAAGAAAAAGAAATCGCAAAAGATGCTGAAAAAATTGAAAAGCAAAAAACAGAATTAAAACAAACTGAAAACAGGCTTAAAATTGAATCTGAAAGAGTTAAAAAACTACTAG
This sequence comes from Candidatus Woesearchaeota archaeon, assembly GCA_016938695.1. Lineage (GTDB taxonomy): Archaea > Nanobdellota > Nanobdellia > Woesearchaeales > JAFGUC01 > JAFGUC01. Next base: position 339,238 of record JAFGUC010000024.1, on the reverse strand, counting down.
AAGAAAAGAAAGAACTTGAAAAGTCTAAAAAACTAGTTGAATCTGAAAAAGAAAAATATGCTAACGCTGCAAAAGAATTAGAAAATACTGCAAAACTAATTCAAAAAGAAAAAGAAGAAAAACTAGATCTTGATAAAAAAATTGGTGCTAAAAAACAAGAATATGAACTCAAAATAAAAGAGTTCAATAAAGTATCTTCAGAGTTTGAAAAGAAAAATGCTCAGATAAAAGCAATGCAAGAAGCTTTAGAAAAACAAACTAAAGATATAGATTCTAAGTATAAAGAGAATGAAAAAGTTCTAAATAAAGTTGAAGTCATTCAAGAAGACCTAAAAGTTAGAGAAAACAAATTACGTGAAGATAAAAAGCAATTAGCACTAGAACGTCAAGCAATCCAAAAAACAGTAGAAGAAAGATTAATTGTCAAAAAAGTTGAACTTGAAAAAGTAATTGATGAACATAAAAGAACTAAACTTGAGTACGATACTAAAATTCTTCAAGCAGCAAAATTAGAAAAAGAATTTGAAGAAAAACTTAATTTGCTTAAAGAAAAGGAAAAGGAACTAAATCTCAAACTAAAGAAAACTCAAGAATTAAAGGAATATGATTCAAAATTAAGCGAAACAAGGCAACAAGAGAGAGAATTAAAAACAAAAATTGCTGAATTCAAGAAAGCTTTAACGGAACTTGAAACTAAAAAGAAAAAAATTCTTACACAAATTGATAATGAAACATCAGCATTAGATGCAAAGAAGAAACAGCTTGAACAAAAAATGTCTAAATGGGAAAAAGAAAAAGAAGAGTATGAACATGGAATAAATTCAAGCATATCCCAATTATCAAATCACTTTGAAAAGAAAGAAGATTAAAAATGACTGTTGTAGAAAAACTCCAAGCTGCAATTGATAAAGCTATTTTGGAGAATAAAGAATTAAAAAAACAAAATAAGATTCTCTCTGAAAATATTAAAAGACAAAAAGAGTTGTTTGAGGAAAGAATACAGTTTATTGAAAAAACTGAAAAGCAACTTGAACTTGATAAAATAAATCTTACTTCTAAAGATAAAGAGTTAAAATTAAAGGAGCACGAATTAAAAGAAGATATTGCAAAATATCGTAGAATGAACTCAGTAATACAGAGAGATTTTGAAAAGATAAAAAGAAAAGCACAGCAAACAGAAATCTATCTAAAAAAAGATTTTGTGTATCGTGAAGAGGAAGTCAAACAAAAATTAAGACAGAAAATTCACGAATTTGAAATTGAAGAAAACAAAGTTAAGAGAAAAGAAGAAACTTTTGATGAGAAATTAAAAGAACTAGCAAAAAAAGAAAATGAGATAATTAAACAAGAAGAAGAACATAAAAAACATCATAGTAAAATACAAACGTTATACAAAGATATTGAGTCTCAAAATAAGATATTAATTCAGGAAAAATCAATTTTAGAAACGCAAAAGAACACATTAGAAGAAGAAAACAAAAAACTCTCAAAGAAAGAAAAAATACTAGAAGCTAAAGAAGAGAATCTTAAAAACGAAATCAATCACTACAGAAAAACCACACAAAGAACACAACAAGATTTTGAAAAATTAAGAAGACAAACAGAAGATTTAGAAATTAAGCTTAAAAAGGATTACGTTGTTCAAGAAGCTGAACTTAGGTCTGAATTAAATAAAAGAATAGAAAAATACAAAATTGAAGAATTAAAACTAAAAAAATCAAATGTAATTTTCACTGAAAAAATTCAATCACTAGAATTTGAGAAGAAAGAATTAGAACAAAAAAATATACAACTACAAGAAGAGATTTTTGAAGCACAAATTGAAAAGAAAAAATATCACAATCTACAAGAATCAGTTAATATCCTAAATAGCAAAATAAAATCAGACAAAATCGAATTAGAAAAACTCAATAAAACTCTTAACAATAAACAGAAATATCTTACTGAATTAAATAAAGAAATGGCTCTTATGAAAAGAGATCTCGAAGAAAAATTTGAACATCACAGTGTTAAAGAAAAAAATATTCGGCAAAGAGAATTTAACGTTTTTGAAAAAGAAGTTCGACAACATGAGGTTGAAAAAGACCTTAGAAGATTAATCTCTGTTTTAGATGATGAAAAACAAGAAGTAATTAAAAAGCAAAAAGATCTTGAATCTCACAAACAAAAATTGGATGATAAAGAGAATCTATTAAATGAACAATTAAAAGAAATAGAAGCTAAAAAGCAGACATTAGAAGTTATGGAAAAAAGATTAGAAGAACAAAAAGCGAATCTTAAAAATCCAGAAGCAAAAACCAAACAAGAACCAATTAAGCTATCTACTATAAAAAATCCAGATTTGAAAAGATTTGTATCACAATGTATTGAATTTGAAATTCCAAAATATAAAATAAAAGAATTACTCATCAAAAAGGGATGGTCTGAAAAAGATTTAACGTTCTAATTTATTTTACTACAATAATCAATTATTGAAATATTCTCATATGTTGCATCCACTAGGTATTTACAATACGTCGTATCGTTTTTGATTTTAGATGCCAAATAAAAGCACATATTTCTAGAAGCATGATTCTCACAATAATATATTAAATCTTCAGAATCATTATATGACGCAATTTTTTCTTGAAAATCAAGGACTCTTTTTACAGACATAAAACCACTAAAATTTATGAAAATACTAATTACCGACCAAACTAACAATACAGAAATAATAATTAAAAATATTGTAAAAGTTTTATCTTTTTTTGTCATAATCAAAATCCCATCAGAGTACTTTGAACATTTCCCGATAAAATATCATCAAAAGATTCATTAACCATTGAAAGTATTGCATCTGCAATAGGTTTAATTTGTTTTTCAATATAATGATCGTAATCGTATTCATATTTTTTTTCAACTAGTAACTCTTTTGGAATTGGGCCTTCTGTTGTCACAGCATACCACACAATATTTGAATCAAGCTTAGCAAGTAATCTTGCAGCTTTTACATGCGGAGGCGTTGTTTTAGTATATTCTTCAGGAGGTTTTGTTAATTTTTTTCGATATAATAATTCATCATCTAATTTTCCTGATTTTAAATCAGATATTAAATCTTTGATGAATTTCCGGTGCGGTTTATTATTGAAAATACTAGTTAGTAAATTATATTGAAAATTTCTTGCAAGTTCAGTCCAGTCGCTTCGTACAAATTCTAGACCAGTAATATCTAGTTCATCTTTATCTCCTTTAACTAATAGACCTGCATAACGTTTTTTTGCACCACTTTCACTGCCTCGTATTTTTGGCATAAAAAACTTTTTGTATATTTTTTCAAATTCTAATTCAAGAACACTTCCACGATTGTATTCTGTTTGTATTTTTTCTTTGAAATAAATATTTAATTCGTTAGAGATTTTTGTTCCAAAAGCGTTTGCTTCTGCAACTGATTTACAATTACTTTTTACAAACAAAGAATCAGTATCACCATAAATTACCGAGAATCCTTTTTCTTCTATTTTTTCTATACTCTCTTTTATTATACTTCGACCAAAATTAGTTATTGAATCTGCAACATCATAGTTGAAATATCTGCAATTAGGGTTTGCCAAAACTCCAAAAAAAGAATTCATCGTGACTTTTAATGCATAACTTTTTATTGCGTTTTTTTCTTTTTTGGCTTTGTCTCTTAATGACCAAATCATTTCAATTAATTCTGGCAATATACCTGGAACAGTTTTACTAAATCGTGCACCATTTGGAGCTTTTATAACATCACTTTTTGCTTGCGCAGAACTTAATAGGTCAATATTAAATGTCCTCATAAGACTAGGATAAAGGCTTTTATAATCAAACACAAGAATGTAATCAAATAGTCCCGGTTTAGATGTAAGAACGAAACCACCCGAAATTCCTTCTAATTTTAAGTTTTTTCCAATGTTGTTTAGTACATAACCGCGTTTTCTTGCAGATTTGATATATAATGATTCCATTGTTGCAACTGCGGATTTTACCCTATCTAATTCAATTCCAGTTATTAAACTTCGTTCTAATGCAATATCAAGAAGCCCTTTTTTATCTAAAATTTTTAGCACTAATTCAGAATCCTTTAAATTGTACTCGATGAATTTGTCTGTATTATTTTTATACATATCAATAATAACTTCACCTTTGTGACCTTCGTCTAATTCAACTTTAGAATCTCCAAGAATTTCTTCTGCAGCAGTGTCTAATTTGTAGTCGCTTAGTTTTACAAATGCTTGTCGTGCTAATTGCATACCGTCAAGTATTTGACGTCCTTTTGCTTTTGCACTTGAATCTGCCAAAAATGATTTTTTTGGAATAATACGTAATTCTGAATTATCACAACCAATCGAGAAAGGTATTTTATAAAAATCACATCTTGACTTTATTTCTGCTAAATCAAAATCAATTACATTCCAACCAGTTATTACATCAGGATTTACTTCATTAATATAATCAATAATTTTTTTTAGTAAATCTAACTCATTATCGCAAGTTACAACATAATTTAAATTTGATTTTTGTGTTACAAAAACTTTCTTATGGTTCTTATTACTTGCAAAAGAAACTGATAAAATTTCTCTTGTCTTGTAATTTGTCTCGATATCAATTGCGACAACAATTAATTGTTTTTTGAACTCATCAACGTCTCTTGTTTCTACAGGTACAACAGTTTCATCATTAAAATCAACAATTGAACCTATATTTAGTGCATTTGAAAATGCTTGTGTCTGAGTAACATCAGATTCGAATAATTCTACTTTCGCGTCAATTAGTTTTTTCTCAAAATCCTTAAATTTTTGATAATTATCAAATTCTAATTTTGCAACAGAATCATTTGAAAATGTTTTTAATTCAGTTTTTTTGTAATCTAATTTTAATGTTATTGAATCTGATTCCCTAATGAAGAAATACGGCTTATAAGGAATTTTTAAGAACGTTTTCTCACCAGTATTAAGGCGTCCAGAAATTTCTATAAAAGTATTAGAATTTTCTTCACTAATATTCTTTGTAATAATAATTCCTAAAGTCATTGTTGATTTGTATTATTGTTTATTAATAATTGTTTTGTTTTCTAGTTAAAAAATATACTGTGCACTAGAAACTAAGTTGATTAATTGATATTTATAATATTGTTGAGAGTTTAGTTTTCAGTCAAGCAAGAACATGCCTTGAATCCTTTATTTTTAGCATCAGTTTTGTCTTTGAATCTTATCAAATTTTTTGGTTTAATATTATGTGCATAAGGACAATTTGAAGTATGAAATTTTGTACTTGTTTTTGATGCAACTATATGAATTATTGGAGCTGACGCTACTTCCTTAATTAGTATCTTTTCTTTGCTTGCAGAATTAATCAATTGTGAAATTCTTTTTTCACTTTCTTTTAATTCAGTTAGAAGATATTTTGAATCAGAATTCTCTACGTGTTTAATTTGATCTTTTTTGTATAAATTTTGAATTGCAGCATGAATTTGTATTTCATGCTCACGTAATTCTTTAATCATTTCTACAATTAGTTTCTGACTTTGACTTAAATTTAGAAAATGATCTTGTAAGTCTAAAATATCTTGTTTTGCCAAACGAAAAGAATGTATTATATTACTTTCTAGTCTTGAAGCTAGATTCTCAAATTCGTCTTTTGATAAATAGTTAGCCATATTTTAATAGTATAAAATAGTGGTTTATCTAACTTTCTATTAAAATCAAAAAAATAGAAAAAAGATGAGAAAAAGCCACGCATAGATTTGAGATGACATTTTTTTTAGATGAAAAATTTACGAACGGTTAGTATACGCATGCTGAATACGTCGCCGAAGCTTCGTACTTACACACCGTACCTATCAAACTTGTGTTATGCAAGAGTTCAAAGTGTCTCTTTTTGAGTCAGGTTTCGTGCTTAGATGCTTTCAGCACTTATCCTTTAAGGCGTAGCTGCCCTGCATGCCTTGTCAGACAACAGGTAGACCAGAGGCCTCGAGCCATCGTTCCTCTCGTACTAAATGGTCCTTACTCTCAGACACTTAACAATTCTAGTAGATATTAAACAAACTGCCTCACAGCGTTCTGAACCCAGCTCACGATCCCTTTTAATGGGTGAACACCCCCACCCTTGGCCGCTTCTGCACGACCAGGATAGGAAGAGCCGACATCGATGTAGCAAGCCGCGCCGTCGATGGGAACTCTCGGGCGCGACAACTCTGTTATCCCCGGAGTAACTTTTCGGTCATCCCCGACCCCCATCAAGGAGGTACGGAGGTTCGCTAAGCCAGACTTTCGTCTTTGGAATTAGTTCTTGTATAAGTCCAATCAGGCCGGCTTCTGCCTTTGCACTCTACTTCGGATTTCTGACCCGAATGAGCCGACCATTGGGCACCATTGATACATTTTCAACGGTGTGCCACCCCAGCCAAACTGTCCACCAAATGCTGTCCTTGTATTACAAGTGAGCAATGTATCTCTCGAAGGATAGTGTCTCATTTGTGTCTAAGCTAAAATCTAGCGACTCAGCTTCAAGCAACTACTATCTACGCTGCACAACAAGAAATACATTACAACATCAGGCTACAGTAAAGTTTCACGGGGTCTTCACTTCCCACTAGAATTCACTGGCCTTTGCACCAGTAAAGAGTGTTCGGAGGACATAGGATAGGGACAGCGACGATCTCGTTACGCCATTCATGCAGGCCGTCATTGAAACGGCAAGGCATTTCGCTACCTTAAGAGAGTTATAGTTACCCCCGCCGTTTACCTGCTCTTAGCTCTCCTGAACGAGAGTTTAAAGTACAGGCACTGGGCAGACGTCACCTTCTGTACACATCCTTACGAACTAGCAGAAAGTTATGTTTTTGTTAAACAGTCGGACCATCTTGACATTTGCACCCTGCACTCGCACACCTACATGTACGAACGCAGGGACCCCTTATACCGAAGGCACAGGGCCAATTTGCCGAATTCCCTTATCCTATTTAAACCTGCGCACTTTAGGTTTCTCACCTAGGGGCACCTGTGCTGGTTCTGGGTACGATTACTAAATATCTATCCTTATTCCTTTTTCATGGACTCCAGGCATCAACGGAATTCACGTTACGCAAACTCATCTAAGGTTTAATCAAGTTCTCATCATTATAATACTCCCTTGATTTATCCTTATTAACAAGAACGACGATTCTTGTCCGTCTAGCCCGAAATGTCAGAAATAAAGGCTTGCGTCACCGCACATAATCTAGCAGTACAGGAATATTAACCTGTTTCCCTTTCCCGATTAATCCAGTTAGGATCTCGGTTAGGATCGACTTACCCTCAACTGATTTGCATTGTTGAGGAACCCTTGCCCTTTCAGTGGCGGTGATTCTCACACCGCTATGTTCCTACTACCACCAGGATTCTCATCTCCGGCAGATCCACACATCCTTACGGACGCACTTCTACTCCACCGGAGCGCCTGCCTACCGTAAATCTTGTCAGATTCCCTACAGTATCGGTAATTGATTTAGCCCCGTCCATTTTCAAGGCTTGTTATCTCGACAAGTAAGCTGTTACGCACTTATTATAGGGTAGCTGCTTCTAAGCTAACCTCCTCGCTGTCTGTGACAACAAACACTTTTCACCCTTTAACACTTAATCAATATTTTGGGACCTTAACTGTAGTCTGGGTTGTTCCCCTCTCCCATAGTGAGCTTACCCCACTACGGCGTTTCCTGACGTCTACGAAGTCCCAGCATTCGGAGTTGGACAAGAAACCGAAGGCGTTAGCCCCCAAAATCCCCAATCCGTATCTCTATCACCAGGACAATCTCAGTCAAGACTTGACTACGGCCAACTTCGACAGGAACCAGCTATCACCGGTCTCGATTGGCTTTTCACCCCTAACCACAAGTTACAAGAGCACTTGCTCGTAGCACCTCTTCAGGCCTCCACGATGGATTAACATCGCTTCACCTTACCCATGGTTAGATCGACCGGCTTCGGGTCGTACCCTTGTGACTAAAGGCACTTATCATACCTCGTCCCTCGTAAACTGCGGACTATCGGTTTCCCTTCGAATACCCATTGCAAAATGGTTATTCTCGCCACAAAAGTACACTCCCTGGCTCGTTATTCAAAACGAACGGTACAACCCCTTAGGGCCGTACCCCACTATAGCTGCCAGGTTTCAGGGTCTATTTTACTCCCTATTACGGGTTCTTTTCAACTTTCCCTCACGGTACATAGTACACTATCGGACTCAAAACATATTTAGAGTTGGAAGTTGATGCCTCCCACATTCCCGCTAAATACTCAACTAACGGTACTCTGGATACTGAACAGCCCATCTGTTTTCCCGTACGGGACTATCACCCTCTACGGTTTTTCTTTTCAGAAAATTCTGGTCAACAGATTAGGGTCTCAAATCAGTCCTAACACCACATCTCCATTACATTACTGCAACGGATTCAGTTTGCTCTATAGCGCTTTCGATCGCCTTTACTAACGCCATCTCAATTGATTTCTTTTCCTCGAGGTACTAAGACGTTTCAATTCCCTCGGTTTGCTAACGCAATAGCGTTTTTAAGAGAAGTCTCATTCGGAAATCCACGGATCAAAGTTTACTTGCAACTCCCCGTGGCATACTGCCGCTTGTCGCATCCTTCTTCGCTGTATTGAGCCAAGTCATCCACCTGACAGCTTAATTTATTGTGTATGAAACACATTTTCACCTAAAGTTGTGTCATCTCAAATCTATGCGTGGCCTCATCAGCGTGATAAATGATAAAACATTTGTATTGGTCCGGGGGACCAATGCCTCTTCCAACAACCCTAATCCTTCAGATCGGGATTGATCTCAAAAAATAAAATGTATGAGTGTGATATTGTAATATATGGACCCGTCGGGATTCGAACCCGAGGCCCCCGCCTTGCAAGGGCGATGCTCTACCGGACTGAGCTACAGGCCCATTGGTAAAATATTACCTGTATGTATTTTGTAATATATACAGGAAATAAAGTAAAAAACGAAACATCGTTTGACTAAGTATTATTTATTAGATAAATAAATAAAAAGGAGGTGATCCCACCGCAGGTTCCCCTACGGTGACCTTGTGACGACTTAACCCACCTCACTGAGCTTAGATTCGAATAGGCCAAAAAGCCGACGCTCATCTAAACCCTGCTCGGTTGGTTTGACGGGCGGTGTGTGCAAGGAGCAGGGACACATTCACCGGGCTATGATAAAACCCGATTACTAGGGATTCCAGCGTCATGAGGTTGAGTTACAAACCTCAATCTGAACTAAGATAAGGTTTCGAGGTTTAGCTTCTCCTTTCGGAGTTGCATCCCATTGTCCTTACCATTGTTGCGCGCGTGTAGCCCAGAAGATTCGGAGCATACAGACCTACCGTTGCCTGCACCTTCCTCCTTGTTTCCAAGGCAGTCCCTACAATATGCCCAGTCGTAATAAATTACCCGCTGGCAATTGTAGGCACAGGTCTTGCTCGTTACCTGACTTAACAGGACACCTTACGGCACGAGCTGACGGCGGCCATGCACTACCTCTCGGCTCGTCAAGAAAAGTCTTTAGCTTGTCCTTCATCCTGCCGTCGCTTCTGGTGAGATTCTCTGCGTGGAGTTAGATTAAACCGCACGCCGCACCCCTTGTAGTGCTCCCCCGCCAATTCCTTTAAGTTTCAGTCTTGCGACCATACTTCCCAGGCGGCGAACTTAACGCCTTCGCTACGATACTGCACATTCACGGGGAATATGCAACACCTAGTTCGCAGAGTTTACAGCTAGGACTACTCGGGTATCTAATCCGGTTTGCTCCCCTAGCTTTCATCCCTCACTGTCGGATCTGTTCTGGTGAGATGCCTTCGCCATCGGTGGTCTTTCGAGGATTATAGCATTTTACCGCTTCCCACGAAATTCCTCTCACTCCTCCCAGTCCCAAGCCTAACAGTATCTCCCGCATTCCGATGAGTTAAGCTCCTCGATTTCACAAGAGACTTGTTAAGCCAGCTACGGATGCTTTAGGCCCAATAAAACCGATCACCACTTGCGGCGCTGGTGTTACCGCGGCTGCTGGCACCAGTCTTACCCACCGCTTATTCGCCAAGGTCTTCACCCTTGGCAAAAGCCCATGCAGAGCATGAGCACTTGGAGTTCCCTTATCACACGTTAGTGCATTGTAAAGGTTGCGCGCCTGCTGCACCCCGTAGGGCTAGGTCCAGTATCTCAGTGACCTTCTCGGGGCTCCCACTTTCATGGCCCCTACTGATCTTAGGTTTGGTGAGCCGTTACCTCACCAACAGCCTAATCAGCCGCCAACTCATCCTACGGCACCGAAACTTTCAGAGAAATATCATTTCCAGAACAAATCTCCTATAGAGTATTACCCTCAGTTTCCCAAGGCTATCCTCTACCGTAGGGCAGATTATTGACGTGTTACTGAGCGATCCGCCGGTGGCCTTAAAGACCCCCTGACTTGCATGGCTTAGTCGAACTCCAATAGCAGCAATCTCCCGCAGGATCAACGGGTATTTTAAAAAAACGGTTTATTGTTTATTATCCTAGTATGGTTGCTTTTTATAGAATTCAGAATTTATTATCATTGTTTTATTGTTCGAATTCAACAAGGAATTGTATTTGATTTTACGTTTAAAACGTATTCGTCAAACGATGTTTCGTTCATACTTAACATGACGTAAAGTATACACTTAGTTAGTTAATTTTTGGTTCGGAGATGATCTTTGATTTCTTGTGTTTCCGCACAAGTATATCGTTGGATAAGGCAGTCATATATAAAGTTTTCGTTTTTGAATCCGAATCACTTTTTTTTGATTTCCCTAAACCAATCAGATTAGTATTCGGCAATTCTGCCCCTTTATATATTTTTCGATTTTCGAATTTCAACTTGTCTTGAAATTTCGGATTCGAAAGGTTTTAAGTTATATGTCTTTACTGCGTAATCTTTAAGTACATCCCAACCGTTTGATTGGCAAACAATTGCAATATTTAAGCCATCAACGACGGAATAAAATGAACTATTTTGTTCAACTTGTTTAATTCTATGAAGATAATCTTTTTTTATGGAGGTACATAATCGTCCAAAATTAGTTACATCTAATTCACTAGGTTCTTTTAATTCATGTCGCGCAAAATATTTTTTTGCCAAATCTAAATAACCATTGTCTATACAACAAGTACCATAATAGTATAAATCACCAGTAGCTAAACTGTAAATCTTATTAGAGTGTTCCTCTAAGATTTGTTCAAGATCTTCTCGTTTGTAATCAGGTAATATAATCATATTCTGTATTTAGCAGAAGAGGTATATAAACTTTTCGTATTTTTGTCACTATTGAGTAATAATTTGATTTTTGTGCTCTTTTTTTTAAAAAATATTAGTCAAACAAAGCCAGTAATGTACCCTTAGACATAATATATATAGATGTAAACCCTTTTAACATACAGAATAGCGTGCTAATCAAACAAACATTTATAAAAAAAGTCGTTTAATGTATATAATAGTACAAGAGGTGAATATATGCTATATCTTATTATTGCGGCAGGACTGCTATTTGCATTGACAATTATTGCATTCAAACTTATTAAAAATTCAATAAAAGTTATGGCATTAATTATAACATTATTAGTTCTCACCGTTGTAACGGGTTCTGTTTTATTATATCTTGATGCAAAAGATTTGCATGAACACATCACTACTTCAAATACAACCATTCTTTTTGTCGACGATGTTACTGAAAATGTGTTAGCAGGCTTTTCTGTTAGAATAAGTAATACAACAGACAAAGTATATTTTGATTCTAAAAAAATATCTGAATACGAAAAGCAGTATAAAGCCAAGACGCTTGAAGAAGCAGTATTAGGCAGTTACAAAGTAATTCTAATTAGTAAAACAGCACTTAACAATACTTTACCTGATAGAATGATTGTTTCAGATGATAAAGTAATATCAAAAGATTTCTTTTTTGGAATTCTCGAATCAGAAGAACCTATTGATTATTATCTAGATAAAATAATTGGCGGAATGGTCGTCGACGATTTAAGTCAAGAAAAATCAAGAGAACTTAAGAAAACATTAAAAAACAATTTAGATATTAATAATGATCAAGTGTTTAAATCTAAAATCAGCGGACTTGTTTTTGACTCAATTATCATGAATTATCCAGAGAATATAATTATTCAATACAAAAAAGGAAACATTGTAATATTACCTGAAACTATAATGTTAAGGTTAATTAAAATGATTCCGGATGATAAACTCAAAGAACAATTTGATTCTATTAGAGTAAAAGTTAAAACTAAAATTCAAAATCAAACTAAAGATAAAATCACAGAAGTTATAGACGAACTTGTTTAAGTTTTCCAAAAAGAGGTGTATTGGTGTTGAAAACATCTAACAAAAATAAAAGTAATATTGCTAGAAAAAACATCTTAGGATTGATGATTATTAGTGCAATATGTTTATTCTTAGTGATTAATGGTGTTACTGCAATAAAGGATAAAATTTTCGAAGATTATGTTGAAAGTGGATCACTGATAACTCTGAACAGTAAGGATTACAGTCTTTATGTTCATGCTACATACATATCAATTACTGGTGGCGCATCTGAAAAAATATCTTTAGGGGAGTGTGCTAACGCAAATAATATAGAGTTCTGCTTTCTAGCTAAATTGAATACAAAAGCATTAATCAGTATTTCATATTTATTGCCCGATTTAACTGTTGAAAGAACTTTAGATGATAATGAAGTTTATATTGGAGAGGAATCTCAAATTACAATACTTGTTACAAATGATGGAGATTTTGACGCAAGAAATATAACTCTTTTTGATGAGTTTCCAGATTTTATAGAAATTTCTTCAGTTAGTGGATCTTGTACGAAAACAGGAAATAAAATTAAGTTCTTTAAAGATAAATTGTCAATTGGTGCTGATGCTGAATGCACATATAACATTAAACCTTTTGAACTTGTTGATTTGGGGCTTACTGCACAATATTCATATTACAATGGAATAAGCACAGAAAATGCATACACATCAAAAATAAATATTAAAAGTGAAACTGGTGTAGAGACAATTATTACCGCATCAGAAGATCATAATGTTGGCGACGAATTTGAATTTGCAATTGAATTAGAGAATAACAACAATAATAATTTTGATGTTTCAATAAGAGTTGTTATTCCAGATAAAATTGAACTTGATGATAATGGAGATTTTGAAATAAATGGAAATGAGTTAACTCAAGAGTTTGAATTACGCGACGGTACCATAAAAGAATTAACATCGAACTTTGTTGCGAAAAAACCAGGAACTGGAGAGTTTATAATTTTTATAACATATTCTAATGACAACGAAAAATTATCACAAACAGAAACATACAGTAAGAGAATTACTATTGATAAAGACGTTCTTGAAATTCTGACTAACTTTGAAAATGATAATGAAAATGTTGAATCAAGTCAGACAATTTTACTTGATTTTGAAATTAAAAATCCAAACAAAGATATGAAATTCAAGAACTTAGATGTTACATTTTCAAGTCCACTTTTTTATATAGAACCAACGTACATTGATGAATTAGGTCCCGAAACTCAAAAGACTATTCTAAATAGAGTTTTTATTATTCCAAATGTATCACAAAAAACAAGGTATGAAATTAAAACTGTTGTCGATTATGAAACAGAATATGGCGAAAAACACAGTGAAATCGAAACTAAATATATTACTGTTGATAAGACAGGATCATTGAATGTTGAGCATGAAATTGACGGCAATCTCAACTTCAATGAAGAAGTTGAATTGAATACAATTGTTAAAAACACAAAATATATCGACATTGACTTGGCATGTATCGAAGAAACATTTGTGGGATTCCAAGTTTTAAGAGGAGTTAGTAGAATTTGTTTTGACATCGAAAGTAATTCTGATGAAGAACTGTTAAAATATTTATTGAAGGTAACAGATTCTAATAAGGCATATATAATAAGCACAGTAACATATGAATCTGAAGATGAAAATAAAACTGAGATATACAATGAAACGTTTAATCTCAATAATTATGAAGTTGAAAATAAAGATTTGTCAGTAAGTCTAGATACTTCTGAAAGCACATATTATCAAGGTGAAACATTTGATGTTGAGTTTGAACTTAAAAGTGAATTCTCAAAACCAATATACAATATTAGTTTTGAACTTCCAAAGATGAAAGAATTTGATTATTACTCTGATAAAATATTAATAAATAAGGTTAATCCTGGCGAAACAATAAAATTAAGTTCAGCGTTTAAATTACGTGGAAAAGTAATTGGATCTTATTCGTTTGACGGTTTGGAATTAACATCATACAGTGAAGAAGGAATAAAATATATCACTAAATTCAATAAATTGAGTTTGAAAATAACTAACACAAGTATTGATAATGCAGCATTAGTGGTATACAGAAATGTTTCCAAACAGAACAATAAAACTATGCTAAATTATGAAATTGTTAATGTTGGAAAAAAAGATTCTAGTGCAATTTTATACGACGATTTAATTGGATTGAACAAAGGAATATTTATCGAACACAATTCAGAAGCAAACATTAAAGTTACTGTAGAACTTGAGGACTTATTGCTATTAAATGGAACATTTGCAAGAGTAGAATATGAAACTGTCGGCAATACAAAAACATATAGTGAAAAAATAAGTTATGATGTTCTTAAAAAATTAATTAAAGATATTGAAGATGACATAAATTCTGAAATAATAATTATCTCTAATACTACCGTTAATGAGACAGAGATAGAAGATATTCCTGAATTAAATTTAACTGAGAACATCACACAACAAGAATATAATCGAACAATTATTGTGAAAGAACCTAATGAAATTGAACCAGACTCTAAAACAGATGCAATTCAGAAAAAGAATCTAATAAGTGAAATAATTAATTTCATAATGAGAATTTTTGGTATTGAATCATGAAACTAAAATTAAACCTAATAATTATTTGCATGTTTTTAATGGTTGGAATAGTTCAAGGTGCTAGCGATTACTACATTGAAAAATCATATACATCAGGATCAAGTGTTTCTATAGCAAATCAAGATTACAAACTTTATGTTGGAAATCAAGGACAAAAAATAAAGCTTGAAGGACCAACATCATTTGAAATATCCTTGTCAACATGTAAAACAAGAAATAATACGAATATATGTTACTTGTTAAATGAAAGTGAAACTAAAGCTAAAATTTCTATTGCAAAATATCACGGAATACTTACTGAAACATTTACAAAGAACTATGTTGGAAATGA
The DNA here is from genome assembly GCA_016938695.1 of Candidatus Woesearchaeota archaeon. Lineage (GTDB taxonomy): Archaea > Nanobdellota > Nanobdellia > Woesearchaeales > JAFGUC01 > JAFGUC01. The sequence goes on along the minus strand of JAFGUC010000024.1, from coordinate 323,935 downwards.
TTTAAAATTATTAGAAGGAGGAATTGTTGAATTAAATTTTACTTTTGAAAATACTGGTAACGTTTCAATTCAACCTACTTTCTCGCAAGATATATCTGATTATTTTTACATTTTAGATTATGAAAATTGCATAATCAGCAATGGAGATATTATTTTCAATGAAACTATTGAACCTGAAGAAAATGTTGAATTTTGGTATAGGTTACAACCAAAAAATAGTTTTAAGAAAAAAGAAATAACTCCTAAATTGAATTATTATAATGGTGTAAAATACGAAGAGATTAAACTCGATAAACAGACTTATGAAGTTACAGAGAGCATAGACTTAGATGTTTTTGTAAATAAAAATGGCGTAGAGTTAGGAGATTTATTTAATGTCACAATTTATTTGAATAATACACAAGAAGTTGCATATCTTAATTATTCTTTTGAAATAATTGTTCCTGAAGATTCATACGAAATTACTTCAACATATAAAATGCTAAAAGGTCGTGAATCAAACATACGACAAGCAAAAGGAGTATTAAAAAATATAACAGCAATTAATAGGATTGTTGAAGTAAAAACACTGACAACAAAGCCAGAAAACATTTCAGTACTTGTTGAAATTATGGATGGTTCAACTATTGACTTTGAAAAAAAATATAATATTAGTACACAAGTTTTTTTTACAAAAGAACCTCAAATCACTCTTAAAATGAGAGAATTTGTTATTGGAGGATCCAATGAAACTCTTCAAATATTTCTTGAGAATATGGCAGATTTTCCAATAGAAAATATTTCTACAATGGTTGTGTCAAAAATAATTAATGGAACTTACAAGTATGATAAGGTTGATGAGTTAGAAGAAATTGCAGAAATAGAATTGCCAAACGATATATCAGGTAAACACAACATACAATTCATAATAAATTATCAAACATCTAATGGAGATAAATTTACTAAAATAATTGACAAGAAATTATCTTTTCCAAATAATGCAAATGATAAAGTAACATTGGAAGATCAAACTGAAACCATTAATGAAACTAAGACTGCTACTGAATTAGCCCAAGAAATTCTAAATAACATCAATACAACAACAAATATTACTGAAGAAGAACAAAGTCAAGATGAAGAAGTTATTATTACACCAGATAACAAAAATAATACATTACTACTAATAGGATTAGGCGCATTACCAATCATGATTTTATTTCTTATTGTAATTTACAATAAGATATTTAAACTTTCTAACATACGAAAAAAAGAAGAAGAAATAATATCTGAAATAAATAAAATTCAAAAACAATTGGAAAAAAGAGGAAAATAAAATGTTCGACTTTCTTAAAAAAAAGGATGGTAGTTTAGACAAACTACAAAATGATCTTAGTAAGCTAGAAACACAAAACCCTGCTAATCAACAACAAAGCATTTTTGATGAGCCACAAGCAGGTACAGAAGACCCTAACTTTAGTTCAACGTTTTCACAAAACACATCACAATTTGAAGATAAATTTGATCCACACAATATCAAGCATGATTTTCCGGAAGACCCACAACCTCAACAACAAAATTACAATTATCAAGGTTATCCTCAGAATCAACCACAGCAGAATACTGCAAGATATTCCAATCAAGACCACAACCAAGAGATTATTTCTAAAAACTTAGAAGTATTAAATTCCAAACTAGACACAATTCGTATTAGTTTAGAGAGTATCAATCAAAGATTGGTAAGCTTAGAAAGAATTGCTGCTGGAGAAAATAACAACAACAGAAGGCAATGGTAAGAAAAAGAGATTTTATCATTTTAGGTAGTTGTTTTGTTGCGGATTTGCTTACTAAATTTTTTGTGAGTAACTTTATTTTTATAGAAGGAATTCTCTCTTTTAAAGTCGTTAGTAATACAGGATTAGCATTTAGTTTCTTTAATGGACTCCCTATTGTAGCACTAGTATTAAATGTACTTACTTTTGGCGCATTGTTTTATTTTTGGATTAAAGAAGATATGAAGTATTTCCCAATTGTTATTGGAGGAGCTTTAGGGAATTTGTTTGAACGAATTTTTTTCGGGCATGTTACCGACTTTATTTCTGTTGGAACATTTGCAATATTTAATTTAGCAGATACTCTTATTTGTATTGGTATTGGACTTACGATAGTTGATGAAATAAGAAATAGCAAATTGAAAAAGAAAAAATAAATTTATTTCTTATTTTTAGTTGTTTTTTTCTTTGAAGACTTTTTTTTTGGAGCGGTTTTCTTAGCAGCTACTTTTTTTGTTGTTTTCTTTTTTGTTGTTGCTGTTTTTGCTTTAGGCTTTCTTATTCGTTTTGGCTTTTCTTTAGTTTTTATTGCTGTTTCAATATCGGTTTTATTGCCTTTTGCGTCTTCAATGAAAATTTTGGGCATTTCTTTTGGTTCCTTCATTGCACTATATGCTCGTTCTATTGTAAAAACTTTTGCTGGTTTTCTTCTACATTTTGGAACGAATGCCACATTGCTAAAAATGATAAATGATATCAAAAAGTTTGGTACTAAAAACCAATTTGGACTGTACAAGTAAACATATAGTATATTTAACATTGAAAATGAAGTATAAATTAATAACAAATTATCAGAATATGATTTTTGATTTACATATGATAGAAGTATCATCACAACTAAAAAACCAAAGCACATGTGAATTAAGTATTCAACATCATAAACTTCAGGAATATTTAAGAATGATAACACACCAAAAATCAAACTGATAAGGACTCCAATTAACATGAGCTCTTTAGATAGATATTTTTTGCATTGCATGCAGTAATAATTGAAATCATATATTTAAAGGTTTTTGTTTTGTTTTTATTTAAAAGTAGTATACGTAAAACTTTTAAAACTCAAGAATAATGTATTTAGAGAATGCTTAAAAAAGAGGTGCTTGATAAATCCGAATACTATTTAGATTTAGAAAGTTCTAAAGATTTTATTGATCAGGGTTATAGACTTAGTTCTAGCGTGTACATTTCTTGTTTTAAAAGAATAATTGTTTGTGGAATGGGTGGTTCTGGAATAATTGGCGATTTGTTAAAAGCAGTTATTGATATTCCTGTTGAAGTTGTGAAGGGATATACTCTTCCAAGTGACATTGATTCAAGTTGCTTGGCTTTTTTAATATCATATTCTGGAAATACAGAGGAAACATTGAATTGTCTTCAGCAAGCGCTTAAACTTAAATGCAAAATTGTTGCAATGAGCTGTGGTGGAAAATTAAAGGAAATGGCACTTCGAAGAAATATTGAGCATATCTTAGTTCCTTATGGACATCAACCAAGAGCAATGTTGTATTATATGTTTTTTTCAGTATTACGTACATTAGAAAATTGTGAAAAGTGTGATTTTGAATCTTCTGTCAAAAGAATAACTCGTATGAAAATTAACACACATAAAGATGAAATAATTGCTAACAAATTATTTAAAAAAATTCCTCTTATTTATTCATCATTAAACTATTATTCTGTGGCATTACGTTTTAAAGAACAATTAAATGAAAATTCGAAAATTCATGCATTTTGTAATAGTTTTTCTGAGATGAATCACAACGAGATTGAAGGATTTGAAATATTAAATGGAAATTATATTGTTGTATTTATTAGAAATTTAGATGATCATCCTAGAATAAATAAAAGATTCCAAATTCTAAAAGAGATTTTATTATCTAAAAAAATTGAGGTTATTGAAATTAATTCAGTGGGAAGTTCCAAATTAGAACGTATGTTTAATACAATAATTCATTGTGATTGGATTTCATATTATCTTGCAGTTTTAAACAAAGTAAATCCTTCTGAAATAAAATTAATTGAATCTCTTAAGAAAAAACTTTAATATTTTGTTTTATTTCTTTTATTTTTCCAAATTTTGAAAGGTTCTTGACATTGTTCTTTATCTATTTGTTTTTTAGCCATTCCCTTTTTCTTATGTTCAAAAACTTCATAAATAAATTCATCAGCAAAACCAATCTCTTTTGCATCATCTTTTGTACAGCCATAATATAGCTTTTTTATTCTTGCCCAATATATTGCTGCAAGACACATTGGACAAGGTTCACAAGATGAATAAATTTCACAGTCTTCTAAATCGAACCGTTTTAATTTCTTAGCTGCTTTTCTAATTGCTTGCATTTCTGCATGCTTTGTAGGATCATTTGATTTTATCACTTCATTATGTGCGCTTGCAATTATTTTATTGTTTCTTACTATTACTGCACCAAAAGGTCCACCGTGATTTAATTCTAACCCTTTATTTGCCTCTTTTATTGCTTTTTGCATGAATTTATTCATGATTTTGTTAAGTCGCAAGTATTTAAATAAGTTATTTATTTTCAATATAGTAATTAATATTTGTCACTTACTAGTAACGAAAGATTTAAATACTTCTCTTGACACTATCTTATTATGGCACTTAACGATATAATTAATAAGATAAGTAACGTTGGAAAACGTACTCTTCTTGTAGGTGGATTGTTAGCTGCATTGGCTTCACCTGTATTTGCAGATGGTTCACAATGGACTGATCCAAAAACAGGGATTACATATCATTATTCTGCTGAAGGCGCTATGACTGGATACGAAGTTCAAGGCGAACGTGGACCTCAGTATTTTGAATTTGGAGAATCTGCTACATCTACATCTACTTATGGAAATGCAGACTTAGGTGGAAGACCATTTACTGAAAGATATTTAATTAACGCAAGAGGAGCTTTACAAGATGGTGCTGCATCAGAAGCATTAACATACCTTAAAGAAGCAACTACTAATTTCTTGCTTACAGGAATACTAGACTCTGATTTTGAAATGGGAGTTAGAGATTCAATTTACAATGAACGAATATTAGAATATCTAGATACTTTAGAGATGTATGGTCAAGCATTTAACATGCTAGGTCAATATGACGATACATTAGAGATGTTAGCTATAATTAATCATCCTAGAGTTGGAGATTTTGATGCATTCCCAGACGATGTAATTGATGTTTACACACAAATGGCTCGTGCATACAAACAGAAAGCATTGGCTGAAACAGATCCTGCAAAACAACTTCAATTGTTTTCAGAATTAGTTCAGGAATGTTATCTTGAACCTGTTGAAAGATTTGGCGAAGATAAATTCTTAGATGAACTTGATGACAGTGATGGAACATATTTTGCATTAATTGGTGGTGCATTTGCCAAAATAAATCTTGAAGATCCTCATTTATATAATCTTACAATCAAAGGAAGAGAAGTTCTTCCAGATACATACAATGAAGTCTACCAAAGATTATATGGAAATGAGAAATAAAATTTTTTAATTTTCTCATATTTTTTTGCAGCACACTGGTTTAGTTGAATCTTTGCAAAATTCATTTCCTGCTTCAATTGAATTTCCTGATTTCAGATATGTAGAATCATCACATTCTGCGAAACAATCTGCATTACCGCCATTCAACTGCTGACATGTTGTATAATCAATACAACAACTTTCTGTACTTGCACAGTTAAACTGACCTAATGCTTCATCATGTCCTGCTGCAGCACATGCTGCGGAAGCTGTTGTTGTTCCACGGTCAACACAAATTCCACCTTTACTTGCACAAGTTGTTGTACCTGATGCTGTTGAATCTGTTGACGTTGAATCTTCAAAACAACTTACAGTGACTTTAAATTCTTTCTTTAAATCTTGACCTGCATCATCTTGCGCAACAATTGTTGCTGGAAGTCCGTCTGCTTGTGCATTGTGTATTGTCAAAACTACACTGTATTGAACTGGTTTACATAAATTACTTGTTGATGCACTCTGGAAAATTTCTTGTGGAGTGTATTCAATGTAATAGTATGCAATTTTTTTATCATCAGCTGCAGGAGTTGAATCTTCGAAAGTGAACCTCAATCCATTTATGTCATTGAATAATACATTGTTTCTACCTGATATTGTTGTAACAGTTGGTGTCGTAATGAATTGTTTCCTATCTGTTTGACAATATCTTCCATCTGGATCAATTTTTGTTCCTGTTGCACAAGGAGTTGCTGTTGTTGCAACGGCAGGATTAGTCCAATAAGTTAAATTATACTTTCCAATTGCAGTCTTATTAAATTTCAATAACATTGTAAAAGTACTTTGACTTGAACGTGAAATTTGTTTGTCTGTTAGTCTTACTGAACCAGATATAGTACTTGCAGTGATTCTACCCATAGTGTCAGTTCCACCCATTAAGTCGGACAAAGAAATGTCGTAACCGTATTGTCCGTCTCGCTTTGGTTCTGTTTCACTGTAACTGTGTTCGCCGACAGGAATTATTTGTGCGCCACTATCGTATAAAGCAGTTCCTTTTTCGTTGAATAATCTTACTCGATAATATTTTGTGAATTTGCTTTCGGAATAACCGTTGTTTGTCGAATATTGTTCTGCAACAGGGTCATAATCATAATCCTCAACATTATCATCATAATTTACATTTCCATCTTGTACGTTGAATACTAGATTTTGAATTATGATTTTATCATTTGCTGTAGGATTTACAGAATTTGCTTGACTTTGTTGGGCATATACAGTATCGTATTTTAATGATGGGGTTCCAACGAATGCAAATGTACTTCCAAGTGTTGAGAATCTTTCACAAATGTATCCACCACGTCCACCGTAACGAGAGTCAACGTAAGTTTCGTCGTAAGCACAATTTCCTGGAGACTGTCCATTGTTGAAATCAATTGGATATTTTTCAGTTTCCATGTGTTGCATTACACCATCACTATCTTTGTAATCAATTACAAATCTTACACTGTCAAATCTGTATGGCCTTTCTAAAGTTTGGACTAGAAGCTCATTGAAATTCTCATCTTTATCTAAGACTTTACTTGAACCTGGAAGTGTTTCTATCTGGTCAGTTCCATAACCGTAGCAATCACATTTTCCATCACTACTTAACTGACTACATTCATAATCAGAACTACACACTAGTTCAATTTTAACTCTTGTGTCAGGTGCAGTTGAAACTAATGTTGGAATAAATTGATAATTAATTCTAGAATAGCCTAAATTTTTATTTACACCATAGTATGAACCACGTGCACGCATAAATGTTGCAATTGGTTCTAAGATTATTTGGTCAGTTGCTTGGTCGGATAGCATTCCTAGTGTTCCCCATAAACTTAAGTCGTCAGGCAAAGGTAAACCTAAGAATCCATAACAAGCAGAATTTACAATGTATTTTGTTGTCATATCCATTACACTTGAATATGATGCACCATACCTATCTTGTGATTCTCTTCCTGAAGATGCAGTTGCTGAGAAAAATGCACTAACAGCATTTGTTTCTCCTCGCCCACCACTAAAGTCCATATTAGCACCTTGAGTTCCAGATAATCCAGTTACGCAGGAAACTAAAGCATACATACTGTCACAAAGTTGTTCTGCAAACATCTCATAACATTGTGCATCTTGAATACTTCCTGCCCCTTGTGCTGCTTCTAGACAATTTTTCATATAGCCTAAATATGTGTGCCATCTTTGAACATTTGCTCTTGCACCAGATAAACAACCACAACTTACAGATGTAAAAAATCCTTTTGTTGGGTCTCTTAAAACTGTTTTTCCGCCTTCAAATATAACTTTGTCAAATACTCGTTCTGGAAGAACACCAATATAACCTTGAGTTCCTACTGCTACTTGGTTTGCTGCAATATCTTGTCCACCACTATCTCCTTTTAGACAGTGAGTCTTTTTAGTATTTGGATAAAAGAAGTTTGGATTTGTTTCGATGTTTGTAGTATCACTTACTGATTCTGGCAATCTTGTTGTAAATGCACATCCATATTTATTTACATATAATCTTACACAAGCTTTACCTGATCCTGTTGGACTTGTTAAATCAGCCAAACTGAAGCTATCATCACAACCTTCTAAATTAAAATTAAGATTCGTTCTTGCAATTTCACCAGTATTTCCATCACCAGTTATAACAACATCAGATGATGCTTGGATAAAATAGACTTTTGCACCTTTAACTAAAAATCCATATGATGCATCTTTATTTTTTATGTCTTTTAACATGTTGTCAAAAGTTGGGAAACCATTAATGGTGTTAATATTAGCAAATATTTCTCTATCGGATTCAACTAATTCTTTATACACAGAATTATTTAGTGATTCCATAGTGCACATCTTACTAACTGTTGAAGATAAGTCCCCTAATGCAGAAATAAACTCAACTGCTTTTTTAGTAAAATCTTCTTCTTCTTGATCTGCAACACCTAATTCTTGTAGAACTTTGATTTGATAATCTCGTGATGCTTTGTAGTTGTCATCAACATAAGATGCCCAACAAGCAGAATCATATTCAGCTTTGTAAGCTTTTACACATGCGTCTTTTAGTGCATCTGCTTCTTTTGTTGTGTCTTTGGAATATTTTTTGATAGTAGAACCAGTTGTTGTGTCTTCTTTAATATCAGGGAACAATCCCTTTTTGTTTAACTCATCGTTATTATTTACAATGTATTGGAAATACTGTTGACATTCAAAATCTAAAGGCATTGTCTTATAGGATTTATCGTCAGGAAGCAATGTAATTGTCTTCTCACCATATGTTTTTCCTGCACCTGCAGTTACGTAAACTAAAACATCGGCTTCTGATGATTTTAAATAAGGAGATTGTGCTTGTCGTAATGCAAGATACCTTTGTCGTACAAATTCTTGATATGTTGGGACTTGTGGACAGTAAACTCTATCGCTTACTACATAATCAATTGCTTTAACTTTCATTGAACCATTTATTGCTTGTCTGCATTCAGTACAAGATTTGTAAAATGGATTCTTTTCTTTTTCTTCTTGTGATTGACCTTCAGCATAAACCTTTTCACAATATGTTCCACTTGCACCATGTCTAAAATTGAACATATCGGCAGTTGTTGGTTTTGCTAAGATTCCACCGATTAAATTTTGAGTCATACTTTCTGACCAAGTATAGTCTGCATTATCTTTTGATATTCCACCACATTTCATTAACTCGTTTGTCTTTGCAATTACATTCGCAATTGTTGTTCCAAAGCTTCCTAGAATTGTGATTCGTAATGCAGTGTCAAGAACATTATCCACTTCACCAGTGATATTATACAGTGTATCGACAATTCCTAATGTGAAATTTATTGCATCTTGAATTGCTTCACTACTCTCATTTATTAAATCAACATCAACCATTATATTTAGGAAGACACATTGTTCGTATGTTTTTGTTGCTCGGTCTCCGTCGTATTCATTTACTTCGTATCCAAACTTAAATGACATAGGTAAGGTTAGAGCTCTAAAATCAAGATAATTATTTACGGCTTCTTCTAACGTTTCCTCGACTTCATTTCCTGCTTCACCTGCTGCAGATGATGCTTCGTGATCGGAAGGAACTTCGTACGGTTTTATTTTACAAACGATGTAACCTTCGTTTGCACTTTCTGTAAAATCTACTGAACAGCTTTTTATTGCGTCCCAATCAAATTGTTCTTTATTGTATCCACCTAGATTTGAACGTTTCTTAAATGTCGGACTTTTCAAACCAGATAATAAATCGTCTGAACCAACATATTCAACAGTAAATGGAATGTAAATCTCAGCTAGTCCTTGTTCAATTAAATAAGGATCTAATTTCTCAGGATATATGTGATCACCATCAATTTGGAAAATCCAATCTGAATTATCTGCACAAGTTCCGTATTTGACATCTCCTGCAATTTCAGAATAATGGCCTAATTGATCGACTGCAACAACTTTTAAATCTACTTCTGCTCCAAAGAAACTTCCACCGCCCTCTGCATTTAAGTCAGAACCTGAACTATCTGAATCTAAACTTAATGCTGCATCGATATTTGCAGGCAAATAGAATGAAACTTTGAACGCACCATCAGCGTCAACAGTTCCATATGCTAACAATATATATTCAGAGTATACTTCGTGAAATGATAATTGTGATTCTGAACCATTAAGTTCTGGACTTTCAAACTCAACATCGAGATAAGTATCATCTAGAACTTTACCATATACATATACAGTAGTGTCTGTTAAATCTTCAACTTTTCCAATTGCTGCTAAATAAGGAACTATTGTTTGACTTAAATCTCCTAAATTGTTTTCTTTAAACACAGGAGCTTTTGTATCAGAAACAATATCTTGAACATATTTTCTTGGATCGCCAGGAGTTCGAGTTATTTTCTGACCTAAACCCGCTGCATCATAATATTCGACAAATACAGTATTTCTTCCTTCAAATAACGGAATAGAAATATTGAATGTTCCTGCAGGAACATCTATTTCTGCATCTTTTTTTGATGATTCTTGGCTTACTTCGTAATGAAATTTAACTGCTTCACTAATTGTTCCAGTGATATAAAATTCGTTTTTGCCTACAAGTGTTGGAATGTCTGATGTTTGTTCAAATTGTGGCGGAATTACATCTACTACAAATTCAAAAGATTTTGTTGTTGTTCGTCCAGATTTATCTTTTACAATAATATCTATTTTCTTACTATCTTCTGTTAAAGTAATAGGCATTACAAAATGACCTTGTAAGTTTGCAGTTGCAGTTCTAATAAATACTCCGTCTAAAGAAACATTTATTTTTGATTCTGGTTCAGTATAACCATCTAGAGTAACTTGATATTGCCCAATTCCTGTTGGGACTTCTAACCATAAAAATGGTTCTAAAGTATCGTTAACTTGTGTTGTAAAATTTCTAGCCATACAGGTTGTAAAATCTGGACTATTTCCTGTTGGTAAATCTTCACGACAAAGACTATTTACACAAAACCAACCTTCTTTACTTCCAGAACCACAATCAGGATTTGCTCCCGTACCACACAAACAATCCCCGAAGTTTGGACCAACGTTGCATGCCCCATCAACATAATTTGATTTGAAACAATCATAAGTTCGACTACCAACATTATTCATTGCTTGAAATTTATAATAATACGTTGTATTAGGTGTCAATTCGCTAATTAATATCGTATGGTTAGTTGTGTAAGATTGTTCATTGTATGTAATACCGCCTGTTGCATCTGGATTTGCAGATATAGTAAGCGATACTTTTGCTTCAACATCAGTTGTTAATTCAAATGTCGCATATTCAGAGTCTCTTGTTAGAACTATATCTGAAAAATCTAAAGCAAAACACATCTGTATTGATATCAACACAAACAATACCAAAAAAATATTTTTAAATTTCATTAGCTAAACACCGGTTTTAATTGTTCAAGGTAGTTATATGAATTTTTTTCTAAATCATCAAAAAGTTTTACGTATTCGTCGTCAGTTCTAACCATTGGAACTCGTGCGTATACTTTGAATGTTACATGACTTTTAAGAGTATCAAAGTCAGAAGTAAAATCATATGGCGTTGGTGCAGAAATTGATAAATTTCCAAAATATCCACCAATTATATTATCTTCGTCGTCAGATAAATAAATGTCCAACAAGTATTTTGAATTAATATTTGCTAGTTCTAATGATGATGAATTTCCATCAATTGAATCAAGTATGATATATTCTTCGTGAGTGTTGTTATATGATTTCAAGTGAATACTAAATGTGTAATTTTTATTGAAACGATTTGGATTATATTTGATTAAATCAACATTACCATCTGAATCAACGTCGGATGACATGTAATCAGTATACACTTCTATTGAGTACGTGAAATTCTTAAGTGGAACCATGTCTACGTAAAATTCATTCTCTGTTGAAACTGCTTGAACTTTTGTATCAATAAAGCCAGGCGATTTTGCAGTAATCACACCGTTGGAACATTTTTTTGGAAGTTCTAACTCTATACCAAAGCTTCCTAAAACGAATTCAGTTTTACCTTTGTAACATGTTCCTTGAGGACATTCGTAATAGATTTCAACATCTTTAATTGGCATTGGTTCTCCAGTTAGTCCATTTATCAGTGATGCGTTTCTAGTATATGCAACAACAGTTCGTGCAACACTTTGAGTTTCATCACATATGTCTGACGTTGGTGTCCATTTGAAAGATTCAAATGAAACTGGTGAACGTGGAGCAGGAAGATTTTGTTTTAGATAAACAGGATATGCTGCCTTTAATTCAAATCCACGATTATCAAGAGCTAAAGGATCAACTGCCCTAATTATAACTGGATAATAAACATCATACAAGAAGTGCCAAAATTGTATTGGAAGAAGACCCAATGCAAAATTTGAATCTGTTGTTTGGGTGTTAGAATAAACTTTTCCATTTTTGTTTGGCTGAATATTTAGTAAAAAATAATTTTTTGGACCTAAATCAATTGAACTTGTTAAGCCAGAGTATTCTCCATTCTCAAAAACTTTGAAGTACAAATGTTTGTATTCATAGAAATCTTTTGGAACTGAAACATCTCGGTATTCGCCAGCTAATGCTTTTCCCTCATCAAGATTTTCTAGATCTTCATATGTCTTTTCTTGCGTTAGAATAAAAGGATTTTGTGAATCGTCAAACCTAAACCTTAGTTTTGATGCGAATAGTAAATATAAGAAATCGTAAACTTTGTCATTAATATCTCGTACAGACCATTCTTCTCGAGAATAACCAAATGCGATTCCGTTCAGTGGCGCATCAGGCTCTAGCATTATTGCTCGTAAAGTTGTATTTTCCAGAAAACCTTGTTCGTAATTTGACTTCATTACTTTTGTAACCATTTCTAGTGCTTCAATTAAACGAACATTAACAGTTGTTTTGTAATCTCTTAATTCAATTTTTTGATTATTACTTTTTTTCAAGATGTCAACTGGATATGATGTGTCAAATTGAACTGTTTTTTGTGTTATTCGTGCATTTACGCTTATATTTTCGAGAATGTTTACGTTGTATTGCTCATAAAACACAGAAAATTCATCTACACAATCGTAAGCGTATTTTGTAACATAAATTGACAAATCTTTTTCAATTTGTTCTATTGTTGGAACTCTACTTACACTATTGTAGTACCAATAAGGTATTTTTAGTAAAGTTGTTCCAGGAATTTGTGAAACGTATGCATTTGGATTCAACTCAATTTCAGGTGGAAAATATAAATATCCTCCTTGTCGTCCAAGTTTGTCTAAAGCTTCATAAGCTCCATATTTAACACATACATCAACATAACTTGTTATCGGTGTAGATTGTATTTCAGTTATTTGTTCTGGATTAAAGACCGCTGTTCGAGTTTTATAGAAGAAAAAAATGCTTGCAGATATTAGTAAAATTAAACCAAGAACTATAAATATACTCACTTGAGCTCGTTTATTAACCTCTTTTATTCTCAACCAAAACACCCTTTTTCCCTAGCTAGTTGTCCAGAAATGTTCCCCAGACCTACGAATCGTTTATAAATCTTTAAAGAGTGCTACTTTATAAATTTATTGAAAAATATAGTAAAATTTATTTCGTAAACACGTAAAATTTATTAAAAAGATAACATTTTCTTTAGTAAAATGGTAAATGATAACACAAACTGTATTTTTTGTAAAATTGTTGCTGGAGAAATTCCATGCCACAGAGTGTGGGAAGATTCTGATTTTTTGGCGTTTTTGACAATATTTCCGAATACACAAGGATTTACTGTTGTAATTCCAAAGAAACATTATTCGAGTTATGCATTTGATTTACCTGATGATGTTCTGTGTAAATTAGTTTTAACTGCTAAAAAAGTTGGTAAATTACTTGATTCTAAGTTTGATGATGTTGGACGGACTGGAATGATTTTTGAAGGGTTTGGTGTTGACCACGTTCATGCGAAATTAATTCCTATGCATGGAACTGCAAACATGGCAGAATGGAAACCAATCAAATCAAACATTAATGAGTTTTTTGAATCATACCCTGGATATTTATCGTCCCATGACTCAGACAGAGCAGATGATGTTAAACTAGCTGAACTTGCCAAAAAAATAAGAGAATAAACATTAAATGACTGCCAATAGTTGTAATTATTTCAATAGGCAAGTTTTATATAATAAATGAGAAAATTAAGGTATTAATATGCTAGGAAAACTGGGTGATTCATTAAAAGAAACTTTACGTAAAATTGCGTCTAGTGTTTTTGTTGATGAAAAGCTGGTCAATGAATTAGTTAAAGACATTCAACGTGCACTTTTGCAATCTGATGTTAATGTCAAGTTAGTTTTTGAACTTGGTAAAAATATCAAGGATAGGGCATTAAAAGAAAAAACTCCTTCAACATTAACTAAAAAAGAACATTTAGTCAATATTGTATATGAAGAACTTACAAGATTTCTGGGCGGAGATAAAAAAGAATTTGTTGTTTCTAAAAAACCTCTTAAAATTATGTTAGTTGGTTTATTTGGAAATGGTAAAACAACAACTGCTGCTAAATTAGGAAGATTCTTTTCAAATCGACAACATAAAGTTGCATTAATTTCTACTGATACTTGGCGACCTGCCGCATTTGAACAACTTAGACAAATGGGTAAAGACATGCATGTGTATGGCGACCCAACTATGAAAGATCCTGTTTTAGTTTACAAAAAATACGAGGCAGAGCTATTAAAACATGATGTCATTATAATAGATACTGCAGGACGAGATGCATTAAATACAGAACTTGTTGACGAGATTGCAAAAATAAACTCTGCAGTCTCTCCTGATGAAACTTTTTTGGTCTTGAGTGCTGACGTTGGACAAACTGCGCAAAAACAAGCTGAAAGTTTTCACGAACAATGCAATGTTACTGGAGTAATTATCACAAAACTAGATGGTACTGCAAAAGGTGGAGGAGCATTGATTGCTTGTTCAGTCACGGATGCACCTGTTCGTTTTATTGGAACAGGAGAAAAAATCAACGAGTTTGAGGTTTTTAGTCCAACTGGTTTTGTTGGAAGACTTCTTGGAATGGGAGATTTAGAAGCGCTCCTTGAGAAAGCAAAAATTGCAATAAGTGATGACGAAGCTCAAGATATTTCTAAAAAAATGCTTAAGGGCGATTTTAACTTAATTGATTTGTATAATCAAATGCAAGCAATGAAAAAAATGGGCCCTTTAAGTAAGTTAATTGAAATGATTCCTGGTTTTGGCCAAGTACAAATTCCTAAAGAAGCAATTGAAGTTCAACAAGAAAAACTTGAGAAATGGAAATTTATCATGGATTCATGTACTAAGGAAGAATTAGAGGATCCTGAATTAATTTCTGGAAACAGAGTTGAAAGAATTGCAAATGGTTCTGGAATGAACACTGGCGAAGTTAAAGATTTAGTAAAACATTATAAGCAATCTAAAAAAGTCATGAAAAACTTCAAGAGCATGGGCAATATGCAAGACCCAAAACAGATGCAAAAAATGATGAAGAAGATGAAAGGTTTTAAGGGTATGAAGTTCTGATTTTAACTAATTTATGTCATTTTAATTTTTAGAAAAAAAGAGGGGTAGGCAAAGTTGGGATTCTTTGACAAGTGGGGGGAGTCAAGAAAATTACCCAACAATGCGCACTAAGTATTAAATTTTAGTACTCTCGAGTAGTGCCCTTTTATAAAGCTTATGGTTCATTTATAAATTGTCATTACTAAACCGGTAGAAAAATGGACATGTATGATGAAATTTCAAAAGGATATGATGAGCTATACAAGGATGAACAGCTCAAAAAACTCACATTTGCATCAGAACAGTTTATAGTCTCAGGAAGAATATTGGATGTTGGATGCGGAACAGGCATTTCTAGTAACTTTTTTTCTTGCGATACAGGACTTGATCCGTCAAAAGGACTTCTAGAAATTGCTAAACAAAAATATCCTTATATTAATTTTGTCTGTGGATTTGCGGAAAAAATGCCATTTAAAGACTCCGAGTTTGATTTTGCAATTTCGTTTACTGCGTCACAAAATTTTACGAATATCAAATCAGCAGTATCAGAATTTGCACGAGTGACTAAAAAGGGTTTTTTGATTACTATCTTAAAAAATTCTGCAAAAAAAGATGAGTTAAAAAATGAATTAAAGCGATTTCAAGTTATTGAAACATCTGATGAAAAGGAAACATATTTTTACGTTACACTTATATAGTGGTAATTTTCCAGTATTTACTATATGCCACTCGAACCGCAAGTTGAAACAAAAGGTAGGGAGATATATGAAGATCCTAAACCAGACGAGTTCTTAGAAGATTTTAATAGAATATTAAATTCTACTTTGTTTAGTCTTTTGGCAGATAAGGGCCAAGTGTTTATTCATCCCAAAGATGGAACAATTACAACAAGGCTCACTCACACATTAAAATGTTATAATATTGGTTCTGAGATTGCGAAACGAACTAATCAAAATAGAAATCTTGTCATGGCAATACTTTTTGGTCATGATATTGGTCATTTTCCGTATGGACATTTTGGCGAAAGAACAATTTCTAAAATAACTGGAAAAGACATTAGACATGAATTTGTTGGACCACTTCTTCTTCACTATGTTGAGGAATTAAACTTAACACCTGAAGTTTATGAAGGAATACGAAGACATTCCATTGGATGGGTAAGTCCTGAAATTTCAAGAAATCAACCAGGGGAATACACTATTGGTTGCTTATCTGACAAAGTTGCGCATCAAACTCATGATGTAGATGATATTTTGAAAACTAAATATTGGAATAGTCTTCCTGATGTTGCATATGAATTAGGAAGAACAACTTATGAAAGAGAACGAGTTGTAATTGATGAAATAGTAAATCAAAGTCTTGAAAAAGGATTTATTCATTTTGCGGATAGTAAAGTGTTTGAATTGTGTAGAGATTTACGACGGGAATTAAAATCAAACGTATATTCTAAGTTGGATGAGACAGTACATAGAAAAGAACTAGAAAAAAGAATTGAAGCAGTATATGATTTTATAGATTCTGAAAAACAAATATTCTTAGGAATACAACCTGAAATAGCATTAGCTTATCTAAATGATACTCAAACGTCTTTTATTGCAACGCACAGAAGTCAAATTAAAAAAAATCCAAGAATAATTAGAAATTATTCGTTAATGACAATTATTCCAAAACTGTTTGGAAAACAAATTGATTTACGTGCACCTGAAAAAGATTTAGAATCCCAAAACTTAAATAGCTACTAGTTTTATTTAGTGACATGAAAAGTTTAATTTTTGTTACAGGTAATAAACATAAACTTAACGAAGCGAGGGTAATTCTAAAAGATTTTGATGTTGAAAATGTTGTGTTAAATATTGATGAACTTCAAGGAAATTCTGAAAAAATTGCAGCTAAAAAAGTATTGAATGCATTTGAAATTCTTAAAAAACCTTGTTTTATAGACGATACCAGTCTAGAATGTAATGCAATTAATGGACTTCCTGGACCTTACATAAAAGATTTTATTGATAGAATAGGACCAGAAGGAATATATAACATGCTTAAATCTTTTTCAAATTTTAAAGCTAGTGCGGTCTGCAATATTGCATATTGTGATGGGGATGGAAATCACTTGATTTTTCGGGGCGAAGTCAAAGGAAAAATACTAAGTCCTCGTGGAACTTCTGAATTCGATTTTGATTTGATTTTCTCGCCAGATGGCGAAGAAAGAACTTTTGCAGAAATGACTCTTGAAGAGAAAAACTATTACTCGCACAGAAAGAGAGCTTTAGAAAAATTTGCAAAATATATGAAAGAAAAAAATTAGTCTTCTGGTTGGTCTTTAGAAGATTGTGGTGCTTCACCAGATGCAATTACGTCATCAATTCTAAGAATCATCATTGCTACTGCACTTGCACTTTTTATTGCTTGAGTTTTTATTTTTAATGGCTCAATAACGTCTTCTTTCCAAGCATCCATAACTTTTCCTGTGAAAACATTTATTCCTGCATGAATTTCTCCTTTATCATGAGCAGACTTCAATTCAGTTAGGACATCTATTGGATCTAGACCTGCATTTTCAGCTAAAGTTTTTGGGATTATTTCAAGAGACTTTGCAAACGCTTTTACTGCCAATTGTTCTCTACCGGGAAGAGTTTGTGCAAATTTTTCAAGTGCTTTAATTAATTCCATTTCTGATGCTGCTGCACCAGGAATTACTTTTCCTACTTTCAATGCTGCGCTGATGTCACCTATTGCATCTTCAATTACTCGTTTTATTTCGTCAACAACATGCTCAGTTCCACCGCGAACAAGAATAGTTACAACTTTTGGATTCTTGCATTCACGAACATAAATCATGTCGTCGTCAGCAACTCTGACTTCTTCGACAACTTCGGCAATACCAAGTTTTCCTAATTCATCTAACGAACTTGAAACTTGTGCGCCAGTTGACAATGCTAATTTTTCAATGTCAGAACGTTTTACTCTGCGTGCTGCAATAATATTATTTTTTGCAAGTAAATGTTGAACATAATCATCTATTCCTTTTTGACAAAATACAACATTTGCTCCCGAGTTAGCAATCTTTGTCACAATTGACTTTAACATTTTTTCTTCATTATCTAAAAAAGATTGAAGTTGAGAAGGATCAGTTATTTGTATTTTTGCATCAATTTCTGTTTCTTTAATTTCTAAAGGAATATCTAATAACAATATTTTTGCATCTTTTACTTTTTTAGGCATTCCGGAATGAACAATCTCTTTGTCTAAAATTATACCTCGTACTAGTTCAGTATCTTCAACACCATCGCCTAAACGTTTTTCAATCTTTATTGAATCTCGATTTAAGTCGACTTTTGTTCCATCTACATTTACAACAAACTTAACGGCTTCAAGAATTATTTTAGATAAATGCTCTCTATCAAATTCTGCACCTTTTCCAGTCATTGCTGTATTTGCAATAGACAGTATTAAATCTTCATCAGAAAGTTTTATGTCTTTTGCATATGCTTTTAGAATTCTTTGAGATTCATCTGCAGCAATTCTAAAACCTTTTGTAATTACAGTTGGATGTATTCCATCATCAAGAAGTTTTTCAGCATTTTTTAAAAATTCACCGGCCAATACAACAGCAGTTGTTGTTCCATCACCAACTTCGTCTTCTTGAGTTTTTGCTATTTCAACAACCATTTTTGCAGCAGGGTGTTCTATTTGCATTTCTTTTAGAATTGTTACACCATCATTTGTTACAATTACGTCACCTAAAGTATCAACTAACATTTTATCCATGCCCATCGGACCTAATGTTGTTCTAATTGTTTCAGCCACAATTTTTGCAGCCATGATGTTTAATCTTTGAGCGGATTTTCCTTGGTCTCTTTTTGAACCTTCAGGTAAGATATATATTGGTTGATTGTTATCAGACATTTTGTTTCCCCCATATTGATTGTATGTTTGTATCAATTGGTATTTATATATACTACTACCTCAAAATCAACTTTATTTAAATTTTTTGAAAATGTTTTAAATACTAGTAGTTATCTTCAGTTTAATATGATAATTACAATTTCTGGAGAAGCTGGTTCAGGAAAAAGTTCTACTGCAAAATTGTTGGCTTTAAGATATAAATTAAAACACTATTCTACTGGTGATTTACAAAGAGATATTGCTAAGGAAAAAGGGCTATCAATAAATGAACTTGGACAAATTGAGGAAAAAGACAGTTCTATTGACAAGATGGTTGATGATAGAACGACTAAACTTGGAGAAACTGAAGATAGTTTCATTATGGACAGTTGGCTTGCAAGTTTTTTCATTCCTAAGGCAATTAAAATTTTTCTTACTGCAGATATTGATGAACGTGTTTCTAGAAGGTTGAAACAAAAACGAGATACTGAAAGTTTTGAAGAACACACTGTTGCAAAAGAAGCATTACTAGAACGCGAAGCAACAAATAGACGTCGTTGGATTAGCTTATATGGTTTTGATTACAAGTCTGAAGAGAATTATGATCTAGTTGTTGACACGACAGATATTTCTATAGAAAAAGTTGTAGAAAAAATAATTAATTATTTGAAGAGCAAACAGTTAGTTCAGGAATAAGTTCCAACTTATCTACTTCATTTATTCTTCCATAAACATTGGTACAAGACATACCATTTAATGGATAAACAACTTTTCTTTGAGTTATGACATTTCCTTCAGTAATAGTTGTCTCAGTATACTTACTGTCATAGGAATTACAACTATCAATTTTACGATTTTCAAAATTAGATGTAAAGCAGCACATATCGACAGTTTCACCTTTTATTACTTTTGAAACCTCAAAACCGCCAACGCATCTATTAAAATCAGTCTTTACAACATTACCTGTTAAAGAACAACCTGATAGAATTAAAACAAAAGTTACTAAACCTATTAAAATTTGGATATTTCTCATAACAGTACCTTAGTTAAAAAGTATATTTAAATCTTTCTGGTTTAGAATTCAACTTTAATAACATCTCGGTCAATTGCTGCTACAACTGTGCTTAACTTGCCAGATAAATCAGGATTATCAGTTGCATGCTTTATTTGCTCTAATTGATCAATTATCTGTCTAAAGAATCTTATTAAGTCTCCTTCAACTAAACTTGACAAGTTCAACATAGATTCAAAATCTGTACCAGTTGCCCACGCATAACAAAGTGCTACAACTTTTTTTAGACTTTGCCTATTCATTGTTTTATATATGTAGGAATGTTCACTTACCATTTCAATTATTTTGGCATAACGTTTGTCGATTTTCTGCATCTTGAAACGGTCAGAAATCCTTGATTCGTAAATTATTGCTCCCATTAATGCAACAATTTGAGGAATATCCATTTTTTCAAGTAAACCAGAATAAGCAATTTCTGAAACAAGTATTTCATTAGAGTAAATTGATGATGCAAAATTACCTTTCCAAGTTAATTTATTGTCTTCAGTTAAATAACCCATTTTTAGTAGTTGTTTAACTTTATTTTTGTAACTAGTAAATATTCGCATTTGCCTAGGGCTGTTTTTTTGTTCTTGGAAGAAACCGAAATTACTTTTTAAAATAGTATTAATTTCTTCTTCATTATGACTTTTTATAAGATTTAGGACGGTATTGTAAGATAATGTAAATTGGCTTTTTATTGGTTCTATATCCTTGTCCATAACGGACTTCACTTTATCAATATCTAAACGTCGTCTATTGATTAGAACAATTGATCTTCCAACGTTGTCAATTCCACGCCGTCCTGCTCTACCTGCCAATTGAAAATATTCTTTAGTATTGAGATATCTAAAATTAAAACCATCATATTTTTCTAGAGATGAAAATAATACAGTTTTTGCAGGCATGTTTATTCCTACTGCGAATGTTTCAGTTGTGTATAAGACTTTAATTAATCCTTTTGAGAATAATATTTCGACTACTTCTTTTAATATTGGTAAAAGACCTGCGTTATGTACACCAATACCTTTTGATAATACTTTACGTACATCTCGTGTTGTATTCATCTGCTCAATTGTGTCAGGAATCATCTTCCTACATATTTGAGTTACTTGTGCCTTCTCTTCTGGTGTTAACAAATCAACTTCTTTTGCTAATTCTTTTGCTTTTACTAAACATGCTTTTCTTGAGAATACAAAAAATATCGCAGGAATGAAATTTTGTGAAACTAAATCTTTGATTACAGCAACGTGCGATACTTCTCCAACATTACGCATATATTCCTTGTATTTTTTCTTAGACATATATCTAGACGATACTTCTTGTTCGGATATTTTTTCTTTTAGGTCTTCAACTTTTCCTAATCCAATCTCAATATCATATACGAAATGTTCTAATGGAACTGCTCGTTTTTCATACCGCACTACATCGACTTTGTGTGAATGAATTGAAGAAATCCAATCCGCAAATTCTTCTGCATTTGGAATTGTTGCTGAAAGACATAAAAATCTTATATGCTCTGGTGAAAAGATTATTGATTCTTCCCAGACTGTTCCTCGTTCAATATCATTTATGAAGTGGATTTCATCGAAAATAACATATGAAACATCTGCAATAATTGGATCTTTTGCAAGAAGCATATTACGATAAATCTCGGTTGTCATGATAAGAACTTGAGCTCGTTCGTTAATTGAGACATCACCTGTCAGAAGTCCAATTTTATCTCCGTAGTCTTTAGTGAAATCTCTAAACTTTTGATTTGATAATGCTTTTATTGGAGCAGTATAAATCACTCTTTTAGTTGTATTAAGAAATTTTGTTATAACATAATCTGCAATCAAAGTTTTTCCTGTTCCTGTTGCCGCACTTACAACAACAGAGTTGTGAAGATCAACACTTTTTATTGCATCTTCTTGGAACTTGTCTAATTTAAATCCTTTAAAATCCATTTTACACGCTACTATTTTTTTGTTTGAATACTATCTAAAGGAAGAATCACTTCAGTATTTCTTTTCCAACTAATTCAATGCATTTGTCTACTGTTTTTTTACTGATTTCAGTATGCATTCCTTCTTTGATTAAGATTAAAGTACTTATTGCTTCTTCAGGCGTTAATTCATCATTAACATCTAATTCTAGCTTTTTTAATGCAAGATTTAACATTTCTTTTCCCGCTGAGTATAACTTTCCTTCAACGATTTCAAAAAGGTCAATTTTACGAATATTTGCCATGATATTTTGTATATCGTACTCCTTTTTAAATTTACCTTTTAAAGCTATAGAAGTTTTACATTAAGTTCTTTGCAACGACTAGATACATAAGAATCTTGAATTATGTCATTTAAACAAGTTAAACCATTTGTATATTTTCTAGTTACTTTTGCGCAAAGAACTCCATTTTTTTCAATTGCTGTTACGTGTTTTTCTAAGAACCTTTTTGCATGAATTTTAGAATCTGCCTTAGGACCATAGAAATCATAGGATTTTTTTAATTCTTTAATATCAATAAATAACCACGCAATACTTGATTTTTTATTGAACTCAAATCCAAAGTCATATACATTAAACCCATAAAACATCAACTTGTTTGAAATAAAATCTACAATCTTCATTACTTTTGCACCTATTACATCTTTTTTACCCTCTAAAGGAATTATTTTTACAACTAGCGCTTGAACATCAAATCCACGTTCATTAAAGTTAGATATCCATTTTTTTATATCAGAATCTTGATAAGGTTTTATTTTGAAAAATGATTCTGATGGCTTTTGTAAAAAATTCCTGCATGCAGAAACCATATAATTATATTTTTCTATACTTAATGCAGATGATGCATTCCTGTCCTTTGATATTGGATCGACAACAATTAAAGGAGAATCAATTTTTGATGAATTCAAATTTTTTAGTATATCTAAAGTATTCTTATTTTTGTAAAATTTTGAAACATCAACTATTATTTTTGAAGGATCATATTTTTTTAGTTTATCCACCATATTTTGTTTTGCAAAAAAATTAATTACATTTTCAAATGAACCAAAATTTATTGTTAGAATATCTAAAACGTGACCTGAAAAACCTTTGACATAACTTTCTGCACCATAAATTTTTTGTGCCTTACAAAATAATTTTGCTAATCTCACTTCATTATTCAAAGAATTTTTTGAGTTTTTATTAAACCAATGAACATGAAATGGACTTGCGTCAGTTACGTTAAGTGCATCTGATATTTTATTTAATCTTAATACTGGAACAATTTCAAAATCAATATCTTCTTTGGTAAATTGAAAATAATTTCTAGAACCTTTTACTTCATTAAATTGTATTTTTGCATTAGACAATATTTCAAATAAATATTTTGAAAGTTCTTCATTTTTTGATTTGTATTTTTTATAATCAAAACGAACAAAAACATCGCAGTCAAAATCGCCTTTTAGAAATGTCTTTTTGGCAGAACTTCCACCTAATTCAATTGAAACATCAAATCCTAATTTTACTGCAGATTTAGTCAACTGAGAAATTATGTTATCTACTTTCTTGTAAAGTCTAGATTCGTCTTGTTTTGACATTAACACAGTATCTAGAACTTTTTGCTTTATTTTCTGGATTTTCTTTGTTTTACTTGAATCTAGTTCCATAAAACAGTAGATTAAAAAGAACATTTATAAATTTGTCCACATTTAATTGGTTTTAGAGGTGGCTTTTAATTGAACATTACATCAGGTGGCATATTTTTCTACGAAATTGCAATTTTTGCGTTCATTGCAGTGTTTAGTTCTCTTGGTGGTTTACGATTAAAAGAGTGGGATAGTTTTTGTACTAAACATCTTCAAAGATATTTACTTATTATTTTGTTTACTGTAATTCCTTCATTTTTAATTTTATATGTACAAACTAGTAATATTATTAATTCACTTATGTTTTCTAGTTTGGTTCCACTGATTGTTGGAATTTATAAAACATCTAATAGACGAAAAGAACAGAGAAAAATTGAAGATTTTTTATCGGTATTGTTCTTGATTCCTTTTTTTGTTAGTTTGATTGCGTATATTTTAGTTATTAATTTTAGTTTTGAAATTATTGTTTCTGGAACATTTAGTTTCTTGATTGCAATTGCTATCGGAGTTTTATTTGGTATTGCTGTTCAAGGAATTCCAAAAGACCATATCATGATTTTACTTACATTCTCATCAATAATTTTTATTATAAGTGATTCCATAACAAGATTTCCTTTTGTTTCAATAATTGTATTTGGATTATTATATTATAATTTTGGCAGAAAAAAAGAAATTAAATATGATATTATATTTTATTTTTTCAAGGCAATATTAACGCTGAGTCTAATTGAGATTGTCTTTGTTGATTTTTCAATTATTGCTCTTATCATTGCAGTTTTTGCAGTTATCATTAGAATTCTTTTTGGTTTTAAACACATTAGTTATTCGTTAATACCTTTGTCTGTTGCAATGGGTTTAGATAAATTGTTTTTTGGAACTGTTTATTTTGTAAATGTTGTTGCACAAGTAACGTTATTTATTGCTATGTTTGGAATAATCATTAATGCCAAAGATATTTTTTTGAGATTAAAAAAAGAATTAAAACATATTAAATTAAAATGATATACCTTGGACCTGCGGGAAATATAAGTTCTGGAATTATTGAATCGATTTCAAGAGTTAATGAACTCGGCCTTAATTGTCAAGAGATTGAATTTGTTAGAAGTGTTAATCTAAAACCTGAGACTGCACTTACTGCATCTAAACATGCTCGTGACTGCAAAGTTATCTTGAGTTGCCACGCTAGTTATTTTGTGAATCTAAATAGTGTTGAACCTGAAAAGGTTATTGCTAGTAAAAAAAGAATTCTTGAGGCATGTAGAATTGCAAGTATACTTTCATCTTCAATAAAAACACATGTTGTTTTTCACCCAGGGTTTTATGGAACTTTATCACACGATGATTCTTATAAAAGAATAAAGAATGAGATTTTTGAACTTTTAGAAGTTATTGATTATGAAAATCTAGATTGTGTTTTAGCTCCTGAAACAACCGGCAAAGACAGTCAATTTGGAAGCATTGAAGAACTTGTTAAATTAAGTAATGATACTGGATGTAGGATTTGTGTTGATTTTGCACATATCTATGCTAGAAATCTTGGCATAATTGATTGGGAATATGTATTCTCGTACATACGAAAATTAGAATTCTTGAAAAAGGATCCTTACTTACATTGCCATTTTACAGGAATTGAATTTGGACCAAAGGGTGAAAAAAAACACATAAATCTAACAGAGGAATTTTTTGCTCCATTAGCTAGACAAATCTTAAAAGAAAAAAATATTAATTTTTGCATTATTTCTGAAAGTCCAATAACTTATGAAGATAGTTTGCTAATGAAGAAAGTATTAGAAAAAATAAAAAAATTAGGTTAAACTAACCTTCAAAAAAAGCATTTTCATTATCCGCAAAAAAGTGTTTTGGATCTTTTGTAAATTCATACGATTTTTGAATAAGGTCGTAATGAGCATTTTCTTGATCCATTAAAAATTGCAAGAATTTTTTCATTTCTTCTTCGTTTGTTTCAGCTAATCTTTCTTTGTAAAAGTCATAAGAACTTTGTTCTAATTCTAATGCTTTTTCATATGCTTTTGAGTCATCATCTGAAATTGCATGAACGCTATCTTTAAATTCTTTTACAGTTGTTGTAAAAAATTCTTGAGTCTTTTGTACAGAGTCTCCTAAAAGTTCAATTTGATTTCGATCAACATATGCTTTAATTTCTGATGCGTGTTTTTCTTCTTGATTTGCTAAGTATTCAAATATACTTTTTACAATTGGGTTTTGTGTTTTATTTGCTGCGCTAGAATATATTTCAAAACCTGTTTTTTCAAATTCGTATGCTTTGTTCATTAATTCTTTAAAATCCAAAAAAATCACCTCTAAATGATTATTAATACTGGTTTAAAATCCTAAGATTCTTTATATTTGTTACTTATTTTTGTGAAAAAATTGCTAATTTAATTTATAAATAAATATTTTCGGGCAAATATATTTTATAAACCTACTCTTGAGTAATACAAAACTTTAAATAGTATATTCGATAAAAAAATTGTATAAATTTTAAAAAATGGTGATTAGCTATGGGTTCAATAGTAGGTTTTAACTTTAAGAAAATTAGTGTAGAAAGAACTAAAGATACGTCAGGTAAACTAAGCATTAGCAATAATATTTCTGTTAAGGATGTTAGCGAGACTAAATTCACTTCGGGTGCATCTAGTCAACAAGGTCTTGTATTTAATTTCATATTTGAATCTAAATATGAGCCAGAAGTTGCATTAATCCACTTGGAAGGAAGTCTTCTTTATATGACTGAAGACAAAGAAGCTAAAACAGTTATTGATAGTTGGAAGAAAGATAAAAAAATCGATGCAAAAATTATGGAGAGAATTCTAAATCATGTTCTTGCAAAGAGCAACATCCAGGCATTAACTTTGGCTAGAGATGTAAATCTTCCACCACCATTCCCTTTGCCAAAAATCAAGTCTGGAAACAAACAATAAAGATTTTTAATTTTGGTGATTGGTAATGACGGGAAATGATTTGCGATTAAGAGTAGCTGAGGCAGTGCAAGACGATGTTAATAAAGGCATTGTTAGAGTTGATTCTACTTATATGCATGAAGCCGGAATTAATACTGGCGATATTGTAGAAATTGAAGGAAGTAGAAAAACTGTTGCAATTGTTGATAGAGCATTACCTAATGATATAGGTTCAAACATCATAAGAATGGATGGTCTTATGCGAAGAAATGCTGAGACTAGCATTGGTGATGTTGTTGCTATTCGTAAAGCAGATGTAAAGGAAGCTACAAAAGTTGTAATCGCACCTGCAAAACAAGGTGTTTTTGTAAAAGCATCTCCCATCATTATTCACAAGGGTTTATTGAGAAGAGCTGTACGTGTTGGAGACATTGTATCAATTGGTGGAGTTACTAGGAGACGAAATACTACTAGCCAAAATCCATTCTTCGACGATGTTATGAATGTATTTGAAGAGAGTATGATTTTTGGACTTGGTGATTTAAAGTTTATTGTTGCTGAAGCACTTCCAAAAGGCGCAGTTATTATTTCTGAAAACACAGAAGTTATTTTCAATCCTCAAGCTATTGATGTTAAAGAAGAACAACTCTTTGACGTAACATATGAGGATGTTGGTGGATTAAAAGAAGAGGTTCGAAAAATTAGGGAAATGGTTGAATTACCATTAAAACATCCTGAGATTTTTGAACGACTTGGAATTGAACCTCCAAAAGGAGTTCTACTTCATGGTCCACCAGGAACTGGAAAAACACTTCTAGCAAAAGCTGTTGCAAATGAAACTAATTCAAATTTCATTGTCATTAATGGTCCTGAAATTATGAGTAAATTTTATGGTGAAAGTGAAGCTAATTTAAGAAAAAAATTCGAAGAAGCTGAAAAGAATGCACCATCTATAATTTTCATTGATGAAATCGATGCTATTGCATCAAAACGTGAAGAGTCTAAAGGTGAAGTTGAAAGAAGAGTTGTTGCTCAACTTTTGACTATAATGGATGGACTTAAATCACGTGGAAAAGTTGTTGTTATTGCTGCAACAAACATTCCTAATTCAATTGATCCTGCTCTTAGACGACCTGGAAGATTTGATCGTGAATTAGAAATTAGTGTTCCTAACATTGAAGGTCGTTTGAATATTCTTAAAATTCATACTAGAGGAATGCCATTATATTCTGCAAACGATTGTATTGCTGAGTCTAGTATTTCTGAAGATAAAAAGGCATTGTTATACAAATTGGCAACATTTATTGAGAACAAAAACGATTTCAACGAATTAGATATTGTTTCTGCGGTAAAAAAACTTAAAGAAAGTAATGCAGATGCTGACGAAAAAGAATTACTTGAATTATCTCGTGTTTTATTAGATAATACTAAAATTGTTAATTTAAGTAGTATTGCTCACAAAACTCACGGTTTTGTTGGTGCTGATTTAGCAGCTCTTGCAAAAGAAGCAGCAATGAACGTACTACGAAAAGTTTTACCGGATTTAAATCTTGATAATGATGATGAAGAACTTCCTGATGAGGTTCTTAAGAAGTTACAAATATCTCAAGAAGATTTTTTCGAATCTATGAAAACTGTTCGACCAAGTGCACTACGTGAAGTATTTATTGAAGTTCCAAATGTTAATTGGAAAGATATCGGTGGCCTTGAAGATTTAAAACAAGAATTAAAAGAAGCAGTTGAGTGGCCAATTAAACATCCTGAAAGTTTTACTAGATTAGGTGTTCGACCTCCAAGAGGAATCTTGTTATATGGTCCTCCAGGAACTGGAAAAACTCTTCTTGCAAAAGCTGTCGCAACTGAAAGCGATGCAAATTTCATTTCTGTTAAAGGTCCAGAGTTATTATCAAAATGGGTTGGAGAAAGTGAAAAAGCAATTAGAAAAATCTTCCAAAAAGCTAGACAAACTTCACCAACAGTTATTTTTTTCGATGAAATTGACAGCATTGCTCCAAGACGAAACAATAATGAAAATAATTCAAGGGTTACTGAAACAGTAGTTAACCAGATGCTTACTGAAATGGATGGTCTTGAAGACATGAATAAAGTTGTTGTTATTGCTGCAACAAATAGACCAGACATAATGGATACAGCATTACTACGACCTGGAAGATTCGATAGAATTATACTTGCAGGGGTTCCTGATTTTGAAACACGTCTGAAAATATTTGATATTCATACTAAAAAAATGGCACTTGCAAAAGATGTCAACATAAACGAACTTGCAGATAATACTGATGGTTATGTTGGTGCTGATATTGAATCTATTTGTCGTGAAGCAGCCATAATGGCATTACGAGACGACATCAATGTTAAAGATGTCAAGATGAAATATTTTGAAAAAGCGCTTGAAAAAGTTAAACCATCTGTAAGTAAAGATATTGAAAAAGCATACGAAGAGCTTCAAGATAAATTTAGACAAGCTCGTGGTGCTGAAATGAAAGATAATAAGCCAAGTTATTATGGCTAAATTTTTTCTAAATAACAAACTATTAAAAATAATATCATCATATTAGTTTTATGGCTTTTCAAATACCATTCAAGGGAAAAATTAAAATAAAAACTAGATTTCTGAAATTGCCAAGATTATTTTTAAGAAAAATAAATATTTTAAAAATAGAATTAATTAAAAAAAAAGAAATTAACGAACAATATAACTCCATGCTCAAGTATATTAAAAATAATAAAAAAAGCATTATTCTTTATACTCCTTTTGTAAAAGGACTTGGACACATATCTAGAGTTGCTAAACTTTCAAATATTATTGTTGATAAACTTGGCGATAAATATCAAATAGTTATCTTAACAGATTCTAATATTATTCCTCGCATAAATAAAAAAATAAAAATAATCAAATTGCTTACAACTAACAAGTATCTAGAAATAATTAATAATGATAAACTTGATCGAGAACATGAAAGAACACTATATGATATTAGAGCTAAAGCAATTTCTAAAATTGTTTCTAAAATAAAACCTAGCATTTTTTTTTCAGATTATCGACCAAAAGGACATAACAATGAGTTAGTTAGAACTATTCTAAAAAATTACAAAAAAACTAAATTTATTTTAATTATGAGAGATATTTTTCAAAATAAAGAACAAACCTTACTCAAATGGAATAATTCCAATTTTGTACAGTTCATAAATAAATATTACCACAAAATTTTAATTTTTGGTGATCAAAATATGTTTGACTTCGCCAAAGAATACGATTTAAAATTAATAAAAAGTAAAATGGAATATGTAGGTTATTTAACTAAAAATAATGCTGTATACAGTTGGCAAAAAAACAAAAATATAATTATAACTGTTGGTAGTGGAGATAACAGGGAAAAAATAATAGATAATATTTGCGAAAATATCAATCTTGACAACATAATCGTTATTTCTGGACCTTCTGCAGAAAAAAGTAAGATAGAAAAATTACAACAAAAATATCTTAACGTTAAATTTGTAGAATATGTTGATGATATATATTCACTGTATAATAAAGCAAGATTAATAATTTCACTAGGAGGATATAATTCTATGACTGAACTAATGAAAACAAATATTCCAGTAATAATCATCCCTGAAATCACTCTAAATGAAGAAGAACAACTAATACGCGCAAAATTATTTTCAGACAATAATATTTTTGCATTATTATATCCTGATGAAATTAAAAATTGTTGTTTTGAAAAATTAATCTCACTTTCTGAAAAAATTTCTAAATCTAGAATTAAAAACGTTTCACAATATAATCTAAGTGGTGCGAAAAACTTTACAGAACTGGTTAAAAACTTACTTCCATAACCGTAGCTTAAGTAGAACACGTTTAATAATTCTTTTTGTAAATTTAAATGTTCTTCGAGGTAATTTAAGTGTAAATTTTATTACTCTTTTTATTTTTTTAAAAACAAACTTTATTGGTTTTCGTATAATCCAATACAAAGAATTACATTTACAATAAAGTGTGTATAACACAGGATGTTTTAAATTCAGATAAAATAGAAATTTATTTTCAAATGAATTTTCAAAATTTTTATTCTCACTTAAAAAAGAATCGACTCCTCGAATTATGTCTGGACGTCTTGCTTTTAGTTTTTTAGAGGAATCTACACAACGAAAAATTTCTAGTTTTATTGTTTGCATCAAAAAAGTTTTTTGTAAATCGTTTAATTCACTTTTTTTATATAACAATGTAAGTTTGTTTGAAACAACTAGTAAAGCCTTACAACTTTCAAACAAATAATTTGGTTCGGTAGTTAATGAATTTTTCCTAAATCTTCTAGAATAACAAACATTGTTTAATAAGAGTAAATATTTAGAATATAATTGAAATCTCGTTATAAACAAATCATCTTCATGAACACGAACGTTATCAAAAATTATTTTATTAGTATCAATTATTTCTTTCTTGAAAAAATATTGCCACAAAGTGTAATTGAGATGATGCTTTGGAGCATTTGCAAATTCTAAAATATTTACTCTAGTTGCAATTTTATAATACTCTTTGTTGAAATAGCGCTCTAAATGTTTTTTGTCATGTGCTAAATTCTTATAAGGTATATTATCTAAAAAAAAATCTGCTTTGAAAAAAGAAATATCAACTTGCTCAGTTAAAGTTTTTTTGAATGCAATTTCAAATTCAGATTTTTTTATTAAATCATCGCTATCCATGAAAAATATATAATCTCCTGTTGCGTGTTTTAATCCAACATTTCTGGCTAAACCAGCCCCACTATTTTGAATTGAAAAAAATTTTACACAAGAATATTTATTTGCATAATCTAGAATTATTTTTTCACCATTATCTGTTGAACCATCGTTAATAATAATTATTTCTTTGTTTATATCCAACGAAACAGCACTATTAATACAATCAACTAAATATTTTTCAGTATTATATACTGGAATAATTATACTTAAGTCCATATTTATTCTTTTTTATATTTTGCGTCGTACTTTACTTTGTCGTCAACCATATCGTTTTTTGACCATTCTTCTACCCAATCGTTGACGTCGTACTTTGTTATTGATCCGTCTTCATTAATTCCATAGAAGTTTTCTATTCCTGCATTAATTATCATTTTTTTACAAATAAAACAAGGATAGGCATTTAGAACTTTATCTTCTCCACCATAAACTTTTCTCATGTGTAAATACATATCTGCATCTTTTATATCAACACCCTCACGTGCCGCATTAATTATTGCGTTTTGTTCTGCATGAACACTTCTACATAATTCGTATCTTTGACCTGAAGGGATATTCAATTCTCGTCTAAGAC
Source organism: Candidatus Woesearchaeota archaeon (assembly GCA_016938695.1). Lineage (GTDB taxonomy): Archaea > Nanobdellota > Nanobdellia > Woesearchaeales > JAFGUC01 > JAFGUC01. The sequence goes on along the minus strand of JAFGUC010000024.1, from coordinate 291,791 downwards.
AATTTCCACGTTCAATACAATCTTTACTTTTTCTTGGAGCACCTATGTAACCCGTTGTCAAAATTCTTTTATTTTTAACAATTATACATCCACCTTTTGCGCTAAGACATGTTCCACGCTCAGAAACATCTTTTGCAATTTGCATAAAATATTCATCCCAACTTGGTCTTTTAGTTTCGTGTTCCATTTTTTCCTCTAATAATTTTTTGTGTTAGTGTTTTAATTGATTCTTCAAATTCTTGTAATGTAGTGTTGTTTGTTATAAAATAATTAGCTAATGCAATTGGTCCACCTTTATGGAGTTTTGTTATTTCAAAATAATCTCTATCTTTTGCAACTCGTTTTGTGAATGCTCGATCTTCTCGGTCTTTTAATCTAGAGTATCTAAGTTCTAAATCTGTTGCAATTGCCACAACAATAAAAAGGTCTTTAAATTCTTTTTTTAATTCTAAATATTCTTCTAAGGTATAAAGACCGTCAATTACGACGTTGTTTATTTTTAATTCATTTTGAATTCGATCAAGGTTTAATAATGCTAATGCACTTAAGCCATAACGATTTCTAAGTTCATTTCTAGAATCTCTTATGTTAAGACTATTTTCGGATTTATTGTTTTTCCTTAATGATTCGCGAATTATATCATCTAGCCTGATGCCTGTAAAACCTTGTTTTTCAATAAGTGTTTTCGCTGTTGTTTTTCCTGAGCCACACAATCCAACTAGCGCAATTATTTTATGCATTGTCTTTTATTAGGTCTAAAACAATATCAACATTTTCAAATAATTCTGGAATAGTTTTATTGTTTGTAAAATGATAATCTGCCATTTCCATACATTTTGAGATGTTTTGTTTTGCAGGGTCTGTTGATGTCATCTCTAATTCTTCTTGAGCACAAAATTTTTCAAAAGAAACATTGTCGCTTTCACTTTGTCGTAAACATATTCTATCATATCTTGTTTTCTTATCTGCATCTACTGAGAATAACACAAAACCATCTTCTTTTTGTAAACTCTCAACTTCTCCAGGAGTCCTCAAACTTTCAATTATTGAATTATTCCCTTGAGTCTTTGCAATTTTATATAATTCTTCTACAATGAAACTTGAACCGTATTTTGATCTTAAGTCGTTTGCAACTAAAACCATGTTGTCTCTATTTATCTCTAAATTTCTACGCTTTATTTCATCTATAAGATAATTTCTTACAGAATAATGCTTGAATCCTAGCTGTTTTAGATGTTCAACAATAGTGCCTTTTCCAGCCCCCAAAGTCCCAGTTATTCCAATTATTATGTTTTTTGTCATTTTCGCCCCTGATTAATAGTAACTAACCGAAAGATTTATAAAACGTAAAATATAATGTAAGAGTATTCTTAGTTATTTATTAAGTTTTTTGGTGATTATAAAAATGGGACTAATTGACAAGTTAAAATCAATTTCAATGCAATTTAAGCCAGAAGAGCCTAAAATTGTTACTTTGTTTGATCTAGATGAAACTTTAAAGAAACATAGTTCTATTGAAATTGCATTGTATAAGTTTCTAATTGAAAGCTCAATTAACAGTGCCAATCCAATACTTAAAAGTGTACTAAAGGGAATTTCCCACGCATATGCACCATTATCAAGGAATGAAATGTATTATAATTCACAAAGAGTTGCAAAAGAATTAAGTAAAGTCGGTCAAAATTTTGTTTACACTTTAAGTTCTAAAAAAACTGCACAAATTTTCTTAGATAGAAATTGTTCACAACATTACTTTAGTGGAATTATCAATGTTCCTCAAAAAAGTCCAGAGGTTTTAACTGAACATTTATCGTATGCAGTCCACAAATATCCTGAAAAAATAAATGAAGACTATGTTGTTATTTTGTTAGGCGATAGTCGATGCGATATTACAAAACCTTCAGGAATTGAAAGAGTAATAAGTATTGGACTTGAAAGTGGAATTGGAAATCAACAAGGACAACTTGAGAACATATCAGATATATTTATTCCACAGTATTTACGTAAACGTGAAGATTTCTTGATGGAAACTGAAGTTTTCGCAGGACTTAAAAAAGAACTAATTAGGGTTGGAATTTCTAAAAAAACAGATATTTTTAAAAAGATTACTGAATTAGAATCTTTATATGCTAAATACGCTGAAGAAGCAAGACAGCACTATAATGAGCGACGTCTTGAATAAAAAGAGGTTGGATTCTAAGGTTAAGGAATTAATCAAAGATCATCTTAAAGTTCTTAAATCGTTACAATATAGTTCGGGATTGTTTGCAGCATCATCTAAAAAAGTTTCTACAGGGTATGATAAGTGTTGGTTGCGTGATAATTTCTATGAATGCTTAGCTTTTGTTGAACTTAATGATTGGGAAACTGTTAAAAAAACATATGAAGCGTTATTCAAAATTTTCTTGAAACACGAATATAAAATTGATTGGGCAATCCAAAGAAAACCCGAGCATAAACACGAATACATTCATGCACGTTATAATCCAGATACTTTTGATGAATTTTGGGAGGACTGGGGAAACAAACAAAATGATGCTGTTGGCGCAATTTTGTTCATGATTGGAGAACTTGAAAAAAGAAATCAAAAAATAATTGATACACCTGATAAAAAAAGAGTCTTGCAAAAATTAGTGCATTACTTAGAATCTATTCAATATTGGCACGATAAAGATTCTGGAATGTGGGAAGAAGACGAAGAAATACACGCATCTAGTGTTGGTGCTTGTGTTGCTGGACTTAATAATATCAAAAATATAGTCCATGTAAAACCTGAATTAATCAAAAAAGGAAAAGACACTTTGAAAAAATTGTTGCCTAGAGAATCACAAAAGAAATTTGTTGACCTCGCACAATTGTCATTAATTTATCCGTATAATATTACTACACCAAAACAGACCAAAGCAATTCTAGAAAATATTGAGTATTATCTTGTTAAACGAATGGGCGTTATAAGATATAAAAATGATTATTATTACAATGCAAATTCAGATGGTCATAGTCAGGAAGCAGAATGGACTATGGGATTATCTTGGATTGCAATCATTTACAAAAAACTAGGGAATACTAAAAAAGCAATAGAATATTTTGGAAAATCTCTAAAAACCATCCATAACGGAGAAATTCCAGAATTGTATTATTCAAATTCTATGAAACCAAATGAAAATAGCCCACTTGGCTGGGCAGAAAGCCTTTTCATTGTAGCAATTCATAGAATTGCAAAAAAACACACTCATTGATCAGGTTTTGCTTTTGCTTTACTAGAACTCTTCTTATTTTTTCCAACATTACTTTTTCTACTTTGAATTCTACTTTTTAAAGATCCTTTTTCAATGTGCGAATTTACTAATCGTCTACGTTTACTTTTTCTTCCCATTTTCAATTAGCTCTTTTAGATTGTCCATAAATTGAGGAAAATCTTTTTTCTTAACATTACAACCACAAGCGAATTCGTGACCGCCACCGTAACCATCAATTCCTTCTAATGCTTTTGATAAAATTGGAGCAATACTTATTTTTGCACTTCGTAAAGACATTCGCATTTCTCCTGATTTTTCACGAGCAATCAAAATTACTTTGTCTGGAAATCGATATAATAATTCATTTGAAATATCTGATGTGTAACTGTTATTTGTTTCTTTGTAGCTGAAAAATAATATTTTTGAATCGTTTACATTTTCTAATGCTAAATCTAAAAGAAAATCATATTCTTTTTTGCAAGCTTTGTAAAATTTGTAGATTGCTTTTCCTTCAGGAGTTCGTTTTTCTAAAATCTCAAAAGGATTTTTTACAGATAAAAGATATTTGATGTTACGTTTTATTTCACTTATCTTACCTTTCATAATAAATGAAAAAACTTGAACTAGTTCACCTAATTTTGATTCGTATAATGCTTTTTGTGGAGTATCTACATTCTCATCTAAAAGTGTAGGATACTTTTTACAAAATTCGGTAATCATTTCTCTATCTGGCAAAAACCAATCGCCAACACAGCCAATCATTGCAATCCATAAGTGATTTGGATTGTTAGTTATTTTGTATGAACAGTAACTTGTTGGTTCTCCAAAACCTGTTTTTGTTCGTCTTGGATTAAAATAATCAATTTTTGAATTTCCTTTTGGAGTTTGAATCTCGTGATGATCTACCCAAAGTATTGGTGTTTTAACTGAATCTAAAAAATCTTGAGCAATTCCTGGTTTATCTAGAACAATTATTCTATCGGGAGAATCACTTTCTGCTTTTTCGGCAAAATCTGCAGATAACTCTGGAGTTCCTTTTACTGCAATCCAATCTCCATCTTGAATTTTCTTATAGAAAAGTAAAAATGAAGAAAGACCATCTGGATCATCATCAAAAAAAATTATTGGTCTTAAAGTATCATCTACTATTTTTTGTATTTGAGAGATTTCGCGTGAATTTAGCATCGTAAATTAGTATGTAATTTTATCTTCTGAAAAATTTAGAAAATAAACTTTCTTTTGGTGTTGTTTGTAACTTTTCTGAACTTGAATCAGGTAAACCACTTTGCATAGATTCTGCAATTGATTTCATATCAGTATTTGGTAGTTGAGAACTTTGATATTCTCTAAGTGTTTTTAGAAAAAGATCAATCTCATTTACTGCACCGTATATCTGGTGTTGATTTTCAATCTTTAAGTCTTTCCGGTTTGTTAATACGCTAGAAAGTTTCCTTTTTCGCTCTTCATAAAGACTAATAATCTTTGTAAACATTATAGAGAATAGGTAGTATTAGATTTATAAATCTTTTGAAAAGAAATCAAATTATTTTTCAACATAGGGTTCGTTTTTTATTCCAAATGTTGCTTTTTTTTCTTCAAGTTTTTTTAGATGTTTTACAAAAAAATCAAGGCAATCTACTGCGCATAAGTTTGCTTTCTTCTTGAAATCATCATTTCCAAAAATCAAGGTATATGCGCCGTCACCAAAAAAAATTGGTTTACCACAAACAGCACAAGATTTAGCAGAATTTTCAAGTTCATCTAGTTTTTTTGAGACTAATTTCTTAACGTGTTCTGAACCTTTTGATACATCTTCGTATAACTTGACAAGTTCATCATAATCCACGTTTTGAAGTGCGTCTCGTAATTTCATTATAAAAATAAAAGGCAAAGGGAACCCTTTGCCTACCCCTTTCCCCTACAGTTCGATATTGTCGTTTAATTTTGGAGCGTAAACTTTTGATTTTGTGTTTTTAGCACACCAGTCTTGAAGTGCTAAGACTTCGTCTTCGTCTCCATGGTTGATTATTACTTTTTTTGGTTTGACTTTTAATATTAAATTATGAAGGTCAGTCATACCTGCATGAGCGCTAAAATCGTATTTTTGATATTCCATTCTTATCTTTGCTTTAAGACCGTCTAAGAATGCATAACCTTCTTCTAAAATCATTCTTCCATTAGTACCTTCACATTGGTAACCAGTCATTAGAAGTGACGAGTTCTTGTCGTTATGAAATCTTTTTAGGTAACTAATAATTGGACCGCCTTCAATCATTCCACTTGTTGTCAAGAATATTCCGCGTTGACGCATTACAATTTCACGCATATTTTTATTTCTGATTTCTCTTACTGAACGATAAGCTGTTCTTATTTTTGCAGGATCTCGTAAATTCATGCAATTGTTAATCATTATGTCAGTTACTTTTCGAGCCATACCGTCTAAGTATATTGGAACTTCAAAGTGATATTTATTCAAAATCAATAAGATTTCTTGTGCTCTTCCAACTCCGAAAACAGGAATTAAAACATTTCCTCCTCGTCTTGTTGTTTTTACAATGTGATCAATAAATTTCTCTTCAACTTCTTCACGTGGTTCATGTTCACGATTTCCATAAGTTGATTCAACTATAAGAACATCAACATCTCCGTAATTAGTGTCTGCGGGCATAACAAGTTCAGTATCTTCTGTGTTTATGTCACCAGTATAAAGAATATTTGTTCCTTCTACATTCACTTTTATTGAACAAGAACCTGGAATATGACCTGAATTAAAAAATTCTATTTTCATTCCAAATTCTTCAACTTGTTTTCTGTAAGGTAAGAATATCATTTGATCTTCTAATGCTTTAATATCAAGTTGAGTATATGCAGGATGGTGATGTTTGATTAAATCTATCCTGTACGAATCATTTAGTAATATGTCTGTTACTCTTGCAGTCCCTTTTGTACAAAAAACTTTGACTTTTGAGTCATTGTGTTTTAACAATGGCAAAGCACCTGTGTGATCGAGATGTGCATGTGATAAAAAAACGGCTTTTACACCAGTTAAATCATCCATTCTTTGAGGATATTGTAACCCTTCAGGATCCATTTTAATTCCGCAATCGAAGATAAAACTGCCGTCTTGTGTTACTAATTCTATGCAACTTCTTCCTACTTCTCTTGCTGCTCCATGAAATATTAACTTCAAAAAATTCACCTCAGATATATGTAATTTAATGTTGAATCTTGCTTAGCATCGTCTTGAAAAAAAATAAAATCCAGGCTTCCAACTTTTAATCTTTTCGTGTTGGGGGTGTTGTCAAGAAAGACATAAAGATTGGTTGAAAGCCTGTCTTTAATTCCAATTTTGGTAATATTTTCGAGGAGTTTTCTATTTTGGTAGATAAATTCCTCGAAATATTCCCTCTCCGAACCACTGAAATTTTCCCAAGCAAGGAACATTAATTTTTGAAAAAAATCTAATTGAAACAATGATTTTTTACATTGTCCTGATTTAACTGAAACACAATATGAAAAATCATTCTTTATCACAAGTTGTGTTGTAGGTTTTCCAATTTTATTTGTTTGAATTTTATTTCTCTCTACGATTCCTGCAAATTCTAAAAACCTGATTTGTTGTGAAACATTAGCAAGACTTGTTTGCAGTTTCTTTGCTAACTCGTATGGCGAACTTGGACCGCTTGATAGAATCGTTAGGACATCCCACTTTGTTCCAACAAACAATCCGTCATATTCCATAAAATATATAATTCCTAATTAGTATTTAAATATTTCGTTTATAAAAATTATATATTGAAACGTATTTATTAAAAAAACTAAATTTAAAATGAAAATTATTGAATAAAACAAAAGAAATTAAAATAATAAAATAAATTTATTTTAATTAAATTAGTTTGTTAATAAAAAACTTAACTAATTAAGAATTGAACGATTTAACAGATTTAGAACTCAAACCAAAGACAAAATAATCAAACAAAAATTAAGAAATAAAATAAGAATTTAACAAATTCGTTCTAATAGTTGAGCAATATTGTAAACTCGCGTTCTACAAAAAGATTCCATGTTTGTATCATCACAAATTTCGTCTAAAATGACACCAACTTTGTTAACTCGAATAGACATATCTAGTGAAGCATTCTGCATAACTGAAATGCATTCTTCAAGCATAGTTTTAATATTTTTTTGAAGTAATGAATCCTTTGAAAGGCTTTTTAATTCATCTAATACTGTTTCCAACGGATCTGCATCATCCATGAAAAAAATTCCATCGTTCTCTTCATAACCCATCGTAATCACCTGTCGCAATTTTTGATTAAATTATTTCTGCATGTTTTCAACAATTTCTTTTTGCAGACTTTGAGCTTTATCTCGTATAGATTTTTCTTGCTTTTCAAGTGTTGCTATTCGTAATTTTAGCATTTCTTTTTTATCTGCAAGTTCTTTTGACACAGAATCTTTTTCAGCCAATACCATAATATTTCCTATTATTTTGTATGCTTGAGTTGTTTTTCCAAGTTCTGCTAATGCAGACTCTACCTCAGCTAATTGAGAGTGAAAGGTTTGTCGCTGTATTAACAATTGTTGAATGTTCTGTTCATACATAGAAAGTTGATTTATTCTTTCATCACTCATTTTTGTCTCCCAATGTCAAAGATTTTTCGAAAATCTGTAAATTTGTTGTAATTGAATTAAGTGTTGCTCTAAGCGCAGTTGCGTCCTTTGCTTCCACTTTAAATGTTATACCGTTGTTTTCCTTCGTTATTTCCAAGTTAGACCGTGAACGCGATTCATGACGCTCAGAATTCAAAACAGAAATCAAATCATCAAGGCGTTCACCTTTAACTAAGACATGAACTTCATATCTCATTTTAAAAAGATTAGCGCGCCTTAACTTTTGTTGGAATTATACTAGGCTTAACAAGTATTTTGCTACCGCAGTACGGACATCTTACACGTTTTTTAGTGTATTCGTCTGAAACGGTTTTTCGACAGTAAAAGCATGCATATTCGACCATTTTCTCAAACCTCTAAATGTTTGTTTTAAAATTAAAAAAATTGAAAAAATTATACTTTTGTTTTTGCAACTGTATAAGCCTTAGATGTGAATTTAGTACTACAACCACCGCAGTGCCAAATACCAGTAGAAACTCTTTTTACCTTCTCTTTATTACAATAAGGACATTTGTGAAGTGCTTTTTGCTCTTGCATAATCTTATCGTATTTTTTCTTAATTGTCCAACCGTATCTAGGACCGAAAGTCTTTGATGATCCTTCGTGTTTAACCATTTTCTCCTCCAATATAATCGTTAATCCATAATGTAAAAATGGGGTTGCCCGGACATTCGTTGTTTTTATTTAAAAAAACAATTTCGAACCGGGGTCCTAAGGTCCCAAACCTCAGATGATAGACCAAGCTACACCACAACCCCAATTTGTTGAATGGAATTTTTGGCTGTTTATAAAACTTTTGATTGATATAATTTAAAAACCTTTTGGTTTAAAGGATTTCTAATTTATTCCTCGACAGCGTATCGTAAAATTGCTGCAACCTTGCCCAAATCTCTTAATTGGACACCTTCTCGCGTTTCAACAGAGATAATTTGCACATTTGTTCCATATAAAACTGCAATTTTTTCAAACTCATCTATTGTTGCATCATCTAAACTTTCAGATAAAAGTAGAACATCAACTGCACCCATTTCGAGAGCTTTCATTACATAAGATTTACCGTATGAAACTTGTTTTTGGTTTGTTGCTAAATTTTCAAAAAATTTCTGCATTATTTTTTTTTCTGCCATGACGCCTTCATTAGCCAATACATCATCTGATTTTTCAAGAAGTTCTTGTAATCCAAATTCACCGGTGTATGATAGATCTTTAACAGCAATAATTTTTTGTTTTAATTCGTTGGTGATTTGACCTTGATCAATAAAATCTATCTTACTTTGACCAGGACCGCCAACAATAATACCTTTAAGATTAGGATTACCTAGAAATTGATCTTTCATCATGTTTGCGATTTTTTTATAGAATTCTTTTGCAGCCTCATCTCGTAATCGTTCCATACGTTGAGCAGACTGTCCACCCGTTTTGTGTTTACCTGGAACTCCTGATTGAGCTTTTGTTAAAGGAATTATTGTCTTTCCTTTAAGCATTGCTACGTCACCATCTCGCTTATCGATAACGACAAGCCCATAGATTTCTTTGACTTCGCACATGTCTTCTAAAGGTTCAGTTATGAAATTTTTATCACAACGATAAATTCGAATATTAAGTGGAATTGGTGGTTCAATACTCCAAACATTAACATCACTCACACCTTCACGTTCTGCAACGTTTCCTGAAAAAGCTGCAAGACCATTTTTAGGAGTTCTGTCAATTGTCTTTAGGTGTTGAATCATTTTCTCAAGTGCATCAATTACATTTTTCCTAGTTGTTGCACTCTTGATGTTTGTTGCTGTTCCTTGTTCTTGCAATAAGTGGTTGATGATTTTGGACATCTCATACCCTGCAGGAATGTACACACTAACTAATTCTGTGTGCCGTCCTTTATAGGTTTCAAGTTCCTTTAGCAGATGCCTAATTCGGTATCGCTCATGTTCATCTAATGACATTTTTATCGTATTTTGTTAATTGGTATATATTTTAAGATATTAAATCAAAGATATCCTTTTATAAAGTTTATGCTTGGGGAAAACCCCATTTATTAGTTATTAGAAGTTGTTGGTTCTTTTTTTTGCTTGAATGCTTTTTTTATGTTTTCTTCAACATCCTTTAATTTTGAACCAAATGTTTTTACAACAATTACTTCATGTTTTATTAAATTAAGATTTGGAATGTAAATTAAATCATCGGACTGTGTTGAAACGACAGTATCTACTAAGTTTATTTGAACTACTTTCCCACGAATTTCTTTGAATTTTATTGTATCGCCGACTTTAAACATCTCTTTTTGGGATATGTGAAGTCCTGCAATAAAATTTGGAACGAAATCTTTTATTCCTAAAAATACTGAAAGCACAATTAGTATCATAACTGCTGCAGAAAGAATATTTAATACATCAGTTGTTATTCCTATCTGATTTAATGCCATAATTATTGACAAGAAAAAAATAAAGTATGATGTAAATGAACTAATAATGTGTTCTAATGAAATGGATACACCTGAAATCTTCTTGACGATTTTATTCAATTCTAATTCTGCCAAGATTTTTTCAATTATTTTTCCTAGAAGCTTTCCAACAATAAAACCAATTAAAATAATTAGTGTTCCCACTAAAAATTTAGTCATTATGTTAGATAGCGCAGAATCAATAAAATTTTTGAATGATGTTAGTGAAAAACCGTATTCATAAGCCATAATTATATCACTTTGGATTTGCTTGTAAGTAGTCTTGTTTCTTCAAGGGTTTTTAAACTTTTCTTGTTATTTTTAAATAAACTCCAAAAAACACTCTACACCAATTATTTCAGTATACTCTTTACATGTATTTTAACCCAAAGGTATTTAAATTAATCAGAATTTTTGCGAATCAACATGAAAGGCAGGAATTTTGATGGGGTATTGAGTTTTTATGAAAAGCATTATAAAAAGCTCATGATATTCTCAATTCTGCTTCTGGTTCTTTCTTTTGTTCAAATTGGTTATCAGACTGCAACGACTGGTTTTTTCTTAAACAGAGGAGTTTCACTTAAAGGTGGAATATCAGTTACAGTAACAGATTCTGATTATGACGCAGAAAGACTTCAGAGCGAACTTGGGATGAGGTTTGTTCAAAACGATATTGAAGTTTTAGCAATGAGTTCGTTTGGTACTCAAACTGGATTGGTTGTTAATGCAGATATAGATAATCCAGATTCTGAAGAAAAGTTTGTTTCAGAGGTTAAGAAACTTACTGCTGCAGAAGATGTAACGGTTAAAAAAATTGGTTCATCACTTGCAGAAGGATTTTTTAAAGAAATTTTAATCACATTATTAGTTGCGTTTATCTTTATGGCTTTTGTAGTATTTATGTACTTCAAAAATTTTGTTCCAAGCGCAGCAGTTGTTTTATCAGCAATAACTGACATCACAGTTACTCTTGCAATTGTAAATGTTATGGGAATGAAACTTAGTAGTGCAGGTATTGCAGCATTTTTGATGTTACTAGGTTATTCTGTTGATACAGATATTCTTCTTACAACAAGAGTGGTTAAGACTAATGTTGGATCAGTATTTAGTAGAGTATTACAAGCAATGAAGACAGGTTTAACTATGACTGCAACAACAGTTGCTGCAGTTGGTGTAGGACTTGTCTTTTCACAATCTGCAACACTTAAAGAAATAATGATTATTCTTATGATTGGTCTTTGTGTTGATGTTGTTAGCACTTGGATTCAAAACGCAGGAATACTTAGACTATACATGGCAAAAAAGGAGAGTAGTAAAAAATGAATAAATTCAAAAGAATATTCACAAACTGGAAGGTTATAACTCTCCTCATCGTTCTAGTTTTTTCAATCATCGCGATTCATCCTAACTTGGTTGATAAAAGCGGAGTTGTTGTTAGGTATGTTGAACCTAATAGTCCAGCAAATGTTGCAGGAATATTAAATCCAGAGATTAATGAAAATTTATTATCAAAAGAAAGAATCAAGTTTGTTATGGATATTCCAGTTAACAGTATTTCTGATTACCACAGTGCGTTAGAATCTGTTAAACAAGGACAAACAGTTAAAATTACGACTACCAAAAAATCTGGTTTGTTCACACGTGAAACAAAAGTGTATAATATTTTGATTCCGTTTTCAAACGACACAAATGATGATTATTTGGGTCTTACTGTTTCAAATGTTCCAAACAACAACTTAATTCTTGGTCTTGATTTACAAGGTGGAACAAGTGCAGTATTAAAACCAACTCATGAAATCAACGAGTCAGATTTTAATACTTTAATTTCAATTTTAAATGAAAGGTTAAATGTTCAAGGTTTAACTGATGTCAAGATTAGAAAAACAACTAATCTTCTTGGTGAAAGTTATATTTCTCTTGAAATGGCAGGAGTAACTAAGAAAGAGGTTGAAGATATTCTTGCTCGACAAGGTAAGTTTGAAGCAAAAATTGGAAATGATACTGTCTTTACTGGACAAGATGTCAAAAACATTCCAGCTAATGAAGCAATGATAACTGGTTGTGGACTTGCTGCAGAAAATGTTTACAGTTGTAGATACAGATTTTCAGTAACGTTATCAGTTGAAGCTTCCGAGAAACGAGCAGAATTAACTAATAGACTTGACGTAATTGCTATGCCAAACAGCGAGAACGATTATTTGTCTGAAAATATTACTTTCTTGCTTGATGATGAAGTAATTAGTGAATTATATATAGGCTCAGAATTAAAAGGAAATGCAATAACAACCACCGCAGTTTCTGGTTCAGCAACAGGAGTTAGTGAAAGAGAAGCATACAAAAATGCAGTTTATGAAATGGATAAACTTCAAACAATGCTTCAAACAGGAAAACTTCCAGTACAACTTGAAATTGTAGATTTTTCTGAAATATCTCCAAAATTGGGAGAACAGTTCTTGAAAAATTCATTTTTTGTTGGAATGTTGGCAATTATTGCGGTTGCACTAATTATCTTTTTGAGATTCAGAAAACTTGAAATTGCAGTTCCTATGGCATTTACCATGGTTAGTGAAGTTGTATTAATGCTTGGTTTTGCTGCATTTACAAAATGGAATCTTGATTTAGCAGCTATTGCAGGAATAATTATTGCTGCAGGAACTGGAGTTGATGACCAGATTGTAATTACAGATGAAGTTCTAAAGGGAGATACAGCTGACAACGTTATTAATTGGAAGAAGAGAATTAAAAATGCATTCTTCATAATTATGGCATCGTACTTTACAACACTTGTTGCAATGTTACCATTGTTTAGAGCAGGTGCAGGACAATTAAGAGGTTTTGCACTTACAACAATTGTTGGTATAAGTTTTGGAGTCTTCTTAACAAGACCTGCATTCGCAGCAATTATTAGAGAACTTCTAAAAAACAAAAAGGAAGAATAGTTCCTTTTTTATTTACTTTTTTGCTCTTTTTTTAATATGTTTTTGAAAAAAGAAAGGTGAAGAAAATGACCGAAAAGAAATTTGTATACTTTTTTAATGAAGGGAAAAAAGAGATGAAAGAACTTCTTGGCGGAAAAGGTGCAAACCTCGCTGAAATGACTGGACTAGGAGTACCAGTACCACCAGGATTTACCATCACAACAGAAGTTTGTGATTTGTTTTACAAAAACAACCTGAGTTATCCTGAAGGCGTTAAGGAACAAGTACAAGAAAACCTTTCAAAACTTGAAGATAAGATGGGTAAAAAACTTGGCGAAGAAGCTGATCCATTACTAGTTTCTGTTAGAAGTGGAGCTGCAAGTTCTATGCCTGGAATGATGGATACAATTCTAAACTTGGGATTAAATGACAAATCAGTTGTTGGTCTTGCTACCAAAACAAATAATGAAAGATTTGCATGGGATGCATATAGAAGATTTATCCAAATGTTCGGAAATGTTGTCATGGGTATTAAACATGATAAATTTGAAAAAGTTTTAGAATCTGTTAAGGAAGCTAAAAATATCCATTATGATAACGAACTTGATATCGCTGACTTGAAAAAAGTTGTTGAAGGATACAAAGTTGTTGTTAAGGAAGAAAAAGGAAAAGAATTTCCACAAAATCCCATTGAGCAATTATGGATGGCAATTGACGCTGTTTTTGGTTCCTGGAATAATGACAGAGCAATTCTTTACAGAAGACTAAATGATATAAGAGGTCTTCTTGGAACAGCAGTTAATGTTCAATCAATGGTATTTGGTAACATGGGTGAAACTTCTGGAACTGGAGTTTGCTTTTCAAGAGATCCATCTACTGGAGAAAGAAAATTCTATGGAGAATATCTTATGAATGCTCAAGGTGAAGATGTTGTTGCTGGAATTAGAACTCCACAACCAATTACTGCACTTGAACAAGGAATGCCACAAGCATATAAAGAGCTTGTTGAAATCAAAGATAAACTTGAAGCACATTACAAAGATATGCAAGATATGGAATTTACAATCCAAGAAGGAAAATTATTCTTTTTGCAAACTAGAAACGGTAAACGAACTGCAGCAGCTGCAGTAAGAACTGCTGTTGAAATGGTTGAAGAAGGATTAATTGATGAAAAAACTGCAATTTTACGAGTTGAACCAAATCAATTAAACCAACTTTTGCACAAAAGACTTGATCCTAAATCACTTGCTGAAAGCAAAGTTATTGCAACTGGCCTACCTGCAAGCCCTGGTGCTGCTGTTGGAAAAGTTGTCTTTGATGCTGTTGAAGCAGCTGAACTTGCAGAAACAGGTGAAAAGGTAGTTTTAGTTAGAACTGAAACTTCTCCTGAAGATTTAATTGGAATGAACGCTGCACAAGGAATTCTAACTGCAAGAGGTGGAATGACTTCACACGCAGCTGTTGTTGCAAGAGGAATGGGTAAATGTTGCATTGCTGGTTGTGGAGACATAACTATCAACGAAGAAACTAAAGAATTCAAAACAAAAGATGGCATCGTTGTTAAAGACGGAGAATTTATCACTTTAGACGGTTCTGAAGGAAATGTCTATGTTGGAAAAGTTGCAGTAGTTGATCCTGACTTAAGTGGAAACTTTGCAAAACTAATGGAATGGTCTGACAAATACAGAACATTAAAAGTTAGAACTAATGCAGATACTCCTTTTGATGCACAAGTTGCTAGAAAATTTGGTGCGGAAGGAATTGGACTTTGTAGAACTGAACACATGTTTTTTGCAGAAGACAGAATTACTCCTATGCGAGAAATGATTGTTTCTAGAACTGTTGAACAAAGAGAAAAAGCATTAGCAAAATTATTACCTATGCAAAGAAGTGACTTTATTGGTTTATTTAAAGCAATGGAAGGAGATCCAGTAACAATTAGATTACTAGACCCACCATTACATGAATTTTTACCAAAAGAAGAAGCTGAAAAAGAAAAACTTGCTAAAGAATTGGGTATCGCATTAAGTGAACTTGAAGAAATAACTGAAAAATTACATGAACAAAACCCTATGCTAGGTCACAGAGGTTGTAGACTTGCAGTTACATATCCAGAAATTCTTAAAATGCAAGTTAGAGCAATTATTGAAGCAGCACTGGATGTTAATTCAAATGGAATGAATGTTGTTCCAGAAATAATGATTCCTTTGGTTGGAACTTCTGAAGAATTGAAGTACCTAAAAGACATTTCAATACAAACTATTGAAGAAGTTCTAGCAGGAAAAGGAGCTCATATCGAATACAAAATCGGAACAATGATTGAAATTCCAAGAGCAGCTTTAATTGCGGATAAGATTGCTGAACACGCTGAATTTTTTAGTTTTGGAACTAATGATTTAACTCAAATGACTTTTGGTTATTCAAGAGATGACGTTGGAACTTTTGTACCTGATTATATCAAAAAGGGTATTTTAGAAAAAGATCCATTCCAAGTTCTTGACCAAACTGGAGTTGGACAGTTAGTTGAAATGGCTGCTAAAAAAGGTAGAAGCGTAAAACCTAATTTGAAATTAGGAATCTGTGGTGAACATGGTGGAGAACCAAGTTCGGTTGAATTTTGTCACAGAATTGGTCTTACATATGTATCCTGTAGTCCATACAGAGTACCAATTGCAAGACTTGCAGCAGCTCACGCAGCTCTAAAAAATTAATTTAATTTTTTTAATTTTTATTTTATTATGTGATTACAATGGTTGAACTTAGTATTGTTATAATTACAAAAAATGAAGAAAAAAACCTTCCGCGACTTCTTAGAAGTATTGAGAAACAAAATTATTCTGATTATGAAGTCATTGTGAGTGATGCTAAAAGTATTGATAATACTAGAAAAATTGCTCGTTCTTTTGGTTGCCGTGTTGTTAACGGCGGACTTCCATCAATTGGACGAAATAATGGCGCTAATGCTGCAAACGGAAATATAATTTTATTTCTAGACGCAGACTCAGTTTTGACAAAAGATTTTCTTAGAAAAAATTTAAAGGAATTTAAGTCAAGAAATTTAGATATTGCTGGATGTTTTATAATTCCTGAATCCAAAAATAAAATCGATATAATCAATTATTCAACATATAATATTTTTTTAGGTGTCGTTCAATATTTTTATCCACATATGCCAGGATTTTGTATTTTTTCCAAAACAAAATTACACCATAAAGTCAACGGATTTGATTCTGGAATAATTCTTGCTGAAGATATAGAATATATTCAAAGAGCTGCAAAATATGGAAAATTTAGAATGTTAAACTCTAAAAAAATTATTTCATCTGTTAGACGTTTTGAAAAAGAAGGCAGATTCATATCAGTAATCAAATGCATTAGAATATTTCTATATAGAGTTTTTCGTGGTGAATTACGCAAAAAAGTAATTGAATATGAGTTTGACCATTATAGAAAATAGGCGTTTTTATAAATCAAAAACACTTTAACTTTTTTAAAAACTAAAAAAGGTGATTGATTTTGAGAATTGCTATTTTCACAGATGCGTTTGTCCCACAAATAAATGGCGTTGTTACTGCAATATTTAATCTTGTCAAAGGTTTGGCAGATAATGGCCACGAAGTCTATATTGTTGCTCCAAAGTATATGAAAATATACAAGGAATTCAAATATCCAGGTATTAAAATTTTTAGAATACCATCAGCTCCTGCGTTTTTCTATCCTGATTTTAGGGTTACTTTACCTTTTAACTTACCTGTTTTTAGATTCTTGAAAGAAAATGGAATTGACATTATTCATTTTGAAACTCCTTTAACAGTAGGATTAACAGGAATTACAATTGCAAAAATGCTTAAAGTTCCTATTGTTGGAACATTTCATACATTTTTTGCAGATCCGCAATATTTGAAACATGGTTTTGCAACAAGCAAAGTTTTCCAAAAAATTGCATGGGAATATTCGAATTTATTTTACAATAGATGTCACTTGGTTACAAGTCCATCAGACTTTACTAGACGAGATTTAATTAAACATGGTTGTACTAAACCAGTTAAAGTAATTTCAAATGGAATTGATTTTAATATATTTGATAATTCTAAGGCATTTGAATTCAAAACAAAATACAATGCAAAAGGTCCTCTGTTATTATTTGTTGGACGTGTTGCATATGAAAAAAATATAGAGTATCTTGTTGATTGCATGTCTTTTGTATTTAAAGAAAGACCAGATGCTAAATTATTAATTGTTGGTGACGGACCTCAGTTTGCAGATACAAAAAAATATATCAAAGATGCAAAGTTATCTAAAAATATTATAATGTTGGGTCGTGTTGAACATGCAGATTTGGTTAAATCTGGAATTTTCGGGGCAGTAGAGTTATTTGTTACTGCATCTGAAACTGAAAATCAACCAATGACAATTCTTGAAGCACAAGGAAATGGAATTCCTACTATTGGCTTGACTGAAAAAGGAATTCCCGATTTAGTCATTGACGGTAAAAATGGTTTTGTTGTTCCAAATCATAACAAGAAAGCATTTGCTGATGCTGTTTTAAAAGTAATTAATAATAAACATTTGCACAGAAAATTACGTGAAGGAACGATTGCAGAAGTCAAACATCATTCTTTACCAGAGGTTATTGCAACTTGGGAAAAGACATATGCTGATTTAATTAAGAAAAATCAAAAAGAACTTGCAAGGAAGAGTAAAAAATGAGCAGAGTATTAATTGTTGGTGGAGCAGGTTACATTGGTTCACACAATGTGAAGTTCTTTTTAGAAAAAGGCGTTGAAGTCGTTGTCTTTGATAATTTATGTTTAGGACATCAAGAAAATGTTGATTCTAGAGCTTCTTTTTTCAAAGGCGATTTAATGAATGTTGATGATTTAAATGCTGTCTTTGAACAATATTCATTTGATGCAGTTTTACATTTTGCAGCATTTAGCCAAGTTGGTGAATCTGTAAAAAATCCTGTCAAATACTATTATAACAATGTTGTTGGAACACTTAATCTACTTGACACCATGATTAAGCATGATGTTAAAAGATTTGTGTTATCATCAACTGCTGCAACATACGGAGAACCTAAAGAAATCCCAATTACCGAACAATGCCCAACTGAACCAGTAAATCCTTACGGTAAAACTAAACTGGTTATAGAGGGTATTTTAAAAGATTTTGAAGCAGCTTATGGATTACATTATGTTAGCTTACGATACTTTAATGCATGTGGTGCAGAATATGGAATTGGTGAATGGCATGATCCTGAAAGTCATTTAATTCCTTTGGTATTACAGACTGCTCTTGGCGAACGATCTTCAATATCTGTTTTTGGAACGGATTATCCTACTCGAGATGGAACTTGTGTTAGAGATTACATACATATTGTTGATCTTGCAAGTGCGCATTATATGGCTGTTGAACATTTGTTATCTCATGCAGAGAGTCGACTTTATAACTTAGGCAGTGGAAATGGTTTTACTGTTAAAGAAATAATTGACACGTGTAAAGAAATTACTGGAGTTGATTTTAAGGTTGAATATGGACCTCGTCGGGAAGGCGACCCTGCAACTCTTATTGCTAGTCATGATAAAATTAAAAAAGACTGGGGTTGGACTCCAAAATATGATTTACATATGATTATTTCTGGAGCTTTTGAGTGGCATAAGAAGTTAAAAGAGCTTAAGTCTTCTTAAAACTGCTATGTAAAATCCAGAGCTCCATGCAAATTTCTCTTCACTTTTGTAGAAAAGTCTTTTGAGGGGGTTTTGATTTTTATCGTAACATTCGTAGACGTTTTGATATTTTTTTATTATCTTACTTATTTTATTTAAAGTTTCTTTTGCATCTTTTGTATTATTTAGTTTGTTTAACGCTGCAACTTTTGTTAGGCCAATGAAAAGCCAAGATAATGAATAATCATGATAATCTCCCATTCCTGCAAGACGTAATCTTAAACTTATTTCTTCCTTAGGATAGTTTGGAAAATTAGTTAATGAAGGTATTTTATCACTAAGTTTTAATTCTTTTTCAAAATTAATTATTGAATTTGCTTTTTTTTTGTCTGCAATTCCTGTTAATATTGCTAAGAAGTTTTCATAAGGAACAAATATTGAATAGTTTCTCGTCTTTGTTGACCAATCATCATAAAAAATTCCGTTCCAAAATCTTTTATTTATAGCGTCTTTTACATCGCTTGCTTGTTCAATTTTTATGCGTAGTAATTCTTGAGCTTCAATTAATGATTGATACAATAAAACATTATTGTATAATGTATAACCTACTTTTTTTACACTGTCATGCCATGTTGCATATTTATCTGTCCACATTAAATTATTATCATCTATTTTATCTAAATTCCATGCCAAAATTTCTTCCAAAGTTTTTTTATTGGTTTTTACAAATTCTTTATCTTTTGTTTTTTTATAGTACTCATTTGCTATAATAAGTAATAATGAATTTGAATCTCCTGCGTAATTAATTCCTTTATCTTGGTTGTATTGTGGTTCTAACTTTTTACTATGAATTCCTAGAAATGATAAGAAAATATTTTTATCTCCAATTCTTAGTGGAACTTGGCCATTTTTTGTAAATTTTAGAAATAATTCTAAGTTAGATTTAACTATGTTGTAATCTCCTAATTCTAGTGACCCTAAACTTGCGTATAACGAGTCTCTTGCCCAGTAGTTTTTGAAATGACTTGCACCGGCATAGATTCCTAGTTTAGTGTAGTTTGAACGTAAACTTGAAATTGCAATATTAAGTGATTCAAGCATACCTATTTATTTATCTTTTACTATATAAATTTAAAGAAAATTAAATAAAAAAATTAAGAAATTCTTGCATTAATCTTTCTTGATATAACACTATAGCAAGCACTTATACCAAAAAATATTAGTCCTGCAATTCCTACCGAAAGCAACTGATTTGTATTTAATGCAACAATTTTGAAAATACCGCTCATAGGAGTGTACATTAAGACAGCTTGTAATACGACACTTCCAACAATTGCAAACCAAATAAATTTATTTGTGAATATTGGTACATTGTAATCAAGCCTTATTAATATTGTTAGTATTAATTCATATAGTACTACAAAATTAAATACAAGTGTTTGAGCAATTCTTATGCTTTCAATTTCAGTACTAATTCCACCATTAAAGTAAAACAGCACCAACGCAATTATTGTTCCTATACTGCCAAGCACAAAAATAAGTATAGCTTTTGAAAATGGAAGTATACTTTCATTTAAGGGTCTTGGTTTTTTGGTCATTATATCTTTTCCATATTTATCTACAGAATAAGCAAGTGCAGGAGCACCATCAGTTACTAGATTAATCCAAAGAAGCAATATTGCAGTAAGTGGCAGATTAAATCCTAGTAAAATTGCCATGAAAAGTATTAAAACTTCACCAAGATTTCCTGACAACAATAACATTATTGATTTTTGAATATTGTCGTAAATTCCTCTTCCTTCTTCAATGGCGCCTACAATGTTTGAAAAACTATCATCTAGTAAAACAAAATCAGACGCTTCTTTTGCAACTTCAGTACCACTTCCAACTGCAACCCCTATATTTGCTTTTTTTAATGCTGGAGCGTCATTTACACCATCACCTGTCATTGCAACTATATGACCGTGTTTTTGAAGTGATGCTACTATTCTTTGTTTGTGTTCAGGCATAACCCTTGCAAAAATATTTGTTCCTGATTCTAGAGCCTTATCTAATTGGGCTTCACTCATTTTTTCTAGATCTACACCAGTTAAAACTTTTCCAGTAATACCAATTTCTTCACCTATTGCTCTAGCAGTTTCTTTGTAATCTCCTGTTATCATTATGACTCTTATTCCTGCTTGTTTTGTTAATTTAATAGAGTCAATTACATCTTTTCGTGGAGGATCAATCATTGCTTGAAGACCTATAAAAGTCATTTTACTTTCAGCAAATTCTGATTTTTTAGTTACAGATTTATAACAAAAACCTATAACACGTAATGCTTTTGATGAATATTGATCATTTTGTTTTAGTATTTTATTTTTTAGAGATTTTGTTAGTGGAACGACTTTATTGTTAACTAAAGCAGAATTACATATTGACAAAATTCCATCAGGAGCACCTTTTGTGTAAACTAATTTTTTATTTTTTCCTAATAAATCATCCGTTACTAAAACGCTCATTAATTTTCTTGAAGAATCAAATGGTATCTCATCTAGTCTTTTGAAGCTATAAGATTTAATTTTTGTTTTTCTTGCTGATACGATTAATGCGGCTTCTGTCGAATCACCACTTATTTTCCAACCGTCATTTTTTTGAAAAAGACTTGCGTTATTACAAAGTAAACCGTTTCTAATTAGCAACAAATTAGATTTATTCTTAGATGTAAAATTTTTTGCAGAACCTTGTGGCGAGTAACCTAAGCCATCAAATTCAATTTCAGAATCTAAAGTCCATCCAAAACGTACTGTCATTTCATTTTTTGTCAACGTTCCAGTTTTGTCTGTGCAAATAACATCGCAACTTCCAAGTGTTTCCACACTGGACAGTTTTCGTACTAAAGCATTTCTTTTCAATAATTTTTTAACACCTATACTTAAAGAGATAGTAACTACTGCAGGAAGTGATGTTGGAACAGCAGCAACAGCAAGACTTATTGCAATGAACATAAATTCAATTAATTCTTTTGAATCAAACCCGTGTCCAAAGTATGCTTTACCGAATGAAAGACCAAAAATAAAAATACAAACACCTAAAACTGCAACACCAACTTTTTTTCCAAAAGAATCTAATCTTCTTTGTAGAGGTGTTTGTTCATCTTTTGCTTCTTTTATTAATTGTGTAATCTTTCCAATTTCAGTATTCATTCCAGTACTTACCACAATTGCTTTACAAGTTCCATCAACTATTGTAGTTGATGAAAAAATCATATTTTTTTGATCACCTAAAGTTACCTTTGATTTTATCAAATCAACATTTTTATCTACAGGTACACTTTCACCGGTCAATGCTGATTCTTCAACTTTTAATCTAGAACATTCAATTAATCTACAATCTGCAGGAACTTTATCTCCCGCCTCCAAAATTACAATATCTCCAGGAATAAGATATTTAGAATCTATTGTTATGATATTTGAGTCTCTTAAAACTTTAGCAGTCACTACAGTCATCTTTTTTAAAGCATCTAGTGATTTTTGTGCACCAAGTTCTTGAAAAAAACCTATCAAAGCATTTATAATGATTATAATAAGTATTATCATTGAATCAACATATTCACCAATTAAAATTGCAAAAAAAACAGCAAATAGTAGAATATATATTATGAAACTTTTGAATTGTCCAATTAACAATGAGAAATAATTTATTTTATGTTCTGTTTGAATCTCATTAAATCCTGCTAAGTCTAATCTTTTTTTTGCTTCTCCTTCTGAAAAGCCCTTTAATGAAGTTTTTAATTCTGATAGAATATCTT
The DNA here is from genome assembly GCA_016938695.1 of Candidatus Woesearchaeota archaeon. GTDB lineage: Archaea > Nanobdellota > Nanobdellia > Woesearchaeales > JAFGUC01 > JAFGUC01. The sequence goes on along the minus strand of JAFGUC010000024.1, from coordinate 269,058 downwards.
TTGTGTTTTTATTATAATACTCGATTTTAATCTACCTCTTTTAATAGATATTATTTGTTTTAATTAAAATACCTTTCGAAATCAAGAGTAATGTGACGGACCTGAAGGGATTCGAACCCTCGACCTACAGCTTAGGAGGCTGTCGCGCTATCCAGACTGCGCTACAGATCCATTTTTAAAAAGGAAACACAAGTATTTATAAAATTAACTTTATTTTATGAAAACATGTATCGATTAAAGCAAATACCTGAGGATTTTGTTGTTGAAGAAATTTTCACACCAATTACTCAAAAATCTGGAACGTATGCAATTTTTGAACTTGAAAAATTTGATTTGTCTATGTTAAAAGCTATTAACATGATTAAAGAAATTTTGAAGTGTAATAAAATTGGATATGCTGGAATAAAAGATAAATGTGCAATGACTAAACAATATATTAGTATCTTTACACAAAAATTTAGTCTGTTAAAAGATCATGATTATTCTTTTTTGAAACTTAAATATATTGGCCAATCCGATAAACCAATTAGTATTGGGGATCACCAAGGAAATAAATTTAGAATCGTCGTTAGAAATATCGGTGACGAAAAAATAACTAAAATTGAAAAATTTAAAAATTATTTTGGAGAGCAAAGATTTTCTAAAAACAATGTTGAAGTGGGTTTAGATATTTTACGTGGAAATTTTAAAGATGCATGTAAAAAAATTTTATTTTATCATACAACTGACGAGCATTTTAATGAAAAATTTGAAGAAAAAAGATTTTCTGAAATAAGCGTTGATTCGGTTACTGAACAAAAGATGTTGAATTTACTTACTGAGAGAAATACTGATTTTGTTGCTGCATTAAAATTAATTGACATGAAGATATTGCAACTATATATTTCAGCAGTACAGTCGTATATGTTTAATAGAATTCTAGAAAATGTTAACAAGGATGTAAAAATACCTCTAGTTGGATTTTCTAGTGAGTTTGAGGATTCTGAATTTGAAGATGTTGTTTTTACTCAAATGAATGAATTGAATCTTTCTATTAGAAATTTTATTGTAAGGCAAATTCCTGATTTGACAAGAGAAGGGGATTTAAGAGAGGCTTATTCAATCGCTAAGAATGTTAAGATTTCTTCTTTAAAAAATGATGAATTAAATCCTGACAAAAAAAAGGTAGAAATGTCTTTTGAACTGGATAAAGGCGCTTATGCAACGGTTTTTATATCTCAATTATTTGGTAAACAGACTGGTTTTTATTAACATTAGAAATATTTATAAACGTTAAATTATCATTTTGAAACATGGCAGATGAAATGGATATTTTAGAAGGTCAAGATTGTCCAATGTGTGGTCAAAAGACTTTAACTCTTACTGAGAGAACTCAAGATGTTCCTTATTTTGGCGAGGTTCATATTTTCGCTATGACTTGTGAGAATTGTAAATTCCATAAATCTGATATTGAAACTAAAGATGATGGTGAGCCATCTAAATATACTTTGGATGTAACTTGTGAAGACGATATGAAAATTAGAATCGTTAAGTCTAGCAATGCTACTTTAAAGATTCCACGAATGTTTTCTATGACTCCTGGTCCAGCATCACAAGGTTTTGTCACAAATGTTGAAGGTGTCTTAAATAGGGTTAAATATGCTATTGAAAGCGCTGCAGAATTAAGTGAAGATCCTGATGCAAAAAAGAAATCAAAAAATCTTTTGAAAAAAGTTAGAAAAGTTATTTGGGGTCAAGAACCAATTAAAATTATAATTGAAGATCCTTCTGGAAACAGTGCGATAATTTCAGATAAGGCAGTAAAATCTAAATTATAAATTTTATATTCAATGCTTTATATACTATCAACACCGATTGGAAATTTAAAAGATGTTTCTTATAGAGCTCTTGAAATATTTAATTCTGTAAATAATATTCTTTGTGAAGATACACGAAGAACTGTAAAGTTATTAGAACATTATAAAATTGCTAAAAAAAATCTTCTTACATATAACGATCATAATAAGGAAAAACTGGTTTCTAAGCTAAATTTTGATGAAGACTATATTTTAGTTACAGACAATGGAACTCCATCTATTAGTGATCCAGGATATTTTATTGTTAATTTTTTTAGAAATAATAAAAAAGATGTCACACATATTCCAGGACCATCTGCTTTTTTGAGTGGTCTTGTATTAAGTGGTTTTCCAACAGATTCATTTTCGTTTCATGGTTTTTTGCCTAAGCAAGAAAAAGGAATTGTCGAAATTATATCTGATTTGATTTCTAGAGAAGAAACTTTAATTTTCTATGAAAGCCCTCACAGAATCCATAAGACGTTGCAAATAATTTATAAATTTTTTCCGAATGTTGAAATTGCAATTGCTCGTGAACTTACTAAAAAATTTGAAGAGGTTTTAATTGGAACTGCTAAAGAAATAATTGAATTAAAAAAAGAGATTAAGGGAGAAATTGTTTTGTTAATTAAACCGTATACTGTTGAACAAGAAATAAATAATGAGGAGATAGTTGAATTATATAATATTTTTAAGAAAAATTCTAATGATAAAATTGCAATCAAAAAAATATCTTCATTGCTTAAGATTAACAAAAACACTGTGTATAATATAATTAAAAAGAATTAAGGATTAAAATGTATTGCTTCGTCAATTTCATCTAAAATTTTTGAATCATTTCTGAATTGTCCTCGCGAAACAGACAATGCTTCAAGTGTTGCACGTTCTAATCTTGAGTACATTTGTAAAAATTCAGCTGCAACTTTTGAAATAAAATTAATATCTAAATCTTCTTTATACGATATGTATTGAAATTGTAAAACTAGGCGTTTTCTTGCAGAACTTGTTGAATCTAAAAGATGTTTTAAATCGGGATAAAAATTGCATTTATAAGAATAAAAGTTATCAAATTTTCTTAAAGATCTTTTGTATGCAGAAAAACCTTCACTTTGAGTTTTTGAAAAAAGAACGTATAAAAACTTAAGAGATTTATAAAAATCACACAGTTTCATTATTTCATCAATTTTTATTTCTTGCATTTTTTTTTAGATCTTTAAAAATGGTATATGAACAGATTGCACCTTCAGATACAGCTGTTGCAACTTGTAAAAATTTTGCAGAGTTTGTTGTGATATCTCCTGCTGCATAAATTCCATCTTCAGTTGTTCGTTGTTCTGAATCTACTTTAATAAAACCTTTATCATCTTTTTGAACATTAAATTCTGAAAGCAAAGTGTCGGATGGAACTGCACCTATCTCAATAAAGAAACCTTCAACATCGTTTAAATCTCCTTTTGTTGTTTTTATTCCTTTAACGGATTCAGCTCCTAGTACTTCAGTAACATTTGTTTCATTTAATACTTGAATTTTTGAATTAGAATTTATCTCATCTAACCAATACGGTTTACAACTTAATTCTGATTCTGGGTTGATTAGATATACTTTTGAGGAATTCTGAGCCAAGTGAACTGCACCTGATGCTGCATGGTCATCTGAACCTGTTACAGCTACTACCTTATCTCTAAAGAACATTGCGTCACAAGTCACACAATAACTAACACCACGACCAAGAAGTTCTTTTTCTCCAGGTATTCCTAATTTTTTTCGTTCTAATCCTAATGCAAATAAAATTGTCTTACCAACAAATTCTTTTGAAAATGTTAGAACTTTGAATAAATCTCCATCTTTTTCAATTTTTCTTGCAAAATCGTATTCGATTGGAACTTCAAATTTAGCTAGATGTTCAGAAAATTTCATTCCAAGGTCCATTCCAGTAATATCAAAAAAACCAAGGTAATTATCTACCATGTGGGCTTTGTTAATTGTTCCACCTATTTCTGGAGATATTATTATTGTGTTTAATTTGTATTTTTTAGCGTAAATTGCACAACTTGAACCTGCTGGTCCGCCACCTAGAATTATTAGATCATAAATTTCTTTTTCTTCCATAGCATATTTTCTATAAAGATGTTCTTATATATTTTTTGGTACTTGACCTAAAAGAAATAAAGTATAAAAAAATTAGATTTTGGAAATTGTAACTTTGCCAATTTCGGCATTTATAGCAACTTCATCATTCTCCTTGAATTGTGAAATTTTAGTCACAACTTCAGGAAGTAGAATCTTACTTGAACGCATATCTAGATTTGCCAAAATTTCTTGTGAACCTTTTGTTCCTAGTTCAATATCCAATACCTTAGATGCAGTTGTTTTCATTTCATGACCCAATTTTTCTTTTAACGCCTTGGTTTTTTCAAATAAAAACTTTGCAATCTCACCAGCCACATCTAGACCAGTTATTGATGTTATTCCTTGAAGACCTGGTGATAAGTTTGCTTCAATTACAACTGGTCCTTGAAAGCCTTCTAAAATATCAATTGCACAAATTTCAGATTTTAATGCTTTTGCAGTTCTAATAGATAGTTCTTTTACTTTATCAGATGGTTCGTAGAAAATACCTTTTCCACCTGAGTGAATATTTGAACGTACTTCGTTTTCTGCTGCTTTTCTTTTGTATGCGCCAATTACTTTGTCGCCTGCTACAATCACTCTTGTATCTTCACCATTTGCATCTACGTACTCTTGGATGATAAATGGTTGTCTTAGTGTTGCAAGAGCATCTAAAGTTGATGATGCACTAGCGTATGAATCTGCAAACATCACGCCTTTACCTTGTGTTCCTTGTGGTAATTTAATAATCACAGGATATTTCATTTTTTCAAGTATTTTTTTACCTGAAGAAGGAGTTGATGCAAGATATGTTTTTGGAACACTAATGTTTTTCTTTTGAAGCTCTAAGAAAGTTAACATCTTATCGTGAACAATGTTAAATGCTTCTGCTTGAATTGGAAAATAAGTTGTTCCTTTTCCTTCTAAATAAGTTGTTATTGTTCGTAACAATAAAGCGTATCTAAATGATCCCTTTACGAAAACACAATCGTAATCTTTTATTGGAATTCCGTTATTTAAAACTTCAATTCCTTCTTTTGTAACACTAACTTCAATGTTTTTTATGTTTATATCATCTACTTCATCAAAATATTTCTTCATTGCTTCAATAGTCCATTCTGAAGATGTACTACCAAGACTAATTATTGCTGCATTCATTTAAAATCACCTTATCTCTTCTTAAGAGGGTCTATTAGGAAACCTTCTTTTAAAATATTTTGACCTATTAGAATTTTGTAATTCATATGGTCACGATCTGCTAATGTGAATGTTGATTCCAATTCTTTTCCAGCTATTTCAATCTTTGCTCTTACAATTGGTCGTAAATCAGTTCCTAATGAGGATTTTACTTGTCTTGTTTCAAGAATAGGACCTAAACCTAGCTCTGCAGCAAGCTTTATGTCGATTGAAGACCTTGTTGCACCAGTATCAATTCTTGCTAAGACTTTTTTTGATTTTGTCTCTGAATAAACCATAACGTCTTCAGTTAGACCAAGTATTCTTTTATCTTCCACAGTTAACCACAACTCCAATTGTTATTTAAAATATACCCTTTATAAAATTTACTTATCTATTTATATATGAAGGTTATTAATAGGTTTTATATTTTGTTCGTTGGGGAAAAATAATGGTTACAAGATTAAACCAAGAAATTAAAGATAAGATTTTAGAGTTTCTTAAAGATAAAAATATTGGTGCATCTTGTGTTGAAATTTCTAAAGGCCTTAAACATAACAGAATAACAATTAGCAAATATCTAGAAATTATGAAAGCACAAAAACTCATATCGAGTAAAGAATTTGCACAATCAAAAATATGGAGTACTTTTCAAAAAGAGAAACAAAAGAAGGTTACTCTTGTTTGCGATGATGAAAAAATCAAAGAACTTTTTTCTTTGATTCTAGATCTTGATAAATTTGAACTTTGTTTAAAAGATACAAAAACATTTGATTGTAAAGACATCTCATCAAATTTAATAATAACAAAATCAGAAGATATTTTTGAAAAATTAAAATCTAAAGCAACAATTCCAGTATTACTAATTGGAACTGATTACGATTCTATTAATCTTGAAAATATTTTTGAAATCAATCAACGAATATCAGAAATTATTTCAAATGATTATTGTAGTATTACTGGTCTTCCTGATAAAAAATCACTCAAGGAATATATTAACAAAGAAATTAGTCCTGTAAAAATAATCGAAATAACTATTGAAGGATTTGATAATTATAAAAAAGAAATGGGCATTATTGCATCACAAAACATTCTGAAACTAATTTCAAAAATAATCAAGAATAATGTCAAACTAAATACACATATTGCACATGTATCTGAAAATAAGTTTTGTATCACTACAAAAAATTATCAAGGCATTTGTAAAAGTTTTGATAACATTAAAGAATTTATCAAACCAAATTTAAACCTTGTTTATAGAGAAGCTAACTAAAAAATAAATAGTCTATATTCTAATGAAAGAGCGATAACACTAGTTCAAGAGCTGTTCCAGTTGCATCTGCTGCGACTCCTGATACTGTTTCTATTCCTGGAAGTAACGACCTTATAGTTCGTGGAATCATAACACTCATTCCTGCACCAATTAATACCATTAAAACAAAATCAAACAATGCACTGTAATAAGAACCACCATCTACAACTTTTACAAGAATTGAAGAAATAAATGAGTGAACTATAATCATCAAACCAATGTACACATAAATTTTCCCAAGGTCAACTGTGTTTATTGGTGGTAAGACTGAACCTAACATTGCAGTCATGATTTCACTTCCACCAGTTTCAATATTATTTAATGGAGCACTAAACATATCTGCTAATACTTTTGCAATCTCACTTGAAACATAAGCTGCTGCTGCAAAACCAATTAATGAACCATACAATGCACCTCTTAAGCTTGATGCTAAATGATATTTTAATTTTCGTAATGAAAGAAGTCTGTTGAAGTTGGTACTTACAATTTCACCAATCTTTTCACAGTTTCCACCCAAGAACATACTTTCTGAAAAAATCTTTGTAAATTTATCAATTAAGTGACTTCCACTATCAACTATGAATTTGTACCAGCATTTTACCTTATCATTTCCAAGTCTTAATCTCCTATACAAAGAAATAATTGAATCGTTCATCAATCCAAAATCGTGAATTCTTAATGCCATTAATGCTGAAATAATTGCACCTGATTTGATTTCAACTAATGCTCCTAATGATCGCAAAAATGTTGGATAGAATCTTTCTTTTGTGAATACTTTTTTTTCTTCATTTTGACCAATGAATCCAACAACTCCTAATGGTAAAATACCTATTCCGACATTGACTAAAAATGGTAATGGACTAAAAAACAAAAGCAAGATTGTTAATAATGTTGAAACTGGAAATAAGATACTAAAAAATTTGAATATTTTTTTCTGACCTTCAGCTTTGTCTTTTAAGTCGTGAAATAAAGGATCAGATGGAACGAAATTTCTAACAAACCCATATAGGGAGATATCTAAGAAAATTATTCCTAATAAAGTGTAAATTAAAACTAAATCAATTGACGAACCAACAATAAGTGGGATTAATAACGACACCGCCATAATAAATGCAATCGAGATAGTAAGTGAAACAAACACTTCTTGCATCAATCGTATGTTTTCGAGTGATTCTTTATAGACTGTTGAGAAATCATCCATGACTGATATCTGTTCATCATATAAAAATGTCTGAAGATTCTCTCCAAAATCCATCATAACTGCAAACCTATCGAGAAAATCAGACAACAGTATTGATGGAACTAATTCACCAACTCGCCTACAAGTTGTTGCAAAACCAAGATTCCATTTTTTTGCGAAGTATAATATTTTATACATTACTTTACTGATTTCGTTGAAATCTTCTTTTTGAGACATTTTCTCGAAAAGAATATGACGACTAACATCTAGTGTTGCAATTGTTCCTGCGTATGTAATAAACAAATGCATGTTCTCATTGATTTTTACTTTCTTTTTTTCATGAATTACAACAGGATATAAAATCATAAATCCTATACCCATGATTAAAAGCAGATATGGAACAAACAACGGTAACGTTAAAAAATTTATCAAGAAAATAAACAAACCAATTAACATTGCAATAACTGGAAGAATTAATTTTACAAAATAATGATCGATTGATTCATAACCTGCATCGTTTACACATTTTCTGTAACTCCAGGTATAAACCATATTTTTATTCCTCTCCTAATGGTTCATTTGGATCAAAAGGAAGAGTACTTTCTCCACCATAGTACATGTTCTTTAGAACTTCCCAAACGTCGAAGTAGTTGAAAATTTTGTGTTTAATCATTACTTTAATTAAGTGTTCACGTTTTGCTAATTCATCATAGATTAACCTAGTATCCGAATAACCTCGCATTCTTGCGATTTTACTTTCTAGAATATAGCTGTTGTACATACCTTTGAATTCGTGAACATCAGTTACTGGGTTCCATGAAAAAACTTCTCTAGTAATAACTTTGTCTTCTGGATCATAATAACGTTCAATCTCTGTTACACTTAATACTCGCCTCAAGAAGTGACCCCCGTGGAACACTGCCATTTGAATTAGAACTACGTTAAGGTTGTTCATGAATGCTTTTGGAATCTTGATAGGTTCACCGTTTAGACGCTGAATCATTGTCTGTACATTACCGGCGTGGAACGTACTCATAACTGGGTGACCTGTCTGCATTGCTTGGAATGCAATATTTCCTTCAACTCCTCGAATCTCTCCAACTATGATATAGTTTGGACGGGATCGCAGTGCTGCGATAAGTAAATCAAGGTATGTAACGTCTGAACTTTTTCCTGCTTCTCGTGTAACTAAGTGCTGCCAAGTGTTATGTGGCATTGTAACTTCTGGAGTGTTTTCTACAGTATAGATTTTATCGTCAGGTTTGATAAATGTACACATTGCGTTTAACGATGTTGTTTTACCTGAGGCGGTTTCTCCACAAACGAAAACATTCATTCCGTTTTCAAGGCACAACCACATGTATGCTGCAACTTGAGCGGACATTGTTCCCCAATTCACAACTTGCGTTATACTAACTGGAACCTCACTGAACTTTCGCACAGTAAATGATGAACCTTCTAAAGATACTGCCCTACTATAAATAAAGTTTACCCTCGATCCATCTGGCATGATTGCGTCGACAACTGCGTGCGCATCACTAACTGGACGTTCAACTCTCTCACTAACTTCAATTAAATATTTATTTAATTCAAGATCGTCTTGGAACACAATACTTGTTTCTACCATCTCAAAAACTTTGTGAATTAAATGGATAGCTCCAACACCAGTACAGTGAATATCTTCGATGTATGGATCATTAAACAGCGGTTCTAGTTTTCCGTACCCAATCCTGTTTCGTAGTAGAAAATATTTTATGATTTCATACTGATCTTGTGTTACAGGAATTTTCTTTTTTGGGTCAACTAATTTTTTTACTAATTTCATTAATGGATTATCATTTTTACTATCTTCAACAATTTCTACAACCATATTATACAATTCAATTAGAACTTTATCCATTTCCAAGATGTTTATTGGAACTGGCAAAACATTTCCGATTTCAACTAATCTATTTAGAACTTCACTATAAATTTCTACGTCTTTACCACCAATTTTTGGTTCTACTACGTGATATTTAATTTGCTCTTTACCACGCCTGTAGATATGAATAAAAATTGGATCTCCAACAGGATAGATATAGTTTGGTAATTCTTCAGAACCATAGCTTTTTTGCAATGCAGTAACAAAAAGAGGAGTGCCTATTTCTTTACTCATCGAATCAACGTGTTCTTTTAAGTGAGGAAACTTTCGTAATGCCTCATCAAAATCTTCTGTTGTTGGGGGATGGTATCTTTTTGGCATTCAATCACCTTAAATAAAAATGAAATTAATTATGATAATGTTGCTACTTCGATTGCAACTCCTACTCCAGGTTCTACCCTGAATGGAACTCGTGAACTTGGTGTTGAAAGTGAACGTCTATATCGTACGACTTCAACTACCCTAATTAAATTACCTAAAAATTCTTTTAGTGCAATATTTAGTATTCCATCTGAAACGGATGTTAAGATAGATAAAAATCTTTTGTTTATATTTGTTGGATCTATTGCAATTATTATTGTTTTATCTAGGTTTACAACCCGTTTAAAAAAGTGAATTATTCTAAATATGTTTGAATCATTTATTTGATCGTTTAATATAAAAAATGACAAGGTATCAATAATTATTACATCACGGTCAAATAATTCTTTTGTTGCCATTAATTTTTCTAAAAAATTTCCTTGTAATTTTGATTCACCAATAAAAGGAAACATTGGAACAAATAATAATTTTTCATCTAGGATGTAATCATCAACTCGGTATCCTACTGAACGCATTTGTAATGCAAAACTTGGTAGGTCCAATTCTGTACTTATATAACTTACAGAGTGACCATTTGATAATAAGCCGTATGCAAATCTTTGACACATAATACTTTTTCCAGCACCATCTGAACCTTGCATAACCATAATAGAATTATTTGGGAGACCACCACCTAGGTTTCGACTTAATTCGTCTTTCTTCAATTCCATTTTGAATATATCTCCCAACTTTGTTCACCTATCCAATTGTAATTATGTCTGAGTCTTTTGCACTGTATTCGTCAACAATAGATATGTAGTGTGTACCATTTCCAAGGTTATTGTTAATTACTTGGAATGTTTCTCCAGAATCAATTAAATCAGGATTTATTATATCTGTTATTATATTTACTGTAACACTTGCTCTAGATATCTTTGAATTATTTATGTATAAATCAATTAAGTCTGGATCTAGCTTATACTCACCAGTATTTTTAACAGTAACATTAATTGATTGTGGATCACTCCCAAAAGAATCAATTGATAAAATCTCTAGTTTTGATTTTTCTAATTGTGAATTTATTTTTGTATTGGCTGTTTTTGCTTCATTATATGCTGTTGAATTTAGATTGTATTGAATTAAAGCATTAGCTACAAAAATCATTATTATTATTATAAACATAACTTGTCCAACAATTGTTCCAAATCCCATTTTTAAGTACTAAAATCTAAACTGCTTCTAATTCCGTTACTTAATACCAAGTCTACAGTATGAGTTGTGCTACTTGTTAAATTGTAAAAAATTTGTACAAGAATTACTTCTTTTGAATCCCATACCCCAACATTTGTTGTATCGGTATCTGCTAAAATTTGAATAGTTCTATTAAGATTATCTCTAGGAATTCTAACATTATCAACGTACAAATCAAGGTCTTCGTAGTTTATTGTTACAAGACCAGTATTTTTAACATATGCATTAATTGTATCTGGATTTGTTGAGTCATCAAAATTTATTATATCAATTGATGCAGATGTCTTTAACTTCTCAGATAGTTGTTGTCTTTGGATATTAGCTGAATCTACTGCTTCACGAGAATAATCATTAAAGAAAACAACTACAAAAGTTGATACAATCAGCACAGCCATAAAAAAAATAACTTGCGTCGCAGTTTCGGAAAATCCCATTTTACCTCTTTTTAGTATATCTTTTAGGATATTAATTTAGTTATTCGGTATATCAGAATAAGGGGTATTGCCATATATAAAACTTACTGTTATTTATGAAAAATAGAGCTAAGCTTTAGCTTGTCCTTTTGAAGTATCTGAATTTGCTTCTGGTTTTTTAGACCTTATTTCTTTGATATGCTCAGAGATTTTTTCTTTAAGGTCCTTTTTAGTTTTTAATGGTTTTATAACTTCGGCAAAACTAGTATCCATTGAATGCTTAATCCACTCATAGAAATCGTTTTTACTGTCACTTACGTGATGATTGAATGTTTCATCGTCCATTGAACCTAAAACTACATCCAACTCAGGAAGTGATTTAATTAGGGTTCCGTCTTTTAGTACAAAGTGGAATTGACTAGACAATTCTTCTAAATCTTCTTCAGTTGCTTTTTCTGTATCTGGTGGAACTTCTGAAGCTTTTACTTTTCCAAAAGTATCTAAATCAGGCTTTTCAATATTTTCTCCTGATTTTTGTACATTTTCTTCAGGGAATTCTACTTTAGGAACTGACGATTGTGCTTTTTCTAAACTTTCAGCCAATTCATCTCTTACTGTTCCATCAACTGAGACACCTTGCTTTTCTTTAAGGTCGTTTAATATCTTCTTAGCATCGTCTTTTTGTTTTTCAATATCGATTCCTGCAAACATGTCATCATTTGAATTTTGAGCGAATTTTTCTTGTTCGCCACCTAACAAAAATGGATTATATTTGTTTGTTACCATCTCATATAGGCCAATGAATTTTTCCATGTTTGTTTCAATCTTAGAAATACGTTCATCAAAACCAGTTACCTGTTCTTGCATCATCTTTAGATTTTTCTCAGAAGATTCAAGTTTTGATGTTACATCTTTTACTTTGGTGTTTAAAGCTACGTTAATCTCAATTAAAGAACGAATTTGTTCGAGGATGAGGTTAGTCATACCGCGAGTTGTTTTTTCTTTTTTGACTTCAGATTGTGCAGTCGTAGGACTACCTACATCAGGCTGCTTTGCGCTATTTTCTTGCGCTTTCGGGCCATTCGATTCCTGCTTTGTTTCCTCTTCAGCCATCTTAAATTAAATTATTTCGCGGTGAGTATTAAATTAAAAAATTAAGGTCTATGTTGTTCGTAAATTTTTATTGATATCCAAATATTTGCAAAAATTGCAATCAAAACAATCATTAAAACTTCTATTACTGCAACAAAAGGATTAATTGTTTCTCCTGTGGCTTTCATAATGCTTGTTGCTCTAAGAAAAATATATACTGAAATAAAACCAAACAGAACCATAAATGATACAACAACTTTCTCTAAAATGTGTGACTCAACACGTTTATGAAATAACATTTTTCACCTCTTTTATAATACTAAAATTATCCCCAAAGATTTGTTTTCTTTAGCGTAAAAACTGATGGCGTTACAATCGAAACTTCTTCTATTGCTCCACCCTTTGGAACTAAACGGAAACTCATTAATTTTTCTGTTCCCATTGCCATTTGACTTTTAACTCGGAATCTAATTGAGATTAATTCACCACGCTCTAATTTTAGATCATCGTTTTCACCGACTCGAGTTATTACACAATATTGGGTATTAGGAATTATTTTTTCAAAATCACAATCATCCACTGTTGGAAATGATGTAATGATTGCATCTAAACCAGTTAATGAATCATTAACTGTTGCGTTACCAATAATTGTTACAAAACCATAGATATCTCCTGAAACCGGATTAGTAATTGGAAGGTCAGTTAATTCAACGTCTAAACCTGAACCACTGATGTTACTTAAATCAATTCCTAAATCAACGTCGATTATTTGACCTGGAACAGTAAAACCTATACTGTCTAATTGGTAATCGTCTTTATGTGAAGCATAGGATAAATCAAACCGTAATACTTCATTATCGCCTGAACCATTTACAACTAATATTACATTTTCTTCGTTAGAACCGACGTCACGTTTGTTAGTTGTTTCAATATTAGGAATTTCTAACCAAGAAGCATTATCGACTGAACTAACATCTATTTCATCAAACAATGCAGGCATATCTGAATCTTGTAAATTTCCAGATATACTGTAAACAGCAGTTGTAAACATCAAATTCATATCCTTTAATTGAATTGGATAAGAACCTGCTTTTAAACGTACTAGCATTTCGTAATCATTTAGTGTTTCGTTAACTAATTCTGTATCTGCGACAATGTTAATTATCTCAACACCTGTAACTATTCTTTCACGTGCTTCATCAGAAACTGTAATTGCTCTTTGCTGAAGTGTTCCAGAAGTTCGAATAAGAAGTCCTGCTGCGATTGCTGCAATTAAAACCACTGCAATAAAAATTATCATTGTTTCAATAGACATCAAAGCTTTCTTGGACACTCAATCACCGCCAAAATTAAAGATACTAAACAGTAAACCTTATAAATTAAATGGCTCAAATTACTTATAAAGCTTTCTATTGAAAATAAATAATTTGTATCTAGAGCGTTTCTAAGAAGAATTTTCCTCATACAAATCTATGTAATCTGAAACTCTTGCAACAATTGAGGATAATAATAAATTTTGTATTCTTTCTTCAAAAATTTCTTTTAATGACAAAAATTCAGTTATCCTGTAAAGATTTTTTACTTTTTCAACTAATTGTATATCTCGCAATCTTTTTAATTGCCTTCTAACATTACTTGGAGCAAGACCTTTCATATCTAAAGACTCGCTTGAACGTTTTGAAACAACTAAATCTCTTATTTCTTCACTTGAGAGCCACTTTTGATTTTTTGAAGAATCTATTAAAACTGAAAAGATATCAATAATTATGTCTCTTGAATCTCCGGGTTGCAAAATCCCTAAACTCAAGCAAACTCGCCTTAAGAGTTCTCTACCCTTTAAGCCAACAGGTTTTTCATATCGTCTTAATGTAAGTTCAGATATAGGAGTATCAATACTCTTATCCAGATTTAGTAAATTTTTCTGAGTCATTTTTGCCTTTGATTAGATATTTTAATCATCTATAAAGTCTTTTTGACTTTTTGTCTTATAAACGTTATGAGCTCAAGTCCCGTGTCTTGTGACTTGTAATTCGAAAGCTTTATATATCAGAATTAAATTTTTGGCTCTAATGGGAAGAATAAAAACAATCTTAACAAAGAGAGTATCAAACAAGATATTCAAAACTCACGCTGAAGACTTAAAAGAAGACTTTGATCAGAACAAACCAGTAGTTTCTAGTGTTGCTTCAATTAAATCAAAGAAACTTAGAAATACAATTGTTGGTTATGTTACTAGGCTAAAAAAGAGCCAAGAAAAATATTAATTATTTTTAGTCTTTTTTTAGAAATGTCTTTTCATGGTCAAAGCTAGTAAATAGCATTTTTGGCGGAGATAACTTAGATGACGACAGAAGATGACTTCAATGACATGCCTGAAATGGAAGACACGAATTCTATATTTGTTGGTGCAAAACCTTTTATGAACTATGTTACTGGCATAGTAATGCAATTTACAACTAAAAACGAAACAGAAGTTTTAGTTAAAGCAAGAGGAAAATTTATCTCTAGAGCTGTTGATGTTGTAGAAGTCGCAACTAAAAGATTTTTGGAAGGACAAATCGAAATTGCAAATATTAGCATCGATTCTGAAGAGTTCCAAAACAAAGAAGGAAAAGACGTTAGAGTCTCAACAATTGAAATTACATTACGTAAAGTCAATTAATTCAAAACATTTATAATAGGAGCATTTTTTTATTATTTTTATACGCGGGCCTGTCGTCTAGTCTGGATAGGGCATCCGGCTTCGGACCGGAATATCAGGGGTTCGAATCCTCTCAGGCTCGTTTTTCTTTATTTTAGAATTAGTTTGTGATTTTTCGGAATATTTTACTTTTCTTGATTTTATTCAAAATGAAATTATAAAAAAACATGTGATTAATTGTTAATCTGCCAAGTCTTACAGTCTTACCACAAATGATATTATTTTTTGAACGTACTGCATCAATAAAATCTTTTGCAGTCTTTATGTTTAAATTTTTAGGAATACATGTAACACCCGTTCCTAACATTTTGTATGAATGTGCATCGCTACCAGCGGTTATTATTGGATTAGTTTTATGTGACAAATATCTTTGAATTCTAGAATTTCCAAAGTTAGGAATTCCAGAATTTATTGCTTCGTAACCTTGAATTTTTTCGTCTAAATCAAATGTATTTTCACGTTGAATTGAAAAAAATCCTTTTAGTACAAATGGATGTGCTGCTATCATTAAACAATCATAATTTTTTGCAGAATCAAGTAGTTTCTCTACATTAATTGTTGTTCCTGTGAACATATAACGTTTTAATCGATAGGGTTTTACTTCAACAGTGTAGAATTTTAGTAATTCTTCAGATTTTGAAAAGTAAAACAAAAAATCATCACCTTCTTTAGTACTTACTTCAATTCCAGGAATTAAGAGAATATCTTTATACTTTTCATTTGTTTTAATTAACTTTTCTGCATATCTAGAACCTAACACTTCATTGTGGTCAGTTATTGCAAGACCAATACCTAAGTCTTTTGCAGTTTGAAGCATTTTTTCTACTGTGTTGACGCCATCAGAATATTTTGTATGGCAGTGCAAATCAACAGAAATATAACCTTTGGATAATTTGTTCAGGTCAACAATTTGATTGTTTATTTTGTCATACATTTTTAGATTTGGATTAATAAAATCCAATAAAAAATCTTTTGTTTTGCTAAAGAATTTCAGTATTTTTTATAAAGATATCCAAAACGTAATGTTTATTAAGTTTTCCGTCTGAAAAATATTCTAGAAATAGAAAAATATAGGTGATTGATATGGTAGCTATAAAAACAATTAAGGCTAGAGAAATTTTGGATTCAAGGGGCAACCCAACAATTGAAGTTGACGTTATTCTGGAAAATAATATTATGGGTCGTGCAGCTGTTCCATCTGGAGCATCTACAGGCCAACACGAAGCAATTGAATTAAGAGATGGTGATGAGAAACGTTATGGTGGTAAAGGGGTTTTAAATGCTGTCCAAAACGTTAATCTAGTTATTTCTAAGGCACTTGTTGGAATGGATGTTGTCAAACAAGCAGACATTGATAAAAAAATGATTGATCTTGATGGTACGCCAAACAAAGGTAAACTTGGTGCTAATGCTATTTTAGGTGTTTCACTTGCCTGTGCAAAGGCAGCTGCAACTAGTGAAGGTTTACGATTATATGATTACCTTGGTAAACTTGCAGGAAATGATAAATTCTTATTACCTGTTCCTATGATGAATATTTTAAATGGTGGAAGTCATGCCGATTCAAATGTTGATTTGCAAGAATTTATGATTATGCCAGCAGGTGCTAGTAGTTTTTCTGAGAGTCTAAGAATGGGTGCTGAAACGTTTCATGCACTGAAAAAAGTTCTTAAGTCAAAAGAATATTCAACTGGCGTTGGAGATGAGGGAGGATTTGCTCCATCATTAGAATCAAACGAAGAACCATTAAAACTTATTGTTGAAGCAATTAGACTTGCAGGTTACATTCCTGGCAAGGATATTTTCATTGCAATGGATCCTGCATCAAGTGAATTTTATAATGTAGAAACAAAAAAATATGTTTTTTCTAAAAGCGATAACAGTGAGCGAACAAGTGAAGAGATGATTAATTTTTATGAAGACCTCGTCAACAAGTATCCAATTATTTCTATTGAAGATGGATTAGCAGAAGATGATTGGGACGGTTGGAAATTATTTACTCAACGAATGGGTTCTAGAATCCAATTAGTTGGTGATGATTTTTTTGTAACAAATTCTGAACGACTAAAGAAAGGAATTGATGAAAAATGTGCAAATTCTATTTTGATTAAAGTTAATCAGATAGGATCACTTTCTGAAACACTTAAAGCAATTAAACTTGCACACAACGCAGGATATACTGCAGTTGTATCGCATAGAAGTGGAGAAACAGAAGACACAACAATTTCAGATTTAGTTGTTGGTCTTGCAACAGGACAAATCAAAACAGGCTCTTTATGTAGAACAGACAGATTGTGTAAATATAATCAACTGCTTAGAATTGAAGAACTACTTGGAGAAAATGCACAGTTTAATGGCATGAATGCTGTTAAAAATCTCAATATTGGAAAAGTTGAAACATCTGCAACAATTGCTGTAGATAACACAGAACTTGAGGAACTCAAAAAACAGGAAGAAGAAATAGAAAAAGAAATTGCTGAAGCTGAAGAAAAAGCAAAAGAACCTGTCGCAGAAGAAACTCCTGAAATCAAAGAAGAGGCTGCTGAAAAAGACGAAGTTAAGGAAGCAGAACCAACACAGGAAGATTCTGAAAAAAAGGATGAAGTAGCAAAACCTGAAGAAACTCCTAAGACTAAAGAAGAATCTACAAAAGAGGAAAATAAAGACAACAATGAAACTAAAGCAGATGAAAAAAAATCTGAATAAAGTTTTTTTTGTTTTTTCTATTTTTTTATTAGTTCTTATTACTGGTTGTTCTAACAATTCTAATCTAAATTCTACAAATACGGACTGTAAATCAACTAGTAATTTAGAATATAAAACTTATATGAATGTTCCACTGGAAAAAATTGATTATTTTTCTAATGTCAATATTGCATTAATTCTTGATACATCGGGAAGCATGGAAGATGGAGATAAATTAATCAAAGCAAAAGAGGCATCTAAATGGCTTGTTAATGAACTTGACCCTCGAATCAATATTGGTTTGTTTGAATTCAATACTAATGCAAGTATCATTCAAGATTTTACAAAAAGTCGAGATATTCTTACAACAGCTATTCAAAATATTAAATCT
This sequence comes from Candidatus Woesearchaeota archaeon, assembly GCA_016938695.1. Lineage (GTDB taxonomy): Archaea > Nanobdellota > Nanobdellia > Woesearchaeales > JAFGUC01 > JAFGUC01. Next base: position 250,692 of record JAFGUC010000024.1, on the reverse strand, counting down.
GGCGGAAGTACATATTTTGTTCCGGTTCTAAAACTTGCAATGATGAGTTTTGTTAAAGGTCAAACTAATCGACTAAGCAATATTATAATTTTTATTAGTGATGGACAACCTAAAGATAGTTATAGAGAAATTTTACAAAATGTTCAAGAGATTACTAAGAATAAAATATGCATATACACTGTTCAATATACGACTGGTGATGAAGATTCTACAGAAATAAAAGAGCTTCAAAAAGTCTTAAAAGAAATAGCACAAACATCAGTTACAAATACTGATTGTGGACGGTTGTACTCTGATGTTGGTGGAGAGAATAGCTTACTTAGCGTATTTAAAGATATTTATACGCAGATCAAATCCATCAACTATGAGGCGTTTATCGATATAGAAAACCCTATTGAAAAATTTATCAAAAATAATACAATAGAATATCGATTTAATATTATGTCAGTATACAATCTTAATAAAATTCCTAATTACAACAAATGTATTTTACCAGTAAAAATAATTCCACACATATACAATTCTGTTGGAGAAGAGATTCATGTCGAGATTAATACATCATATGATGAATCTAAGAAAAATTATTTTGCAAAATTTGGAAATCTTTCATCAGGAAAATATTATTTGACGCTTGAAATTTCAGGAGATGAAGATTTCATCAAAGCTTACAAAAGAATAGACTTCGAAATATTTGATAATGATGAATTTTTACAATGCCCTTATACTTGCGAACAATACCAAAATGCAATTGCAAAATCATTGCAAATAGAGCAACTAATTATTTTGAATGATGGAAGATGCACAATGCCATCTGAAAATTACTTCTCTAGATATGCTAATTTCACTTTTTTCAATACAGGTAATAAAAGTATGTATGTCACATACAAAACAAAAGATGAACTAAAAGAAAGCAAAGTAATAACGTCAGGTAACGAGTATTATCTAAGACTAGATAAAGGATATACTGATGTAACGTGCCATAACACGGTTGATGAAATTATTCATTTTTCAGATAACAATACTAAAAAAATAATTGCTATTGAAAACACACTTGGAATGAGTGGAAACAAAATATTGCATGCAAAAAGACTTGCAAAATATATTGTTTCAGATGTTGAAAAGATAAGCATACTTACATTTAATGATGAATCTAAAAATCTTGGAATCGATATTTCTAAAGAAAATGCACTTCAAAAAATAAGCTCAATTACATTAGATGGTAATTCTAACATAATTAAATTATTTAATTTGATTAACACAACTAAACTATTAAAAATAAATAAACCTGAAATTAAAATAGAGAGTAATAATATTTCTATTAATGGAACTAATGAAACACTTGTTGATTTTAATATTACAGAACCCAAAAAAAATGTTGTTGCAGAACTTACGATAATCAGTGACGGAATTGTATATTCAGGACTAACTAAACAATCGGAAATTGAAAATATAATTAATTATGTAAATCAATTTATAAACCAAGGATTATGCATCAATGTTATTTCTTTAGAAGACGCTAACGTATTCTCTAAAATCGTTACTAATTCTCAAGAGATTCTTGGTTGTGGGGAATTAACTATTAAAAACTCTGCTGAATTAAATGAAGTATCTCCAAAGAAAGTTTCTGTCAAAGATTATTCTATAGATGCATTTAATATTAGTACTCGAATCACATATGACAATGTATCTTATACTTTTACAGATAAAACTAATCTTGATATTGAGATTTTTGTTTATGAAAATAATTATTCTTCAACAGATACATTGTTTGATATTATCTGTAGCCCAGACATTGAAGTCGAAGTACAATTATACAGAGATAGTAGTATGGTATATAGTAAAAAGGCAACAAGAATTACTGAAAACAATTTCTTTGTGAGTATTGAAGATATTCCAAAAAATACATATCGTACTGTGATTACTGCAACAATAGTTGATAAACTCGGACGAAAATGTGACTTCTATGGCAAGAATGAATTTTTTGTTGATATTGCAGATAAATTAATTACATAAATTTGGATAATGTCTGTTGAGTACTCTTTAACAGTTTACTTTGTTGTAATATTTTAGAAATTGAATATGAAAATTTCTTTTGTATTAACTTAGTTGCATACGATAATAGTAATTCTCGAGATGAAAAATCTATCTTAGATTGTGATAACGAATCTCGCACACTTTCTCGACAATACCATACTCCTAGAGGCGCGTAATAATCAGGAGTAATAAATCTCAATACTAAAACTTGTGCTTGGATTTTATTATCTTGAAAATATTGTAAAATTGGAAGTCTTGCAGCATAATATCCACCTGAAGTATTTTCAGCATACTTTTTTCGACCAAAACAATCTTCGTAATCAGTTGTAAAACTGACATCTTCTTGTGCATTCCAAATTGTATTTGGTAAATAAGTTTCAAATAATTCGTATGAAAATATTCCTGGTAAAAATAAAATTAAATAATAATTTCCAGACAGTCCTCCAAAAAAAGAAAAGAAACTGTCATTCTCCTTAAAATCTTTTAACTTATCAAGTATTACTTTACCCAATAGATCATCAACTGCAGTAATACTCCATCTTGTTGGAACAAGTTTCCGTTCGGAGGACAGTCCTAAATTTCCAACTGAAAAAACTTTGGTTAAGTAGTATTCGTCAAATCCTTTTTGTGATAGAATAGATAATCCTTGAAAGGATGTTAAATCCCCATCACTTGTTACTTTATCTACTGATAATGGTACTTTAACATTTGATGTTGTTGTAACTTTTTTTAATAATTCTCTTGGACCATGAGGCATAGTATCTTGATTGAAACTCAATCTAAAATGTGGTCTATCGTTTAGATTAACTTCAACGTCAGTCTCTTTTTGTGATAAAGATATTTCTTGTGCGGTTTCAAGAAATCTGTTTTGTTGATGTTCGGTAGGTTTTATTCTTGAATTAAAACTAGAATTAACTAACGAAACTCGTTTTTGGATTATTGATTCAATTGGTGTTTTACTTTTACCCCAGTTTGTTGGAGTATCATTTTGAGAATAATCTTTTGTTGCAAGAATTCCAACGTTGATATTTGGATAACCGAACCGCCCAATAAAAACATCTGGACTTGTACCTTGGAAATCTTTTTCAAAAGTTGTTGTTTTTTGAAATGCTATTTTTGCTTGTATAGGACATCTTGGTCTTCCACAAAGACCTTTCCCAAAACATCTAATACATAGCGCTTGCATACTAAAAATAAGAAAAACTGTTATTTATAAGATTATTTGAAAAATTAAATCATACCAAAGAAAGACAGCATTTTCCCAACCATGTATTTTTTTCGTTGAAGACTGTATTCATTTAAAACACCTTGATGCATAAAGTCATCGATAAATTCATGTTGTTGCTCTTCAGGCAATGCCAAGATTTCTTTTACATCAAATTTTGCTTTTTCTTGTTCCATAAATTCATGAGCGCCATCTAAACCAAGATAATCTGCTATAAAAACTTCTATAGAACTTGCACGACTTTGTTCATCATCATTTTGAACTTTACCCAATACTTTTATCTCAAGATCATCTAAATCTTTACGAAGAGTATCATCCATATTTAAATTATGTATTCCTTTTATTGCTAAGTCTACATCTCCAGAATTAAATTCCCTAATCCAGAATAATAAATCTTCAAACATATGTAAAGTTCTTTTATCTACATCTTCTTCTAGAACATTGTGTGTAACTTTGCCATTTTTCACAAAAGACAACATCATAACATCAACATCATCTTTTAAATTTTCATCATAATTGAATAATTTTTCAACTACTCTTTTCAAAAACATTATTTGTTGTAATTCATCACCTGTTTCAATATGAGGTTCATTGAATTCCATTTTTGCAGTCTTTAATACAGATTTTCCTAAATCAGTACCGAACAATACTTGCAAAAACTCTATTGGTTTTACTTTGGCAGAATCTTGTTCTTGTGCCATTACATTAATTGATTCTTCTTTACCAAAAATCTTATTTAGCAAATCAAGTTTGATCATCTTAACTTGACTATCAGTTCTTATCTTGCCGAACAAAGAATCAATTAGAACATCAATAAAACTTTTTAATTCGTAATCAGAAAACTCATCTAAATCAAACTTTTTGTACTGGAGAAGCTTCATAGATAACAGTTGTTTACCTATTACATCCCCGAAGTGTTCACTCATAAACCCTACTAAAGATTTTTTGAGTGCATTAGAATCAACCATAGTAACTGTACTAATCATCCAACTAAACCTTTTATTATGTCACCCATACTAAGAGTACCGACTAACTTGTCATCTTTAACTACAAGCATAAGAGTTAGGTTCTTCGTGTTAAATACTGTACAAACATCAAGAATAGAATCTTCAGGTGAGACTGTAACAAAATTTTTACTAGAAACGTCTTTTACCTTTGTGCTACTTGGAAGTTTGTCTGTAGATACAAAACTAACTAATTCCTTATCAGTTAATAGACCAACTGGTTTTTTACCATTTAGAACTGCAATATAAGAGCTTTTCTTGACTTGCATTTTTTTTGCAGCATCTAGAATACTAGTATCACCATCAGTTGTCAATACTGGGGATTTCATCCAATCGCTAACTTGTTTCATTCCAGGCACCTTACACGTTTATTTTTTTTTCTTAATAACATCTAAAACTCGTTTGTATAAATCTTGAGAGTCAAATGGTTTTTCAATGTAATCTTCACCACAAATTGCACCCATACCTTTGCTTAATTTATCCGTTTTTGCTGTTAGAAAAATTACTGGAATTTTTTTGTTATCTTTGTTTTCTTTAATCTTGATTACTGTGTCCATACCGTCCATTCCTGGCATCATTATGTCCATTAGAATCATGTCTGGTTTGGTATTACTTAGATACTTGAGACACTCCTCACCGCTATTTACTGCGTCTACAGAAATACTTTTATCTTGACTCTCCAAAACACTTTTAACAGTGTACGTTATATCTTTATTGTCATCAACAACTAAAATCTTAGCCATTCAATCACCACCTTTTAAGTTTATATAATCCCATAGCTATTTAAAAATTTCTATTTTCATTGTTATTTTTTTGGAAGGGAAAATGTAAATGTTGTTCCCATGTTCACCCCATCACTTTCTGCCCAGATTTTACCACCATGTAACTCAATAATTCTTTTTGAAATTGCAAGTCCTAATCCTGCGGAATGAGAGTGACCTGAAGTATCCACTTGATAAAATTCTTCGAATATTTTCTTGATGTGTTCTTTAGATATTCCAATTCCAGAATCTTTTACGGATAAAAATACTTTAGAAGATTTAACGTTAAGTGTAAATATTAATTCTTTTTTATTTGGCATAAATTTAGATGCGTTAGAAACTAGGTTAAATAAGATTTCATTAATTCGCATTTTATCTGCAAAAACAGTATTCTTCGCTTTGGATTCAATATTCAATGAGACTTTTATTTTGTTTTGCTTGAATAATTCATCACTGTTTCGTATGAAGTCTTTAAGCAGTTGAGACATTTCGACTTTTTCTTTATTTAATTTTAATTTTCCTGCATCTAGACGAGAAATATCAAGGGTCTTATTTATTAATTCTGATAGATATCTTGCGTTATTTTCAACCATATTAATTTGTTCAAGTGAATTTTTGTCTTTAACTTTTGACCTGATTAGTGGAATTAAACCCAAAATAGGAGTCATTGGTGTTCTTAAATCGTGCGCCACTTGATTTACAAACTGAGAACGTAAATTGAATAACTTTTGTACTTTCTCGTTTGCTGCTGTTAATTTTTTTGTTCGTTCTTCAACTTTTCTCTCAAGATTCTTGTTTAATTTAATTATTTTTTCTTCTGTTTTTTTCTGAGCAGAAATATCTCTTACAATTGATTGAATTAAACCTAAGCCTGATGAAGATACAACTCTTGAACTAACACTCACATCAATTAATCTACCTGTTCTGGTCTTATGTTTTGTTGCGTACTGTAATGATTTTTTGGTCAGTAATTTGTTTTTTAATTTTGAAGATTCAGATGCATCTGGTTCTACAATAGTAATAGGCTTTCCCATTAGTTCAGAAGGAGAGTAACCTAATAACTGTTTAATGTTCTTACTTACAGACAATATTTTGTCATTAAAATCAACCATATAAAGTACATCGTTCATATTGTCAACTATGAGTTTGTATTTTTTACGGCTTTCATTATAATCTTCTACTGTTTCTCGTAAATCTTCCATAATATTCAAAAGAGCAGATTTCATATTTTCCAAATCAGTTACTTTCTTGTTCAATTCTATTGTACGATGTTTTACTTCCTTATCGAGGTTTTCGTTAGATTTTTTTAATTCTAAATTAGTATTTTCTAATTCTTTGGTTTTATCATTAACCATCTTTTGAAGATGTTTGTTTAGATCTCGTATTCTCTCGGTTTTTGAATCTATTTCGAACCTAAGTGTTCTGGTTAATAGTAAGTTCACAACTATTCCAAATCCTATTGAAATCAAGATTGACAAAAATGTAACGTTCCATATTTCATCTTTACTTTTTTTCATCTCAGAATACAGATTACTCAAATCGCTAAGAATGACAAAATGGAAAACAGTATCATCAAAAACTGCTGGAAGATATGATAACAAATAGTTTGTTCCATTAATCTTAAATAGGGCAGATGTTGCAAAACCTTGTTTGGATATTTCTGTAATTTTTTCAGCCAAAATATCATTGAATTCATTGTTAACAATATTATTACAGGATATTACAGGATTTATTTGGTCATTATATATCATGAAATTTTCAGAATCGTCTATATGACAATTAAAAAAATTATTACTTTCTGAAACTCTTATATCATAAATTAATGTTCCTAAAAATTTTGAGCTAGACAATATTGGATTATATATACTAAAGGATAAATCCGAAGAACTATTTGTAAAAATGTTTTTTGTTTTTCTCTCAAAAGGCATATTCAATAATATCATATCAGAATCAATATTTTGATATCCCTCTGGATAGTTAAATATTAATTTATTTTCTGAATCATAGAATTTTATGTCCAATATAGGAGAGTTTGAACTTCTAACATTATAGCTAAATGTTATTAAATCTTCGTAATCAAAAACATCTCTAGCAATAGTTTTTGATAGATAAAATATCTCAGAATTAACTGAATTATACATCATTGCGAAAGAGTCATACTTTTCGTCTAAAGATCTCATTCTGTCATTCGAATAGCTTTTTAATTGAGATTGTTCTAAGTTATATAAACTAAACAATCCGTTTGATAAACTAAAGAAAATCATCAAACTAAAAACAGTTGCAGTCAACATAAAGACAGTATAATTCTTAATCTTCAAGACTTCAAATTTAAATAAACTCCAAACAATTGAAATTACAAGTACGAAAGCAAAAATCTTTTGTGTATTACTATAAGAAAAATGTAATAAATGCCCTACAGTTAACAAAACCAAATTTAAAAAAATTCCTGCTGTAGCAACAAAGAAACTTTTATCTAATTCTTTTTTTAATATTTTGAAAATAATATAAAATAAAACAAAGAGCAAAACAAGAATAATAATTCCAACAAAAAAATAGAACATACTTCCTGCACTCAATTCCGTTTTGTCAGGTACCTTAAAAATAAGATTTGTGAAAGTACACAATATAAAAGTAGAGAATAAGAACAAGAAAGTGAAAGTTTTGTAATAACGATATATTCGTGAAATAAATTTTGGTTTATTAGTATCAAAATTAATTAAAATTAAAATTAAAAAATATATTATTCCTACAATTAGAAATAATGTAACGCGTTTTGAAATAAGATCAAACATTGCATTTGAAAATAATGAGCTTATGAAATCAAGAAGTGTTATAAGTATTCCAAATGAAAACATCCATATAAATTTATTTCTAATACTCTTTTTGCTTGCATCATCTTGGTTAACAGAAAAAATTAAGAATAAATATATAGTAAATTCAATAAAGATTATTGCAATTTTTAAAAAATTAAATTTTACAAACAAATTATTAAAAAAACGAATGTTTGTATCTTCTAATGAAAATGGTGTTTTTTTTGGAATGAGTAAAAGGTATATGTTATTATCATCTAAAGAAACTTTACTATATGAACTCAAAGTCAAAAGACGGTTATATGTTATTTCTATTGTTCCTGAATTTCCATTTAATGAACTAGATTGTAATTGTATTTCTATTGGATTAGTAGCATTATCTGAGTCATACAAAATCGAAAAATCGCCAACACTATTTCCTTTAGAATCTTCAAAGTTCGTTTCAACAATTAAGTATCTAAATTCATTTGAATTTCTTGGGAATATATTGTTAAAGAAATCTACAATATTAAAATTCATTGTGAAAATTCCAAGGACAGAATCTCGATATTTTACTGGATATGAAAATCGTATACTTGGTTTTTTGGTATAATTTGAAAACCCTGTTGTTAAAAAAACATCGGTATTTTCCTGTTTGAAATTATTCAAAACCTTATTAAACCAAAAATTATGATTTTTACACTCCTTAGTTATTTCAACACCGTTATTTAAACCAAATATACCAATTCCTGAATTATGATGAAGACGTATTGTGACCTCATCATTAAATTCAGAACTAACTCCTGACAAATAATTCTTTAACTCAGAATATAAAGTTTCATTATTTGGAAATATTTTTAGATTTTCTGAATCATTTAATAGTATTGAATCTTTTTCAATTGCTAGTAAATTTGATGTAAGAACATTGTTTCGAGCTATTGATTTTATTTTTTGTTTGTATAAATTAATTTGGTAATTTAGCTCTTGAACTTTTTCTAATGCTATTTCACGAAGAAAATTGGGATTCACAAATAAATCATTTGATTGTAAGTTAACTTCAGACAGTTCATCAAAATCAATTCTTCCAAATACACCTAGAGTGTATCCATCTGCAGTTTTGACGTCTAGTTTTTTTATATATAGGTATAAATTTTTAGAAAATCCTGTTCTAATGTCCGACCAAAAAATAGTTCCTGAACTTTCACCAAAAGTATCAGCACTATCAATTAATGAAACTAGTTCTAAATTATTGGAACTAAAGATATCAATTCCAACACCCTCATACACGATATCTTTAGATAGCCTAACTGTTCTTGTTTCTGAATCAGCAATCCCTGTAAATCCAGACATACCTATTTGTTTAATTGCAATTTGTCTAAATTTATTATCGTCTAGTAAATCTTGAAGGGTTTTTGAGGGATTTTCAGAAATATAATCTGATACCTGTTGAGCAACTGATAAAATTTTAAACTTGACAGAGTTTGTTTTTAAGTCTGCAACATTTGCTGAAACAATTGAATCAACTTCATCCGCATTTCCTGATGCGCAGAGAATTAATTTCTCAGAAGAATTAGGCAACTTTAAAATATGTCCATATGCGAATTTTGTTTTTGGAATCATTCCAAATTTCCATGTATAACTTATAAAAAATTCGGATTTATTTGTTTGCAATATATCGTTTAATTGGTTAGAAAATAATTTATATTCATCTAAATCATAAATCTCGTTATTGATAAAATCAGAGTTTGGATGTGCCAGTACAAGATTATCATCGAGAACGAAAGTATAACCAGTAATTCCAATTTTTGAAGTAAAATGAGACTCTAAATTTTCTTTAGCGATTATTTCTGAAAAAGACATGCCCGGATATTTGCTTAATAAAAATTCAGCATCTTTTTTCAAAAAATAAGATTTAATTTTTAAGAAACTCTCTAATTTTAATTCCATTGAAAAATCGTCGTGAAGAAACTCGTCATATACATCACTCACACAAATTCCAATTGCATGCCCTTCAAGAGTTCTATTGGTTTTTATTATGTTGGTAATGCGTAATACTTTCGCGTTTCGTTCAAAATCATACATGTCAATTAATGTTGGAAAGTTAGATATAGAATTAGATTTTAGACTATCACAATACTCTTTCATCAGAGGGTCTTGCGCCATAACATCGAAAACTCTACGACCATAATCAGGAGTAGGATGATATAGTAAGGTTTGAGAGGTTAAGTCAATTACAGAAACAACAACATCTTTTCCAAAATATGAATCTAAAATTTCAAGTAATTCTTTATCTTCGTAAATATTTAATGAGAGATTGTCGTGGGTTGATACAAAATTATCAAAATCATTCTTGACGTCTTGTGAGAAATTATAAACGTGTTCAATTGAATCTTCGATAGGATCATGGTATGCTACAACATTGAAAGTTGAAAATAACAACACAATTGAAATAAAACTCAAAAGAAGTCTAGTAAATGCTTGCTGACTAGGCTTAGCAGTACAGAATAAATTCACCTATGCACCTCTTTTTTGAACAAAAAACTCAACCCTCTTTTATAAAGGAATCAAAACAGGTTTAAAAAGCTTTCTTGCTATTATAATATAGTGAAATAATTTAATCTTTCGTCTCGAAAATCTTCATTTTTGAAGTTCTACCTGATTTTATTTTAACAGGTTTTTTAAGAATTTTTGAAAATAGTTTCTCTAGTGCTAAATTCGCTTTTCCATCTACAGGAGGTGATGAAACTGAAACAAGATACTCATTTTTATTCTCATCAAAACTTATAACTTCAGTTTTACTAGAATTTGGTTTAACTCTTACGCCAAAAATCATATATTAAAGAAAGTAGAAATGATTTAAAAAAATTGGTAAATTGAAAAAAATTAACTATAATCTCGCCATACGTGTTTGCATTGCTCACATTTCAAGAATTTAGTTTCTGGTTCGTCACCTGCTCTTGTTTGAACAGTCCAGTAATATGCTTTTGTGTGCTTACATGTAGGACATTCAACTTCAGTTAAAGGCATAGTACTGTCTTCTGCAGAATCTATAACCAAATCAATTTTTCTGTCTTTTGACTCGATTACTTCTTTAATCTTAGAATCCTCTTGCTCTTGACCGTGCTCACCACAGGAAGGACATACCATTACAAGTTTTTTGTCCTTTTTAGTTGGAATCATTATACTACCGCATTTAGGGCAAAAATCCATATTAACCACCAAAAAACTATTTTTTTTTGTTATAAAATCCAAAAGTTCGTAACTCCTTTATAAATGTACCGATAATAATACGTTCAAAATTGTTTTTAATGTATTTTGAAAGAGAATTAACCTAATTTAAATCCAAAGATTCCAAGAATTGCATTAAGCAGGTTTATGAATAAAATTTTGACATATCCAACTAAAGGAATCTTTAAAATTGCTTTTCCTAAATAGTCGTCTTCAGATATTTTTGCTTCAAAAGGATAACTCTCTGGATTATGATCGCCTTTTGTTGTGAAAATATATTCACCAGTATTGTTTTGAATTTTTACAATTCTGTGAATTATTGGTTTTGAACGACCTCCGTCAAAAACAATAATATCTCCTAATTTTAGATTTTCAGGTTTTGTACCGTGAAGAATCATGACGTCACCAATATTGAATCCATTTTTTTGTGAAAATTTACTAAATTCTGATTCGGTGAAATTGTAATTATTCTCGTAATAATATCCGCAAGTATTCCACCATGTTTCAAACTTAGTATTATAATTTGCAGGATATTTCCCACAAACCATTTTTGATGAATCGAGACGATGTTCCATGCTGCCAGATATAACTGCAACAATTGGATAATCTGTATTAAGAGCAAATCCTACAACTGGTAAAATTAGAAATTTTAGTGCTATAAACATTACAAAGAATGCAGCAATCCAACCATAGATTGATTCATCTTCAAAAACAAGGTATTTTAATCTCGCAAAAGCAGATTTTATTGATTTTACTTTCGAATTGTCTTTTGAAGTACTTTTTTTGTGCAATTTCGAAGGTTTTTTAACCATGGACGTAAAAAAAAGAAAATCCTTTATAAACTTTGGCGTTTGTTCAGATCTTGTAGGAAAAATGGCAAAAAGTAAATGTTACAAATGTGGACGATTAAAAGAACTTGCAAGTAATACGTTATGTGTAAGTTGTATGAACAGAGAGTTACCTATAATTAAAGAACTAAAATTTAATCGACTTTTAATTTGCGATTTATGTAATGCTTATTCGTATTCTAAAGAATGGAAAAAAGATCGAAAGAAGCAGGAAAATTTAATCTTAGATACTATAAAAAAAGGTATGAAACTAAACAGTGTTTATACTTTGAAAAACTTAGAAGTCAATCTTGAAAAAGTTGCACATGAAACAACTGAGAAAAAAGAAGTTTATATGGCAAACCTTATGCTTAAATTAAGTTATGAAAAAAATTTCCAATATAATAAAGAGATGCGTTTTGTCATAACTCACACAGCATGTCCTGCATGTCAAAAGCATCTAGGAAATTATTTTGAAGGAACTATTCAACTTCGTGGACGAGATAATGAACGTTATGACGAAGTTGAAAAGTATGTTTTTAATCTAGTTGAGACTCATAAAAATGTTGAAATAAGTAAAGTTATAGAGAGTAAAACAGGTGTTGATTTGCTTTTGACAAACCAAAAGGTAATGTTTGAAATAATGTCTAAAGCACATCAAGAGTTCGGCGGACATTTTGAACAGAATTCAAGATTGTTTACAAAAGATAATTTAACATCAAAAGATTTGTATAGAATTACAACTCTTTTAAGATTGCCTGATTTTAATAAAGGAGATATTCTAGAAATTAAAGGCTGTAAATTATTAGTTACTAGAACTCATGGAAATAAGGTTTCAGGAGTTAATCTAACGACAACTAAAGATCAAACATTAGATTTTATAAAAAGTTCATATGAGATTGTTGCAAGAAGAACAGAAATTTCTTCTAAGACTACAATTTCTAAAGTGTTTCCAAACCTTGAAGTTTTAAATGAAAATTATGAGAGTGTTCCTGCTAAAAATCTAACTGAGAAATCAACAGACACTTTCAAAATAGGATTTAAAGTTACGTGTGTTGAGTATCAAGGTAAAAATTATATTATCAAAGTATAGTTAAAATGAAAACATTGACTGATTTTTTGGGGTGTAAGATAGATGGTTTTGTAGAGTTTGATTTGAAAAATTACAAGGATCAACTCTTCGCGCTTACAACTGGCTTGACATGTAGTATAATTATGTCAAAACCATTAGTTGTAAAAAATCTTGATTTTCTTAATGAAAGAATCCAATCAATTTTGGATGCTGCTAAAGATGTATCTGATGGTAAGTATGTAATTGAAGATTCTACATTAAAATTTGTGCCAAGCGAGATTAATTATAGTCTTAAAGAATTTTCATACAACGGTGCTAATGTTCTTGATATCACAAAATTACTGTTCCCTATTTTGATGTTCTCACCAAAAAATCAAAGGTTTAAAATTACTGGAACAACCGAATATAAACAGTCCATTGACTATTTTAAGTATTTTGTTGTTCCATATCTTTCTAAATTTGTTACAACAAAAATAAATGTTATACGACGATCTTTTGTATCTAATGAAATTGGCGAGATTGAAATTTCAATTAATCCTAAATTTAAATATAATGATTCTATATACGATCAAAAGATTACTGAAAACTTCAAATGTCTAAAAGACTTTATCGATGAAGTGAAAACTAAAGTCTCAAATGTTAATTTTAATTTACGTTCTAATCTAAGTCCACTTCTTATTAGAGGCGAAATATATGGAGCATTTTCTTCTTCAGATTATATTATCAACGATATCTATAAAATGGTTGATTTAATTTTAAAACGTACCAAAAAATCAGTTAGCATAAAACCTGAATTTTCTAAGAGAATACATGATGGCATTTCAATTACAGTATATGCGATTTTATGTGAAGAAGACGATATGGATTTTACGATGAGTGAGAATATGTTTAACATTCTTGGTCGAAGTATTGTGTACAACAAGATTAACACTACAACTCAAACAAGAATAATTGAAGAAATTGAAAAATTTGTAAAAGATATTGAAAAACTTAAACAAAGGTATAAAGATTTAGACAACTCACTAGATATATATTCAAAGTTATTTGGTGAAAAGAAAAAGTCAGAATATTCAAAATTAATTTCAAAATTTTTTTAATTACATGCCACATGGCAGGATACTGTTCTCAATTTCTTCTTCTAGGTCTTCACTTAACCATACAGTATTCCAACCTACGACATTACATTGTTGTAAGTGTTTAATATTAAGCTGTTTGTTCGTCATCTTCATCGTCAAAAAATTGCCCCAAAATTGTATTTTTTTTAATAACCTGGTAATTTATCTTTCCTATCTCAATCACCTCTATTTATATTTCTTTTTAGGAGATATATAAAGTCATGTAATATTCAACATATATACTAAAGGTATGACTTTATTGTGGGCCAATAATTGATTTTAAGCTGTGATCCACAACTGAAGCATCTACTGCTGAAATCTTGATATTTAATGTCTTGAAACCGATTGTTAAATATGTCAAATTCCAAACTATACCTTCTTCTAAGTTTTGAAGCAATACAATAATCTTTAATGGTTCTTGTCCTTTATATTTTTCTTCTTGAAGACTTTTTGCTGCTTTTAATGCGGTGATTGCATCAATTTGAACCGATTCAAATTTCAATTCATTTAGAAGTCCTTCACGCTTTAGTACATCTGCTTCAGGTAATCGTTTGATATCATCACCAATTACAAAAGTTGTAATTTTGTCAGTATCTTTATTGTAATATCCAAACTGCCATTCAGATTCTGATTCTTTTTCATACATTGTAAATGCGTGTGTTAAATACGCGTTAGAAGTGCTATCTTTCCATGCCTTAAAGATTGTAGAATCGATTAATTCATTGTAAACTTTCTTTAAATCTTCCATCTTTTTTTTTAACCTTTAACTATATATAAATTTAATGATTAGGTTTTTCTTCAATTTTGAACATCAAAAAATAGTGATAAATGTTTATAAATAAATAGTGATTATGAGTTTATATGGAATATTATATTGGAATTGACTTAGGTGGGTCAAAAACCAGAGTTGGACTTGTTTCTGAGAAAGGTAAGATTGTATCTAAAAGTCAATTTGAAACTGAAGACACTCCTGATTTCATTGATAGAATAAATGTCGCAATAAAACAATTAATGCTTGATACTGACGTTAAATCAATTGGTATTGGATTTCCTGCAATCAACAAAAACGGTACAGTTTTTGACGCTACAAATCTTAAAACATGGAAAAACGTCAATCTCAAAAAAAGACTTGAGCAAGCAAATAAAGTTCCTGTTTTTGTCGATAATGATGCTAATTGTTTTGCATATGGTGAAAAGATTGTTGGTAGCTTAAAACCATATGATAATTGTGTTGCAGTAATTCTTGGAACTGGCGTTGGAATGGGAATCATAATCAATGGAGAGATACACAAAGGCATATTATGTGGCGCTGGCGAAATTGGAAAAAATGAACTTCATGACGGTACCGTAGAAGATTATTGTTCTGGAAAATTTTTTGAAAAGGAATTTAATATCAAAGGCGAAGACATCTTTACTGCTGCAAAACGCAATAATCAAAAAGCATCTAAAATATTTTACGAATACGGAAAGAATTTAGGTTATGCACTTGTTCCAATAATAAACACTATTGCTCCAGAGGCTATTGTTCTAGGCGGTTCTATTGCAAAGGGATTTCCATTCTTTCAAAAATCAATGGAACAAATATTACGAATAAATGTTCATTATAAAAGAATATACGAACTCGTCAAAATATTTCCAACTAAAAGCATGGATTCTGCAATAATTGGAGCAGCATTACTTGGACGAAAGAAAAAAGAATAAAACCAAAATACATATAAAACAAAATCAAACTTTAACCATAAAATGCAAGAAAAAAATAAAAAAGGCGTTACAAGTAAATTGTTAAATAAAGAACATGTTTCACTTCTTAAAAAACAACAATATTATTTCTCAGGAAATCACAGTGCAGTAAAAATTTGTACTTGGACTAAAAAATCATTGCGTGATGAGGATGTCTGTTACAAAGAACAGTTTTATGGAATTCGTTCTCACTTGTGTTGTCAAATGAGTCCTGCGGTTTCATTTTGCCAAAATTCGTGTATTTTTTGTTGGAGAGACCTAGCTCAAACTAAAGGAACTTCGTTTGATAAAGTTGATTTGGAACTAATTGATTCTCCTGAATATATAATAAAAAATTCAATATTTGGACAACAAAAATTGTTGGAAGGATTTGCTGGTTCTGCTAAAACTAATATGAAAAAATTCAAGCAAAGTACAGAACCAATGCATTTTGCAATCTCGTTAACAGGTGAAGCGACGTTATATCCACATCTGCCTTCACTTATAAAAAAATTACATAAACTTGGAAAGACAACTTTTTTAGTCACGAATGGAATGTGTCCTGAAATGCTTGAAAGACTTGAGAAAGAAAAAGCATTGCCAACACAACTATACATTTCAATTGATGCACCAAATGAAAAATTATTCAAAAAAATAGATCGTTCTGCTATTAAAGACGGTTGGGAAAAGTTAATGCAAAGTCTTGACATTCTTAAAAGGTTAAAAAATAAAACTAGAACATGTGTTCGAATAACTGCAATAAAAGATTTAAATATGGTTGAAGAAGAGAATTACGCAAAACTTATTGAAAAATCGGATGCTACTTTTGTTGAAGTAAAAAGTTATATGTGGGTTGGCGGTTCTAGAGACAGATTATTACTTGAAAACATGCCTCGTCATTCTGAAACTAAAGAATTCGCTTTAAATATTGCAGATTTTTGTGACTACAAACTTGTTGACGAAAAGCAAGAATCACGTGTCGTTCTTTTAATGAAAGAAGATTTTGATGGCAGAATAATGAAATTTTAAATTTCTATAATCATTCCGTCTGGACCTGGATTGATTACTTTTGTGTTTTTTATTTCATCAACTTTTCCAAAATTTTCATGGATGTGACCAGAAAATGCTAAGTCGACGTGCGACTGTTTGATGAATTTTGTGTAGTCTTTATTTCCACAATAACTTTTATTTCCTAAGTCATCTAAACTTGTTCCAAAGGGCGGTCCGTGAAATAGCATCACATTCTTCATTCCATTTTTTCTGTTTTTTTCAATTCTTGCAAGAAATCCTTTTGATATTTGAACAAAATTTTTATCATGAAGTGAGAATCCATCTCCTCCATAACCAAAGAATTCTATATCTTTAACTATCATTGAATTTTTATGAATGTAGAAAATATTTTTTAATTTTGAAGATAATTCTCTTGTTTCTACATCATACTCGTGATTTCCTGGAATTAAAATTACTGGTATTTTTAATGAATTAAATTCTTTTAATATTTTTTTAAGGTTTGCACCAAAAATAGTAAAATCTCCACAATGAACTAGTACATCAACTTCTTTTGATTTTTGCTTAATCTCTTTGAAGTGGTTTTTTGAGCCATGTGAATCAGTAACAGCAAGTATTCTCATATAATCTACATTTGTACAAAAATTTATATAGATTTCTACATTTGAAGAGAATATGGAATTTAGAAAAGCTACAAATGACGATTTTTGCAATGTTGCACAACTTTATAAACAATTCTTTGGTTTGCATAATGTATTTACAAAACCAATTGAGAACATCGTTTCATATCTTGAAGAGCAAGTCACAAAAAGTGAACTATTTGTTGCAGAAATTGATAAAAAATTATTTTGTGCAGTTTTTTTAGTCAATAAAGGAGGCAATGAGCATAAATTGCACAAATTAAGACATTTCGCATTTGAAAGCGATTCTATTGGTTTAGAGATGCTTAACTGGCTTGAGAAAATTGTAATGGAAAGAAGCACTACTGCTAAGATTGAAGTTACTATTGCAGATGGTGAAAAGGGCTTTGAGATGTACAAAAGAGCAGGATTTATTCTTGAAGGGTCATTATCTAACCATTACAGACATGGCGAGATAACATTCGTTCTTGGTAAGTCTTATTAATTTTATTTTTAATATATATTTCCTAATCTATAATAAGATGATAAGTTTTATATATTGAAGTATTTCCCAATTAAATTAAGTTGGGGGAAACAAAGACAATAACATACGAAATGTTGTACGAGTTATTGAGAGCTGAGAAGAATTCGTCTAAGCTTCAGTCAATATCTCATAATTTCTATAATGAGTGTAAAGCATATTTTTATGAGAAGATGAATTCTTTACATAAAAAACCCGACAATAAATTCGCTCAAAAAGACTATCTTTTGACTAAAGTCCAAATGGAGAACGTCAGAAAACTTCTAGATGATTTTCACAGCAAAAGGATTGAAAAAATTATTTCTCTTGCGCAAGATAAGGCAAAAGTCGAAACAATCATTGTCGATAACTCAGTTATGTTACGACATGAAAAGGAACTTTTTGAAAAAGTATATGATTTATTAGTAAGTCACAAGGGCGAAACATTAAATCAAATTTTTGATCTATCTAAACCTCCTGAGTTACCAGTACAAGAAGAAAAACCAGGTCAGATTAAACAAGAGGGTTCTGTTAGGGAAACTAAAACCGAATCTTCAGAAGTGTCTGAAGAAGTTAAAACAATTACATTCTTGCAACCTGTTGCGAAATTCTTTGATGCAGAATTGAATTCGTATGGTCCTTTTGATATTGGAAATACTGCTGAACTTCCAAGTAAAATTATTAAGATACTTCTTGAGAAAGGAGCAATAAAGTTAATATAAAAAAAATTAAAAAAATTTAGTTATCTTCGTCGTCTTCTTCATCACTTTCAGAGTCTTCAGATTCTTTACCGCATTCGCAGTCATCGCCGCATTCGCATTCTTCAGATTCGCAAAGTTCATCGAATTTTTTTTCAAATTCTGCTTCTGAGAAAACTTTCTTTTCTATTAGAAGTTCAAGCATTGCGTCTACTGTTGTCTGCAAATTATATACTTCCTGCTCAATGTCGAGTTCTTCATCTTGATCGACATACTCGTGATGTTCGTATTCATGTTCTGCCATTATTTTTGGGAAACATGTGGGGTTTAAATACTTTTATAAACACTAATTGATAACACAAATTTTATGATTCTTGAAGGAACAACACAGATAGAGCTTCCTAAGCAAACAGACGTAATTACTAAAAAACAAGTTGTGTTTTATAACCCTGCAATGAGGCTTAATAGAGATATTAGCGTCTTAATTGTTAAAGCTTTAGAACCACGTTCTTGTGCCCTTCCAATGGCTGCAACAGGCATTAGAGGAATCCGATTTTTAAAGGAGACTGCTTGCGAGCGGGTTGTTTTAAATGATTTATCTACTGATGCAATTTCATTAATTACTAATAATTGTAACTTAAATTCTGTTAAATGTGAAATTGAAAACAAGGATGCGAATGAATTTTTATTAAGTCATACGGGTTTTGATTATATTGATATTGATCCTTTTGGTTCACCTAACCAGTTTTTGCAAAGTTCAATTTTGAGATTATCTCGAGATGGAATTTTAGCTGTAACTGCAACTGACACCGCACCATTATGCGGAACATACTTTAAGACTTGTCTGAGAAAATACTGGGCAAGGCCAATTAGGAATGAATTAATGCATGAAGTTGGTTTAAGAATTCTTATTAGAAAAGTCCAACTAATTGGTACACAATTTGATAAAGCACTTGTTCCAATTCTTGCATATTATAAAGATCATTACTTTAGAATATTTTTTAGATGTGAAAAAGGCAAGAAAAAATGTGATGATGTTTTGAAAAATCACAAGGAACTTTATTTTGATAGTAAAACTGGAAAATCATCGTACTCTCAAAAAGAGTTTGAATATGATTCAGTAGTTGGTCCTTTCTGGAATGGAGATTTATTTGATAAAGACGTTGTTAATTCAGTTATCAAATTAATTGACAAAAATATCTCGAAAGAAACTGTAGAATTATTAAATCGTATCAATGAAGAATCAGAAGTAAGTAACTTATTACTTATTGATTTACATGCCTTGGCTAAAAGAAATTCTTTTGCGATTCCAAAGACTAATGAACTAATTAAAAAAATTCAAGAAAAAGGTTTTATTGCAACAAGAACACATTTTGATAATCAATCAATTAAAACAAATATGGATTTTGAAACATTATTTAAAATTCTAGGTAAAAAATGATTATAGGTATTTTATTTGGAATTGTTGCAATGTTAGGTTATGGTCTTTCTGATTTTTTTATTGCAATGGCTGTTAAAAAAACTAATCCGATAAAATCTTTTTTTATAGAAATGATTTTTATAGTAGCATTAGTGTTTCCATTTTGTTTCTGGTTTTTTGAAGCTCAGCATATTAATCTAAAATATATTCTAATTGTATTAGGAGAATCTGCAATTGGTGTTGTTGCATTTTTAGGTTTTTTAAAAGCATTAGAAATTGGAAAGGTTTCAATAATAACCCCTTTATCGTCGACATATACAATAATTACCATTTCAATAATGATAATTGTTTTTGGCGAGGTTCTTAGAATAAACCAAATTATTGGAATTGGTGCATGTATTATTGGAACTATTTTTGCATCAGTACATTACAAAGATATAATGAGATTAAAATTTAAAACTGCAACTCGCGGAATAAATTATTTACTCCTAGCTATTTTTGGTTGGGGTATTTATTTTGTCATTCTAGATTATTTAATTGAGTTGTCGAATTGGTTTACTGCAATGTTTACTATTCAAATTACTTCTATACTATATTTACTAGCATTAATGATAATAACTAAGAAAACATTCACATATACTTTAAAAGAATTGAAACCTATTTTTATATCTGCAGTTTCGTCTGCATTTGCTGTGTTTGGATTAACATTGGGATTGAAGAATGCATTGACATCAATTGTTAGTCCTATTGTTGCTGCTGCGCCAGTAATTACTTTAATTTTAGCGCGCATTATTTTAAAAGAAAAATTAGAGTTAATTCAAAAAATTGCTTTACTGACAGTAATTATCGGAATAGTTATTGCATCTATATAAAAAAATAAAATTAAAAAATTAGTTTCCTAATTCTTTTTTTAATAGTTCTACTTTGTCAGTTTTTTCCCAAGAGAATTCATCTCTTCCAAAATGACCGTATGCTGCAGTATTATAATAAATTGGTTTTCTTAAATCCAATTCTTTTAATATTGCTGCTGGTTTTAATGGGAAATATTTTCTAACTAAAGAGACTATTTGCAAATCATCTATTTTACCTGTTCCAAATGTATCAACGTGGACGGAAACTGGTTCTGCAACTCCAATTGCATATGCAAGTTGAACTTCACATTTATCTGCAATTCCTGCTGCAACGATGTTTTTTGCAATGTATCTTGATGCGTACGCTGCGGATCTATCAACTTTTGAAGGATCTTTTCCTGAAAATGCTCCTCCACCATGTCTACCGACTCCACCATAAGTATCAACTATTATTTTTCTTCCAGTTAAACCTGCATCTGCATATGGTCCACCACGGATAAATGCACCTGTTGGGTTAACGTGAAATATTGTTTCAGAATCAATTAAATCTCCACAAACTGGCTTAATTATTTTTTCAATAACGTCTTTTCTAATTGTTTCATACTCTACATTAGCATCGTGTTGTGTTGAAATAACAACTGTATCAATCCTTTTTGGTTTCCAATTTTCATCATATTCTACTGAAACTTGTGATTTTCCATCAGGACGTAAATATTTGATTTCTCCACTTTTTCGCACATCAGCTAATTTTTTTGTTAGTTTGTGAGCGTATACAATTGGCATAGGCATTAATTCTGGAGTTTCATTACATGCATAACCATACATCATCCCTTGGTCACCAGCACCTTGCTCTTTATGTAAACCTTCACCCTCACTTACTCCTTGAGAAATGTCAGGTGACTGCTCAGTAATTTGTACCCATACTGTTGCAGTTTCATATTCTATTCCATAATCTGACTTTATATAACCAATGTCATTTATTGTGGCTCGCACAATATGTGGAATATCAACATAGGATGATGTTGTGACTTCACCAAAAACCATAACTCCACCGTTTTTTGTTGCTGTTTCACAAGCAACTCTTGCAGTTGGATCGTTTTCTAATATTGCATCTAAAATCGCATCAGAAATCTTATCACACATCTTATCTGGATGCCCTTCAGTTACTGATTCCGAAGAAATTAATCTTTTTTCCATTTCAAATCCCCCATTTTATTAGTAATTTACTGTATTTTTTGGTCATTAATATTTGATTTGACAAATTTTAACCCAAAAACACTATAAAAATTCATAATTTATAAGGGTTGTTGATAATATTATTCTGTTTGGAATATTTTCCGGTCTGTTGACTTAAAGTCAACGAAAAATTTATAAATAGTTGGCGTATTGTTGATTTAAAGTCAACAAAGGTTAAAATGGAACACAAAAAACATGACAAAAAAAATGCTGAAAAAGAAGACAAAAATGCTTCTTCAAAATTAGATATTGAAATCGATAAAGAACTAGAAAAGATTGAAGAGAAAGAAAAAGAGATTGAGAAAAAAGAAATTACTGAACAAGACATAATCATAGATTTGACAAACACAGTTAAACGAGTCCAAGCAGATTTTGAGAACTACAAGAAAAGAATGGATGTCCACAGAATTGAATCAATCAAAGTTGCTGCAAAAGATATAATTACTCAACTCCTTCCCGTACTCGACAGCTTTGAACTTGCATTGAAACATAAAACTACAGATAATGAAATTATTTGTAATGGTTTTGAGATGATTTACAAGAATTTCGAGCAAGTATTGGAAAATAATGGACTAACTGAAATTGATGCTGTTGGCAAAGATTTCGACCCTTACGAACATGAAGCATTACTTCAGGAACAATCTGATAAAAAGAAACATGTTGTCCTTGAAGTTTTGCAGAAAGGGTATAAACTTAATGGAAAAGTTATACGAACTGCAAAAGTCAAAATTGCACAATGATTGAAAAAAATACATCCCAATTAATTATTGAAGAACTTGCAAAGGATTGCAATAAATGCGGGCATTGTTGCAAATTTGGAAGCGGGATTGTATTGAAAAATGAAGTTCCTAAAATTGCAAATGCAATAAACATGAAGGAAGAAAAATTTGTTTCAGAATATTTAGATGATTTCGAATATTATGGAACAAGTCATAAGAAGCTTAAACAAATCAAAGATAAAAAATTACCACACGGACGATGTGTGTTTTTATCGGAGGAAAATCAATGTCAAATTCAAAATGTAAAACCTCTCTATTGTAGAATAGGGAATTGTAACAAATATGGAGATGAATTGTTACAATGGTTTCACTTAAATTTTAGCGTGGATCAACATAATCCCGAGTCAATTCGAGCTTGGAAAATATACACTGATAACAAAGAGGTTATTAATGGTGGGAAAGTTCAAGACATCGTTGATGACGAGGAAATACTTAAAAAAATAATGAATTACGATATTTTAAAATAATCGGAGGAATAAAAAATGGGAAAAATAATTGGAATCGATCTTGGTACAACAAACTCCTGCGTATCTGTAATGGAGGGTGGAAAACCTGTTGTAATTACTAACGCAGAAGGATATAGAACAACACCTAGTGTTGTTGCTATGAAAAACGGTGAAAGATTAATTGGTCAGGTTGCAAAAAACCAAGCAGTAATTAATCACGAACACACTGTTAGAAGTATCAAAAGACATATGGGAGAAGACTATAAAGTTTCTCTTGAAGGAAGAGATTACACACCACAAGAAATTTCTGCAATGATTTTGCAAAAACTAAAAGAAGACGCAGAGAATTATCTTGGTGAAAAAGTAACTGAAGCAGTAATTACTGTTCCTGCATACTTTGAAGATTCTCAAAGACAAGCAACTAAAGACGCTGGAAAAATCGCGGGTCTTGATGTTAAAAGGATTATTAACGAACCAACTGCTGCAAGTCTTGCATACGGTCTAGATAAAAGCAATGAGCACACAATTTTAGTTTTCGACTTTGGTGGAGGAACTTTTGATGTATCCATTCTTGAACTTGGAGATGGAGTATTTGAAGTTAAAGCAACCAACGGAGATAACAGATTGGGTGGAGACGATGTTGATCAATTAATCGTTGATTGGTTAGTTCAAAATTTCAAAAAAGAAAATAATATCGATTTGAAAAACGATAAAATGGCTTTGCAAAGATTATACGAAGCAGCTGAAAAAGCAAAGATTGAATTATCATCAAAAATGAGTTCGTCAATTAATTTGCCATTTATCACAGCTGATCAAAATGGTCCAAAGCACATCAATATCGAATTAACTAGAGCTAAATTTGAATCATTAATTGGAGATATCTTAGAGAAATTAAAAGTTCCAACAATGAATGCTCTAAAAGATGCAGGTATGAGTCCTAGTGAAATCCACAAAGTCATCTTTGTTGGTGGTTCAACTAGAATTCCAGCAGTTCAAAAACTAGTTAAAGATATTACTGGTAAAGACGGCGACAAATCAGTTAACCCTGATGAAGCTGTTGCAATTGGTGCTGCTATTCAAGGAGGAATTCTTGGTGGAGAAGTTAAAGATGTTTTACTTTTAGATGTTACGCCATTATCATTAGGTATTGAAACACTTGGTGGAGTATTTACTAAAATGATTGAGAGAAACACAACAATTCCAACAAAAAAATCTCAAGTATTTAGTACTGCAGAAGATAATCAAACAGCAGTTACGATTAGAGTTGGTCAAGGAGAAAGAACAATGTTTGGAGACAACAAGGTCCTAGGTCAATTTGATTTAGTTGGAATTGCACCAGCACCAAGAGGTGTTCCACAAGTTGAAGTAACATTCGATATAGATGCAAACGGAATTGTTCATGTTAGTGCAAAAGATAAAGCAACAAACAAGGAGCAATCAATTAAAATTACAGCATCTACAAATTTAAGCGATGAAGAAATTGAAAAAATGAAGAAAGACGCTGAAGACCACGCTGAGGAAGATCTTAAGAAAAAAGATACTGTGGAAACAATTAACCAAGCGGAAAGTGTTGTTTTTTCAACAGAAAAATTGCTTAAAGACTTCGAAGGAAAAGTTGACGCAAAAGAAATTGAAACAGTCAAAAAAAGTACTGAAGATTTAAAGAAACTTTTAGAAAATAAAGAAAATAATATAGAAGAAATCAAGAAAAAACTAGAAGAATTGAATCAGTTAGTACAAAAAGCATCAACTGAAATGTATCAGAAAGCAGCACAACAGCAACAACAACCAGAAGGTTCTGATGCTAAAGAAAAAGATGCTGTTGATGCAGACTACGAAGTTAAAGACAAAAAAGGAGATAAATAAATCTCCAACTTTAATTTTTTTATAATGGAACTAAAATATAAATGCATAGTGTTGGATCATGATGATACTGTTGTAGAAAGTGGGTTGGCTCTACATCATAAAGCACATGTTGAATTTATGAAGAAATACAAACCAAGAGCGATACCCATCAAAAGGGAGAATTGGTACAAGGTTTGTTACGATCCAGGATTTATGACATTTTGTAAAACTAATCTTGCATTCACTGAAAAAGATTGGGAAGAGGAATTTAAGTTTTGGTCAGAGTTTGTCTCAAAACATCCACCTAAATTTTTTGAGGGAATGCCAGAGATATTACAAGAATACAAAGAGAAAGGAGGAAAGATTGTAGTTTCTTCTTTTTCATTGGAAAAAAACATTAAAAGGGATTACGAAATCAATTCAAAGATAATGCCTGATTTAATTTATGGCTGGGGCGTTGGTGACGGTAAGCGAAAACCAAGTACTTGGATTGTGGACAATATCGCAAAAAAATACAACTTAAAGCCTGAAGAAATATTAGTTGTAGACGATTCAAAAGAAGGAATTGTCATGGGAAATAATTTTGGTTGCACTACAATAGGTGTTGACTGGGCAAGACAAGGAAAAAATAATGTTCCGGAAATAACAGAATTTTTAAAGAAAGAAGCTAGTATTTACATATCAAATATTCAAGATTTCAAAGATCAAATACTGAAGTAAAATGGCAAAAGACTATTATGAGACATTGGGAGTTTCAAAGGATGCGAGTTCTGAAGAAATAAAGAAAGCGTACAAAAAACTTGCTAAACAACATCATCCTGATTTAAATAATCACTCAAAGGAATCTGAAGAGAAATTTAAAGAGATTAATGAAGCATATTCAGTCATAGGTGATGAAAAGAAACGTTCTAATTATGATCGATTTGGTTCTAGCGATAACAACTACCAAGGATTCAGCGGATTTAATGAAGGAGACTTTGGATTCAGCGGATTTGGTGGTGGAGCAGATTTTGAAGATATTTTTAGTTCTTTTTTTGGTGGAGGATCAAGAGGTGGAAGACGACATCAAAGTCAAAGAGGAGCAGACCTAGAATTTGAATTAGTAATTAATCTTGAGGATTCAGTTTTTGGTGCAAAAAAAACAATAACAATTCCAAGACATGAAACTTGTTCAGATTGTAACGGTTCTGGTGCAGAATCTAGTTCAGACGTACAAACATGTCCTGTTTGCCATGGCGCAGGTGTTGAATATAGACAAATGAGAACACCATTTGGAATAATGCGTCAATCTGTTACATGTTCTGCTTGTGGTGGACAAGGAAAAACAATCAAAAATAAATGTAAGACGTGTCATGGAACTGGAAGAGTAAAACAAACCAGAAAGATTGAAATTGCAATTCCTGCAGGAATTGACAATGGACAAAGAATAAGAATGACTGGCGAAGGTGAAGCTGGTTTAAATAAATCTTTGGCAGGCGACTTGTATTTACATATTTCAATAGAAGAACACGAATTCTTTGAAAGAGATGAATATGATTTATTATGCCAAGTTCCAATATCATTTTCAGTTGCAGCAATTGGTGGAAAAGTTGATATTCAAACAATTGATAAGAAAAACGTTGAATTAAAAATACCTGCGGGAACTCAAAGTCATACAACATTTAGAATTCCAAATGAAGGAGTTACTAAACTTCATACTAAATCTAGAGGTAACCTTTATGTTACTGTCGTTGTAGAAGTTCCAAAAAGTTTAACTGCGGAACAAAAACAATTATTAAAAGAATTTGATAAGGGTTCAAAAAAGAAAAAATTTTTTAACAGAATCAAGAAAATATTTGAGTGAACTATTAAATGGAATTAAAATTAAAACAATTTACATTTAGCGAACATGACGACTTTGTAAGAGTCTATTTTCTTAAAATTTTTTATTTTGATGTAAACAAAGAAGAGTTTTTTGAAAGATTAGATGTTACAAAAATTGAATCTGATCTTTTGGAAACAAATCTTGATGAGGAAACAGCACTTGAAAACTTTGAAGAAATATTTTCGGAGAATATTTATAATTTAACAAACAAAATTACTCAAAAGCATACGTACTATATTACTGAAGAATCCAACATTCCTTTAATTGGAACAAATGTCTTTGGTATTGTTGATAGAAATTCAAATATTATTGAAGTTAAACCTGTTACAGGATGTAACTTAAAATGCATATACTGTTCTTTATCAGAGCGTGGCGATGATATTGAAAATGATTTTGTTATTGATGCAGATTATTTATTTAATGAACTTGAAAAAGTTATAAAGTATAAACTTGAATCTAATCCAAACATAAATTTTGAGGTTCATATTGGTACACACGGAGAGCCATTATTATATTACGATTTAGAATATTTTTTACAAAAAGTTAGAACAATTAAACAAGTTAATCGTGTTTCCATAAATACAAATGCAACTCTTCTCGATGAAAAATATATTATTCAATTAGTCAAAGCAGGTCTTAATAGATTTAATATTTCGATAAATAGTATTGACCAAGAAAATGCTAAATTAATATCAGGAACAAATTTTTATTCTACTAAAAAGAGCATGGAAAATATTGAGTTTATAGACTCATTGATTAAAAGTGGAAAATTTTCTGATTTAGAAATGACTCTTGCACCAGTATTACTTAAAGGCATCAATGTCGATGATATTGACAATATATTGACTTGGGCCGTTGAAAAGGACTTGTCTTGTAGATACGGCATTCAAAACTTTTTATTGTATAAAACAGGTCGAAGACCTACAAAAATGTTAGATTACAAAAAATTCTTTGCAATACTTTCTGAATGGCAAGACAAACATAAAGTAAAATTAATTTTGGACAAAGATGATTTTAATATTGAGAAAACTCTAGAACTTCCAAAAGTTCTTAAAAAAGATGATACTGTTTTTGTGGATATATTATTTCCTGGTAGACGGAAGGGAGAATACATTGCGAAATATAACGACAGAATTGTAACTGTTACTGCAACTGAAGCATTAAAAGAAAAAGTCTTAGTCAAAATAACTAGAACAAAACATAATATCTATGATGGAACACACATCAAAAAAAATAAAAAGCAAAATTGTAAACGTTGTAAAATTTAAGAAAATTCATAATAATCTTCTAAAACAATATAACTTAAATCTTCAACATTTTTCACAACATAAAACTTCCCATCACTAATTTCAATTGCACGTTTACCAAATTCTAAACCTACTGCATCAACAGCAATTCCAATAATTGAAACACTAATTCCTTCAGATTTTAGTTTTGCAATTTCAGATAAAGATTCTTTTTCGGGTTCATCACCCACTGTTGGTAATGCATCAGTTATTATTACAAGATGTTTATTTCCATTTTTGTTGTGAAGTAATTCGTGTGATTTTTGCAGTGCTAGAACAAAATCAGTTTTACCACTTGCTTTGATGTCTACAATTTTATCAACTAAAACATCAAACTTATCAGTTAAACCCTCTGCAGCCATAACTTCTTTACTAAAAACAACTAAACCAACTTCGTCTTTATTCTCTAAAGCATGATATATTAAGCTAACGCCTGCTTCTTTTGAAACTTTTAACTTTTTACCTTTCATAGAACCTGATGCGTCAATAGCATAAATTATGTTTGTTTTCTTCTTTGCTTTTTTTGAGAAGGTTCGAAGATCTGCGGGAGTCATTTTTGTATGACCTCGTCTTAATGAAACTTTTACAGAAGACTTTACAGCAATATCTTTATATGGCATTCCTTTTCTATAAATCATAATCTCGTCGTTTTCACCGTAAATATCTTTTTGATCTTTTGTTGCTTCACCAAAAACGGACTTTGAACGAAATTCATCTAATTTTACTAACATAGATAACTTCGCCAATCTTAATGATTCTTTTGTTAATTCACCTGACATTGTTAAAACATTATCTTGAGTCAATTGCTTGATACTTCTTTTTATTTTTTCTTTTACTTCTTTTTGAAATTCTGGAATTTTTAGATTTCGTTCGAGTTCGTCTGCACCGTAACCAGTTAATTGACGAATTATTGTTTCACCATACAATTCTTTTGCAGACCTAAAATTATTTACAAGGTTCTCATACAATAGATTTGCTTTGAAACTAGAAAGACCTTTACTAAGTGCCTCATTAATCATATTTCCTTCTTCAATATCTTTATTTACAGGTAAAATACTGTGCATGATTTTATCATTATCATCAGTACCTGCAAGAGAACCATCTACTTCTTCTACGTCTTGCTTTACTTCGTCAGACTCGGGCCCTTCAGGGAGACTCACCTAGATCTGTTGAAAGTCCTTCCCTTTCAGTAAAAGAATCGAAACTTTTTTTTACAAAATCTTCAGTACTTAATTCATGCCTTAGACTTGGTTTTAATGATATTCGATGTGCTAAAACAGAAGTCATTGACCTAAGTATGTCTTGTAATGATACTTCTTTTGCATTTCTTAATAATGCATTTGCGATTGCTCTTTGGTAAAGTCCTATTGAAGCTCTAACTGAAGGAACTTTTTCTAAGTCTTTACTTTTTCTTAGAGTCCTAACAAACTTTAAAGTTGCGCTTAACATATGCTCTTGAAATATTACTTCAGAACCCAAAAAGTTGTTTTCGGATTTTACAATCTTTATTTCATTTTCTAATGTTTCAGGGTAATCCATGTAGATGAAATCAAACCTATCTACAAAAACATCACTTAATCTTTCAGTGTTTACATCTTTTGGATTCATTGTTGCAATGAATAAGAAATCTGCATCAAAATCAAATGAATAAGAACCAATCGTTACAGTATGCTCTTGTAATAATTGCAACATCGCATTTTGAAGTTTTTCATTACATCTATTTATCTCATCAAAAAATAATATACCATTGTTTGCTTTGAATATTTTTCCGGGAGTAAATGCTTCTACAGACAATGGACCAAATTCCATTGCTTTAAGTGGATCAATATCTCCAATTAGATCTTCAACAGTTAAATCAGGAGAACCTTGAATTCTAACAAATCTATCTTCACCAGTTAATTCAACTGTTTTAGTTTCTTTGTTATTTTTTTTATTCTCTAGACATTGTGGACATACTGGTGCATCTTCTAAGCAATTGAAACCACAATCGTTGACTTTTAATGATGGAAGAGATTCAGCTAAACTTTTTACAAGAGTTGTTTTACCTGCTCCTGGAGGACCTACGATAATTATATTTCTACCAGACATTAATCCAGATTTTAGTTGATGTTTTACCTCATCTTGGCCTATTACATCTTTGAATAAATTTTTTTGCAGTACGATTTTCTTTATTTCTTCTTTAATCATCTTTAGTTCCTCAGTTAATTATAACGATAAAATGCTTTAAAAAAAGGCATGGAATCCAAAATACCCCTCAAGGGTTTATAAATCTTTTCACTTGTAAATTTTTTAGAAATATATTTTATTACTTCTTTATTTATAAATAAAAGTTATAATTCTTATAAAGGGTTCTAATTTTAACAGTCATATTTATATATTAGTAATTCACGAAAAAGGGTATGAGAAAGTCAATGATTTATGCAAGTTTAGATTCTGTATTATATTTAGATAATTGATTCTCCAATATTTTTTCTCAAATTATTAACTTTTAAAATAAATAATCTATACAAAATGGTTTCCGAAGATACAATAAAACGGGTAGCAAAGCTGTCTAGGCTTAATCTAAGTAGTTCTGAGATTGAGAAGTTCAAGAAAGATTTCGATGATGTATTAGAGTATTTCTCAATTTTAGAGGATGCAGATGTAAGTGACATTGATGAAGTTAAGATTATTCCAACTGAAGAATTTAATGATGTGTTACGTGAAGATATAGCAGTGTCAAAAAACATGAAGGATGTTTGTTTGAATATTTCAACTCATAAAAAGGAAGATTACTTCAAAGGACCAAAGGCATTTTGATTAAAATGGTTGATGACATAAAATCACAATACTCTGAATTAAATGATAAATATAATTTTCTAACTGTTGAAACTGAAATTTTTCCTGAGAAATCAGGTAAACTTGATGGTTATACTGTTTCGTTAAAAGATGCAGTGTGGGTAAAAGATGTTGAATCTTGTGCAAGCTCAGATATTTTACGAGGATTTAAACCTGTTGAGCATTCAACAGTTGCATTGAAAATTCTTGAAAACGGTGGAACAATTATTGGTAAAACTGTTCAAGATGAATTTGGGTTTGGTGGATTTAGCACTAATGTGGGAAGTACATTTACTGTTCCAAAAAACCCGTATGATGTTGAACGATCTACTGGAGGTTCTAGTGGTGGAGCAGCAGTTGCAGCATCAGTTATTCCTAAACATATTGCAATTTCTGAAAGTACTGGTGGAAGTATAGTTACTCCCGCAGCATTTTGTGGAGTTGTTGGAATGTGTCCAACGTATGGCAGGGTTAGTAGATACGGACTAATTTCTTATGCTGCGTCACTTGATAAAATTGGCGTCATGGGAAAAACCGTTTATGATGCAGCACTAGGTCTTGAAGTAATTTCAGGAATTGATTCTAAAGATGAAACTAGTGCAGATGTCCCAGTTGATTGGTATACTTCTTTTGATTCTGACTTTTCTGGTAAAAAAATTGCAGTTCTTTATTATGAAGGAATTAATCCAGAAATTGATTCACGAACAAAAGAGATAATTGAAAAATTAAATGAACGTAACATTTCTTATGAGATAATCAAAATGCCATTCATGCAAAAATATGCTCTTTCAACATATTATATCATTGCAATGAGTGAAGCTTCAACTCATCTTGCTTGTCTATGTGGATTGCGCTACGGCGCATCATCTGAATTGACAGGAAACTATGATTCTTATTTTTCAGAAGTTAGAACTAAAAACTTTGGTGAAGAAGCAAAGCGGCGTTTGATGCTAGGAACATTTACAAGAATGAGTGGTCATAGAGGACAATATTATGTTAAAGCATTAAAAGTTCGAACTAAAATAATTCAAGAATACAAAAAAGTATTTGATGAATTTGAAGCGATAATCTGTCCTACAACACCTTTTGTTGCTCCTAAATTTGATGAAATTAAAAAATTAACTCCTGTTGAAAATTATACTGCAGATTTTTTGACTGTTGGACCAAACTTAGCAGGACTACCACATTTAACTGTACCAATACAAAAAGAAAATGAATTACCAATGGGCATTATGATTATAGGAAATCATTTTGAAGAGAAAAAAATATTGTCTCTTGGAAAAATTGTTGAGGAATTAAGATGAATTTTGAAACTGATATCGTAATTGGACTTGAAATTCATGTTGGACTTAACACTAAATCTAAATTATTTTGTTCTTGTCCTAATGCAAAATCTGATGAACCTAATGTTAATGTTTGTCCTGTTTGCTTAGGTCACCCTGGTTCACGACCAACAATGAACAAAGAGGTTTTGTTTAGTGCTATTAAACTTGCTAAAGCATTAAATTTCTCTATTGCACCAAGATTAATTTTTTCAAGAAAAACTTATTTTTATCCAGATCTTGTTAAAAATTTCCAGATAACACAGTTTGAAGAACCAATTGGCTCAGAAGGTTTTATTATTATAAATGATAGAAAAATAGGTCTTGAAAGAGTACATATTGAAGAAGACCCAGGCGCATTAATTCACAAAAGTGATTCTGTTTTAATGGATTACAATAGAAGTGGAACTCCACTTTGCGAGATTGTAACTAAACCTGAACTTACTAGTGCAAAAGAAGCACGAGAATTTATCAAAAAATTGTTAGTTTTAATTGATTACATAAATATATTTGATCAAGATAACGGAATTGTCAAAGCAGATCTTAATATTTCTATTAAAGAAACAAATTATAGACGTGTTGAAATTAAAGGAGTTTCTGGACTTAAAGATATTGAGAATGCATTAAATTATGAGATTTCTCGACAACAAGAAAATCCAAATGAAGTTGTTCAAGAAACTCGAGGATATGATTCTGAAAACAGAATTACTTTTACTCAAAGAAGTAAAGAAGACGCAGAAGATTATGGTTACATCTATGAACCGGATTTAGTTCCTAGAGACATTACTGAAGACATGGTTTCATTTGCTACATCAACTATGCCCGTCATGGTTGATGAAAGAATAAATAATTATGTTGAAAAAGGAATGAAGTATGAGGATGCTCAAATAATTACATCTATTAAAGATGTTTCAGATTTATTTGAGAGATCTGTTTCATTAGGAATTGAATTTGATTTTGCCATGAAGTTTTTCAAACGTGATATTATTTCTAGAATTAATGATAAACAAATTGAATATTCTAGACTTAAAAATGAAACATTTGAGAAAGAAATTGTTGCATTATTAAAATTATTCTCAGAAAGAAAAATCAACAATCTTAGTGTTAAAAACATTCTTGACAAATTGTCTACTGAAGATATTGATGTTGTAAAATACGCAAATGACAATAAGTTAATCATTGAAACAAACATTGATTTAGAATCTGTTTGTAAAGAAATGATTGCAAAAAGTGAGCAAGCTGTTTTGGATTATAGATCTGGAAAAGAAAACGCGCTTAACTTTATTGTTGGACAAGTTATGAAGGTTATGAAAGGGGCAGTTATGCCTGATGATGTTAAAAATAAAATTAAAGAGATTTTAGGGTGAAAAAAATATGCTTAGAACAAATACATGTGGCGAACTAAAAATTAATGATGTTGATAGAACAGTCAAACTTTGCGGTTGGATTCATTCAATAAGAGATCATGGAGGAATTTCATTTATTGATTTAAGAGATAAATACGGAATTACTCAAATTGTCTTCAATGGAATTGATGAACACCTTAGTAGAGAAACAGTTATTCAAGTTGAAGGAACAGTAAGAAAAAGAGATGAAGAAACATACAACTCAAAGATTCCAACAGGAGAAATTGAAGTTTTTGCAACAAAACTAGAGATCTTGAACGAATCAGCAGTTATTCCATTTGACGTCTCTGATAATGTTAATGTAAGTGATGAAGTCAGACTAAAATACAGATTTATTGATTTGCGTCGACCAGTCATGCAAGAAAATCTTAGATTTAGACACATGGCTAATCTTGCAATGAGAAAATATCTTACTCAAGAAGGTTTTATTGAGGTTGAAACTCCACTTCTCGTTAGATCAACACCTGAAGGTGCACGAGATTATGTCGTTCCTTCAAGAGTTAGTCCTGGAAAATTTTATGCTTTACCACAGTCACCACAAATCTATAAACAAATTTTGATGGTTGGTGGAACTGACAAATATTTTCAATTTGCAAAATGCTTACGTGATGAAGACCTAAGAGCAGATAGGCAACCAGAATTTACTCAGCTTGATGTTGAGATGAGTTTTGTTGAGCAAGAAGATATTTTTAGAGTTGCTGAAGGTGCTGTTAAAAGTGTATTCACAGAATGCCTTGGTAAAGAACTTGAAACTCCATTCCAAAAGTTATCATATACTGAAAGTATGCAAAAATATGGCTCAGATAAACCTGATTTGCGATTTGGTCTGGAAATTACTGATGTTACTGAAATAATGAAAAAAAGTGAGTTTTCCGTCTTCAATGCAGTTATTGCATCTGGTGGAAAAGTTAAAATGCTAAATCCTGAATTCGAACTAGGAAGAAACGAATTTGATTCATACATATCCTTTGTTCAAAGTATTGGTGGAAAAGGTATGGCATGGATGAAAGTTACCCCTGAAGGACTGGATTCTAACATTGTAAAATATTTTTCAGAAGATGTTCAAAAAGAAATCTTGTCTGTTTCAAAACAAGGAAGTCTATTATTTATTGCAGATACTGAAAAGAAAGCACTTGAAATTGCGGGAAAACTTCGACTTAAAGTTGCGGAGGATAAAAATTTAATTGATAAATCTAAATTCTGCTTTGCATGGATTGTTGACTTCCCATCATTTGAATGGAATGAGGATACTGACAGATGGGATCCTGCACATCATATGTTTACAATGCCAAAGAAAGAATGCTTACAATATCTTGAAGATGATAATTTACATCCTGAAAAAGTTTTAGCAGATTGTTATGACATGGTTTTAAATGGTGTTGAATTAGCATCAGGATCAATTAGAATTTGTAATCCAGATATACAACGAAAAGTTATGAATGTTATAAGTTACAGTGATGAAGAGATTCAAGAAAAATTTGGATTCATGTTAAACGCATTCAGATACGGTGCACCTCCACACGGAGGATTTGCAATTGGTTTTGATAGATTTATTGCTATGCTTAGAGGATTTTTAGATATTAGAGAAGTTATAGCTTTTCCAAAAACTAAATCTGCTGAGAGTCTTCTTGATGGTTGTCCTTCAGAGATTAAAGATAAGCAATTAAAAGAATTGAAACTAAAACTTGATTTTGTAAAAAAACAAGTATAATTTTTTTATATTTTAATTTCTAAGAGTAACAATAAAAATAAGAAGTAAGTAAATAAAAAAAATTATTTATGAACAGCTCTCATTGGGATTACGCCTTTTTCCAATTCAAATTCTGCAATTCTAATTGGGTTGTAATCTAATTCTTCTAGTTGCTTTTTGGTAAATTTTACCATAAGCGGTGCACCCATTGAAATTTGAAGAGCTCTTGCGCCAACTAAACGAGCAATTTCATATTTATTTGAAACAATTTCAGCCATATGTCACCAACCTCCAAAGAGATTTATAAATTTTGTGGTTTAATTAAGTAAACCACGTAATTCATTAGCCTTTTCCACTGCAATATCAATCATTTTTGATATTTCTTCAGTAGTTAGAGGCATTGTTCCACCTTTTTGCAAAGCGCAGAGGTTTCCGTCTTCCATTACATTAACTGAAAGTCTTGCATCAAGCATACTTTGTTCAATTAAATCAGGATCAACAATAAAGTGATTTCCAATTTTTAGAACAGTTACGTTTATTGGTATATGCTGTAACTCAAGTTTTTTATCAGATAAATGTTTATAGTCAACAACACCGTCTTTTACTTCAGGATATCTAGTGTTTTTAAGTGCTGCAATTGTTGCAATACTTGCTGCATCATATAAATTTCCTGCATCATTCATGATACAAATATCTACTGATACAACCCAAACTTTAGATCCTGCTTCTAAGCACAATGTCTTTAAATCCATAGCGTGACCTTCTCGAATTCCTCGATCAGTTACTCTTGCTAATTCAATTGAATCTATTGATGGTGGACCTGCTTCGAAATCAGCATTTGCAATTGGTAAAAATTCTGCACCAATCATTAAATTACCATCTTCTGGAGTATCAGAGTATGGTGCTTCTAAAGATAATTTTACTCCTGCGATAACCGCTGTTTCACCAATTGTAACTTTTGCAGAACCTTCTGCTGTTTCACTTGCACCGTATTCGATGTTTATGTTTCTGTATTTTGTTGGAGAATCTCTTCCATCATATCTTAAACCAGCATCAAGTGATCTTAAAAGGTGTCTTTTTCTACTCTCATTCATTTTGTTCACCTTCTTCGGAATATTTTGCTTTTAGTGCTTCTTTTTGAATTTCAATAATTCTTTTACAAGCATCTTTTCCTTTTTCAATTGCCTCAATAAGCATGTCTTTTGAAATTACTCCATCCATTTGAAGTAAACTTATCTTGTCATTGCTTGGAATGTATGCAATTGGAATATCTGCTACCGGACCGTCTTCGTATGCTTCTTCTGCGTATTCTAAGTCTACAACAACTTTGTCGTCTACTCTTCCTACTGCAACAGCTGCAACTAAGTCTTTCATTGGAATTCCTGCATCTGCAAGTGCCATTGAAGCTGCACAGATTGCTGCACATCTTGATCCTGCATCAGTTTGTGGAAGTTCAACAAAAACATCTACTACTGAATTTGGACAAGCAGATAAATCAACAACGGATGCTAAAGCATTATCCATAATCATTGAAATCTCTTTACTTCGTCTGTTTCCTCCAGGTCTAACTCTGTCGCCAGCTCCTGAGAAAGGTAACATGTTGTATCGGCATCTTAAAACTCCCGATTGAGGATTTTTTAAGAATTTAGGGTACAAATCTCTTGGACCATAAACTGCTGCGTATGCTGCTGTTTTTCCAATTTTAAAATATGCTGAACCGTCAGCGTTTGGAATAACACCTGCTTTTGCTTCTATTGGTCTTAATCCATCGAACTCTCGACCATCAAATCTTTTATCATAACTCATTGTTCATCACCTTCGTCTTCATCGAAGTTGTCGGATTCTTCATGGTCGTTTTGGTCATCTTCAACAAATTCATCTTCAGAATTTTCTGCTTGTTCTGGAAGGTCTTCTGCACCAAGGTATTCTTTGATTTTATCAGTTAAACCTTGTATGTGAGATTCTCTTTCGATTTTTTTAATTGCATCTATTGCTTTAATTTCGTTTGCTGGTTCACCACTAACCCAAATAATTCCATTTTGTCCTACAATAATTCTACAACCAGTTGCGTTTTTGATCATTGAAACCATTGAACCGCCTTTACCGATTATTCGTGGAACTTTGTTTGGATTTACTTTTATGATTCTACCTTCACTAAGTCTTCGTAATCCAGGACCCCTCATTGTAAGGTCAACTAGCATCTGACTTGTAACGTTAGTAATTTTTGTTACAACGAAATCATCAAATGTGAAAAACTTGTTCAAGTTTGCATCTTTTGGAATAAACTCAGATGTTGCATCTTTTACATTCAATACTGCAGAATATGCACAATTCAAATCAAGTCTCCATCCAAATAGATTGACTTCGATAACTCGACCAATTACTGTATCGCCTCGTTTAGGCATATACTTACCTGCTAGGCTTATTGTTTTTATAAGTCTACCATTAATGCTTACCATACCTACTTTGTTAGCAACTATATTTTCTCCGTTTCTATATGTGCCTGGCGCTGGAAGGTAATCCATTCCTACTGCCAAAATATCTCCAGGAACTACAATTTCTTTTTCCTGTACTTTTAGTTCTCCCATATTATTCACCTAATTATAACTTTCAATATCTGCCGTTCCTTTTGTCAATTTGTTAATTTGTTCGATTAATTCAGACGCTACACCTGGAGAAATTTCAATCATGCAAATTACAGAACCATCTTCTTGCCAATCTGAGCTCATTGGTTCTACATGTCTTTGTATAAGAGAAATACCACGTGCCGCATATTCAGAATAAATTTTTATCGAATATTTTTTCTTTTCAAATTTTAACGGCAATATTGTTTTTATTTCGTCTAAAACAGATTTTAATTGATCATTTGCCGTCTTGAACTCATCAATTCTTACTTTTTTTGAATTGATTGCGTCCTCAATTCTTACTAAAGTGTGAGGTGCATTTGTTCTTGGGTCAATACTATTTTTATGAATCAAATAAATTATCTGTTTCTTTTTTTCTTCTCTAACTTTTGCTTTGTACTCTGAAGTTAAGTGTATTTCTCCTTCTTTAAGAATTATTTTTGCAATTTCATTTTTATCATCTGTCTTGAAAATATTTTCCATGATTGTTTCTGACGATAAAAGACTATGATTTGCATTTGAATAAATCTTATTTGATTTTATTACATCGTTAAGATCTACACTTTTTCCTTCTTTGAATGCTACAGCCAAATTATTATCTACGACAACTTCAAAAGTTTCGCCACCTTTCTTTAGGCGTGCGATGTCAAAATTAAATTTCTCGTGGTCAAATAATTTTCCTGATTTCATTCATCTATCCTTGAAGAAAAGTTTTTATTTCTTCTTTTGAAAGCGATTTGTAAACTCTGTCTTTTGTTATACAAACACAGTCAATTCTATTTTCTTTTAGGTCTTCACCAATATTTGCTTTTAGACCTTTGATTGCTAATTTTATTGCGTCATTGATTGACATTTCATCTTTGTATTCAGCATTAAGAAGTTCTTTTACTTCTTGTTCAAATTCTCCAATTGCTGTTGCTTTATACCCAAAGTAAATTCCTGTTGGATCAGTTTCATACAATTTAAGTCCTGTTTCATCAACACCAGTGATAAGTAAAGAAACACCAAATGGTCTTAATCCACCTGATTGTGTGCAAATTTGTTTTAGTTTGCATAAATCTTTAACAATACTTAAGACATCAATATCAGAATCATAAGTAACTTTGTGTTGTTGTGCAGAAACTTGAGCTCTTTCTACTAAAACTCTTGCATCACTGATAATTCCAGCTGCAGTTACTGCAATATGATTATCAATTTTGAAAATCTTTTCAACAGAATCGTCTACCACTAAAGGTTCAACAATTCGTTTGTCGGTTACAAGAACAACACCATCTTTTGCAACAATTCCTATTGCTGTGCTACCTTGTTTTACTGTTTTTTTTGCATATTCTACTTGTAGTAGTCTTCCGTCCGGGCTAAACATTGTAATTGCCCTGTCGTAACCCATTAGTTGATGGTTCATAGATTGCATATATTTCACCTCAATGCTTTGTTAATCATACCACTTGTTCGTATACTTTTAACTGTTACATCCACATTTTCAATTTTTTTTATGAATGTAAAAGTTGCTTTTACGTGATCGACATAATTTGTATTTACTCTAATGATTCCTTTGTTATTTTCATACTTTTCTTTTATCACATATGCTCCAGCATTAGCGCATCCAAGAACACCAATAAAGTTATGTAGCATGTCGTTAAAAGAACTTTCAAAGGATTTAAACGGTATTTGTTGGCTTGCTAAAATTTCAAAACCAATGTAACGCTTATTCTCCCGCAAAGTAGGTAATAACGGCCTCATTTTAATAAAGTTTAAACGAGAAAATGTTTTTCAATCTTCTCCTATCTCTCTCCTACAGTTGGTTTTTGAATTAAGTATTTATAAATATTACTATATTCATTTATAAACTCTTTTTTATAAAACTCTCTGCTGTTTGAGCTTTACATTTATCAAGAAATTATTTGATATGAGACTCGATATCTTGCGTCACTTTATCAATTGCCTGCATACCGTTAACTTCTACAACTTTACCCATTTTTCTGTAGTGTTCAACAATTGGTTTTGTCTCACTATGATAAATTTGTAATCGCTTTCGTATCGCTTCTTCAGTATCATCATCTCTTAGAATCAGAGTTGCACCATCTTTATCACAAACGCCTTCTTTTTTTGGAGGATTTGAAAAAATGTTGTAAACTTTTTTGCAAACTGGACAAGTTCGTCTATTAGTTATTCTTTTTATTGACTCTGCATCATCAACATCAATTAGAACTACATCATCAATTTCTTGAAAAGTATCTAATATTTCTGCTTGTTTGATGTTTCTTGGAAAACCATCCAACAAAAATCCATTTTTGCAATCATCATGCTTGAATCGGTCTTTAACCATTTCAATTGTTACTTCATCTGGAACTAAATGTCCTTTGTCGATAAATGTTTTTGCTAGAATTCCAAGTTTAGTATTGTTGGTCATATTTTCTCTGAAAATATCACCCGTAGAAATGTGTGGAATATTGTATAATTGTTCTAATCTTTGTGCTTGTGTACCTTTCCCACATCCTTGTGGTCCGATTAAAATAATTCTCACTCAAATCACCTATTTTATTTTTTAACCAAAGTATTTTACATTATCTTGTATTGCAGGGTTTAACCAACAATTCTTCAAATTTTCTAGAAAATCTACAATTACTGGCTTTAAATCTTGCCAAGTCTTGTGAGATTGTTTAACAAATTCTGCATCTTTATCTTTGTCATTATGTACAGATAGAAGTTGTGCTTCTCGAACTAAGTAACGTAATCTTTTGTAAGCTTCAAAATAATCATCTTTAATGTCACTTGCAAATATTTTTGTTTCTATATAACTAGAAAATTCGCCTTCTGGCTGGAATAAGGTTTCAAGAATTTTTGAACAGTCGCTAAATCTGTCGTGAAACTTGTTTCTTAGATCCTTTAGTGTGATCGGACTTTCAAGATCATCCAACTCTAGTGCCTTATCAAGTTCATGGAACTCAGGCAAGTCATAACTGGATTTTAAACGCTCGTATTCTTCAATTATACTATCCATCCTAATTGCCGTTTATTGATACTTTTTTTTAAACTTTGCTATTTTGCACTAATGAAAAAACCTATAAAGATTAAAAACAAGATTTCCTATTTATGGATGAACGAATCAAAAAAATACAACATGCATCTATATTTGCTACTGTTGGTAATGCATTGTTAGCAGTCTTGAAAATTGTTTCTGGATTTGTATTTGGAAGTCTTGCTTTACTTGGAGATGGACTTGATACTGCAACTGATATAATAACATCAAGTGTTGCATTAATCACTACTAAAATAATGGAGAAAAAACCAAATCCAAAATATGTTTATGGTTACAAACGAGCAGATGCTGTTTCTGCAAAGGTTTTGTCATTTATCATTTTCTTTGCTGGTGCTCAACTTGCATATACTACAGTTATGAAATTTATTCATAATGAGGGGTTAGTTATTCCTTCAATTTATGCTTTAATTGTCACAGTTATATCAGTTATTGGAAAATTAATTCTTACTTGGAATCAGTATTCTGTTGGTAAAAAAACAAATAGTTCAATGTTGATTGCAAATGCGTCTAATATGAGAAACGATATTTTAATTTCTTTGTCAGTCATGTTTGGAATATTTTTTACAGTTGTATTAAATATGCCAATAATTGATATGATTATTGCGCTTATTGTCAGCGTGTTTATTATGAAAACTGCATTTGATATTTTTCGTGAAAATAAAACAGAACTTATGGATGGAGTAAATGACCCAGATATGTATCGCTTGGTTTTAGAAAGCGTATGTTCTGTTAGGGGAGTTATTAACCCACACAGAATTAGAATTAGAAAATTGGGCGACTCTTTTGTTGTAAGTCTAGATGTTGAGGTTAAAGGTTCAACAACAGTTTCTAAAGCTCATGCATTAACTGTGAAGGTTGAATCTAAAATTCGTTCTGCAATTCCTAACATTTATGATGTTAGAACTCACGTCGAACCAATTGGTAGTTGTGATTTGAGTGAGAAATATGGTGTAGATGAAAAAATCTTGACTAAGTATGAATGCAAAAGATTAAAGTAGTCTATTTTTTATTTTTTCTATTTTATTTTTTAATGCTTCTTGAACATCAACATCCATTGTTTTTGCAATTACTAAAACAGAGATTATAACATCGGCAATTTCTTCTTCAAGAGATTCTTTAGAACTTTTGTTTAATTTTTCAATCCTTTGGTCTTTTGTGAATGACAAAACTTCACTGCACAATTCTCCAACTTCTTCATTGAGCTTTACTGCTCTTCCGTATAACTTTTCTCGGAATGTGTCTACAGGGAACTTTATGTTTAGCTTTTTTTCGATAAACTCAACTTCTTGAAGTAATTTGTCCATAGAATTGTAAAACATTGAAGATATATAATATTTTGCAAGTGACGATAATTCAATTCGTAGAAACTAAAAAAAGCTCCTGGTGGGAGTTGAAACAACACGCTAGAGTTTCGCCTCTAGCATTCGACATACTTCGTAGAAACTAAAAAAGCTCCTGGTGGGAGTTGAACCCACGACCTCCTGATTACAAGTCAGGTGCTATAGCCACTAAGCCACAGGAGCACATAAATAGAAAAACAAAAAGTAACTATTTATAAAGTTTACTTTTCGAATTCTGATTTTGCATTATATCCACCCAAAGATGAACGGAATGGACGTGGAACCAAAGAATATTGATACCAATTTAACCAACGTTTTACAGTGTTTTCTAATTTATAAAAATCTTCGTAAGCCATCTTTTTATACATTTCAAAATATTTTTTATACCATCTGTTCTCGATAAAGTTGGTTATTAGTGGAAAGTTGCTTAACCAGTGCCCATTTAATACACTGTAACTTACTGTGATGTCTTGTTTTAAATCAACTGTTAGTTCACCATCTTGAACTTTAGTTTTTTTGCCGTTGAAAACTGTTTCAATGTCTTTAATTCCTAAAGCTCGGATTCTAACAGTTAAGTGAAATTTAACAAGCGTTACTTCGTTAACAGAATATTTTGATGGTGCTTTATACAAATGCCACCAGTATCTAATCTCTTTCATACCGCC
Source organism: Candidatus Woesearchaeota archaeon (assembly GCA_016938695.1). Classification (GTDB taxonomy): domain Archaea; phylum Nanobdellota; class Nanobdellia; order Woesearchaeales; family JAFGUC01; genus JAFGUC01. The sequence goes on along the minus strand of JAFGUC010000024.1, from coordinate 207,441 downwards.
ATCATGAATTCGTTCATTGTAAAAATTTTCGTAATCATCTCCACCATTTGCACTTTTATAACCGTTTTCTTCAAACCAGTCATGCATCATTTTATAGAATTCTTTGAAGTGGAATGGATGTTTATGTTGTAATTCAGTTTGAGCAACATCTTTTACTAAATCTTTAACCATGTATGTTTTTATGCATATGTCATTTATATAAGTTTTTAAGAAATCTTTTTAAATTAATCAAATTATTCCAAAGTTATGTTTATCGGAGTTGTTGGAAAACCATCTGTTGGAAAGTCTACTTTCTTTAAGGCTGCTACTTTAGCAGATGTTGAAATTGCAAATTATCCTTTTACTACAATAAAAGCTAATCACGCTGTTGGTTTTGTTAAGCTTAAGGATGTTGCTATTGAGTTTGGTAAAAAATCCAACCCTAGAGAGGGATATTGTGAAGGAGATTTTAGATTTGTACCTGTTGATATGATGGATGTTGCAGGTCTTGTTCCTGGTGCTCACGAGGGTCTTGGAATGGGTAACCAATTCTTAGATGATTTACGACAAGCTGATGTTTTAATTCATGTAATTGATGCTTCAGGTAGCGTTAATGAAAAAGGCGAACCTGTTGATGTTGGAAGTTATGATCCTCAGAATGATATTAAATTTTTAGAAGAAGAACTTGATTTTTGGTATCTTGGAATTTTGAAAAAAGGTTGGGATAAATTATCAAGACAAATGCAAGTTGAAAAAAGTAGTTCAAAAATCATTCTTGCAAAACAGTTATCTGGTTTAAAGGTTAATGAAATTCATGTTGAGAGTGCTTTGAGAAAATTAAATCTTGAAGAGAAAAAACCAACTGAATGGACTGAAAATGAACTCCTTAGTCTTGCTAGAATACTTAGAGAGAAAACTAAACCAATGATTATTGCTGCTAATAAATGCGACATTCCTGTTGCTAAAGAAAACATTGAGAAAATCAAGAAAAATTTTCCAGAATATATTGTTGTTCCGTCTTCAGCAGAATCAGAACTTGCATTACGTGAAGCTGCAAAACATGGTTTAATCAAATATGCACCTGGAGAAAGTTCTTTTGAGGTTGTTGATGAGTCTAAACTTAGCGATAGACAGAAAGGAGCTTTAGGTTTTATCAAGGATAATATTCTTGGAACATTTTCTAGTACAGGAGTACAGGATATAATTAATCATGCTGTTTTTGATTTGTTAAAATACGTTGCAATATTTCCAGGAGGAGTTAATAAATTAGAAGACTCTAACGGCAATGTTTTACCTGATTGCTTTTTAATGCCACCGGGAACCACTGCACTGGATTTTGCATTTAAACTGCATACTGATTTTGGAAAGAATTTTATCAAAGCAATTGACGTTAAATCAAAAATGCCAGTTGGAAAAGACCATATTCTTAAGAGTTCAGATATTGTAGAAATAATGGCTAAAAAGTAAAAAATAAGTTGATTAATCAACTTTATATTTTCTCATTAGAGCAAGAAGTCTTTGATATTCATTCATTGCTTCAACGTCTTCTAAAACATTGTTTGGAAGTCTTAAAGTTATTTTTCGTATAGCTCTTAATGCATCTCGGATTTCTTCGTTGCATCTTGTTTTGAAAACTGTTATGTCTTCCATATGTGATGCATCTACTTGCACAGGAATATCCTCAAGTTCTTCTATTTCTTGAGCTTCGACTTTTCTTAATCTTCCAAATAAACGTTGAAAAATGTTTTTTACTTTCTTTTCTTCTTTAATTTCTAAATCATCTAGACTTTCTTGTGCATCTTCAATAATGTCTGCAACTTTGTCTAATCTGTCTTCTTCAAAGTCTTCAATTTTTTCAGCGTAATCTGCTTCTTTTGAAGAATCTTCTTCGAATAACCAATCTAAAAATTTTCGATGCCAAGGTTTAGTTGGTTCATCTTCAAGAACAAAAGTTTTGTACTCATTATCAATTTTCGGAACCCTTGAGAAATTAACAGGATCTTTCTTTTTCTTTTTTTTTAAATCGCCAGAACCAATTCTTGATTCAAGATAATCGTCTAGTTCTTTAGTTATGCTACTAACCAAATCAACCTACCTCCCTATAAATTTGGGTATTAAACTATATTTAAAAACCTTTCTAAAAAAGTATTCACTCAACAATAATTAGAAAAAAATGTGATGAATTTGTAACACAAAAAAGTACGACAACAACAAAGCTTTTAAAATAAAACGCTTAAATAATATTATAAAAGAGGTGTCTAATATTTCTAAAGGACAGATTGCAATTGAATATTTGATTATAATGGGAATTGTATTATTCTTATCAATACCATCAATTATAATTTATCAAGGCCAATCAGAGTCAATTAGAGATGAAATTTCTTTAAGTCAAGCACATGTTTCTGTCCAGAAAATTGTTGATACTGCTGAAAGCATTTTTTATCTTGGTGCTCCTTCAAAGGAAACAATCAAGGTTTATTTTCCAGATTCAATAAAGTCAATTAGTGTTTCAACTTATGAAATTAATATCATTGTTGGAGAGCATAATTTGTATCTTGTTTCAAAAATTCCAATTAATGGAACAATTCTTGCAACACCAGGAATTCATGAAATTGAAATTCTTGCTAAAACTAATGGAACTACATATATACAAATAACTGGCAAATAAAATGAATAATAAAGCTCAAATAACTATTGAATTTGTATCGGTTATATCATTTGCGCTACTTATTTCTGTTGCATTCTCGGGCGTTATTTATCATAATATTAATGTTAAATCAGATGAAGAATCATATAATGAACTTGAAAAAATTGCACAAATAATACAAAATGAAATCAAAACGGCTAGTGAATCACACGAAGGATATGTTAGAACTTTTGAACTTCCTCAAACATCACTAAATGAAAATTATACAATCAATGTTTACAATAATACGTGGGTTGAATTACTTACCACACAAAAATCTAAAGTGTTTAATGTAAACTATTTTGAAGGCACAATAACAAAAGATAATATGATCAAAAAACAAAACGGCGTCGTTTTGGTTGGTCCAAAATGAGTAAGAAATCCCAATTTTGGTATATTGACTTTTTTGTTGCAGTTGCCATATTTGTTTTTGGATTATTAACGTTCATATTCTATACATCAACTACAATTAATTCTGAAAGTAATACTTTTAATTACGATTCATCTAGCAAAGTTTCCGAATTAATCTTGAGTTCGGGTATTCCGTTGGATTGGACAACAGATAATTTTGAGATTCCAGGAATAATTGCTAATGATAAAATTGATACTTTGAAACTTAATTCGCTATATGAATCAAATTACGACTATATTAGAAATAAACTCGGCGTAAATGGACAAATTTCATTGTATATTACTTCTTTAAATTCTGGTGATGCAATATCAATTTCAAAAAATTGTGGAATAAATATTAATAGCACTATTGATGATGAAAAATTGTTATATTATTCAAGGGTTTCTCGACCAACAACATTATTATTTGAAGAAAAATATGAGTTAAGTAATAAAACAGATTTTATCAATTCTATTGACTCTGCGAATATTGTTGTTTTAGATAATCCACACTTAGAAGATTTTTCTGTTTTGGAATTAGAAAAAATTCAAAAGTTTGCATATGATGGTAATTTTGTTTTTATTTCGGGTATTGTTAATGCAGACATATTTGAACATAATTTTGAATATTTAGAAGATTCTGGATTAATTACATCAAATTATTTTAATAAAACGTTCCTTGGAAATGTTACTCAAAAAATTACAATTTCTAATGAGGCCTTAAAAAATATTGATGATAAATCGACAAAAGAATATAGATATCTTATTAATTCAAATGTCAGCAACATCGATACATTAGCGATAGGATCTTTGGGGTCAACTATACTAAAGATAAAATATGGATTGGGTGAAGTGTACTATTTTAATGATTTTGAACAAATGGAAATTGAATCTGAAATAAAGAAAATAATACAATCTAAAGATATTGAAAGTTGTACAATAATTCCTAATACTGAATATAAAAGAATATCACAAACAGTTAGAATCTCACGATTAAATAATAATTTTGTAAAATTAATAATTCAGGTTTTTGAATAAAATGACTTCACGAACAAATAAGAAAGGTGTATATTTTTCTTTTGAAGCAGTATTAGCAATAACTGTTTTACTGGGAGCAATTTTATTGATTAACAAAACATACATATTTACACCACCAAGAGTCGCAGAAGATAAAATGAGCGAAGATATTATCAACATTTTATCTAATACTAAAATAACTGATATAAATAATATTAAAATAATTGAAAAAATAAAATCAGAGGAAATTACTGATTATGATTCTACTATTCTTGAAGTTATTGGAAAGTTGTGGATTCAAGGGAAAAAAGATCTTGCCTCAGAGATTGCAAAGAACATCACATTAGATATTTTAGATTCAGATATGGAATTTGCAATAAATATTGAGGATAATGATACATTTATTACTATATATAATACGACAGTAATCAACAACACGGACAGACTTGTTACAAATAGACGAATGATTTCTGGAATTGAAATGGAAAAACCTATTGAAGGAATAACATCTAAATCATTGCTAAAATCTATCGGGAATAAAAGTAGTTCTGTTTTTGCATATTTTGGCGGATTTATTGGACAAGGTAATATTACTAGAACAATTTACATTCCGGATATATTTTCAATTGAAAATATTTTTCTTGAAGCAGATATTGGAACAAAATTTGAGATAAATATTAATGGAAATTTTTGTAACACAACGGAATTTCCTGCGGGTTTATTTTTTCCACCTATAGAAAATAGGACTATAAAAAAATATGATTTGAGTGATTGTAGTAATTATGTTTTATCGGAATCAGATAACGAGATATCAATTGTTTTTGAAAATGAAGATATTAATTTGTCATACATTGGAGGAGGTTTCTTCCACATAAAATACTTTGAAAAAAGAATGTATGAAGAGCCATTTAATGAAACAAAATATTACCTTCCAATGGTTAGCGGTGTTATTAACATATTTTCTTCTATTTCATTTCCTGAAAAAATAAATGAAATTAATTTGGCATTTAGTTTTTTTAATAATTATAGTAGTTTTTTCACAATAGGTGATAAACTTGTTTTTGAAAGTAATGGAAGTGAAACTACGCAAACAATTACTTTAGATAATGCTACGTTTTTTTCAATTGTTAATATTTCTGAAATTGAAAATAAAACGGTCCCAATAAGATTCAGTACTAAAAATTTTACTAACAGAGGAAATACTAAAAAATATGGCAATGGTGATGCTATTTTAGTAACTGATGTTTCTGGAAGCATGGATTGGAGATTTGATTCTCATAATTCAGGAATTAATAGAGTATGTACTGATCCTAATTTAGAATTAGTATCATCTAAAAGAATTAGTGTTGCAAAATGTATCAACAAAGATTTTATTGATAATATGCTTTATGGCATCGAAGGAAATAGGGTTGGACTTTCAAGTTATGAACAAAGAATTGATGATTATACTTCTTTAACTACTAACATAACTGACTTAAAAAGTGAGGTCGATACATATTTTGCAAGTGGAAGTACTTGTATTTCTTGTGGAATTATGAAAGCAATTGAATTGTTAGCAGAATCTAAATCACTAATTAATACATCTTCAACTTGGAAATATGAATACGGTTTCCCATCAGGAGAACCTACATATAACAATGGTTATTGGTATGAAGAATCATTTAACGACAGTAGTTGGAATACTGGAATTACACCAATTGGTTTTGAAACAATGACTACTGATTTAAACACAACTTTACCTAATAACGGCGGAAATTATTATTTTAGAAAAACTTTCTTTAAAAATTCAAGCGATGTTTTTTTACCAAAAGTTTATGTTTTTTCAGACGACAATGCCCAAGTGTTTATTAATGGACAATTAATAATTAATGATACTTATGAACATGATGCAACGTATTGGAATATTGAAGAAGATATTGCTAGAAGAATTTTTTTTGATGGTTTTGAAGATGGAACTTTATCAGGATGGACTGTTGATTCTGTAAATGATGGCACTGTTATTCAAGTTGATAATGATCCATATCAAGGAAATTATAATATTCAATTATTTGGTGATGATTATGCAACAAATTATGCCTGGTTCCAAAGGTCTTTTGATTTAAGTTTGACAGTATCTCCGTTTTTAGAATTTTATGTTGCTTATGAAGATACAGAAAGTACTGATGAACTTTTTGTTGACATATATGATGGAACTTGGCACAATTCAGTTTATAGAGGATATAATAACAATAATCATTATAATTTTTATGATAGTTCATATGAAGACTATAAAAGAATAAAAATTGAACTTAGCGATTATAATTTAAATAATGCAATCACAATTAGATTCAGAACAGAAGTTACACATAGAGAACAATCTGACAATATTCAAATTGATAATATTGCGATAAGAGATTATGATGTTTTGAAAGCAGGTTATAATACTATTGCAGTCAAGGTAAATAATGATGATACAAGTGATGCTAAGTTTGAATTACTGCTTACTGAAATTGATACCCAACGAAAAAAAGCAATGCTTGTTATGAGTGATGGACAGGCAAATTATTGTTATCAAGCCGTTGATTCTTCGTGGGATTGTAGTGATTCTGATGCTGCAAATCAAGCAATACAATTTGCATGTTTGGCACACAGAAATTATAATATTGATATATACTCTGTTGCATTTGGATATGATGCAGATACAACTGTATTACAAAGCATAGCTGATTGTGATAATTCTAGTCATTTCTTTGTAAGCAATAACGTTACTGGATTGCAAGAAATCTACAAAACAATTGCTGAAGACATGTTAAAAGAAATGGTTATTGCTGAGACACAGAACTTTGAAATAATTGGTAATTTTACAAATTCAGTATTGTATGGTAATTCTTCAATTACTATAAAATCTCAACCAAAAACATATAATGAATATGGAACGATTACTGCGACATTTATTGAAAGAATAAATTCCTCAAATCCAATAATAAATATTCCACCAAATGTCAAAATTTTAGATGCTAAAGTTACATCATATTCCTCAGAACATTGGACTAAAGAAGTAATTGTTAATGGAATAGCAGTATATAATATTTCTGAATATGGTGTTAATTTTACCAATCTTGGAGACCCATTTATTGTTTCAATTCCAACTCAATTGTTAACACAAACTAACACAATTAATATCTCAAGTACAGATGTTTCAATGAATGATACTTTTTATTCTAATAATAATAGTATAATTTATACGCTTTCTATTGATGCGTCTACTGGATACACAGATGTATTAGAATTCAATGAAGGATGTAATTGGACTATTGAGTTTGAAGACATTTCAACAGCACAACTTAGTATTCCAAGTTCATATTCAGGAAGTAAAACTTGTGAATATTCTAATTCAAGTAAATCATTTAATTCAAGTGATACAATTGATGTTGCAGTTTATAATTTATTATCAAAACTTGACTTTGATAAAGATGGAAGAGTTTTTGTCAAATTCAACGAAAATGATTTTGAGATATATTTAATGAGTATTCCAAAAGTCCCATATATGTGGGGGCCATCAATAATTGAGATGAATATATGGAAAGAAAAATGAGACGAACAATATTGGGCAACAAAAAAGGTATGTTCTTTTCCATAATGGTATTTGCATTAATTGTCTTAGTTTTATTTAATTATAAAATAACGTATCGAACTAATATTTTAGAAGAAGGTAAGTCTGACTATGGACGAATTGATTCAATTAATAAGTTTATTGAGGATATTACTAAAGATTTTAATCGAGCTCTTTACATTGCAGGATATAGAGCAATTCTAGGTGTTAACGAATACATAACTAGAGAGGGAAATTTTGTAAATAATACTGCATTTACCACCGCAATAATTAATGGAACAATTAATTCTGAAACAATAAATATTACCGCAAAAGATCATCTTAATGATTGGAGAACTGCAATATATGTTTTGAGTGATGACTTTAGGATTAAATCAAATATTACTTTTTTAGAAATCAAAGAATATCAAACTGACCCATGGAATATTATTTTTGAAGCAACTGCGCACTTTGAAGTTTATGATGAACTAAATACGTCTATCTTTAAGTTTAATTATACTGCAGTTGCAAGTATTGGAATTTTAGAATTTGAAGACCCAACATATAATATTTTTACCAATGGAACGTTTATTGGAACTATTAAAAAATCAGATTATGAGCTTAGTCAATTAGTCAATGGTACAAATTATACTAGATTATTAAATGCAATTGATAATGTTGAATATTTTTCAGATAATGAATCACCAAGTTATTTGAATAGAATTTTTGGAAATATGAGTGCTAATGAAAATGGAATCTTGAGTTTTGTCAATATTGATGAATTTGATTCCAAGTTTGTATATAATAGAAGTTGTTCTGATCACATTTATTGGACCAATAGTCAACCTTCGTTTGAGGTTGTTGATGTTACAGATATGTTATCTTGGTTTAGATTAGATAACAATAATATCATAAAATTGGGTTTAACTAAGAAATAAACAATAAAAATTATAAAATAACAGCAATAATCTCCTTGAATGTATGCAAATAAAGGCGAATTAAAAGTACTTCTTATTGTTCCTGGTTCGGAATTTGACCATATTGATGTGCCGCTAGGACCGGTTTATCTTGCAACTTATGTCTCTGAAAAAATCAAAAATTCAAAAGTACAAATATTTGATAAAAATATCAAATTTTTAAATAAAAAACTTCAAAAATTTAAACCTGATGTTGTTGGAATTTATTCGACAATTGTCCAATTAAATTTAGTTAAAAAATATATCAGTATAATTAGAAGTAATAATACTGCAACAAAAATTATTCTTGGAGGACCGACTACAGTTAGCTCAGCAATACAACTCGAATATCTTAATCCAGACGTAATTACTATTTCAGAAGGTGAGATTCCATTTACTAGATATCTTCAAAATATTAATGATATTTCAAAACTTAAAAAGATTCCAAATCTAATAATTAAAACTGAGAATGGATTTTTTAAGACTCCTACAAAACCAGAATTCATTAATTTAGAAGAAGTTAAATTGCCTGATTTTTCATTCATCAATGTTGAGAAATATATTAAAAAATGGTATTATTTTGAGTATTTTGGAAAAGTAAGAGGAGTTTCGTTAATGACTTCTAGGGGATGTCCTTTTAGATGCACTTTTTGTCAACCTATTGTTAATGAAATGTTTGGATCTAAAGTAAGATATCACTCAATTAAAGACATTGTAGAGAAAATGCAGGAATTAAAAAATAAGTATAATATGAATTACTTCTTTTTCCACGATGATACTTTTACTTTGAATAAAAAACGAGTTATTGATTTTTGTAATGAAATCAGAATTAGAGACCTTAACATAAGATGGGGATGCAATACAAGAGTAAATTCTGTTGACTTAGACACATTAAAAATCATGAAAAAATCTGGATGTGTTGAGATACGATTGGGAATTGAAACATATAATCAAAAAACATTGAATTTAATTCAGAAGGACACACAAGAAAATAAAATCAACCCAACAATTGATTTAATAAAAAAGGCGAAAATCAATTCTTTAGCATTTATAATGATTGGATTTCCAAACGAGGGAGTTCTTGACACATTAAGAACTTTAGTAAAGGCAAGTTCATCAAATCTAGATTTCATGAGAATTTCAATATTGACTTGTTTGCCTGGAACTCAAATTGCTCAACAGTATCCACTTCAGAAGCAAAAATGTGAAAATTACAACTATATTAAGCATTCAATAAACAATCCATCGAAATTATCAAATTCTACTTTGGAATTTCTAAAAATAATCGGCTATTTTTTGTTCTACTTAAATCCAAAAAGGCTACTTAAGACGTTTTCAATTGTAAATAGCCCCAGTAAGCTGTTATCCAAGCTAGAAAGGATATAAATCCAGACTTACAAAGCTTGAGCTAAGTAGAAACTTATATAAATAAATATACCAAAATAACATTATGGGTGACATTGAGACAGGTGTAGATAAACTTGTAAATCTTGTTAGAAAAAGAGGTAAAATTTCTCTTAAAAAAGCTTCTAAAGAGCTTGGTGTTTCTAAGCCAGTTGTATTAGAATGGGCTGAGATGCTAGATGAGGAAAATCTTGTTAACATAGAATATGGGTTAGTTGATAGCACAATCTCATTAAAAACGCTTTCTAACAAAGATGTTGTTGGAAAAAAGCGAGAATTTCTTAATCAAAAAGACGCATTTGTTCGAAAAATTGATACCGCTTTAGCGACACTTGATACTGAAAATGATGGTCTGAAAAAACTTCACGAAGAATTTCATACAATCAAAAAAGAGATTTCTGATGATTTAGATAAGGTAAAGACCAAAATATCTAAGTTAGAAAATTATCACAAATTGAAACACGAAATCGATAAAGAAATGGTTTCTCAACAAAGTCAATTCGAGAATTTCCTTAATGATACTAATAACAGAATTGAAGATGAAAGAAGTAAGTATTCATTGATAATAAAACAAATCAATCAAAAAGAATCTGAGATTGACAAAGAAAAACAAGAGACAGATAGTTTACTTGAACTTCAAACAAGTCTTCAGAAAAAACTTGACGCAATAATAAAAACAGTTAATGAATCTTCTGACAAGATTGTTTCTGAAAATAAACGTTTAGAAATCAACAGAAATGAACTACTTGGATTGAAAAAGCAAGCAGAGTCTATTAAAAAACATATTCTCAAAAAAAGAGATTCTGTTGAAAGTACTATTCAGAAAAGCAAGACTAAAGAGGGAAAGATATCCGATCTTCAAAATAATATCAAGTCAACGATTTCAACAAAAACAAAGGATATCAAAAATTCTGAAAGTATAAATAAATTGAATAGTTTGTTTGATAAAAAAAATTCTATCCAAGAAAAATTGACACTTATTGAAAAAGAACATAATGATTTAGAAAATGAGTTAAAGATTCTTAAGAAAAAAGCAATTGGATTTAAGATTGCATCTGGTTCGAAAAGCGAATCAAACATTTCTTCTATTGAAAAAGAGTTCAACAGATTAACTAAGAAGAAATCTAAATATCAAGAAGATTTAAAAGAATTGTTTCAAATTATTAAATAGGGGAATAAAACATGGTCACAAAAAAAAGAGGTGCAAGTAGTACTAGGAAGTCTAAAGTTGTTTCTCATAAAGTAGTTAAGAAAAGTCATGTTTCAAAAAAAGAGACTATTTCTAAAAATTCTGACTTAATTGATGATTATAGTTTTACTTCTAATGAGATTCCTGTTCGAATAACTATTGAACGTAAAAAAGGCGAATTCGTTCCTATTTATTCTGTTAAGATTTCTAAAATTAGTCAAACTACTGCAGCAGTACTAGAGAATATCAGAAAAGAGTTAATTAAACAAGTAAACTTAGGTATTGTCGATATTCAAGATGCAAAAAGAAGCAGTGTTGTTTCTGCACAATTTCAAGCAACAATTTCAATTTTACTTGATAAATACTTCCCAGATATTGAAGCAGTTGATAAGAATTTCTTGAATACATACTTAGTCCAAGAAAGTCTTGGTATGGGTTCTATTGAGATTCTTATGAATGACGCATCGTTAGAAGAAATTGCAATTAACGGAAGTTATGAACCTGTTTGGGTGTACCACAAAAGTCACGGTTGGCTTAAAACAGATATTACAGTTACAGATGAAGAACAAATCAAACATTATGCAACTATGATTGGAAGAAAAGTTGGACGACAACTTAGTGTATTAGAACCACTTTTAGATGCGCACATTAATGCAGGAGACAGGGCAAACGCTACAATTAGTCCTATTTCATCAAGAGGAAATACTATTACACTTCGTAAATTCTCAAGAGACCCTTGGACAATTACAAAATTTATTGAATCTAAAACAATGAGTTTAGAATCTGCTTCATTGATCTGGTTATCAATGCATTATGAATTGTCTGCTTTGATTGCTGGTGGAACTGCGTCTGGTAAAACAAGTGCATTAAATGTTCTTGCAAATTTTTTCCCACCTAATCAAAGAATAATTTCTATTGAAGATACTAGAGAAATTAAACTTCCTAAATTTTTACATTGGGTTCCTATGACTACAAGAACTCCTAATGCAGAAGGCAAGGGAGAAATTAGTATGGAAGATTTATTGGTTAATGCATTGCGACAAAGGCCTGACCGAATACTTGTTGGAGAAGTAAGACGAAAAAGAGAAGCTGAAACATTATTTGAAGCTATTCACACAGGTCACTCGTGTTATGCTACGTTTCACGCAAACAATGCTGAAGAAGCAATAAAACGTCTTACAAACAAACCAATTGAAGTTCCAAAAACAATGGTTAACGCAATTTCATTAATGATCATACAATTTAGAAACAGACGAACAGGACTTAGAAGAACATTTCAATTAGCAGAACTTGATGATGAGGGAGATGCTAATGTCCTTATGCAGTACGATGCGAAACGAGATATATTATCTAATAAATACAAATCAAAACGTCTTTTCCATACATTAGAATTGTACACTGGAAGTAGTTTAACTCAACTAAATAAAATGATGAAAGAGAAACAAGATGTCTTGAGATATCTTGTAAAAAACAAAATTTATTCTGTTGACGGCGTGGGAAGAGTTATGGCGGAGTATTATACTAATACTGATGAACTAATGAAAAATGTTCATAGTAATAAATTATTCTTTGATCCGAAAAATATAGATTTAGAGATTAAAAAAGCTGCGGAGGAGTCGAAAACTCAAGATGAGCCTAACATACAAGCTGTTCGGAAATAAGAAAAAATGGCTTGAACTTAAACTTAGGCAGGCAGGAATGGATCTTAAAGCAGATGAATTTATCAAAAGAACTGCTGTTGCAACTGCATATCTTACATTTGGCTTGATGATAATATTCTTTTTATTTTTTTCAAGTTTAGACATTTTTCTTAAAATAAAAATAATTGCAATTGGATTTCCAATTATATTCTTATTTTTATTTTCATATATGCTTAAATTACCAGACGTTAAAGTCCTAAAAATTGAAAGGGAAATAAATAAAGAAATTGTTTTTGCAGGACGATATCTTGTTATCGAAATTGAAAGCGGAATTACTTTGTTTAAAGCAATGGAGAATATCAGTGCTAACTATCCAAAGGTTGGAAAAGTATTTGATGATATTTTAGCAAAGGTTGACATGGGAACAACATTAGAAGATGCAATGAATGAAGCAATAATGAACACTCCTGCAAAAAACATGAGAAAATTTTTATGGCAAATTCTTAACTCAATTAGAACTGGTTCAAACCTTAAACATTCTTTAGATACTGTAATAAATCAAATTGTTCAGGAACAAAAAATTGCAGTAATGGAATATGGAAGAAAATTAAATCCTCTTGCAATGTTTTACATGATGATTGCAGTAATTGTTCCATCTATTGGAATTACAATGTTTATTGTACTGTCTAGTTTTATGGGATTTCAGATGAGGTTGCCTCTTTTAATGACTATTGCATTATTTTTATGTTTTGTACAATTCATGTTTTTATCTATGATAAAAAGTTCAAGGCCAGCTGTAGAATTATAAAATGAAAATTAAAATAAGACCTAAACAAAAAAAGAAAAAAATTGCTGAAACTAAAGTTGAGCCTCAAGAAACTCATGAACCTAAAACTACTATTTTTACTAAAATTAAAAAGATATTCTCAAAAGATAGGCTTTCTGTTGTAGAACATAAATTAGAACAGGACAAGAAAAAAGAAGAATTAGATAAAAAGAAAAAAGAAAAACGACAAAAAATAAAGTCTCTTAGAGATGAAAAGGATATTCGTAAATTAGTCAAAAAAGAAGTTAAACAAAAAATGACTAAAGCTCAAAGAAAAAAATTCTTTGAGGAGATGATTGAAAAAGCAGGACTTGATTCTCGATTAAAAGATATTCAAAAAATCATAATCCAAGTTTCTGTTGTCTTTGTTATTATTGAAACAATTTTCTTAGTATTTAATTACATAACACATGGCGCAGCAATAGTAAAACTAATAATGGATACGTTTGCGTTATTAACTCTTGGAATAATTTTACACTATTTTGTCTTCTTGCTATTGTTCTTTATTGTTATTGATGTCAAAATTTATAATAGAAAAAAATCAGTTGAAGAAGTTTTACCAGAGTATTTACAATTGGTTGCTGCAAACATTGGTGCAGGTATGCCAATTGACCAATCGTTATGGTTAGCAATTAGGCCTCAGTTTGGAGTTTTATCTAAGGAGATGGAAGTTGTTGCAAAAAAATCTCTTACTGGAACAAATCTTAACATTGCATTGAAAGAATTTGCAGATAAGTATGATTCAATACTTCTTAGACGAACTATCAACTTGATCATTGAAGGTATTGATGCTGGAGGTCCTTTAGCAAAACTTCTTGATAAAATTACGGTTGATATCATCGATACAAAAATTATGAAAAAAGAGATGGCAGCAAATGTCATGACTTATGTAATTTTTATTATGTTTGCATCTATTGGGGCAGCACCATTTATGTTTGGATTAGCAAACCAGTTGATTATCATTGTAACTGGCTTAATTGGAAGTCTAGATTTAAGTAGCATGCAAAGTTCAACATTTTCAATTAGTGGAGATTCAGTTAGGCTTGAGGATTTCAAAATATTTGCAATGACTGTACTAGGAATGACGGCGACATTTTCAGGATTTATTACAAGTATTATTAAAAATGGAAATATCAGGGATGGATTAAAAAACATACCAATTTTAATCATAATCTCATTTTTGATATATCTAGGTTCATCAAAACTTATGAGTGTTTTATTTAGTGGATTTTTTTAACTAAAAAGAATAAAGATTATAAAGAATTCTAGAGAATAGTAATTACATAATACAATTAATTATTATTTTTGAGGCTGGTTAAAATAAGTAAAATATTTTTAGATAATGCTGCAACAACTCGGGTTGATGAACTTGTTGTAGAAGCAATGAACAAAATATATCTTAACGTATATGGTAATCCATCTAGTGTTCATATCTTTGGTGAGGATTCTAGAGATGTTCTTGTAAAATCTAGAGAAATAATTGCAAAAGCAGTTGGTGTTGATTCCAATGAGATTATATTCACATCTGGTGGAACTGAATCTAATAATTTGGCTCTAAAAGGAATCATGCATGCAAACAATTCTAAAGGAAAGCATATGATTACTCAAAAAACAGAACATCCATCAATATTAAAGGTTTGTTCTGAACTTGAAAATGAAGGTTATGAAGTAACATATTTACCTGTTGATAAAGATGGCTTAATCAACCTTGAAGAGTTGAAAAAAGCAATAAGAAAAGACACTGTTCTTGTGACTATTATGCATGCCAATAATGAGATTGGAACTATTTTTCCTATTGAAGACATTGCGAAGATATGTAAAGAAAAAAAATTAATATTTCACACTGATGCATGCCAATCTTTTCTTAAGGTAAAATTCAATCCTGAAAATATTGATTTAATCACAATTAATTCTCACAAAATTCATGGTCCAAAAGGTGTTGGCGCGTTAATAATTAAATCAGGAATCAAATTACAAAAGCAAATGCATGGTGGCGAACAGGAATCAAATATTCGCTCTGGAACAGAAAACTTACCAGGAATTTGTGGCTTTGCAAAAGCATGTAGTATAACTAAGCAATCGGATGTTAAAAGAATGACTGAATTACGTAATTACCTAATTGATTTATTACTTAAGATTCCAAATACTAAATTAAATGGAAGTAATGAAAAAAGATTATGTAATAATATTAATATTTCATTTAAAGATGTTGAGGGAGATATGTTATTATTTAGATTATCTAACCAAGGTTTAGCATTATCAACTGGTTCGGCATGTACTGCAAGAAACAATAAACCTAGCCACGTTTTGCAAGCAATTGGCTTAAATAAAAATTTTATTGATGGGAGCTTAAGAATTTCATTAAGTAAATATACAACTAAAGAGGAGCTTGACACAGCGTATGATTTAATTCAAAAAAGTGTTAAGTTGATTAGAAGTTTAAAATGAATACACGCTATGATAGGCAAATAAAGCATTGGGGAATTTCTAACCAGAATAAACTTTCAAATTCTTGTGTCGCAATAATTGGTGCAGGAGGTATTGGAAGTGCTTGCGCAGAACTTCTTTGCAGATCAGGAGTTGGAGAATTAATTGTATTTGATAATGATCTTATTTCCACAAGTAATCTTAATCGACAAGTATTATACAAAGAATCTGATGTTGGAAAAAGTAAAGTTAAATGTCTAAAATCTGAACTGAAAAAAATCAACTCAAATGTCAAGGTTAATATTTTTGAAGAAAAGTTAACATTCAAAAATCTTGATAAAATATCACGTGCACAACTTATTCTAGATTGTACTGATAAAATCCAGATGAAATTATTGCTAAATAAAATTGCGTACAAATTAAAGAAAAAATTAATCTATGCGTCTGCATCACAACGTGATGTTCGAATATATATTGTCAATCCTGAATCAAGTAAACCTTGTTTGAATTGTATTCTTGGAGAAAAAACTGTTCAGAAAAACAAAGGAATACTAAATACAACAGCTCACACTTCTGCGTGTCTTCTTGCAGATACTGCGTTTAAAATACTTATGAATGATGATTCATTGTTTGAAGAAATGATTATTTTTAATCTTAAAACTATGTCCTTTTTGAAATTAAAAACAAATAAGAAAAAAAATTGTGCTGTTTGTTCTACTTAAATAAAGATTTTCCTGTCATCTCGTTTGGTTTTTCTACGCCCAAGATATCAAGAATTGTTGGCGCAATGTCTTGCATGCTCCCATCATTTAATTCTTTTTTTTCTTCACTTATTATTGTTAAAAGAACTGGGTTAAATCCATGACTTGGGTCTGGTTCGCCATTTTCATATAACATATGATCTGCATTTCCATGGTCGCCCATTAATAGAATTGTATAATTCTCTTGTCTTGCTTTTTCGACTACACGACCAACACATTCATCTACTACTTCACAAGCTTTTATGGTTGCATCTAAAACTCCACTATGACCAACTAGATCTGGATTTGCAAAATTTAGTACGATTAAATCGTATTTTCCAATTTCTGGTAAGACTTTTTCAGTAACTTCATATGCAGACATTTCTGGTTTTTGATCATATGATGAAACTTTTGGAGAATCAACTAATATCCTATCTTCTTTTTCGTAAGGTAAGTCTTCTTGTGAATTGAAGAAAAATGTTACATGAGCGTATTTTTCTGTTTCTGCAATTCTTAATTGTGTCAAACCGTATTTAGATACTGTTTGTCCTAAATTATTTTCAACTTTTGTCTGAGGAAAAGCAACAGGAATGTTCCAATTTGAATCATACACAGAGAAACAAACATAATTAATATTTGGACGTCCTTCTGGAATTTGTGGACAGTAATCTAAACCCATTAACATTGCAGTAATTTGTCTGGACCTATCTGACCTGAAGTTGTACCAGATGAAAGAATCATTTTCTTTAACACAAGCAATTGGTTCATTATTTTGATTAATTACAACTGTTGGTTGAACATAGTAATCAGTCTTATCTCCTCGTTCGTATGCTAACTTCAATCCGTCTAAGGGATTTTTTGCGGGGAAACCTTTTCCATTAACAAGTAAATCATAAGCGGCTTTTGTTCTGTCCCAATTTCTATCTCTGTCCATTGCATAATAACGACCGATTAAACTTGCAATTTTCCCAACACCTATTGTATCAATTGCTTTTTGTGTTTCTTCTATAAATTTTGAAGCTGATTTTTCAGGAACATCTCGTCCGTCTAAAGTTAAATGAATATACACACGGTCAAAATTTTCTTTTTTGCAAAGCTCTAAAATTGCATGCATATGCCTATAGTCCGCATGAATTCCTTGATCTGAAAAAAGACCATCTAAATGTAAATCTGAATTCTTGTCTTTGCATTTTCGTATTGCATCTAAAAGTGCAGGATTTTCAAAGAATTCTTTGGATTCAATTTTTTTATTGATTAGTTCGTATGGTTGCCAAACAATTCGTCCTGCACCAATTGTTAAATGACCCACTTCTGAGCCACCTTGAACACCATTTGGATTACCTACAAAATTACCAGTGCATTGCAATAAAGAACAAGGATATGTTGTTTTGTATGAATCATGATTTGGTGTTTTTGCTAGAAAAATGGCATTTCCTTTGTCATGTGCGCCATGACCCCAACCATCTCGAATAACGAGAATCACTCTTTTTTTTGCTTCCATATACTAATAGTAATTGAAGAATTGGTTTATATTATTTTATAAAATATGGAACATTTTTATCAATATGCTGTCTAAAGCCTTAAGAAGGGCCGTAATACATAATATAATCATATAAATATACCAGTATACAAAATAGTAAACTATTTAAACAAAACACCCTAATAACATTCATACAAATCTCAAAAGAGGTGATTATGTTGAACAAAAAAGCACAAGCAGCAATGGAGTTCTTAATGACTTACGGTTGGGCTATCTTGGTAGTTCTAGCTGCAATCGGAGCTCTAGCATACTTTGGAGTACTTAGTCCTGATAAAATGCTTGCTGAAAAAACAACGTTCATGGCACCTTTGCCAAACATTGATTACGCAGTTGTTAGATCAGCAGGAACAGTCACAATTGTATTACAGAACAATTTAGGACAAACAATACAAGTTAATAACGGAACTAGCGGTGTTTCTGGAACAGGAGACTGCGCAACAGTTGGTGGATTTACAGCAAGTCCAAACACAGTACCTAATGGTGAAAAAGTAACTTTAACATGGGATTGTGGTGCACTAACTGCAGGTGGTAAGTTCAAATCTGATTTGACTTTTGAATATACAAATCAGTTCTCTGGACAAACTCATCCACACTCGGGTTCAGTTACAGCAAAAGTATCATAAGCCTAACAACTTATGATTTTTTTATTCTTTTTTTGTACATATTTTAAAAGCGATGATTAATTATGGAGAAGGTATTGTTTGTTATCGGAATTATCCTTATTGTTTCTTCAATTGCAATGTATTCTTCTCGTGAAAATGCTAAAAATCTTGTTTTGTCTGAAGAACTTAGTGCAAGTAATCTTCAAGGCAATAGTAATAATAATGTTTCAATTAATTCTGAATATGAACAATCAAATAATTCTTATGATAATTCTGATATCCAAGATGACAATGGTGATGAGTGTTTTGACAGTGATGGTGGAAAAAACACTAATGCTAGAGGCGTTGTCCAAGGAAAATTCCAGGATGAAGCTTACATTAATAGAGATATTTGTTTAGATACTACAACTGTAATTGAACAATATTGTGTTGGTACTCGGTCAGTCACGGTAAATATTAAATGCGCAGATAATAAAAAGTGCGTTAATGGATTATGTAAGATTCTAACAGATGTTAGTTCTAATTGCGGTGATGAAATTGTTGAATCTGATGAAATATGTGATGGAAATGATTTGAATGTTACATGCATGGATCTTGGATTTGATTATGGAAATCTATCTTGTAATGAGAATTGCTCAAGTTATAATACAACTCAATGCCATGATTACGAAGCGATTTGTGGTAACGATATTCGAGAAGGAAATGAATCTTGTGACGGAAGCGACCTTAATCTAAAAACATGCATCTCATCTGGTTTTGATTCAGGAGTTTTGGTCTGTAAATCTGACTGTACTTATGACTATTCATATTGTACAACAAGCGTTGTTAGTAAAACTTGTGGAAACAATATCTTAGAGAATAATGAAGAATGCGATGGAAATTTAATTCCAAAAAGATGCTCCGAATTAGGATTTAATACTGGAACAATTGGTTGTACTAATGATTGTAAATATGATACTCACGATTGCATAAAAATTGAAAATACTTGTATTGACTCTGATAACGGAATTAATTTTATAACAAAAGGTTACACATATGGTGAAAATGATGGGAACTTTTTCAATTATTCTGATTCGTGTGATGGGAATATTATTATTGAAAGATACTGCTCAAATGAATCTCAAGTAGTATTGACTAATTTTTCGTGTACTCTAAATAATTCTGTTTGCTATTCTGGACGATGCATAAAAGAAACAGAATTATGCGGAAATTATAAAATTGAATTGAATGAAGATTGCGATAAAAACAATCTAAATAATCAAACTTGTGCAACTTTGGATTTTGATGTTGGAACACTCAAATGTTCTAGTTCTTGTAAATTTGATAAAACTGGTTGCTATACTAATGAATGTAGTAGTGCAAATGACTGCAATGATTATGATGTCTCGACAATGGATTTTTGTACGGGTGTTCCTAAATCATGCATCCATACTAAAATAACAGAATGTAATGATTATGATAACTATTGTCCTACGAATTGTACTTTTGCAAATGACTCTGATTGCTAAAGTTGTTTAAGTAAAGTTTATAATGTTCTAAGAAGTAATTTGACTTTGTAATATGAATATTAAAGAAAAAATCAAATTTGATAATGTAACAAAAATTGCTCTTCAGCTAGAGGATAATTCATTAATTGAATCGGTTATTATATCACAAAAAAATACAAATACTATTTGTGTATCAACTCAGGTCGGATGTCCAGTTGGTTGTAAATTTTGTAAAAGTGGATCTTTTTTTGTAAGAAATCTAAAGGATACTGAAATAATTGAACAAATAGAATGTTGTGAAAAGATAATTACATCTGAATTACATTCTGATAAAAAAATAAATATTGTTTTTATGGGAATTGGTGAACCTTTACTAAATCTTGATTATGTTGTGAATGTAATAAAATATCTTTGTGTTACTAGAAAAAATAGAATCTCGAAGAATAGAATAACTGTCTCAACTGTAGGAATTCCAGAACAAATAATTCAACTTGCAAATAGAACAAGAAATATTTTAGAGAAAGATACTGCAACTGTTAATTTGGCAATATCATTACATTTTGCAACACAAGCTAAACGTGAAAAATATATTCCTTTTGCATCTAAATATTCCATTTCTGATGTTTTTTCTGCATGTGAAGAATTCTATAAGTTAGATACAAAATCTCAAGAGATAATGATTGAATATGTCATGATTAAAGATAGCAATGATACTATAGAGGATATAGATTTGTTGATTAAATTAGTTTCTAATCAGAATTTTAAATGCATTATTAATCTGATTCCCTACAATGGAAATTATTTTGTATCATCTTCTGAAGATAAAATAAAAGAATTTAAAAAGAAAATAATGTCTAATGGTATTAAGTGTTTTATTAGATTAAGCAGTGGACAAAATATTAATGCTGCTTGCGGAATGTTGGTTGCACAAAAATGAGAAAAGCAATTGTAGGTAATAAATTTTATGAAGGAGATCCTGACAAATTAAGAAAGCAGATTGAAGATTGTTTTCTTGGTGAACTTGGACCAGGAGAATTTCCTTGTGAAAATTCGCAAGGTGTTAAAGCAATTATTTCTCCACATGCAGGTTATTTTTTTTCGGGATATTGTGCTGCACAAGCATACAAAGCATTAGGAGAATCGAGAACTGATGATGTATATTTAATTTTGGCACCTAATCATTCTGGACGAGGACGAACTAGTATTACTACTCAAAATTATGAAACTCCTTTGGGTGTTGCATCAATTAACAAGGAACTTGCAAAATTATTAATTCAAGAAGGTTTGACTGATGATATTGAATCACATTTTTATGAACATTCTGTTGAGGTTCAACTACCGTTTCTACAATACGTAACTAATAATGAAATGACTTTTGTACCAATTGTTGTTACTGGTGAAATGACATCTAAGAAACTTTCTGGCATTATAGTTAGCGCATTATCACAATTTAAGAAAGATGTAAAGATAATTGTTAGTTCTGATTTCACCCATTATGGTGAAGCATACGGATTTGCGCCTTTTGATGAATATGAATCACAAGTGCAAATTGAAGATATGGATAGAAAAGCAATCGATTGTTTAATTGATTTAAATTATTCTGAGTTTGTTGATTTCTTAGAAGATACGCATTCAACAATTTGTGGTGCACTTCCCATACTTGTCTTGATACAGGTATTAAACCAACTTGGAAAATATGAAGGAGATTTATTGCAGTATTACACTAGTGCACAAATTGTAAAAGATAAAGACAACAGTGTTAGTTATTGTGCAATTTCATTTTATGAGAAAAAAGAAAATGATCTCGAAGAAGAATAAAATAATTGCAAAAAAAGAGGTATTTTGTACTAGCGTAATTTCTAAAACAATTGGATTAATGTTTCATAGGAAACCAAAGGATACGGGTTATATTTTTATTTTTAATAAAGAAGAGAATCCTGTTAAAATTGCAATTCACAATATGTTTGTCTTTTTTTCAATAGACGTTATTTATCTAGATTCTCATAAAAAAATAGTTGATATGTGTGAACATTTCAAACCATTCTCTTTGTTGTTTGTTCCAAAACAAAAAGCAAAATATATAATTGAATTTCAATCGGGAGTAATTGAAAAAAATAATTTGAAAATCGGCGATGTTCTAAAATTTTAAATTATATTTAAACAATAAAAAATTCTGAATGGAATAAAAAAAACCAAAACAAATTCTATATAAATCACTTGAAATTATAATATTTTGTAATAAAACATTTATAATCATAAATGAATTTTTGGAGGTTTACAAAAATGGCAATTGTACATATAACAAAAGAAAATTTTGAAAGCGAGATTACAAAATCAGAATTACCAGTAGTAATTGACTTCTGGGCTGAATGGTGTGGTCCATGTAGAATGATGGCACCAGTTTTTGAAGAGCTTAGTAAAGAATATGATGGAAAAGTTAAGTTTGCAAAGGTTAATACTGATCAAGCATCTGGCGTTGCAACTCAATTTGGTATCCAAAGTATTCCTACATTAGTTGTCTTGAAAAACGGTAAAGAATCAAGTAGAATAATTGGATTTGGTCCAAAACCAGCAATTAAATCTAAAATTGATGAAGCTCTGAAGAAATAAACAACAATATTAAAAACTTAAATTGTTTATAGTAATGTAAGATGAAAGAAACTAATGATAAAATTTTTTTTGTTCTTTTTGGTTCTACGGGTCATTTGGCTTTGACTAAGATTTTGAAGTCTGTTGAAGCAATAAATGAAAAAGAACCTGTTGATATTATTGTTTTTGCTGTTGGTCGAAGAAACTGGTCAACAAATGAATATTTAAATTATGTTTTTGAACATACTAAGATTTCTAAACAATTTTCTAAAAATATACGGTATATTAATGCAGACATTTCTGAAGATTCTTCATTGACTATTCTAAAAGATGCGATGCAAGAAGAACAAGAAAAACTTCAATTGAATAATATTGAAAAGATATTCTTTTTTGCAACTCATTTTGAATTCTATAAAAAAATAACTGCGCAATTAAGCAAACTTAAACTTTCTACAAATAAAGTCGGATTAACTAAAGCTATTTTTGAAAAGCCATTTGGCGAGGATCTTAATACAGCAAAACAAATCAACGACGATATCAAGTTAGCGTTTGCTGAAGAACAAATCTACAGAATAGATCATTATCTTGGAAAAGAAGTCGTACAAGATTTACTTAGCATTAGACAAAAAGATCAAGAGATTCAAAAACTGTGGAACAATGAGCATATTGAATTTGTCAAAATTATTCTTGATGAATCTTTAGACATTGGTAACAGAGGACAATATTATGATAAAGTAGGAGCAATAAAAGATATGCTTCAAAATCATATTCTACAAATAATAAGCTTACTTTTTTTAGATACAAAAAAAACAGATATTCATAACGCAAAAAAGGAAATTATTTCTTCAATTAAGAACCCAAATAAAAAAGAGATTGTTATCGGACAATATGAAGGATATACTAATGAACAACATGTTGATAAAAATTCTAAAACAGAAACATTAATTGCTTTGGAACTTGAAATTGACTTAAAGGAATACAAAGGAATTCCAATTTTAGTTAGGACTGGAAAAGTTTTGCCACAAAAAAATTCTCAAATTTATATTAAATTCAAGGAACATGTCCAACCACTTATTATTGAGATTCAACCTGAAAAGAGAGTAATTTTCCCTCACAAAGAAATAATTGAACATTATGATGAAAACTCTTCTGAAGGATATGAACGTTTAATTAAAGAGGTAATTAAAGGAGACAATACCAATTTCTTAAGAATTGATGAGTTAGAAGAATCTTGGAAATTCATAGATGAATTAAATCAATTCATTAAAAAATCGAATATAGAATTAATAAAATACGAACGAGGAAAAATACCACATAAGATAAAAGAATTGTTTGGAGAATAGTTTATTTAGTAAAAATTTAAATATGAATAATAATCCTAAATTAGGTATAAACAAAGGAGGTTTTAGTTAAAATGGCATATAAAGTAACAGTTGATGATTCCTGTGTTGGCTGCGGTGCATGTCAAGGTGCTCATGATGACATTTTTAAACTTGAAGGCGATAAAGCTGAACCAGTTAAAGCTAAGTTTGATAATGTTCCAGAAGGACTTGAAGACATTTGCCCTGTTGGTGCAATAAAAGTTGAGAAGGTATAAATCCTTCCTAATTTATTTTTTTGATGTAAATTTTGTGTTAATAATTCTGATTTTATTTGTGATTTTATTTATAAATAACAAAAGCGAATAATTTTTAAATGCTTGAAAATCACAAGAATATATTTCGGGGGTATAGTATAACCTGGCAGAACTTCCGGCTCCAGACCGGCGGATTTGGGTTCGAATCCCAATACCCCCAGTTTCTATTTTTAATATTTCTTTTATGTATTTTCAAGTATACATAAGTATATAAAATCTTTAACATTACTACTTTTTAGTGGGGGGGTTTTATGGCAAAGGGTTTATCTAAAGAAATTATTCAAAAAATTACTAAAATTTCTAAAAACGCAGGAATTTCAATCCAAACGTTTTTATCGACGGGAAATGCCAACGACATCCCTATGGAAATTCTAAAAATTCACTTTAATAATAAACTTAACAATAAAAAACAAGTTCTTAACAATATGCGTTTATGGCGTGAAAACATTGCTCCTGTTGAATTAATTACTGAAGATATAAATGAATATTCTAGAAAGATTTTGACATTACCAAGCTGTTATTTGGCTACTAATTTCATTCCACGATCAACTATTGGACACGCACATGCAGGACATTGTGCTTTTCAAAGTAGGTCTATGATTAACACTACATTAGATGATGTGATTTCAGATGAGGTGTTATTACACTTCAAAAAAGGAAACTCACCAATTTATTTTAATCGTTATGATTTTTTATTGGAAACACAAAACGCAATTGATACTATTGCAAATCTTGTCCATGATGCTGTTGAAAATCCAAGTAGAATGATGGACGTCACACAGGGAGGAATAGAATCTCCTATATTTGGAATTCCTTTCTGGAATAAATTTGATTCACAGGCTTTGCTAAAAGGAATTTTTTATGCTGGTTATTTTGATAATTATGACACAGTAAGAATTAAGGCCGAAAAGAAATATAATATTGATCTTGGAGGCGGAGAATCATATATTATTAATCATAAACTTATTCAGAAACTAGGCATCAATGTTACGGACTTAACAAGTGCAGATTATCAAGATGAAATTTTGAATATGTTAAATTCAAATCAAAGAATAGAGTTATTCAAAAATTTAGGAATTATTATGGATGTTCCTAGGATAGATTTCTCACATGTTACAAATTGGAATGATGTTAAAGACCAATGCATCAATGTTACTGACGCAAAGTATTATCAATTTTTCCAAGAATACATTAGAACAAAAAAAGGACAGGGAATTTCTGATGATATTGCATGCATGGCTGCGGCATTTATTGATTTCAATCCACAAGATACGAAACGTGATGGATTTTATTATAAAAGTCTTTCAAATGGTGCGAACATGAATGATTTTATTGACACTTTGTCGAAAGCAAGTTTGTTGTACGCTCAAGGAGGACTTGATCAAGCAATATCTGACTTTGCAAACCACATGTGGCTTAGAAAAATAAGAACTGATAAGAGATATAGAGAAAATCATAATATTAACCTACACGAAATCGAACAAAGAATTGAGAAACAAGGTACAGAAGATTTTGCATTAGTCTCACTTAAAGAATTAAGTGATTTAGCTGCAATTTGTAAAAATCCAATGGAAAATGAGATTCACTCTTCTGCAAGATATTTTATTAGGATGTTTGATGGAACTTACGCATTAGAACAAGAAGCAATGATTAACCAGAGACGATTGAAATCATTTAGAGCTAATGTCAAAGTTATTGGTGAACCTAGTGAGTACTTGATTGGTGAAAATATCAAATCTCAAATACCAATTGGATTTAATAAAATAAAATTGAATAATATAATTTTATATCTAGATAAAAGCATATACCCAATTTTATCTGACCCTGCAAATAGATCAGGACTTATTGAAAAACGGTACGCATCTGAGCAATCCGAGTAAAAATTGTTTTTTTATTATTTCCAAAAGTTTATATTAATTAAACTTATATCTAAATTATGGAATTTGAAACTGTTAGAGAATTTGCCAAATTTGAAAATCAAAGGCTTGAAGAAAAATTCAGCTTCAGTGGCAAAGATAGAAGAATTATGGCAGGAATGATTAAAATCACTGAAGAGGTCGGTGAGCTTTCTAATGAGGTTTTACATCTTTTAAATTATCAACGACAAACAAAGGATTCTGTTCCTGATAATATCAAGGAAGAATTTGCAGATGTATTGCTTACTGTTTTCTTACTTGCAGAAGTTCTTGATGTTAGTTTAGAAAATGAAATTTTAAAAAAAATTGAAAAAATTAAAAAAAGAGAATATTAAAAATTTATTTTCTTTTCTTATTTCTCTTAGTTACTTGCTTTTCTTTTTTAGGTTCTTTCTTTGTTCCTAGTATTTTTATTAATGCTAAAAGAACAAGCCCAATTACTATAAAAATAAGTATTAGATTTGTAAGTCCTATTGCAAAAGAAATGCTTAGTAAAAACATTCCAAGTAAACTTAATCTTGCTGTTTTAACGTTTAGTATAATGTCAGGTGAAACGCTATTTGCACCTTTATCATCACTAGCAGTAATTGCATATGTAAAGATTCCAGTTTCTTTTGGATTTAAATACAATAATTCATCAAGTACTTGAGTTTTTAGCGTTGAATTAGTAGTTGTAATGTTGTATGTCAACGTATCATTATCAGGATCTTTGAAGTATTTTCCTAATTCAATTATTTTTGGCTCTCCATAGAACATACTTTGATTCAAGAAAGTATCAACTTCTTGCTCTGCGATAATTCTATGTGTATTTAGTGATTCATATATTCCAAATCCACTGAAGAACAAAATTAGTAATACACCTAATATTTTAAAAAGTGGTACAAAGTTTATTGGTTTTCGTGGTTGCTTTGGTTTTGGTTTTTGTTTTGGTTTAGCTTCCTTAGCAACTTTTTTCAATAATGATTTTTTTACAACTTTTCCTTCTTTTGTTATTGGAACAATTACTGTCTTAATCTTTTCTTTTCTTAGTGTAAAATATTTTATTATTGCAGCAACCGAAACAAAAATACCAACTGCAAGTAATGCAAATCCTGTTAATTGTGGTACTAAAACTGCAACACTAGATAATCCTGCAATAATTATTGCATAAAAAATGTATTCAAAAATATTTATTGATTTCTTTGATCTTTTCCGTGGTTGTTTTATGTCTGTTTGTTGCTTTGGTTTCTTAAAATCAATTGTTTTGATTACTTTTACCAAAAGGTAAGATAACAAAAACATTCCAATTGAACATAGTACAAAAATTATTGTTTGTAATATAATTGACATTTTATTTATCAAGAATATTGATATTATTGCAATTATTACAGAAAGCAAGAATACTACTGCAATTACTTTTCGACCATGACTGTTTTCTTTGCTTTTCATTCCAGCAAAGATTCCTACAACTAAAAATATTGCTAACAGTGCAATTAGTCTGGATGTAAAAGTTCCTGCTTTATCATATGTGATTTTGATTATTTTTTCTTGGACATTTTCTGAGTTAACGCCAGTTAGTAATAAATCTAGATCATATGTCTTGTATTCTGTTTTATTTGTTGGTACAAATGAAATGTTAAAAACTCGTACTGCATCTTTTGGCAATTCTATTTCATCTGTAGATATAGTAAATTCATTTGATGCAGTTAGGTTTAGTTTTATTGTGTCATCGTAGAATCCATAATTTTTTAGAACAAAATTTATTATTCCTTGTTCTTCAAAAATTGTTTGCCCTACAAATAAATTTGATTGGTAACAAGTGTCAAGAGGCAACAATTCAACAACAAAGGATGATGTTTTTATTGTCTTATGAGTTCCTTCTCCTAATACGGTTATAACCGATATATTGTATGTTCCACTTTCTCCTTTTGTTGGATCAAGTTTTAATAATAAGTCTTTTGAGTCTTTTGAATCTAAATCAAAAGTTGCTTCATCTATTGTTAAGAATGGATATTCTTTATCAAAGTAAATATTGAAATTTTCAGAATCTCCTACATTTTCAACTGTGAAATCATATTCTTTTTCGTATTGACATAATACATCAGATTCTATTTTTAGATTTGTTTTGAAATCGTAACAATCGTTTAATTTTATACTGAATGAAAAATCTTTTGTTGTTTGACCTAGTTTTTCTTGTACAACGACATCAAAATTATAATCCCCTGTTGTTGTATAATCTTTAGTATCAAGTGTCAGAATTATTTCTTTTGTCTCTAAAGATTCTAATGAAAAAGATGTTTCATTTAGAGTCAAAAAGTCATGACCTGTTAATGCAACTGAGAAGTTATTTGTGTCTTTGAATTTATTAGTTATTTTTACTTTTATTTGCGATATATCTTCAGTGCATTGTTCAATTGAATCGTCGCCAGTTATTTCAAAATCATAACTTGATTCAATATTTAATTTTAAGTCTAATGTTTTTTCAACTGGTGTATATTTTGATTTGACTGTTAATGGAATAATTTGCTCACCATTGTAATCACAAGATAGTTTTACTGGAACAGTAAATTCTTTTATCTCATTTGGTAATAGTGAAAAATTATTTGGTAAATCAACAAAATCACTTAAACTATCAATTGTTGCAATTGAAAAAGTTTCTTTGTATGTTGCTTGATTTTTTATTGCAAACTTAAAATTCTCTTGAGTACAAGGAGTTGAAGTAGTTTCTAGTCCTTTAGCAAATATTCCTATTGGATCACATTTTATTGCCGAAAGTTCTCTTAGAATTGTCTTGTTTGTGTACTTAGCGGTAAGAATTGTGATTTGTAGCTCTAAATCTTCATTAATTCCACATGGTATTGCACCACCAATTGTGACTTCTTTTGAACCATATGAATCAATTTTAAATGGTTGTGGCACAGATGTAATATATTTTGCACCGCTTCCACTAATTGTAATATAAAAAGTATTTTCAGATGAATCTAAATTTCTAATTAATAATTGGTCTATAAATGGAGAACAAGAGCAAATACTCAAGTCTTTAGATTGGGCGAAAACATCAAATTCTCCTGACGCATTAACTATTGAAATAGATAGTAGTAGTAATGTAATTGCAAAAATTGCAAAATTAAGTTTTCTCATTTTTTGCCTTCCCCCATTGTTTTAATTTTTTTTGAATTGGATTATTATGATTTGTGATTGTGATATTTGTGAAAATTAACTAAAATAAATTAAAAAAATTAAAAAAAATTTAGTAATATGTTTGACCTGCTTCGTCTTCTGCATCTAAGTCGTCATCATTTCCTTTCATTTTATTGAAACCAATGATTAAACCTAAGATAACAATTAATACAACGAATACAATCAATCCAACTACTAATACATTTTTGATTCCGCTAACTTTACTCTCTGCATTAACTATGTTTGCAGTTAATGGAAGTTGTTTAGTTTCGTCGCCTGCTCTGATTTCAATAAAGAATGCTTTATCTCCAACAGTTGCAGTTTCTTTTGCAGAAACATAGATATAAACTGGGCTAGTTTGACCTGCACCAACTACTTGAGTCATTGCTGGTTCAATTCTAAAAGATCCCCATGAGTCTACACCACGTACAACAACGTTGTAAGTTTTTGCTGAATCTCCTGCGTTAGTTAAAAGAACTGGGTAAACTGATTCGCTTCCACCAACTAGAACATCTTGTGCTGCTGGTAATGAAACTAATGTTTTACTTGTTCCTTCAGTTGTTTTTGTTGTAGGTTTGCAAGTTTCACTTTCAACTACTGTAATAGTTTCTTTTGAAGTAACCATGTCGTCACCATCATTGTATTCAACAGCAATTAATACATCGTATGTTCCTGCTGCTGCACAATCTGGAATTCTAACAAACATTGGTTCAGTAGTTTCAGTATCGTCTGAATCTAGTTCATCCATGATAGTTGTTTTAGAAACACCTAATTCTGGAATTGATACTTTAACTTTAACATCTTCTTCATCTTTTAGACCAGTATTTTTCAACTGAACTTCAGTTAGAAGAGCTCTTCCTGCTTGTACTTCATTTTCTGGTGAAAATAGAACATCTTTTACAGCAATTGAGTGTCTTTCAGAGTCTACATAAATGTAGTAGTCACTGTAAGTTCCTGCGTTAGCTTGATCTTCAACTCTAACTCTTAATCTGTATGTTTGTTCCATATCCATTCTACTTGGTAGTGCAATATTCAATGTCTTTTTGTAAGTAACATTAGCTTTCATGTCAAAAACGCTACTTGCGTCTCTTGCATCTTCAGCATCATGTTCAAGACCTGTAATTACAGCTTCCACTTGGACATTTTTCACATTTGTTGTTGAAACCAACTCTACTTCAACTTTGACTTCATTGTCTCGGCTAAAGTCTCTAACCAGAGTACTGGTTGTATCTGTTACGATATCGTCGTTTAGCTGAACTTCTTCAATAGTAATTGCAGCTTGTGCAAGACTTGCAAAAGCAAACAAAACTACGAAAAGCATAGCCAAAACTCCAACGTTTTTTGTAGTTTTCATTTTTCGGTAACCCCCCTTAAAATGTAATCATTTAATTTGTATCGGTACGTAAACAATCCTTTCGTGATCGCCATTGTATACCGAGAGCCTGATTTGGTATTCGTCCGGACTGACTCCTGATGGAATATCAAGGAGCAATTCTTTTGTTACTGTTTCTCCACGTGAAACCTTAAATGGACCCTTTTTGGTATATAATCCAAGTTCTTGTGAAATTGCAGTAACATGCATATCTGTAACTGATGTTTTTAGGTTATTCTTAAATGTTACCACTATTTGGGCAATTTCTCCCCTAAAATAGACCCCATTGCTAGGCATTTCAATACTATCTATATAAATACTTTCCCTTGAGGACTTACTTTTTTCATCATCAAGGTTACCATTATCTTCTTTTACGGTTATTTGCGCTGTTGTGGTGGTTTGAGCCCCATCATCATCGGTTACTATTAATGAAATTTGATACGTTCCTACTTTATCATATGAGTATGTCGGGTTTTGTGCGTTTACTGGTGCACCTCTGCCAAAATTCCATAAATAACTTACTATTGTACCATCTACATCATAACTTCCAGTGCTGTTGTATTGTATTGCTTGATTGACTTTAACAGTCATTGGAGCTTGAATTACTGCTACTGGTGCTTGATTTGGAACGTTTGGATTTGTTACAAATATAGTTACTGATTCTGTGCATGTGCCATTTGAATCTTGTGCAACTAAAGTTATTGTATGTGTTCCTACGCTCAATGTTTGAGTAAAGTTTTGTTGATTTGATAAAAATCCATTTATGTTACTTGCCCAAGCATAAGTTGTGATTGCTAATCCATTACATGATTCATTGCTTGCAATAAAATTAATTGCAGTGTTATTTATGTATGATGAACCATTAATTGGGTTAATAATCATTGTACTGTTTGTGCTGTTTGTTGAATTCGAATTGTTGTTATTTGACGCATTGATGTATAGCGTAATAAAATCCATTCCTAATTCTAAATTTGAATCAATTGCAACAAAAGTAATTGTATGAATACCTGAACTTAATTGTGCTGTAAAATCTTCTTGAGTACTTATTACTCCTTGAATATCACTTGTCCAACTGTATGAAACAATTGTTCTTCCCGCACTAGGTATTGCTGTTCCTGTAAAACTAATTACTGTATTGTTATTGAATGAATCTAAATTATTTGGTGTGTCTATTGTAACTATTGGCGCTGTACTTGGACCAATTAAAATCCAGATTGTGCTTGTTGCAGAATACCTGTTTCCATCATTGTCTAATACAGTTACAGTTATATCGTGTCTTCCTAAAGATAAACTTGAATAGTTTAGATTTTGAGAATTTCCAAATACACCGTTAATGTTACTTGACCATTGCCATTGTGTAATTATTCCATCAGGATCATTTGCAATTGCAGAGAACAAAATATTTTCTCCTAAATTAAATGTTTGACCTGAAACTGGACTAGTAATTACAACAGTTGGTGATTGTGGTAATGCTACTGTTACTGTTGTTCTTGTAATAGTATATTCTCCATTTGCATCAAATCCAATAAAAGTAATTATATGTTTTCCAACAGCTAGTTGTGTTGTTGAGAAACTTAAACTTTGAGATAAAACTCCTTCGATATCGCTTATCCAAAAACCAGTTATAACATTTTGAGCAGAAACTGTAAAATTAATCTGTTCTCCGTCAATAAATATCGAATTATCAAGAGGAGATGTTATTGATGAAACTGATGCGTTTTGGTCAAGTACATAGATAGTTGCTTTATCTAAATTATCACCGTTGTTATCATCTACTCTAAATGTGATGATATGTTTTCCCCTAACTAA
Source organism: Candidatus Woesearchaeota archaeon (assembly GCA_016938695.1). Taxonomy (GTDB): domain Archaea; phylum Nanobdellota; class Nanobdellia; order Woesearchaeales; family JAFGUC01; genus JAFGUC01. The sequence continues at coordinate 174,506 of JAFGUC010000024.1, read as the reverse complement.
AGTATTGTCTTGAAAATTATATGTTATATTATTTAATGTTCTAATAGTTCCATTTACGTCACTGGACCATTCAATATTTGTTGTTCCTGTTGATGTGTGTTGACCTGAGAAAAAAACATCATTTCCAAATCGGTAAGTCACAAAATCAAAAGGTCGAACAATTGATGCTGTTGGATCGTTTGTATTATCAACGTACAAATAAATATAATCTCTTGAAATTTGTCCGTTTGTACTGACTACTGAAAAAGTAATTCTGTGCAAACCTTCTGACAAAATTACATTTATTGAATTTCCTGAACCTAATGTTCCATCAATACTACTTGACCAGATTAAAGAGTCTGTTGCGTTTTGATTATCAACATATCCGGAGAGTATCAAACTTTGTCCTGTTGTAAAATGATCAAAATTATTTGGTGAAACAATTGAAGTTGCTTTAAAACCTTGAATGTTTAATAAAATTTCAATTACGTATTCTACTTCGTGTAAATTTCCGTAAATGTCTGTTGCTCTAAGAGTTATTGTATGAACTCCCGGTGTTAATGTTGAAATTGTAAAATTTTGATTTTGACTTAATAATCCGTCAACATCGCTTGTCCAAATCCAACTTGTAATTTGATCTCTTGAACCATCAGCAATGAATGGAATTGTGTCTCCTTGTTTAAACACATCTCCATCGTTTGGAAATACCACTGAAACTTTTGGACTTTCTGGTTTGACAATTTCTATTGTAATAGAATCGGAGGCAGTTAGTCCATCAGAATCTGTAACTAAAATAGTTATAGTATGTGTTCCGTATGATAAGCTATCTGAAAAACTTACTAGGTTATTTCCATTTAAAATTCCGTCTATATTACTTGACCAAACAATACTTGAGAGGGTACTATCTGCATCAGTTATACTTGCAGTAAATGAAATATTTTCTCCTTCATAAAATTCAGAATTATCACTTGGACTTGTTATGCTTACAACTGGTGCTTGCGCCGCATTGACTGTATATGTTATTGAATCTGTTGCAGTTCCACCGTTATTATCTGTTACTGTGAACGTAATCACGTGTGTTCCAATTGAAAGAGTTGATGTAAAATCTTTTTGTGTGCTTAATACGCCATCAATGTTACTAGTCCAGGAATAAGTTAATGGTGCAACTCCAGTTGCTATTGCAGTAAAACTTGTGCTTGTTCCAATTTTTGAATAATCTCCTGTTGAAGGAGTAACTATTGATGCTGTTGGAGCATCTGCATTTGGATCAACTGTAATTGTTACCATTGCACTTCCATAAGTGTAAGTTGTTGGAAATGCTACAATGTTAGTTACAACACATTTGAAAACATCGCCTACGGAAAATCCGCCGGCCATTGTTCTTGTTAATGTGTTACCTGTTGCTCCTACAATTGCGATATTATTTCCATCATACCATTGAAATCCTTGTGCTTGACTTGGTAAACCAGGTGCATCACAAACAAGACTTTCTGTTGTTGGATGTGCATTATTTGGAGTGATTGTTACAATTGGGTTTGTTACTGGTTGAGTTGTGCTACTTTCAGTGTATGTAACTTCATCAGTTAAAATTCCAAAAACTGGAGAAGTTAAAGCATAATTTACTTCGCATTTTAATGTATCTCCTGAAGCTAATGTTACTCCAGTTAATGTCGAAGATTCACTTAAAATTGCTGTTGCACTACCAATATCTCTTGAGTCAGTTAATAAAACTGTATTATCGTTTTGTATCCATCTAAAACTTTGAATGTAATGTATTTCATAATCTGGCAAAAACTCACAAACGTAGGAAGTGCCTGTTTTTTGAATATCAATTGCTCCTTGAGCGAAGCTTACACTAACTAGGATTATGAAGAATGCCAAAATAAAATTTGGAATGTTTCTGTTCATTTTTATCTCCTAATTAAAATTTATATCCTAATCTTGCACTTAATCCGTCTGTTCCGTATCCAGCATCTAATGTAATAAAACCTGGACCTGCTTGGATTCCACCAGTAATTCTTCCTCTTCCACCAATTGCAGGTGTTGTTGGCTCGTTATCAGCGAATAAATCTCCGCCTAATCCTAAGTATCCACCATTAAAGAAATATTTGTAGTCTAGAGAACCTCCGCCAAACAAACCAATTTGTTCTGGGAAAGTGTTTAATCCAGTACTAAAATATCCTGCTAAAGATAGAAGATTTCCTGCGATGTTAAAATCTAAATCACCAGCAATTCTTAATCCAATTCCGTCTTCAGTTGTTCTGGAACGTGGAATTTCAACGCCATTAAAATCTTGACTGTATGTCATGTTGTTGTATGCTAAACCTAACCATAAATTTCCGTTTACTTTGTTTGATTCTGGTAAAAATCCTAGAACGTTAAACATACCGTAAAGTGAAAAATTTCCTTGGTTAATTGCATAACCTTCAATTGGTTGTGCATCTGCACCAGTTTCTGCAAAACTTACTGAACCTGTTTTTTGTGGTCCAAATTCTGCACCAACTTTAAATAAGTCTAACAAAGTTATTTCCAAATTTGGAAAATTTGTTACTTGATCGAAATTTCCATAGAATGAACCATTTGATACATCATTTAAACTAAATGTCACTGGAACAACTCCGACTGGAATTATATATTGTGAATCAATTCCAAATTTAGAATTCATGTATGTTGATGCATTGTGAATTCTGTTGACTGTTCTTAGCATTTCTAATTGGCTTTTTGCTTCAACATTTGTTGTTCCTGCATAAACTTTATTTGCTAAATTCAATAAACTAGGTAATGCAATGTCTAACATTTCTTCTAATGTGTATGCTGTCTCTGGTACTGCTTTTACTAATGAAGTAGTAGTTGATGGAACTAAATTATAACCATGTGTGTTTAGATATTGTAATCCTGCTTGACTGAATGATTGTATTGCAGTATCAAGTGGTATTAAACCTTTTTGTGCATCTTCTAAAGTTGTGTAGATTGCACTTGCGTAAATATTTTGAACAGCGATTTCAAATTGTTCTGCTGAAATTGGTGCTCTTCGTGCTAATTCAATATAACCTAAAGAACCCATTCCTCGTCCAATAACATCTGAAATTTCTCCAATATTTTTTGCACTAACAATTGTTTGCCATTTATCATAAACTCTTGAATCGTCAACAGCTACAACTGAACCAGCTACAGGATCTTGTTGCAAAACTGGTGGGATGGATAATTTGTCTTCAAGATGTGAAACTGCAATATTTTTTACTGCAAGAATTTCTTCAGGAACAATTGTTGTACTTCTGACATATTGAGCTAAATCTGGAAATTCTGTTGATAATTGATTTTCAAAATCTTTTAATTTTGGCAGGTCGTATGTTGTATCAAAAGTTCCATCTAAAGTGTAATCATAACCTAATTTATCAGCTAGTGTTGCACCGATTAATTCAACACCCTCACCAAGTTGTGCTCTATCTGCTGAAACATTTCTATTAACAGCATATTCAACAACAGCTGGATTGCTGTTTAATTTTTGTAGAAAATCTGCGTAATCAACATCTTGTGCAAATGCTTTTCCTGCAGAAAGTAAACCTAATGTTAGCAATAATGTTTTTCCTAATTTGCCTTTTGGCAGCACTTCAGATAATTTGTTTAAAACTTTAGTTCTCATTTTGAAAATACCTCGTAACCTCAATTGAATAATATAAGTATTCCTGTTGAGTAGTTACAGGTTTATAAATATTGTGATTTGTTGCTATGTGGTAGTGATTATTCCCAAACGCCCTTTTTTAGTAGTATTTTAATTATATGTTACAAAATATAGTTATAAATATTATGTTCGTCATAATTTAGGCACAAAAAACTTCTCAAAACATCATATAACTAGTTTATAAGACTTCTAAACGATTAAACATTATTTGATATTTTATACTGTAACGTTACCTACGCAACAAAAGAAAGGTTTAAATAAGTGTGCTTCTTTTCGTCTCTCCACAGTGGAACACAACTCAATTGACGGACTTGTTTTTATTCATCTTCCTAGATATCAATTTACAAATCAAGAATTGAAAAGAACTATTGATGAACATAGATACTTAACCCCATACGAGGATTTTCCGTTAGTAGAGATTGTAACAGGAACACTTAATTTCTTAGATAATTTCCAAATTTTTTGTGGTGAAGATGATATTAACAGAACTCCAATTAAAAAAATGAGTTCATTTATGCTAAATAATTGGGAATTTGTTTCTGCTGTTGGACCTGAAAAATATTTTGAAGGTAACGATGACTCTCGCATAAGACGAAACTTTGTTGATTTCTACACGAACATAAGAGATACATTATACAAAAGCAGAGTTCATGATTATGATGAATTGGATATGATTTTTGAAAAGAGATCAAACATACTTCAGTTTCATAGATAAAATTATGCAACTTTAGGCATAGAAATTCTTTTGATGTGTGCACCACTTGATGCTTTCTCGAATATTTTCACAAAACTTGATAACGCACTGAAGTTTCCTTCTAGAATTAAATTTCCAAATTTTGCAACATCATCAGTCATTGCATTTGATAAGAAGTATCGATATGCCAAAACAATTTCATGTATCAACATTATCGTCAAATAATTTTTCTCAACTTTATCAAAAAATTCAGGGTCAAACGTATGTGAATTTAAACTTTTAAAGTATGTTGTTAGTTCTTCTTTATATTTGAATAATAATGCATCTCTAATGGAACTTTTAGGCAAAGACATTATATCTTCCTTAAACACATTTAGAACGTGAGGAAGTGAATTTGATAATTTATTCATATGTGCATTCAATGTTCCAATTGCCCTATAATTAAAAAAATGTGCAAAAAGATTATCAAAAATACTGCATATCCCGTCAACGCCTTTATCATTCATGTAACCTTTGAGAATGGATTTTACATTTTGCTTTAATTCATTTAATGTCTTAGCGGCATTAACAAATGCTTTTGCAGATTCAGTCATTAAATCTAAAACGTAGGGTATATTTTTGTAACTGTGAATTTTTGATTCTATATCTTCAAGATATTCTTCATTCGCGTTTTTTCCAGTAAAAGTTGGAACTAAAACTTGGGATAATATTTTTTGTATTGCTTCAAATCTTTTTGAAAAATTCATGAATATATTTGAAATTAATTCAACTTCTGAAGAAATTTCGGGATATGAATTTTTTCCGTAATCAGCAATATTTCTTGCTTCAAATTGCATTGAATTTAAGGTTCTATCAACGTGAAGTTTTCCTAGAAAAAGATTTGAATAAAATCTTGAACTGAATTCGTTTTTGGTATCAAATGTTTCAATACGTTCTAATGTGATTTTTAATCTTTGTAATGACTCAACTATTTTTTGACTTGAAAGGTTATTGGTCATACCAACTTGGCCGTTCAAAATAGTGGTAACTCTATTTTTAAGTGATTCAAAAACAGTTCCAAGTTGCTTCAACTCATTTAAAACATCTGACATTGTTATTATGGAAGTTAGAAGTCCTTAAAAATCTTTTTACTCCATAAGACATACATCTTCAGTTACGACATATGTTTTATCATGATAAGTTACCTTATCATTTGGATATAGCTTTTTACGGTTTCTTGTCTCTGGTTGATTATTTAGAAAAACTTCTCCTGAACGGATAATATTCTTGGATTGTCCACCAGTTGTTGCAATTGCTTTTACTTTTAGAAATGCGTTTAGTTCAATATATTTCATTTTTCTAAAATGATCTTTGGTAAATCTGTTTGTGTTATAATTCCAATAATTTCTTTGTTGTCAACTATTGGAAGTTTTTTTACTTTTTTGTTCAAGAAAACTTTTGCAATATCATTTAACGTCATATCTGGAGTTCCAGTTACCACATTTTTCGTCATTATTTTACTTGCTGTTGTTTCTTTTAGATTAAAGTCTTTTACTAATGCTTTGTAAACAATATCTCTTTCAGTTATTATTCCTGCAATTTCGTGATCTTTTTTTAGAATTATTATTGCACCAACAAAATATTTTTTCATCTTTTTTGCAATTTTTAGAACAGAATCATCTTCCCAACCATAGATTAATTTTTTGGTCATGTACTTTAACAAAGGTTGTTTGCTCATGGAAATATTATATGAATCAATTATTTATAAGAGTTTGTTATTATTGAAGGATTGAGAAAAAGCTCTTGGTGGGAGTTGAACCCACGACCTCCTGCTTACGAGGCAGGCATTATAGCCACTAAACTACAAGAGCGAAGTTTATTGCAATTTTTCAAGAAGTTCTTTCTTTGTTGAAAAATTGGATTGACATTCTGAACAAACGTTTTTTTGTTTTCCGTTTACTTTTATATGTGTTCCAATTATTTTTCCAAGAAAAATCTTTCCAATGTCTTTACCACAAATGTCACATTTCATAATAGAAGAATAACAAAATTAGTATTTTAAAAAGTTTGGGTTTTTATAACCGATACATGTTAAAGAAAACTTTTAGGTCTCTTATGAATTCATTGAAGAATTCTTTTACTACACCTGTTTGTTTTGACTCATATGTTGGAAAAATAAATCTTTCAAAAAGCATTCGCATTACAAAGTATAATGGTTTTTCTTGCCAACGTCCTTCTGCGTCTCCAATCAAAAATCCTTGTACACTCACATCGACTTTTCCTTGATGCATATCAACATTTATTCCATTTCTTTGAACAGTTATGTCTTTATATCCTTCGGACAAAACTACAACTTTAATAATTGCTTTTGCGTAATCAGAAATTGTTTTTTGAGGCAGAATTTCAAGAAGTAAATATTTTCCTTGTTCAGTTACTTGCATAACATTTTTGTTTTCATTTTTATCAAAACCATGTTGTGCAAACCAGGAATCCACGAAATTGTACAGTTCTTTCATGTTGAAAATCCCACTAAAAGATACTGTTTGTTTTCCTGCTACAAGTTTTTTTTCCGCCATTGTTTTTGTGAATATATTTTAGTATTTAAAACTAATAGTTATTTCCTACGGTATCCATATTCAGACCGTCTTTAATTAGGGATTGTAATGCGTGCGCAAGATACCATAAATCGTCAGCATAGTCAAAATCAACTACTTGATCTAGAACTTTATCGAATACAAATTTTCCTAGTTTTCTTGTAAATTTGTTTTGATCAAAATTTTTTTGATAATCTATGGTTAATTTTGCACTTATATCGATTCTTATTCTGCCTTTATACATTCTTTTTTTAGAACCGTTTTTATCTTCTACTTCTATTATGTCTGTATCAGAATTGTGAAGATGAACGAAAATCTGGTATTGGGCAATTGCATCGACTTTCTTTTTACCCATTAATTTCAATTCGAGTTCATCGCCAATGTTATCGGCTTTATTTTTGAAACCAGTTTCATGAAATTCAAACATATGGGCTTCATACCACGCCATAATTGATTTATAGACCTTTTCAAAGTCATATACTCCTTTGTACATGACCCAAAGTGGGTTTGCAAGTATAGATTCATCTGAACCAAGTGGAAATCCCATAGAATATCTTTAAGAACATTTCATTTTTAAACTTTCCCTTCTGTATTGTAAAAAAATATAAAAATAGGGAATGTATTATAGTTTACAATGGAAGTTTATTTTCGTAGAATTACTGTTATTAGAACTAAGAAACCTGAGCAAACTAGCGTAAATGTTAATTTGCAATGGCTTGGGAATTCTTTGGGACTTTTTAGTCTACGTGACAAGGATAGAAGTTGTTTTAGAATTTTTATTGAATTGCTTAAATCTGCTCAACGTGGAGAGTCTCTTTCCTCAGATGAACTGGCTTATCGACTTAATTTAACTCGTGGAACAATAATTCATCACATTCACACTTTAGAAGACAAGGGAATTGTTGTTCAACGTGATGGACGCTATGCGTTACGTGTTAAAAAACTTGCAGAGTTAATTGAAAATGTTCGTTCTGAATTCTTGAACAGTTGCAATGTTTTGCTGGACGTTGCAAAAGATATCGATAAGAAATTAGTTAGAGAGATTGAGAAAGAGTAAGTTTTCTTGTTAAAAATTAATCTTGAACAATTAATAAGTTAATTATTCGCCACTTTATGTTGTTGTGTACTGATGTCAATTTTGTTTTTGCCTCGTCAGTTAGCAAACAAGTGTGCATTACTGCATCTCTAATTGGTTTATATTCTCTTGCATCACGAGATAAGCATGCAGCACCAGCTTGGTCACCTTTGTCGACTAAATTTGCTAAATTACCCATGTCTAAATACTTAGAGTCATTAGAGAAACGTCTAATTTCTATACTTATATTCCCATTACTTTTTGCTTTTGCTTCAACATGTTTCCACTTATCTACCTCAATTTTAGCTTCTTTAGACAATTGAATATTATTTTCTTCTATATGCTTTCTAACTAAATTTTCGGATATGAAACACTCTGCATATGAAGTAAAATTGTATTCTGCGTCGTTTTGAAGTTCACTTATTGAATTATGGATTTTTTGTTTAATTAAATCATAATTATTTCTTTCTTTTGAAGAATTATCATCCTTTGATTCTTCATCAATCTCTGAATTTACATCGTTACCATATTCTTCGGATATCGCATTAAACAAACCTCGGGAAGATCTTTCTTTTCGTGTTAATCTCACATTTTCAGAATCACCATCTTCTCTATTTTTCAGCCGAAATTTATCCCAATCGTCAAGTATCTTTGACAATAATGGTTTCAATTTTGATAACAAATCTAAGAAAAGAGGATCCCCTTCTACTATACCTTCTCGACTACTTGTAAACCTATCTTTATTATCATCAAGACTATTTATGTGAATCTGACCATATAGATAGTCTGACGCTAACCTATCTGTAGGAATATGTCTTAATATGTTTTTATCTCGTAATCTTCCATTTACGAATAAATCAATTGAGACCTTTTCATCATCTGCAGTTATTTTAAGATGACGAGGTTTAGTTACAGAAGCAATAAAACCCTCAACTTTGGCATCTACAGTTACATATTTTTCGGGTTCCTTTAAATATTTCATTTTACGTTTAACAAATGGATCATCAAAGTTATTAATATTCCATAGAAACTCAGTATTGTCTGTTAAATCTTTCAAATCATTTAAAGTTACTCCTTCATCATTTATAAAAATATTAAAAGAGTCATCAATTAATGCAAATCTAAAGTACAAAGCAACAACGCGACGTAGATAATCCAAAGAATTTCTAATTCCTTCTTTAATATTCTCGAAATATATTATTGTTCCAGAAATATGATTTTTAATTTTTTCACCATATATTTCTAAATTGATTTTTTCCAAGGGATACTCACTTGGTTTCAAATCACTTTGTATTGCACCATCAAGTCCAGAATTATCTATTACTCCTCCCACGTAATCGGAATCTTTCTTCTTTGAAATAATATGGACCTTCTCTGCACAAGATAATAATGCAAGTTTACCTATTCCTTTTCTGCCAATATAAGGTCGTCCTAATTCAGAATGTGTCGTACCATTCTTTCGTTTGGAATATCCTATTTTTAAAAATTTCTCTTGAAAATCAGTAGAATTCATGCCTTCACCATCGTCCTTGATTAACAAAGAGTTATTATCTTTGTCAATGTATATAAAGACTTTTTTTGCATCCGCATCCCATGAATTAGAAATTGCTTCTCCCAACACAGTTGTAAAACTTCGATACAAGTTTCTACCTAAATGATTTAGAACACTGAGAGATATCTCAAAAGTAAAAGATTGATTTTGCATCTCAATTTAAGTTAACGCATACTCTTTTTAATACTTTTCGCTATTATCTCACCTAAACGTACTGGTACCGCATTTCCAATATGTCTACCAATTTCGGTGAAAGAAATTGAATCCTCATTCTGAAAAAATTTATAATTTTCTGGAAACGTTTGAAGCAAAGCACCTTCCCTTAATGACAATGCTCTATTTTGAGTAGGATGACCAAATCTTCCAGTACCATAACTGTAGAACTGAGTAGTTATTGTTGATGCAGGTTTGCTCCACCTCATTCTACCATAAACGGCCCTATAAGTTGAACCATTTTTCTTTTTATGACATTTTAATCTTAGACTATCATCCCAATCCAACCAAGTTCCACCTTGCTTAGATTGCAAAATTCTTTCTTTATTAATTGGAGATAATCTCCAAGAACGATGTAATTTATCAACATTATGAACCTCACCATCTTGTATTTTTGGTAGATGCCCAATAACATCTTTTACAGTTATATAATTTAAGGGTTGATTTGTTTCAGGTATTAATTCTATTTTGTTTTGTTTGGATGCCAGCAATACTAATCTTTTCCTATTCTGAGGTATCCCATACCTTGGACAGTTAACAGTTTTGAAAGTAACACTATACTTTTCAGCTTCAAGACCACTTACAAAATCTTGAAATACTTTGTAGTTTCTTATTTGTGGAACATTTTCCATTGAAATTACATCAGGTTTTGATTCTCTTACAAGTCTGAGAAATTGATATAACAGTTTCCATCGTTTATCATTAACACGATTCTTATTTTTAAGTGTATGTTGAGAGAATGTTTGACACGGAGCACATCCGACAAGAACTCGAATTGAATTCTTGGGGTAAAGTTTTTTTAAATCCCGTCCTGTTATAGTTGAAACGTCCTGTTCAATAAATTTTGCCTTATTGTTTGCTTCATATGCAAACTTGCACGTTGAGTCAGTATCAATACCAGCTATTACTTGTATTCCTTCTTTCTGAAGACCATGAGTTAGTCCACCAATTCCACAGAACAAATCAACAGCAACAAGCTTTTTTTTCATAAACTCCCTCTTTTGGATTAAATTACATTTAATATCTTGAGTAATTACCTTATATATTTTGCTCTAAGAAAATCAAAAAAACGCTGCGACCCGGATTTGAACCGGGATACGCGTGAGCGAACTGGATCTCAAGTCCAGCGGAGTACCAGATTGTCCCATCGCAGCATATCTAAAAAAATTGTGCTTGACTGAAAGGAAACACACGCAAAAGTTCCAGAAATGTTTTTCTGGGCGTTGATTACAAAATTGTCCCATCGCAGCATATAGCAAAAAAATTGAATACACTAAAACTAAAACCTAGTATTCTTAAATTTTTTGAAAATTTAAACTAAATCCTAAAAGACAATTCTTATAAACTTTTCTGAGAAAAGCTTATAAATCTTTCTGAAAAACCAAAATCTTTATAAATTGGAAACGACTTAATTTATAAAATTAGTGGATTTATATAATATAATTTCCAGTATATACGATTTTAATGTCATTTAATTTTGGGGGTCTAGTTTTAGAAAATGGCTGCACATTATATCAAAAAATGCCCTGATTGCGGAAGCATCAATCTTTCTTGGAACAGGGAAAAAGGCGAAGTCATCTGTAAGGATTGTGGTCTTGTGATTGAAGATCGTATGGTTGATTTTACGCAGGAATGGCGAGAATTTGATTCTGAGGATGCTGCTGATAACAGAAGAACAGGAGCTCCTATGACATACACTAAGTATGATCAAGGTCTTGGTACTGAAGTTGGTCGAAAAGCTGATTTTTCACAGTTAACTCAAAAAGATAAGAATAAATTCTTTAGACTTAGAAAATGGCAATATAGAATTTCTACAGCGATTGAAAGAAATTTAAAACTTGCTTTAGCAGAACTTAAAAGAGTTTCATCGTATTTGAAACTCCCTAAGAGTGTTGAAGAGGAAGCTGCAAAAATTTATACACATTCTGTTCAAAGAGGTCTTGTTAGAGGACGAAGCATGGAGAGTGTTGTTGCAGGTGCTTTGTATGGTGCATGTAGAAGACATGAGGTTCCACGAACTCTTGACGAGTTATCAGAAGCTAGTGGTATTGATAAAAAGGAAATTGGTAGAACTTACAGGTTTATTACAAGAGAACTTGAGATTAACATTTTGCCAAGTAATCCTGCTGATTATATCGCAAGATTCGCATCTTCGTTGAAACTTAGTCCTGAAACTCAGAGTAAGTCTGTTGAGATTCTAGAAATGGCACAAAAGTCTGAATTGACTAGTGGTCGTGGTCCAACAGGAATTGCTGCTGCTGCTTTGTATGTTGCTGCATTAATCCACGGTGAGAAGAAAACTCAGCGTGAGGTTGCAGATGTTGCGGGAGTAACTGAAGTTACTATTCGAAACAGATACAAAGAACTTTTAGAAAAACTTGATCTTGAAAAAGAAATCAAGAAAACTAAGAAGAAACGAAAAAAATGATTTCATTTTAGAAATCATTATAAAATCTTTTTCTATTTTATTTATTTAGATGTTTAACATTGGTACTTTTGATTCAAAAAAGAGGTTTAATGAGGATAGCTTAACTAAGCATGCGGCTATTCTTGGTGCAACCGGTTCTGGTAAAACTGTTCTTTGTAAAGGAATTATTGAAGAAGCTGTTCTTAATGGAATTCCTGTTCTAGCAATTGACCCTAAAGGAGATATTAGTTCGTTAGGAGTTTGTTCTAAAAATTTATCGTTTAGACCTTTTTCAGATATTGAAGCTAAAAATGAGAAAATTTCACCTTCGGCTTTTGAAAAACAACTTAAGGAAAAATATATTACTAATCTTAAAAATTCTAAAGTCAAGAAAACTTCAGTTGATAAGTATTGCGAGTCTATTAATCTTAAGGTTTACACACCAAAAAGTAATGCGGGTTTGACTTTGTCAATTGCTCCTAATCTAAAAGTTCCTTATAATTTTTCTCAAATGCATAAAGATGACCCTACAATTACTTCAAAATTGGTTGAACCAATTGCTGAAAGTTTATTGTCGCTTGTGGATTATCCTTTGAGTGCAAAAAAAGAAATTGCACTTGTTACAAAAATAATTGAAGATTATTGGTTAGCGGATAAATCTGTTGAAATGATCCAACTTGTTCATTCTATTAATGAACCTCATTTTGCAAATATTGGTGCTTTGAGTATTGATATGTTTATGAGTAAAAAACAACGTCAACTTTTAGCATCTAAAGTAAATTTACTAATTAGTACACCTTCATTGAAATATTGGTTCGAAGGAGAAGAAATAGATTTTACAAAAATGTTTTCTTCGAAGTCTAAGACTAATGTTAATGTTATTGATTTAAGATTTATTGCGGAAGAAAAAGAGAAACAATTTTTTGTCGAACGTCTTCTTCAGGAATTATACAGATGGTTGCTAAAACAACACGGAGCTCAAAGTTTAAGATATCTTTTGTATATGGATGAGATAAAAAGTTTTATTCCTAGCTTCCCTGCAAATCCACCATCTAAAAAAATGTTGGAGTTAATCGTTAGACAAGGAAGAGCTTTTGGATTGGGTTGTATTTTTGCAACACAAAACCCGGGAGATATTGATTATAAAATTCTAGGAAATATCAATACAAGGTTTATTGGTAAGTTAAGAACTGAACAAGATATCGAGAAAGTTGCAAGTGGAATTGATATTTCTGCAAAAGATTTAACTAAAAAAATATCAAATTTACGTAGTCTTGAATTTTTGTATAATGAACAAGATTCTAAAGATTTAATTGATTTTACACCAAGATGGTTAATGAGTTATCATAGAGGACCACTTAGTGAAGATGAGATAAAGATTTTAAGAGAAATTGGTCCTGGAAAACACAGCACAACAACAAAAAGAATAATTGAAAAGGAAGAAGAAAAAATTAGTTCAGATTCTTCTGTTTTTGCAATCCCACTTAAAAGAACTCCTGATGAATTAGTTAATTCAATACGAAGAGATTCTAATGTCAAGATAACAATTGAAGAAGTAACAACTAGTTATCGTCCAGTATTACATACTACTGCAACAATTGATGACGAAAAGTTAGGCATTAAAAATACCATGTCAATTGATTCTAACCTTGTTAAAAGAATTCATAGGCCTGTTGAATCAGATATTAATGATGAAGAAATTACAAATATGACTCTTAAGAAAAAAGAGAAAGAAGATATAATTCTAGACAGAGATTTAGCAGAGGAACAAGCAACAATTGCAATTCGAAGACTTATGCGAGGTATTTATTTTGTCAGTAAATTAGTTCCATTTTATCATACTAGTAGGTCAAAAGTTATTTTAAGAAACAAAAAGGAAGCAGATAATTTTGCTAAAGAAAAAATTTCTGAAATAAATAATAAATATAATCCCGATATTTTGAAACTTAGTGATAAGGTTAAAGAATCAACAAAAAATCTTACTGAAGGTCAATACAAATATGATGTTGCAAAAGACAAAGGCAACAAGGTTTCTGCAATCAAAGAAAAAATTAAGTCTTTACAAAAAATTGTTGACGATTCTAAAGATAAGCTTAATCAAATTAAGAAAAATCGTAAAGATGAAGTTGATGCCATTATCAAGAAATCAAAAGAGATGGTTGATTCATACACTAAAGTTGAATTTGATTCTAGTGATCCTATTGTTCATTCACGACTTATTTGGTTACCATCACAACAAATAAAGGTCAAGTTAAACACAAAGAATTCTGAATTTTTTACAACTATAGTTCATAATTGGAAAGGCATCCAGACATTGGGTTTGTGTTCTAAAACTAAAAAGAATCTTGATAATTTTGATAATATGAGGATTTGTAGTTATTGTGCTAAAACTTTTGATGTCAAATCTGTTTTTGTAGATAAAATATCTAGAAAAAGCTATTGTTTTGAGCACTTTAGAAAGTGTGAAATTTGCGGTAAAAGTTTTGGCATAGATACATTAAAAGAATGTCCTAATTGTTCTAGAAAAATGTGTCCGGAACATAGTGTTCAATGCCCTCAATGTGGCAATATTGTTTGCTCTAAATGTATTATTACTAAAGGCTTTATAAAAAAGACACCGGTCCAATGTAAGCTTTGTAAAGAGTAAGCTTTAAAAAACGTTGTTTATTCTTAGGATAAATATGACTCGTATTGCGGTTTTAGAAAAGAGTAAATGTAAAAACGGAGCATCATGTCCTTTTCTTTGTGGAAAAGTATGCCCAGTTAACAGAACTGGCGGACAATGTATTGTTGTTCAAGAGGATGGAAAGCCAGCAATAGATGAAGAACTATGTATTGGATGCGGTATTTGTCCTGAAAAGTGCCCTAACGATGCGATACAAATAATTAATTTACCACAAGAACTATCAGATACTCCTATTCAC
Source organism: Candidatus Woesearchaeota archaeon (assembly GCA_016938695.1). Lineage (GTDB taxonomy): Archaea > Nanobdellota > Nanobdellia > Woesearchaeales > JAFGUC01 > JAFGUC01. The sequence continues at coordinate 159,407 of JAFGUC010000024.1, read as the reverse complement.
AGATTTGGCCAAAATGGCTTTAGATTGTATAATATTCCTATTCCTATGTTTGGAAAAGTTGTTGGAATCCTTGGTCGAAATGGTATTGGAAAATCTACTGCAATAAAAATTCTTGCAGGTCTAGACAAACCTAACTTAGGAGATTATGAAAGTGAAGCAAGTTATGATGATGTAATTAAAAAATACCGTGGTTCAGAGGTTCAAAAATATTTTGAATTATTAAAATCAGGAAAAATTAAGATTTCATATAAACCTCAAGCAGTTGATTTGATTCCAAAAAGTTTTTCTGGAAGTGTTAGAGAATTACTTGACAAGGTTAATGAATTGAATAATCTTTATTCTGTTGCAAAAGAACTTGAAATTGAAAATATATTAGATTCTGATATCTCTAAAATCAGTGGTGGAGAACTTCAAAGAGTTGCAATTGCGGCAACAGTTCTTCGTGATGCTAATGTTTATTTTTTCGATGAACCAACTAGTTATTTAGATATTAAACAAAGAATTAAAATTAGTAAATACATCAAATCACTTGCAAAACCTAATGTTGCAGTTGTCGTTATTGAACACGATTTAATCATACTTGATTATTTAACTGATTTAATTCACATCATGTATGGACAACCAAGCGCATATGGTATTGTATCAAATGTTAAAAGTGCACGTGTTGGAATCAATGCGTATTTGTCAGGTTATTCTAAAGATGATAACATTCGATTTAGAGATAAGAAAATTATTTTTGATGTGAGAGCTGTTGAGAAGGTTCACAAAAAAGATGTCTTAGTCTCATGGGATAAAATTGGTAAAGATTTTGGAAGATTTAAGTTAACTGCTGATTCTGGAATATTAAACCGACAACAAGTATCAGGTGTTTTAGGAGAAAATGGAATTGGTAAAACTACGTTTGTAAAAATTCTTGCTGGCGTTGAAGAGGCAGATTCTGGAAGTATTCCTGCTAATGTTAAAGTCTCGTATAAACCACAATATATTGATTCATCTTCAGAAGAACAGGTGTGCGAAGCTTTATCACACGCACTAGTTAAGTATGAGAATGAATTGATTAGACCTCTTGATATTAAACCACTTCTTGAAAGAAAAATTTGTGAGTTAAGTGGTGGAGAACTTCAAAGAGTTGCTATTTGTCTTGCACTTAGCCAGAATGCAGAATTATTTTTACTTGATGAACCATCTGCATATTTAGATGTAGAACAACGTTTAATTGTATCAAAAGTAATTAGAAACAATATTGAAGACCGTGGACTTTCGGCATTAGTTATTGATCACGATTTACTGTTTATTGATTATGTATCTGATTCAATGATGATTTTTAGTGGAAAACCTTCTATTAGTGGTAATGCGAAAGGACCTTATGAAATGGAAGATGGTATGAATTCTTTTTTAACATCTTTAGATATTACTATGCGTCGTGATGAAGAATCACACAGACCTAGAATAAATAAAGAAGGATCTCAAATGGATTCTAAACAAAGAAAAGAAGGAAGACTTTATTATTAAATACTTAACCACGCAAGTATTAAAGTTCTTAAAGCAACTATTTGAATTATAATCATTACTAGATTTCTAGCAGTCGAGATTAGTTTCATTAAATCACCCAATGTTATATAGGGGTTTTTAATTTATAACTGGTGCGACGTATTGTCTTGTGTCTTGTGATTTAAGTAAATTTCAAAACATTATTTGCAATCAAGTTAAATATCAAAATACCAAAGAATGAAATTACAGAATACATTATTGTTCCACGGACTAAGTATCTTCCAATTATGTCTTGTTCTGCAAGTTTATCTGAACCGTTTCCTATTCCGTTAATTAATATACAAAGAATGTAAATTAATTCTACAACATATACGCCAACGAATGCTTGAAAAAAGTATGTTGGCATACCGTCACCAAACATATCTCCTAATGCATTTCCTGCTCCTGCGATGTCTCCACCACCACCTGTAAATTCTTGAGATGTTGATAATGTTCCTAGGATTGTTGTAATCATAGATGTTATTCCAACAATAATACCGCTGATAAGTGGACTTAAGAATTTTGCTTGAGCATTCATAGATGACATTGTTTCTGATAAAAGATCTTTTAATCTTTCATCAACTTTGTGCATTTCTTTTATGTAACGTGAAACGTTTATTAATGCTTGTGATGCAATTAATGGACCTTTTTTTGAACTTTCGGTTAAAACTTTCATTGAACTTTCAATCATTTTTGATGGAAAGTATATTATTGCTCCGTACTGTGGATTAAATATTGCTTCACTTACACTCATTCCTAATTTGTTAATATTTGTTGAGACTGTTCTAAAAAACTGACCTGATGCACTACCATCCATTGTTTCAGCAACTCGATCAAATGCTAATTCTGCAGGAATACCATCAGCTAATCTGTTTCCTAATTGGAACAATGCTGTTGCGAATTCTTGTTCCATTGTTTTAGCTGTCTCTCGTATTTTTACAAGATTACCCGATTTTAATTTAAAATAATAACCTATGGCTAACCCTAAACCTATTGGAATTGCAACACTAAGTAAAGATGCACCGAGTCCAAAAGGGCCAATTATATTGGCTCCTGTTTTATCATATCTATAACCTAAGAGATAAAACTCAGCACCATCCATACTATAATCATCAATTGAGGTAAACAAATCATATTCAAAACCGTCAGTCATTACGAGGTCCCAACCGTCTGAAAAAGTGTGCAAAAATATTGGTAATAATCCAACACTTAAGAAAAAGAATAATATTAAAATTGAAATTACTGTTGGCGAAAATTCTATCGTCATAGTCTCTGAAATTTTTAATTGTGGATTCTTGAATTTTTTTAACTCAGGATTATCTGCAGAAATATCATTTCCACTTCCACCACCACTAGGTCTTGTTGACATGATACGATACTGCATAAAAAATAATGCCGCAGGTAAAACGATGTCGAACAACGACGCTAAGTGATACCATTTTACACCTTCCATAAAACTCACTAGAAGTGGCATGATAACTAGCATCAAAATGGGCATCACAATTCCTAGCATGTTAAATGATGCTAATGGTGATTTTAAGTTTTGTGCGAAGTGAAGCATTTTTTCAAATGTTCCATCTAACATTACTGATAATGATTTATCAAGAAGTTCTATTCGTCTTGTTTCAGACGATTCATATAATGATGAAACAATCAAATGCATTGTTTCAACAAATTCAGGTGCATCTTTTTTCCAGGTCTGAAGATAATTGTCTAGGGATTCAGTTACATTTTCAAATTTTTGTGTTTCAACGTTCCATAATATTTTTTTTACATCTATTGACAATGGTGGAGATAAATGTTCTGCTGCAAAATCTAAAGCAAGTTCTAGGTTTGACGTATGTCGCATGTACGTTACAACATAGAATGAACACATCACTAATTGATTTCCCGAATTCATCCTCCAACTTTGTGCGTAATATTTTGGAATACTTCCCACAGGAATTATCATTGCAAAACTTATTCCTAATGAAAGCATAACAAGAAACATATCGTTGAAAATTGCCATTGATAATCCACTAGTAATTAGACCAACTACTATTGGAAGTAAATATGATAAACTATAAACTCCTGATGCAGTAACGTTAAGATGACAGATTTCTATTGCTTCTTCTATTTGTTTTTTTTTCGTTTCAGAAGGTTTTAATTTTAAACTTTTTTCTGCGAAGTCGCACATCTTTTCATAAAAATTCATATGTGCAGGAACGTACTCATCACGAAATTCAGAAAACTCGTGCGTTTGAATTACGTCTCCAGTTTCTGAAGATATATCTTCTTGGTCTAGAAACTCAGTATTAAGTTTACTGTTATATTTCTGCATGAGACTTTTTATCTCATCAGAGCTAATCTTTTCCATTGCACTAATTTACCTCTTTTTTAAAAAAATTAAAATTTCACTTTGTCGTCTTTTTTACCTTCTTCTTTTCGCTTGACACGTCTGACACGAACTTCATGTTCAAACCAATCAACCCAAATTCTGTAGATTTCATCGACGTCTATTTTTCCAGTATCTTCTTTTACTTTTCCTGAAAATTTGTGAAACATATCATTACATAAAATTGTGAAAGGAGCTTCAAGCATGTCTGCATCTTTTTCTTCTTCTGCTCGTTTTATTTGGTATTCTTTCATATTACTACGAAGAGTAATATTATTCCAAACCATGTCCCAATCTCCTGCAAAATCAGGAATATTTCCTGCAATTGATTTTAGAACATCACTGTCTCCATTGATTAATTCTGGAGTTGGTTCTAGTTGGTCTGTTTTTGCGTTGTATTTCATCAAATCAACAAATCCTCCTTCTAGAAGAGGATCTTTTTGCCAACCTTTTCGTACTTCAGTTATTTGAGTTATTCTTCTCCATTTATGCAGACCGTCTGCTGACTTTACAGGATTTGCAATTATACAAATATCAAGTGCTTTAAATGAAGTGTTTGGAATACCAAGTGCATTTACACACCTGTCGTATACACCGTATGCAGAATCTGCGTGAAATGTTCCTGCAACAACATTTGCTCCTGCTCCAATACGCATCGCTTCAAATAATGCAATAACTTCTTTACTTCTAACTTCTCCAACAATAAGTGATGAATCTCCTAGACGTAAGGTACAACGGATACCCCCACTTGCATCCATTTCAGAACTGCTTCCGGACATCGCTGAACCCACCCTCATTTGCTGGATGTTGTAACCTAATTCATTCATTGCTTTTCCAGGAAGTTCTAATGTATCTTCAACGGTTATAATTCTATAACGTCGCATAATTTCAATTAGCATTCCAGATAGTAAAGATGATTTACCAGAACTTCGTGTTCCACAAATGAAAAAAGTTCTTGTTCCATCTATTAAGAAACTTAATAATCCTGCCGCGAGTGGAGTTAATGTTTTGAATTTTAAAAATAATGGTATAGTCCAAGGTTTATCTCTGTGACGCCTGAATGAAAATCCTAATCCTGTTGGATCAAGTGGTTTTGTAATTGCTGAAACCCTAACACTTGCACCAGGAAGTTCTAGTTCAGTATCTAAGATTTGGTTTGCTTCATCAAGTGGACGGCCTGACAACATCCTTAATTTTGTTGCCCAGCTTTCACTTTCTTTAGTCATTGGATAAATGTTTGTTACACAATCTCCATAATCTTGATGTACTATGAAAATTGGCGTATTTCCATATGGACTGTTGACAGAAATATCTTGTACTTTATCATCTTGTAATAAAGATTCAACAAGACCAAAACCAACAGTGTACCTTACAAGAATATCTGTTAACTCGTCAATTTCTTTTTTAGTTAACTTCATGTTTCGGTAATTAGAAAGTTCTTCAATTAAGTCATAGCCGACATTAAAAAATACTTCTCGCATTCTTTTTGGATCTACGAACTCATCTTTTTTTGGATTGTGTTCGGCCATGATATTTCTTGCCATATCCAATAAATCATATTTTTCTTCGCTTATCTTGAATTCTGGCGGAGTTATATGATAAAGATATTTGCAAGTTCTATTTTCTTCAAAAATTGTAACTTCATTCGAACCGAACATATAGCTTTCAAGTTCTGTAGCATCTTTTGGAAATTGAGCCATTAATTTTGTGAACATGAAATCAGGTTTAATTATTGGAACGAAAAGTTTTTCATAAATTTCTCGAGAACCAATTTTAAATCCAGGTATTTCTGGTTTTGCTAGTGTTATTAATTTTGTTCTGTCAAAAAGATTTAATATGTATGTTATGAGACGCAAGTATTGTTGAACGTATTTTGCTTCGTTTTCATCAACAGCTTTTTGTAACCTAATTCTGTTGTGTCTTAACAAACGTTTTAATTCAACGTATGCACCGATAGGATCACGCCTTGCATGATGTGCAAGAATTGTTCGAACCTCATCGTATTGCCTTGCTGCTTCTCTTTCATTTATTGCTGGCGTTGAATTTGCCGGCATTTTTTTGAAATCAAAAATTTCTTTTTGTTTTAGTAAATCGTTTGTTAAAATCGCTATTTCAGATAGCATTTTTGTTTGGTAAAAATCATACTCGTAATCTCTTTTTTGGAACAGTATAACCTTTGTTGCCTTTGGAACTTCAATTAGAATCTCGCTGACTTTAGCCATACATACTGGATCATCTTCAATTGATGGAGAATATGGAGAACGTTCAAAATTTATTTGAACTATAACTTCGTCGCCTTCGTTAATTACTTCGTAGCTTGCTTCTTTTGTTGGACTTAAAAACATGTACCCTCAACCACCACTCTTGAATAAAAACACAATTTTATAATATTCTAAAAACTACATTAAATCGTTCCCTTTATATAGTTTAAATATTTAGTTATTTATAACAATTTGCATTTAATTTACAAGGTTTATTTAAAATGGTAGAGCAAAATCAAGACAACAACCCGTTGCAAAAGATGATGAATTCAAGTCATCCTAATGACCCTGTTGCTGATCCATCAAAAGCTGGTGGAGCTAAGAAAAATCCTGCTGTTTTAGATTCTACTATCCAACGATTATTTGCTGACTTAAACAACTTAACTAGAAGATTACGTTTACTTGAAGAAAGATTTGTCGACCAAAGAAAAAAGGTTGAATTAATTGAAGAAAACAGTCTTCAAGGTGACAAGGATTTAGAGATTCAAAATAAAGCAATTCTTGAAGAAATGTCTGATTTGAAAAAATCTTCTTTTGAAATGAAAGAAAAAATGAATATTATGGTTAAAGAACTTCAAGGTTGTGCTAAACTTACCGATGTCAAGGTTCTCGAAAAATATATTGAGATGTGGGAACCAATTCAATATGTAACTTTTGAGTCTATGGACAAGAATGTAACACATTTAATTGACTTGAAAATGAATGAACTTAACCTAAAGATTCAACAAGAGAATTTTATCAAAACAGAAATTGATAAACAGTTGCGAGAATTGGGCCTGAAAAAAGGAGAACCTGAAAAGTCTGTTGAAAAAACTGAAAAAATTAAACCTGTTGAAGATGTAAAAAAAGAAGAAAAACCTGACGAGGTTGAAGAGATTAATGATGAAGTTCAAGCAATGTTTAATAAAAAAAATTCTATAAATGGTCTTCAGAGTAATGAGGATAGTGGCACAGATGATGAAGAAACATTTGAAGATAAAAAATCTAATCTTGAAGAATATCTAGATAAATAAAATAATTATTGGTTTCTAATTGCGCTTGGACTTGCTCCACCGTGCCAAGTGAATCTTGGTCTAACTCTTATTCGATAAATTTTCTCGTTTGCATCATCGAAAAAAACTGCAGTTCCTTTTACACGAGGAATTGTGTTCATTGCTCTAGTTATTCCGTCTTGCATGTATGATTGTGCTAAAAGACCTAATGCATCGACATCCATTCTTGCAGTGATTCTGTGCGATAACACCATATCACTTTGAGTCATGACATCTGTATGAATTTTTCCTGGCTGCTGTGTTGCAAAAATAACACTTATTCCGGGTTGTCGACCTTCTCTCATTATAATTACAAGAGGCATTGTTGCAGCATTCCAATCATCTTTATCTTTTGGCAAGAATTCATGAGCCTCATCAATTACCAACCATACTAACGGCATATCTTGATTTTGAGTTTTTGTATCAGTGTTTGCGAAAAAATCTTCTAGATATTTTATGTTTCCAAATTCTTCGCCTTTTCTGTATTCCATTCTCTTTACAAATAAGTGTTGTGCAACAATTCCAACGACAAGAGCTTTAACATCCCAACCACCAGGCATTGTTGCATAACAAGATACATCAAGAATTGTTAATTGTCCACCTTTGGATAATTCGGTTATTGGTGTTGGGTCTTTTCCAAATAATCCCCAACCTTTTGCCATTTTAAACATATTTAAAACAGCAGTCTTAGTAATATTATCTGAATCTTTATCTTCTTGAATAGCATTGATTATATCATCTAAATAGAAATCCTGTTTAGTGTTTTCTTTCTTTTCTTTTAATTCAGAAATTGTTTTTTGAATCAACACTCCACATCGGTCATATTTTTCTTGTTTAAATGCCATGCACCAATCATCACCCGTTAATTCTGATGCAGCCATTGTAAAAGGATCATCTGTTGGAATACCTTTTTCTTTGTATTCGTAATAAAATTTTTCAGGAGTGAAGATTCGTAGTTTTATTCCGTGTGGTGTTATTCCATATGGTTCAAGAAGTTCTTTTTCTTTTTTGTTTGCATGACCCATGGTCCAATATACTCCCATTGTGTCAAGCATAATTATTGAAAGATTCTTTTTTACTTCATCTTCTAAAAGATCAAAACCTTCTGCAACAACACCCATAGTGTAAGATTTACCACCGCCTCGTTTTCCACAAATGAAAAGAACGTGAGCTCCAGAAACATCCATATATACTTTTTGAGCTTCGACTAATTTGTCATCTTGTTCTACATAATTTTTACCAAGAAGTATTGCTCCTTTTGTTCCAAATTTTTTCACATCGCCAGGAGGCCTTCCGAAAACAATAACGTCAGAACTAGAACTACTAGCAACATCAAAATTCTTTTTAGAATCTTTCACCTCTTTTTCTTCTCCCATTGTATCTTAAGTAAGTGTAACCTATTTAAAAAATTACTGATATTATAACGGATAGTTTAATAAAAATATTTAAATGCCAATTATACTTGTATTACAATTAGGTGGAGATTATGAAAAAAATTGAGGTGATTGTTACATTACTTATTCTGATGGTTTGTTTTATTCAAAGTGATGTAATTTATGCACAAGATGATTTTGAGATAACTAGCTTAAATCTTGATGATATTGAAATTCCTGAAATGATTGCACAAAATTATGAAGGAATTGAAGTAGATGGTAAAAATATTTCGTCAAAATATATGGCAGTTTGTGTTCTAAAAACTAATAATGAATATCCATCAGTAAACAGTCAAGCAATAATTGATAAGTGTAAGACATATGTTAGTAGTTATTCTCCAATTAATGTAATTAGTGAACCGGATAATGAACCTCAACAAAATAGAGTTATTTTTAATAATAATGTTCAATTGAAGGAACATATTAAAGGTTTTGTTTCTGCTAGAAACTTATCACAGACTAGAATTTCTGAAGCAAATCAGAGAATGAAAATGTCTGAAAATAATTATAATAAATTATCTACCGAATATATTGGCATTAAAAATAAACTTAGCTCATCTATTGTAGAGTATAAGAATTGTGTGTCAACTAAGTCAGAAAAGAGTTGTTTACTAGAATTAAATAAAACTAATTCTTATGCTAAGGAATTTATCAATAATAGAGCAAATATAATCATTTCTAGTTTTGAACGATTCAAAGCAACTGTTGTTAAAAATGACAAAGTTTCTGACAATTATGTTAGTATGATTGTTTCAGATATTGATTCTAGAATTACAAAAATAAATTCCTTGAGTTTACAAATAAAGGAATTAAGTAATAAAAAAGATATTCAAAATATTAATCTAGAGTTAAATAATTTTTTTACAATCTCAAAAACAAAGATACGAATATTCCAAGGAATTGTTTTGCTTAATTCTGAACAAAGTATTATTAGACAAACTGAAGAATTATTTAGAATCATTAATCAATCTAGTGACGACTTAACTGGTAAAAAGGATCTTGAATCTAATTTACTTTATTCTAAAGAACATAATCTTAAAGGTCTAACGATTCTTGGTGATGTTAATAGCAAAAATATTACAACAACAGAATCGATTAACGTAATTGAAAGTCAGATTGAATCTGCACTAGATGAGTATAAAATGTCTTTAGAATTTATTGAGCAAACAATTAATCAATATAAAAAAATTAAAACTGATGTTTACAAAAAAGGCAATTATCTATTTTTGGAGGATAGAAAATGAAGAAGATACTATATTTTTGCTTAACTATATTATTAGTATTTTTTTTAAGTTCATGTTCTTCACAGAATATTGTTTTGAATAATTCTACTGAGTATAATGAACCTGAAAAATTAGAATCTGTTAATTATGTTGAAATTTCTAATAACAATAATATATTAGATAATATACAATCAGATAATGATAGCGACGTAATTATTGAAAAAGAAAATTATGATTTAACATATTTAGAATCAATAACAGATGATTCTAGTATATTAAATTATTAAATAAATAAGCTCAGCAGTTACTTCCGCTCATCATACTTTAGTCAGCGGGTGTTCACCTAATCATTGCTTAATTAATGTAATACTTAACCAAACATTCTTCCGAAGTCTTCGTCTTTTTCATTTCTTCGGACTTTTTCAATTGCACGCAGGAAATCTTGTTCAGTAATTATCGTGTGCTTTTCTCTAATTGCAAAATATCCTGCTTCAGTTGCTACTGCTTGGATTTCTGCACCACTAAAACCAGACATTTGTGCGTAAATTTTTTCAAAGGATGTTCCTTTTTTGATACTCATATTTTGAGTATGAATTTTAAATATTTCTTGTATTCCTTCATCAGTTGGGTTATCGACTTTAATTAGTCTGTCCAATCGTCCTGGCCTAATTACTGCAGGATCTAGGATATCAATTCTGTTTGTGCAACCAATAATTTTTACGTTATCAAGATTATTGAAACCATCAATTTCTGCTAGTAATTGCATGAATGTTCTTTGAACTTCTCGTTCTCCACTTGTTCCAGTTTCAATTCTTGTTGCAGCAATTGAATCAATTTCATCAATGAAAACAATACTTGGTGCTTTTTCTCTTGCAAGGTCAAAAACTTCTTTTACTAGTTTTGAACCTTCACCAATGAATTTCATTACAAGTTCACTTCCAACTATTTCAATAAAGGTACTTTTTGTTGCTGCTGCAACTGCTTTTGCCAAAAGTGTTTTTCCTGTTCCCGGTGGACCGTGAAGCAAAACTCCTTTTGGAGGTTTAATACCTATTTTTTTGAAAATCTCTGGTTTTTTTAATGGAAGTTCTATTACTTCTTTGATTTCTTCAACTTGCACTGATAAACCACCAACATCAGACCATTTGATATTTGGTTTTTCAATTATAACAAATTGTTCAACATTGAATTTTTTGGATTTACTTCCGATTTCAAGAATGCTTAGATTCTTTTGATCACAATAAACAGTATCATTTGATGTCAATGCTAATTTGTCAGTAATTTTATTTACTAAAAAATTGTTTCCGTTAGGAGTTCTAATTACAACTCTACCATCATCTAGTTCTTCAACAACTTCACAAACCATTAATGGAGGTTGTCTTACTCTATCTAACTCATATTTTAATTGTACTAATGTATCTTGCAAAATCTTATTTTCTTCCTGTAGCCGTTCGATTTCAGGATTGGTTTCTTGTATAAACTCAAAACCCATACTATCTGTGTCATCTTGCACTTGCTCAGTATTGTCTTTGTTAGATACCATTGTATTATTTTCTCGAAATATCTTTATTTAAATGTTATCATTTTAAAAAGAGGGTAAAAAAATTGAATTTTGGCAAATTTAGTCATTAAAAAATGATTTATAGCCTGAAAATGCCTGATAAATGTCGAATTTACTTACGACTTCTATTGGAGAATGCATTCCTAAAACGCAAGGTCCTACATCAACTACTTCACAACCTTTTGCTGCTAAGTACATTGCAATAGTTCCTCCTCCACCAAGGTCAATTCGGCCTAATTCACCAGTTTGCCATTTTACATTATTTTTACCAAATAAATCTACAACGTAACGCATATATTCTGCGGAGGCATCATTTGTCGAATATTTTCCTCCTCCACCACCATATTTTTCAATGCTTACACCATTTCCTAGAATTGAACAATTTGTTGGATCGTGTACATCTCTAAAGTTTGGATTTAAAGCTGCAGTTACATCTGCTGATAAAACATAGGATTTATGGAATAATTCGTGCAAACTTTCATTTGACTTTCGTAGTTTTGTTATTTTTTCTACAAAAAAATCAGTGAAGTTTGATTTTGCACCAGTATCTCCTTCGCTTCCTATTTCTTCTTTATCGAATAATAATAGGATTGATGTTGATTTAGTTCCTGCTTCAGATATTGCTCTTAATCCTGCATATGAACAAACTCTATCGTCTTGACCGTATGCTGCAACAAGTGCTCTATCAAAACCCACATCGCTTGGATTTTCTGCTGGAACAAATTCTATTTCTGAAGAGATTAAATCTTCTTCAATTATTCCATAATTATCATTTAGATATTTTAGAACTTCAAATTTGACTTTTTCTGCAATATCCTTATCGTTTACAGGAATATGTCCTACTAAGATATTTAATTCTTCACCTGCTATCAATTTAGATGCATCGCGTTTCATCTGGTCTCTAGATAAATGTGGAAGTAAATCAGGTATTACAAAAACGGGATCATTTTGTTTGTCTCCTATTCTAATATCAACTTTCTTTCCATCTTTTAATGTTACAACACCATGCATTGCAAGATTTCGTGCAACCCATTGATATTTCTTGATTCCGCCATAATAATGACTTTTCATCATTGCAACATTTGCATCTTCAAAAAGTGGATATGGTTTTAAATCAAGTCTTGGTGAATCAACGTGAGCGCCAACGACATGAAGTTTAGTTTCTTTTCCGATTACTGCTGCTGCTACATTTTTGTTTTTATTTATCATAAAAACTTTGTCGCCAGTTTTTAGTGTTGTGAATTCAGAAATGTCTTTGAAACCTTTTCTGATTAAGAATGCTTTTGCATAATTAATTACTTCTCGTTCAGTTTTATTTTCTGCTAAGAAATTTTTGTAATCTTCAGAAAACTTGAATATTTGATCTTTATTTTTACTAGACCATCCAGATTCTTTTTTTACAAAAAGTTTTTCTTGAAGCTTTTTGTTTTTTGATTCAGATTTTTTTTCTGTCATGTTTACCCCACTTTTATTTTTTTTTGATTATGATTAATTCTTTTGATGAATTTGTTAATATGTTTGGATTTGTTTTTGTTATTTGAATTGTATCTTCAATTCTTATGCCGAAACTAGGATAAATTCCTGGTTCAATTGCTACAATCATTCCTTCTTTAAATTTTTTATCTTGACTAAAAAAAGGTAATTCATGTATGTCTAAACCAACTCCATGACCTAAACTGTGAATCATATATTTTTTATATTCTCCTAATGATTCTAAAACAAATTTATTCACTTCGTCTAATTTAGTATTATCTTGACATTTATTTAACGCTAATTGTTGTATCTCTTTTATTTTATTATAGATTTGTATTTCTTTTTTTGTTGGAACTCCCAGATAAAGTGTCCTAGTCATATCTGAACAATATCCTTTATATTTGAAACCAAAATCTAATACCATGAAACCAGAATTTAGTTTTTTCTCAGGGACATGATGTGGTTTTGATGCATTCTTTCCTGATGCAACTATTGGTTCAAATGATATTTCTATGTTGTTTTTAAGTGCAAATGTTTTCAAAAATAAAGATATGTCTTGTTCTGTTTTGAACTTTTTATTTTTGAGATTTATTATTATTTCTTGAAAAGCAACATCAGTATAATTGCATGCTTTTTTTATTTTTTCTAGTTCGTCATTTCTTTTTGTGATTCTTAGCTTATTGAATATAGAACTACAATCTTTGATTTTTATTTTTTGATCTTTTGCAAAAAATGATTTTATTCTATCTTTATCTTGAAGTGTTGTGTTAGGGTAATCTAAACCAATAGTTATAGATTTTTGTCCTTTTGTTATTAGTTTTATTTGCTTTGTTATTTTTGAGAAATTTAATTCTGCGTAAGTTATATAATTTGATTTAATTGATTTATAGTTTAGATATTCTAAAGGATTAATATATACGTAAATATTTTTTTTTGTGCAAATTAAAACTGCTAAATCACTATTGTGACCTAATAAATATTCAACATTTGCGTTTTTTCCTCTTGTAATAAGAACTATTATATCAAAATTGCCAAACATGTTGTATTTATTAACATAGTTTCTATTTAAATATTTATTTGAATAGTTTTTGTGCATTAAACAGAAACCTATAAAAATAAACATTGGTTAATGATGGTAAAAGAGGTGTTAATATCTTAGATTTACTAATTTGGTTCGGAGTTCTTGCGACGAGTTTGTTTGTATTAGTTAAAGCAGCTGGTCTTTTTGTTGATAACTCTGAGAAGTTTGGAATTGCAATTGGAATTCCTAAATTTATAATTGGTATTACTGTTTTGGCAGTTGGAACATCTCTACCTGAATTAGTATCCTCGTTATTTTCTATTCATATAGGTCAAACGGAATATATGATTGCGAACGTTATTGGTGCAAATATTTCTAATTTACTTCTTAATATTGGTTTGACTTATCTTATTGCTAAACAAATGACTGTTACTTGGGATTTGTTTAATGGCGATGCAGTTTTACTTGTTGCGTCTACTGCTTTTTTAACGATTAGCTTAATGGATGGCACTTTTACAAGGATTGAAGCAATTGTTTGTTTACTTGGATATCTTGTTTATTTGCAACACGCATTGTTATCTAAGAAAGAAAAACAAGCAGATGAAGACGAATTAATTCCTAAAATTGATGGTAGAATTAAACCTAAGCTTGATTTTAAGATAATTGCTTTCATGGTATTAGGTGCAGTTGGTGTTTTTTTTGGTGCAAGATTCACATTACAAGCTGTAATAAATCTTAGTTCATTGTTTGGTTTTGACAGTACATCAGTTCTTGCTATGACTTTGGTCTCAATAGGAACTACTCTTCCAGAAATGACTGTTTCGCTTTCAGCAATTAAGAAAGGAAATTTTGATATGGTTCTTGGAAATGTAATTGGCTCTAATATCTTCAATGTTTTTGTTATTATGGGTGTTGGCGGAGTTATTGCAGGAAATATTGCAGTTGATCCAATTATTACAGCAATTTCAATCCCAGCGCTTATTGTTGCAACAGTTTTATTCTTAACTTCAATGATTAACAAAAAATCTAATAGAAGTGAAGGACATATGTTTTTGATATTCTATCTATTATTTTTACTAAAAACGTTTGGATTAATTTAGAATAAGAGTAAAAATTTTAAGAAAATTGTGGATTAATCTTGTATGCAAATCCTCTTATTTTTAATGGTTTTTTTACAATTACTCCACGTTTAGAAAGTTTTGTTAACCCTCTAATTACTGCAGTTCTTGAAATATTTAATTCATCCACCAAATCTTTGGATAAAAACCATTGGTTCTCTTTTTCTGATAAAAAATCAATTAATTCTTCTTGTGCCATTTTTTTCACCTCGGCGTTGATATTGTCGTTTATTATAAAAAATTGATAAAGAGGGGTCTTGATGAGCGGGGTTGGTTAGTTAGGTCCTCTTTATAATATTCTATAAATGGGTAAAACTATATTAAAGTATTTATTGTTAAATAAAAAGAAAAAATTAGAAAAGATTATAAATTATAAGTCTATATTTTGTATCATGATTGATAAAATTAAAGCAAAACTTGAAATTGACGATAAAGATAGAACAATAATATCAATGTTGTCTAAGAATCCAGATACTTCACAGACTCAATTAGCTGATGCAACTAAATTATCACAACCGGCAATAGGTATGCGACTTCTTAGATTAAAACAGAAAGGTATTTTGACTCACACCATTGGCTTGAATTTTAAGAAAGTTAATTTGTTTCTTGGAAAAGTGGATGTTACTGCAAAAGACCCTGAAACAGTCGTACAAGAATTCAAAGATTGTCCTTATTTTCTAAATGCATTAGTTATGAGTGGAGAGTTTAATTTATGTCTGTTTTTTATGGCACCTGATTTAAAATTATTAGAAACAATTGTTAATCATCATTTACGTGCAAAAGATAACATCATAAAAGTTTCATTTAATATAATGATTACGTCTGCAAAGGATTTCATTTTCCCAATTAGCATGGGACCTAGTGATGGAACATGTTGTAGTTCGGGATTGTGTAGAGATAGTGATAGTGAATTTATGTTTGATTATAGTCCACTAAAAGAAGCAGTTAAATTCCCCAAGAAGGATTAGTTTTTCGCATAATTTCTGCGATTTCTTTTAGAACTTCTACTTCATCTTTTGATAAAAGGTTTTTCATAGTTTTTAATTTTTTGAAATCTTCTTCGTTAACACTAGTATATAGAATATTATCTTCATCTAATTGTCGTCCAATTGTTACTCCATCCATTGCCATTGCAACTTGTTCTCCACGAGATGCAGTACGAACGCTTTTTTTATCAAGTTCCATTGATTTAACATTTGTCAAGAATTTTCCATCTTTCATTAAAGGAGCATTTATTTTAACAACTCCTGCTAAAACATCAACTCCACAAACGACAGGATGAGATTGTCTAAAAATCAAACCGGGCATTATGTGTAATTTTGCAGGTCTTGTTACTTCGTCAAGTTTTGCGAGTTCAATTTCCTTTATTTTTTGGTCTCGCCATTCACCAATATTATCAATTATGTTATAGATTATGTTACTAGTAATAACTTTAATTCCACTTTTTTCTAACATTTCTTCTGCGTCAGAATTTAGTTTTGAGTTGAATCCAACAATAACTGTATTTAATGGATTGTTAATATTACTTTGAGCTTCGATAATATCTTTACGAGTAATATCTCCAATTGATGCTCTCATAACAGAAATATTACGTTGTCTAAGAAGTGAAACCAATGCTTCTAATGCACCTAATGAATCTGCTTTTACAATAATTCCTGATTCATCGTTTTCAACTAAAACTTCATCAATTTCTGCCATTACTTGTTCTTTTAGTTCTTCAACTTTAGTTGAATCTCCTGTTGAAAGTATTGGCATACCACCAATTACACCATCTAAATTAGGAGCAGAAATCTTAACGCCAGTTGCTGCAACAACAGATTTTACACTTTTGAATTTACCTTTCTTATCTCGCATTTCAGTATTTGGCTCAGGAACTAAAAGTGCACGAATTTTGGTTACAACTGGAGCTTCAACATTTCCAATTATTATTGTATCTCCAGCACTCATACAACCATCATATAAAATTACATCTAGAGTTGTACCGAGACCTTTTTCTTCTTTAACTTCAAGAATTGTTCCTCGAGCAACACTTTTGATATCGCAAACTAAATTTTTTTCTAAGTATTTTTGAGATAACGCTGCAAGAACCATCAGTACTTCAGGAATTCCTATTCCAAATTTTGCACTTGTTGGAATTATTGCAATTTCTTTAGTAAAATCAGAAACTCTATCATAACGCTCTGTTGGAAATCCTTTGTCGTACATTGTTCCAACTAATTGGTACATTTTTGTTTCAAATTCAGTTATCGTCTGTGGAGATTGATCATTTAGCGCAGCAATTGTTGGTTTATTAGGCATAACTTTGTAACCTGAAATTAAATCAACTTTATTTGCACATACTAAAAAAGGAGTTTTATAAGATTTTAAAATTTCTAATGCTTCAAAAGTTTGTGGTTTAAATCCTTCATTGATATCGACAACTAAAATTGCAATATCAGCTAAAGATCCACCACGTTTTCTTAAATTAGTGAATGCTTCGTGACCAGGAGTATCAATAAATAATAATCCAGGAATATTTAATTTTAGATTTAGTTTTTCTAAAAGACCACCGCATTTTTTGACTATTGTCTCAGTTGGAATAATTGATGCTCCTATTGATTGAGTGATTGCACCTGCTTCACCTGCAACAATATTAGAACTTCGTATATAATCTAGAACACTACTTTTACCATGATCGACATGTCCTACAACTACGCAAACTGGAGATCTTAAAACCATATAAGAGATTTATTTGGGTCCATTAATAAAGGTTTTGGTTTGTTTATAGAAGGTCAAAGACTTTAAATGCAAACCAGAATATACCAGTGATTCCACACATAAAAAGAATAGAAATAAAAAATCCATAGGGGTGATCTGCTAAAAAAATATATTTAAAATTCATACCATAAATACCACTTATCAATGTTGGAACTGCAATTAAGAATGCTAAAGATGTCAACTTTTTAACGGACAAGTTCATCTTTGTGGATTGCATTATTGATTGAGAATCAAATAGATTTGTTAGAAGTTCTTTTTGAATCTTGTGAGTATCAAATATCTGCAATACATTAAGATATGAATCGTGGAATCTATGAATTATTGATTGATCAAATAATTTATTTTTCATACTTTTTAATTCAGATAACACTTCTAAATTTGCAGTTAATGCTTGATGAAAGAAACTTGAAGTTACACTTGCACGATAAATATTTTCAGTATGTTTTTGCGATAGATTTGAAATTTTTGCATTGAATATTTCTGCGTTGTTTTCAACATGAGAAACGTACCTTACGAATTCACCATTTATTTTATCAAGACAATAACTTAAGAAAAATGAAGAACTTGAAAGAACTTTTTTGAGACGTTTTTCTTCAAAGTTTTTTGAGATTGTGTCTAAAACAAATGCGTCTTGTTTTTCTAAGGTAATTAAGTATTTTTCTGTTGCAATAAATGCTATTGGTGCAGTAATAATATAATCTTCTTTTAAGACAGGTGTTCGGTAAATAACCATAGTATAGTTTGGTGTTTTTTTTACACGTGGTCTTTCATCTTCTTCAAAGAATTCTGTAAATATAGATTCAGAAGCGCCAGATAGTTTTGCAAGAATTGGAATTTTATCTATATCAGTACCAGTAACACGTACCCAAGCTACACCTCTTTTTTTGTCTGGCAATTCTGATGAAATGATTTCTCCAGACTTAAGATAATACGAAATCAATCTAATAATAAGTAAGTGAGGAATCCTTTTTAAAGTTTTTTAAAGAAGATAAAAAAATTAAGGTGTATACCTTAACATTGTTCTTGGAAATGCGATCGAATCTTTAATATTGTCAAGACCACAAATCCAAGTAATTATTCTTTCAACACCAAGACCAAATCCACCATGAGGAACACTACCATAACGTCTTGTGTCTAGGTAAAATTTGTAAGCATCTAGAGTCTCACCTTGTTCTAGCAATCGTTTCTCTATTTTTTCAATATCTTCTTCACGTTGTGAACCACCAATTACTTCACCGTAACCTTCAGGTGCTAAAAAGTCGCATCCTTGAACTACATCTGAATTTCCTGGGACTTCTTTCATGTAAAATGCTTTGACAATTTTAGGATAATTTGAACAAATTATTGGGACATCGTATAATTTCGTTAATGCTTCTTCTTCAATTGTTCTAAGATCTTTTCCCCATTCTACATCAATATTACACTTTTCTTTTAAAATCTTTAATGCTTCGTCATATGTCATTTTTAAGAAAGGCTTTTCTACAATTGGAAGAAGTTTAGATACATCTCGTTCGATAATTTTTAGTTCTTCTAGATTGGTTTCAAGAACTTTTGAAAAAACGTATTTTATTAAACGTTCACCATAATCTTGGATATCTTCAAATTTTGACCATGCAACTTCCATTTCTGCATGCCAATATTCAGTTAGATGCCGTGAAGTCTTTGATCGTTCTGCTCTAAATGAAGGCGCAATGCAATAAATTTTTTCTAAAGCAAATATCATTGCTTCCGCATGAAGTTGCCATGTTTGAGCAAGATATAGTGGTTTTCCAAAATAATTAACCTCAAAAAGCGTTGAACCACCTTCTGCTTGAGATGATTGAAATATTGGCGATTGATGTTCAAAAAAACCTTCACTCCTGAAAAAACCATGAATTGCACCAAAAACCGTACTTCGTATCTTCATTATTGCAACATTTTTTCTTGAACGTAATGCAAGGTGACGGTTATCTGCTAGAAATTCTGTTGTTTCATCACCTTTATTTATTGGAAAATCTTTGCATAAGTTAACAACATTAAAATCAGAAACTTGTATTTCATATCCAGATGGTGCTCGTTCTTCTTTGTTAATTTGACCATAAATCTCAATAGAAGATTCTAATTGTAATTTATCGGCAATTGAAAATTTATCATCTCCAACTACAGATTTATCAATCACACACTGAATAATATTTGTTGAATCCCTTAATACAACAAACCGGAATTTTGATGAACCTCTCGATCGATAGACCCATCCATGAAGCTTAACCTCGCCTGAACTTTGAGTCATTGCGTCTTTTATTGTAAGAAATGTCATTGTAGTACGAGAAATCAAAACTGATTTTAAATAGTTTTTGCAAAAAGAATTATATTTTCTTAAATAAAGATACAAAAAAACCTTGAGTTTTATCTAGATGTGGAAAGAATCGCGCAGTTCCTTTAATTAAACCAGGATGAAGTTGATTTGTTATTTCGATTAATTCTAAATCTAAGTTTTCAAGTGCCCAAGACACTACTTCTTCATCTTCTTTTTGTTCTAAAGAACATGTTGAATAAACAAGAATACCACCTTTGTTAAGTACTGCACTTGCTGCTCTAATTAATCGTTTTTGATTTGCAGATTTTTTTGATAAATCTTCAGGAGTTCTTGGAACATAGTCACACATAGTATAGTTACCTGAGCATGGCGCGTCTAGAAGAATCCTGTCAAAAGTCATATTCAAATCAGATACAAACATACCATCTTTATTAAAAATCGTTGTGTTTGTTATTCCTAGTCGTTCAATGTTATTTTTTAGTGCAGTTAATCTATTTTGTTGAATGTCTAATGCAACTAAGTGTCCTTTATTTTTCATTAGTTGAGCACAATAAGTTGTTTTAGAACCTGGTGCTGCACACATATCAAGAATAGTTTCGTTTGGTTTAGGATCTAAGAGCTCTACTGGGAATTGAGATGCTGCATCTTGGATGTAAAAGTAACCCATCAAATATTCTTCTGTTGAAGATAATGCAAATTCAGATTCCATAATTTCGTAACAGTATTTTAAATATGGTACTTTTTGCAAAGTGATTTTTTTATTTTCTAGACGCTTGATTAATTTTTCTTCGGAAATTTTAAGTGTATTTACACGAATATATTGGGGCAAAGTGTAGTCTTGAATGTTTTTGTTATCTATACCCAGCGCATCAAATATTTCGTCATACATTTTATTCTAACTCAATTGTTATTATTCCTTTTGCGGAATCTATTTTTTTAATTATCTTATGACCTTTAAGCTTTTCTTTAATTTCATCCCAAGATAACTTTTTTCTCGCAGTATTAATTTGCAATAGAATATCAGACACTAAAGGATAATTCTCATATAGCAATTCGCCTTTTCTTTGATCGAGAGCACTTTGCGTTTCTAACTCAGTTTTTCTTTCTGTTTGCATTGCAATTATTTTTTGCAACTTTGCAGTTTTCTGATTTGCTTTTTCGTTGATATCAACTTGAACTGGTTCTATAAGAGAATCAAATCCTTCACTTATTGTTGGATATTTTGTGAATTCTTTTCCTTTTAATGATGAAACTTCAGTTACAAATAATCGGTTACCATACACAGAACAATCAGATTTCATAGCCAATGTTTTTTTTACTGAATTGAACACTTGTTCTAATTCATCGTCAGTTAAATTTTTTGATTTTGGATCTAGTTTTACACGTTTTAATATATCAACAGAGTATTCTTTTCCAATACCTAACAAAGTTAATGACTTTAAAATTTCGTCTTGAATATTTTTTTTGAATGTTTCAAAATCTAAATTAAATAAGTTGAAATCTTTTTTTGGATAGACATAATCTACTCCACCTCGTATTGTTCGATCAGCCCAATTCTGATTTTCAAGAGGAGATTTTATCTTTAGTTTTTCGTCTGTTAAAATTGCGTTACCTTTATCAAAAAATTCAAAGAATAAATGAAATTTTTCATCTTTTGTTTCAAATGTAAAATCAAGAATTCGTTCACCATTTACCATTTCAACTGAACGAAGACGAGAATTATCAAGGTATTTTCTTAGGAAAGTACAAAATCCCGGAGGATTCTGTGGAGGTTGATATTTTCGATTAGTAAAGTATAATAAATTTGGAAGAATTATTCGCAATGCTTTTTTACCAACACCAGTTTTATGAAAATTAAATAGTAAATCTTTTTTTGCTAAAACATATATTTTGTCAACTTTTGAATCTACAAGATCTTGTAATTCTGATTCTATTTTTTTTAGTTCAAATCCGGATAATTTTTGCAATGCTGACATAATAAGTGACTCTGACGATTGACATTTATATCTTTTTTGTATAAATTCAAAGATTATACCCTCTGAAAACCAATGTTTTATCCTGTTTCTATCTTAACCAAATCATCTGCAAGTAGTAAATTAAGATATATTGGCCCAAATACAAGTATGTAAAAATAGTGCCTAAGCAAAAAAAGGCTAAAAAGTAAAGTATTTAAAGAAATTAGAGTACTTATTTTAAAAGGGGGTAGCAAATTGTTTGGTTTATTTAAGAAGAAAACATCTGAAGAACACGTTTCTGAGCCAAAATTCCATAATTTTGTTGAATCACTAAAGTTACACCTCAATTCTATCAAGTTATTTAATCATACAATGACTCAACAGGTCAATTCTCTTGCAGATAGACACGAAGATTTGAGTACAAGACATTCTAATAACGTTGAAGTAATGAAACAATGGATTGATTACTTTAACAAAAAACACACAGATACAGACGATAAAATCCAAATATTGGCAAATTACGTTAAACAACTCAAGAATTCTATTGAAAAAAATAGGCAAATGGATGAAGAATTTATCAGGCAGATTGTTGATGAATATGTTGATATGCCAAAGTTAGACAAGGGAAAACTTAAGGAAGAGATTCTTTTAGAGCTTAACTATGTAAAAAGTGCCCTAAAAACAGAGCAAAATACTGAAAAAATCGTTGAAAAGACAGAATATCTTACAAAATCAGTGTTAACTAATAGTGAAAAATGGTTATTGAACGTTTTATTCAATAGTTCAGAACCATTAACATACGAGCAGATCGTTGCAAAGACTGGAAAATCATTAAACACGTTAAGAGTCTATATGAACAGTCTAAAGAACAAAGGCTCACTTATTGAAGAAACAACGCTTCCTAATGGAACTAAAGTGTTTGCAGTATCCAATAGAGAGCGTATAAACAAACTATATAACGTTCAAAGTATGTAAAAAGACCTCCAAAAATAGGTATTTTCTTCTAAACTACGCAAAAATACATAGTTTAACTTATTTTGTGCTGAAATTAACACGAATTTTAATATGTAAAAAACCACAAATTTAATTATATATTTCTTAAGTTTTTTGTAATAAATATAGTTTAACCAATCATGTAAAAAATGAAACAGAAAAAGATCAAATCTAGTAAAAAATGTCTTGAAAAAAAATTAAATTTATCAAAAAAAATCTTAAAAATAGCCAGAAATTATTTACAAAAAATAAAGAAAATTTCTATAATAAAAGGAATAAAAAAAGCAAATTTTCTAACACATTTTGATGAAATTTGAATTAATAACATTAATAATGTTAATAATGTTATAATGGTAATGCATTATAATGCATTATGTCAAAATAATGCGTTATAATGGCAAAAGAAGGCAAAATAAAAGCAAACATTATAATGCATTGTAATGCAGTATAATGGACATTATAATGCATTATGCGCCCAAAACCCAAATAAAGGACAAGACTAATTTTGAGACCAAAAAAAGCAACAAAATTTATCAAAAAAACACAGAAAAAATACAAAAAATTCTATGAAACAACAGGACCATAAAAATTGCCAAAAAAAACAACAAAAAAGCAATAAAAACTCCAAAAATGCTTAAATAGCCCATATTTACGCCACATTAAACGATAAAAATAGAGGTGTTTTGCCCTGTTTTTTTGATTTTTGTGGCTAAAAAACGCTCAAAATGAGCCAAAATACACACTAAAATCACAAACTTTCATGCAAATTCTTGTAAAAATGCAGTAAATTTGGTCAAAAATACGCCAAAAATACATAAAAGATTCAATAAGGATGCCAGAATTAATAGAAATCCATCAAAAATCAATTATAATGGCAAGTAATGTGCATTATAATGCAAAATAATGCATTATAATTGATTAAAAAAGCTAAGAACTGCATTTGAGCGCGTTTGAACTAATTAAAATAGCACAAATTTTACAAAAAAATTACAAAAATTACTAAAAAAAGCCCTAAAAATGCCAAAAAACAGCCTAATTTTACATAGTTAGATGGGTCAAAACTAATAATGAGCCAAAATCTTCAATAAAATTGGCTAAATTATTGGTAAAAAACAACAAAAAAACAACAAAACCAGTATACGAATAGAAGCTCTGTATTAGCATTATAATGCAACATAATGCAAATTAACATCAACTTTCTAATTAAAAAGGCTTGAGAGTTAACTAATAACACATCAAAACAACACAAAACACAAGGTTGTATAGAATGACATATTTATGCAAAAAAGGCCAGCGTTTCTGAGTAAATAAAGGTCTGCCAATAACCACATAAATCCAAGCAAATTAACTGAAAATAATGCTAAAAAAGCCTGAAAAAACACAAAAAAGTGCCAAAAAGTACATAGTTAGCAACAAAATAAACAAAAAACTGGCTATTTGAAATAAAAATGAAATTGATCTTTATTTTTACAAATTAAAAAATTCTACAAATATCTCAAAGAAATCACCAAAATACGTAAGATATATCGCAGAATATAATCTAAAAAAAAATATCCAATTAGTATAAATTAGATAAGAGCTTATGCACTATAATAAAACAATGCCAAATCGCGTGAGATATAATAATATAATATGCACAACCAAACCTAAGAATCCATTAAAAAGTACTTTAAGGATAAATCTATTTGATCTATAAAACAAATTAAGGCCTAAAAAGAATAATATACACTAAAAATACATAGTTAGAACAATTAGTCTAAATCTACAATAAAATGTTCTAATTTTCTTGCAAAATCTGAAACAGATTCTTTAGAAGAATCGTAAATTAGTATATTGTGTCCACGTTCTTGAGCTTCAGTCCCACAGCATTCAGTTATTTCTGCATCTAAATTTTCACGTATTTTTTGGAGAGAATAATTACGTTGAGATAATCGTTTGTTAAGTAAAGATATATCACACACGCACAACACCAATATATCTACAATGGAAGATGGCAAATAGTGAGAGAAAAATGAATCGACAATAATATTATTTCCTATGTCTTGAGATATTTTTTTTAGTAAAAAAGATACTAATTTTTTTTCATCAATTACCAAAGTACCGTCTTCATCTTTTGAATCAAATAGATTATTTTCTTTTATTAGGGAAGTCACATCATAATATATCCACTTTGATGAAGTGTCATTTATTTCCATAGCATTGAAATAAGAAACCAAATATTTTGCAAGAGTACTTTTTCCTGTTCCAGGTGTTCCAGTTATACCTACTATTACCATTTATTTAGAAGAAGATTTTGGTGCTTTATTAGGTTTTTTATCTTTGGAAGAAGATTTAGCTAATTTGTCTTTGGATTCTTGTAGTTTCCTTTGCTTTTGTTCTTCACGTAATTTTTGTTCTTGTTGCTTCTTTATTTTTAGTTTTTGCATTTCTTCTGCTTCACGTTTTTGTTGTTCTCGTATTTTTTTTACTTTTGCTACATAAGTTTCCCAACTTTTCAAATATTTCTTCTTTTCTTCGAGAGTCATTTTAGCGTATTCTTCTTTTGTTACTCTTTTGAAAAATGGAAATGTAAATCTTAATAGTAATTTGAATTGAGTTAGTAACCAAGGTGCCTTCAAGGATTTTCTATCAGGGTTGTTTTTTTCTATTGTAGCGTATACTTTTTTTGCAGTTGCGTAGTATAAATCAGTAACATATACTCCAACTAATAGTTGTTTTTTGTGTAATAAGATTATTTCTAGAATAAATGCTCCAGTTATAATAATTAGTGTTAATAAAAAAAATAAAATTCGTAGGACAATTGGAAGTCCCGACAGAATAAGGAAATATATTAATGATAATAAAAATAGGAAAGACAGTATACCTACTAATACTTTTCCAGCTTTTGTTGTCTTTACAAATACGATAAAGAAATTTAATTCTCGTTTTATGAATTCAGAATCAATCTTTTCACCAAAAATTATTAGATCTTTTTTAGGAGGTGTAGGCGATATCTGTTTTTTTGGCATTGATTTTGGTTGACTTTTAGGAGTTGTTTTATTCGCAGAAGGCTTATTAGGAACGTGCTTTTTTAGAGAACCTAAATCAATATGCTTTCCATTAAAATTCAATCCTACCAATGTAACCCCCAATAAAATAAATTATTTTGATGCAACTTCTTTTCCGTCTTGAGATTCTTTAGCTGGTTCAACTTTTGCTTCTTTTTTATTAGTCTTCTTTGATTTTTTTTCAGCTTTGTCATCAAGCGTAGTGTTTGCATCTTCTAATTCAACAACATCATTTACTTTTTTATTCTTTAAGCTATTGTGATAAAAGAATTTTAGTTTCATTATTTTCTGCATTGCATATAATAAGACAATTGCACCCAAGATGTACAAACCGAACAACAGCAAGTCTTCATACATGACTAGGAATCCTGTGTTAAATAATAAAGATCGTCTTAACAAATTGTTTGCAATAATGAACGGATTAAAACCTACTAAGAATTTTATTTCATCAGGTAATGCATCTAAAGGCAATATTAAATTTGATATGAAAAAGAAAATACAACTTAGACTTATTGTTCCTAGTATTGCTGCTTCTTCAGATTTAAACAAGTAACCAATTATCATTCCTAGTATTATGAAGAAAGTAGAAGTCATTACCAATACTAAAATTGTTATTCCAATGTTTTCTAGTATTGTTGAATCAAATGCAAGATAAGTTACGGATAAGATGATTAAGAGTTCCACTGATAAGATTATAAAGTTTGTAAAGAATCCAGAAAACAAAAATAGACTGTCTCCTGTTGGAGTTATAAAGTTTCTAAAATATGCTCGTGAATTCTTTTCCATTACAATGTTTAAAGCAGACAGTAATAGTCCTACAAACATTATCATTAGAATTATTAAGGCAGGAAAAAAGAAATTGACGTGACTTTCTTCATCATCGTTAGTTATTTCTATTACTTCAGTTGTAATTGGAGTAACGATACTTCCTGCATCTTTAACCGACATGCCTGAAAGAGTTGATTTTATTAATGATACTTTGTCTATTGCAAGAGTTAGATCAGATTTTATTGAAGCTACATCGGATTTTATTTTGCCTAAACTAACAAGCAAATCTTCTCGTGTTTCTTGCACTGAAGACAATAAATTTTCTATTTGATCTAAATCCGAATCTAAAGAATATAAGCTTTGAGTTATTCCTACTAAGGAATCTCTTGTTCCATTGTATTTGGTATTAATTGAAGTTCGTAATGTTGCTGCAGAACTTTCTGCAGAGTTTAGAATAGAGGTTAGTTCTGTTTTGTTTGCAATTGTGTCCCAAGTAGTACTGTCTTTTATTGAGTCCACTAAATCTTCGGTTTCAGTAACAGAATCTAATGCTTTTTCTAATAAGTCATCCAAATTACTACTTGTAGTTATTGTACTAATTGATGATGCTTTTGGGACGTCGTCTACTCCTAAATCTAAATCGTTCGCTAAATTTGAAGATTGTACAATTCCTGTTGAAACTGCATCATTATTTGTTGAAATCTGCACTAAAAGTGCAGATACATCTGAAGCCATTGTTGATGATGCTTCAACTCTACCAATAATATCTTGAGTAATGTTTAATTGAACTTTTGAAGAACTTGTTTTTATTTTCTTTGATACTTCATCTACAACCATCCAAACTAAATTTGAGTTAGATGGATCAACATAAAACTTTAAAGTACTGTTACCAGTTAATACGTCAAAGTTTCTTGGAAAAACGAGGCAAGTGTGCACCCCGCCATATTTAATTTCGTTGACACATTCTTCTTCTGAAGAATATTTTGTAATCCTAAAATTACTTGCAGACAATTCGACAACATAGTCTTTTGCTAAAGTACTGTATTCATCACTGTATGTTCCCACAAGTATTTTGTATTGACCAAAATTGTTAAATGCGAATCCTACTAACATTATTACTATTAGTGGACCAAAAAGGAATAAGAAACTAGTAAACTTAGATCTAAACAGAAGTTTGAAATTCTTTTGTATTACTTTAAATAGCTTCATTTTTTAACACCTGTTTTTTTAGTAAGAGATTCAAATACTTCTACTAATGAAGGTTTACTGACAATTAAATCTACGAGAACATCATCACTTGCAACTATTGAATGCAGTATCTTATATAGACAATCTTCGACTTTTGATGTATATAATTTTATTTTGTGATCTTGTTCTATTGTTTTTGCTTTTGCAACAAGAGGACCTACTGCTCGAACGATATCAGAATATTTTGCACTTACTGTTTCAACTTGAATTTCAACTTCAGAAGTGTAATTATTCTTTAACATATCTGGAGCTCCAAAATTGACAAGTTCATTGTTATGAATAACTGCTATCTTATCACAAGCATATTCTAAATCTTCTAAATGGTGTGAAGAAAGAATAATTGTTGTTCCCTTTTCATTTATTCTTCTTAGAAGGTGCCAAATGTGCTTTCTTAATTTTGTATCAAGGTCTGATGTTGGCTCATCAAGAATTAAAACTTTTGGATCATGTATTAATGCACAAGCGATATCAAGACGTCGTTGCATTCCACCACTTAAGCTTCCTGCTTTGACGTGACGTGCATCGAATAATTCCATTAAATGAAGTAATGAAACTATATTACTTTTTAATGAGTCATGATTTAGATTGTATAAACTTCCAAAGTATTGTAGATTTTCAGTTACAGATAATTCAGAATAAAATGAAGGATATTGTGACGCAAAACCGAAAGTTTTTCTTACTTCTCGAGGTCTAGAAAATATTGAACGAAAAGTATTCTTGTCATCGTATTCTAATAGATGTTCAGCGTGGAATAATACGTCGCCTTGAGTTGGTTTAATAAAACCAATTAGAAGATTTAACAAGGTTGTTTTTCCGGAACCAGATAGTCCTATAATTCCAACTATCTCTTTAGACTTAACTTCAAAACTAATATTGTTAAGTACCCTCTTCCCCTTGAAGTCTTTCCTCACATCAACGAACCTGATGATCGGAACTGCATTAACATCATTCATCCTATATATAAAACCAATATAGGTATTTTAAAATTATGTTTGTATCACATAGTAGTTAAAATGAGTTTATTTGCAAAATCGTTATTTTCTTTGAAATTTCGCAATTTGTATAAGAATAAAATTTAAATAGAGACTTGAGTGACAACATAATATGTTTTTCACAATCCAAGAAATATTTGATGTTTTAGCTATGACTTTTATAGTTGGTTTTATCTTTAAAGACCACCTTAGTGCAAACAAGGTTTTTAATAGACCATACCAGGTTTTTGAAAGCTTTCAAAAAACACAAAGCAATATGTTTTGGAAGGATATGAAAACTGCAGTTCTAATCGCTGCTCCAGCAATTATATTGCATGAGATGGGACATAAGTTTGTTGCGTTAGCTTTTGGATTTAATGCAACGTTTCACGCAGCATATACTTGGTTAGTTATTGCGTTGGTTTTAAAATTGATGAGTTTTGGTTTCATTTTTATAGTTCCTGCATATGTTGCATCATTTTGTGTTCCGGGTTCAGCTTTTTGCTCGGGAAGTAATTATTATCTTGCGCGAAGTCTAATTTCTATAGCAGGACCTTTTGTTAATTTTTTATTGTGGATTGTGCCAATGATAATTGTTAAAAACAATCTCTTAAGTAAAAAGAATAAACATTTCTTACCAGTTTTATTATTAACTTCAAAGATAAATTTCTTCTTGATGTTGTTTAATTTAATTCCGTTACCTGGGTTTGATGGAGCTAATTTCTTTGGAAGTTTATTTAATTTTATAAGTTCAATTATGTGATTGTAAATATATTTTCCACAATATAGTTTAACTTGCCAAAAAACTTTTAAAGGTCCGATAGGTTCTATATAATCCGGGGATTGTTTTGAAAGATAAATTAGATGAAATTAAAAAAAACAACATAAAATTTATTGTTGTCACCGGCGGAGTTATTTCTGGTCTTGGAAAAGGTATTGCGAGTGCAAGCATTGGAAAACTATTTTCTAACGAGTATAAAGTTGTTCCAATCAAATGCGACGGATACTTAAATATTGATCCTGGAACAATGAATCCTATTGAGCACGGAGAAGTTTTTGTCTTAGATGATGGTGGAGAAGTCGATATGGACTTTGGCCATTATGAGAGATTCCTTAATATCAGTGCTAAAATAAAATGGAATCTTACAATGGGTAAAGTTTACAAAGGAATTCTTGACAAAGAACGAAAAGGAGATTTTCTTGGAAAAACTGTTCAATTGATACCTCACGTTACTAACCACATTAAAGATTGGTTTTATGATATCGCTCTTGAAGAAAAAGCAAATATTGTAATTATTGAAGTTGGTGGAACTGTTGGTGACATGGAAAATGAATTATACATTGAAGCAACAAGACAATTGAAAAATGATCTTGGACGAGAGAATGTATTTTATGTTCATTTAACATACATACCGATTCCAAATGGCGTTAATGAACCAAAATCAAAACCAACTCAACAAAGCGTTAAGTTGCTTAATGAAAGGGGAATATGGCCAGACATGATTATTGGCAGATGTCAAGAATATATTCCCGAACAATTGAAAGAAAAGATTGCAAATTTTTGTAATGTTAGTAAAGAATCAATTGTTACTGGTGTTGATGTCGATTCCGTATATAAGATTCCTATTGAATTCAAGGAACAAAATGTTGATGATACTATTAATGCTAAGTTTAAATTAACTCACAATGCAGATTTAGAGAAATGGAAACATCTTGTTGAGTCTTTAAGCTACAACATGAATGGTCAAAAGAAAGTAATAACTATTGCGATTTGTGGTAAGTATACTAGATTAGAAGATTCGTATGCAAGTGTTGTTGAAGCATTAATGCATTCTAGCGCACATCTTGATTGTAAGGTTAATATTAAATGGGTTGAGACAACAAAAATTGAGACATTAGATGATGCTAAAAAAGCACTAGCAGGAATTGATGGAATAATTGTTCCCGGTGGTTTTGGATCACGTGGTGTCGAAGGAAAAGTCAAGATTATTCACTGTGCTAGAGAAAACGATATTCCTTTTTTAGGAATTTGTTATGGTCTGCAATTAGCAGTTATTGAATTCGCTAGAAATGTATGTGGATTAACTGATGCTAATTCTACAGAAATTGACAAGGATACCACAAATCCAGTTGTTGATATTTTACCTGAGCAAATAACAATTACTGAGAAAGGTGGAACTATGAGACTTGGCGCATACGAAGCAAATATCAAGAAGGGTACAAAGATATTTGAATTGTATGAATCTGAAAAGGTTAGCGAAAGACATCGACATCGATATGAAGTTAACCCTGAGTTTCACAAGATATTATCGGACAAAGGACTTGTTTTTTCTGGTCTAAGTCCTAATGGAAAATTAGTTGAATTTATTGAGTTACCTGAAAAAACTTATTTTGTTGGAACTCAAGCACATCCAGAACTTAAGTCAAGTTTGACAAAACCAGCTCCAATGTTTTATGGACTTGTTCTTAGTGCAGTAACTAAAAAGTTCGGAAAAAATAATTAATTTTTCCGGAAATTTTCCGAATTTTTTTTGCAAAGTTAAATAATCTTTGTAATTTTCTTTTTCTTTAACATTAATTTGTTGGGGCAAACATGGCAAAAATACTATCTTTACAAACGAAAGAAGACAAATACGTATATGAGATCGAAATGAGCGATGACGAAGCAAGACAAGTGAAAACTACAATTAATGACTTAGTTGTGTTTTCTGAAAATGATTTTTCTGCAAAGACAGAAATTTGCAAAAGAGGAAAAGAGGGGCGAACAAAATATTTTCTTATTCCAAAAAACTTGCGTAAAAGGATTAAACTTCAAGATAAAAAAATAATCTGTCAAAGATTAGATGTTCGAAATAAGACTTTTTTTATTTACGCAGTCGACAAGGAGTACAATTATAACTCCCTTAATTAAAATGAAAATTTTAACTTTTGAAACTAAAAGAGATTTAATTTCGGAACTTAAGGGAAATATTTCTGATTTTTTTATTTTTAATAAAAAATTTGAAGGAATAAAAGTACGAGCGTTTAAAAGGTCTAGCAAAGAAAATACTACATATTTACAAATTCCTAGAAAATTACGACCACAAGAAGAACTATATGCAAAATACTATGTCGTTGGTAAGTATTTGATTGTCGAAGTTGAATAGCGTTATTATAAGTATAACCCTTTTTGCTTAAATCCTTGAGTTTTGTATAACAATAACATGGAATCAAGACAATTTTGTCTATGCATTTTTGATTCTTGTTTTGTGAATACTGTTCGTAAAGTTACATTATTATTGTAATCTTTTGTAAATGTTTTTGTTGCATATCTTGAAATAAATTTCCAAATTTTTTCATAATTTCTTGTCGTTAAATCAAGGCACCCATATTTTTTAATTATTCTTTCGTCTTCAAGAAAATTAGAAATATCTTCAAATGTTTTACTTACAATATTAACCATTGATGTTGCAACAATTATTCTCATATCCTCTGGAGCAGATTTAATTACACTGTTAACAGCATTTTCAAGGTTTAATAATTCTTGAGGTTTTTCAGATTCCATAAAGAGTTATATAATTTGTTTAATATAAAAATATTTGTAATTAATTTGAAGGCATTGCTTCATATTTGACTATATAGCAATCTTCATAATCAATTATTTCTGTGAATCTTTTTAGATGAGTTTTTATTTCGTCCAAGTTAGAATTTATTGGTTCAGTTTTTAGGTCAATTGATTCAAACCGAATTTTTTCGAAACATGCAAATTCGTTTAGGCTTCCAAGTATTACTTTTGGATTCAATTCGTAAGATGTTGAACTACCCAATAAAAATCCTTTTTTGACTAAGTTGTCTAAAGTTATTTTTATATCTAAACCAGAACCATTTGTTTGAATAAATCCATTTAATGAAAATTTCTTCAATTGAAATGCTTGACTTAATGTCTGAATTTCTTTTCTAGATAATTTGTCTAAATCGGGAAGTTTTGCAGTATCTAGCGTATCAACATTTAGTACAACTTCTCCATTGTCAAGTTCGATTAGAATTTTGTATTCGTTATCTTTTTGTGAACAGTTAAACATTATTGCAGGGATTAATTTTTTCTTGAATATCCAGTCTTTGTTATGCATAAGTTTGAATTCTTCAAATGTTGTTTGAGGATATATTAGTGGTTTTTTGTTTTCATCTTCAAATTTATTTAGTTCTTCCATTAGTTGGACATCTTGATTTAGCATGTCAATTGCTTCTCCGCCGTGTTTGGTTTTACGTGGACGAATATTTACAAATAAAGGCATGTCAACTAAACCACAAACCATTGCGGAACCTACAGGTAAATTTTTTATTTCTCCCATTGATTCTTGAGTTATTCCTTCAACTGAATTTTGAACTGTCTTTAAGTCATTAGGATTTGTAATCTTTAGAATTATTTGTGTTGTACATTGTGAAATAACTGATTTATCTAGTCGTGCTGGTCGTTGTGAAATAACTGCTAGACCTAAACCAAATTTACGACCTTCGCTTGCAATATTTCTTATGATGCTTGATGCTTTTGTTTCTCCAAAACTTCGTTCAGGACAGAAGTTATGTGCTTCTTCTATTACACAAAAGAATGGTGGAATTGATTCTAATTTCCTTGCTTCAAATAAATCATGTAACAATTTGTAAGTTACTATCTCTTGTGCTGCTTGAGGCATTCCTTTTAGATTTATTATCGAACATCGTCCTGGACGGATTATTTCATTTAATGATGTATAACCTTCACCAAACAAATTTAGACTTTCTAAGCTTTCGATTATTCCAATTAAACTCCATTTTACATTTGAGTCTTGTTGTTCAAGCGCGAATTTTAATTCAGAGAATGAGAAATTAGGTACATTTCGTAATGTATCGTATAACAATCCTGTCTGATTGTTTGATAGTTTAACTGGAATAATATTTAGGAGTTCTTTTAATCCCATTCTGTTACTTAGTTTTAACGGAACAAGATTTCTATCAATTTTGAAATCTCCATATTCTCGTATATTTTTTACATACGCTTTTGGTTTTATATTGTATTTAATCATTAAGTCTTTATCTTTATCGTTTTCCGATTTTAATGAAGAATATTCTCCATGAGGATCTATAATTAATAGTGGAATGTTTTTTTCTATTATTTCTTCTAATAAAACTCCCACACAATATGACTTTCCTGCACCTGACTTTGCAAGAACAACTACATGTTTTGTTAAGAGTTTATTCATATCTAGGTAAACAGGGATATCTTTACCATCTAAAAGTCCAAGATATGCTCCTTTGGCAGAATCGTCAAGTTTAATTATTGCTTCAACTAATGAATTTTCTGCAAATAGAACTTCAGTACTTGGTTCAAACGTACTTCTTGGAAGTTTAACTCGGTTATCAGATTCATCTTTGTAACCAATAATATTGCAAACTGCAGTATAATCATCTCCTAAGCGCTCTAATTCAACGATTTGACAAAGAACAAAACCATATTCTTTATGACATACTTGAACAAAGTCAAATTTCTTTGCTTCTGTTTCAATTTTAAAACTAAAATGAGATGTTGTTATTTTACCTACAATTCGTCCAATTATTGTCATATGCATTTAGATACCCAACTGTTTCTTTAAATAATTTTATGTTGTGAATGATTTAATTGAGAGGTTTTATTTTTAAACAGCACATAATATTTATAAATAAAAGCCCTACTATTCACGACAAAGGAGGCTAATTATAAAATGACTGAAGAAAACACACAACAAATGTCTACTGAAGAACAAATCGGTTTTCATAAAGGTTCTATTTCTGTATTGGCTAAAGAACGACAAGAACTTTCAAAAATGGTTGCTATAGTTGAGCAATTACTTCATATGCACATAGAAAGCTTAAAAAAACTTGGCGTTGATTTAGAAGCACAAGCTAAAGAAATTACTCAAAAGAACTCTAAACCAATTGAAGATATTTTGAAATGAAAAGAAAAACAATATCAAAATCAGAAATTAAAGATTTAAATGATAAACTTAATCCTTATGGAATATCATTTGATAAAAAGTTAAACATGCAGTATGTTGAAACTGAGGATGTCAAAGGATATCTTATTGATAAGGATCTTGTTGCTTTCGTTTATAAGGATACTATTGTTCCAACATTGAAATATATATTAGGAAATAAGATTACAATTCCATTTGTAGAAGTTGATGTTCCAGCTGTTAAG
This sequence comes from Candidatus Woesearchaeota archaeon, assembly GCA_016938695.1. GTDB lineage: Archaea > Nanobdellota > Nanobdellia > Woesearchaeales > JAFGUC01 > JAFGUC01. The sequence goes on along the minus strand of JAFGUC010000024.1, from coordinate 124,154 downwards.
TTTTTGATAAACGGCGCAGATATCATGAGACCAGGAATTAAGCATATTGATTCTTTTGGTGAAAATTCAATTATTTTAGTACGAGATGAATTGCACAAAAAACCAATTTGTCTTGCAAAAACACTGAAAAATTCAGAAGATTTAAAAAATATGGATAAAGGAAAGTCTCTAGAAAATATTCATTATATTGGTGACAAGATCTGGAGTTTTGCAATATAGGGGGAAATTAGCATGAAAAACATCTTTGACAAAGCAAAAGAGTTTTATAAAAATAATAAAGACATTTTTAAGTATTCAGGTTTGGTTCTAACTATCTTATTATTAATAGTACCTATTGTATTTTCAGTATATTATAGGTCATTATCTATCACACTTCCAATTGCAGATGATTGGGCAGAATCTAATGTTGTTAATTACATGAAGAACCAAATTGCAACATCAGTTAGCGCACAATTTCCTAATCTTCCTGATGCTAGAAAATCAGAATTAGTAGAAGAACAGTATAATATGTATGTTAAGCAAAACTCAGCTCAACTACAACAACAAATACAAGAAAATGCAGATTATTTGCGTGGTAGATTCCAAGATCCTAATGGAACTACATATCTTTTAGCAATTGACCCCTATTTTTATTATAGACAAGCTAGAAATATTGTTGAAAAAGGAACAATTTATGATGATGTTGTAAACGGTGTCCCTACTGACAATCATATGCTTTATCCTTTGGGCAGAGCTTCTACAACATTTGATTTTCATTCATATGTCATATATTGGTTTTATTCCATCCTTAACGTATTTGGAACATTTAGTTTAGTTTATGCAGCATTTTTGATTCCGATGATTATTGCAACTTTAGGAATTATTCCTGCTTTTTTTATTGCTAAAAAAATTGGTGGAAAGATTGCTGGATTTTTTGCGGGTTTACTTTTTGCAGTACACTCTGCACTGTTAACTAGAACAACTGCAGGATTTTCAGATACAGATGGTTATAACGTTACATTCCCTTTATTTATCGTTTGGTTTGTTCTTGAAAGTCTATATGCTAAGACTACAAAGATGAGATTTATTTTTGCAGGACTTGCTGCAGTGTTTACTGGGATTTTTGCAACTGCATGGTCTGGATGGTGGTATTCTTTTGATATCGTCATTGCAACAATTGTATTATATCTCATTATTGTATTAGCAAAAGAATTCAAAAAAGAAAAGAAATTCAAACTGGGTAAAGATTCACTTGAGATCGTTTTAAGTGGAGGACTTTATTTTATACTAAGTGGAATTTTAGTAACAATCTTAAGAGGCTTTGCAACATTTAAAGGCTTTGTCGTTGGACCATTATCATTTTTATTCTTAAAAGATGTTGGTGGTACAAAAATTTGGCCTAATGTATTTACAACTGTTGCTGAACTTAATGAAGCTACAATTCCAGCAATAATTGAATCAATGTACGGAAAAGTATTTTTCTTGATTGCTATGATGGGTATTGTTTTAAGTATTGTTGCAATCAAAGGAAAAGTATCATTCTTCAAAAAATTGGCAAGCACAGTTAGTGGTGAAGAGAAAAGAAGACATTCGATATACAATATGTTTGTGTTGGGAAGTTTACTTTGGTACGCATTTGTTATATTTGCTCTAACTGGAATTTCTCAAACTGTGTTCCTTTTACTTCTTGCAATACCGCTTATTATCGTATTTGTATTAGATGTTATGTATGAACTAAAAATTGATGCTAGATATGCATTATTATTAACAATTTGGTTTATTGCTACCATGTATGCAAGTACAAAAGGTATTCGTTTTACTTTAGTATTAGTACCGGCATTCAGTGTTGCATTCGGTTTAGCTGTTGCTTTCTTAATTAAGAGCATTGCAATATTTAGTGATAAAGAATTAGGTGTTGCAAAAAAGATTGCAATTCCAGTTTTATTTGTTATGGCATTATTTTTACTGAAAACACCAATTTCTACAGCAGATTCTATTTCAATTCATGAAATTCCATCTATGAGTGATGGTTGGTATGAATCTTTGAAAAACATTGATGAAAATGCTAGCGAATTTGCGGTTGTAAATTCATGGTGGGATTTTGGACATTGGTTTAAAGCAATTGCAGATAGACCAGTTACGTTTGATGGTGCGTCACAAAACACTCCACAAGCACATTGGATTGGAAATGTTTTATTAACTGATTCAGAAGATCGTGCTATTGGAACATTACGAATGCTTGATTGTGGAGCAAACACTGCATTTGATAATTTATTAAAAGTAGTTGTAGACCAACTTGACACAAAGTTAATGATTGATGACTTGATTATGATTGAAAACAGAAGCGATGCTGAAGATTATCTAAAAGAAAATGTTCCAAGCATTACATCTGCACAGATTAAATCAGTTGTTGATTTTACACATTGTACTAAACTACCTGAAAATTACTTTATTACAAGTGATGATATGGTTGGAAAGTCAGGTGTTTGGGCTCACTTTGGAATTTGGAATTTTACTAAATCAACAATTGTTAACATTGTAAAAAATAATCCAACTAAAGCTGCAGCTATAAGTAAACTTGAGACTAGATTTGGTTATAATAAAACAACTGCAGAAGATTATTATTATCAAGTTATGGGTAATGATCCTAACCAATGGATTGCTAGTTGGCCTTCTTACATGAATGGTGCCCAAACTTGTACAATTACTGGCGATTTAGTTTATTGTAAAAATGGAGTTGGAATGAACTTGACTACTGGTGAAGCTTTCGTAACAACTCAACAAGGAAATAAACATCCACAATCTATTTCATATGTTCAAGGTGGAGAATTTGTCTTACAAGAATATGATAATAATACTATACCATATTCTGCAGCATTCTACACTCAAGGAAATACTTTGTATAGTATATTGATGTTCCCTGAATTAGCAGGATCAATGTTTACAAGATTGTATTTCTTTAATGGAATTGGATTGAAACATTTCAATAAGTTCTCTGATAAACAGCTAATAACTGGTGGAAGAGTAATTGTTTGGAAAGTTGATTGGGATGGAAATCCTGACAACAACAATTTAAATGAGGAAGAAAAAATGAGTGATAACCCTGTTGTAGTTATTGAAACTAATAAAGGAGATATTGAGGTAGAATTATACCAAGATAAAGCACCTATAACTGTTGAGAATTTTTTAAGTTATATGAAAGATGGATTTTATTCAGATACTATCTTCCATAGAGTTATTAAAGGATTTATGATTCAAGGTGGAGGTTTCGATTTAGATTATGTACAAAAAGAAACTAAAGACCCAATTAAACTTGAATCTGATAATGGTCTTGACAACAATAGAGGAACTATTGCTATGGCTAGAACTACTGTTCCAAATAGTGCAACATCACAGTTTTTTATAAATACTGTTGATAATGATTTTCTAAATAAAGAATCATCTTCTGATGGATATGGTTATACTGTATTTGGAAAGGTTGTTTTGGGAATGGATGTTGTTGACTCTATTGAAAGTGTCAAGACTTCGGTTGGACCAATTCCTGGTGCTAAAGACTGGCCTGTCGATGATGTTATCATCAAAAAGGTTTATTTGAAAGAATGAAAGAACATACTTTTGTAATACTTCCTGCGTTTAATGAGGAAAAGTACATCGCAAAAGTTGTCAAAAAATGTTTGAAATACTGTAGCAATGTTGTTGTTGTTGATGATGGCAGTTTTGATTTAACATATCGTGAAGCTGAAAACGCTGGTGCAAGTTGTATTAGCCACATCATTAACTTAGGCAAAGGTGCAGCAATGAAAACTGGCGCTGAATATGCTATTAAAAAAGGCGCTAAAAAAATTATTTTTTTGGATTCTGATGACCAACATGATTGTTCACAAATACCTGAGTTTTCTAAACAATTAGATAATTTTGATGTTGTGTTTGGATATAGAGATACAAGTAATGTTCCAGCATATAGAAATATGGCAAACAACCTAGGATTGTTTTTAGTTAGAACATTATTTTTCATTCCAATTAGAGACGTCTCTAATGGTTTTCGTGCTATGACTGCTGATGCATATCGTAAGATTAAATGGAATTCGAATGACTATTCTGTTGAAGTTGAAATGGTTGTGAATGCTGCTGTAAGAAAAGTTACATTTACTCAAGTTAAAACTAAGATAAAATACCACGATAAGTATAAAGGAATCAATATTTCAGATGCAGTTGGTACTGCTCTAAAACTATTTTTATGGCGATTAGTTAAATAAAAAAAGTTTTCTGGTTGTAAAATTAAATAATAGGACTAATACCATTGTTACTAGCTTTGACAACAAGTCGTTTTGTCCTAATTTTCCTATTAGAATAAACAGTAATACTTCTTGAACTAATAAACCTACCCCAGATAATAGTAGAAAAAACAATGCCTCATAATTGCTTTTTTTTAGTTTTGATGATTTAAAAACCCAATTCTTGTTCAAAGGATAAGATACACAAAACCCAATTAAAAAACTTACAATATTTGCAAGTAAATAATGTACGTTAATTGTTGTTAAAACGAAAAATGAAAAAAAATCGGCACTTGATGCCAAAACCCCAGATATGAAATATCTTACGAATTGAGCTGGTAAAGATGCATTTTTCTTTTTTAAAATATTAAACATTTAATTAAGCAAAATTTATCCATTTATAAATATTTAGAACCAACACATTTTTAAAAAGAGATTTCTTTTGTATTAGTATGTTATTTGGAATACAAATATTAGGAATGCTGTTTGGATTATTCATGATTTTTCTTACTTTTCTGCATTTTAAGAAAAAGAGTTTCGGTGCAAAAAGTCTTATTGTTTGGGGAATCATTTGGATGGGGTTTATTTTCGTAGTATTGTTTCCTAGCATATTTTATTCATTCATGAGTGTTTTAGATATTACTAGAACTATCGATTTGTTTGTTGTATTTGGATTCTTCTTTTTTACTGTTGTAATTTTTTATATGTACGGTATTGTAAAAAAATCCGAGAGAAAGGTTGAGAATCTGGTTCGAAAACTTGCGATTGAAAAAAAAAGGAAATAGACTATGGCGAAGGTCTCAGTAATAGTTCCCGTGTTCAATGAAGAAAACTACATTTCTAAACTATTAAATTCTTTTTTACTTCAAACATTTAAAGACTTTGAAGTCTTAATTTATGATGGAGGATGTACTGATAATACTATTCCAATTGTAAAAAAATATTCTGCTAAATTAAATATTAGAATTTTTAATAACCCAAAACAAAAACATGTATTTGCATTTAATAAAGGAATCAAAGATGCAACTGGAATATATATTGTAATCCTATCAGGGCATTCTTTTATTGATAAAGACTTTCTAAAAAAAGGTTTAGAATCTCTTAAAAATTCTGAAATTTCTGGTGTTGGAGGAGTTCATTTTCATAAGGATATGAATTTCTTTTCTAAAATAAGTTCAATCATTTTATCATCTGCTCTTTCTGGTGGAAGTGGGAGTAGATATTCTATATTGAAAAAAAGATTTGCGTCAACAATTGTATATGGAATGTATCGAAGAAAAGTATTACTTTCAAATAAATTTGACACTTCATTTGTTACAGGACAAGATCTAGAATTGAACTTACGGCTTTGTAAAAAAGGTAATAAATTGCTTTTTAATCCATTGATAAAGTCGTTTTATTATTCTCGATCATCTTTGTTTAAATTTTCTAATCAGATGTTTAGATATGGGTTTGCACGCGGACATTTGATTCGTAAAGGATATTTTGGATTTACATGGCTAGTTCCATTGATTTTTGACTTATATTTATTGGGATTAGTTTTTTTTAATGGAATATATTTGTGGATTTTGTACTTGTATCTTATTATAGTTGGTTTAGATACTATTAGAAGTATCTTTAAGAACGGGGTCATTGGAGTATTTAATATTTTAATTATGCCTGTGCATATTATTTTAGGAATTGGATTGTTATGTGGTTTAATAAAATGAGTATAAAAAGAGAATTTCTAAAAAACACATCTTATGTAACCATTGCTAAAATATTTGAAAATATCTTATCGTACATAATAATCGTTCTAATATCACGTAATCTTGGCGCAGAAGGATTAGGACAGTATAGTTTTATTTTCTCATTTGTTGGTTTATTTTTCATCTTTGCTGATTTTGGATTAATACCTTTGATGATTAAGGATTTATCTAAGAACTTCGCAGAAGTTGACAAGTATGTTACAAATATATTCAATATACAGTTTATCATGTCAGTTTTTGTTTTTATTGTATATGTTGTATCAATCTTTTTAATTAATAAGCAAAATATGTTGATTCCACTTATTTTTGTTGGCTTGATTCAAATAATAAATATTGTTGAGAATGTATCAACAGGATTATTACGAATAAAAAATCAAGGATGGGTAATTGCGTTGATCAATTTGTTTGAAAGAATTGTTGCAGTAGTTGGAGTTTTCTTTGTTTTGTCTACAAACAAATCATTAGTTGGATTAATATCAATATTACTTGTTTCAAATTTCTTAAAGACAGTTATTAGATTTATTTTTGCAAAGAAATACTTTTTATTGAAAATTAAAAATATTGACTATTCATTTTCTAGAAAATTATTGTGGCAAGGTTTCCCTTTTTTATTATTTGGAGTTTTTTCATTAGTATATATTCAAATGGACACAATAATGCTAGCATTATTAAAAAATGATGTTGTTGTTGGATGGTATACTTCAGGATATAAGATCATTAATATTCTTAATATTATACCAGGAATAATTTTAATGTTTGGATTTCCGCTATTATCAAAATTAACTAGTATGAATAAAAAATTGTTGCAACAATTTCTTGAAAAAACAAATCACTTTCTGTTAGTTATAATGTTTCCAATAACTGTTGGTGTTTGGATGCTTGGTGATCGTGTTCTAGAATTTATTTATCAGTTTAATTCTGTTGAAAGTTTTATTGCATTTAAAATATTGATTATTGCAGAGATATTTGTTTTCTTGACACAAATTCTTGGTAATTGTATTGCTACATCTGATAAACAGAATGTATTTGCAATCATTGGCGGTATTGGTGCATTTTGTAATATAATACTAAATTTTGCATTAATTCCTAAATATAGTTTGTATGGTGCAGGGATTGCTACAGGAATAACATATTTTATTATGTTTATTTTAATGCACATTTATGTAACAAAAAAAATAGTCAACTACAACATTTTACACAAAATATATGCACCAATATTAAGCTCAATTGTAGTATTCTTTTTGATAAAATTTTTGTACTCATATCACATTGTCCTAATTATTTTGATTTCTATTGCTGTATATTTTAGTATTATTTTTATCTTAGAAAGAAAAGACATAAAGAAAATGTTATCATAACTCTTTGATGATTTGTTTTATTCTTGATACGTTTTTCAAATCGTTTTCTAAACCATTTAGTTTAGGAGTTTCAGATGTAATTAGACATTCTGTGGGAAGTAATTTTATTAGTTCAGATAAGTTAAATTCTCCGTCTCCTATGTTTAGATGTTCATCTAGTTCGGAATTCAAGTAACCATCTGAAATATGAACTATAGATGGTTTTAATTTTAATAAATCAGTTATCAGTTGTAGATAATCTAAATTTAGGGTCCTTGCTGCTTTGATTGCGTGAGCGACATCTAAACAAAAATTCTTTGTTTGGATTCTATTTAATTCTTCAAGAGTTCGTCCAATACAAAAACTTGTTAATGAAATTGTTTTCCCAGGCATATTTTCTTTGTAAAATCTATTGTCATTTGTTTTATTTAATAGCGAATTTACATTCTCATAAGAATCTGAATAACCCGGATGAAATATTATTTTATCAGAATTATAATAATCTGCAAATTTTATACATTCTTTTATTGCTTTGATATTTGCTTCATTATTTTTTTCGTTGGAGAAATCAACGTTAGCATTATCACAGTGTATTATGATAGGAATACCTTTAATAATTTCTTTTGGTACTGTATCAAATGTGTTTATTATTGCAGTTAATTCTATAAAATTAAATTTTTTTTGTTCAAATGCCAATCTTGCTTCTTCAAACAAATTTACATTACTAGACCAGATTTTAATTCCTAATTTCATTGTTCATATATATATATTCACAAAATATATCTTTATCATTTAGTAAAGTGTAACCGGCTTTTTCAAATGATTTTCTTGATGATATGTTATCTTGTCGAATATAAGCAATTATCTTATTTATATTAAATTCTGAACAAAATTTATTTGATGCTAATTGTATGACTTTTGAACCTAAACCTTTTCCCCTATAATCTTTTGAAAGTGAAACACTAATAACGGCAGAATCATTTTGAATATTAAATCGTACTTGACCTGCAGGAATATTATCTAATTCTACAATAAAAATTTTTATATTAGCATTCATCAAAGCTTTAGTGAACCAAGCTTTATGAGAATCGTATGTAAATTCAGAAGAATCTTTTGAAACTTTACGAACATCAGGATCTATTCTCCAAGAGTATAATATCTCACAATCATCTTGTGTTGCAAATCGTATATTAAATTTATAATCCGTCGACATCTTCTTTTTTCACGGGATCATTTTTTTTAATTGTAGAATTACATTTTTTTCCTAAAACTATGTCATAGTACTCAGGTTCTAATCCCATTTGTGCTTTACCTGAACGTAATATGCTTAAATTATCTTCACTAAATATTTCTCCTTTTGAAATATCTTGACTGGCATAAATAAATCTTCTTGCGAATGAACGTAATTCCTTTTCATCATCTAAAATTGATTTCTCATTAAGACCTAATGCTTGTTCTAAATTTCTAATTTTTGCCACCATATCTATTAATTCAGAATCAAGTATTGCAAATCCATGATCAGGACCTGGCAAATTATTATCTGTAGTATAATGTTTTTCAATTACACAAGCACCTAAGGAAACAGCACCCAAAGGTCCAATCAGATGATCTCTTGAATGGTCTGATAAACCAACATTAACATTGTATTTCTCTCGTAAATAAGGTATGCTTCTTAAATTCAATGAATTAAATGGAGCAGGATATTTTGCTGTACATTGTAACAAAATAACGTCTTTATTACCAGTTGAATATATTACATCCAGTGCTTTTTTAATGTCAACATCATCAGATGCACCTGTTGAAAGTATTATTGGCTTTCCTAATTTTGCGATTTTTTTCAAAAATGGAATGTGAGATATTGTGTATGATGCAATCTTATATGCAACCATATCAACAGACTCTAGAACATCAACAGCATCTTCATCAAAAGGAGTACATAAAAAAATAATATTCTTGTCATCACAATATTTTTTTAATTTAGGAATCCATGTTCTTGGAAGTTCCATATCTTGAATAATATCATAAATCTCTCGCTTTTTACCTATATAATCTGCACAACCTGCATTTTTATTATATAATTTATCTGCAGAATATAGTTGAAATTTAACTGCATCAGCCTTTGCAGTAACAGCACAATCAATCATATGAAGTGCCATTTTATAGTTCTCATTAAGATTGTCGCTAACCTTGAAATTAGCACCAATCTCAGCAATTATGAATGATGGTTCATTGTCTCCTACTACACAATTACCAATCTTTATTTTTTTAATTTGCATTATTATTTAACTCCTTTTTTTGCTCAACAAATTTATTGACATTTTCTAGTTCTGGATTTTTTTCAAATAGCTCTAAGATGTCATTATAACCAAAGTTATTGTTGAGTGGATATAGTTGATGATAAATCTCAGTAATTAATTTGAAGTCACTTTCCTCATCAACTGTCCATCTTAAGTTGGATTTATCTACACTTGATTTTTGACAATATATCTTGAATTTACTCTCATTTTCACGGATGTAAGTTGTTACATGTTCACGTTCAGATTTCTTTGTGCAATTCTTCCACATCCATTCTAATATGTTAAATCCAAAAACTTCAGCATCTAAACCTCTTGGATATGTTCGAACTGGAAGAACATTAGATGCATAGTCGTAGCCTTTTTTGTAATTGATAATTATTTCATCAATCACATTCCAATCTATAACAGGACAGTCTCCAGTGATTCTTACAATTGTGTCTAGATTATTTTCTTTTGCAGCATTGTAGAATCTATCTAGAACATCATCTTCAGAACCACGATATACTTTAACATCTGGATGGTTTGTTTTTATGCATTCTTCAACCAAATTGTCAGATTCTTGTGTTGTTGTTGCAACGATTACAACATCTATTTGTTTTGAATTCAAAACTCTAGAAACAACGTGAGATAACATTTCTTTCTCTTCAATCTTCATTAGAACTTTTTTTGGAAGTCTTGATGAACCTGATCTTGCTTGAATAATACATCCTACTTTCAAATTAATTCACCTTTTCTAATAAATACATCTCATCAACATTATCATTTTCAATGTATGGACATTTTCTTACATGAACCAATTTTAAATCTGGAAATCTATCTAAGAATAATTGCTTGAAATTATTTTTCCATAGTTTGTTTGAATTTTCACGATATTTTATCTCAGTACAATTTTCTGCAAAATATTCAAAACCCCAAATGTATTTTTTTGAAACTCTATATATTTCATCTAACATTTTATTCAAATCATCTGGAGCAATATGAATTAAAACTCCACTAGTAAAAGCCAAATCAAAAAAGTTGTCTTTAAATGGTATGTTGAATCCTGATGCCTCAACTAAATTTAGATTTTTATTTTCACGTGCAATTGATAATGCTTTTTTATTAATTTCTAATCCCCACAGATTAGTAAATCCTGCTTGCTCTAAAATCTTTAATTGATTTGCCCTATTGCATCCAACTTCGAGTATTGAAATATTTTTGTCAAGATTAGACAGAAATTCTTTGTTTAGATCTGTTCTTGTAACTCCCCATTGTGATTTATAAAACTCATCCCAATCTGCAGAATTTCGCTCAGTATATTCATCACCGAAATTTCCTTTCCAAAATTTTATTTGTTCTGTCTCTTCCATTTTAAACCTTCTCAAAGAATAATTTCTTAAAATTATAATCTTCAAACTTATGACACGTTATAGTTAATGATTCTGACCATGAATTTATAATTTTTCCGAATTTGGACCGTATTTTCTGGGTAATTATGCCCTGTTCAATTGCATCACGGGCAATTATAACAATTGATAAATCCCATTCTCCTGCAATAGAAAACACCTCTGTGACTCTAGGATGTTCTTTCAAGAAAGAAATGAAATGATTATAATCAGTCTCACAATCTAGATTATGTAATTTTAACTTTACTTCAACAACATTATTGAATCCATAGTATCTATGTCTCATGTATATGGATGGTGAAAATATCTTTGATTCAATCATTTTTTGAATTCGTTTATTTACCGAATCTACAGATAAATTAACTTTTTTTGATATTTCTGTCAATGATGCTCTTGAATTTTTATGCAGAATTTGCAATATTTGACAATTTTTTTCATCAATAATCATTTTAATCTTAAAATAATATATTAATTTATAAGTTTATCTTAAAATTTAAGAGTAATTCTGCGAAGAGTTTAAAAGTAATCTTTAATTAATTGGAGGTATGATTTTTGTTGTTAATTACGGGATGGGTAATTTGTGTTCTATAGAAAAAGCTCTTAAAAAAATTGGAGCACAGTTTATTATCTCTAACGATATTGAAGATCTAAAAAAATGTTCTAAAATAATTTTACCTGGTGTCGGCTCGTTTAAAGAAGGAATGAAAAATCTAAATGAGTTAAAACTTACAGATGCAATTAGAACTGAGGTTCTTGAAAAAAATAAACCCTTTCTAGGAATCTGTTTAGGTATGCAACTTATTTTTGATTCTAGTGAAGAAGGAGGATTCTCTCAAGGATTAGGTTTAATAAAAGGAGATGTAAAGAAATTTGATTCAAAAATAAACCTTAAAGTGCCTCATGTTGGATGGAATAATGTTGAATACAAAAATATAAAAATTTCTATTTTTCAAGATATACCTGATAATTCTGATTTTTATTTTGTACACTCATATCATGCAATTTTAACCGAAGATGTAAATTATTTTACAACTAATTATGGATATGATTTTGTATCAGTTGTAAATAAAGGCAATATTTTTGGAACACAGTTCCATCCTGAAAAAAGTCAAAAAAAAGGTTTGGACATTCTTAAAAATTTTTCAAAATTGGAGAGTCCAAATGCTTAAAACGCGAGTAATTCCTTGTTTATTATTCAAGGACAGAACAATTGTAAAAAGTGTTAAATTTGACAATTATAGAATGATTGGCGACCCCACTACAGTTGCAAGAGTGTTTAATGTTCGAAATTCAGATGAACTTATGTTCCTCGATATAATGGCATCTCAAAGAAATGATGAACCAAATTTTAAAGTTATTCAAGATATTGCTAAGGAATGTTTTATGCCTTTAACTATTGGAGGAGGTATTAAAAATTTTGAACATGCTAGAAAATTATTTGAAATTGGAGCTGATAAAATCTGTATTAATACTGCACTAATTACTAATCCTGAATTGATTACTGAAATATCTAGTAAATATGGAGCACAAGCAGTTATTGTGTCTATTGATGCTATAAAGCAAGACGATAAATATCTTGCAGTCATTAGGTCAGGAAAAGAGATTACTAACTATGATCCTGTTAAGTTGGCAAAGAAAGCACAAGAACTTGGTGCAGGAGAAATCATGATTACTTCGATAGATAGAGATGGGACTATGGAAGGATATGATTTAGAATTAATAAAATTGATTTCTAAATCGGTCTCAATTCCAGTTATTGCGTCAGGAGGATGTGGGAAAACTAAAGACTTTGTTGATGCGATAAAAAATGGGGCTGATGCTGTGAGTGGAGCAAGCATTTTTCATTTTGTTGGCGAAAGTATGATTACAGTAAAAAAATATATGTCAGACAATGGCATAAATGTTAGAATTTTATAATGAGGTAAAAATGAGATATTGTAAAAGATGTTTATTTCCAGATACAAAACCAGATATTTTTTTTGATGACGAAGGAATATGTGATGCCTGTCGATCTGCTGAAAGAAAGAATGGTATTGAAAATGCAATCGATTGGAAAAAAAGAGAAGAAGAATTCAAAAGCATTATTGATAAATATAGGTCTAAAGATGGAATGAATTATGATTGCATTGTTCCTGTAAGTGGTGGGAAAGATAGTTGCTTTCAAGTTTATGCTATGAAAGTCATACACAACATGAATCCATTAGCTGTTACTTTTGACCAATTTGATAAAACTGAAACAAGTCAACATGATTTGCAAGTTCTTAGAGAAATTGGTGTTGACCACATACATTTTACTATGAATCCTAAAATTGTTCGAAAGCTTGTTAAGAAAGGTTTTGAAATTGTTGGTGATCATTATTGGGTAAATCATGTTGGGATTTATACTGTTCCAGCAATTGTTGCAGTTAATTATCAAATACCGTTAATTATCTGGGGAGAAAACCCACAATTAGAATACGGAGGTCCTGCAGCTAGTAGGGATAATCAAATTCTCGATAGAAAATGGAGACAAGAATTTGGACTTATGAGAGGATTTAGAGAAGAAGATATGGTCGATGATGATATTCAATTGTCAGACTTAAAATCAATGGTATATCCTTCTGATGAAAAAATTGCATCTGTTGGTGTCACAGGTTTATTCTATGGATACTTCTTCAAATGGAATGCAAGAGAGCATTTGAAAATCGTTGAATCATTAGGATGGAAAAGATTACCAAAAGCATGGCAAGGTTCATGGTTAGATTATGAAAATTGCGATATGGAGTTCATCGATATTCGTGAACATATGAAATGGTTGAAATATGGATACGGTCGAACGACTGACCAAGTCAATATTGACATTCGAAATGGCGTTATAACTCGAAAAGAAGGTTTAGAAATAGTTAAGAATAATGATGGAAAAGTTGATTCAAAACATATTGATGATTTCTGCAAATACATTGGAATAACTAAACAAGAATATCAAGATGTAATAGACACTTTTGTTAATACTGATATTTTTGAAAAGGATGAAAATGGTAATTGGAAACTTAAACAAGAAGTAAATTAATTTTTTTTATAAAATTTTTTTATTATTTCTATAACTCTATCTTGCTCTTCATCAGACAGAGAATAGTACATTGGAAGACTAATAATTTTATTATAGAATTTTTCAGACTCAGTAAGTACAATATCACCAAAGTGTTTTGAATAAAATGGTTGTTTATGTACTGGGACATAATGAACTTGTGGAACAATATCATTGCTTAATAAAAATTTAAATAATTCTTTTCTTCTTGAATCATCTTTGAGTTTTAATACATACAGATGATAAGCATTTTCTTTATTAGCATCCAGTTTAGTAAACTCAAACAAATCTAAATTACTGTTAATAAAAGTATCATATTTCTTTGCAATATCACGACGTCGTTTTAAAAAAATATCAATTTTGTCTAATTGACTGGAACCTAAAGCACATTGAAAATCAGTTATTCTATAATTGTAACCTAATTCTTGCATTTCATAGTACCATGGACCATCACTTGTCTTTAGAAATTCTGTTTCATTTTTAGAAATTCCGTGTGTTCTAAAAAGTAACAATTTTTTATACAATTCTTCTGAATTTGTTGTAATCATTCCGCCTTCACCAGTAGTTATATGTTTTACTGGATGGAAACTAAAAACACACATATCAGAAAATGAACAATTACCAATCATGTGTCCTTTGTACTTTGCACCTAATGCATGACAAGCATCCTCAATTACAATCAAATTATTTTCCTTTGCAACATTATTTATTTCTTCCATATCACAAGGCAACCCACCATAGTGTACTGGAATTATAATTTTTGTTTTTGATGTTATTTTATTAGAAATATCTTCAGGGCTAATTAATCCTGAGTAATTAGAAGTTATGTCTGCAAAAACGGATTTAGCACCACAATACAATGCACAATTTGCGGATGCAACAAAAGTAATTGGTGAAGTAATCAACTCATCACCTGATTTTAATTCAGCTGCAAGGCACGCAACATGTAATGCAGCAGTTCCATTTGATACAGCTACAGCGTATTTTGCACCTACATATTTAGCAAATTTTTCTTCAAAATCTTTAACTCTTGATCCACAGGTCAACCAATCAGATTTTAACGCTACTAAAACTGATTCAATGTCAGAATCGTCCAAAAACTGTTTGCCATAAGGAATTTTCATTTTATATTAAGTTATACTTAGTGAATAAATCTGTTAATTCTGTTTGAGATACAACTGAGTCTTCAGAACTATACTCATCCATTTCTGATTCTTTAATTTTTTTCCCAGTTTTAATGTAATCTGGAACGTTTTCTAAATCGATATAATTTTCAATCTCGGAACAAATGACAAATTTATTATTAAAGCTGTAAGTGTTTCTTATTTCATAAGAGTTCAACATTAATTCGTGAATCTTTTCTCCAGGTCGTAATCCAACTACTTTAACACCTACTTTAGAAGCGTGTTTTTTCTTTAATAATTCTATTAAATCAGTTATTTTAAATGCTGGAAGTTTTGGAATAAATATTTCACCACCCACAGAATACTTTATGCAATCAAAAACAAGTTCTACTGCTTGTTGTGGTGTTATGAAGAATCTTGTCATTCTATCGTCTGTTAATGGAACTTCTTCCTTTGCAATAATTTTTGATTCAAAAAAAGGAATTACAGAACCTGTGCTCTCTAAAACATTTCCATATCTGACGGTTGATAATACTGTTCTTTTGGACCCTTTACTATAATTTGAATTAGTCATAATTTTCTCGCTTAAAAATTTACATGCACCATACGTATTTACAGGCGAACATGCTTTATCAGTCGATACAAATATTCCTTTTTCAATATTATTTGCTAAACAAGCCTTTGCAAAATTTAATGTTCCAAGAACGTTTGTTTTTATGGATTCTTCAACATTATATTCAATAAGATCTAATCTTTTTAGTGCAGCCGCATGAATCGCAATGTCAACATTAGATAATGCAGTATTCAATCGGTCATAATCTCTAACATCTCCAATGAAAAATCGCAATTTATCTTTATATTTCTGGAACTTATTCTCCATCTTATAGTGTTTTACTTCATCTCTGCTAAATATTCGTATACTCTTAGGATTGTATTTAAGAATTGCATCAACCAAACTTTGGCCTAAGAATCCCGTTCCACCAGTTATAAGAACAACCTTATTTTCAAAAAGACTTGAATAATCCATTTTTACATCGTATTTTATCTAATTCTTAAATGTTTCGCTAATTAAAAAATTTGCTATTTTTATTGACGAATTTCCACAATATGCATAATGCTTTTTTTCGTATTCTTTTTGTGCTTTTTTAAACTTAGCGTGATATTCACTTGACTTTAGACAATCTAAGTATTTAATCAAATCAGATGGCTTTCTTACTATTAGATTTGCAGAAAAATCTTCAAATAATTCCAAAGACCAAGATTTTTTCATACCGAAATTAATGACAGGAATTCCCATAAGAAGACTTTCTATTCCAACAGTTGACGTCTTCATTAATACAGCATCAGAAGCTAAAACACAATCATATGTCAATTCGTCGTTAAATTTGAGAATTACATAATTTGTTATATTGTATTTATTAATATACTTCATATAAAATTCTTTACTACTGTTATAATCTTCTCCAGGATGAAATTTAATTATGAGAAACCATTCTGGCATTTTTTTTAATGTACTAAAAACACATTCAGCATTATAATCAGATTCACCTGAATTCATCATTACGGGGTCATGCGTTTGTGTTGCCCAAAAAATTATTTTATATTTGTCTGCATGATATTTTCTTAAAAACTTGTTTTTATCGAAATCATAGTGTTTTAAAAAATCATATCGAGGACAACCCAATATTTTTAAATTAGATTTACCAAATGCAATATCATTTTTCATAATAGAATATTCGTATTCTGAATATAGTATAGTATCTGTTGGAGGAACATAATTAATCGCAAATTTTTTTGGCACAAAATATCCTGGATGATCCTTTGTTATTGTACCATGTTGTAATTCTATTGATTTTACATTACAATTCTTTGCTGCTAATACTGCAGCGTAGCGTATTCCATAACTTTGAACAAAAGCTATTTTTTGTATTTGTGGATTTTTTTTAAATAGTCGCTTAAACATAAGATAATATAATGCTAATTCATATTTGTTTATTGCTTTATCATATCGATTATAATTCAATATTTCTTTTGTATTACTAACTGAAAACATCCTTATTAAATCAAACAGCGAAAAAAAACTTTCAATAAGATTGTATTTTTTTTTATTATTTAAGAAGTAGAACTTATTACTATTTGATAACTTGATTTCGGAGTATTTTATTTTTTTAGTATTAAGTTCGTGTTTAACTGAATGAAAATATTCATCGTCAATAGAACCGTCATGAAGTTTTCTAATTTCACTTATTTCACCAAAAAATAATATTTTTCCTTGTAATTTCTTTTTAGGTAACAGTAGTTTGATTAAAATAATTCTAACCACTTTTGGAATAAATCTCAAATTATTTGTAATAATCATTTTAACTACTAGGATAATTAATTAACACTGCTTTATGTGGACCATAATAAATGAATAAACTTCCTGCAGCCGCTGCAGAAGCTCCAGCATCGACAACTTTTTTTAAGTCATCTAAAGTTCCTGCACCACCTAACGCTACGACTGGAATTGAAACTGATTTAGAAATCAATTTTATTAATTCTAAATCATAACCTTTCATTACTCCATCATTATCTACAGAATTTATTATTATTTCTCCAGCACCTAGTTTTTCCATTCGTATAGCAAATTCAACTGGGTCGTAAGCAGTTAATTTGTTTTCTAGATAATTGAAAACTTTTGGTTTTCCAAAAATATTTTTCTTTACATCAATTGTAACTAAAACACTTTGGGCACCATATACTTTTGAAATTTCAGATATCAATTTTGGATTTTTAAATACTACACTTGTCAAAGATATTTTCTCAAAGCCCATACTAAATATTTTTTTTGCATCTTCTAATGTTTTTATACCTCCTGCATAACCTAAAGGCATAAAACACTCTGACGCTATTTTTTTTAAGTACTCAAATTGTATTTTTTTATTCTTTGACGCAGATATATCAATGAAAAATAACTCGTCGACTTCTTTATCATTGAATATTCTAACTGCATTTATTGGGTCACCAATATATGTAGTGTTTTTGAATTTGATTGTTTTAACTAAACCATCTTCTTGCAATAATAAACAAGGTATTATTCTATTTCGATACATACTTAAATCAACTCGATAAAATTTTTCATTATTTTCATTCCAAATTTGTGACTTTTTTCGGGATGAAATTGCGTTGCGTATATATTTTCACGGTTAACTGCTGACACAAAATTGATTCCATATTCTGTTGTTGTGAGAATATCATTTTTATCATTACAAACTACGTGATAAGAATGCACAAAATAAAATCTTGAATTTTCTAAAGCGTCTGAAAATAATTTCGTATCTTTTTCAATTTTTATGTAATTCCAGCCCATGTGTGGAATCTTTAAGGATTTATCATCAAGTTTAAACTTTATTGTTTGTGCGTCTATCCAACATAAACCAGGCAAAATTCCTTCTTCACTACTTTTTGATATTAGTTGCATACCTAAACAGATTCCCAAAATTGGTGTTTTTTCTACTAAAACTTTTTTGTTTAGTACATCAATTAAACCTAATGATTTTAAATTTGTCATCCCACTGTCAAAAGATCCAACTCCTGGAAGAATTAATTTGGTAGCATTTTTTATTATTTCGACGTCACTGGTTATTTCAGCTTCGCCTCCTAATTTTTCAATCATATTTTTAATTGAACCTAAATTTCCCATTCCATAATCAATTATTGTTATCATTTTATACTAAAGTTGGTTTTAATTTTTTGTAAGATTCTCTTAAAAATCGCAATAATACATGATTTTCATATGAAGGGTAATCATAATATGTCTTGTTTTTTAGGTTTAGAAGTTTTTCTAAGTATTCTAAACTTATTCCAAACTTACTTGCCACATATTTTTTTTCTTGTAATAATGTTTTTTCGTCATAGATACTTTCTTTTAATTCTTTTAATGCTTCATCTCTAGTCATTTCTCCTTTTACAATCAAATTCGATAAATGACATTTCTTTTTATTATATCCAAATTTTACTGGTAGAATATATGATTGAATAAACTTGGTATACAAGGATTCACAATGTTTTCCCCCATAATCTCTCCAACCTAAATCTTTTTGTATGAATTCGAGTACTTTATCTTTATCATAATCAACATAATTTAGTATCCTTGTCATTTTTATTCCACGAATGAATTGATTAAAAAAGATGTTACTTATAGACATGTGCGGAAAATCTTTTAGTTTCTTTTTGCCAAATCTGTCTTGAAGCTTTTTTATGTATCGCCAATCGTAATGACCATTTGACCACGTTGCAACGCCAATTGATTCTGTTGCAATATTATGCCCACTAATTATATGCTTTATTCCATATTTTGAAGCAACGGCATATAATGTTGCAATTATGGCATGATCTGTTGGAATTTCTAAATCAGGTACAGAAGCTTTAAGAAATGATAATTGAAGATCTTTAAATTCTGGCCAATCGAGCACTTTAGTGTATAAATCTATATTCAATTTTTTTAGTGTAATTTCAATATTTTTCACTGCTAATTCAGAGTTCCAGCCATTGTCAAGATGAACTGCAAGAGGGTTTAATCCCATTTTTTTCACAACGTATGCAGTATATGTACTATCGACTCCACCACTAACACCTATAACGCAATCATACTTTTTCCCACGTGATTCAGATTTAATCTGCTTTGCAATATTTTTTAATTCTTGATCTTTTCTTTCTTTTGGCCAACTTAAAGGAGGTGAATTTAACTTAGCAATTGCAGTTGTACAATGATTACAAAATCCATTTTCATCAAATTTAATATTTGGATCACTGGTGTCCATAATACAACGTTTACAAATCTTATATTCCATTATAATCACCTTGAATAATATTGACTATTTTTTCACAAGCTTTACCATCACCATAAAAATTATAGTTGGTTATTTTAGGATTAAAATTTTTAATTGTATCTAGTATTTTATTGTAATCTGAATCAACTAATATATTGTATCCTGCAGTTACTGTTTCAATCCATTCTGTTGAATTTCTTAATGTTATACATGGTTTTTTTACGAAACATGCTTCTTTTTGTACTCCACCAGAATCAGTAATTATTTTTTTTGCGTTTGATTCTAATGCTAACATATCTAGATAACCTACAGGATCAATTATTTTTAATGAATTTTTTGCTTTTTCGTATAAATCAAAATCTTCTAATGCTTTTTTTGTTCTTGGATGAAGTGGGAGTACAATTTTTTCTTTTGAATCTATTAAAGCATTAATTATATTCGATAATTTTTCTTTAGAAATTGTATTTGCTTCTCTGTGAATTGTTGTTAAAATATACTCGTTAGATTTTAAATTATTTTTTTCTAATATTTTCGATTTAGAATTATTTCCAAAGTAAATTGCGGAGTCATACATTATATCTCCAACCATGAACACTCCTTTTGTAATGTTTTCATGTATCAAATTATCAACTGCAACTTTTGTTGGACAAAATAAAAATTTAGATACATTATCTGCACAAATTCTGTTAATTTCTTCAGGCATTGCTTTATCAAAACTTCGTAATCCTGCTTCTACATGAATCACAGGGACATGAAGTTTTGCACCTACTAATGCTCCTGCAAGAGTTGAATTAGTATCTCCGTATATTAAAATTGCATCAGGTTTTTCATCTTGAGTTATTTTCTCAATTTCAATTATCATATTGCCTGTCTGAAAACCATGAGAACCACCATTTATGTTTAAGTTATATTTTGGTTTTGGAATTTTTAATTCTTCAAAAAATATATTAGACATATTGTCATCATAGTGCTGACCGGTATGGAGTATTATTTCTTGAATATTAGAGTGTTTTAAAATTTCTAAACTAAGAATCGCTGATTTTATGAATTGTGGTCTTGCGCCAACTATTGTTAATATTTTCATTTTATGATTTCCTCATACATTGAAATTAATCTTTTTTCCATTATTTCCCAATTGAAATATTTTTCAAATGATTCTCTTGCATTCTTTGAAAATGTGGAATATTTCTTTGTGTCACTTAATACATTTAAAGCTTTTTGAAAATCAATAAAATCTCCATATTTTACACTTACACCACAATGGTATTTCTCTACGATTCTACTCATTGTCGTTCCTTTTGAAACAATTACAGGTTTTCCAAATTTCATTGCATCAAATAATTTATTTGGAGATGCAAGTTTAACATTTGGATATCGTGGATTGTATAACGCGATTATTGCAAATGAGTTTTTAGAATGCTCAATTACTTGTGAATGACTTACTCTTCCTAAAAGTTTTACTGATTTATTTTGAAAGGAATTATATGTGTTATATAGCGCTCCATCTCCTGCAATAGTAATTGGAATTTTTGAATTGTATTTTTCTAGAACATAAGTCATATCTCGAGTATTCTCAAGATTTCCTGCATAAAACAGTCCTGATTTTTTTGATGTTACTTTACTAAATTTTTCAGAATCTGGAACATTCATTATCATTACAAATTTTTTTGGATTTGTATTAATTAATTTCCTAAAGTCATCATTTACAATTATTATTTTGTCTGCAATCTTATAGAAGAAAGAATCAAATATTGAAATTATATTTTTTAAAAGTTTATTTTGAAAATTACTGGAGTATAAATCATGAAGATCGTATATTAAAGGCGAATTTATTTTTTTTGAGATTATGGTTCCTATTGGCATTGTATCAAAATCGTGACAATGAACCACTGAAAATTTCTTTGTTTTGTTAAGTTCTTTTGCTAGACATATTGCTTTGATGTAAAACCTAGGAAGACTTTTTAGCATAGAAATAATTTTGCCGTTTTCTACTTTTCCAGTTCTTATTCTATAAACTTTTATTTTTTTATAATTCTCAAACTTTTTTAGATTGTTATTTCTATCCCAACAAATTAATGTCACATCATATCCATTTGCTATTAGAGATATGGCTTCTTTTTCTACACGAATATCAGGACTCAGACCGTTTGTTAGAAACATTAAGACATTTTTGGTATTTGTTTTCATTAACGAATTGGTATTGTCATATTTTTTAAAAGTATTTATATTCAATATTGTAAAAAATTAACTTTAAATAATATATAAGTACTTGGGAACTATGATTCATAACACTGCAACAATTGACTCTGGAGCACAAATTGGCGAAGGTACTGATGTTTGGCATTATTCACATGTTAGAGAAACTTCTAAAATTGGAAACAAGTGCAATATAGGCCAAAATTGTTATATTGATTTTGATGTTGTAATTGGTAATGGTGTGAAAATACAAAACAATGTTTCTGTTTGGCATGGCGTTACTATTGCAGATGATGTGTTTATTGGACCATGTGTGACGTTTACTAATGATTTATACCCTCGAGCATTTATTTGGGAAGATTCTAGAGTTGAAACAACGCTAATTAAAAAGGGTGCATCAATCGGTGCTAATTCGACAATTATTTGTGGTAATAGAATAATTGGAGAATACTCTATGATTGCAGCGGGTTCAGTTGTTACAAAAAATGTTCCTGACTTTGGATTAGTTAGAGGAAATCCTGCAAAGCTTGTTGGATTTGTTTGTAAGTGTGGACACAAATTAAACGTTGTTCGTGAACAAGATAATTTTGTTATTATGAAATGTTCAACTAATTGTAAATATAGTGGTGAAGAATATAAAATAAGTATAATAGATTATGAGATGATAAAATGATACCAATTGCAAAACCAGAAATTACTGACGCAGAAAAGAATGCAGTCATGCAAGTTTTAAATTCAGGAATGTTAGCTCAAGGACCAAAAGTTAAAGAATTTGAGGAGCAGTTTGAAAAAATGACTGGTCACCACGCAATTGCTGTTACTAATGGCACAACAGCACTCCATACAATTTTAACTTGTTTAGGAATAAAAGAAGGGGACGAGGTATTAACTGTGCCTTTTACTTTTGCAGCAAGTGCTAATTCAATTAAAATGTGTGGCGCAACACCTGTTTTTGTTGATATCGATTCTAATTATTTGATGGATGTTTCAAAGATTGAAGAAAAAATTACATCCAAGACTAAAGCAATTTTACCTGTAAATTTGTATGGCCAATGTGCAGACTATGACAGAATACAAGAGATTGCTGATAAACACAATCTAGTTGTTATTGAAGATGCTGCTCAATCAATTGGTGCAACATATAAGGGAAGAGTATCAGGATCATTAGCTGATGGTGCAGCATTCTCACTTTATGCAACAAAGAATATTATGTCTGGCGAAGGTGGAATGGTTACTTGTAAAGATGAAATTGTTTCTAAAGAATGTAAACAATTTAGACACCATGGTCAAGGTGAACGTTATGAGTATGTTGCATTAGGTTATAATTATAGAATGACTGACTTACATGCTGCAATTGCTGTCGAACAAATGAAAAGATTAAATGAAATTAGCTCTAAACGACAACATAATGCAGAGTTGTATAATGAATTGCTAAAAGATGTTAAAGGTATTGTAACTCCAAAGGTTGTTGATGGAAACACCCATGTATACCATCAATATGCAATTTTAGTTACTGATGAATATCCTTTAAATCGTGATGAACTTGCTGCTTTCTTAAATGAGAATGAAGTTGGAACTGGAATTCATTATCCTAAGCCACTTCACTTACATAAAGCATTTGAGGATTTAGGATATGTCAACGGAGATTTTCCAATGTCAGAAAATGTTGCTAAGAAAATTTTAAGTTTACCTGTTCATCCACTTGTATTTGATGAAGATATTGTCAAAATTGTTGAATTAATTAAAAATGGAAAAAAATAAGTTATTTATCCTTTCTTTTTTTATAACCGTTTTATTTGTTAGTAGTTGTATTTGTATAATTAATTACTTCATCAATCCTAGAGATGAATTTACATCTTCTTTTTTTGAACCAGTCATTAAATCTGCACGAAACGAAAAAGTAAAATTATATGAGAATTATTCTGTAACTCCAGAAACAATCATTATTGGATCAAGTAGAGTCATGAAATTAGATCCAAAATATATCAACAATATATCAAATGAAACTTGCTTTAATTTTGGTGTTAATTCAGCAAGAACTGAAGATTATTTAGCAATTTTATTATATCTTGTTAATTCAAATCATACACCAGATAAAATAATTTTGGGATTGGACATTGAAGCACTTCACAATAATGCAGAAATTGATAATAGACTTATTGCTAATGACAAATTATATAGACAAATATCAAATTATTCAAAATATTCCGCAGTGTTACTACTGATCAAATCCCTTAATATTATGTACCTTGTTGATGATTTAAAGACAATCAAAAATTATTTTACACATGATAATAAAAATCCAGATTATTTTGAACGGGACGGATATTTACGATATATTTCATTTGAAAATCAAATTAAAAAAAATGAGTTCAATCTTTCTATAAACATTAAAAATACCAAATCAACATACCACAGAAGATTTGAAAAAATGTCAGATTTATCGATTAAAAGAAAAGAATATTTAAAATCTTTTATTGATATTTGTGATAATAATAATGTTGAATTAACGATATTCATAACACCATTACATTCTGATGTTGTCAATTACCTTACAAATACAACAAGCTATAAAGAACTTCTTTCTAAAACAATAGAATTTGTTAATTCGCTGCGACAAATCTACAGTATTACTTTTTTTAATTTTGAAAATGTAACTTATTTTAATGGCAATAATGATTATTTTTACGATGGAAGTCATATTGATTATCGAAACTCAAATTATCTTATTGATTATATTTATGGAGAGAGTTAAAAATGCTTTTTACAGATTTAAGATTTATTTTTATATTTTTACCAGTAGTATTATGAATTTTTTGGTTTTTAAAAAATAAAAATTTAAGATATGTTTGGTTGACTATTGCAAGTTTATTTTTTTATGCAATGTGGAATTATAAATTTGTTAGCTTAATGTTAATCTCAATCTTTGTGGATTTTTTTGCTGGAAGATATATTTATAGTAATAAAGAAAATGCAAAAAAGAAAAGAATTGGACTTTTAATATCAATTGTCTGCAATCTTGGATTGTTAGGATTTTTTAAATATTATAATTTCGCCACACAAACAGCTAATTCAATTTTATCATTATTTCAATCTACAATCAGCATAAATCTACTCAATATTATTTTACCTGTTGGAATATCATTCTATACTTTTCAGACATTAAGTTACTCCATTGATATTTTTTTAGGGAAAATAAAACCAACAAAAAATTTTTTTGAATTTTCATGTTATGTATCATTGTTTCCTCAATTGGTTGCAGGACCTATTGTAAGATACTCTGAAATAGTAAAGGATTTAGATAACATAAATAATATTGATAAGTATCATAATTTTGAAAAGGGGATAAAACTTTTTGTACTTGGTTTACTTAAAAAAATTATTATTGCTGATCAGATATCAAAAATAATTGATCCAATGTTTGGAATTTATTATTTGCAAGGATTTTTTGGTAGTTGGATCATGATGCTTGGATATACATTTCAACTCTTTTTTGATTTTTCAGGATATAGTGATATGGCAATTGGATTAGGTTACTTATTTGGATTTAAGTTCCCACAAAATTTTAATCAACCATATATTGCAACAAATATTTCTGATTTTTGGAGAAGATGGCACATTTCATTATCAAATTTTTTAAGAGATTATGTCTATATATCTTGGCTCGGAGGCAATCGAGTGAGTAAATTAAAAATATATTTTAATTTGATTATAACAATGGTTATTGGAGGATTGTGGCACGGAGCAAATTGGACATTTGTTGTATGGGGATTGTATCATGGAATATTGTTAGCAATGTACAAAATTTTTAATAAACAATGGAATTCATTAAATTTAGTTATTCAAAGAACATTAACATTCGTATTAGTAGTTTTTGGATGGGTATTTTTTCGAAGCTCTAATTTCAAAATGGCATCAACTATTTTTATTTCTATGCTAACTCCTTTCAATAATTTAAACTTCTATATTACTCCTAAAATAATATTTTTGATAATTTTGCTTGCGATATGTTTTCTATCATTATTTAATTTTTCATCTAGATTTGAAAAATTAATCAAATCTTCAAAATTTCTTGAGGCAATTATATTAGGAATTATTTTTGTACTTTGTGTGCTAGTTATTAGAAATGGTAATAGTCCATTTCTGTACTATCAATTTTAAAATAGAAACTATTATAAAGTAGTAAAATTATTTTTGCTTTATGGAATGGACAATATACACCGCAAGAGGAATCACTCGCAAGAATTCAAACGGTATCTTTTCTTTTGATTCATCTCAAATAGAAGATGGATTAAAAATTGGTTTGATGCCTCAGATATTGATAAATGCAGGAGTTGGCGTACAAGTTGTTCAAGATTTAGCAAAATATCTTAATCGTAAAAATTTTCTTAAAAAAGTTCCTATTCAGATTACAGCTCATGGTTTTGGAGAATTTGGTAACGATTACAAAAATATTGAACAAACTATTGAGACTATTATTGATATTAATAAAAATTCCAAAAAGTCATTAGTATCTGAAGTAGTATTTCATGGCGGTTCTGTTTTTGATTTTGAATCATTAAGCAGATGGCACAATGATGATAAGATTAATTCACCAATTGATCTTATCGAATATACAAAAATTGTTGAATTTGCACGAATGAATCTTTCTGAGTATGTAAGTTATGCTTCAAGATTCGGTATTGATGTTATTTTAGAAAATGTTGGGCAGGTTAATTTTGCTGTTGCAAAGTCACTTGATGAAAAAACAGAAGAACAACGACGAGATCCACGATGGGGAAATACTCTTTGGTTACCAGAAAAAGCACAATACGGAGATATCGGTTGCGTTTATGATTTAGAAAAATTAACAAAAGGATATTTGTGTATTGACACAGAACATTTACATCAATCTGCAGAATATTCAAGAACACATAATTTAGAAAATTTTCCTAAGGAATTAACTGAAGCTGAAAAACTAATATTAAGAAATCACGGAGTTTTTATTCGTGAGAAAGAACCTGTTCTATTTGAAAAAGCAATTGACCCTTTTGAGTTAATAAGAGGTTTATCTGGAAGAATTAAAATTGCACATTTAGGTGGACAAGTCTCACAAATATATGATGATAACGGAGTTATGAAAATTGGATCTCATATGCCAATTACGTTTGTTGGTCAAGATAATGAATATTATGATGATAAAGAGCTTTTACATAGACACAATTGTGCAAGAGAAACTGGAATGTACAAGTATTTAAGTGCACTTAATGATGCTGGTTGCAGAAAGGCAGTTTTAGAATTACATCTTGGAAACGTTTATACTGGCCCAAAATGGCAACATTATAACAAAGTATCTTTAGATAATGTTTCTAAAATTATAAGGTCTTTTAAGTAAAGAAAATCTTTATATAAAGTAAATTTCTATTTCTTTTTATGAAAGCGTGCGTGATTGGAGCAGGAATGATGGGCAGAAATCACATTAGAGTTCTGTCTGAAATGAAAGATGTGGATTTGGTAGGAATCAGTGATGTTTTTGAAGAAAATCTTGAAAGATCAAAAAAATATTGCTCTAATGCTTATTTAGATTACAAAGAGATGATTGAAAAAGAAAAACCCGATATTGTTTCTATTGTTACGCCAACTAAGCTTCACAAAGAAATTGCTCTTTATCTTATTGACAAAGGAATTAATATATTAATTGAGAAGCCAATTGCAGACACTGTTGAAAATGCTTTAGAGATTAAAGCTGCTGCATTGAAAAAAGGTATCAAAGTAACTGTTGGACATATCGAACGATTCAATCCTGCAGTACAAGAACTAAAATCTGAAATTGAAAAAGGAAAACTTGGAAAACCTTACAAAATAGATGTTCACAGAGTTGGACCATTTCCTGCAAGAATAAGAGATGTAGGAGTTGTTGTTGATTTAGCTGTTCATGATATTGATATTATTAGATATATTCTTGGTTCTGAAGTCGATAGAATATATGCTGAAGTTGAACGAGAAATTCACACAAGTAATGAAGATATGTTAAGTGCAATTCTTAAGATGAAGAATAAAACTGTTTGTCATCTCAATATAAACTGGTTGACTCCTAAAAAAGAAAGAAAAATTCATGTTACTGGTGAGAAAGGTCTTTTCATTGCAGATTATTTGAATAGAAGTTTATACTTATATGAAAATGATTATGTAAATAGTGAAGATTACAATTCACGAACCGGAAATTTTACTGTTAACGAAGGTAAAATGATTAAGTATAATACACAAGATCACGATTTACTTGAAAAAGAAATTCAAAATTTTGTGGATGCTGTCAGAAATAATAAGGAACCATTAGTAACAATTGACGATGGAATAAAAGCATTGGACATTGCACATAAAATTTTAGAATCTGCAAATAAACACGAGGTTGTAAGATGTTTAGACAATTAACTGTAATTGGACTTGGTAAAATGGGTTGTTCCCTTGCGTTATATTATGCTAAATCTGGAATTAAAATTGTTGGTTTAGATGTAAATCAAACGACTGTTGATAATCTTAATAATGGAGTTAGCCATTTAACTTTACCTGATAGTGATAAGGTTTTACGTGAAGTTTTAGATAACAAAACTTTTGAAGCAACTGTTGATGCAGAATACGCAATTTCAACTGCCGATGCTATTATCGTAATTGTTCCTTTGGTTGTTGATGATAAATACAATATTGATTATTCAATTATTGATTCTGTTGCTGTAAATATTGGAAAATATATTAAGAAAGGAACATTAGTTGCATTTGAAACTAGTCTTCCAACTGGAACTACAAGAAATAGACTTAAAAAAATAATTCTTGATAATTCTTCTCTTGGCAAAAAGGATTTTTTTGTAGGTTTTAGCCCAGAACGTGTTTCAACTAACACAGTATTTAGAGATTTAGAGATATATCCTAAAATAATTGGCGGTGTTGACTCTGAATCAAATAAAAAAATGGAAGAGTTATATACACAAATTCTACCTAAAAGTAAGATAATTAATTTACAAAATTCTGATGCAGCAGAATTTACAAAACTTATGGGCATGATTTATCGTGATGTTAATATTGCACTATCGAATGAATTTGCTAAGTTTGCAGAAAAGGCAGGATTAGATATTGATGAAATTATACAGGCATGCAATACTAATCCTTTTGCACATGTACTAAGTCCAGGTATTGGTGCTGGCGGACATTGCTTACCAGTTTATCCACATTTTTTTATTAAAAATTCTAAAGATTTAGGACTTGACCCAAGAATTGCAGAGGAAGCACGTAAAATAAATAATTCAATGCCTAAATTTAGTATCAAAAAATTAAATTCATTTGAAGAATTGAAAAACAAGAAAGTATTAATCTTAGGATTAGGATATAGAGAAGATATAAAAGAAACTTTTTTGTCGCCTACTCTAGATTTAATCAAGGAATTAAAACAGTTCGATTCAACAGTGTATATTGATGATTATCTTTTTAGTTCTGAAGAAATCTCTAAGTACGGTGCTGTTAAATATGATATCTTTTCTCAAGACGAAGATTTTGATGCAGTAATTATTTCAACATATCATAGCAAATATAGTAATTTTGATTTCACTAAACTTAAAACAAAAATAATTCTTGATGGAAGAAATAAATTAGATAAAAAATTAATTGAATCATCAGGAATTAAATATTTAGGAATTGGAAAATAGAATTATCCAATTTTTCTAATAAATTTTTTGTAAGTTATTATTCACTATTATCTCAATAACGGAGGTAAATAGTTTATGAAAAAATTTAGTTTCTTAATCGTAATTTTTTTACTTGTACAAGGAGCATTTGCGGGGACTTTAGTTACACAACCAGTGTTACCTGTTTGTGGTTCACCTTATTTGAATCTTAGTATTTATTCTGAAGAATCATTACATTTATTTCAATTGGGAATTGATTTAGAACAAACAAGTCATGAATTTCCTTCTTTTGGGTCTAGGATAAATGGTACCGGATTTTTTAATGAAGAAAATAACTTTAGAGATTTTCCAACTGCAATCGAGTATTTTGAGATGAACAGTACAAACATGGAAGGTAATGTAATTGTTGAATTAATTAATGATAGTGCAAAAGATAGAAAGCTAAAACCGGGTTATTATTATATGTATTTGCTTCCAACTGTTCAACAAGAAGATGATTCATATCTTGATTTCCAGCCAAGAAACTTTATGTTTACTTTAAACAGTAAACTTGATGATTTAGAGTATGATATATTTGATAGAAATGGTAACAGAAATAATTTTGTTATGGGAGAAAAACTTTCAGTAAATATCTCAAATATTTTTTCAGAATCATATGGATATATTGATTTAGATATATATTATTCACAAGATTTAGATCATCCGTTTTATTGGAAAAAATTACTTGCAACTGAAAGTAATCCTGGTATGACATACCGTTACAAGAATTTTGACAACGTTATTGAAACAATGTTATATGATACTCAAGATAATTATTATTGTCCTAGAGATGATATAATTATTAGATTTAGAGATTATTGTGGAGTTGTCGATATTCCTATTTCACAAGTACCGCCAAAGCCTAGCGATATTTATTTTCATGTGGATGAATTCTTTGATAACATGAACATTTCGAAAATTCCGCAGATATATTATATGGCTGGTGCATATTTTAATTGCTTGAGTGACAGTGCTCCTAGCAACCTTTAGAAGATGAGAATCTTTTTGCTTTTTTTATTAATTGTTTTTTTATCGTCAAATGTAGTTGCAACTAGAATTGTTTCAAATGATGCAATGGCGATTGGGATTGTTAGAACAAATTGTTCTAACGTGGAGAGCGGTAAAGGATTTTGTAGTAAAGTATATCGACAGATTAATGATACTTTATTTTTATTTGATTTAACTCCTAAATACAAGTATTGTGAAATACAAGATTGTGATATTGTATACTCTGAAATATATAATAAAAGAGGAATAAAACTAGATGTTACATTTGAAGATGAATATTTAATTAATATGCGATTGTTATTAATTATAGGTGTTATGTTTATTGTAACATTGATTGTTATAAGTTTTAAAAAAGAATCCACTAGGAAGTAGAAATTATTATATATAGAAACTGTTTTATGTTTCTTATATGAAAATTTCAAAAATTCTGTTCAAAAGTAAAAAAGATAAAATTTGTCTTAGAATCGCTCTAGAGGTTCTGGGGAACATTGATTACACTGCTTTAGAAAAATTGTACTATGATGGATATATTGCATTTAATTTTTCGTATCTTAATGTTGGAAAGAATTTTTTGAAAGATAATTATTATCCACAAGTATTTATGTTACGTAACGGTGTCTTAGATAAGGTTACTAAAATAAATTCTGAACTGAAAAAAGGATTTTTAAGAAAAGCATTTAGAGAATTCAGTAATATTTCTGAGCGTGCAATATTGGAACATTATGCAACTAATGTAAAAGGTTTGGATACAATAAAAAAGGCAATACTTTTGCAAATTTTAACGCAAAAGGATCTAAATATTTTAATTGTATCTGATAGAGATTCTGAAATAAAAAATGAATTTATTGAATCATTAAAAAAAATATATCCTATTGTTTCAGAAGGTACACCTAATGATTTCTTAGGAATAAAAATAGAAGATAAGGAAACAAAAATTGGCTTGATTCCCAAAGCAGATAACGGAATTTTAGCACTTAAGGATTTTGAATTAATCTCTTCTGAAAATCTAGATTTGTTGAAGACGGCATTTGATAAAAAAACAATTTATACTAAATCTGGTAAAAAAATTGCAAGTCACGATACAAGGATTAAACTTTTGGCAACATCTAACACTAAAGAAAAAAGATTTGTTAGTAATAAACCTGAGATAGTAAAAGAACAGATTTTAATTCCTGATGAATCTTTAAATTTATTTCATATTAAATTCTTTTGTCGAGAGATAGAGGAAAAAGAATCATCTAGTTCATCTGTTCCAAAACAGAATATAATTATTGATGATTTCAAGAATGAAAGTGAGATGAATCAAAAATTAGCACATCACTCAGAGAATAGAACTGAGGAAGAAATGAATTTCATTCAAGATTATTTACTGTATGCTGAAAGTTTTGATACTAGTTTTAATGTTAGACTTAAAGAGAGTGTTGTTGGTTTTGTTGAGCGACTTAATGAAGCCTACAATGAAAATAAATTTCTATTTAAGCCTGATGAAAAATTACTAGTAAAAGTTCTTATAAGACTTGCTGAAGCAAATGCTAAACTTTACTTACGAAGCGAAGTTAGAAAAGAAGATATTATAGAAGCAGAAAAAATAATTGCTAGTAGTTTTTTGATGAATTAATTATTTTCATCTGGAAATTTACTCATCATTGTTTTAGTTATCCTTGATAAGTCGTTTACGTTTTCAGTAAACCTAGGTAACACTTTTTCAAAAACCTTTTCCATTGCTTTTATTTCTGTTCCTACTTCAACAATATTTTTATCGTAATCACCAATCTTACCGATTAATGCTTTGTGCAAGTTATCAAAATTTGATTTTAAATCATCGAAACTCTGCTGCATCTTTGTTATCTTTTCATCAGCAGTGTCTTTCCACTCGATTATCTTTTTGATGTCTTTTACTAATTCCTTCCATTTCTCTTCAATAATTTCTTCTATTAGTTCTTCAATTTCTGTTCCATCATCTTCCTCGTCAGAACCCATTGAATCATCTAAAGGTGGAGCAATATCAGATCTACCTTGTGGAGAGAAATTTGTACCATCAACACCGCCTTTTGCATCTGCTTGTGCAATTGCTTCGTTTATTGAAGCAGGATCAAAACCTTGACTTCTCAAACTCTCAGCTATTTGTTGATTTGAATAACCTTGTGATTTTAATTGAAGAACTTGATTGATTGGAGCATCAGCCATTTTTCGAATACACCTCTTTATTGTAAACATAAATGATTAAAGTTCTTTTAAAGTTTTTGATATTAGGTTTTATTTTCAATATTGAATTTAAAAAACACAAGAAAAGTTTATAAAGGAAATAAGCTAAATAAATCTGAAAATCAGAAAACATTCCGGAAAAATAAACTATTTAGCAAAAAATCATAAAAAAGAACACAAAATTGGTTAAATTTTTTGAAATTTTGTAAAAAATTCTGATTTTCAGAAATTGGCGCCAAAATGAAGAAGTATCCAAAACTAGTGCAGTGCGATAAAAGAGGTCAAATTGTTATACCTAAAGATGTCAGGCTAGATTTGGGTATTGAAGAAGGCACTGGATTCTTCATGTATATCGTAACTGACGAAGGAATTCTACTTAAAAAAGTTCAAGCCCCAGAATTATCTGAAAATAAAGAAATTCTTAATGAAATTTATGAAAAATCGGATAAAATCGGCATTACTAAAAATAATTTGAAAAAATCTGAAGACGATTACAAAGTTGATAAAAAAGGAGGTATGGATTTAATATGAAATCTAACAAACTCCAAGTCATTTTTGTAATTCTGTTACTATTTTTAGTTTCTAATGTTTTTGCACTTAGTGCAGGAGACATATCACCTACAATTTCAGTATTAGGTAATGCGACAGCAAGAATTGAATTCACATCAAGTTCAGATTCGGTTAATTACTCTGTTGTCATTGGCTCGACAACTTATTCAACTGCAATTTTTGACACATATCAAGAAATAAATATCAATAATCTACATGCAGATACATTATATGACAATTTCACAATTAGAATTTGGAACTCAACTGGAACATTTGTTGATATAAGTTCATGGGAATTTACAACTTTTGATTACTCTTCTCCGTCTGCACCTAGAAATTTTGATGCAGATTATATGTGGCAAACTCCACGAGCATCGGACGGAATAAAAATTGTCAGATTGAATTGGACTTCTTCAGGAGACAATGGATTAGTTGGAACAGCATACAAATACTATGTAGCATATAGCACAAGTCCTATTACCAACATCATACAATTCAATGCTGCAACTCAAGTTGATTCTGCACTTATTCCAACTCCTGCAGTTTCTGGAACTGAACAAGAGATAAATCTTACAGATGATCTTTTTGGTGCTGCAACGTATTATTTTGCAATAATTGCTGAAGACGATGGAAGTTATAATGCCGCAGGATTACATTTGAATAGTACTATTGCAACGACTAGCATTTACATAGATAGATTAGAACCTAATGCGCCATCTGTATGGTGGGAATATGAATATTCGTTGGTTGAAAATGATCATATAAATATCTACGGTTATACTGGAGAAAATTGGTCTGAAGTTGAAGTTTATGCAAGACCTGCAGATTATTTTGTAAATCCAGGCTATATTAATTTGTCTGTATTTGCACAATATAACACGACGTTAAGA
Source organism: Candidatus Woesearchaeota archaeon (assembly GCA_016938695.1). GTDB lineage: Archaea > Nanobdellota > Nanobdellia > Woesearchaeales > JAFGUC01 > JAFGUC01. The sequence continues at coordinate 89,590 of JAFGUC010000024.1, read as the reverse complement.
GGTACGTCAACATTATCACAACCTGCAGTAAATTCGTCTGAATATATTTACATTCCTTTAGTTAGTGGTAATTGTCCTAGCTTTGCAACTGCAACAAATTATGTCGAATTTGCAAACCAAAAACTAGACTATTACTTTTATTATGATATTTTGAGTGTTGTTAGAGATATGACATATTGTAGGGTACAATTATCTCAGACACCAGATGTTACATCTGATATCGGAACTGTCGTTAGTTTTTATAATGGTCCTAGACCAAAAGGATGGTTTAATATCTCAACTCAGTTATATCCTGGAAGAAATAATATTAGTGTTAGAGCAATTGATTATTATTATAATTCTGGAAATGTTTCAGATACTGTTCAAGTTGTTTACGATAATAATATTCCTCCTACAATTGATCAAGATTTTGTAAATAATCAAACATACAGAGGAGAATATTATATTGATTACACTATAACAGACTTATCTAGAATTGATATTAATACATTACAAGTTCAAATTTACAATTGGAGTAATATTGCAGATTGGTATTTGTATTCATATCCTACAAATATTAATTGTACTCCTACAAATGCATACGGAAATGAATATGATTGTAGAATGATATTTAATACTATTCCTGATGGATGGTATAATTTTACAATAAATGTAAGCGATATTTTTGGAAATTTAATGTCGACAACACATACAGATTATTTCAAATATCTAAGTCCACCTGCTTTTGTAACTTTAAATGATAATGGATTGATTCAAACATATAACGACAATGAAACATCATTTTATTTTAATTGGACACTGGTTCCACCAACTCCAATCATTCAAAAGTATGAATATGCTATTGGTACTAAACCTTATCCTGAAGATGGATGGGATGACGTCGTTGCTCTTTCAGAGTTTAATGAAAGTTTTGGAAACTATACAAACTTTGGAGATGGAAATTATCAAATATGGCTAGATTTTAGTGGATGTAATCCTGTTTGTGAACCAATCAATGATAAGAAATATTATCTTAACATCAGAGTTTATACTCCTTTGAATAATAGTGATTTCTATTCAACTGACGGAGTAATATTTATTGATGATGAAGAACCAAGAACACCAGTTATTACAATATTAGATGTATTTAATCAAAGTTACTTACCTGTAACTAATTACTTGAAGTTTAACTTTAGTAGTCTTGATTATTCGGGAATTGATAAATATGAGATTGTTGTAAGCAATGAAAGATATTATGCATACGATGGAACTACTTTTGTTAGACCTGAGAATTTAATATATCAAGATTTATTGGATGCACAAGTAACTAATGAATTAACATTGACTAACTTATCTTTGGTTCATGGTGAAGATTATTTCATCCATGTTAGAGCACAAGATAATGTTGGATTATGGAGTAATTTTAGTATAAAAGGATTTACTGTCGATACAACACCAGTACTTAACGATTCAATACAATTACCAGGTGGAACAACGAATCCCTACACAGTAAGAGTTAGAAAAGGTAACGATACTGAGTCAGGAATATTATGGGAGAAATTAGTCGTATCATATTCAAATTATGAAAATGGTGCCTGTAATCCAATATACACTGATTATTATACTGCAAATATCGTTCCACAAGTAGTGGATATTACTATCAATCTTGTGGATGGAAAATGTCACAACTTCAGATTAGAATCTAGAAATAGAGCAGGAATTATTAAAACAACTTATGCGACTGGTGCAACATATAATCAATCAGTTCCGTTAGATTTAACACCACCAAATCCACCAACACATGTCGTCATTACAAGTGGAAATGAGGTTGTAACTCATAATAGAGAAGTTGTAGAATTTAGATTTGATAAAGCAACAGATCCTCAATCAGGAATTAAAAAATATGAATATTGGTTGCAGATCAAAAACCAAGATGGTAGCGTATCAGATTTGGTTGGACCAGTATATATTAATAATCCATCCGGAGATACTATAACTAGAACACTTAATTTAGCTACACTCCCAATTCCAATTAACCTAACACACGGACGGGAATATAGAGTAATGGTTAAAGCATATAACAATTTCAACTCCAGTGCAAGTGTTTCAGCATATTCACAATTTATACTCTATTCAGATAACACGCCTCCTGAAATTTATAGTATAAATGTTAAAGATAATTCGAGTAACGTATCTCTTGTTCCATATTTTACTAATGGAATTGCAACATATGAACTTACTACTAATTCGACTAATATCACAATTAGCGTTAGTGAACTTGATTCGACATGTAGATATGGTATGACTAGAGCACTATATGATGATTTAGCTGACCCAAGTTATTGGTGGGTTCAAGATAAGAAGATTTCAATGTATCTAAATGAAACTATTGTTGAAGGGGTTAATGATGTTTACATTTTATGTGCTGACCAACAATATAATAAAATGGATATCTGGAATGCTGCACACATTAAAGTTATTGTTGATACTACACCACCAAACATTACAGTAATTACACCTGTTGAGAATGAAACATATGGATTACAAACTCATCTTGCACTATCGATATTTGACAACTCAAGATTAAGTTCAATTTGGTATAGGGTTGTTAATACAAGTAATACTTCGCAAATTTTCATTAACGACACAATTGTCAATGAAACAACATTAAGTGACATAATATTATTTAATTCAAGCTTAGAGAATACAATTCAAAATATGACTTTACTTGTCTTTGCAAATGATTCAAAATCAAATTTGGGAAATATTTCAGTTAATTTCACATTGAATGGTCATATGCCAAGCATAATATTTAATGAACCTGATTTTGCAGGAAGTTATTATAATTCAAGTTTTGTATACAACGTAACAGTAATGCACGCAAGTAGAATAAATATAACGCTATATGATAATGATTTGAATTTAATATATAACAAAACATATAATTCAAGCATTAATCAAAATTGGAACTTGAGTAGCTTAATTAATGTAACTGAATTAAATATTTCAGAAGATTTGTATTATTTTAATGTTTTTGCGGAGAACAATATTTCTGAATACGAGAAAAATAACTATTCGACATTTACAACAATTACATTTGATTACAGCAAGTTTGATTTATTAGATTATAATCAGTATGAATCTTCAATAGTATTACCAGTTAATTTCACAGTGTACAATAACAATATCCTTGATGGATATAACATCAAAATTATCTCAACGTGGAATGAAACCAATAATTTGACTGCTACTGCACCAATTCATCGTGCAAGTGCATACATCACATTAAACTTGGATGGTGTAAATTATTCTACACAACCATATCCAACAGTTATTGCTATAAATGGAAGTATTACAACTATTGAATTTACAATAGATAAAGATTTGCTATGGCCGGGACGAACTATTTATTGGAAAATGGATATTGAAGATGAAGCTGGTAATCTAGTAGAAACACCAATTAAATACTTTAATGTGGCAAACAGAGAATTACAGAGATCAGATTATTTAATTAACAATTCGAATATTATTGTTCATATAAACAAGAATGCAACATTTAATGTGTACGATTATGTTTTTGATCCAGATTATAATCCAGGATTAAACTACAATATTGTAGCAGTTAACAATTCAGGAGTATATAATGTTTCAATAGTTAATGATGTAATCGTTGCAACATTTGACTCGCAATTAGGAACACAAATAACACAAATAAATGTTAGTGATAATTTAGTTACGATACCATTATTATTAAATTTGACATTTGTAAACTATACATCAATCGACATAAATAACAGCGAAGGATTATTGTTGAACTTGACAGTAACTTCCAACGATGGTCAATATGACGAAGAAAACAATATCAATACTGCAAATACATCTATTAATGTCGAGATATTAAAAGGAGAATTGAATATTATAAACAAAGAAACACCATTCTTTGAGATTACAAAAATCAATGGAACAAATGATTTAACCCTTGATCTTAATATTTCAGAAGTTAACATTTCAGACTACTTTAATGTTAGTGAACTAGAAAGTGTAAGCATTGGAACTAATATCACAAATAGATATTATCCACTAAATGCAGTATATTCAAAGATTAACTTATCAACTCTAGATTTTGAAATAATCAACTTAGGACTTTACTCAAGCTTATCATTAAATTATAAAATATTTGCATATGATGCAAATGAAACAAATGTATCAAGGTACACTTTACAAAATGTATATACTAAAACTGTTAATGGACAAACTGTAAAATACTCAACAAATAATATATCATTTGAAGCAATATTAATTTGGGTTGTTGATAGAGCAACTTTTGAGATTTGTTTCAATGGTCTTGATGATGATTATGATGGCAGTATTGATGAAAATTGTGTTGCACCTAGTAGCGGTGCTGGAACTACATCTAGCGGCGGAAGTCGTATAACATCATATATTCCAACAATTCCAACAGTTGTAGAAAATACTACTACAATTACTACTCCAACTACACCAACTGATACTTCAGAAAAAGAAGTCTCACAGACAGACAAAACTAAAGATAATAATTTACCAAAAGTTCCAGTCGATAATCCGAATACAGAACTTCCAAATACTGAGAGTCCAACACAAACTAAAATAGAGTTTGACTTAAAACCAATTGTTAGTGCGTTTTTGTTTATCTTAATTTTAGCAGGTATATCTGTTGCATTCATAAAACAAAAATCTGAACCAAGAAGTAAATTAACATTGCAAGAAAGATTAGATTATATTGGTTCAAAAACACAACAAAAATTAAACTCATTTAATGTCTTTGATGATAAAATATTACAATATCTTGAATATGCATTAGCTCATAATTTTGCATTAGATGATGCTCGGAAAAAACTTGCAGATCATGGTTTTGACATTAAACAAATAGATTCACACATCAGTGCAATTAAGGAAAAGTATAATGATATTAATAGAATAAAACAATATTTGGAAGCTAAATGGAATGACAAAAAGCAATTCAATAAAGGAATTGAAGAGCTAGAAAATGTTGGTTGGTCTAAGGAATATATCGATACAGCAGTTAACAGCATAGTTAATGAGAGATTGTAAAAGAGCAAAATTTAAATACTTTAGACCTATTAATTGGTTTATAAATAAGTTTTTATTTTAAAAAAAGGAGGAGATTTGAGAATGGCATTTAGTCCTGAATCGTTTTTGTACGCTATTATAATTGGAACACTTCTAGCAATCGTATGGAGTCTTAGAATTTTAGTTCTTCTTGAAAGAAGAATCAAAAGAATGGATGAGAATCTTTTCAAGATTGTAAGTCGGATTGAAAATGAAGAACTTAAAATCGAAAAAGAGGAACTTAAGATTGAAACTGAATTAAAAGGTCTTGAATCATCAGGAAAGAAAAGAGTTTCAAAACCAAAAGTTTCTTCTAAGAAGAAGGTTTCTAAAAAGAAAAAATAATTTTTTTTCTATTTCTTTAAAATGTATTCACAAATAATCAACGACATTAGAGAACTTAAGATTCAAGGAGCAATTAATGTTGCAAAAAGTGCTGTAGAGGCATTTTCAATCAAACTCGAAGAATTATATCAAGAAAAAAAATCTAATGATATCAATGAATTTGTGAAATCTTTAAACGGCGTAAAAATAGAGTTATTTTCATTACGATCTACAGAACCTTGTTTACGAAATGCATTAAATTTTATTTTTTCAAATATAACGTTCACTACAAGTATTGAAGAGTTATTTTCTAAGCTTAAGAAAAACATTGAACTGACAAATAATCATTTTACAGAATCTAAAATGTTAACAGTCAAATATGGTTCAAAAAAACTTACTTCAGGAATGACTATTTTTACACACTGCCATGCGTCTACAGTTACATCGATAATTCTAGATGCAAAAAAACAAGGTAAGAACTTTAAGGTACACAATACTGAGACGCGTCCATTATTTCAGGGTAGGATTACTGCAAAAGAATTAGCTGATAATGGAATTGATGTTGAATTGTTTGTTGATTCTGCAGCAAGAGTTGCATTAAAAAAATGCGATATAATGTTAATTGGTGCTGACGCAATACAATCAGATGGAACTGTAATTAATAAAATTGGTTCTGAAATGTTTGCAGAAATTGCTAATAGATATGATATTCCTGTGTATATTTGTACTGATTCTTGGAAATTTGACCCTGCAAGTATATTTGGATTTGAAGAGATAATTGAAGAAAGACATTACAAAGAAGTATGGCCTGAAAAACCAGATAATGTTAAGGTAAGTAATTTTGCATTTGAAAGAATTAAACCAGAATTAATTAGTGGCATTATTTCTGAATTAGGAATATACAAACCTGAAGCGTTTCTAACAGAAGTAATTGAAAAGTATCCGTGGATGTTGTTGAAATAAATCTATTTTTTTGTTAACTTATTTTTTACTGCTTTGATGACTTTTTTTAGTCCTGAAGTTTTCTTTTTAGTTGTAGAAGTTTTTTGTTTTTTAGAAGTTGATGATTTTGTCTTTTGTTTTGATTGTTTCTTTATTATTTTGGATTTTGATTGTGAAGATTTCTTCTCCCGTACGGGTGGCTTTTTTCTTGCACGATTTTTAGCTACTTTTTTACTTAGAGTTTCTTTTTTTGTTGCTTTTGATGCTGTCTTTGTTTGTTTGATAGCTACTGCTTTTTTCTCTTTTTTATTTTCAACTTTCTTTTTTGTTGTTTTTGCTGAAACTTTTGATCGAACCGTTTCTTTCTTTTTAGATGAAGATTTAGCTTTAGAAGCCTTTTCTGCCTTTTGCTTCTCTTTTAATTTCTTCTCTTGTTCTTTTAATTTTTGACGTTCTTGATCTTTTCGTTTCTTTTCTAGCTCTTTTTTCTTTTTTTCTTTTTCTTTTCTTTTTTCTTCAGCTAGTTTTTTCTTTTCTTCATCTTGTTTAATTTTGTCTTCTCTGTCTTTTTCTTCTTTTGCTCTTTGCTTGTGTATTGAATTTAACTCAGATTCTAATTCCTTGATTATTTTCTCGGATTCTTTTATTCTGTCTTGAATTTTTTGTATGAATTCGTCATTACTTTTTTGTTCAAGTAAATCTCCACATTCAGGACATCTAAATCCATAATCTGTTGCTTTTTCAAAATCTAATCTTATACATCTGTTCTGGCATACAAAGAAAAAACCTTCAGATTCGTTTGCAAGTCTTGCTTCTAAACGTTCTTTACGTTCTTTTTCAATCTTGATCATTACATCAATTACTTTTGACTCATTAAAAGTCCAATAGTAAATGTACCAACCTTTAATCTTATCTTTTTTTCTTGTGAAAAAAACTAGATTGTAGTCGTATAATTTGTATAATAAGTTACGTACAAAATTAACTTCGCATTTCAATGATTCTGCGAGTTTAAATTCAGAAACATTTTCTTTTCCTTTTAGAAGATTAACCAAAGATATAACGTCTGAACCAGCAATGTAATCCAGCATGTCTTCAAAATATTGTTCAGATATCAAAACTTGTGCACCCCTAACGCCTATCTTTATTTTTTGTAAATTTTTCTTTATAAATATTTCGCTTTAAGACAGCTTATTAGGGGTTTTATTGACTAAGAAATCATTTCTTCAAATAAAAGTCCTTTAATTTGGGCTTTTTCTATAGAAATTACATAAGAATTTTCGGTTTCGTCTAAATCTTCAGGATTTATGAAAAACCATTGTTTTTTAGGAAATTTTATTGCAACCCAACTTTCAGAACCAAATATCTCAGAGAATTGCTTCAATTCAAATATTTCTTTTTTAGTAAAATATTGTCTTGTTGCTTGATTTGTTTTACATTCAATTGCAATTTGCCTTGTGCTACTTCCAGCTAAAACATCTGGAACAGGATATTTTATGCTTCCTGAACCTGCACAACGTATTGCCGCCCAACCCATTTTCCAAAATTTATGGATTAATTCTCTTTCAGCGTCAAGACCTTTACTTTTTCTAGACATACTAGATTAATTGCTTAATATGTTTAAAAGTGTGTTGTGTGTTTGTCGAGTGGAATGTGAAAATTTAATTTGGATAATTCAAATTTTCATCTTTCGCGTTTTCGATAACTTCTAAGAATTTTCGTGCTTCATATTTAGCAATTTCTAAATTTTGATCTAAATAGTTCCCACATTCTTTAGAAGAAGCACCCGGAATATCACCAGTATAACCAGCAATATATCTAAACATTTCAACTATTGTTGGAAGAATATCTCTTGAACTTAAATCTCCTGAGAAAATGACATAAAACCCTGTTCTACAACCCATTGGTCCAAAGTACACTGTTTTATCTTGGATATCTTTTGATGCCACTGTTCGTAAATAAGTTGCTCCTAAGTGTTCTATTGTGTGTAAGGGTGCAATATTTAGTACAGGTTCTCTATTTGGTTCTTTCATTCGTATATCAAATGTCGTCACAATTTCAGTTCCTACTCTATCCTTTCTTGACACATATAGTCCCCTGAGTAATCTCTCATGATCAATTGTAAAACTAGCTATTTTCTCCATTTTAATTTGAATAATGTAAACTGGTTTTTATTTTTATTGAATACTAGCAACGAATTTAGTATCATAATATTCAAAACCTTTAAATAACACTCTACCATATTTATGGTATATAAATAAAATAAAAAGGTGATTTTGAGTGGCTGAATTATTAATTATTCCTGCTGTATTATTTGGACTTATTGCTTCGCTTATGGAATTATTTTTTGTTCATTCCGATGAAGGAGCAGGGGTTCATTGGTTGGGTCATGGTTTACATGCGATACCATTCTGTGTTATTGGAGCAATTGTTGCTATGAATGTTCATTGGGCACTTGGATTCTTGCCTGAAAGCATTGGTGGAAATGCTTTGTTGGTTCATGGACTTCCAATTTTAATTGGTTTGTTTATTGCCTTCAAAGTAAAGGCTGCTGCTGCAATAATCCAAGGTCACGGAAATGTTGGTGAAAAATTACCACATGCATTGGCTGTTGGAGCTGTTATTGCTGCATCACCATATATTTGGGGTTTAATTGCACCAATTATGCCTGCTTTTTTGAAGGCATTTTAATTTTTTAAATTATTATCATAAGTTTATTTGAGAAAAGAGGTGGTTTTCTTATGGTTAAAGTTGGAATAAATGGTTTTGGAAGAATAGGAAGAATGGTTTTTAGAGCGGGCATGAATGACTCGTCTATTGATTTTGTTGCAGTTAATGATTTAACAGATACAAAGACTTTAGCACATCTATTAAAATATGATTCTGCTCACGGAAAAATTTCTGCAAAAATATCATATACTGATAATTCAATTATTGTCGACGGCAAAGAACTTAGAGTTTACGCTGAAAAAGATCCTGCTAATTTGCCATGGGGTGAATTAGGTGTTGATGTTGTCGTTGAAAGTACAGGATTTTTCACTAAAAAAGAAGGTGCTATGAAACATATTGCCGCTGGTGCAAAAAAAGTCTTGATTTCTGCACCATCTAAGGATTCTGATTTTGTTATTGTTAAAGGTGTTAATGAACATGATTACAATCCAAATGAACATAATATCATAAGTAATGCAAGTTGTACTACAAATTGTCTTGCGCCTGTTGTTAAGGTATTAAATGATAATTTTGGAATTAAACGAGGTTATATGACTACAGTTCACTCATATACTGGTGATCAAAGACTTCTTGACGCACCTCACAAGGATTTACGACGTGCAAGAAGTGCTGCAGTAAATATTACTCCAACGACAACTGGAGCTGCAATTGCTGTAGCAATGGTTATTCCAGAACTTAAAGGAAAACTTGATGGAATATCCATTAGAGTTCCTACTCAAGATGGTTCTATTACTGACTTCGTTTGTGAGGTAGGACGTGATGTAACAATTGAAGAAATTAATAACTTATTCAAAAACGTTGCAGAGCATCATCTTCAAGGTGTTTTAGAATATAGTGATGAACCATTAGTATCAACTGATATTATTGGTAACTCAAATTCAAGTATATTTGATTCAATGCTTACAAATGTTATTGACGGACGATTTGTAAAGGTTGTATCATGGTATGATAATGAATGGGGTTATAGCAATAGAATGATTGATGTTATAAAATTGCTATAATTTTATAAATTATTTTATATTTTATTTTCCTAAATGAATTCAAAAGAAAATTTAATTCTTGAAAAATTAAAAAAACTTTATCCAGACAATTATAACGAGATTGGTTCTTTGTTATTCAAACTGATTTCTGAAACAAAAAGTAAGATTTCTTGTGAATCTAAAAATTTATTTTCAGAGAATGATGTTGTATTGATTTGCTACGGAGATCATGTATATTCTGAAAATGAAAAGACATTAAAAACATTCTTACGTTTTTCTGATAAGTTTTTCAAAGGAATATTTAATAGAGTTCATTTCTTGCCGTTTTTTCCATATTCGTCAGATGATGGTTTTTCTGTAATTGACTATTATAAGATTGACTCTAAGTTGGGTGATTGGGAAGATGTCTTGAATATTTCTAAAGAATATTCTTTAATGTTTGACTTTGTCATGAATCATGTTTCAGCTAAATCGGAATGGTTTCAAAAATTTCTTTGTGGTGATGAAAAGTATAAGAATTATTTTATTTCATTTGATTCAAAAGTTGATACTTCAAAAGTATTTCGACCAAGAACTCATGAATTATTGACTAAATTTCATACGTCATCTGGAAATAAATTTGTCTGGACTACTTTTTCAGAAGATCAAATTGACTTGAATGTTTCTAACCCAAATGTATTTTTAGAATTGATGCAAATATTCTTATTCTTTATTGAGAAAAATGCGAAGGCGATAAGACTTGATGCAATTGCATATTTATGGAAAGAGTTGGGTACATCGTGTATTCATTTGGATCAAACACACGAAATTGTAAAAATCATGAAATTAGTAATAGAATTGCTTGATACAACAATATGGCTTGTTACTGAGACTAATGTTCCTCATGCAGATAACATATCATATTTTGGTTCAGGTGATGAAGCACAATTAGTTTATAATTTTTCATTGCCACCACTTTTGATATATTCTTTTTTGAATAAAAATTCAAAAACATTAACTTCGTGGGCTAAAGGTTTGACGTTTCCTAATAACACGACTTTTTTTAATTTTACTGCATCTCACGATGGTATTGGCTTGATGCCACTTAATGGAATTCTTGAACAATCAGAAATTGATAAAATTGCTAATTATGTCAGTTCTAAAGGTGGCAAAATTAATTATAGAGATTCTAATGGCAAAAAAATACCTTATGAAATGAATATAACTTATATTGATGCATTTGAGTATGATGTTGAGTTTCTTGCAAGTCAAGCGATACAACTTGTTTTGCGAGGAGTTCCTGGAATTTATTTTAACAGTATAATTGGTTCACATAATTGGATGGAAGGCGTAACAAAATTAGGATATAATAGAGCAATAAACAGAGAGAAGTTTGAATACAGTAAATTATGTGATAAGCTTGAAAACAATAAAATATTTATTGAATATTCAAAACTTATTAACGCCAGAATTAATGAACCATTGTTTAACCCTGATGTTGAACAAGAAATTATCGATATTGATGAAAGATTATTTTGTGTTGTTAGAAAAAACGAAAATGATAAAATATTATGCATTACTAATTTATCTACTGATTTTGTTATAATTGAAATTGAAAAATATCTTGGATGTATTAATGCTAAAGAAATTGTCAGCCAAGAGGATGTCAGTGAATCATTTGCTCTTGGAGCATATCAGAGTGTTTGGCTAAAGAAATTATAAATCTAACCTCATATGAATTTCATTATTCTTAAATCCAAACTGTTCGTAGAACGGTTTTAATTGTTCATAACAATCCAAGATTATTTTATAGCAGTTTTTTGATTTTGCATACTCAATACATCTTTGCATTATTTGTTTTCCTATTCCTTGTTTTTGATAATCTGCATGTGTTGCTACGTCTTCAATATGTGCTACTCTTGCCCCATTTCGTATGTATTTTTGTTCGATTAGAACTGTTGTTGTCCCAACTATTTTATTATCACTTGTTATTGCTACAAAAATGTGCCCGTCTTGAGAATTTATTTTATGGAGTATTTCTTTTTGTGCTTGTAATGATATTACTCCAGTATCACGTACGTTTGATACTGTTTCTAAGAATAGTGTTGCATTTTCCAATAAATCAATAGTTAATTCTGTTATTTTTACTTCCATATAAAAAGAAAAAGAAAACTAATTAAAAAATTATTCGCTTTTCCACAAACCATGAATATTGCATAAAGCTCGTGCTTTTAGATTCTGAGTGTTTTCAACATGGAAAACTGCAACTGGTTTATCTCCTGGAGAAAGCCTTTTTCCTACTACAACTTGATTGTCTTCAATTAATTGTATTAAGGTTATGTAGTGATTCTCTTCCATTGGATGGTCAATTGAACCTACTTTAACTGTTACGGTATTACCATCTATTTCTATTATTGGAACGTGTTTTTCATTTCCTTCGCTAGCTGTAAACTTCTCTTCCATTAAGTTCATATCTTCACCACAACAAGAAAGTGTTCCTCCGCCATCTTGTACTAACGATACTACGTTTCCGCAAACATTGCATTTGTAAAATTTTCCTTCTCTTGACATTATTTAATCACCCGTTTATTTTAGAATTTTATTCGTTTTTAGATACCACATGTACAAATCTAGTTCTGCACCATTCATTTTTAATTTTTCTGCTAAATCTAAAAATATTTTTTCTATTTCTAAATATATTTTCTTTGTTAGTGTTTTAGGTTTCTCGTTTATTAGCCCATATTCTTTGAATAAATTTAATATATGCCTATCTAAAATCGCGATGTCTTTTTTTCCTATGTTTCTTAAAAAATGTGATGCCTCTTTGTAACCAATTCCTTTAATATTTTCTGCAATCCAGTTTCTTATTGATAATGTATCTTTACTTTTCTTTACAAGATTTTTTATGTTTTTGAATTCTCTTGCTTGAACAATATAACTTGATTTATTGTTGTGGAAACGATGTTTATTATCTTGAATTACTTTACAAATCTCTTTTTCAGATTTATTCAAAAATCCATTTGCACCTAATTCTTGCTGTATTTTTATTCCTGTAACAGCTTTTGAATTTGCCGTTAGAATACAAAAGCATAATTCGGAAAACCATTCGTCATTTGATTTTTTAGCGAATGAAGAAAATTCTTTTAAACGTTTTTCAACTTCAATTCTAATATTTGAATTTTGTAACTTAATTATTTGTGCTTTCAATGATTGAAGTTTTGACAAAAAATCACCCTAATTCTTTTTTTCTGAATTTACAATAAATTGGCATTTGCCATCTTTACAAGTCTTTAGATTCTCAATAGATGTATCAAGAATCCTTTGAAGTGCTTCTTTACTATTAAATGCGTTGTGAGGTGTGAAAACAACATTGTCCATTTTACATATTGCTTGATTTCGAACAATGGTTTTCCATTTCTCATTATTACTATCGCCATGAAGAAGTTCTTTTTCTTCTTTGATAAACTCTTCACCTTCTAGAACATCTAAACCTGCACCACCAATTTTTCCTAATTGCAATGCGTCATAAAGCGCATCAGTATCAATTAATTGACCTCGTGCAGTGTTAATTATTATTGCACCATCTTTCATAGTAGATATTTTTTCTGCATTAATTAGATGATGTGTGTGAGGATTGTATGGAACATGTAAAGACACTATATCTGCTGTCTTTAATATGTCATTTAATTCTGCATATTCAAATCCAATTACTTCAGATAAGAAACTTTGTTTAAACAAATCAAAAACCAAAACATTCATCCCGAATCCTTTTGCAAATTTTGCAACATGCATTCCTATATGACCGCCACCAATTATTCCTAAGGTTTTACCTTTTAAATCGAATCCTGTTAAACCATCTATTGAAAAATCTTCGTTTAAGGTTCGTACGTAAGATTTGTGAATATTTCTGGATAATGATAGAATTAATGCAAAAGTATGTTCTGCAACAGTATTTTCACCATAAAATGGAACGTTGCATACAGGAATATTTCTTGATTTACATTCTTCGATATCAATATGATCAAAACCTGTCGATCTTGTATTAAGTACTTTTAAATTAGGCATCTGATCTAATAATTCTTTAGAAATCTTTGAGTAGATAAAAACAGATATCATGTCTGCAGTTTTTGCAGGTTCTAAATTATCATTATTTAATGGTTCGCTAATAAAAATTAATTCTGAGTCATTAATCTTTGATTGAATGTACTCTTTTTCCCAATCTTTTATTTCATAAAAAACTATTTTTGACATTTATTACACCTATAAGCCTGTTTCATTGATATATTTCGCTGCTTTAATTAAAGCCATACTTCCTTGACCACCCGAAATTATGTATTGGTATTCATGTCCTGCAGTACAATCTCCTGCGGCAAATACACCAGGGTTTGATGTTCGTGTTTGACAATCAATAATTATGTGCCCCGTTTCATCAGTTTCTACTAAACTCTTGAAATTATCGGTATTTGGATCTCTACCAATTTCGATAAAAACTCCACTGACTGCTAAGTCCTTTATTTCATCATTTTGTATGTATGAAACTTTTTCTACAAATTGATTTCCTTTAATTTCATTAGTAGTTGCATTATAAATTATTTCAACGTTAGGTTTTTTTATTGCTTCTTGAAGATATTCGTATGCCTTTAATTTATCTCCTCTTACAAGCAAGTAAACTTTTTTTGCAATATTCATCAAAAATTCAACGGCTTCAAGTGCAGAATTACCGCCACCTATTACTACGACATCTTTTCCTTTGAAAAGTGGACCATCACATAATGCACAATAAGTTACTCCTTTGTGCATGTATTCTCGTTCGCCTTTTACGTCGAGATGTTTTGGTCTTGCTCCTGTTGCAATGATTACTGTTTTAGAAATACATTCACAAGTATTTGTTTTTATTACAAATAAATTGTTTTCTTTCCTAATTGATTCAACGGTTTCTTTTTGAATTTTTACTCCATTAAAATCCATTTGTTCTTGCATCCTAAATAGAAAATCAGCTCCTTGAATTTTTGAAAATCCAGGATAGTTTAATATTTCTCCACTTTCAAAAAATTGACCTCCAACATCTGAAGCAATTATTTTAAACTTCATATTTTTTCTAGCTGCATAAATTGCAGCAGTCATTCCTGCAATACCTGCTCCAACAATTACTGTATCAAGAATATCATTAACAACGTCAGACATTGGAATCACCTAATTAATTTACTTTCTTTAATTCGTCTTCTAGAGCTTCCTTATCAAAACCAACAATAATCTTACCGTTGATTTCTATTTGAGGAACTCCAATCTGACCTGATTTTTGAACCATCTCAATTCCTGCAGATTCATTTATTGATACATCTAAATCTTCAAATTCGACTTTTTTATCTTTTAGAAATTGTTTTACCATATGACAATATGGACACGTTGGTGTGGAATAAACTTTTATTTTCGACATTTTTATTACCTCATAAAATTAAAAAATTAAAAAAATTATTCTTGAAATTCAAAATCCATTGCCGCAGGCTCGTAATATTCTCGTGGATGTTTACAAGACGGGCAAACCTCTGGAGGTTCTGTTCCTTCGTGTACGTAACCACATTTAGAACATTTCCATTTAATTGGTTTATCACGTTTGAAAACGTTTCCGGATTTTAATAATTCAAGAAGCTTTTTGAACCTTGCTTCATGATGCTTCTCAACTTCAGCAATTTCCCTAAAAAGTTGAGCTGCCTTAGTATTACCCTCTTCTTCAGCTTCTTGTGCGAATTGAACATACATCTCAGTATTTTCATAATGCTCGCCATCAATTGCTTCTTGAAGATTTTTTTCAGTATTACCAATACCATTTAATAGTTTAAATTCATCTTTTGCATGTTGCATTTCATTGTTAGCAGTTTCTTCAAATATTTCTGCAATGTAGTGATATCCTTCGTTTCGTGCTACTTTTGCAAAATAAGTATATTTGTTTCTTGCTTGACTTTCGCCTGAAAATGCTGCTTTTAAATTTTCTTCTGTTTTACTCAAAATTATTCCCTCCGTTTTTAATATTACATGATTGACAATTTTTATTTCTTCTTGTTTCTTCAAGATCTTCAAGTATTTCTGTGGAATCTTTTTTAGACTCTAAGTAACAAAGCTCATCACAGCTTAGTTCTGAAAATTCATCAATTCTATCTTGCTTTATAGAATCCATAATACATCACCTTTTTTCCTTTTAATTTTGTTAAAGAATTACTGTTTTATATTTATTACCTACAATTATCATATAGTATCAAAGATATACTATCTGTAAATAGAAACTTCTTCTAAGCCTTTTGCAAAGTCTGACAGCTTTTGACGATATTTACCATTATCTATTTCTCGTTTAGTTAAAGATAACATGGCTGTTGGTTCTTTAGAAATTTGTTTCATTTCCATAAATGCTTCATGATCTCCAGAATCTTCGTGTGTGCAGAAAAATGCGACTTTCTTGAATTTTTGACGATGTTTTGTTATAAATGTCCTAACTGGACTTGCCATACTTGAGCCCCAAATAGGAGTTCCAATGACAATTATAGAATAATCCAAATAATCTGCTTGCATTGGTTTAATACTTGGTTTGCTCTTTAAAATCGTTTCAATTATTGCTCCTGCAAAACCAAATACTCCTTTTCTTTTCCTTTTGTCATCTATACAAAAAATATCAGAGTCTGTTAACTCATGCAAATCATGAGCAATCTTTTTTGTTATGCCAGTACGCGAATAAAAGAAAATACCGACTTTCATTATAATGGTTAGGTGGTTTATATTTATATTCCTATAGGAAGATTTATATTTTGAATTTTGATATTTTTAAATATGATTAGTAAAACAAGTCATAACTTTGATTTTATTCTAGTTACTGGTGAGTATTATGATGACCATCCACTATCCCCTGCTGGAATGATTGCTCGTGTGCTTGAGTATGCTGGTTTTAGTGTGGGAATTATTGAAAAACCACTTAATGTTCATGATTTTACGAAATTAGGAAAACCAAGATTAGGATTTTGTGTTACATCAGGTTCGGTTGACAGCATGTTGAATAATTATACTCCTCTTAAAAAAAGAAGAGATGAGGATGAATTTAGTGCAGTTACATTAATTCCTGACCGTGCTGTAATATTTTATTGTAATAAAATCAAACAGTGCTATAAGGATTCAAAAATAATCATTGGTGGAATTGAAGCTTCACTTAGACGATTTTCACATTATGATTATTGGGATAATAAAGTTAGACGAAGCATTCTATTAGATTCTAGAGCAAATATTCTTGTTTTTGGAAATGGTGAAAAGCAAATGATTGAAATTGCTAATCGCCTTCGTGACAACAAAGATTTAATTGGTATTCTTGGAACTTGCATACTATCCAAAGATGATTTTGGATTTACAAAATTACCTTCATATTCTGAAACTGTTGCTGATAAAATACAATTTTGCAAGATGCAAACAATGTTTTCTAATTTCAAAAATATGGCACAAGAGTATAATAATAACTATGTCATCCAGTATAAATCTCCAGAGTATACATCTACAGATTTGGATTTATATTATTCTTTACCGTTTACACGAAAATTACATAAAAACTCTTTATTGAAAATGGCTAAATTTTCTGTCGTGACTCACAGGGGTTGTTTTGGGAATTGTAATTTTTGCGCAATTGCATTATCACAAGGAGATAAAATAATATCTAGATCTATTAAATCAATTCTTGATGAATTAAAATCACTTACTAATCATCTTGATTTTAAAGGATATATTGATGATCTTGGTGGACCAAGTGCGAATATGTATGGAATGGATTGTGCGACAAAATGTTCTAATGCTTGTTTAACTTGCAAAAAAATTAACTTGAATGATTCAAAAAACATTGAACTTCTAAAACTTGCCAGAAAAATAACTGGAATTAAGAAAATATATATCCGTAGTGGTGTTCGTTATGATATTGCGTCTCCTGAATATATTAAAGAAATTGCTAAATATCATA
The DNA here is from genome assembly GCA_016938695.1 of Candidatus Woesearchaeota archaeon. Classification (GTDB taxonomy): domain Archaea; phylum Nanobdellota; class Nanobdellia; order Woesearchaeales; family JAFGUC01; genus JAFGUC01. Next base: position 71,566 of record JAFGUC010000024.1, on the reverse strand, counting down.
CGTCAGGTGTCTTAAAAATTGCACCAGAGCATTTCTCAAAATCGGTTCTCAAATTAATGAACAAAGATGTTTTAGGGTTTTCTTCATTTAAGGAAATTTTTGAATCAGTTGATGCTAAACAAGGTTTGAAATATTATTTGATGATTGGTCACCCTGGTGAAACTTTGGCAACAATTGATGAATTAAAAAAATCAATTTTAAAACTAAAAAACATCGATAGTTTTCAACTTTTTACACCAACGCCTATGTCGATTTCTACATGCATGTATTGGACTGGAATGAATCCCTTTACATTAGAAAAAGTTCCAGTTATTTATGACTACAACACTAAGAAGAAAATCAAGCGAGTTGTTCTAGATTGTATTGAGAAAGTTAGCAATTAGATGTTATTGCTTGAACTATCTTATTAAAATCTTCTTTTAAAGAATTGTCATCACTAGTAATAAAAGGTTCTCCATCTTCTGATTTTTGAACTATTGTTTTTGATAATTGTATTTTACCAAGAAATCTTATTTTTTCAAGATTACATTTTTCTTCTACAGTTCCACTTCCAAAAATTCCATCAGACATATTTTCAATTGCTCCTATTATTGGTATATTTACTGCATTACAAAAGTCAATTGACCTAACCATATCCATTAATGAAACTTTCTGTGGTGTTGAAACAATAATTGCTCCATAAATATCATTTAATAATTCTGCTGCACTAAGATGTTCATCTCCGGTACCTGGAGGAAAATCAACAACTAAAAAATCAAGTTCACCCCATTCTACATCTTGGGAAAGTTGTTTTATTGCCCCATGTTTTTTTGGTCCACGCCAAATCACAGCTTCGTTGTCTTCAACAAATCCTGCAAGTGACGCAACTTTTAGTCTTTCATCAATTACTAATGGAAATATTTTTTCATCTTTCATTTGCATTTTTACATTTTCATAACCCAACATTTTCAACACATTTGGACCATGAATATCAACGTCAAGAATTCCAATTTTAAAGCCTTTCAGAAATAAAGAGTACGCAAGGTTTACTGCTACGGTTGTTTTTCCAACCCCACCTTTACCACTCATAACTAGTATGCTTTTTCTCATATGTTTATAATGTTTTTTAAGAACTTATATTTATTTTCTTTTTGATTAAAAAAATATAAAAGAATTAGTCATTCTCGACTCTTGGAGCCAAGATGAATGAAATATCAACTTTTTCAGGTGTACTATATTCTAATTTAAGTGGATAATCATTATTAAATTGAATAGTGACTTGACTTGATATTTTTGAACCTGCAATCATTCTTTTTAAGTATTCAATTGAGTATTTTGCAAGAACTTCACCTTTTGATTCGTTGATTATTTCTGTTTCTGCATCTTTGTCAATTGTAACGTTTGCTGTTGATAAGTCACTTCTTGCTCGGACTTCAAATGATTTACTGTCTGCCCAGAAAGCAACTGACTCAGCAATTATTTCAACGTCTTCAACTGCGTCGTTTAATACTGATGCTTGAGTTCTAATTATAACTGGAAAATCAAGATCGGGAATTCTTTGTTCACGTTCTTCCATTTCAATTAGTGGAAGTTTGTATTCTCTTTTTGTTTTACTTCGTAGTTCAACTTTTAGACGGTCATCAACTAATTCTAGAGTTATACTGTCTTCTGGCTTTACTCTTCTTAGAACTTGTTTTAAATTTCCAATGTTAATTGCAATAGTTGTTGGTTCATCTAAGTCCAACTCTGAGAAAGCACTAGCATGCAACTTAAAGATTACCATTGCAACGTTTGCAGGGTCCATAGCCACTAGCTCCATACCCTTTTTAGTTATCTTAAATTGACCTTCTGTGACTAAATCAGAAATGACAGTGATGCTGTCTTTCAGTAACCGATTATCTGTTAGTGTGAGTTTCATGGTATAACTTATTTTATAGGTATATATAAATTTTTGGTCTAATTCTTTAAAATGGTATATTTATAACTCTAATAGCTCGCCATTAACTACATGATGAACGTGTTTTGAGTCATAACCAAGCTCTTTTGCCAGTTTTACAAGCTCTAGAGTCATTTCTTTACTTCCATGTGCAGGAATTAGATGTTTTGGCTTAACTAATTCTATTAAATATCTATGATCTTCTCTTGAAGCGTGTCCAGATACGTGTACGTCAGAAAATATTCTCACTTTATCATATTTTAGTTGAGTTATTAACTTATCCCATTGGTGTTCATTTGTTTTAGTTGGAATAACTCTTGATGAAAAAATAATGCAATCGTTTTCATTTAAGTCGAATTTAATTTCGCCATATGCAATTTTTCCTAAAACGGCTCTTTCTTCACCTTGGTGACCAGTACAAATTAATAGATATTTCTTTTGAGATCTTTGTTTAGAGATATTTTTTAGGAATTTACTAACTTGACTTTGATATTTGTAGATTTCGACATGTTTAGAGAAATCAACTAATTCAATATTTTCAGCTGCTAAAACATACTTTGACATTGAACGTCCCAATAGAACAGGTCTACGACCAATTTTAATTGCGTATTCAATTATGCTTTTTAATCGTGCAATATGAGATGAGAAAGTTGTTACAATTATGTTTCTACAATCTAGTGTGTCTGAAACTAATAAATCTTTAAGCATTTCTCTTGCTACACTTTCAGATGGTGTTTTTTGTGATTCCATTGCACCAGTTCCATCGGCAATTAGTGCTATAACACCATTTTCTCCAATTCGCTTCAACTTTCCATAGTTTGGCTTTTTTCCTAGAACAGGGAAATTATCAAACTTGAAATCGTTCGCATAAAGAATTGTTCCATATTTTGTATGAATTGCAACCATTACTGTATGAGGAATTGAATGGGTCATATGAATAAATTCAATTTTTAAATCAGGTGAAAGGTTGAAAGTTTCATTTGAATTTAGAATAGTAATAGTGTTTTTTATCTTGTGACCTTCGTCTTCAGTTAAAACTTTTATTACTTCAGCAGTATAAGGAGTACACAATATTGGAGCTTTGTAGTTTTTTGCTAAAAATTGTATTGCTCCTATGTGATCTAAGTGTGCATGACTTGGAATTATTGCTTTAACTTTATTTTTCCAAGCAGAAATTATACTATCGTCAGGAATTATTCCTTCTTTAATCAAAGTTTCTCTACTAAATTTAATCTTGTTATCTTCGCCATTGAAACTTATATATTTTTCAACGTGAAGACCCATATCAAGGATTATGACTGAATCATCAATTTTAACAGCAGTCATATTTTTACCGAATTCATTGTATCCGCCAATAGGCATAATTTGTATCATTCTCTTTTTTTTGGAAAGATGGTTTAAAAATGTTTGGATTGAAATATTTATATACCATTACTAGTCTGATTAGTTAAATGAATCAAAATAAACTTACAATAGTAATTGATAAGCCAGTTGAGCAAGTCTTTGAATTTACAACAAACCCGAAATATACGCACTTATGGGTTCCATCAATACAAAAAGAAGTCACTTATGACGTTCCTCCAAAAGTTGGGACATTGTACAAAAACTGGGACTTTAATAATGAACTTAGCACATATCAAGTAACTGAGTTTGTTAAAAACAGCAGTTTCACTTTAGCAGACATGGATAAAAATTACGCAGTAAGATATAGTTATACTAAACTTTCTGAGAATTCTACACAAATGGATTATTTTGAATGGATGCGTGAAGGAAAATTAACTAAACCGTTTACTCAAGATATTTTGAATAATTTAAAAGTTATTCTTGAAAAGCAAGTTTAATTTTTTTGTTTTAATTCTTATAAAAAGTCCGCCTCTAGCATTCGGGATATGTTTCACTTTGTTCAAGCATATTAAAATAAGAAAAATGTGGAGGAAGGGGTTTGAACCCTCGTAAGCACTAAGCTACTGGATTGCTCATATCATCAAAATGAATTTCTTCATTTCTCATCACTCAAAATATATCTTGAGTCCAGCCCGTTTGACCACTCCGGCACCTCCACATAAAGCTTTGGAGTAGAAACTATTTTATTGAAACCAAGAAACTATTTATAAATATTTCTAAAAGAAAAAATAATTTAGATTGATCGAAGTTTTGATTCGATGTCATCTAATTGTGATTTTAATGCATCAACTTCAGTTTTCTTTGGTGCTACAACAATCTCTTTTGGAGGAGCTTTTTTTGCACCTTTGTGCTGAGTGTCAGCTAAACCTTTTTTGTAAACTTCGAGTTGCTCTTCTTTTGTCAAAGCTCGTAGTTTTGTTCTAGGTAATCGTTTTTTAATTTTTGCAATTATCAAATTCATTTCTTTTATGTGTTTTTTGAATTCAGTAATTACACGTGCTTTTTCTTCTCGAATATCTTCGAGCTTCTTTTCGCTTTGAAGAACGTGAATCATTAATTTGGAAGACTCAAGAACCTCCCTACGTAGTTCTTGCGGATCAGAAATTCTAACAAAAAAAGACTCATCAGTCTTATCTCTTACAGGTTCCACGTCAGGTGAAGTTTTAGCTCTTACCATTTTATACACTGCGTTTAAACATTATTTGGCTCGAAAAGAGTCGTATCAATATAGTGAACCTTTCTTTCTACTTCTTCAAGATTGTTTCGCCAGATTTCTAGTTCAACATCTTCTTCGTTTTTCAAATCATTAATTCTACCGTGAAGGCTTTTAGCCTCTGCGATTTTTGCCTTTAAAAGCTCGACTACATCCAATACATCTTTGTAATCGTCAATTTTTACAAAAACAGGCATACCATTTGACATAAATAACCACCTTCTCTATTTAACTTGAATTTCAAATAAAGTCTTATCAACAAAGATTAACTTCCTTTGAATATCTTCAACTGTTTTCTTGAATGAATCTTCAAGATTAGCACAATTATTGTTGATGTCTCCAATCTCCATCATGGAATTCTCAAAATTATCAGTATTATCTTTAAGAGAATCCAAAAACTCAAGCACTTGTTTATAATCGTGAATACTTACAAAGTGCTCTTCTCCTTCTGTAATTACTTTTGGAGAACCAGCGTATTTGCTGTTATCGTTAGTTTCATAATAATTTAGTTGTGAATCTAAATCCATTGGTGCTGGAGTTTGTTTCTTTGGTGCAGCAGGAGCAGAAAAATCTTGTTGTCGTGCTGTTTGTTGCATTCCACCATCAATTGGTTTTGGAGGAGTTATTCCTACGCCACCATTTTGCATACCGGATTCTTGTTGTGAAGAACCTGGAAAATCTGGAAAGTCTGGAAGGTCACCGAAACCATCGTCGTCAGAACCGAAATTGTTAGAACTTGAATCTTCAAAAGGATCTTTTGGCTTAGGTATATTATTAGATTTAGAATCTAGCGGCGGGACTTTTGGAGAATCCTTACCTTTGGACTTTTTAAACATGTTAACTAGTGATCCAAGACCCATCTAAACACCTCTTTTTAAACATTATAACAAAGGCTACTATTAAAACATTTCTTGTAATTTCAAAATGGTGACAAGACAATCTGGACAGGTTCAAACTCAAAAATTTTATTAAATAAAGCTCTAAACTAATAAGATGTTGAAAAAATGATTGAATGTAAATACTATACAAAAGATGAAAATTTATTGAAATGCAATTTATGTCCACATAATTGCACTATCTCAGAAAATAAAACAGGTATTTGTAAAGTACGAATTAATAACAAGGGAATTTTAAAAAGTTTAAACTATTCTAACATGACTGCAGTTTCTCTCGACCATGTTGAAAAAAAACCATTATATCATTTTTATCCTGGAGACATGACTTTATCTGTTGGAAGTTTTGGATGTAACTTGTCATGTAAGCATTGCCAGAATTACGATATTGCAACAACTAATTTTGCAAAGTATGATCACTTTGAAGTATTTCCCGAAATGCTTTCTTTTTTAGCAGAATCAAAACAAACAAAATTAGTTTCGTATACATATAATGAACCAACTGTTTTTTATGAATTTGTTTTAGAGTCTGCTAAAAATCTTAAGGAGAAAGGGTTCAAAAATATTTTAGTTACTAATGGATTCATTAACAATGAACCTTTGCTTGAACTGATTCCATTTGTTGATGCAGCAAATATTGATTTAAAATCATTTACTGATAAATTTTATATTGATGTATGTGGCGCTAAATTAAATCCCGTTCTTGAAACAATTAAAACTTTTGTTCAACATAAAGTTCATGTTGAGTTAACATATTTAGTTATACCTGGATTAAACGATTCAGATGAAGAAATATCAAATGCCTGCAAATGGATTGTTGAAAATATTGGAGATGAAATTCCAATTCATTTCACAAGATTCTTTCCATATTATCAAATGACGGACAGACAAGCTACACCTGTTTCAACATTAGAAAAAGCATTTCATATCGCAAAAAATGCAGGAATTAAATATTGTTATATTGGAAATGTTGAAACGGAATTTCAAAATACAATATGTCCTAGTTGTGGAAAAGTATTAATAGAAAGACAAAACTATAATATTAAAATAAATTTTAAAGAAGGTCAATGCAGTTGCGGAAAAAAAATATATGGAAATTTTTGAAAGATTATTTCTTTGAAGAGTATAAAGAGTTGAAGAAATTGTTTTTAGTTTCTCTATCAATTATAGTTCTTACAGGAATTATATCTGGAGTTTTTGACATTCAAATTGAATCAATTAATTTAGCTATTGAAGCGATTAGAGAACTTGCTTCGACGATTAAAACGCAAGGATATTTTAGTATTGCCATGTTAATTTTTTTAAACAATTTGAAAACATCAGTAATAATTACAATATTGGGATTTACAATAGTTCTGCCAATTTTTATTAATGTTAGTAATGGATTTATTATTGGAACGGTTCTTAGACAAAAAATTGAAGAAACTGGAAACTATTTTATTGGATTGAAAATTTTGCCACATGGAATTTTTGAAATTCCTGCTATTTGTATCTCTACTGCATTAGGATTAAAATGGGGTTTTGGATTATTCTATAAAGAATCTTTTTCTAAAAAAATAGAACGTCTAAAAAAAACTTTAATTACTTTTATTGTTTTTGTTATTCCATTGTTATTGGTTGCAGCACTTATTGAAGCTGCGTTTTTTTAATTCTAAGAAAATTATCCTTGTCTTTTAATTAAAATGAAATAAGCCCTTATTGATTATCAATTTATGAAAAAAATAATTATAATACTATCAGGACTTTTGTTGTTTTGTCATCAAGCACATTCGTATGATTTAGAAGTTACTAGTCTAGATTTGAATTTAATTTCTGATGAAAAAATAACAAATTTATTTCAGATTGTAAATAGTGAATATTATCAAAATAAAACGATTTCTGAAGTCACATTAGAGTATAATGTCTCGTTTAACAATAAAATTATTGCTTCTGAAAAACTGGCATTTCCGGATTTTAAGTATAAAAAATATTCAGGTACTGGAAGTTTTATTGTTAAAGAGAATGGAAAGTACATGGTTTGTGGAAAGATATATAGTAATATTTCTGAAGATAATTACTCAAATAATAAAATATGTACTGAATATGAAACACTTGATACTAATGTTGAATGTGATTTTGAACCCAATATTTGGATTGAAGATTCTCAAAGGATTGTTGAAGGAAATCAATTACGTTTTAAAATATATGTCAATGAATATACTAACAATTCTGAGTTGCCATATATTGCAGAATATTGGATTGAAGATGTTTTTGGAAATATTATTAAAAAAAAGATTAATACTACAAATACATTATTTAAGACATTTACTATTAAATCCATCAATCCAACTACACTCATCTTAAAATCTAAACTTTATAGTTATTCTTGTAATGATAAAAATATTGATAACAACCAAGATATTGAAGTTATATTGATGAGGAATACAACTACAAGATTTGAACCACTTGAGATTAAAGATATTAACATAATAGGAAATTATGTTTTTGTAGATATTAAAGCATTTAATAATGGAACTAAAAATAATATTAAGATTTGGCTTGAAAGTAATGACAAAAAAATAAGTAATGATTTTGAGTTATCTGTTTTGTCAAGAAATGAACCCTTCGAATTCAAGGTTCCAATATTTTTTTCAAGTAATGAACAAAATGCAAGATTAGTTATTGATGCTTTTGGGGAGAGGTTTGAGAGGATTATTCAGATAAATAAACCGTCTAAAAACTCTGAAAAGGCAAATAAAACAATATTTACAGGAAATCTTTTTAAAACAGAAAATGTTATAAATAGCCATAAAGTAAATTTAGATATCAAAAAGGTCTTGTTTCCGGCATTAGCCAGTTTAGTTACAAGCATATCTATTGTTGCGAAGGCATGAAAATGGTAAATAAAATTAGTGAAGAAAAAATTCAAGAAAAAATTGAGAAAGGTTATTTAAAATCAAGAATTATGTTTGAACTTGTTGGTAAACCAAAAGAACATATCGAAAATACTCTTAAAAAATATTTAGAAGATATTGAGACTAAAGAAGAGGATAGCGTTATACTTTCTACTGAATTTGGAGAAGCTCAGGAAATTGAAGGTGGCTTGTTTTCAACGTATTGCGATGCAGAGGTTTTAGTTCAAAATCCAAGTGTTCTTGCAAGTTTTTGTTATGAATACATGCCTGCATCAATTGAGATTGAAGAGCCTACTGAAATGAGAATAACTAATCAAGATTACAGTAATACTTTCAACGACCTTTTATTTAGACTTCATGAAGTCTCTTTAGAACTTAAGAAAAATATTGGGAAACTTAAGTTTGCAGAAAATAATACAGTTAAGTTAATCTATAATCTGGTTATTTTATCATTGAAAAAAGAAGCAAAGTCAATTGATGAAATCTACGAGGATACTATGGTTGACAAGGCTGAACTTGAGAAATTCTTAGAAAGACTTGTTGAAATGAAACGTATCGTTAAACAAGAAGATGGTAAGTTTTTTGCTAATGTTGTAAGTGAAAAAAAAAAGAATGAGTGAAAATACAGATTCTTTGGAACTGAAAAATAGAGTTGAAGCAATTCTTTTTGCTTCTGGTGACAAAGTCTTAATCGAAGATATACGAAAGTATGTTAAAAGTAGAGATTTAGATGAAGTCAAAGTTGCATTAGATGAATTAAAATCAGAATATGACAACAGAGATTGTCCTCTTAAAATTATCAATGAAAATTCTTTTTGGAAAATTACTGTTCGTGAGAAATATGTTGCAACTGTTAGACGTATTGTTCCAAGAACAGAACTACCAAAGACAATTATTGAAACTCTTGCTTTAATTGCATGGAAGAATCCTGCTAAGCAATCAGATATTGTTGCAATGAGAACAAACAAAGCATACGCACACATAAATGAACTTTTAGACACAGGATTTATTACAAGAATAAAAAAAGGAAGAACTTATTTATTAAAACTAACTGAAAGATTTTTTGATTACTTTGATGTTGAAGGAAATCAAAACATGAAACAAGTTTTTGATCAAATGAGAACTAACCTTAAACAACGTAAGAAAGCTAGCGCACTAGATAATACATTATCTATTAAAATTCCTATTAGTTCAGAACATATTCACATTGAGTAAATTTTTTTGGTGATTGAGAAATAAAATGGCATACGATGTAATTATTGGACGAAGTGAATCGCAAAGAAAAAAGTATGGCGATAGAGGTATGCTTTTTCTTGGTAAGACATATGTTCAAATGGGTCAAACTGTAAGCCTTTCTAATAGAATTTTTATTGATGTTGCAGGAGCACATGTCCTTTTTATCTGTGGTAAAAGAGGCGGTGGTAAATCTTACACAATGGGTGTTGTTGCAGAAGGTGTAGCTGATTTAGATCCTGAAACACGACAAAATTTAAGTTTTATATTTCTTGACACAATGGGTGTTTATTGGACTATGAAGTACCCTAATAAAAAAGAGCCAGAACTTCTTGAGATGTGGGGACTTGAATCTAAACCTGTGGATGTTGTCATATATACTCCTGTTGAATATTATCATAAGTATAAAAAGATGGGAATCCCTACGGATAAACCATTTTCAATTAAGCCTGCAGAACTAAGTTCCGCGGATTGGTGTACTACTTTTGAGATTGATGAGAATGACCCAATGGGAGTTTTAATTGAACGAGTCATTGGACGAATTAAAAAAGAGAAACCAAGTTATTCATTAAAAGATGTTACTGAATATGTCCAAAGTGATATGCATGCTCCACAAAATGTTAAGGATGCTGTAGAGAATAGATTCACATCAGCAGAAAGATGGGGAGTTTTTGACGAGGCTGGAACAGAGATTGGAGAATTAGCAAAAGGCGGGCAAATCACAATTCTTGATGTTTCTTGTTATGCGACTATGCCAAATGGTTGGAGAATTAAACAATTAATCGTTGGACTTGTTTCAATGCATTTGTTTGTTCAAAGAATGGTTGCTAGAAAAGATGAAGAGTTTAAACAAGTTAAGAATGCATTGAATTATTTTTCTGCAGAAGATACTTCTACAGATAAACAAGAAATGCCACTTGTTTGGTTAGTAATTGATGAAGCTCATGAGTTTTTGCCAAAAGCAAAAGAAGATATCAATGCAGCAACAATGCCATTAGTTACAATCATGAGAGAAGGTAGGCAACCAGGCATTAGTTTAATTCTTGCAACTCAACAACCCGGAAAAATTCATAGCGACGTCATGACACAAAGTGATATTGTTCTATCAACTCGTATCACTGCAAAACTAGATGTTGAAGCACTTTCTGTTCTTTCTGCAGGTCAAGCAGGAGGAATAATTGATGCAATGAACAGTCTTCCTAGAGACAAAGGTTCGTGTGTCATCTTTGATGATACTAACGAGAGAATTTATCAAATGAGAATTAGACCAAGATTTACTTGGCACGGTGGAGAATCTCCGTCTGCAGTTCATACCAAAAAAGATGCTAAATTCTAAGTTGTCCGATTTTCTTAATTAATATTATAGAATTCTTGTAATTTAATATCATTAATTAACTAGATTGGAGGTATTAAAATGTTTTACAAAACATTTCCAGTAAGAACTGATGAAAAATTAACATGGCAAGAAATTTATCTTACAAAAAAAGATGAATTGCTTGCAGAGCAAGAAGCTGCATTTGCAAATCAAGAATTGATGAAAGAATGCTTAGACCATGCAAAAAATATTTTATCTGCAAAATCATATAAATTGATTCAGAGCAATATTGTTAATCTTGCCATGCAACTTTTTGCTAAACGTGCAGAGCATAGTGTGTTTTTCAAAGAGAAAAAATGCAGAGAAATATTTAATAGAACAAGTAAGCAAAATAATTAAAATCTAAAAATTATTTTTTTAGATTTATTTCTAAATCTTTTTCACTAGGAGTCATTGAGATAACTGAGCTAATGAATATGATTACAAAAGTTAGACAAAACGCAAATCCCCAGCTTGCATCAAGAAATTCTGCAGATGTCAAATATGCAGAAACTACAAAGCCTAATATTCCCAGTAAAAATAACGAACTTGGTAATGGTTTCATTTTACACCTCTTTTAATGTTAATACGTTAATATGATTTTTATAGTTTCCTATTTATTTTTCAATAAAAAAAGGTCAACTATCTTTTTGGCATCTTCTCTTTTCTTTTGATGTTCCTCTAAAAATACATTTATTTTGTCAATTAATATTTTTTTTAGCTCACCACTTAGAAGATTTCCTGATTTGTAATTGTCATGAATTTCTTTTAATTTTTGGTCGTCTGATTCAAAAAACATTCTTAGATATTGATAGGATATATCAACATCAGGGTCTCCACCTTTTGCTCTGTGTTCCTCTATTGTTGCTTGACCACCTGAAAATGCATATTTGTTTATTTTTCGTTTAACTTCTTTTGCGGAGTCTGTTAAAAAAATAACATGATCGCCTGATGATGACATTTTTGCAGAACCTGCTAATGATGGAATAAACTTTGCATGTAATGCAGTTGGTTTTTCAAACTTGAAATCTTTGTGGACTGCAACGTCTCTAGCAATTCTTAAGAAAGGATCTTGATCTATTCCAACTGGCGTTACTGTAAAATGTGCGCCTACATTAAATTGTGGAAACAAAATGTGTGCTGTTTGCATCGCAGGATAAAAACTCCAGCCGATGTTATGTTCTGGTTTTAAACCAAAAACAGATTTTGCCATTGAGTAATTTATTCTTTTTGCAACTTTTGCAGCATATAAGTAAATACTTGTGTATTCAAAATCTCTGAAAATAAATGTTTTTTTAGGATTAAACCCTAATGCAATTAAATCAAGAATATTTTCTTTGGAGTAATTTACAGCATTATCAAAACTTAAATCTTCTTTGACATAGAATTTTTCATCGTCAGAAATTGGAATATATACCTCACAGTTAAATTTATCTTGTAATGCTTTTGCAACCATAAATGGTACAAGGTGACCTATATGCATTCTCTCACTTGGACCACGCCCAGTAATTACAGATACTTTTTTACCTGATTCATATGCATTAATCCACTTGTCAAAATCTCTATGTGCAAAATAAACTTCTCGTCTTAGAAGTGGATGACTGTCTTGTAAATAACTTTTTATTTTATCAGTAATATAACTGACTCCAAAATCACTAACTAATCTTTCGTAATCTATATCGCCTTCTACTTCCCAAGGAGTTAATTTGAATTTTGCCATCGTTATTTTTAAGTTTGTTAAAAAGTATATAATTCTTATGTATTCTACTGGAATAGCTGTGTTACAACTTCACGCGCTTTTTCAATTGTTTTTGGATATGCTGCTAAAGAAATTGTAACATGAAAACAATTTCCACCTTTTGTTAATTCAAGCTCTTTTTTGAACAAAGACTCTTTATCGAATCTAATATATGCATTGCAATCTTCATCCATGAATTTACTTGCATTTGTAACTATGTCTTCTTTTTGGCTAGGACTTAACATCTTTCTTAAAAATGAAATGAATTCAGTTAGAAGTCTTTGTTGGGTTATTAAGGTTTTATAGGAAGTTATTGGTTCACCTATTCCTATTTCTGGATCTGGACCAAAGTATTCTGTTTCGATTTTAACTTTGTTTTGTAGTAAATCAAAAGGAAGTAGAAAATCAAACGCATCATTAATCTTGTTATCTTCTAAATCTTTCCCAAATACCTCTATTTTAATACCATGCATTAATTTCATATATTTTGAATTTAGTAAAAAGTCATTTATAAATATTTGCGCTTTAAGACCGTTAAACATTAAAAATCCAGTTTCGCAAAGTATCCGAAAAAGCGAAACTCAAAAACAATTAAACCGTTTATTCGTCATTTTAGTAGGACTACATAACGTTTAAGTATTGATTAAATTGAATAAAATAGTATGATAACTCAAACACTTCAAGATTTAGTTGATTCTTTAGTTCATGAAGAAAATTTTGACAGACCGGCAAAAAGTGCAAGACTTTCAAATGGAACAAGATTTGTTAAAACATTTGGTGACTTGTATACTGAAATTACTAGTTATGCTAATGGATTTTTAGATCTTGGTCTGGATAAAAGTGATAGAGTAGTATTACTTGCTGACAATACAATTGATTGGCTAAGTATTTCTCTTGGATTAAATTATGCAGGAATAATTGACGTTCCAAGAGGTACTGATTCAACCCAAGATGAAATTAGTTTTATTCTTTCACATTCTGAAGCACAAGTCGCAATTGCACAAAATGAATCTGCATTAAAAAAAATTCTTGAATCAAAATCAAACAATATTAAAAGAATAATTACTATGTTTGAAAAAGATGGATTTATGAGCACGTCTCAAATTTTAGAACATTCTAAGTCAGTTGTAAGAGCAATTCCTACCGTTTCTCAAGACGATGTTGCAGGAATTGTATATACATCTGGAACTACATCAAACCCTAAAGGCGTAATGCTCACTCATGGAAATTTAATTATTAATACAAGAGATGTTGTGCAAATGGAAGGAATTCTTGGAGAACATAAATGGTTAACTTTCTTACCACCTTGGCACGTTTTCCAAAGAGTTGCTGAATATTGCGCTTTATACACAAAGGGTGAAATGTTTCACACTACACCGATTCCTACAAATATCGCTAAAGAATTGAAAAATGAACATCCCCATATAATTACTTCTGTTCCTAGAATTTGGGAAGGTATTTACAATAAAACAATTCAAACATTGGAAAATACAATTGAAGAAATGAATCCTGTTTTAAGAGCAGTCTTTAAAGCAGCATATCCTAACATTATTCCTAAAAAAATTGTTCCTGGATCTATGAAAAATAAAATAAAGGAAAGTCTTGGTGGGAACTTGGTATTTGCGGTCTCAGGAGGTGCTAAATTTCCTGAACACGTGGGAGACTTTTTTAGAAAAGCAGGAATTGATATTTTAGATGGCTATGGAATGACTGAAACTTCACCTGTTATTTCCGCACAATTACGAGGTAAAAAATCTCGAAATACAATTGGCTATCCTATACCAAGTATGGATGTTAGAATTGCAGATTATGATACTAATGAAGTATATTCTGATTTTAGTAAACCTGGAGAAATTCAAGTCAAAGGGCCATGTGTCATGAAAGGTTATTTCAAAAATGAAACTGCAACACTTGAAGCATTCACAAATGACGGTTGGCTTAAAACAGGAGATAAAGGACACTTCAACAAAGACAGAGAATTAGTTTATGACGGTAGACTTAAACATACTATTGTTTTATCAAATGGAGAAAATATTGAACCTGAAACATTAGAGAACTCCCTTTCTGAAAGTCAATACATTACAACATCAATGGTATTTGGTGAAGGAAAACATGTTTATGCAATAATTGTTCCTAACTTTTCTAAGGTCGAAGAATACTGTACAAAAAATAATATTGAATTCAATTCTGAAAATATTGATAACATTCTTTCACGTGATGATGTTAGAGATGTATTATCACAAGAAATTAAAAAGTATGCAAATTCTCAGGCTACAGCATCACAAAAAATTGTGGATTTTGCACTATTTCCTAGAAATTTTAAAGAAGGAGAAGAGATTACTGCAACTCAAAAATTAAAAAGAAATAGTATTTTTGAATCTGCTAGAAACTACATAAATCAAATGATGCATAAAGCATAAATTATTTTCTATTTCTTTTCATTGATGCTAAAAGCTTTTCTAAAGAATCTATTTTCTTTAGAAGATTGACCTTATCTCTATCATTGCTTTCTAAAATAGATGCATATTTTTTTAATTCAAAATCTTTTTCGAGAATTGTTTTTGATAAAGAATTTAATGAATCTATTGTTGCGCTAAACCCAGAAATCTTACTTGAAATTATTTTTACTTCAGATTCTAATTTCTTATAATCGTCTAAGTAGGAAGACATCTCTTTAGATATCTGCTTGGATTCATCTTTGAATTCAGAATATAATTTATCTTGAATGCTGTTTCGCGTAATTCTAAAATCACGTAATTCTGAGTTTATTTCTGCAATTGAACCTGATAATTGATCTTTAAGTAAGGATATTTGTTTTTTTAGATTCTGAAGTTCTATATTTTCAGCATCTAAATTTTTTTTCTTGGTATCTTCGGATTCTTTTAATTCTGCGATAGTTTTAGAAAATTCTACTTTCATATTGGAAAGTTCTACTTTAATTGATTTTAGTTCATCAATTACTGCAAATGCCTCTTTTATCTTGGATATCATAGGTTCTAAAAAAACAAGGACTAGTTTATAAATATTTATACTGTCACATTTCACAAAAACTTTATAAAAGTACCTTGTATTGTATCATTAATGAAGCACGATATCAAAATAACATTAGTTCTGATTACTATCTTTTTTTTATCTCAGATTGTTGGACTTTTTATTGTAAATGAATATGTTTCAACAACTAAGTTAATAAATCAAACTACGGGCGAAGAATATATTGAGATTAATTATAGTGACATTGAGGTAATTAATACCAAAATTGAACACCCCGAGGTCAATGAATCATTCTCGTTTATCTATATCATGATTGCAATAATTGTAGCGACTCTTTTTGTATTGCTTTTAGTTAAATTTAGAAGTTTTAAGATATGGAAGGCATGGTTTGCAATGAGCGTATTTTTTGCAACTTACATTGCCCTTAGTCCATTTATTTTAAAGATTCCATTTATGACTTCACTTATTGCTAAAATAATCACAACTGTAATTGTCGTTGTTCTTGTTGCACTAAAATTATTTAGATCAAATGTTTTTGTTCATAATTTTACTGAGGTTGTCATGTATGGTGGAATTGCAGCAATTTTTGTTCCAATAACCAATCTTTTTTCTGCATGCATGCTTCTTGTCTTAATATCAATATACGATATGTATGCTGTTTGGAAAAGTAAACACATGGTTAGTATGGCACAGTTTCAAACTAAATCAAATGTATTTGCTGGTTTGTATTTAATGTATGATAATAAAACCAAAAAAATATGTTCTGATTTCAAGAAGATAGAATCTAACCCTAAGCCAGAACTTGCGGCAAAAGATATTCCAACGCCAAAACATGTCAAACAAACAAGCTTAAAACAAGCTATCTTAGGAGGAGGCGATATAACGTTTCCTTTAATATTTGCTAGTGCTGTCTTGAAGTTTACTGCATCACTTTGGCTTGCAGGAATCATTGCCATATTTTCTACAATTGCAATATCATTATTATTTATGTTTTCAAAACCAAATAAATTTTATCCTGCAATGCCATATATTAGTGCAGGATGTTTTGCTGGTCTAGGAGTTGTTTTTTTAATCCAACTAATTATATAAAATGATAAACAAGATAATTAATTTTTTTTATAAATTTCTTGAACTTGATAGATTCTATTTTGATAAAGTCATAGTTACTAGTTTGTTTTTTGAGCGTGCTAAGACACTTGCTACTGAATCTTATCCATATGAATTTTTTGGACTTATTGAAGGAAAAATAAAGAACAAGATTCTTACTTTAGAAGATATTAAGTTCACACAACAAAAATCTAACACTAATAGAGTGTCTACAATTCCAGTATTATTTAATAGTGTAAATGGAATTGGAACTATTCATTCTCACCCAAACGGAACTAAAAATCCATCTAGAGAAGACTTAAAGACTTTCTCAAAATATCCTATCAATATTATATTTTGTAATCCATTTTCAAAGAAGAATTTAAACATTCTTGATAGTAAAGGAAATACTAATCAATTTAGAATTTTTTTTGAAAATTAACAATCTTGAACTTCTGAAACAACACTTGAGAGTTTAACACATTCCCTAGTTTCATCTTCACCATTATTATTGTATGAAATCTTTGGAATTGCTTTAAAACTTGTTGGTTTTCTAATGGATGGAACTATATATTTACCTGTTGTTCCTTGAGAAATAATTTCATTCTTTTCTTGTACAATATCTGCTTCAATTATGAAATTAAAACCAGAGATATCTTTTGAACCAGTGTTTTTTATCTCAAAGTACATTTCTCCTTCTAAAATATCGTAACAAATTGATTCTATTTGATATCTGATATTTTGAGAACAATCTAATTCAACTTCATCAGGATTTATGTCTTTTGTCTTGATTTTGTTAGGATCAAAATGTATGATAAAATTACTGACTAGAATGACTCCAACTAAAAGCATAATTAATCCAACTAATATTCTTAATAATTTTGCTTCAACCACAATAGGATTGTATATTTGTGATTTAAATATCTTTCTTATCTAATTCTTAGAAACATAGCAAATATTGTAATATTTTAATTGATAAGATTGATTCAAAAATATTTCTAAATCTTCTAAAATATTAAACATATTTGTTTCAAGTTCTTTTGATATGTGAGAAAACTCTACTGCCATAGAACTAAGATTATTGCATTTGTAAAATTCAGTTATTATGTAGGCATGGTCAAACTGAGCCTCATTTAATGTTAATATGTTTTTTACAGTAATATTTGTATTCTTAAAAAAAAGACTAAAATATAACTCAGGATATTCTACAAAAACAGTATTATTTTTATCTGCAAGTATGTTATAAATATCATATAAATTTTCAATTTTTGCCTTCGTTTCTTTTCTGTTTAGATTTGGATATAGATAGCAAGTTGCAACAAGACTGTAGAGTACTATTGATATGAGTAATAGTTTAATAATTAATTTTTGATGTTTGTTTTTTATATTTGTAACAATTGATGCAAAAGGAATTATTAGAAATAAAAATGCATAAAACATCATCAACCTTAAATCAAAAATCTCAGATGTTGAATATATTAGAATTGTCATAACACCGATTAATCCTGAGAATAGCGCATATTTTTGTTCTTTTAGTTTAGTTAAGCAAACAATGAAAAATGCAATTATAATAATGAATATTAGTATATTTCTTGTGAATAAATCACTTCTTAATAATTCAGGTAAATGATTTAAAAAAAACGAAGAGTGCACTCGATCTTTAGATGATAAATATACTACTAAAAATCCTGCAATTGAGAATAAAGAATATATTATTGATGTTAATTTTATTTTTGAATCTTTTAAGATTAGGAATGGAATAAATAATATTGATAACAAGAAAAATTCGGGACGAGACATTCCTGCAACAAACACACAGGCGAATATCATTCCAAAATTGACTAAACGATTATTTTTTAGATATCTTAACAAATTAAGGAATCCCAAAATAAAGAAAAAATACGCAAACAAATAGTATAGTTTTCTTTCATAAAAAACATATGCTATAGAATATTGAACAAGATAAAATATAATTGTTAAAAATACTATTGTTGAATTTTTTTTACTTGAGAAATAATTTACTATTTCTTTTACAACAAAGAAAAATAGCATTAATAGTATTGACATACAGAATGTAACTAAAAGTTCTGCGGAAAAAAAATCATTTACATTAAAAACTCTCATTAGAATTGAGAAGATTAAAAAACCCCCTCCGAAGGTTGTTCCTGTTGATGCAATTTTATTTATTGAAGATGTTGTAAGAAATGAATCAGTATATTTAGTATCGGTTTCATTAATTATAGTTATTTGAAATGGTGAAATGAAAATATTAAAAAAAATAAATAATATAACTATTGAGATGATTAATGATTTTTTATCTAGATTTTTATTTTTAATAAGGGTTAATACTTCAAAAATAATAATTAAGATAACTACAGGAAATGCAAAATCATAAATCATATTTAATTACCCCTAACAATACATTCATTTGCATACTTATTCATAAGAATTTCTTTTTTTAAGTTATCTAGCTCTTCTCGGCTGTAAGATGACTCTTTTTTGTATGCTTCATCTAATGTTTCATTAGGTCTAAATTGTTGTAGTGAGAACCTTTTACATCCACCAAGTTGCTTTACTGTTTCTAGAATATCACTTGATGAATGCATTGAAGGAAGAACTGTTGTTCTAAATTCGTGATCAACATTGCTATTTTTTATTAAATCAATACTTTCTTTTACTTTATCTAATTCAACTGTTGATTGTGTTATATTATTGTAATTTTTGTAAGGACCTTTTATATCCATTGCAATATAATCTACTAATGAATCATCTATTAGTTGTTTTAGAACTTTAGGGTTTGTTCCATTCGTATCAAGTTTAACTAAAAAACCTTCGGACTTGACTTTTTTTGCAAATTCTATTAAATCTTTTGATAACGTAGGTTCACCACCAGTTATACAAATACCATCTAGAAATTTGCTATTATTTTTCAAATGTGTTATAACTTCGTCGTGTTCGATTACGTCACCAGTAAAGTGTTCAGGTAGAACAAGTGTTTTATTGTGACAAAAAGGGCATCTGAAATTACAACCTTCAAAGAAAACAGTTGAAACCATTTTCCCTGGATAATCCACTAAACTCGTTTTCTGAAGACCTTTTAACAAAAAAACACCCCACTTGAAAAAATTATAATAAAAAAATTATTTGTTTTCTGAAATAAATTTTTCTGCAGCTTCTTTGGAATTGACTCTTGCTACTTCGTTTTTATCTTTTAAAAAAATTACAGTCGGAACTGATGTCACCTTAAATTCCCTAGCTTTGTCTAAACCTTCCTTGGTTGCTGCATCAATAAAATCACCAACAAGTCCAGTAGTCTTCATGTATTCTTTGACTCTTGGACAATTTGGACAGGTAGGAGTTGTGAACAATAAAAAGTTCATTGTCCCACCTTAGCCTCTTCTTTTTGTTTTTCTGTCTTGCCATTTGAAATTTTTGGCGCGACCTCAACCGTACAACCGCAATCACTTGACAAACTTATTTTTTCATCGAAATGAACTCGGTGGTTGTATTCTTCTCTTTTTCCCTTGTTCCAGTTTCCAACAGGCCTGTAATATCCAACAATCCTTGAATATACTTCTGTGTCTGTTGAACACGTTGGACATTTGAAATGTTCTCCACTTAAATATCCATGGTCTTTACATATTGAATATACTGGAGAGATTGTAAAGTATGGAAGCTTTGCATTGTATGCAATCTTTTTGACAAGTTGCTTACAGCTTTCTGCACTTTCTAATTTTTCTCCAATAAAACAGTGTAAAACAGTTCCACCAGTATATTTGGATTGCAAATCATCTTGATGTTGTACTGCTTCGAAAATATCAACTGTTTTGTCAACTGGAAGCCATGTTGAATTTGTGTAGTAGGGATCATGTACTCCAGATGCAATTATTGTTGGGTATTTTTCCTTGTCAATTTTTGCAAGTCTGTATGATGTTCCTTCTGCAGGTGTTGCTTCTAAATTGTATAAGTTTCCTGTCTCTTCTTGGAATTCTTGAAGTTTGGATCTCATAAAATCTAGAACTTCCATAGTAAAGTTTTTACCTTCTTTTGTTGAGATATCTTTACCTAGGAAATTTATGCAAGACTCATTCATTCCATTTAATCCTATCGTTGAAAAATGATTGTTGAAGTGTTGCAAGTATCTTTTTGTGTAAGGGAATAGACCTTGTTCCATTAAGTCTTCTACAACTCTTCGTTTAATCTCAAGAGAACGTTTTGCGATTCCCATTATTCTTTCTAGTCTACCAAAGTATTCTACTTTAGTTTTTGACAAGAAACCAATTCTTGGCATATTAATTGTTACAACTCCAATTGAACCAGTGAATTCGTCGGAACCAAAAAGTCCTCCTCCTCTGTTTCTTAATTCTCTTTTATCGAGTTGAAGTCTGCAACACATACTTCTAACGTCGCCAGGATCTAAATTACTATTAATAAAATTCTGGAAATATGGTGTTCCATATTTAGCAGTCATTTCAAATAATAATTTTGCATTGTCGCTGTCCCAATCAAAACTTTTTGTAATGTTGTATGTTGGAATTGGATAAGCGAAACCTCGTCCTTCTGCATCTCCTTCCATCATCAATTCAAGGAATGCTTTGTTAATCATATCCATTTCTTTTTGGTAATCACCATATGTTGTATCAAGTTCTTTTCCGCCAACGATTGCTGGTTTATCTTTTAAGTCATCTGGTACAACCCAATCTAGTGTTATATTACTAAATGGTGCTTGACAACCCCATCTTGATGGAGTGTTTATGCTAAAAACAAAAGTTTGAAGGTTTTGTTTCACGTCATGATAAGACATATCATCTACTCTAATAAAAGGAGCTAGGTATGTATCAAAACTTGAAAATGCTTGAGCTCCTGCCCATTCATTTTGCAATGTTCCCAAAAAGTTAATCATCTGGTGAATGATTGTGTTCAGGTGCTTTGCAGGTTTTGATGAAATCTTATTCTTGACTCCCCCGAATCCTTCTTTAATTAATTGTCTAAGACTCCAACCTGCGCAGTAACCACTGAACATTGAAAGATCGTGCAAATGAAAATCTCCTTCTCTGTGCGCATCTGCAATTTCTTTATCGTAAATTTCATTTAACCAGTAATTTGCAACAACAGTTCCAGAATTGTGAAGTATTAAGCCACCTATTGAATAATTAACATTGCTGTTTTCTTTAACTCGCCAGTCAGCTTGAGATAAATAACCATCCATTGTTTTCTTGATGTTTAAAGCGATAGTGTTTGCGTCTCTAAGTTTTTTGTGTTGTTCTCTATATAATATAAATGCTTTAGAGGTTTTTGCATGTCCTTCTTCGATTAGTATTTTTTCAACTGCATCTTGAACATCTTCAACTGTTGGAAGAGAATATCCACCAAATTTAGCATTAATAGAACTTACAACTTTATCACTTAAATCTCTAGCAGTAGCTTCATCAGTACCACCAACAGACTGTGCTGCTGCGTAAATTGCTTTGAAAATCCTTTCTTTCTCAAACTTTTCAATTTTTCCGTCTCTTTTTCGTATTGCCACAACTGACATTTAAAACAACCTCCTTTAATCTTCTCAACTCTGGCTGGTTATGAGTTCGGATGCAGTTTGCAAGAGTTTTGAAATCTGCTCTTTTGTACTTGCATCACGCGTATCATCTTCAACTACCTTCCTTACAATAGCCATAAAGCTATTTATGTCTGAGAACTTCTGATATACTGAAACAAATCTTATATAGGCTACAACATCAAACTTGTATAATTTCTTAGAAATTATTTGGCCAATTAACTTACTCTTTATTTCTCTATCATATCTTGTACGAATTTTAGTCTCTACATCTCGTACAAAGTTTTCTACAGCTTCAGGAGTAATTGGTCTTTTATCACAAGCTTTGACCACACCTCTGAAGATTTTACTTCTATCAAATAATTCTCTAGAACCATCAGATTTAATAACAAATAACTCAGGAAAATCTATAACTTCGTAAGTTGTAAAACGCTTTGTGCAACTAAGACATTCACGTCTTCTTCGTATTTCAGAGAGGTCATTAGTCTCTCTAGAATCAATGACTTTGGTCTCCTCATGGTTGCAGTAAGGGCATTTCACTTAAATCGTCACCTCAAAGGGAACACTAAATATGGTGTGTTACAAACATAACACCCACAAGATATAGTGTATTTGGTAAATATTAGGAGATTATTTGCATTTATATACTAATCGAAAATGTGTAATATATTTTACAGTGATAGATAGTGATTAACGTTTTTTAGAAGGTCTGAAAAGGTTAAATTTAGGGGTTTCATTTTTGTTATTATTGAAAATAATTCATATTTGAAAAGCTTTTTATATTGGTAAAAAATAGACGTTTTTTAGAATTATTATCTGGTGTGTTAATTGAATAGAGATGTTGAAACTATAGATAAGTTGATTGTCAGTATTCAAGGAGTTGAAGGCTTTGAGATGCGTCTTAGGCAGTATGATGTCATTTATCGTGGCCGTGTTGGAGATTTTTTTGATGATTTTTATGATGCAATAATTCTTCCTGAAAAAAAGGCAATATATTTTTCAGTTTTATGCGGATCTTATGATACTGATTCTAATGGACGACGAGTTGTTTGTGATTCTGAGGAAGAGATTTTAGGAATACAGATTTTTCAAGATGTTGCTAATGAAGTAATTGGATATATAATTCCTGAAAGAATAACTAGAGATGCTTATAATAAGTTTAATTCTAATTATAAAGGAGCGATATTTAAACTACTCAAAAATAAAATTAGCGCAAAACCAATTGTTGAACCTGAAATATATCTTGAATTTTCTAAGCTAGAAGAAGAACTAGAAAGAAAACATAATTTAGGACAATACTAAATTAATTTTTTAGACATGTAAGGTCCGTTCTTTTTGTAGTTGTGCTTTTTTCTGTAATATTCTCTTACTCCAACTCCTGAAATTATTACCATTTTATTTTTTTTACTTTCTATTGCAAGTTTTTCTGCATGTTTTAATAATTTAGTTCCAATTCCTTTATGTTGAACTTCACCCTCTGCTCCAAATCCGGTAGAAATTCCATATACATGCAGTTCTCTAATTAGTGCTGTTTTTTTGGTAATTTCTTTTCTTAATGATTCACCGGGAAATCGCAGTCTACAAAACCCAAGAATATAATTATTCTTTGTGTCTTGAAGGTATGTGAAAACTTCGGTTCCACCACTTGCCTCATAGATATAATCTATTAATTCTAGATTTTTACTTATTGATTTTCCTCGTGGTTCACGATATCTTATCTCAGAGGTTTCGACTTTCTCATCTTCAATTATTTTGTCTACGTATTGTCTTAGATTTGTCCTGTCAACTCCTGCCACAGTTACATAAGTAGGAATATCTCGTTGGACACGCATAATTCTACAATACACTGGAACTGTTTTCATGAATTCGACAACTAGTCGTGATGCTTCACTTGTATTTAATGGTTTGAATAGTCCTTTTTTAAACAAGCCATGAAGTTCAGTGCCTTCAATTACCATGCAAGGATATATTTTAAGCATGTCCGGTCGATATCTTTCGTCTGTAAATAATGTATTTAATGATTCTAGATCTTGTTCTTTTGAAACACCTGGAAGGCCAGGCATCATATGAAAATTAAGTTTGAATCCTAAATCTTTTAACAGTTGTATTGCCTCAATATTTTCTTTTGTTCCATGACCTCGTTTTACTCGCTTTAATACATCATCAAAAACAGATTGAACGCCAAGTTCTAATCGAGTACAACCAAGTTTTAACATAAAATCTGCACTGTCTAAAGTAATTGTATCACTTCTTGTTTCTAATGTCAAACCTACACAACGGACATTAGATGTTTCGTTATAATCTTGCTCATGTTTTAGTGATTTAATGTTCTTAACTTTGAGTGCTTTTAATTTTTCATGAATCTTGATTTGTCTTGTAGGATTATTTATATCACCAGGAAGTTCAAAAAATTCTCTGAATTTTTTTAAATTTATTATCTTGTTTTTGTAGAATGTTTTTGAGAAATCATTCATCGCTTTAAAGCAGTACATAACAAATTCTTCTTGATATTTATGATCTAATGATGGAAATGTTCCACCCATTATTATTAACTCAATTTTTTGAGGGTCTTTTCCTAGAACTGCGTATTGCTCTAGACGATTCATAACTTGTAAATATGGATCGTATTCATTTCTTATCGCTCGTCTTGTTGCAGGTTCTTTTCCGGTATAACTTTGTGGAACATCACCAAAAAAAGAATCAATTCCACCTCCACAAAACATGCATTTACCATGAGGACATTTATGTGGTTTTGACATAACTGCAACAACGCTCACTCCACTTGCTGTTCGTGTTGGTTTTATTTCAAGAATATTACTGTATTTTTTTATTTCTTCTTTTGTTGCGTAGTTTGATATTTCAACGTTACTAGGAATCTTTTTTTTGTAATTGTTTTTTACAAGGATATCTCGTTTTAATACGTTGAATTTTCTATGTAATGAAAAGATATCTTTAGCTTTTAATGTATGTAAGGATTCAATTATTTCTCTAAAGATTTCTTTTTCAGTTTTCATTTTAGTAAAATCTCAATTCCTGGTAAAACTTTTCCTTCTAAAAACTCTAAGAAAGCGCCACCACCGGTTGACACGTGTGTGAAATTTTCTACACCTTGTGGTTTTACTGCTGAAACTGTATCTCCACCACCAATTACTGTGTATGCGTCTTTTTTTGTTGCTAAGTATTTTGCAAATTCATTTGTTCCTTTTGCAAATTCTTCTTTTTCAAAAATTCCTAAAGGACCATTCCAACAAATTGTCTTTGCTTCTTTTATTGTTTCTTTAAATAAAATTATGCTTTGTTCTCCAACGTCAACTCCAATTAAATCACTAGGCATTTGCTCAAAATTTACTGTCTGTATTTTTGTTGGTGATTCTATATTATCTGCAACCACAATGTCTGTTGGAAGAACTATCTTGTTGCCATAATCGGCAATCAATTGTTTTATTTCTGTTAGGTCTTCTTCACAAATACTTTTACCAATTTCTAATCCATTTGCTTTGAAAAATGAAAATACTATTGCGCCACCAAAGATTACTTTGTCTGCTTTTTGTAACAAGAATTTTACTGCATTAAGTTTATCTTTTATTTTAGCACAACCAATTATTGCAACAAAAGGCCTATTTGGTTCTTCAACTAATGGACTTAGTCCTTTTACTTCTGCTTCTACTAAAAGACCTGCAAAACTAGGAATATATTTTGATATTCCTTGTGTTGATGCATGAGCCCTATGAACTGTTCCAAATGCGTCGCTTACATAACAATCTGCAAGTTCTGATAATTGTTTTGCAAAATTATCATCGTTTTCTTTCTCTTCTTTATGGAATCTTAAATTTTCTAGTAAAAAAATTTCTTTTTCATTAGAATTGTTTATTCTGTTTTTGATATCTTCACCTATGCAATCATCGAATTTAATTACAGTCAAGTTGATATTTGATTCATTTAGAAGTTTTTGAAGCTCTTCTTTTACTGGATTTAGTCTTAAACTTTCATCTATTCCTTTAGGGCGTCCTAAGTGAGACATCAATATTATTTTTGCACCTTTTTGGTTTAGAAGTTTAATTGTATCTAGACTTCGTTTTATTCGGGTGTTGTCTTTTACTTCATTATTTTTTAATGGAACATTATAATCTACTCTGACAATCACTCGTTTATTTGTGAAATCTTCATTTTGTATTGTTTTTAGATTCAACTTTCTTCACCTCTTTTTTTCTGAAAATCTTAGATATAAAATCTATTTTTCTTTCTAATGATATTGCATCGTAAGGACATAATTCATGACAACAGAAGCAATGAATGCATTTGTTATAATCAATATGTATTTTGTTGTTTGCAAATGTTATTGCATGTACTGGACAGTGTTTTAAACAGACCTGACATCTTTTACATTTATCATGATTGATTGTTGGATTTAATACTAATAAGGATGCTGCTTTTTTGTAGATGAATGTTGGTGCTTTTCCATATATGTTAAATGCTTTTTTGAATGGAATGCTTATTTTTGGAATTCCTTTTTGTTGTATTGGAAAAGGATTCATTTTTCGTCTTAAACATTCTTTTACAAATTCTAATTTTATGCTATCAAAACCCATAATATTTGTTGCAACAATATCTAATGCCAAAGCGTCATCGGACATTATTAGTAAGTTAGCTTTTTTAGGTATTCCATTTGCTGGGCCATTACCTTCCATACCAATAATTCCATCCATGATATTTAGCATTGTTTTTGTATTAGCATATTGGTAAATATCTATTAAAACTTCTGAGAATTTTTGTTGTGTTGGAGCTTTTGCGTGAAATAATGCTTTTTGACTTCCTGCGATTAAACCGAAAAGATTTTTTATTGCGCCAGTATACTCCATCATAACGTGAGTTTTCATCTTGGACAGATTTATTATCAAATCAGCATTGATTAGTTCTTCAGCAAATGCTAATGTTTTTTTATGATACTCATCTTTTAGACCTTTGGTGTCTATAATTATTTTTTTAGAACTCTCGAAATCTTGACATTTTACTTTGTATTTTTCTGCTACTTCTTTAATTCCGCTTGTTTCAAATGCTTTTTTTGTTCCGCCTCTTAATTGGACGCCACTTGATTCACCAATTATTATCTGAAATTGTTTATTCTTATAATTGGTTGTTAAAATATCAAGAACTGCAT
The DNA here is from genome assembly GCA_016938695.1 of Candidatus Woesearchaeota archaeon. GTDB lineage: Archaea > Nanobdellota > Nanobdellia > Woesearchaeales > JAFGUC01 > JAFGUC01. The sequence goes on along the minus strand of JAFGUC010000024.1, from coordinate 44,136 downwards.
CAACTATTACAGGATTTGTCGTAACATGTTTTTCAGGTGGATGATGTGATAGAATGTTTGGTTTTATTAGAATTTTTGCATTATTCTTTACTTTGTTTAAATCAAAGTCTATTTCTTTTAATCCTTGTAGAATCTTTAATTTTATTTCATCTTTATTGTAATTCTCTTGCTTTACTACGTAAACATCAGTCATAACCTTAAAATCTGGGATTTTCCTTATATGTTTTGTGTTATTTTTTAATAGAAAAACTTTTAAATAGACCGTTTCTTGATAATATATATTTGCCGCGGTCGCTTAGCCTGGCTATAGCGCCGGATTGCTAAGGACGGTTTAGTCTTTATGATTACCGCACTATGGCTAACAACATGGGGATCTCGCAAAGATCCGGTGTCCTTCGGGGCACGGGGGTTCAAATCCCCCCCGCGGCGTTTTTATTCTTCAAGTTCCTTTTTGTCTTCTTTACTTTCAGGTTTCTTATAACTTCTAAATAAATCGTCCATTCCAGGAAAACTTTCGGCCATAATCGCAGCTAAACCAAAGTATTTGTTTAACCCACTTAATGTCGGGAATTTTTCTTCCATTGCATCAAACATATTCTTATAGAATTCGTATCGTTTTTTTATTCTTTCACTTCGCTCTGTGTCTGACTCTGTTTTTGGTGCGTCTTTTACTCGATGCTCTAAATCATATTGATTTCTTGAGAATTCATCTGAAAGAATTTCATAACTTTCTGAGATTGCAATAAACTCCACCTGCGCTTCTAGTTTGTCTTCACGTTTATCTGGATGCCAGAGTAATGCTGATTTTCTGTAGGCATTTTTTATCTCGTCAAGCGTTGCATTAGAATTTAATCCCAATCTTTCGTATAAATTAGAAGTCTTTGATGGATAAATTGTGGGGCTTTCCATATTTTAAGATGTAAAAACCAATCAAATAGAAATTCTTTAGTTGCCACCCTAAAAAATTAAACAATCCAGAAAAAAGATTTAAAAAAAATTTATTTCTTTTTTGCTGGAGCTTTTTTCTTTGCTGGAGCTTTTTTTGCAACTACTTTTTTCTTTGCTGGAGCCTTTTTTGCAACAACTTTCTTTTTAGCAGCTGGTTTTTTAGCAACAGCTTTTTTTGCTACTGGTTTTTTAGCAACAACTTTTTTTGCAACAGTCTTTTTTGCTGGAGCTTTTTTTGCAACAGCTTTCTTTGCTACTGGTTTTTTAGCAGCAACTTTTTTTACAACTACTTTTTTAGCAGGCATTCTCAATCCACCTCAAAAAATATTTAATATTTTTAAATCATATATAAATACTTATCCTTTAAAAAACTTTTGATAATTTATTGCAATAAAACGTAAATAATTTAATTAGTAAACGTTGAGTGTTACAAATATGCCAAAAAATAAATTAATTGTTGAAAGTTTAACAAAATCTTCAACAATAAACATTGCGATCGATACTTTGAAGAAAAAAAAGCAAGCAATTGTCTTTGTTGCGAGCAAAGCTAGTGCTGAAAAGCAAGCAATGGATATTTCTAAATCAGTTAAATTAAATCAATATTCCGACGACGAAGTAATTTATTTTGAAAATTTATCAGAAAAAATATTACATGCGTTATCAAATCCAACCACTCAATGTAAAAGACTATCTGAATGCATAAAAAAAGGAATTGCATTTCATCATTCTGGTTTGACAAGCGAACAAAGATCACTTATTGAAGATTCTTTTAGAGAAAATAAAATTAGAATTATTTGTTCAACTCCAACTCTTGCTGCAGGTTTGGACTTACCCGCATTTAGAACAATACTAAACTCATTGAAACGATATGGAAATTATGGAATGAGTTACATTCCTGTAATGGAATACAAACAAATGGCTGGTCGTGCGGGAAGACCTGGTAAGGAAGATTATGGTGAAGCAATAATTATTGCTACAAATGAAAAGCAAAAGGAAGAAATAAAGACATTGTTTATCGACGGAGAAGTTGAAGACATTCAATCTAAGCTCGCTGTTGAACCAGTTCTTAGAACTTATTTGTTAAGTTTGATTTCTACTGGAATTGTTAAAACTAAAAAACAGATTTTTTCTTTTTTTGGTAAAACATTTTGGGCACATCAGTTCAATGATACAGATTATTTGCACATGATTATTGAAAAAATGATTTTTTTATTAAAAGAGTTAAAGTTTATTGAAACTGAAAAAAATTCTGAAAAAACGGATTCCTATTTTAAATCCGCAGACAAAATTATTGATGAATCATATAAACCTACAAAATTAGGTGCAAGAGTTTCACAATTATATCTTGATCCATTAACTGCTAATCAAATAATTCAGATGATTTCTAAACTGGAGGAATTAAAGCAAAATGATAAACTTCATGACATTTCATATGTTCAGATGATTTGTAGCACTCTTGAAATGCGACCATATATCCGTCTTAAAAATAAGGATTGGAATGATGTTCAAGATAAATTAATTGAACTTCGCGAGCATCTTGTGCAAAAAGAACCTGAATTATATGAAGATGAGTATGATGATTTTTTTGATCAGTTCAAAACTGCATTAATGTTGCTTGATTGGATTAATGAATCAACTGAACAGCAAATTCTAGATAAATTCCAAATAAGACCTGGAGAAATAAAGTTCAAAACAGATAATGCGGATTGGATTTTGTATTCTGCGGTTGAAATTGCAAAGATTATTGAGAAAAAAGATATTATTTCGGATTTAGAGAAAGTTAGAATTAGAGTTAAAAATGGAGTAAAAGCAGAATTACTAAGTTTATTAAAAATTAAGGGTATTGGACGAGTTAGAGCAAGACGATTATTTGCACATGGTTTTAGAACGAGTGATGATGTAAATAAAATAAACTCTGATGAACTAAAAAAAATACTTGGTGAAAAAACAGCAACTAAATTAATTAATCCAGAAGGTAAAAAAGAAACAAAAGAAATTAAAAAAATTAAAAATCAAAATCTTAATGATTTTTTCTAAGCGTCTGAGTTAAAAACACCTTTTTTTGATAGGGATTTTATCAAAATAAGAATTCCTACTCCCAAAGCAATTACTATTACTCCAATTGCTAACAGTCTTAGAGGATACAATATTTCTAGCATTATTCCTATTATTGCTGTCTGTATCTTTGAGATAATTGAACTAAAATTAAATACTAGATTGCTTGTGAATGCTTTTGATATTGCTTCATACAAAAACGATGTGTCTATTGGATTTGACAATAAATATAATTTTACTCCAACGAATGGAAGTACTAAACCTGTACCAACACCAATTATTGTATTTGCTAATTTTGTTAAGAAGTATTCCATGTAATTAATGCAAAGAATGACTCCGATAATCAGACATATTAGTAGTAATGCGAATAGTTTTCCTGTTGATGAAAAAATATTTATAATAGGAATTATTTTTTGCAATGTTTTACCTGAACTTACTGGTAAAGTATTAGCTGCATTCTCGACTAAATCACTCATCTGGGTATCGTCTGTTAAATTTAATTTATCAAATATTAAATTATTACTTGCACTTAATATAAATTCTTTTGAAGATTCATCTGTTTTTTCACAAAGTTCATACAAACTAATGAAGTAGTTTAGATCTTCTTGATTTAAGCCAGCTTTTTGTGCGTCTTTACGTACTGTTTCTTCATCTCTACTAAAATTTATACCGAATTTATTTAATTGAGATGTTAAAGATTCACAAGTACTTTTAATACCAGTAAACATCGAATCAACTGATTCCGGTGAAGCGTAATCATATGTTTTTGTGACAACATTCTCTAAAATTGATTTAGGAGCAGTATCAACGGAAAAATTGTAGATAATTGCAAATAAAGATAATCCAACTAAGGAAAACAAAACCCACATACCTATTCGTTTTGGAACGGATGGTTTTGTAGTAAATTCAGACATTAAATCACCTCATTTAAAAAGTTATTAAAAATCGTATAAAAAACTTTCTAAAATGCAAACTATTTTAAACAAAAGTAAGACTTTTTGAGATACAAATGAAAAATGGATTAGAAAATATTGTATATACTGCAAGTAAAGTTGTGTTAGACATAGCTAATGCTCAACAATTGTTTAAGACTACTTTCCCTAAAAATCATGATTTTAATTTTGATGATGTTGAGTTGCTTTGTGGTGAACCAAAATCTTTTTGGGATTCATATGGAATTTTGTTTTCAGCAAAAAAAACAGCACATCAGTTAAAAGATATGATTGAACGTAATAAAAGTTCATTTTCTGATGATTTTGATAAAACACATTTAATTGTTGATATTGTTGATGCAGAAGTATCATGGTTGTTTCATGTTGCTAGGATTGCAAAAGAAGAAGCGTACAACATTGTTCGAAATGAAAAAAAAGTTGATGAATTCTGTTGCAATTATGATGATTTATCAGATATTGAGAAAAAAGTTCTGGAGTTTATCAAAAAGAGAAATGTTATTTCAAAAACTGATTTACGTGAACACGTTTCCCAGATATCTGAATTATTTGAAGAGAACAAATCACTAGTAAATAGACTTATTGGACAATTTAAAGATTCTCCGGCAATGTATAATTTGATTAGTGAAAGAAGTGGTGTCATTATCGATTCTTTTGGAGAAGATTTCTTTAATAAACTTATTCAAAAATATTATGGATCTGTTTTCGAATTAAACAAAAAATCAAGAGAATATAGAATATTAACACATAGTCAAAGTATGACTGAAGAATTTATTTTTCCAAGAAGACATAATTCACCAAAAATTGAGATGAGATTAGACGATTCAAATCCGTATTTTCTTAATAAGAATTTTTATTCAAAAAGAGTCTTACAAGATTTAGAACAATCTGAAGACTGTTTTATTAGAATAAAAAATCAGTATGAACAAACAGGAACTTTTAATATGACTTTAATTCGAGAATTAACAGACGAACCAAATGGTTTTTTAGGATTTGGTGGATTATTGTATAAGTTAAAAGAAAATAGCCATATTGCTAGTTTTGTTAATAGAAATTCTTCATTTAAAGTTAAAGAATATTATGATTTACTAGATACGTACATTTCTACAATGTATCATGTTGCTCGTGCTATGCAAGAAGAAATTCATCTATTAACTAAATATCAATTAAGAATTGATGAATTAAAATCAGAAAGCATCAATTTTTCAGATGATGAAGAAAAAAGAGCAATTAACTATCTTGAAAACAAGGAAAATATACTTAAACAATATCAAAATAGCAGATTAAATGATCTTTCTGATTTCTTTAAGGTCGTGAAACCACTTACAAGTGACCTAAAAATAGCTTTAAATTGAATTGAAGTTATAAAAAAGTATATATTAACGCGAAATAATTATACTATTATGGCAGATGAATCATTTATTTTGGTAAGTCTTAAAGAAGACAAAGCAAAAAAACTTGCACAAGTAATTACTAATACTACTTCTAGAAAGATTCTTGATTTTCTTGCAACAAAAGAAGCAACGGAATCTGAAATTGCTAAAAAGTTAGATGTTCCAATTTCAACAATACATTATAGTCTAAAATTGTTAAAAGAAGTCAATTTAGTACAAGTTGATGAATTTCACTATAGTGAAAAAGGTAAAGTTGTCGATCATTACAAAGTATCAAACAAAACGGTCATTATTTCACCATCAACTCCAGAAGGTGACAGCTTTAAAGAAAAATTAAAACGATTAATTCCAACTGTTCTTGTTACTGGAATTGTTACAGGATTCTTGAAATTATTTAATGACGGTTTTTTTTCGCGAACAAATGTAGCTCAAGAAAGAATGCTTTATGCTGTAGCAGATGATACTGCATCAGATATGATTATGGCTAAAGCTGCACCAATTGCTTTTGGTGCAGGTGTTGAACAAGCAAGTTTTACAATTAGTCCCGTTCTTTGGTTTGCAATTGGAGCTGTTGTTGCAGTTTCAGTTTATTTTGTAACAGACATTATCATAACTAAAATTAAAACTAAACGAGGTTTAAAAAAATGAAACATGCAAATGTAATTATCGCATTATTAATTGTATTTAGTATGGTATTATCAGGATGTTCAGTAATTGATATTTCTGAAATTAAAAATACAAATACTAATACTGTTAGTTTTTCTGGAAATGGAGAACTAAAGACATTCAAATCAATTGATGATATTGAAGAATTTATGGAACAAAATTCAGGATCAAGTAGTTATTATGGTGGAGTATATTATAGATTAGACTCCTCTACTAAATCTATGGCAGTTTCTGAATCTGCAATAGCAATGGATGTTGATTCTGCATCTGGTTCTGCGGTTGCGGTTTATGCACCTAATTCAGACTATTCTGAAACGAACGTTCAGGTTGAAGGTGTTGATGAAGCAGATATTGTAAAAACTGATGGCGAATACATTTATTATGTCGCTAATAATATTATCTATATTATTGAAGCTGACGGAACTAAAGTTGTTTCTGAAATTTCGAATGAAGGAATGTATCCTAGTGAAATTTTTGTAAACGGCGATAAACTTGTTGTAATCGGATGGCAAAGCACACCAATTGAAACTGATGATGTAGTTGATGAAAAAATGGCTGCAATATCTAGTATTATGCCTTACCCAAGATACAGCAGTAACAGTTTTGTAAAAATATTTGATATCAGCGATAAAGAAGACCCTGAAGTAGAAGAAGACATTACTTTAGATGGTGGATACTTTAGCTCAAGAATGATTGGAGATAATGTTTATATTATTTTTAATCAAGGATTTTATTCACCATTTGTTCCTCCAGTTATTTATTACACTGGTGGTTCTGTAAGAATTGAAGCTGATTCAATTAGATATTTTGACATGCCTGATGACTCTTATCAACTATCAATTATTTTAGCAGTTGATTTAACTGATAACAGTTTTACACAAGAATCAATTGTAAAAGGTTACAGCCAAAATATTTTTGTTTCAGAAAATAGTATCTACTTAACTAACCAAAAGTATATACCTTACTATGTTGAACAGAAAAGAATCATCGAAGAAGTTATGATGAAAAAACTTCCTGCAGATGTAGTTTCTGAAATTGAAAAAATACAAGACTATGACTTAAGAGAATCAACTAAAATGACTGAAATTCAATATGTTATTGAAAAATACGTATACTCTTTAAGCGCAGATGAAAGAAGTTCTTTAGAAAAAGAAATGTCAGATGCTTCTGAAAAGATAAGTAGAGAAGTCCAGAAAGAAAGAGAGAAGACTATAATTAACAAAATTTTAATTGATGGAAAAGATATTGAATTTGTTGGTAAAGCAGAAGTTAAAGGATATGTATTAAATCAATTTTCAATGGATGAATATGATGGAAACTTTAGAATTGCAACAACTACTGGAAATTCTTGGGATGACAATAATCCTTCAGTAAACCACATTTTCATTTTTGACTCAGATATGAAAAAAGTTGGTTCAATTGAAGATATTGCTCCTAAAGAAAGAATTTACTCAGTTAGATTCATGGGTGAACGAGCATATATGGTAACATTCCAAAATGTTGATCCATTATTTGTTATTGATTTAAGTGATGCAACTGCACCAAAAATCTTGGGTAAATTAAAAATTCCAGGATACTCCAATTACTTACATCCATTTGATGAAAATCACATCATTGGAATTGGAAAAGAAACAGAAGCTGACAAAGAAACAGACAGATTTTATTTAGAAGGATTAAAAATGTCTTTATTCGATGTAACTGATGTTGAACATCCAATTGAAATGTCAAAGGTTGAAATTGGAGATCGTGGAACAGATTCAGATGCATTGTACGACCACAGAGCATTTTTGTTTGATCGTGAAAAAGAATTACTTGTAATTCCAGTACGTGTTGCCGAAATAGATACTAAAAAATACAAAACTGAAGATGAGTTGAAATGGGCATATGGAGATTACACTTTCCAAGGTGCATATGTATACAAAATAAACTTAGATGGTTTTGAATTATTAGGAAGAATAACACATATTGAAGACGACACAATGGAAAAAAGTGGTTGGTACTATTACTCTGAAGGTAGCATAAACAGAGCACTTTACATTGGCAATACTTTGTATACTTTATCAAATACAAACATCATGGCTAATGATTTAAGTGACTTAAGTGAGATTTCATCTGCGGTTTTGAAAGAGAAAACAGAGTATGATGAGGTACCAATTTATTATTAATTTTTTTTTATTTTTTCTATTTAACTTCAAAAGTACAAATACTATCACTATAATTTATTAGTAATTTGGAATTATTATTAAAGTTATAAAAATAACTAGATAAATACTTAGATAAATTCAATCCTATTAAACTACAATTATGATCCCAAAATAAATCAGTACGTCTAAAAAGAAATATTGAATCATTAAAATTATATATATATTTGTCAACAATAAAAAAATCGTTGCTTTCCTCATCAGATAATTCTGTATAGTAATATTTTTTTTCAATAAAATAAATAAATTTGAATTTATGTAAAAAGATATCATTTAAATATAAAAATTGATTAAAGTTAAATCGGTTATACTCATTTGAAACAAAATAAACAGTTTCATAAGATTCTATTATTTTACTTGAATCTCGAATTCCCAAATCCAATTCAAAAATATTACTTGATGGATTTTCATTAATTATAGGGTAGTATAAAAAAAGTGAAATAAATAAAATTGTTATGAAAATCAAACTTAGAGATAATTTTAGAGAACGATATTTGATTATCTTTACATCGAATACATGACTGATCATTAAGATTATTCCTAACCAAAAAATAACTGACATGTTGCTGATATGATGAAAATTTGCTTGATATATAGCAGCTATTGAGTCAGTACCACTAAAAAAAATAAAAAACACCAATGTTGTAAACACCAAATAAAGAATAATACCTATTTTTAGAGATTGGTTAAATTTTCTTTTTGTTTTGATAAAATTAGCTAAAATTCCAATTAAAACAACAATCACAAATAGATTAAATCCGTTAAAAATCTTGATCAAATAATTCCATAGATGAATTACTTTAAGATTATTTAAAAAACCAAAAAAAATACTAGCTAAAGAATATTCGGGAAATCCTGGTAATTTATTTAAATATAATGAAATATCTGTATTAAATATTATTAAAATTGGAAGTAATGAAATAAAAATATCACGTAACTTTGTTTTGATTGGTAATTTCACATTACTTAGTAAATAAATTGAATAAAAAATAGGAAATAAAATTATTCCTTGAGCTCTGACTAAATAAGAAAAACAAGATATTACATTTAAAAAAAATAAATCTATAGGAGAACTTAATTTTGGACGTCTAGATAAATATAATAAAAGCAATAAAACACCAAAAATAAACGATCCTTCTTTTATTGGAAGAATCATAAAATTTAAATTATACGGTAAGATAAAAATAAACAAACTCCCTAAAAAAGAATTAAATAATGAAGTAAACTTGATTAAAATCAAATAAATAAGAATACAACATAAACCAGCAATAATAATACTAACCAATCCAGAAACAAAAATAGATAATCCAAATAATCTAAAAAATAAAGATAATATTGTTGGCCACATAAATTCATTCTGCATTACTAATTCTTCACACAAAGGATATTTTTGAAACAAATTATTATTAGATAAACATATACCACTAGTCATATACAAATCTGTCTCCCCAGAGACATTATAATCTATGTTTATAAGACCTAAAAATAATATTAACAAAAATAAGAACAATATAGGAATTAAATTCTTTTTGAATTCTATGTTTAATCTTTTTATTATGAAGAATAAAATAATTAAAAAGAACAAAAAACACACTATAGATGCATAATAATTTGAAATATAAACAAAATTACTTAAAATCATGTTAAACTTAGATATACATAAATTTAAATAATTTATTAGTACCAGGTAATTATGGTTCGAGAAATACTTGCAGAATATGAAAATCTACCTTTTCGTCCTAGTGTTGTCATCTTAGCCATTTCTAATGGAAAATTTTTAATTGTTGGTAAACATGAATGGGACAAAAAGGCTCCAAATGAGAATTGGAGAAAAGTTTCGCAAGGCGGAATTGAATCTGATGAAGATTTGATTTCTGCGGCAAAACGAGAATTTTTTGAAGAACTTAAATGTTCAGATATTCGTGTTCTAGGTGTTAGTAAGTATACAAATGAATATTATTGGCCTTCCACAATAATTGAAGATAGCTTGAAAAAATTAGGAGTTAAGTATAAAGGTCAACAACAGAATATAGTTGTTGTTGAGGTGTTAGGTCCAGTTTCTACATCTGAAGAGATTTCAGTAATTGAGTGGATTTCAAGAGACGAATTTGTTAAAATATGTTCAGATGTTTCTCATAGGTGGATGTCTGATTACAACGGCGTATTTTTAAAAGTTCTAGATGAATTTAATTTATGATTGTCCCCTTCTCTAAATAAATTATATATAATTTTTTTATGCTTTTCATAGTATGATAATAAATCTACTAGACGACAATAATTTAAGAGGATACACTCTTGAAAACACAGCTCGGATGATTATTAGACGTGAAAATAAGAATAATTTTATTTTTAACATGAACAGATTTGATAATGTCAGTGAAATTCTGTCAAAGTATAGATTAATTTTTGGACAAGAAAAACAAATTGAATTTCTTAATTCTAATTGGAGAAAAAGTGATCTAATTGAATTCAAATTAAATAATGTAAATGATAGAATTGTTGAAAAAATTATTGTTTATGATGTTAAATCAAAGAAGCATGATGTCAAACAGGTCATGGAATTTTGTAAAAGTAATTTTAATTTTATGAATAAATGTCAGGAAAATGGTATTGAGCCAAAAGTGATTTCGGTTACTGTTTTTGAAAACTGGAAGATTAGTTTTAATGTGTATAATTATTCGGAAGTAAAAAAGAGAGTCTACACAAGATTTAAAGGAAAATTTGCTGAAAATAAGCAGAATGTTGCAGTTTCTTCAACTTCAACAATGTAATTTTATTATTTTATTTTTAATTTCTTCCCGCCGACTCATAACCCTTAATCGGTCGTGTTCAAATCCTCATCCCTTCCGCATTTTTCAATATAGTTTACACTATTTTCTATTGAAAATGTGTAAATATTAAAGAAAAATAGCGGAGGGTGGATTTGAACCACCGACCTCCGGGTTATGAGCCCGGCGGGCACTCCTGCCTGCCCTACCCCGCTAGGGCAGATAAAAAGACGTCACTTTATAAATCTTTTGATAGTGAAAGGGCAGACAGGAGTGCTTTAAAAGTTCTAAAAACCCAAAATAACAAGAAAATACGCTTTTTGTCCCAAAACATCGTCTTTAAAGCAAAATTACAAAAACCTTTTTAAATAACCTATCTACAAATAATATTCTCAATAGAAGGGGAATCACTATGTATAGAACACACACATGCAATGAACTATCAGCTAAAGACGTGAATCAGAAGGTCACTTTAGCAGGTTGGGTAAATAAAGTTAGAAGTTTTGGTAATTTAGTTTTTATTGATCTTCGTGATCGGTATGGACTTACTCAAGTTGTTTGTGATAAGGATAAAGCTGAAGGTTTGAAAAGAGAATATGTTGTTCAATTTAGTGGAACTGTTAAAAAACGACAGGAAGGCCAAGACAATAAAAGTCTTGCAACTGGCGAAATTGAAGTTGAAGCTTCATCAATTAATGTATTAAGTGAATCCGCAGTTATTCCTATTGACCTCGATAATATTGATAATGTTAGTGAAGATAACAGACTTAAATATAGATATTTAGATTTAAGACGAAAGCAAATGCAAGACAATCTTATTACAAGATATAAGATTACTAAAGTTGCTAGAGATTATTTTGAAAAAAATAATTTCCTTGAAATCGAAACTCCAATTCTAGGAAAATCAACTCCTGAAGGAGCAAGAGATTACTTAGTTCCATCAAGAGTAAACAAAGGAAAATTCTATGCGTTACCTCAATCACCACAATTATTCAAACAAATTCTTATGGTGTCTGGTTTTGATAGATACTTACAGATTGTAAAGTGTTTCAGAGATGAAGATTTACGAGCAGACAGACAACCAGAATTTACTCAAATTGATCTTGAGATGAGTTTTGTTGAAGAAAAAGACGTAATTTCAGTAATGAATGGTTTTATTAAAACTTTATTCAAGGAAGTTAAAGGTCTTGACGTTGGAGAAATCCCAACTATGACTTACAAAGATGCAATGGAGAAATATGGCTCAGATAAACCCGACATTAGGTTCGGATTAGAGTTTATTGACTTCACGGCAGAATTATCATCTTCTGAATTTAAAGTGTTTTCTGGTGCAGCTAACGGCGGAATAAAAGGTATTTTTGTTCCTTCTGAATTTTCTGGAAAACAAGTTAAGAAATATGAAGAAGTTGCTAAACTTTACAAAGCAAAAGGATTAATTGCTTTATCTGTTGGCGATGAACTTGAAGGCGGAATATTAAAATTCTTATCACCTTCTGAAATTTCATTAATTAAATCAAAGGTTTCTGGAAAAGGAACGTTATTTATTGTTGCTGACCCAGCTCGTTCAATTGCAAATGAAGCACTTGGTAGAGTTAGACTTGAGATTGCACGAAATTTAGAATTGTTTGATAAATCTAAATTCGGATTTGTATGGATTACTGAATTCCCATTATTTGAATGGAGCGAAGAAGAAGGACGATTTATGTCTGTTCATCATCCATTTACAATGCCACATCCAGAAGATTTGGACAAATTGTATGCAGGTGACTTAGGAAGTGTTAGATCTCTTGCATACGATATTGCTATCAACGGTAATGAAGCTGGTGGTGGAAGTATAAGAATTCATGATAAGAAATTGCAGGCTAAGATTTTTGAATTACTTGGCATTTCTGAAGAGGATGCTGCATCTAAATTTGGATTCTTATTAGAAGCTTTCAAATACGGAGTTCCACCTCATGGCGGACTTGCATTTGGTCTTGATAGGTTGGCTGCTATGATGACAGGAAATGACAGCATCAAAGAGGTTATGGCATTCCCTAAAAACAAGGCAGCATATTCACCACTCGATGAAGCACCTAATGTAGTTGATGATAAACAACTTGCAGAACTCGGAATAAAAGTCCGAGATTAATTTTAATTTTTTTATATTACTTCTAATATTGCTGCTAAGAAAATTGTTGTGATTCCTATTGCAGTTAGAATAACTACATCTTTTATTACTTTAGATTTACTAGCTTCTTTGTAATTCTCAATTTTGTATGAGAGCAATGATGCTGCGATTCCTACAATAATATATCCTGCAACTTCGACTAATCCATGACCTAAGAATGCAATACCAGTTATCAATGGATTAGATACTTGAGTTAATGCGTATGCAATAATTGATGCGTTCCAAACTAGAACTAAAAGTAATCCTGATGATAAAAGCAATGTTATTGCTAAAGTTAAAATTAAAACTAATAAATTATTTAGTAATATCTTTGTGAAAGGTAATGAACTTGTTGCATTTCCTGAGATTGATGACAAAAATGCTTGTTGCATTGAAAAATCTGTTGTAAGTCTTGCAGTTAAGAAAATTCCAATTACAACTGCTAGAAAAATTGTTAAGTAAACAACTACTTCTTGCTCATGTCTTTTTAGAAGGGTTGTTTCTTTTAGTTTTTTAGTTATTTCTTCTCTATCTCTAAATCGAATATATCTTGTTACAGGATATGCAAGTCCTAGAGTAATTAAAGAAACTAAGAACATTGAATTTTTTCCCATTGGAAAATTAAGGAATGCTGAGAATAGCGTTATTCCTAGCGTACCAATGAATAATAAGAACAAATTAAGTTTATTTTCTTCTTTTAAAAGAAAAGTATCTAACATTTTATTTTCGCTTGAATACTAAAGCAAATACTGCTAACAGTCCAATTATTCCAAGTCCAATAAATGTTCCAATTCGTAGAATTGAATTTCCAGTTGCCATACCTGATGGTCCTATTGGTTTTGTTTGTGATTCTACATAAGGTTCGAAATCGTCTTCTTGTGTTTCATTTCTTACAACAGCTTCAATTGTTCCTTCTTTTGGAGTATTTTCTACTTCTTTTTTAGCGTCTTCAACTGCTTTAAAGATGTCTTCTGGATAATTGTCTGTTGATCTTGAACTTCCTGAACTTCTTCTTGATGAAGATGGTGGAACTATTTGACTTATTGTAAAGTATGATGCTGCACTTGTCCTAAATTCACAAACACCACTTGTTACTAAACAAGTTGTATCAACTAAACCTAATTGTGTCCAAGCATTGTTATTTGGTGATCTAAAAACTGTTAAAGTTTGACCATCATATGCTGAACCAACATTTACTCTGATAGTAATCGGTTGTGAAAATAGTAAAGTTTCTCCTTCAATTCCCCATTTGATTGTTTTAATCTCTTGAGTGTTTGCAGGTTTACCATTTGAACTTGTTAATTTTAATTTAAACATTGATTTGTTATTTGTTCCATTGGATGTAATGATTGTTCCATTTGGAATTGAAACGTTGATTGAGTTATTACTTAGTTGAATGTCTCTAATTGTAGTATTCCCACTAAAGTAATCTGGTAGATTGTTTAACATTTCATCAATGTTAATTTTGTTCATGTCTTTAACTTTGATAGATTTTATTTCAGAAAGTTTGCTTTCTGTTTTAGTGTTAAGAGAAAATTTTACTTCTAAATCTTTTGTTTCAGTAATGTCTCTAGCTAAATATTTTACGTGGTATCTTAGTTGTCCGTCTGTATATCCGTAACCATAACCATAACCGTAACCATATCCATAGCCGTAAGTTGCTGTATAGTTTGTTTTAGTAATCATGAAGTTAGGGCAGGAATTTGAACCGTATATATCAAATGTACAAGTTTCATTTCCTACTTCAACCGTGAAATTTTGAATATCATATCTTTCAATGTTTTCAATATCTGCAGTTACGTCGAACTCGATGTTTTCGTCTTCGTTAACTTCAGTTTTAGCCATTGATACACTTAAAGTTAGAGCATCTGTAAATGCAGGCATAACTAGAAAAAGTGTTGCAAAAACTGCATACAAAATCCCAACAACAGTGTTTTTATTCATGATATTGTCCTATTTCTATGTCATACTTTATATATGTTTCGGTTTGTTACTAGTAGGTAGTGGGTTTTTCGGATTATCCGAATCAAACAACATATTTTATATATATAAGTTAATATATATTATATAGGGGTTTTTGAGATGGGGAAGAATACTATTGAAACTTTAAAATCACAATTTCTTAGATTGTTTGCTAATGTCCCTGTTCCTTTAAGAAACGAAATCATTG
Source organism: Candidatus Woesearchaeota archaeon (assembly GCA_016938695.1). Taxonomy (GTDB): domain Archaea; phylum Nanobdellota; class Nanobdellia; order Woesearchaeales; family JAFGUC01; genus JAFGUC01. Next base: position 28,835 of record JAFGUC010000024.1, on the reverse strand, counting down.
CAATTATAGATAAACAAACATTTACTTGGCTAACGGCGAATCTTGAAATACGAAATAATGGTAAATATTCAGAGAAAATTTTAAAAAGTCTGGAGGAAATTGGTGTTTTAAAATGAACTATATCCAAAAATTGGTTGTTGAAAGATTATCTGCTATGCCGCCTAATGTTAGTTTTTCAATTGGAGGAAGTGGAGATTTTACTAGAGATCAACTAATTCAAGAAGTGAATTCTAACTCCAAAATTGGGAAAGTTATGATGGATATGCAAATAGAGTTCATTAAAAGAATGCCAAATCTCATAAAATGATTCTTTCTATAAGACACAATTACGATTTGGCTACATACTACATGTACAAATACTCAAGTAGAATAATGAAAAATTTTGATTGTGTTGATGTTGTTAATCCTTCTCGTGCAGATGTTGAAAAAAGAATTTCAAAACATAAACCAAGATTTATAGTGTTTGAAGGTCATGGTTCTGTTAGCACCTTGCAAGGTGAAAAAGAAACATTAATTGATTTATCTAATTCGAAAATTCTGTTAAACTCAATTGTTTATGCTAAAGCATGTAACTCTTTTGTTAAACTTAAGAATTCATCTAAAGCATATATTGGATACAAAAAGGAGTTTATTATTCCCAGAGATCATTTTCATGAATGTACTCCAGATAAAGACAAGACTGCAGAACCAGTATTAAACTGTGCGAACGTAATTGTTACTAAAATAGCAAAAGGTAAAACAGTGAGTGAGGCAGTTAGTGAATCTCATAATAAAGCAACTGAGAAAATTCTAGAACTTTTGTATTCTACTGAACCTTTGTCTGGTGCTACACTTATTGCTTTAGTCAATAATGATAGTAATTTGAGTTTCAAAGAAAACTAGTTTTATATATTAAATAAAGTATTTGTTCTTTATGTATTATATATTATTTGCTGTTGCTTTGATGGGACTTGTTTTGTGGTTTATTATGCGAGATAAGTCTTTTTCTCACGTTTCTATACCTTCTTGGCTGGTTATTGTTGCTCTTGTTGTTACTTTATTTACTAGAATTTATTGGTATTTCTTTAGTCCTGTGCCTTTAGGGTATGATCCGGGATGGTATAAGTTTGTTTTTGATCATCCTTTTGCGGAGAATTGGGTTAAATCGGTATTTCCATTGCTGTTTTCACTTTTAGGTTCGTTTTTTTCATTGATTTTTGGTTCGGCTAATGTTGTTAAGTGGGGCATTGTTATTTTATCTGTTGGTTTATGTTATGCATTCTATTACTTCTTGTCTAAAATGTTTAATAATTCTGTTGGAGTTTTGTCTGCATTGCTTTATTCTGTATCATATACTATGTATAAGGTATTCTGGTGGAATTATATTAAGAATATTCTAGGAATGATACTATTACTTGCTGCATTGTATTTTTTGTTGAAAAAAGATTCAAGAATACTTACTGTGTTGTTTGGTGGGTTATTGGGAGGAATTCATAGGCCTGCTGCTTTGATTTTTGGTGTTATTTATGTTGCTTATTTCTTGTATCATCGTCGTAAAGTTGTGTTTGTTGATGGGATTTTGATTATTTTACTTATGTTGTTGTTTAATATTGATAGAATTCCTGAGTTTTGTTTGGGTCCTTTCATGGGGTATGTTACTTCTTTAGGGTCTTCTGGTTCTGGTACGTTTTTTAATCTTTCAACGTATGTATATTATTCTCTTATGTATATTCCATTTGTATTAATTGGTGCGTTCTATAAACGATCTCTACTGGTTGTTGGCTTGTTGTTTACTTTTATTACTGTTGTATTTGAGTTGTTTTTCTTTAATCGGTTTATTATTTATCTTGATTTTTTTATGTTGATTTTTGCAGCTATTGGTATATATTATATTATAGGCAATAATCGTAAGTTAGGTCTTGCTTTGTTTGGCTATTTGTTGATTGTTTCTGGTGTTAATTTTTATTCTGGTTTAATTGGCGATCATGCACTAATTACTTCGTCTGAATTTGATTTTATTTCTTCTCTGGAAGGAGTTGTTGTAACAACTCCTACTTATGCTACATGGGTTAAGGGGTATTCTTCTGCAACCGTGTATGCTCCGGGTATGTTTGATAATAATCCTTTTGATAGAAATTCTTGGTTAATGTTTTGGAATGGGTCTATAGACTTTGTAGAGCCGGTATATTCTATTTATACGGGAGGGGTTGATTTAGTAACTACCCAGTAACAAAACATTTATATAGGGGTAATTATTATTTTAGCTTATGGCTAAGAAAAAAACTTCAAATCATAGAATTTATGGGTTCTTGATAGCTACACTTGTGCTATTACTAGTTATTGGTGTTAGTTATTATAATACGTCTAAATTTATGTCGATGAACTATTATTTGGATGTTGGTTCTGTTGATGAGAAATCTTCACTTTCTGCTTTGAATCCTTCTAATCGTGTTTCTTCGAAAGAAGCTTTGTATTTAGATGGAGAACTTGTTACTTATAGATCGCTTTTATCTTCATTGGTTTATACTTCAGTTCCTGTTCCTACTCATTTTTCGTCTCTAGATGTTACTGTAACATTTAGGGATGATTTTCCTTTACATGGTACTTTTTTTATTGGTGCGAAAAATGGTCATAATTGGGATTACTCTTGGTCTAAGATTTATGATAAGGATTTGAATTTATCGTCTTATAATTTGACAGTTGATGATGGTCTTTATTATTATAGTCGTGGTAACTCGTCTTTAATTGGTGTTGATAATTCTGTTTTAACATCTTTAAAGAATTTAGATTATAGTGTTGGTAGCTTTGAATTGAATTCTACTATTAGAGGCGGATTTAAATTATTGATATATGGCTATAAATCTATTAGTGGTTTTTTTACTAAGTCTGATTTGAATTGGTATAATGGTTATGACAATTATACTATTACTTTGAAGGATTTTAGTGGTTCAGTTATTGGTACGTATAATGTTTCTGATTTAGGTGTTAATGATACTTCTCATTTGACTGAAGAATCTAATCATAGTTTTTCTTTTGATGGTTTGGATCTTGGATTGTATTATTTGGAATTTTCGAATGTTGGTTCGGATAGTTCTTTGTATAATTTGAAGATTAATCAAGAGAAGGTTGATTTTGTTGGTAATGTTCATTTTTTAGAACCTGTTTCAGTTTATTTGTCTGAAGGTAGGTATAATTTTGTTACTTGGCACAATGATGCTAAACAAAATCTGAAGATTAATAATGAAACCATATCTATTTATTCCGTCAAGGTTGACTATCCTTACTTTGGTTCTGGAGAGTTAGTTATCCCAAAAGGAGATATAATTATTCAAACGTCTTCACTCTTTAGTCTAGAGAAGAATTTATTTAACCCTTTTGAATATGAAACTGTAGATATTGACTCATTGAATAAAAGTAATTTGCCTGTTGACAATGTTGTTTTAAACTATTTCGTTGAAGGTGACGAATGGAAAACTGCAACTGTTAGAATTTATAATGATAATTTGTTTTATGATGATTCTTTATCTTTGATATTGAAAGCTACACACTTGGATACAAATGCTAATTTGACTATTCCTGTTTCGTCAATATCGGTGAAATTTAATGATTAAGACTGCATTTTGGACATTGATATTTTTGTCGTTGTTTAGTCTAGGTTTACGATTCTTTGATTTTATTGAGATGTCGTATGTCTATTTTGGTCTTGTTGTTTTGTGGATTGTTTTTTTTGCAGTCTTTTCAAAGGATGTTCGTTCGTATATTACTAAATGGAATAAGAAGTATAAATCTTTTTTTGAGATTAATAAAATTGGTTTTAATTATTTACTTGTTTTGTATTTAGTGTTATTATTGCTTCAAGAGTTTGGAATTTTTAAATTACTTAATACTAATTATTTACTTGTTGCTGTTTGCTTAACTGGTGTTATTGCTGCTTTAGCAACTGAGAAGAAAGTTAAGGAAGTTAAACCTGCTTTGAAAGATTACTTATTAATTTGGGTCTTAGGTATTGTTGGTTGTGTTTTGGTTTTTGTTAAGACTAATTCTCTTGGTTGGTTGTCTTATGTTATCTCATTAATTTCTGGTGCTTTAATTGTTTTAGTTGGTTATTTGATTTATGATTCGGATTCTGAAGAAGAATTGGATTTTAAACTTTCAAAAAAGGTTGGAATCATTACACTTATTGGTTTGTTTATTTTATCTATTGTTTTATCATTCTTTATTGGACTATCTGCATTTAGAATTGTATTTGGTTCTGTTTATGTTTTGTTTATTCCTGGTTTTATTATGACTTATCTTTTCTTTAAAGAATTAGATTCTCTTGAGAGAATTGCTTTAGGATTTGCTTTGTCAATATCCGTTATTCCGTTATTAACATTTTATTTGAATTTAATTGGGATGAAGATTAATTCACTAAATGTTTTTATTGAAATTTTTGTTGTGATTGTTCTTTGTCTTGTTTTTTTGAAGTATGATATTGTTGAAAAAGTTAAAAAGAGGTTTAGTCGAAAATGAAAGTTACTGTTATTGGTACTGGTTATGTTGGTTTAGTTGCTGGTACTTGTTTTGCGGATTTAGGAAATAATGTTATCTGCTTAGATGTTGATTCTGAGAAAATTGCTAAATTAAACTCTGGTGTTGTTCCTATTTATGAGCCTGGTTTAGAATCTATGCTTAAAAGAAATATTGCTTCTGGGTCAATTGAATTTACAACTGATAAAAAATATGCAATTTCGTCATCTGATGTTATTTTCATTGCTGTTGGAACTCCAATGGGTCAAAATCATGAAGCGGATTTGCGTTTTGTTAGACAAGTTGCTAAAGATATTGGAACTTATCTTAATGGATATAAAGTAATTGTAAATAAAAGTACTGTTCCAGTTGGAACTGCTGATCTTGTTAAAGAAATAATTTCTTCTATTTCTGATTTAGAATTTGATGTTGTATCAAATCCTGAGTTTTTGAAAGAAGGTGCTGCTGTTAAGGATTTTATGAATCCTGATAGAGTTGTTATTGGAACTTCTAGTTCTAAAGCAACTGAAATTATGAAGGAATTATATGCGCCAATTACTTCAATTGAAAACCCATTACTTATTGTTGATGTTAAAAGTTCTGAATTAATTAAGTATGCATCTAATGCTATGCTTGCGACTAGAATTAGTTTCATGAATGAACTTAGTCATTTGGCTTCTGCTGTTGGAGCTGACATTAATAAAATCGCTCTTGGTATGGGACTTGATGAAAGAATTGGTCCAAAGTTTTTATCAGCAGGTATTGGCTATGGAGGAAGTTGTTTTCCTAAAGACGTTCAAGCTTTAATTCAAACTATGAAACATAATAATTGTTCTTATAGATTATTAGAATCTGTTGAAGATGTTAATGATAGACAGAAGATATTTTTTTTACCAGCATTGAAAGAATGTTTAGATTTGTCTAACTCTAAGATTGGTATTTGGGGTTTAGCGTTTAAACCTAACACTGACGATATTAGAGAAGCACCTGCAATTTCTATTGTTAATAGATTAGTTGATTTGGGTGCTTCTGTAGTTGTATTTGACCCTATTGCAATGGATAATTTTAAACGATATTTTGATTTTATTACTTACGCTAAGAATCCTTATGAGGCTGTCGCAGATGTTGATGCTTTGTTAGTATTAACTGATTGGTCTGTGTTTAAGGGTGTTGATTTAGCTAAGGTTAAATCTTTGATGAAAGGTAATTGTTTACTTGATGGGCGAAATATGTATGATCCTTCACTAATGAAATCTTTAGGATTTCATTATAAGAGTATAGGTAGATAAAAATGAAATTAGTTATACAAATTCCATGTTATAATGAGGAGAAAACTTTACCATTAGTTTTATCGACGTTACCTAAGAAAATTTTAGGTGTTTCAAAAATTGAGGTTCAAATTGTTGATGATGGTTCAACTGACAGAACTGTTGAAGTTGCTAAGAAGTATGGTTGTCATATTGTAACTTATGTTGGTAATAAAGGACTTGGTGTTGCATTCAAAACTGGAATGGAAGAAGCACTTCGACGTGGTGCTGATATTTTAGTTAATACTGATGCAGATAATCAATATCCTTCATCGTATATTCCTGCTTTAGTTGCTCCTGTTGTTAATGGTACTGCGGATATTGTTATTGGTGATAGGCAAACTGGTCGTGTTAAGCATTTTGGTATTGTTAAGAAGTTTTTCCAATGGCTTGGTTCTGCTGCGGTTAGAAATTTATCTGGTACTAATGTTCGTGATACTGTTTCAGGATTTAGAGCTTATTCTAAAGAAGCTATGATGCAACTTAATGTTGTTTCTAAGTTTAGTTATTGTATTGATACTATTATTCAAGCTGGTAAGAAGGGATTGGCTATAAAGAATGTTTTGATTACTACTAATGCTCCTACTCGGCGTTCTCGATTATTTAAGAATATGTTTCAACATATGAAGAAGTCTGGTGCTAATTTATTGCGGTGTTATGTTATGTATGAACCGTTTAAGACGTTTCTTTTAATGAGTGCACCATTTTTTGGTTTTGGATTGTTTTTGTATTTGCGGTTTTTGTTTAGGTATATATTTATTAGTGGCGCAGGTATGATTCAATCTTTGATTGTTGGTACTGTTTCATTTATTTTTGCTGGTTTACTATTTGCTATTGGTATTTTAGCTGATTTGAACGCTTTGAACAGAAAATTAACTGAAGATATTTTGTATTTTAAGAGACGTGAAGCATATGGTCCTTCTAGGATTGAAGTGAGGAATCGGGAATGAATTCAATTACTATTATTAGTAGCTTGCCGCCAATAAAAGGAATTAGTCCGTATACTAGTGGATATGTTAAAGCATTGAGTAAACATATCAAGATTGATTTTTTAGGTTTTAATAAAATATATCCCTCTTTTCTTTATCCTGGTGGAATTACTGATAATAGTGCTATTCTTGTTAAGCAAAATAAAAATTTGAAAATAAAAAATGTTCTTAATTGGTATAATCCAATACAATGGATTTCTGAAGCTTTTAGAATTAAGACTCCTGTTGTACATGCACAATGGTGGAGTTGGCCTTTAGCTCCGTTATATTGGACTATTCTAGGAATATCCCGATTACGTGGTAAGAAAGTAATTATGACTATTCATAATGTTAAACCACATGAGAAAAGCAAATTGAAAATTTGGTTAAATAACTCTGTTTATGGATTTGCTAATGAGTATGTTGTTCATACTGAACAAGGATACAAAGACTTGCGAAAAATAGTTTCTACTAAGAAAATTAATTTAATTCCACATGGACTTATTGAAAATCCTTTACGTAACATTTCTGTAATTGAAGCACGTAAAAAACTCGGTTTGAATATAAACGATAAAATACTATTATGTTTTGGAAATATAAGAGATTACAAAGGTGTTGATATTGCTCTTAAATCTTTAGCTCAAATTAAAGACAAAAAAGTTAAACTTCTCATTGCAGGAAAATGTTGGGAAGACTGGAGTAAGTATCAAAAAATTATTGATAAATATAATTTATCGTCAAGAGTAATTTTAAAATTAGATTTTATTCCTGCGTTTGAAACAGAGTACATTTTCAAAGCATCTGATTTAATATTAATGCCTTACAAACATTTTGATGCTGCAAGTGGTGTTGCATCACAAATAATTCCGTATAAAATACCTTTTATTGTTAGTAAAACCGGAAGTCTTCCGGATTTAGTTTTTAGTGATGTTTGTTTGATTAAACCAAATGATTATGTTACTCTAAGTAAAAATATTGTTAAGATATTATCTGATAAAAAACTATATTCCAAATTGAAGAAAGATGTTTCTTCAATTCAAAAAAAGTTATCTTGGGATGAACTTGTGTTGAAGTATTTAGGTGATGTTTTTTGAAACTTGGAATTTTTACGGATGACTTTTATCCATTTATTGGTGGAATTGGTAGACACATCTATGATTTATATTACAAAAATAGCAAAATATATTGTATTGTTTTTTCTCCATCAGATAAGAAACTAAAAAACCATGTTATTATTAAACCCTCATTTCACAGTAAGCTTAAAAATATTGCAACCGGATTGTTTTTCCAAAGAAATGCTGAAAAATTAATACATAAATATCAACTATCAAAATTAAATATTCATTGTGGACCAGGAGGCATTTTCTTCTTAAAAAGAGTTAGTATTCCAGTTATTGCTACATGTCATCACACATATTGGCAACAATCACATTATATTAAATCTCAATTTTGGAAACGAATTTTTATTCCTTTTGAGAAAAAAACATATCAATTAGCTGATAAAATTATTTGCGTATCAGGAGATAGCAAAAATATTTTAGTTGAAAAATATAATATTAATAAGAATAAGATTGTTGTAATACCAAATGGTGTTGATACTAAACAATTCTATCCTATGAAGAATATTAAAAAGATTCCGAATAGTTTGTTTTATATTGGTCGATTAGACAAAAGAAAGGGGATTGATTTTTTAGTTAAATCTATGCCAGATATTGTAAAGAAAAACTCTAAAAAAGTATTATATATTGGTGGAAAAGGAAAATTAATGAGACCTTTACAAAAATTTGTTACAAAAAATAATTTGACAAATAACGTAAAATTTTTAGGATTTATACCTGATAATAAGTTAAATGAATGGTATAATAAAATGGAACTTGTTATTGTTCCTTCAATTTTTGAAGGTTTTGGGATAACAGTTATTGAGGCAATGGCCGCAGGAACCCCTGTAATTGGAAGTAATGTTGATGGTATAAAAGGCATACTAACTAAACAATTCTTATTCAACTATGGTAATCAAACTGATTTAATAAAAAAATGTGTGCAAGAATATAATGTTAAACTTAAGGAAAAATTTAATATTAATAATATAAGAGTTGAGACATGTGAAGAATTTTCTTAAAAATAATAGAACGTTAATTACGGCACTTAGTATGTTCTTTTTCATAGTAGTTATACTTTTAATGATAAAGCAATATTACCCACTTAACTATATAATTCATCCTGATGATTCAGGGATATATCGATCAATTAATAACTATATTCATAGTGGAACTTTTCAGATAACAGTTAGTCAGAATGTATCAGATATTTCAGGAATGGCACAAGTCAATACAAGTACTTGGGCACCACTTAAAATGGCCGGAACTCACATTTTCCCAGCATATTTTTTAGCAGTTTTTAATAACCCATTCATTACTAATTTAATATATTTTTTAGTATTATGCTTATTTGTTTTTGTTTATGTACAAAAGAAGACTAAAAATCATATAACTGCAATGATTACTGGAGTTTTTATATTTTCAATACCACCATTATTATTTTGGTCGTCTTCATTTTTCAGTCACTTCGGTGCAATGTTTTTTATGTTCGTATCCTATTTTTATTTCGATAAATATTGGACAAATAGAACAAAAGGAAATTTATTTTTGTTCATTCTCTTTATAGGAATTTCAATAATCTATAGATATGAATTTATTTTTTTTTATCTGATAATATTTATTTATTATCTGATTAAAGCCAAGGTAGTCGTACTTGAAATACTAAAGCAGTATAAAATTATTGTATTAGTTATGTTGTTAGTTATTTTTACAATTGGAACATATAATTTTCTAGCATACAATTCTCCGTTCACAACAGGATATAATGTAGAAGATAATAATCTAAGTAGTAAACAACATATAGAACAAATTTCGCCCGTTAATAAAATATTCAACATTATAACATACTTCACAGATAGACTTTTTGAAATTAATATTCCTGCCACTGTCAGAAATATCACACAATTCATAATCAAAGTATTATCCCCTATTCAAAGCGTTTTTTTAATTATTGCACTAGGACTAATTATTAAGAAAAAAGAAAAAATGCTAGAAAGTAGAATGTTTATTTTATTGCTTTCACTTAGTGTATTTATTTTCTATGGAACTTCAGCATATTACTACACGTATGGAAAGAGACTACTATCAAGTTACGTTAGATATTTTCTACCAATTTATTTGTTTATTGCTATAACTTTCTTGCCTTGTCTAATAACAAGAATATACTTGTCTAAAAGATATATTAAACTATTTTTAATCATAACAATATTACTCTGTTCATTTCTAAGTGTTAATTCCACATTAAGCCAAGGATTAAAAGAGGCAGATAAATGGGAAACTCAATTTTACAAAGTTAAAGATTATGATTTAATAAAAAATATTATTATTTCAGATACTATAAATAAAGCCTTTGTTAAAGCTACCACCATATCGCCCGCTAATCATGAACTCGAAATAAATTCAATCCTTTCAAGTTGTTTTACTAATGCCTCTCAAATATACATTTTCGAACAAGATAGTCATAAATTATATAGTAATTACGTTGATAATATAAATCTAACAAAATTTAAGTTAAACAGAATCAAAAATTATTATCTAGTGTATGAGGTTACTATTAATGAAAATATTACAAATTCATGATGTGAAACTTCCATTTGCGGGTGGAGAAAAAGTTGTTAGAGATACAGAAATCCTTTTAGAAAGCAAAGAACATAAAGTAGTAACTTATTATGGTGCAGAAAGAGAAAGTACAACTATTATCGGATATCTTAAGCGAGTGTATAACTTAGAACAAAGAAAATCTGTTGAAGAATTAATTAAAAAGTTTAACCCTGATGTAATTCATATTCACTCTACAAATAGAGTGATTTCAAATTCAGTATATTCTTTAAAGAAAAAATATCCACACATCAAATTTATTAGAACTTTACATACTTTTTTATATGTTACTCCGGGAAATGGGATTTGGAATAAAAAACTCAAAGATAAAAAATCAATTGCAAAAGAAATATTACAAGAAGACTTTCACAATACCAAAAATAAAATTTCATTTGTGCTCAAACTCATAAAAGCAAGAATCGAAATTAGTTTTAACAAAAAATATATTGACTATTTTATTTGCCCATCTACAAGTTTGCAAAAATATATCATTGAAGCTTTAAATTTAAATAGAAATCGTGTTGTTTATATTCCGAATTTTGTTGAAATAAGTAAGAAAAATATATCGACAGAAATTGATACTAAGCGATTTCTGTACGTTGGACGAGTCTCTGATGAAAAAGGTATTGATGTTGTTTTTAGATCTCTTGCAGAAATTAAAAAAAAAGGGGTATCAAATTGTACATTTGATATAATTGGAGACGGACCAGAACTAAATAATTTAAAACAACTATCTAAAGATTTAAACATCATAGAAAATGTTAATTTTTTAGGAAGAATTGATAATAACAAATTAGAAAAGTATTATAGAAAATGTATAGCTGTAATTATGCCTAGTGTTTGGTTAGAAAATAATCCACTCGTTGCATTAGAAGCCATGCAATATGAAAAACCAATAATTGCTTCAAATGTTGGAGGTTATCCTGATTTAGTAGAACAGAATAAAAACGGATTCTTATTTGAGATGGGTAACTACAAGGTTCTTGCGAAAGAAATGTTAAAATTATATAATAACGAAAAATTATCAAAGAAGCTTGGAGAATATGGGCTTACCAAGTTAAAAAGAGATTTTAGTAAAGATAAACATTATCAAAAATTGATAAAAATCTATTCTAAATAAGATTTCAAATTTGTATAAACTGTTTTAATATTTTCAATTCTTTTAAAATAGTTATTATCTTTTACTAACCTTGTGAACAGAACCGATAAATTCGCAGTATCAATATCTGTCATTTCTATTACATATTCTTCAAGACCTAATGTTTGCATTATTCCACGAGTTTTTGGTTCATAGGATATGGCAATAGTTTTTATTCCCGCTCCTAACGCAAAAATATTAGAGTGCATTCTTGTTCCCACAAAATAATTCATTTTTGATATGACATATTTAATTTGTGATGGTGATATATCTTCACAAATAATATTAACTCTTTTCCTTGCATCTTCAGATAGCAATTTGAATATCCTGTTCGCAGTTATCAAATCGTCGTCACCCCCAATCTTGTAAATTACTTGCGGGATAAAATAAAAATTCAGCGATGAACTATCTTCGATAAAGTTAGCAATTGATTTTTCATATTGATTCTGACGTTTATCAGAAAACCAAGAACGAACGGTTATTCCAACATTCATTTTTGAACTGTCATAATAATAACTATTTAAAACTTGAGTTGGGCTAGGCGATAAGTTAAATGCTACATCATTCGACAATAATAAATTTTGCAGATTCATTGATTTGAGTCGTTGGAATGTAATATTTTCTCTACAAATAATCAATTTAGCATTTTCAATGTAATGTTTAATTATCAGTCTATCCAACTTGTTGTTAAATGGTCCTATCGATTGATTATACATAATATATGGTTTTTTAAACAGTTTTGCGAAATAAAAATCGTAACAAAATGGAATTAAACGAAAAATACTTCGCCAAGATTTTGCTAGTAAATATCCACCACCACAAGCAATTATCAAATCGAAGTTAGAGTAAGAATTTATCTTTTTTGAAAATAATGACCCAAATAACAACTTAGAAATCTGTTTTTTCACCAAAAAAGACCTGAAAAATGCAATTTTGACTATAAAACACATCAGTTCTAGTATTTTTATCAGTTTATTGTGTGATTTGAATACATATCTTTCAACATTTAATTCAAAATCATCTTCACCGTATTTTCCTTTATCTTCAGAATCATGACTACTTATAGTTATTTTAGCATTTGGGAATTGCTTTCGAATATCATCCATCATACACATAACTATAGCGGCATCGCCTTTATTCTTCCAAGAATATACATTTGAAATTAAGATATTTTTTATTTCCATTTACTTAAACACCATCTTTCTAGTGAAAAATACATATAAACAAACTAATAAAAATTCACTCATTAAAGTAGTTATCGCTGCACCCATTATTCCTAGCCAAGGAATAAATATTAAATTAGTAATTATATTAAATAAAGCAGTTGTTCCTTGAGCGAATAATCTTTTCTTCTGACCATCTGAAGCAGATAATAAAAATCCAAATGGAAAACCGTAGAATTTGAAAACTAAAACAAAGATAAGCAGTTTAAACACACCAACAGAATTGTTAAATCCATCACCATACACAAAATCAAAAAATGGTTTTGAACAAAAGAATAATAGTAAAACTAGTAAAAAGACAATCAAAGATATCTTTTTTATAAAACTCCATATTAATTTTTTTAGTTTTTTCCCATCATGCTTATAAGCATATGACAATTTAGGAAAATATACATTAGACAACAATGACGGAATAATATAAAATCCAGTCATAATACCATATGCTAAAGCATAATAACCCAATTCAGTATCACCTTTGAAAAATGAAATCATTAAAGAATCTATACTAAAATACACTGAAACAAAAATAGAACCTAGTGCAAAAGGCCAGCTTTCTTTCAACACCGACTTCCAAATACCAAAATCCAATTCCAACTTGACCCAACTAAATTTCCGTAAATAAAACAAAGAAGCAATCAAACCAAAAAACGAACCAACAACATACGCCAAAACAACGTAAGTAGCACCTAAATGTAAAACTAAAAGCCCAACAAAAAACAAAACCAACCCCTGAACAATCTTCGACACAGCCTCATACTGCATCTTCTCAAAAGCACGGAAAACCGAACGAAAAAACTCCGAGAAACTATTCAAAATCACATAAACACCAAACAAATAAACTAACGTCTTAACAGAAGAAGACTTACCCATAAACTGAACTATTAAAAAAATCAAACCAAAAGTAATAACACCTAAAAACATCTTAATTACAGAAATATTGTCAACATACTTCTTAACTAAAGATTTATTTCTAGCAACTTCACGAATAGTTAAAGTAGATAAACCAAAATCAGCAAAAACAGCAAACAAAGAAGTAAAAGATAAAGCAAAAGCAAACTGACCATAACCAGATGCACCTAAAGACCTAGCTATTAAAATTGTTAAAAAAAACATTAAACCTTTGTTAACACCTTCAGCTAAAAACAGCCAAAAAGTATTTTTGAAAATAGTTTGAGAGTCAGATCTATTTTCTAAAAACATATGTTTGAAATAGCCAATTAAGCCCAATTTACGTAATTTGGATAATTGAGATTTAATCATTAAAAGAAAATAAGGAGAATTCATTTAAAAATATTCACTTCTTACAACCAACACAATGGTCTGGATCAACCAAATAAAATTCTTTCTTAACTAAAATCAATTTTAAAGATGATAGGATATCCATGCCAAGAAAATTATAATTCACACCAGGTTTAGAACACCAACAAATTTTGAAGTTATTAAGATCTAGTTTTTCACCAATATGTAAATCTACTTTTCTCTCTATATAATGAACGTCTCTATTATCAGCAGTTTTCACTATTTTAGTAATATCTTTTTCTCCGGGTGCCTCTAAACCTAACTCAATTCCAAATCTGTAAGAAATCATACTTCTATCTGCACCTGTATCAACTATTAAATCAGTCATGTGACACTTATCTGAATTTGGATGACAAATTAGAACCGGAACACTCAATTGATTCAACATATATCCATCTGAAGATTTTCTACTAATAATCTTCCCTTTATAGAACTGATTTACCAATTTATTAAAACCTAAGAGAGGAAACCTTTCCAGAATTTATTTTGGTAATTAATATCTTACTTTGTTCAGGTTGAATATCTTTAGCATCACTTAATACTTTAGAATAATTTGTACCTGAGAAAACTTTTTTATTAGCAACAGCTACCCACTTTCCGGATAGGTTAGTTGTAGATAATTTTTTCATCAATACTTCATGATTAGAAACTAGAATCTTCTTTAACTCTTGAACGTCGGTCATATTCATTAAAAAGATAAATTTATTTAAATAATTTGCGCCTAAAAACCCGAAAATAATTTAAGTAAATAAACTAGAAGAATAAAAATGAAATACGAAGAAACAAGACCTTGGGGAAAATTCGAACAATTTACACATAATGAAAAGTCAACTGTAAAAATCATCACAGTTAACCCAAACTCAAAACTTAGTCTGCAATATCATGAAAAAAGAGATGAGTTCTGGAAAATATTAGAAGGCGAAGGAAAAATTATTCTAAACGATAAAACGTTAGAAGCAAAACAAGGCGATGAATTTCATATCCAAAAACTGACTAAACATAGAGCAATAACAGAAAATAACAAATTAGTTATCCTAGAAATTTCTACAGGAGAATTTCAAGAAAATGACATCATAAGAATTGAAGATGAATATTCAAGAAAGTAAAAAAACTAGTTCTTTTCCTTCCTTAATCATCTTAGCGTATCCTAATGAGTAAATTTTCATCAAATCAGTTCTAGCAGTTTCATATGCAATACCATAAGATGTTGAAATACTTTTTATGGTAACTTTCTTATCTGAAGTTATATCACGCAAAATACTACTTTGACGATAATTCAATTTAGGATAAACTTTAGTAGTAGAATTCTTCTTTAATTCAATATATTTCAATAAATCATCAATTGCCTCATTAATTGCTTGTAAGTTGTACTTGATAAAATATGTTAAATCAAAGTCGTCATACTCAGTATACAAGTAAGCTAATCCATATTTAGATTTAGATCTATATATACGACGAGAAACTGCCATATATTCAAATAACCAATAACCTTTAGATAAAACATACCAATAAAATACACTTCGTGCAGTTCGACCATTTCCATCGTTAAATGGATGAATGTATCCGATTAAAAAATGTAGAGCGATTCCTTTAATTATTGGATGAATAAAATCTTCAGAATCATTATTTGCAAACAAGCAAACTTCTTCAATTAAAGATTTAACTTTATGAAAATCTGGAGGAATATGATAAATCAAATCAGGATCAGAATCATCACCAACTACAACATCATTATTATCTCTAAATTTTCCAACATCAGAACCATCTTTTAAAGTGTTTTTAGTGATATTAGCTTGGATTTCTAGCAAAAATTCAGGAGTTAACTTTTCATTTTTTCTAGAAGTAATCATTTGCATAGTTTCATAACCATTAACAACCATATGTTCACTTATATCAACAGGTTTTCGCTTCTCTTTAAGCATTTTTTTTGCTTCTTTTCGAGTTGTTGCTGCACCTTCAATCATACTAGACGCAATTGCTTCTTCCATTAAAGAACTTACAATATATTTTTTCTCTAAACCTAAAGTACTTGTTTGAGTTTCAATATTTCCAGCCAAAGATTGATCACATTTTTGTAAAAAAACCATTATTGCAGGAGAAATTATGTATTTTAGATTTAATATAGGAATTGACTCGTATTTTTCGAGCCTGAAGAATTTCATTAAACTCCAAATTGGCTTTTGTTCAGCAATATTTGAAAGTCTATGTTTTACTTCATCCCAATATAAATGTTTTTTATTAAACTCTTTTACTTTCCCAAAAAGATTATTATCTTGTATAAACTTAAAAATATCCTCATTTAATTCAATTTGTGAAGGCTTTTCAGGTAATTTCATAATGAAAATTAAATATAATAATTATATAAGCCTTTCTACTAAATTTTAAAAATTAGTAAAAAAACATACTAAATTAGTAGAAATTAGTAGATAATTAGGAATTAAAAGGCATAATCCCGACAAATACTAATTTAGTAGAAACTAGTAGATAATTAGTAAAATAATTTAAGCGTACTGCAAAATACGCTCTTCTAATTCAGCAACATTCTTTTGTTTCTGCACATCACGTGAAGAACCTGACTCCCAAGTGTAAAACTTGTGTGCATTTAGTAAATTCAAACTTGATTTACTCCACGCTAAAGGATCAGTTACACCTATTTCTTGTCGGACTAATTCACCTAAAGAAAAGAAATCAGACCGTCCAAAATTGTCTACATCTGCATCACAAAGAATTTTTCCAAGTAAGTAATCGCCAGGAGTAGTAAATCCACCTGTAGGACCATTTGGAAATAGCTTAGTTGGTAAAATAGCATTTGCAACGTCGTGTGCATAAGAATTTCCAAATCCAGCGCGAACTAAATAAGAATACGCAATTTCTGCACTTTTCTCTTCGTGACCTTTAGCTCCATAATACATCCCTATATCGTGAAATAAAGCAGCAATATTGACTTTTTCACGCTGTAAAGGGTTTAATCCTAGTCGTAAACTAATTGTATCTGCAACTGATGCTACGTCTAAAACGTGCGTAGTATTGTGGTAAGGTAAATCAATTTTATCAAATACTCGCATAACCGATTTGTAAGCTTCGGCCACATTTTTGTTTATTGGTTCATATGTCATGTTAACACCACCAATAATAAATAATAACTAGAAAACTATTAAATATTGCATCAAAAATTACGTAAAAACCGTAAAAATAATAAAGAAATTAAGGTTTATACAGTACGTGAGATACACAGAATACAAAAAATCAAAAAAATCAGAGATAAAACTTGATAAAAAAGATAGAACTATTTTGAGTATTCTTAGCCAGAATTCTAGACTCACCCTATCTGAAATTGCAAAGATAACAAACATTTCAAGAGATTCAGTTAATTATAGAATTAACACATACCAAAACATAGGATTAATTCAAGGATTTAGAACAGTAGTTAATTTAAAAAAGTTCAATTACGATAATTATCATTTGTTAATTCAGTTAAAAAAATTCGATGAAGAATATATTCAACTTCTAAAAACAATCCCACAAATTAGAGCAATCATAAAATATACAGGTAAGTATGATTTAGAAATTGCACTTGTTGCAAAAAATACAGAAGAACTAGAAAGTTTAATTGAAAAAATAAAAACAGAGAATGTGCAAAGTCTTGAAATTCTTTTGCTAACTAAAGATTATAAAACCGGATCGATGCCAAAGAGTTTTGATAATATACAAATAGAAACAAAGGATTCAAAATTAAGATTTAAAGAAACAATAGACAACACAGATAAACAATTATTAAAACTCTTGGCGAATAATGCTCGAGAAAAATTAATTAATTTGGCAAAGGAATTAAACATTTCTGCAGATACAGTCAATTATAGAATAAAAAAACTAATACAACAAAACTACATAAAAAAATTCATTTGTGCAATTAATTATGAGTTAATTAACTATCAGACATATGCAGTTATAATAAATATGAATGAGACAAAATTTTTTGAGAACAACAAAAATATTCTTTGGGCTGCAAAAACAGTTGGAAAGTATAACACTATTTTTTACATTAGTACAAAAAATATTAAGGAAGTTCATAGCACAATGAATGAACTTAAGAAAATAAATAACATTGAATATGACATTCTTATTGCAGAAGAAGAATTCAAGTATTCATATCTGCCAAATGATTTAAATATTTAATTTTTCTTCTTCAAAAATAAACTTGCCATTATTGCAAATAACCCTAATGATAACCCGATGAATGTAAACATTTGTTCACGGACATTCTTAGTTATTGAAACAAAGAATCCAGTGTTAGGTGCATATGTTGAACTTACTGAACCATCTGTTCGTTGTGGATCAACACCAACTAAATAAGCGTTTCCAACACGAGAAAGATCTCCAGTACCATTTATCATGTAATTAAATCTTACTTCAGAAGTTCCACCATCGTATTGAGAGTTACCATTTGAACCATTCATTATTTCTCCAAAGTCAACTCTGTAACCTTCATAACCTGCATAAGAACCAGCACCGATAGCAGAAAATGATTCAATACCATAGAACAATGAAACATCATCAACTGCATACCTATCAGTTCCACCAGTCATATTTCTGTCACCAAAACTAATAGAGTTATCTGAAACGTTAAGTAGTTCAAAACCTGCTGGAATCAAATCAAACATTGAAACCCAACCAGGAGTTTTTTCTGTTCCAATATTTTCTAAGACTATTGTAACGTTGTATGAATTTCTAACTAAGCTTATTGCATCTATTTCTTTAGATACTTTAATTAAATATCCGCCTTTAAGCACATAAATTTCTTCGATGTACCAGTAACCATTATCAATTGTTCTTGTCTCAACAATTTTTTGAACTTGTGTTCCATCATCTAAAATTTTGTATGTTGCATCTCCCCAAACTACAGGAACCCAATCCCATGCGAATGATGAGGATAAACCAGCCCATGCTGAACCGTTTGAAACTGCAACGTTTGGTGTTGAAGTTTGTGTACTTCCAGCAATTACATTGTTTTCCGGATTAAATGCACCCGCAGTAAAATTCGTTGACCAAATTCTTATTCGAGTCAAGTTATAATCAATACTATCTGCAGTGTTGTTGAAAGCAACAGAAGTATTCCAATGAGTATCATTAATACGTTCTTTTGTTACATCAATTTTTGCAGTTGATAATCCTTCAACAGATTCTATTTCAAACATCGACATTGAGCCTTCCATAGTCATATTAATTAGAACTTCTCCAACTAACATGTAAGCTCCCCATGTTGAATTCTCCCACGCACCATTTAAAGTAGGAAATGAACCGTTAAGTCCAGAAGGTGCTGTAACATCAATTGTAAGATTATAAGTTGAACCACCAAATTTACTTGGTGAAATATTTCCTAATGCAGTAACATTCCATACAAGTTGTCTGTATACAGAATCATAAGGTAATAACTGAGCATTAGCTGCATCAGGACCACCAACTGCAGTGTAATTAAAATAAACAGGATTTCCTGCTTGATCATAATATCTACCAGGTGTTTTAATTATTTTTACATTAGAAACATTAACTGGATTTTGTAATGAGTTTTGGACTTCCATATTAATGGTAAAAGATCCACCCTCAATAATTTTATCAGATGAATATGTTTGAGTAATATTTACTGGTTCATTATTTGTTAAAGTAACGCTGTAATTGTATATTATACTATCTCCTGGTTTTAGAGTTGCAGCATATACCCACCAAGAATCACCAGCAACAAAAGGACCAATAGGATTTGTTGGACCACCAACATTTGTTAAATAAACTGGAGCAGAATAAAGTATTGGCCAACCAGTCAAGTTATCAGTACCGTTAAATGTAATGTTTAGATCACTAATACTTTCAGAACCAACATTTGTTACATTGATTAATCCACGCATTGTTGTTCCTGATAAAACATATGTCCAATTCCATGTTGCATTTCCAGAACCATATTCACCCATCTGCGGGTTATATGCGTATGTTTCTGAAACAATCTCACTAATTGTTACATTAAGAGTATTTATCTTTGCTTGAGCAACATTTGAAAAGGAAAAAATTACCAAAAAAATTGCGATTGAAAATACTAGTGTTTTTGCATTCATTATTATGACCTTTCAAAGTTTTTATTTGATTTAATATCTTTAACTACACCTACAACTTGCATCAAGAAGTAAACAAGACACATCATTGCAAATATTGCCCAAATCCAATAACCGTTAAATGGTAATGTTGGCAAAGGAACACTTGAAAATTCCGCATTAATTGATGCACCAGGATTTACATTATACTCGTAAACTATTCCGTCATCAAGTTTATATTTTGCATCATACTTTGGAGCATTAAATGTTAAATGTTTTCCAGATGGAATCTTTAATGTGAATTTTGCCATATCTACAGGAATCATCAATTGACCAATTTCAAAATTTATTTCTTGAAATAAGATTCCTGTTTTAACAAAATCATCCAAATCAAAACTTACTGCAACAGAAAGTCTTTCTCCGCTAGATAAAGGTCTCCATATGTCATAATAAATTACTGGTTTTCCGTCAACTAACTCGTATGTATCAAGTTGTTTTGTACTTCCACCAATACTTACAATTATGTTTTGAGGATCTGCACCTTCAAACAAAGTTAATTTTGCATATCCTGGAACAATTGGTTTATCGCTTGTACTAACAACATCAAATGATTGTGAAACATGAACTTTTCCGTCTAGAACTTCAATATTAATTCCGTAATTCTCTAACTTTTGATTTGTCAGTTCAATTGCAGAAACAGAAACTATAGAAACTAAAAATACAAATAAAAATAAAAAAAATTTAAGGTGTTTCATAAGAAGCTCACCTTTTTCTCAAAACAAGACCTGCAACTAAAGCACTTACTGCTACAATAAGGCTGACAATTGTTACTGCTTGTTCTTTTACACCATTAACAATGTCCATTACAATTCCTGTGTTTGGAGCTTCTACTGAACTAACAGAACCATCAGTACGCTGTGGGTCGACACCTACCAAGAATGCGTTTCCAACTCTTGACAAGTCACCTGTTCCATTAATTAAGTATTGGAATCTTACTTCTGCTCCACCTACATCAAAATTGGAGTCTCCGTTAGATCCATTCATAATTTCTTGGAAGTCCACACGATAACCTCGGTATGAATCATAAGTTCCACCTACAATTGCTGCGAAACCAGTTACACCTCGTAGAGTAACTCCTGCATCATTGTATCTGTTACCTGCTCCTGCCATGTCTCTGTCTCCAAATGTTGTTGTTGGATCACTTGCATCCAAAAGTTCAAAGTTTGGAGGTATTAAATCAAACATAGATACCCAGTCAGGAGTTTTTTCTGTTCCAAGGTTTTCTAAAAGTACTGTTACGTTGTATGCGTTTTGACCTGCTAAAGGTTCTATTTCTTTTGAAACTTTAATTAAATATCCACCTTTAAGCACATAAATTTCTTCAATGTACCAGTATCCATTATCAATTGTTCTTGTTTCAACAATTTTTTGAATCTGTGTTCCATCGTCTAGAACTTTATATGTTGCATCAGCCCATACAATTGGTACCCAATCCCATGCAAAACTTTGGGAAGCTCCAACTACACCAGTTCCATTTGCAATCTGTGTGTTTGGTGAAACTGTGTTTGTACTTCCAGCAATAACGTTTGTTTCAGGATCGAATGCACCTGCTGTAAAGTTAGTTGACCAAATTGTAATTCTAGTTAAATTATAATCAACTGTTGATGCAGTGTTGTTAAAGTATACACTTGTATTCCAATGAGTTTCGTTCAATCGTTCTTTTCGAGCTTCTAATTGTGCGGTTGAAACACCTTCAACTGATTGAATCTCAAACATTGACATTGAACCTTCCATTGTCATGTTAATTAACATTTCACCAATTAACATATATGCACCCCAAGTTGTGTTGTCCCATCCACCACTTAAAGTTGGGAATGTTCCATTCAAACCTGTTGGAGCTTGTGCAGTTAATGTAAGATTGTATACAGCGTTGTTATCTAAATAATATGGGGAGATGTTTCCAAGTGCAGTTACGTTCCATTGAAGTTGTCTGTATACACTATCATATGGGAGAAGTTGTGCATTTCCAACGTCAGGACCTGCAATTCCAGTATAGTTGAAATATGTCGGATTTCCTGCTTGGTCATAATACTGACCAGGAGTTTTTACTATTCTTACATTGGATACATTAACTGGATTTGTTAACGAGTTTCTGATACTAATATCAATATCAAATGAACCACCTTCAATAATTCTTGCAACTGAATAACTTTCAGTAACGTTTACTGGTTCATCAGCTGATAAAGTCATAGTATAGTTATAGATAACAGTGTCTCCAGCTTTTAGTGTTGTCATATAAACCCACCAAGGATCACCAGCAACGAAAGCTGCAAGAGTTTCGAATGGGTTCACATATGAAGGAGAAGAAAATTCAACTGGCCATGCAGTTAAAAAATCTGTTCCATTGAATGTGATATTCAAATCACTTAAGTCTTCAGAACCAACATTTGTTATGTTGATAATACCACTCATAGTAGTACTTTGAAGGACATAAGTCCAGTTCCATGTTGCGTTTCCTGTGCTATATTCACCCATGTCAGGATTATAAGCAAATCTCTCGGAAACTGCCTCACTAATAGTTACGTTTAATACGTTAGCATTTGCTAAAACTCCTGTGCTAAACATCACAAGGAAAACTAGCATTAAAGTTGCTAACACCTTTTCTTTTGTATACATTCTTACAACCTCCCCGTTGAATTATGTTTTTTTATTTTTTATTTTTGATGATTATGAAAGACCCAATTAGGGACGCCATCAATATGATAATTGAACCAAGCACTTTTGCAAATTCACCATTTGAAACTAAATCCAAAGATAGACCAATTTCAGAAGTACCCTTTGCACCAACAACTCTTACTGGGTCGACACCAACAACGTAAACGTTTTGGATTCTTGATAAATCGCCAGTACCATTAAGTTGGTATCTAACTTCAATTTCTTCCATTGGAGTTCCAGCATCATAGTATGAATCACCATTTGATCCTGCATAAAGTGCTTTAAGATCAACATGGAAACCACTATAATTATAGTATGCACTTCCAACATCTGAAATTATTCCTGTTGCATTAACACCCAGTACTCTATCAGACAATGAATCATATTCGTATCCACCTGTTGAGTTTGAAATCTCAAGGTTGTTTTCAGAATCTGAAACATTTCTATCGTTATCCGTTGTACCAAGGTCAAGATACATCAAACTAAATCCTGGTGGAACCAAATCGAATGCACTCAACCACTCAGGAGTTCTTGATGTTCCAAGGTTTTCTAAAACAATTGAAACATTGTAAATGTTAGGTAAACTATTTCCTGCAGGAATTATCCGTTTTGTTGCTTTGATGAAATATCCTTTTAATACATAAATTTCTTCGATGAATGTATATCCGCCTTCAGTATTTCTACCTTCGTAAATAGTTTTGATTTGAGTACCGTCATCTAAGATTTTAAGTGTTGCATCAACCCAAATAATTGGAACCCATTGCCAAGCGAATTCAATGTTTGTTGAATTCCAGTATGAACCATTTGTTACTGCAATGTTTGGATACCAAGTAACATTACTTCCAGAAATTGGTGTGTCATCTGGTAAAATATTTCCAGAAGAATAGTTTGTTGCCCAAACACTAATTGAAGTTAAATTGTAATCTAATGAACTTGCAACATTTGAAAAATTAACAGAAGCTCGCCAATGAGTTGTGTTAATTAACTGTTTGTTTGCAGTTACAGCTGCCATTGCATTTCCGTCAACAGAACTTACTGTTAAACCTGAAGCAGTACCATTGAATGTAAATTCTATAGATACGTTTCCAACGACTAAATAATTTTCTAGACCGGTTGTACCACCAAGTTCAGATTCATTCAGTGTTAATGGAGAAACAGCATCAAACCAAATTTGTACAGATTCACCTTGTGTTAAATCTTTGTTGGATGCATTCCAAACAAGTTTTGGTTTTCCTGCAGTGTAAGTTAAATCAACATTTGCTGCGTCAGGACCTGCTAAATTTGTGTAATTAAAAAAAGTTGGAAATCCACTTTCATCAATGTATGATTGTGGTTCTTTTGTTAGAATAACATTTTCAAGAGTTATTGCACTGTTAAGAGAGTTTGTAACATTTATTGAAATATTCAAAGTATCTCCTAACATAATTCTGTCTGTTGAAAAAGTTTCAGTTATATTAATTGGCTCACCAAAGTTAAACGCGTCGGCAGTGTAAGTTAAAGTTACATTATCACCAACAACTAATTGTCGTAAGTAAATCCACCTATCAACACCTGCGCTAACATTGTTCATTTCTAGATGAGTATAACTTGGAGCATAAGCAATTGTGAAGTTACTTGATAGATAATCTGTTTGATTGAATGAAACGTTAATATTTGATAGAATGTCAGTTCCGACATTTTTAATCACAATTGTTCCGTTGAAAGTTATTGGACGTAATTGTAGATTTGTATGACTTGTTCCAGAATCTGATTCCACTGAACCATCATATGAAACAACTTCAGAAATATCTTCAGTTATTGAAATGTTAAGAGAATTCAAATTAGCAGAAACACTAGGTAAGATGAATATAGATAATACTATAAGACATAGGGCAAACAGCCTAAACTCACTCAACCTTCCCCTTTTTAATTTCATGAACAACCCCTAATAGATATTGCTACTATATATTAGTATACATATTTGTATTTATAAGTTGCTATTTAAATGTTTTGTTTTTTGGGTAAAAAATTTGCCGTTTTTGCCATTCAAATGGTATAAAACTACCAAAAAACGCAATAAAACAATATACGTATGTCTAACTATATAGCGCCACCTTTTTTAGCGTATAATTTGATACCTAAAATCATCAAGATGAATAATACTAAAGATGAACTCAAAAGTCGTTCTTTTATAACGGTTCTTTGAATTACAAAATTCATTTCCAATGGAACATTTACCTCTTGATCAAATATTGTATAAATATTTCCAGATACAATTGGTTTTGTTAAAGTATCAATATTCAAATCTTTGGCAGTGTACTCAACTGTGTAATTTGAATTTAGTCCTAATGCAGGAACATTGATTACCATTCTATTGAATTTATCTAATTCCATTAGTTTAGGATCATAGTTTATTACTTTTCCATTTAACAATTCATCAACTGCACTAAATTTAGATATCTCGCCATAACCAACATTCTTGAAAATTAATTTTACAATCATATTGTCACCATCGATTTCAATTCTTTTGGTTAAAGATAATCTATTAATTCCTGGAAGCTCTACTTCAGCCATTTTTCTTCCCTTAACTATAATCGTTGCTGCTTTTTTGTAGGATACTTCATTACTTCTGACAATAAATTGAACTGTGTGATTTCCACTTGCAACGTAATTTGTGTTTACAAAGAAAACTAAATCTTCTTCACCAGATAATGTTTTTATGTATGTTTCATCTAAAATAATCCAAGATACATTTGTTGAAAGTTCTACTGATGTCAATTGTTCTCCAGTACTTCTTATTTTTCCTTTAAGTGTAACTATATCGTCTTCATTTACTTCATATTTGTCGACATCTAACTCAACACCATAACGAGGAATTGTTTGTGAAACTTCAGTACCTAATTCTGGTTCGATAATATTTATTGTTGCATCAGGAATATCTAATTCGAATGAACCGTTGTATACAGAATAACCACCATTACTTTCATCGTCGATACAATATACATTCCAAGTGTAATCACCTCGGACTAAACCTGAGACAACAAATCTATTTGTCTGACCAGTACCTTCTACATCCAAACCTTTGTAACCATATAGACCATCGTAAATATCTGTCCTGTTTCCAAATACAGACCAAGGAATCATTATTGTTACGAATTTACTTTGCAGGTATAAACTACAATAATCTACTGGAGATAAGTCAGTCACATTATAATCAAAAATAACAGTTCCAGTTCCACCAACTGTCGCATTAACTCCAGGAACTAACAAGTATAATCTTGGATTTAATAAACGAATACTTGGTGGCCAAATATCATATACCACACTAAAATTTCTTGTAACTAATGCTGTTGAATTTTTAGAATCAATTGCAAATGCAGTAATTGTATATGTTCCATTTTGAGTCATATTAATTGGTAATAATTTTATACTACTTCTATATTGACCAAGTAAAGTATTATCTGGATTTGTTACGTTAATATATGCATCAACAATTCCGTTGTCGTCTTGAGCTGTCCAATTAATTGTAACATTATGGAAATCTATTTTTGCAGGATTTCTAAATATTCTATAAATATCAACTTGAGGAGGTAAATCTACTTCAAAATCAACTATATCAGAATAATTGAAATCTCTGGAATCATTCGCGATTAAAATTGCATGATAAATTCCAGATGGCAATTGTTCTGGATCAATTAATGTGTAGTTGTTTGTGTTGTTATCAAATCGTCTATCAACAAATATTGTTGCATTGCCACTTGTATTAATTGAAGTATCTAAATTATCAGAATCAATATTTAACATTGTTTCAATTAATTCAGTTGTATTTGCAATTATTAATCTGTAGCTAATGTCATAAATATCATACGCAGTTTTTCCTGCTTCATCATCAGGATCAGTTACTAAAGTCCAATTCCAATTAGTATTATTGTACGTGTAAAAATGATTATTTGGAGGGAATAGTATTGTTGGTTTATTTGGAGCACGGTTTTTGTTTCTAACAAAAATATTCCATGTTAATTCTGAAGTATGATTCAATAAATCATTTGCAACTAATCTTACTAGGTAATCACCTGCTGCGTGCCAATCAAAAGTAATTGACATATCTTTATCAGAATCATTTCCTAATTTGTAAAATCCAGAAAAATTATTGTCAAATAAATCGTAAACAAACCAAGTCAAATTCATGGAATCATTAAAATCATTATCTGTTATATCCATCAAGAAATCAATTGTACTATTTTCTTGAAGTACCTCTGTTGCAGTTGTTGTAAAATTATCATTAAAAGTCCACCAAGATGTTGTTCTATTAGATAAGTTATATGAACTAATTATTGGATAATCTTTACCTAATACTAGAACCCAAATAGTTGTATTTCTACAATATTCAAAATCACATACATTTAGAACTAAAGGTTCATAACCGTTCCATTCTAGTTGTCCACTTATATTTGCTATTTGAGTTAATCCGCTCCAGATAACACTTCCTAATAAATGTCCACTTGAGGAAATGAATCCCCAGGATAATTCCCAATCGTTGTTATCTACATCCCAAACATAATTATCTAAAGTTATTGATGTGTTGAAATCATTTTCCCACACAGTAATATTTGGCATAACTGCTAAACTTGCAGGAGGATCGTTTACTGGTGTAACATCAATATTAATTCTTGTACTTAAAGTTGAAGCAGATTCATTATCAATTGCATTGAAATAAATCCATCTAGTGTTAGTAAAGTTTCCATCAGGAGTTATTGTAATATTTCCCGTTGTATTAATTATTGTAAATGATATATTTTGTATGCTACTTAGTGCAGTATTTATTGTATAATTAATGTAACTTCCTTCAACATCGAAGAAGTAATCAGATAGATTCATATTTCTAAATACCGTATCTTCTGGGAAAACAATATCTGGAATTACTGCAATTTGTCTTGGAGGATCGTTGACTGCGAAAACTTCAATTGAGACATTGTTACTTACTGCAAATTCATTGTAAGTATCAATTGCAACAAAAGTTACCCAACGTTTTCCATACCAATCTAAATCTGCAGTAATATTTACTAAACCTGAACTGGAGATATTAATTGTAAGGTTAGTTATATTGCTTAATGAAGTATTTATGCTCCAATTCAATAAATCTCCATCTACATCAAAGAAATGTGATTGAAGATTTATACTATCGTTAAATGTATCTTCATCAAAAGTGACATTATTAATTGTTGTTATAAATGTTGGAGGATCATTTACAGGAGTTACGTTAATTGTAATTAAATTACTATTTGCAGTTGAATTAAATGAATCCCATACAGTAAACGTAACTAATCGTAGTCCTGTGAAGTTTCCATCTGGAGTTATTGTTACAATTCCTGTTGCATTATTAATATTAATTGTTAAATTATTAATTACACTTAAACCATAGTTTACTGTCCAATTCAAATCTAGATCATCTACATCAGCAGTATAATTAGATAAGTTTAGTGAATTGAAAATTGTATCTTCTGGGAATATTATTGTTGGAATATTTGCAGTATAATATGGTGGATCATTTACTGGAGTTACATTAATTGTTACGTTAGTACTGATGTCGTAAGTGTTGCTTGGATCAGATACGTTGAAATAAATCCATCTTATTCCATAAAAGTCTAAGTCTGAAGTTATGTTTACTTGTCCAGTATTATTGTTTATTATGATTGTTAGATTCTCGATATTACTTTGGGAAGTTACAATACTCCAATTCATATCGTCACCATCGACATCAAAACTATAACTTAACAAATTTAATGTATCGTTGTATGTGTCTTCTGCAAAAGTTATGTTTGGTAAACTAGATGTGAAGATTGGTCGGTCGTTTACTGGAGTTATATTTAGTGTGATTAAATTGCTATTTGCATTTGCACTAAAGGAATCCCAAACAGTAAATGTTACAAAGCGTAATCCAGT
>JAFGUC010000003.1 GCA_016938695.1 Candidatus Woesearchaeota archaeon | reverse complement strand
ATGAGCATGAATGATACTTCGCAGGATTTAATTTGTCGTATTAACCCTATTGGGGAAGTGGGCTCAAATATTAATTATAAGTATTATTGGTTGAAAAATGGTGAGGGTTATATTCTTGATAGGGGGGTTTCGGATATTATTTATGAGGGTTTTAATAGCTGGATTAATAATTTTATTGTTGATGAATCTGGAGATATTTATTTGTTAGTTATTACTGATGTTTTTTCTTCTCCAGAAGATTATGATTATGATATTGCTGTACATAAATATGATTCATCATTAAATTTAATGTGGAATGATACAATTTCTATTCCCGGGGAGCAAGGTGGGGCTGAATTGATATCTGATAATGATAATTTGTTTGTTTTTTTGAAAAATGGTACTAGTCCATTTTCTTTATTTTTATCGAAGTATAATTTTGGGGATTCTGTTTTATCTTCTGAAGGAAAAACTATTTTTACTGAAGATTATACCGAAATTATATATAATGTTCAAAAGGTGTTGATGGCGGAGGATGGTAGCTTTTATTCGGTTGGTTGTGGAAATTATTTAGGGACTCAAGATGATTTTTATTTATCTAAAATTAATTCCGATTTAACTTATGGATGGACATATATTTTTGGGAATATTTCTAATGTAAATGAATGTGGTTATGATATCGAGTTTTCTTCTGATGGAAATTTGTATGCTTTGAGTAGATTCCAAAATTATCAGGACTATGAAGATAATTATGCAATATTGAAAATAACTCCGGAGGGTGAACTTATTTGGAATAATACAATTTTTTTGAGTGATTATGGTGTTAATTATATTATTGAGAATATTGAAGTGGATTCTGATGATAATATATATTTGATTGGTGAGGATGATTTTTCTAATATTGTTCTCTTGAAGTTGGATTCTATGGGTAATGTTGTTTTATATAAAGTAATAGAACAGGTCGCAGAGGGTTCTTATGAAGAATATTATTCTGGTATTTTTGAATTAGAAAATGATCAGTTTTTGCGTCTTATGTTCTCAAAATATGATGGCATTAGTACCGAGGATATGTATATTTCTAGATATGATAAAATGGGAAATAATTTGGAAAGAAAAATGGTTGAGTGGAATAATAATTATTATTGGGATGATGCGGAATTTTTTGGTGGTAATATGTTGTATAGTGGAAGTGATGGGAGCAATGTTTTTTTGGGAATAATTAGTGAATATTTTATATCTGAAAATGGTGAAGATTTAGAATATTCTATAATTCCAAGTTCTGAAACTTCTTCTGGTGATGTTTGGACTTGTGAAGGATTTGCTTATGATGTTAACACTGGGGAGAGTTCTGAAATTGTTTCTTCGGAGGTTATTATTCGTGATGATTATTTTTCATTGGATTTGCTGTCTGATGAAAATGTGTTGGTAAATGGTTCTATTTCTCCAGTAAATGTTAAGGTTACGTGTAATTTGGGAGATTGTGACTTGAATCTTTCTTTGTTCGGTTATAATAATAGTTTGAGTGGTGTTATTGAAAAAAAATTGCCAGTTATGATATATACTAATTTTGATGAAGTATATGAAGGTGTGGATTATATTACTTATCCTTCTTGTGTTGATTTGGGTAGGTGTGATTGTTTGTCTGAAGGTTTTTGTTTGGCTTATTTTGGTGGAGATGGTCTTTGGGCGTTTAATCCTAAGTATGAGAATACCCAACAGGTGTTGGAATTTTTAATGAATTCAATAGAGGATTATAGTCCAACTAATTCTGAGTGGGCGTGGGGTAAATGTTCTGAGGTTACTGAATTTTATAATTATTTTACTTATTTAGGACTGCAATCTACGATTAGTTCTTATTCTATTAGTGCGCCTGCTCCAGAAAAAGAGCCTGGAGAAACAGATTCGGAAAGTATGTTTTCTTGTTTGCATGTTTTGGATAGTGATGATTATGTGGATTTGGAATTTTTTAATATGTCTTTAATTAACGAAACTTTAGGCTATGCGGGTGGGGTTTATTATCATTATTATAGAAATTTTTCATTTCTTGAAAAATATTTTTTGATAGGAAACAATAATTTAGAATTGATTTATTCTAATTCTTCTGCAATCTCTTTAAATTTGAAAAATGGAGAAAGTAAGATTGTTACTTTTTATGTTGGATCTAATTTTGAAGATTTAGAAGAAGATGTTGTTTTGAGGGTTAGCGGAGTTTCTGATTTGAGTAGTTCTTCTTTGGAGTTTTATTCTGATATTGTTGAGAAGGTAGAAGAAGAAATTGAAGAGGAGGAAGTGGTTTCATCTGGTGGATATTTTGTTTCAAGTGGAGGGGAAGCTGTTGAAATTATTAATGAATCGGGAGAGATTATTCAAAATATTTCTTCTGATGATGTTGAAATTTCTATTTATGGCAGGATTGTTGAAAAAGAGGACGAATTTATTGATTTGTCTAAGGCTAAGGATTACGGAGTTAGTTCTTCTGGTATTAAATTAATTGAAAATTATGTGAATATGACTTATATTGATAAGGAAAAATATTTGGGAGAGAAAATAGATGTTGATTATAGGATAAAAGATATTTTAGATTTAAAATATGAGGGCAGTATTTCTTTTTATGTGGATAATGAATTTTTTGGTGATGTGAATCTTCCTGTGCCAAAAGATTTGAGGGTTGGTGATTATTTTATTGAGACGGAGGTTAGGACTCCAGATAATTTTAGAATAACTGGGTATCATTCATTAATTGTTGAGGAAGGGGAATCTGAGTTTCCAATAATTCCGATTTTGATTATGGCGATATTAGTTGTTTCAATTATTATTGTTTTGCATCAGATATCTAAAAAAAATAAGTGATTATTGAGAGATTTTTATTTTTCGTGTTTCACCTAAAACTTCTATTGAATTTATCTTTCCCGTTAAATATAATTTTTTGTTTTCTGCTTTTATGTTTCCTTGATAGTTGTTTAGAATTAGTTTTTCTGAATTTAGTTTTATTGTGTCTTCATTTATTTTGATTTCACCAGATGCTATGTATTCTAGTGATTTAATGTAAAGTTCTTCTGTGATTAGTATTTTTTTGTAAATCGTGTTTTGATTTAATGAGACATCGATTTTATTTTTTTCGGGCGTTATTGGAATTCCGCTTAAAATTATTTCTGAAGCTTTACCTTTCAGGGTGTAAATTTTTTCTTCATCGAAAATTATTGTTCCTTCAAAATCTTTTAGTATTATTTCTCTTTCGGTTTCTTTTAATGAAAATGTTTTTCCGCCTATGTTTATTGAGGATTCTTTTGCTACAGTTATTCTTATTTCTTCGAATGTATTTTTGAAGGTTAGTCCTGGTATTGATAGTGATGCGTTTATTGTTGATGTTATATTCGGTGTTTTTTCTGGTAGAATGGACATTCCGGTAAAATTAATTCCATTTGGGTATACATTAGTAATAATCGTTCCTATTGCAAATAAGAATGCTATAAAAATTATTAGGTTTATTTTTGATCTTTTTTTCTTGTGTGATTCTTTTTTGTTGTTATATGTCTCTAAGTGCATGGTTTGATCTCCTGTTTTTTGAAATTATGCTTTGTAGGTCTTCTATAAATTTGCTAGGATTGTTTATATCTTTTATGGATATGGAAGTTTCATTTAGGAATAGTCTAACATTTACGTTACCATAATTTAGAAATCTTTTGAATAGAACTTGTTCTAAGTCTAGGTCTGAAATAGATGCAAAATCTACTTCTCTTACGTTTTTGTTAAATAATCCAAGACTTTGGACAAGGCTTGTTTCTGTTACTCCCCACCAATCTTTTAGCCTGTGATACTCTGGATATTTTATTGCAAAATAAATAAATATGGCGGAGGTTATCCATGTAAA
The DNA here is from genome assembly GCA_016938695.1 of Candidatus Woesearchaeota archaeon. Lineage (GTDB taxonomy): Archaea > Nanobdellota > Nanobdellia > Woesearchaeales > JAFGUC01 > JAFGUC01. The sequence goes on along the minus strand of JAFGUC010000003.1, from coordinate 3,873 downwards.
TGTGTTTAATTTTATTCCTTTGTATAATGAGAAGTAAATGAGCATTGATATGATTGTTATGATCATTATGTAAAATATTAAAAATTTTTTTCTTGAGCATCTCACCTTTAAAAGAAATTTCTTTTTTGCCATAATTTATTATATGAAAAATATATTAAAAATACTTCTATTTTCTTTCTTTTTCTGTTCTTGGATGTTCGTGCCCTTCGGTTAATCTTTCTTTTAATGTGATTAATTCTTTCTTTTTTTCTTTTTCATACATACTTGGATTTGATTTGTATTTTTCTATTAGTTTTGAAACGTATTCACCGCCAAGGAAGTGTGGCATTATAACGTAGTTTGCTCCAGCTTTGTATAAATCTAGTGCATCTTGTATTTGTCTTCCTGTTAGGATTGTTATTGTTTTTGATTTGTTTCTTTTTATTATGTCAAGAATCAGTGTGTTTGTGTCTTTGTCTGGAATTGTTGAAACAATTACTTTTGCTTTTGCGATTCCTAAATCTTCTATTAATTCAGAATCATCAACGTCTCCATAAATTGCGTTTAATTTTTTATTTTTTAATTTTTTTACAACGTCAGGATCGTAGTCAATGATTAAGAATTTTTTTGTGATTTTTGCAAAAGATTTTATTATTGAAAATCCGATTCTGTTATATCCAAGTAGTATATAATCATATTCTTTTTTGGGAATTTCTGTATCTTTTATTTTTTTTCTTTCAAAGAGGGATAATGGTTTTGATAATTTTTCATATAATTTCTCTGAATATCTTATTAGGTATGTGCAACCGAAGATAGTCATTAGACTGATTAGTGTTATGAATGATAGGATTTCAGGGGATATGTGTCCAACTTTTACTCCAAGTGCTATGAAAATTAATGAGAATTCACCGATTTGCGCAACTGTTAATCCTGCCATGAATGATGTTTTTTTTGAGTATCTCATTCTTCCCATTAAGAATATTATAATTAGTGGATTACCGAATATTATTAGTGCTGAGAATATTATAACTGGTAATATTAGTTGTTTTATGTTTCCGAATATCATTTGACTTCCTAGTATAACGAAGAAGAATATTAGGAAAAAGTCTCTTAGTGGTTTTAGTTTTGCGCTTATTTCGTGATTATATGGTGCAAGAGATAAAAGAACACCTGCAATTAGCGCACCAACTTCTATTGAAAATCCGATTTCTGAAAAGATTAGAGCAAGGCCAAATCCCCATGCGATTGAAAATAGGAATAAGAATTCTTGTGATTTTGCTAGGAATCTTTCTAATTTGGGTAATAGGAAGTGACTTATTAATCCAAAAATTGTTGCAAGAATTATACCTTTTGCTATTATCAATAGGAATAATCCTCCAGCGTTTGATCCTTCGTTTGATGTTATTGATGATATTATTATTAGGATTAATACTGCGATTAGGTCTTGAACTAGTAAAAATCCAACGGAAATTTTACCATATAGTTTTTCGAGTGCATCTTTATCGGAAAGTAGTTTCATTATTATAATTGTCGAGGAAAATGTTAGTCCGATTGCTATGTATAATGATGTTAGGATAGGGAAATTTAGAAGATATGCTATTGAAAATCCGATTATTGCTGTAAATAGAATTTGCCCGATTCCCGTAATTAATGAGATTTTACCAACTTCTTTTATTACTTTTGGAGATAAATGCAATCCAACAATGAATAGTAAAAATGCGATGCCTAATTCTGAAAATAGCGTTATTGTTTCGCTTCCCCGTATTAAATTTAGGACAACTGGCCCTACAATTATTCCAGAGATTATGTATCCTATTATTAGAGGTTGTTTTAGAAGTCGAATGATTAGTGATACAAATAAAACTATTAGTATAATTAATCCAAATTGCATAAAAGGCTCTATCATCTCTTTTTTCTCCCTATATTTTAGGAGGGGGTTTGTTATTTATAAGTTTATTTGAGATTTTTGTATTTTAGAAGTTATGGTATAATACAGAAGTGTTCCAATAGATTTCTAATTGTTTCTTTTTGTCTATATAGTTTCTAGTCTTTGAGGTTTCTTCTATGTGTTTTTTTATTTCGTGTTTGTATTTTTCTAGTTCTTTTAAGAAATATTTTCCTTCTTTATTTTGTATATTTTTTGCGTATGTTTCTACTTCTTTTGGACTGCTATTTGTTGATTCCATCAATTCTTTTAGTCTAAAATCTTCTTTATTTGCTATTTTCTCAAGAAGTGAAAATGTTTTATCATCTACTATGATTTTATTCATTTCCTTTTATTGGTGATGCATTTTATATTTTTATGTGTGATTTTTGTATTTTTTTTAATGGAAGAACTTTTAAATTTGGATAACTAGAATTTTGTATGGCGAAGCCTAATTTTCATGAGATTGAAGAAAAGATTAAGAAGTTTTGGCAAGATGAAAGTGTTTTTAAGTCAAAGGATTTGAGTGACGAGCATATTTATGCTGTTGATACACCTCCTCCAACGGTTTCGGGGAAGATGCATATAGGGCATGCTTTTAGTTATGCTCAGCAGGATTTTGTTGTTCGATTTATGAGGATGTTTAGGGGTAATGTTTTTTATCCTTTTGGAACTGATGATAATGGATTGCCCACTGAAAGATTGGTTGAAAAATTGAATAAGGTTAAGAGCAAGGATATGGGTAGAAGGGAATTTGTGGAATTATGTTTGAAGACATTAAAAGAAATTAAGCCTGCATTTATTCAGGACTGGAAGGACATTGGTGTTTCGTGTGATTATGATTTGACTTATTCTACTATTGATTTAGAGTCTCAGAGGATTTCTCAAAAATCTTTTATTGATTTGTTTTCTAAGGGTTATGCTTATAAGAAAAGTTTCCCTACTATTTGGTGTCCAGAATGTCAGACTTCTATTGCTCAGGCAGAGCTTGAGGACGTTGAAAAGCCTACAAAATTTTCGACTTTGAAATTTAGTTGTGAGGGTAAGGATTTACTTATAGCAACAACTAGGCCAGAATTACTTTATGCTTGTGTTGCTGTTTTTGTTAATCCTAAGGATGAAAGATATGTTCATTTGGTTGGTAAGAAGGCTAAAGTTCCCTTGTTTGATTTTGAAGTTCCTATTATTGCTGATGAATCTGCTCAAATTGATAAGGGAACTGGTGTTTTGATGATTTGTTGTTATGGTGATAGGTTTGATGTTGATGCTGTGAATAGGTATGGATTAGAACCAAAGACAATTATTGAAAAGAATGGGTGTATTAATGCTCCAGGTTATGAAGGTATGCATGTTACAAAAGCTCGTGAGAAAATTTTGGAAGATTTGAAGAATGCAAATTTGATTATTGAACAAAAGGAGATGACTCATGTTGTGAATGTTCATGATAAGTGTGGAACGCCGATTGAATTTGTGGATACACCTCAATGGTTTATTTCAGTTATGGATAAGAAAAAAGAATTATTGGAACAAGGAAATAAAATTAATTGGTATCCTGAATACATGAAGAAGAGATATGATAATTGGGTTAATGGTTTGGAATGGGATTGGTCTATTTCTCGTAATAGACATTTTGGTATTCCAATTCCTGCGTGGGAATGTTCTTGTGGTGAATTGGTTGTTGCTTCGGAATCAGAACTGCCAATTGATCCGTCTATTGTTGAGAAGAAGTGTTCTAAATGCGGTAAGGTTATGATTGGGGAGACAATGGTTTTGGATACTTGGGCTACTTCTTCGGTTTCGCCTCAAATTGCTTCGAATATGGTTGGTGGAAAAATTAAGTTGCCTTATTCGTTGAGGCCAAATGCTCATGATATTATTAGAACTTGGGCTTTTTACACAATTGTGAAAGCTTATTTGCATGAAGGGAAGATTCCGTGGGAAGACATTGTTGTTTCTGGAGTGGTTTCTTT
>JAFGUC010000023.1 GCA_016938695.1 Candidatus Woesearchaeota archaeon | reverse complement strand
GTAAGTGCACGACCAACTACTGAATCACCCAAACCAGCATTTGAAAGAAGATCTTGGGCTTTCAATTTCTGTAGGTCAGAACACTTGACATTTCTCTTGGAGTCAAGTTGCAAACCTCTTTTTATATGGTCATATTGTTTGTCATTAGTATCTTTAGCAATCTGCACAGCTAATGCTCTAGCCGCACACATATTATCATTATTGTTAATTTGAATCACAGACTTTTTTGTTCTAGCAACAGTTGAAATCAAATGAATACGAACATCCACACGTCCGGCACCTTGCTCTTGATCATTATAAATTGTAAATGTTACAATATTTCCAGGTTCGAGATATCCTGATTGACTCAATTCAAAATCAGCTTTTGTTGCATATTCAGATTCATCAAATTTACTTAGAACATCATTTTTCAAGCCAATAAAAGACTCAACTGGAGAATACAGGTTTTTTGATACTTTATGGTATTTATTATCAGGCGAGAATTGAAATGCTTGAATTTGAAGGCAATATTTTTTGTTATCATTTATCTGCTCAGAAAGCTTATTGGCAATAATATCGAACAAAAGATTTACTTCAGTCTGGGCATCCACATCTCTAGGTTCAAATTCACGACCAAGAACAAAAATATATTTATAGGATTTGAAGCCAGATTCAATAGAAAGCAGTTCAGTTTCACGTGGAATGTAGATTTCATCAATCGTCTGTGCCTTTTGTTTCTTTTCACGCTTAACTTTGGGGCGAGCGTTTTTGTATTCAAGTCTTTCAATTCTAAGCTTTTCGAGAGCATTCTTCTTATTAATTTTAGCTTGAGATATTTCAGTTTTCAGTGTTATTTTACTTTGTTTAAGTGCTTCAATAGATGGTTTCAGAATAGTTTTGTTAAAAACTGTTTTCTGAGTTTTATTCATATTTTGGTAATGATTTTCTTCTTTCAGTTCATTGCGAAGAGTTTTAATTGTCGGTTTGTTTTTCAAATTAAAAATGAGGTTTTGAATTATAATGTTGTGGTGTTCAACAAGGTCTTTGCGAATTTTCACAAAATCAGGATTCATGTTACTCTATATTACTAGCTAAAGAAATATTTTCAAGTTTGGTGGAGGAATATATATCTTACAAAGGTATTGTT
>JAFGUC010000002.1 GCA_016938695.1 Candidatus Woesearchaeota archaeon | reverse complement strand
TATTTCCCAGTGGGGCACAACGGATGGCCGTATGCTGCGTAGCCTGTGTTGCGCCTGCGGCAGGCTATGCAGTATACGGCGTGTTAGGCTTCGTTATTATCATTTTTAATTTGTCTGTCTAAATATATTTGAACTCTTTTATACCACAAAAAAAAGCCCCAAACAGCTAGATTTGAACCTATTATCGCAGCAGACATCAAAATCCAAATAATTATTTTACCTCTTTTTTGTTCTTCTTTCCAAATGCGGGAACGTTCTTTGAGAAGAATTTCCTTTCTATGAAGGATTTCTCTGTTATCTGCAAGTTGAGCTTCCTTCAATTGAAGATTCTTAAAGTCAAGTGCTTCAGGAATTAATTCATTGTGATACTTCTGAAGAAAAATAAATAAATCACGGTTCTCAGCATTCGAATAGATTGTTTGAAGGTCGTCCAATTTTACTTTAACAGGTTTCTCCTTTCGAGTCTCGTACTTATCCACCCTATCCTTAAGTGCTGATATTTCAATAAATAAAATTGAATCCTTCTTATGAAGCACTTCGATTTCGTAATCAAGTAAAAGATATTCAGTATGAATATTACTCAACTCCTTATCCCTTTCTTTTGAAGAGATAATAACTAAAATCAAACAAACAATTGATATGACAACACCTGAGGTTGCCATAAACTTATATAGATTATCTGTCGGTAGATTAGGTATTTCCATTTTTTTCTATTCTAATGAAGCCTAACGGATGGCCGTATGCTGCGTAGCCTGTGTTGCGCCTGCGGCAGGCTATGCAGTATACGGTGTGTTGTAACCCGTTTTTTATTGTTGTGATTCTGGGACTATAATTTCTTTGGTCAATACTTCAGAAAGTGTATAATATGTAAATTTCGCATTATTCCGTTTAGGTTTAGGTTTGTTATGTAGGACTATCGTTTCTGACTCTGACAAAATATAGAATTTTTCATCATAGTCAATCTTAACTTTATAATTTGTTTCCTTTATGTAATTAAGAATCCTGGCTTTTACTTCGTCACTGTAAACTGAATACCGTAGGGTTTCAATTTCACTTTCAACTGTAGGATTAAGTATTATTATATCTTCAATCTTGTATAGTTTCTCCATAACACCTCCACCTCCTTTCCTAAATCCAACAAATATGGGTTTCTTGTAGTTGTAATCTTTAGTGTCTGGACATACATAGATGTTAAATCTCTCGACTAAATCAAGGCTTTTTGCTGCTGGAATTGAAAGCACTTCTTTCTCATAATATTTCATGGCTTTGTCAATTTCTGTTATGAATTTTAGGTACTGATAGACAATTTCTTCTGATTTTTTGGTTTTGCAAAATCCAAACAAAAGTTGTATTAAATTTTCCCAACTAACATTTGCTATTTCTGGAATACTCTGATTGTATTTTGTTAATGCAATTCCAACTTTAGGATAGTGAATTAAATCAGGAAAAGTTTTATCACCTAAATATTCCAAAATTTGTTTAGACAGAGATTGTTGATTTACATTTACTTTTATACTTTTTGCTTCAATTATTATAGCAATTAACGGTTTTTTTAAAGCATCCAATTTAATGACGATGTCTGCTCTTTTTTTATCTATCGTAATTCTTTCCGCACTAACCTCAATTGCGGTTAGTGACTTTTTGTCAAAATCAAATCCTAATTTCTCTTTAAGTATCTCTTTTATTGGTTTATATTCCAATAATAAAAAAAGAAAATCTGTGTATTGAGACAAAATATAGGCCAATCCTTTTGTTTGTTTTGTTTCTTTATCCCCATTAATAAGGTCAAATATCGAAGAATTGTACTCTTTTCTATTATCGGTATATAGTCTGAAATTTTTTTTCATTTTTTGTGTAGATGTTCGGCTTTTCTTAAAATGGGTTACAACGGATGGCCGTATGCTGCGTAGCCTGGGTTGCGCCTGCGGCAGGCTATGCAGTATACGGTGTGTTGGCATTAGTTGTTTTTTCTTTGTCCTTTAATCATTAGTCCATAAAATAATAATCCACTCCCAATGACTCCCAAAGCACTCCATTTAGTTTCTGATTCAGGGTTGAAAACTTTAGTCAATACTAAAACTAAAAATCCAGCCGACATGAAATAGAAAACCCATCTAAAGGATTTGCTGGCATAAATGCTTTCTCCTTCTTTAATCGTCTTAGTTTGACTATCAGGAGTCAAGCTGTTTTTGTATTCATTTGATAACTTTGGGAAATCTTTCACCAATTTTTCAAAATCATCGTTTATTGGTAAAACATTCAGCCTGTTTATTTTATACCTTGTCTTGTTTGTTAGGTTGATGATAAAACTATCAAAAGTCCTATCTTCTTGAAAAACGTAATTATCAACTAAATCCCAAGATATTTTAATATTACTTTCCCAACTAAGGAAAAATCTACGAATCCAAACGTGAATAATACCTTCATTCGTAAAAATCACTTTTACTTTCGCCATTCCAATTTGATTGGCCGCATAAAATGAAATCAGGAGTATTGCTATAAACTGTACTATTGAAATAATCTCATTTTCGGTTCTTGGCAAGTATTCAACCATTAAAACTAACAATGAACATAATATCACAATCATTGCGATTATAAATCTACTTATCGAATGTATTTTAAAATGATATTCTCTTTCTTTCATTTCCTTCTAATCTTTTTGTTGTGGTCTTTTACAATTAATGCCAACGGATGGCCGTATGCTGCGTAGCCTGTGTTGCGCCTGCGGCAGGCTATGCAGTATACGACGTGTTGTGGCACGTTATTTCTTCATTTATTTTAGTAAGTCTTTCAATAGAATTTTTCATTTCCTTTCTAACATCTTTAAGCTCATTCGCGAAAACGGTTGAATTTTCTTTAATATGGTTAAACCGAATGATTGCTTTTGCTATAAAATCATTCAATTCTCCAAAAAATTCGGAAGCCTTAAATGACACTCGAAGTTCATTTCCAAATGGAAGTAAAAAATCAACCTCATAATTTCCAATTTCAGACCTATCTTCAATTAATGCCATATATACTTTGTGATGCTTTACTAGAAAGGAATGTTCTGAACTTGATGTTTCTCCTTTAGCCTCAATATTTTTAATCCTAGCATACATGACATTCGAGAGTGATTCTATAGTTTCTTTAATATACATTTGGTCACGATGAATATATCCAACTTGTTTTTCAGTTGATTCAATTGCCTGCTTTAATCTTAAATACAAATAATCAATAGCACCATAAATATTTTTATAATTCTTTATTTTTTCTTCACTTTCTGGAATTATTAAATGATAAGCGTGAAAAACTTCTTCTGTATCCATTTTTTGTAATCGTTCCAAATCGTTACTAGCAATAATTTTCAGGAAATGCTGTTCGGTTAGGTCAGCCATAACTTCGTCTGAGAGCTTCTCAAAATTTGATAGTTGGCGATTGAGAATACTTATCGAACTTTCTATCAATTGTACTAGGTATCTTAATCTGTCTTGGTAGGCACTTACTTTAAATTGTTTGTCCTTTTTATACTGCTTTTTCTCTGAAAGCTTAGTCAAATAAAAGGCACCTAAGAAACCAAGCAGAGTTCCCAAAATTGTAATTAAGAGACTTAGCCAAAATGAGCCAGAGTCCTGAACCAAAGTATCAACTTCGTAAAAATTAAACATTTGTCGTTAATTACTTTTAAATTGAAATTTTTAAAGTATATTCTCCAATATATGGATTCGGATGTCTACCCGTTGTTTTTAAGTAAACATTATCCACAAATTCAAATAATTGAAACTTTGCTTCAAATTGAATTGGGTATTCAGTCGCATCTAAGTCATCACTAATTAAATCCACTTTCCCATAACTATCAAATCCATTAAAGAAAATCAATACCCTCGCATTGTCGTTAAAGAAGTTATTATCTGTTTCAAGTTGAATGTTCCCTATGAAATCAATATTTGAATATTCATCAGACAATTGAAAATGCTCTACGAACTTTTTCAGTTGACCATTAGATTTAATCGCTTTATCCATAATTACAAACTCAATAGTTTCTTAACTAATTCTAAATCTTCTGATTCTGCAGATTTTAGAAAATCACTCTTAATACTTTCACTAATCCTATCAATAGAGAGTGTTTCAGATAAATTATATTGACCTGGATATTGGCTTTTATCATACTCATGAAGGACCTCGCCATTATCAAATAAGGTGTAGTCATTATCAAGTATTCCTTTTTTCGTATTGTGCGAATATGCAATTCTTCTCTTTCCCATGTTATCTTTTTATTTAATTATTAATATTGTGAATATTAAATGAGACTCATATCTTCTCTGTCCTTTTTTATTACTATTTAATTTATTGAATTTAGGCTGTTTTTTTAATGTGCCACAACGGATGGCCGTATGCTGCGTAGCCTGGGTTGCGCCTGCGGCAGGCTATGCAGTATAAGGCGTGTTGTAAGCCGTTTTTATTTT
>JAFGUC010000022.1 GCA_016938695.1 Candidatus Woesearchaeota archaeon | reverse complement strand
ATTGATGGATCAGATTCAACAAGTTCTTCCATTCTTTTTTTAAGAATTCTCGGACTTCTTTTTTGATATTCTTGAATATCTAAATATTGATAATGATCCTCTAATGCTTTTTGATTTGCATAAACGGTTGTAAAAGTTTGTAAGGCTAATTGATAAACATTCTTTGTATAGAAACGATCAAATGTAAGATTTTGTTCTTTAACATCTAAATCAAAATCTAAAGTATGATACTTATCTAAATAAAGCCATAAAGTATAACAATTTTTATAATCGATATTCTTTAACAATATTGATGTTTGCATGATAGGAGGTTTTACAGGTGTAGCATTTTTTAAGTCTTGAATAAATGGTGTTAATTTTAGACCATTTACTAATTTTAATAAGTTATGGATTCTTGCTAATAGTTCGTTGTTGGTTTTATTGATATTTTCATCAGGAAGATCTTCTTTAACTTGGAAATTTACGTGTAAATCTACTTCCGAATCTTGAATTTTAAATTGTGATTTTAAATCAAAATGTTTCTTGTTAAATGAATCAACATTCTTTTTAACAAGATCATAACGTCTATTAACAAAATCAAATAAGCGATCTACAAGTGTTTTAATGAATCTATTTTCATAAATTGCATATTCAATTTCCGCTTGTGTTGTTAGAATTCTTTTAGGAATGACGTCACCACCGCGCATTTCTTTGATTAAATGCGTATTTGCAGCTAAGTGTCTAACTGAATCACTATTAGTTTTCTTTGCTTTTTCGATTGCGACAACTTCTTGTTCGTATCTCAATCCTGATTTAGGATCCTTAATAATCTTATTTAAACTTGGGAAAAACGATTCAATAGTTTGAATCCAATCTTCATGAAATGTTTTAATCTCTGTAATACTTTTTTGATACATCTCATTTTCGCCTGATAAAAAGGCTTGATAGAAGTCATTTGGAAAAGGAAAATCCATTTCCAAATCATGAAAAACTGAATTAAGTTCTTGATGAAAATTTCTTAAGTCTTTGAGTTT
>JAFGUC010000021.1 GCA_016938695.1 Candidatus Woesearchaeota archaeon | reverse complement strand
TCAACTACCCCGACGGAAACCGCCTCAACCCGGGCGGAAATATGATTCTTCCGTGTGAACATTCACCCATCCTTCATACCTGCATCGATTCGCCCGGAACGATATAAAAAAACAATCCGATGAGGAAACCATCGTCACCAGACCGGATTTTCGTACAAATCGCCATCCTCTTTTTGTCGTTAAAAACGACAAGCAGCTTCACCCTCATCACCGCTCCGCTAAGACGAGGGAGAGTTGGTTCTTGCAGACCGCTCAAAGTCCTATTTATTAGCCGCTGCATTTTTTCATGCAAGAATTTTATTTACTTCGTCTTGCAATCTATCCACAAATGATGTAATTATATCCAAATAATCTTGAACGTCTCCATGTGTCAAAGAAGGAGTTGCGTCCTCATGAACAATATTGTTTCGAATATTATTTAACGAATTAAATTTTGAAAAAAATGTCTTAGTTGCTTTCTCTTTCAGAACAGCGGTAAACCCAAATTTTTTGAGAAGTTTTTCTACTTCAGTTTGTCCGTGCTTTCCACCTTTAAATTTTGAATTTACCTTAAAGCCACTAACTGGAGTTACTTCATCGTTGCCGCATAAATTAACCAGACTGTTTACATGCTCGCGTCTCTTTATAGGGTTATTTTTTGTTGTTTCTAAGTCTTCTAAAATATTATCAATAAGATGTTCCAACAAATCTTTAGAAAGAGTTTTGTTACTGGAAACATTCATTTGTTCGAATGCATATTCTTCTAAAAAGTTTTCAAGGAATGATTCAAATTTTGCACATAAAAGGACTAACGCAGCTTTGTTAAATGCTGCATATTTTAGAAAATCCTTTTGATTACGTTTTGAGTAATTAATTAATAATTGAATTTCCTTGATTGCTTCATAAAAATCCTCTGTTGAGTCTAATTTATCCATTCAATAAGGAATTTAATTCATCATACCATCTTGATAGTCTGTAGGTAAGTACTTTTTTGTCGGAAGTACCAATTGTTATGCTATCTCGAAATTCCTTATCGTTAATTACCAGATTATTAAAGTGATTCTTAATTTCTAAAGAGTTTTGCAGTATAATATTTGACTCGAAGAAACTAAACGAAACCATTAAAGAGTCCATAATTGCTCTGTTTAAGCTTGATTCGTATTCACCTTCTTCATTAATTCTACGGAATGCTTTTTCTCCAAATACCTGGAAAACATCGTTTATGGTTTTATTAAAGCATTCTTCATACTTTTTTAATCTATTTTCGGATGGATTTTGATTTCTAAGCATAAAATCATTTAAGAAGTTTTTCATTCGTCCTCTGTAATTTGTAACTTCTTCTTGGTTCGGATTCCAATTTCTTTGGATTGCTAGAAATCTTAAAATTAATTCACAGTCAATCATTCTTTTATGCGGTTCATTAATGTTAAGGAGTTGCAACATAAATGGATTCTCACTTAATCGTTTCAATGTTTCGTTTAGGCTACCTCTAAATAAACAGTTACGAAGTTCTTGTTCATTTAATTTTATGGAACCACGATTTAGTCTCATAAATACGTCATACTTAATTTCTTCGTGAGAATCATGAGAAATTACAATAATTCGTAGAAGTCCATTTTTAAGTACGCGTAAGGCTTTGGGATTCATTCCCTTAATGTCACTTTTATTCAATTCAGTTAGAATTTCGAGCCCTGATAACTTGAAGTCTCTTTCAAAAAATCTCTTTAATGAATTTAGTCTCTGCAAACCATCAATGACAGTCCATGAATCATCGGCTTCTTGTGAAACATAGATTACTGGAATGGGGACATTCAGGATAATAGATTCTATTAATAGGGATGCCTTTTTGTTATCCCAAATATAGTTTCTTTGATATTCTGGATTTAAATTTATATCACCTTCATCCATCATTCTAACTACGTCTGCCACACTTTTATCGTAGGCTTGAGTATTAATTTTTCTTACTTCTCTAGGAATTTCAATCGTTTCTTCTTCAGGACTATATTTATCATCAAATTCTTGGTTGTTGTTATTTTCTTCGCTCATATTTTATAAGTTTTAATTGTCTTTGTTTTTTTCAATGTTGCGGCTAACGGTGGTGCTATGAATAGTAGCCGATTGCGGGTTACTTCACTGTATAAATACATCAAACTTAGTGCGGGCTACAAACCTTCAATAACCTACTAAACGGCAATTATTTATGAGCACGTGTTATAGGGCGTTTTTATTAGTTTGCACAGTCTTTCATTATTCTTAATATTATCATTATTACTGAGGATAAAAATGAAATCAATAAAATGATCAATTTTAAAGTGAACAATCTATAGGAAGATAAATTTATAGCCTTATTGATATTGTCAACATCATTAATACAATTATCGTTTTCTTTTTCATCAAGTCGATACTTATCAATTAAATTTCTTTTAATTAAAAAATCAACTTTAATCATTGATTTTTTTAATTTTCGTGAAACAGCAAGATACTGTAGAACATCCAATGTTATATAGACCAGCAAAAATATAAATGTTATTAATACTGATATATCAAAAGCTATCTTTCCGTTGTGAAATGATATAGCCCAACCAAGTGCAAAGAGTCCAAAAACTACCTTACGACACAAATCTGAAACTTGCTTAGTATGTGATAAATAAAAATTATTTATGTCGTATTTTTCTTTTCTCAAAAAATCACGAATGTCCATATCAATGTTTAATAATGTATTGATTAGTAGTATAAAAAGTTGTTTTTATAAACCAAAATCCGTAGGATCTTTTGAAACACCAGGAATCTGAGGTGGATTTATTGGTGTTACAATATCCCAAGGATTTGTATTACTTTTCGTACTATTTGTTTTTCCAGAATCTTTATGATATGTTATTGTTTTGTCTTTTTCCACTTTTTGATCTTCCATAGTTTCAATTGTACCATCTTCATTTTTCCAGAAAAAGATATTACAGTTTGGATTAGTACATATGTAATTTTCAATGCCACCGCTCTTCATATCCTCTAATTTTTTACTTTTACTTTTACATTTTGGACATTTCATAATTGTACCCTTTTAGATTTTTGAAGATTGTAATTTGTTAAACTTATTCAAGTTAATATTTGAAAACTAATTTCACAAATTTGATTTAGTCCCTTTGCTAAATGCCCTATAACTCTGTTGTATGTACCCCAAAGTTATCTCATATTTCCATCTGGGGAGCGATATGCGTAACTTTTATATGTTATAGATCCAGGTCATCAAACCCCGCGCTCCCGCGCGATAAAGGATTCGCGCGGGAGCGGGTGTCAGTAAAATCAGGGCGGGAACCGCGTCGTTTTAGTTATCCACGATCACGCGGGCGGCCAGGTAACCGTTGTAAAAGTTGACGTCTCTTCGCTTAAAAATACTCATCACCTTGTCGAGCTTATCCAGTGCCTCCCGGGCTTCGACAAAAAGC
>JAFGUC010000020.1 GCA_016938695.1 Candidatus Woesearchaeota archaeon | reverse complement strand
TTGGAATAATCGGATTGCGTTTTAGTTTTCATAAAAAAAAGCCGTTTCTTAGGAGACGGCTTTTTTTATGCTAAACTCTTTTACTTTTTCAATAAATTATCCAAAAAAGGTTCCTGTATTTGTAAGATAACTATATCTGCTTTTTCAGATTCTATAATGTTTTTGTTAGAGCCATGTTGCCAACCATCAAAAATAAAAACAGATTCCTTGAATTGTGGAGCAATGAAAATTTCTTGCATATAGGCAAATGATTCACGAATTAGCAAAAGGCGGTACTTTCCATGTCCATTAAACACTATCTCAAAGTCCTTAAATTCGGGGAATTTCGTTGTTTGAGGATAGCCTCGCAACTGCCCACGTTGGTAATAGTTCTTTGGAATAGATGTAAAGTGTAAATTAGATTCGGGAAAATAGGATTGAAGACCTATCATGCTGGTTAAATTGCCATTTATGCTTATTTCTTTCTCAATACTATAATCCTTTAAATCAAGTAGATTAATATCCGGAATGTCAAATTTGATTCTTTGCAAAATAGCATTAGTACCAAAAAATGCCCCATACGGAGTCCAATGATTATCCGTTTTGTAAAACATTTTTAATCCTGAGTTTTTATGATTTAGTAAGGTATCCGTTAAATCGACACAATACTTAACCGTCTTCTTTTTAAGATAATCCACCAATTGAATTCTTTTTGTGATACCACTATAGTTTGTAAAACGAGGATGAAGAAACTCAGGATAGACGGAATATTTCGAAGGAACAATTATAAAATAGAACTTACCCCCGTTCTCCTCAACATAATTTTTTCTTTCTTCTAAATTGCTTAAAATCAACGACAATTGATATTCAGTGTATAAGCTATCCGGCAAATGAGCTTCTAATTCAGGATTATTCAAATAAAACCATCCTTCTTTTCCAACGATAATCTTATCGTTAATTGCCTGCTGAAATAGCTTTATATGATTAATATTTAGAAAGGAAATCAATTGTGTTCTGTATGGAAATTGGTCATTTAAATA
>JAFGUC010000019.1 GCA_016938695.1 Candidatus Woesearchaeota archaeon | reverse complement strand
GTATCACCCGGCCGGATATCGGGCAAATCTTTTCTTAATTGGGATTTATTAAAGGTATCAAGTTTTGTAGACATAACAATAAAATTTCTAATTTCTAACGGCTATTAGCCAAATGAAATCGTAGCACCTTAAATTGATTTTTGTTCAGAGTATTAGTAGACTAGAACTAGTCGACTTTATTAAATTAATTCTAATCTACTAAATTCTATGAACAAAGAAAAATCATTTCAATTAAGGAAAAAGGTTAACCAATTATTCTTTAAAAAAAATTATCAAAAAGAGAAATCGCCAGAAAAGAAAAAGTATCATGGGATTTCATTATGAGCTGGACAAAATTACCAACTCAGGATTTCACGAAAGACAATAGAGGATGGCTTAAAGGCAAGCGAAGAAAGTGGGGAAAGAAAGACGAGAAGAAAATCCGAATAATTCATGAACAACTAAAGAAGGACCCTTATCAGTTTTACATTGGAGCTACTGCTATTGAGCAAGAATGGAGAATAAAATATCTTGAGATACCTCCGCCTCCTTTAAGGACAATTGGCCGAATTATGGCTGATTTGAAACTTTCTGGTAAGCGGAGGAAAGATAAACACAAAGGAGCAGCCCGCTATCTCTGTTATCCAGAATGCACTATTTATACTCTTTTAGGTGGTAGAGTCTTAGAATCAGATTTTATTGGCAAAAAATATATTACCGGCAGAACAGAACCTTTAAACTTCATTGCCTTTTCCTTTAAGAAAGAACCGAAATTACGCTACTTTAAACGGGTAAAAGGACAAACTGCAGATAATTTTATTAACCAGACCGATTATTTCTTCAAGAAATTCGAGAAACCAGACTTTATGAAAGTTGACAATGCATTAGCAATAATTGGTTCAGCCTCAGGGAAAAGAAATATCTCTAAAGCAATGAATTTTCTCTTGAAGAATCAGGTCATCCCTATTTTTACTGTACCAAGGAAACCATTCTCCCAGGCCTCTATTGAAGGTAACAATAGTGTCTTTGCCAGAAAGTTTTGGAATAGAATTGAATTCAAGTCAGTAAAAGAAGTGGACGAGAAATTAGAATGGTTTAATCTTTCATCTCAGAGATATACTGGCTATCAGCCTCCAAAGATAAAGTCCAGAATCAAGAAAGACTTTATTCCTAAGATATATTTTATTAGGCAAGTAAAAGAGGATAAAGAACAGACAGGCAAAGCTTTTATTGATATCTTAAATGAGAAAGTATTTCTACCCAAATCCTACATTAACTACTTTGTCTTAGCTGAATGGAATCTTAAAGAAGAACGACTCTATATTTATTTTGAAAAAGAACAAGAATCTAAAATGATTAAAAAATTGTCATTCAAAATCAATCCAAGGTCGAAAGAAGGGTGCACCGATTTCATATGACATTCAACCTCTAATGTCTAAAATTTTGGAATTTAGTCATTGGATATTAGACATTTTATTAGAAATTAGTCATTAGGAATTAGAAATTTTTATGATTTCTACTTCAGTGAAGGGTTGGCGATGACCCTTTTTTACTTTGTAACGTTTCTTTTTCTTGACTTTAAAGACAATCACTTTTTTT
>JAFGUC010000018.1 GCA_016938695.1 Candidatus Woesearchaeota archaeon | reverse complement strand
GACTTTTTGTTCATTTTTTGATTCTCCTCTGTTTCTTTAACACAATTTAAGAAAATTTTGTGTCTAAAAACAGGGGGACACTATACAGATCGAGCTTGAATTAAAAGCATTGAAAGAATTCAAGAAAGGATTACTGCAGAAAATGTTTGTGTAAAGATAAGTAAGGGAGGAAAGAATGGAAATAAGTGATTTTGGAAGATTTAATGAGAGCAATTTTGATAAAATTGTACCTGCAGGTTTTGTTGATGGATTAAAGGTAAAAAATGCAATTTCAAAGCTAAAATATTTATATGTAACTTATATTAAAGAAATGTTAGAGATAAATGATAAAGTGGTACTGCCCCCTGAGATAAAGGATAGAGTTGAATGGTATGCGGATATTATATCCAGTTTCCTCCGACAAATAGAGAGAGAAGAAAATGGTGATGAAACTCAAATAACATCAATAAAATTAAAACTTTTAAATGAAATACAGGAGTTTTATGATAGTTGTTATAATATACAGGATATAAAAAGCAATCAAATGATTGTATACTATTCTATCGTAAAAAGTTTAGCAAAAACAGATTTTTTAAAGTTAAATGAAGCGAATGTGAATATAATTCAGGAAAATCGAGAAAAATCAGAACAAATTTTGCAGGAGTTACAAAAGAAGGTATCAGAACAAAGTGTTTCTGATTATGCTGGCGTATTTGAGGTTGAAGCTAAGAATCATAAAACTCATGCTTGGATTTGGTTGGGTTCAGGTATAATATTAACGATTTTATTCGTTTTTTCCTTGTACATGAATTCGATTAAAAACTTTTTTCAAACAGAAGTATACAATTCTAAACAAGAGTTTTTACATTATAGCTATTCGAACATATTAGCTGAAATATTAATAATTGCTATACTAATATTTCTAATTAGTTTTTCATTTAAACAGTTTAACATAAATAGGCATTTATTTACCCTAAATAAACATCGTCAAAACGCATTGAATTCTTATAAATTATTTGCAAATTCGATAGTCGGGGATGATATTAGTTCAAGAAATGCACTCATGATACAAGTAGCCAAAGCTATTTATGAAAATTCTCAATCAACGGGTTTTTTGAATGAAAAAGGTCACAATATAAATTCTGGAATAGTTGAAATAACAAAAATGATAGGAAAGAATGCAAATTAGTTTAAATGAATTAACATGAAGGAATATTTTGGGTAATGGATAATACAACTGAATAAACATTAAGGAGAATAATATGAAGAATATTTATAAACCAATTGCTGCAATTGTTGACACAAACACGGTTTTTTCCAAATCATTAGAGTCTCCAATTGCTGATGGTTTTATAAATAAATGGAACGAGATTAAAACCTCGAATCCAGCATACATATTACTTGCCCCAGATGTTGTTGTCTTAGAGCGTACAGAACAGAGGTTTAAAATTGCAAAAGAAAGTCGGAATAATGCACAAAAAAGTATTAAGAATTTTAATACTGTTACAGGCAGGAATAGAGTCTTTGATTTTAGCGACAAAAAACTTCGTGATTCTGTTGAATCGACTATGCGAAAAGTAATCATTAAGTATTTTGACGAGATTGTTGAAACGCCTCTTGATGCTATTGATTGGAAGGATGTCTATAATGCTTGCATTCGGCGTATCCCTCCTTTTTCAGATGATGATACTGAAAAAGGTTTTAAAGATAGGTTGATTCTAGAAACTATCGCAATTACATTTTCAGATAAATCTATTCAATATGACATTGTTGCAGTCACTAATGACGGTTTACTGGGCGATGCAATTAGGGCACGATTTAATAATAAAATTGAGGTCGTGGATAGTCTTAAAGCACTTGAGTCATATGATAGATTGCGTAAAGACGAACATGCATCAAAAGTTGCAGCTACATTATTAAGAAAAGCTAGGTCTAAATTCTATTCCTCCAAAGATCTCGGCTGTTTGTGGATAAAGGAAAAACTTAATGCTTATCTTATGAGTAATTATGGAGAAAAATTACGTCCAGAAAATTTATGCAATAATATCTTTGGAACTGAAGCAGCCAATCATAGATGGAATAAGTATAGTGTCCCCCTGTTTTTAGACACAAAATTTTCTTAAATTGTGTTAAAGAAACAGAGGAGAATCAAAAAATGAACAAAAAGT
>JAFGUC010000017.1 GCA_016938695.1 Candidatus Woesearchaeota archaeon | reverse complement strand
CTCCAAAATTTCTTTAACTAAGTCCTTATATTCAGGTCTTATACTAAAATTGTCCTTTTCCCAGTGATACTTTGGATATTCATAATGAATGATTTGTCGTAAAAAATCTTTTTTTGTCTGTCCAAGTTGGTTTGACATTAAAGCAATAAAATATCCAGCTTTGTTTTCATCTGTGGCTTCTCCAGCTTTTACAAATTCTTTCTTAAGTTGCTCTCTTGTAATTTTCTCTTTTTTAAGCAGAACAGGCAACAATATGGTTCTTAGTCGTTTTGACGACCATTGTTTGTTGTTGAAATAAATTTTAAGCAATTCCTTTAATCTCTCTGGTTCATATGTGCCAGGCTCGTCCGACATTGGAATTGTAAATTTTTTCTTATTTGTTTTTTCCTTTTCAATTTCCTCTGGAATAATTACGGTTCTTGATAGTAATTCATTTCCCGAGGAAGTTTTCACGTAATTTAAAATGATTGCATTTATTCCAACATCATATTTTGAAGATAACCACTCAATCATTCTGCTTAAAGCTTCGTCAATCGAAAACCCAACTAATAAAAGTCTTTGCGCTTTATTAATTACTAAATCATCAAGTTCGATATTCTCAAAGTGGTCAGTGAGATAGTCTTCCAATGAATTACCTGAAAAAGTTAAGCATATCTCATTTAGTTTTTCAATATCCCAATTTGCCACATCTGATGCGTAATCAATTGCTTGGGCTAAAACATCTCTTGCTAATTTGTCACGTTTTAATTCAACAATTACTAAGTTTCCGTTATTATCAATTCCCAAATAGTCAAGAGGTCCTGATTTTGTCCAAACTTGCTCTCCGAAAACTAAAATATTATCTCCAAGGATTTTAGGATTCGTTTTCAGCCACTTTTCCAAATCGTCCTTTTCTTTACGTCCATTCTGGGCAAGAGTCGTATTGATTTCTGTCAATTCACCGTCTATTATTTCCCAAGTTTTTATCTCTGTTGCCATAGTTGTCGGTCTTTTTTAAGCTGTTGCATAACG
>JAFGUC010000016.1 GCA_016938695.1 Candidatus Woesearchaeota archaeon | reverse complement strand
TAGTGTTAAAATTAAATTACCAAATGGTAATTATAAAATAAAATTTGAACCTATTACCAGAGTTAAATTAAATGATTTGGTTGCTAAAGAACCATATTATTTAGTTGATTTTACTTCTGTTCTTTTAGTTCAAGACGACCTTAATGAAGAACAAGTATTACTCAAGATGTTGACAAAAGAAGTCGTTGAAAATGCAAAATTCATTCTTAGAGATTCAAAAAAAGTCTTAGACACACTTAATAAAGGTATAACTTCAGAACAACTTAGTGACCTTATTGCATCAGAACTAAGAATTCCGGAAAATGAAAGAATTAAGTATTTAAGAGAAATGTCGATTAATAAACGTCTTAAATATTTATTAGAAGATATTGAAAAAGAAAAAACTTTGCAATCAATTGAAAATAAAATAAATGAAAGTGTCAGAAAATCAACTGACCAAAATCAAAGAGAATATTATTTACGAGAAAAAATGCGAGCAATTCAAGAAGAGTTAGGTGATTCTAAACAAAGTGACACCCAAAAATTCTTGGAACAGATTGAAGAATCTGATATGCCACCAAAGGTTAAAGACAAGGCGTTAAAGGAATTAAAACGCTATGAATATCTATCACCAAATTCCAGTGAATCAAATGTCGTAAGAACATATCTTGAAACCTTGATTTCGATCCCTTGGGCAAAAACCACAAAAGATGAAGAAGATATTAATGTGGCGATTCAAAAACTTGAAGATTCTCATTTCGGCTTGGAAAAAGTTAAAGAAAGAATTATTGAATATTTGTCTGTTAAAATGTTGACAGGCAAAAATCCTCAAACCATTCTTTGCCTTTCTGGTCCTCCTGGAGTCGGCAAGACTTCATTAGCTAAATCAATTGCCAATGCTTTAAACCGCGAATTTGTCAAAACTAGTTTAGGTGGCGTTCATGATGAAGCGGAAATCAGAGGCCATAGAAGAACATATGTTGGCGCTCTTCCAGGTAGAATCATCAATGGTATGATTAAGGCTAAAGTGGTTAATCCCGTGTTCTTAATCGATGAAATTGATAAACTGGTCATGAATGATCGCAATGATCCTTCATCAGCTTTACTAGAAGTTTTAGATCCTGAACAAAATCAATTTTTCAGCGATCATTATGTTGAAGAAGATTATGATTTATCACAAGTAATCTTTATTACAACCGCCAATTACCTACAAAATATTCCTGCTCCTTTAAGAGATAGAATGGAAGTAATTGAGTTAAGTTCATACACAGAAATTGAGAAATTCTATATTGCTAAACAATTTTTAATCAACAAACAAGTTGAAAACCATGGCTTAGATTTGAAAAAATTACAAATTACCGATGCAGCAATCAAAATCATAATCCGTGATTATACTCGCGAAGCCGGTGTTAGACAACTTGAACGTTTAATTGGTTCAATAGTCAGAAAAGCAATTAAACAAATCCTAACAAAAAATCTTGATTCAATCGTAATTAAACAAGACAATTTAAGCAAATATTTAGGAAAACCATTATTTAAAAACAACCAAATATCAAAAACTGATATGGTTGGTATCGTAACTGGTTTAGCATATACTATGGCTGGTGGCGACACGTTAGAAGTAGAGGCTACTTATTATGAAGGTAAAAATAATCTTGTTCTAACCGGTAACCTTGGCGATGTCATGAAAGAATCAGCTATGGCAGCCCTTTCTTATGTTAAGAGCAACGCTAAAAAACTAGGAATTAAAAATGATTTGCT
>JAFGUC010000015.1 GCA_016938695.1 Candidatus Woesearchaeota archaeon | reverse complement strand
TTACATTTATGTACATTTTATTTAATAGTTTAAGAAAATTCAAAGCTCTACTTGATTCAATACCTGTTAATTTTTTATGACCTTCTGCTGAACTATGTTTAATATCTAATAACACTAAATCTGTATTATTTAAAAGTTCAATATATTTACTTTCTTCTTCTTCAAAATATGTACCTGCAGATGTATCAAGACAAGTGTGAATTTCCCTCTTTTTTGCTTCAATGAATAATTGTGTTAAAAACTCTAATTGATATAATGGTTCTCCTCCAGAAACTGTTATTCCACCATTTTTATAGAAATCTCTATTTCTTTCATAAATAGTTAATATTTCTTCAACAGTCATTTGATTGCCAACATTTTTTTTCCATGAATCTGGATTATGGCAATAAAGACATCGTAATGGACATCCCTGGAAAAAAACTACAAGTCTTATTCCAGGTCCATCAACTGTACCAAAACTTTCAATTGAATGAATATATCCCAATTTAAATTACCTCATGAAATGTTCTTGAAATTACTTCATCTTGTTGTTCTTTTGTTAGTTTGTTAAAATTTACTGCATATCCCGAAACTCTTACTGTTAATTGTGGGTACAATTCTGGATGCTTTTGAGCATCTAATAATGTTTCTTTGCGAAATACATTCACATTTAAATGATGCCCGCCTTTCAAAACATATGCATCTAACATTGTTACTAAATTGTCTATTTGAGAATTATTTATTTTCATATTTTCTTCCTTTATTCTTCTGTTGGTACTTCACAAGCACACATTGGTTTGTTGGTAAACGATATTTCTATATCATCATCTTTTCCTAATGCTTCAGGTATAATTGAAAAAGTATTTGATATTCCATCTTGAGCATCACTAAAAGATAATTTTGCAACAGAATTTAATGATGCTATTGCACCATTTTTATCTCTATGATGCATTGGATTGGCCCCTGGTGCAAAAGGGATTCCTTCTTTTCGTCCATCTGGAGTTGAACCGGTAGCTTTACCATAAACAACATTACTAGTTATTGTAAGTAATGATGTTGTTGGGATACTATTCCTATAAGTATTATTTTGTTTAACATATTTCATGAATAATTTTACTATTTGATCAGCAATATCATCTACTCTATCATCATCGTTACCA
>JAFGUC010000014.1 GCA_016938695.1 Candidatus Woesearchaeota archaeon | reverse complement strand
GCAATGTGGAAATACGAATAAAAACCGGCATTGGTGGGGAGTGAGTAAAACAGTGGAGTCTTCCGATAGCCATCGGAGTTGGGTTTGTTTGAAAGGACGAGACGAGGTGGATGGAGGGTGGTTAATAGCAATAGTGATTATTGTTTTATAAATAGTAATTTTTGGATAAATAAATAGCTAGTTCTTTAGATTCTTGTCCTATTATATTTATTGTAATGTTACGCGTAATATTATCTTTTAAAGTCAGTATATTAAAAGATTTTGAATCTAAGTCAACTTGAGTTGCTTCAGCCACGAGTTTCCCACTAGGGAGATAAAAAGAATATATTCTTAAGATTTTGCCGTTTTCTGATTTTGTGCTTTTTTCAACTTTACCAATTAATTTAAAATCTTGCTTAATATCTTTTCCAAATATTTGTAGCATTGAATTTCTGTTTCTTTCAACCGTTTTATAATCATCATTCGAATTTGTGTTGCCAATGTTTATAACAATTTTAGGTTGTTGATCTGATATTGAATATTTTTGAGGGTATTTCATTAGAAACTTAGTTTTAGAATTTTGATTGATTATGGTATCAATTACCAAATCATTTTCCACAATTAATTCATAAATCTTCAATCCTACAAATACTTTGACTTCTGCAATATCTCCATTATCATAAAACAGAAATAAATAATAACAGTTTTTTACTTCTTTATCACATTTGTGAGTAATTTCAACTAATTCATTACCTTTTAGGGAATAAAGAGTATAGTCGTATACAAACATTTTCTTTTTACTTTTCAAAACAGCATAAGGGATTCCTTTATTGAAAATTGTATCAAGACTAAGTATTATTGTTCCTTCTAATTTTGATTCTGAAATTTTGTCTTGATGAGTTTTTATATCTTCACTGCTTTTTGATTGACAAAATCCAGATAAAGAAAAAACAAAAATAAATGTTAATAAAGATGCTGTTCTCATTGTTGATATTTTTGGTTACATTGGTGCTAAGGACAGTCTCCCGTCAAGCCGAAACAAGCTGTCTAATAACCCCTAAAATTTTCAGTTTTGCTACTCCCGACCACTGTACGGAATGCCCACCAAAAATAGGGATTATTTCCATTCTGCGGTGAGAAAAATTTTGAGGGTAAAATGGTTGCAGTGCCATCAAGGTTACATTATTAAAAACCCGTAGAAAAACAGCGAATCAAGGATTTAGTTCAACACTACCTTCATTCTGGTCTCGTCTAAAAGGACGAGACGAGGTGGAGGGTGGTTATTACCGCCAGTACTTCTTTACTTTCAGGCTATTTCAATTTTGATTTCATTTTTTTTGTTAAATAATAACCTCCTGTATGAGCTGCTTCTCCCTTAAATTCTATTAGACCAGCATCTTTAAGTTGCTTAATATATCTTTCCATACTACTATCAGGCAAACCAGTAGCTTCTTTATATTCAGGAAGTCTATTCCCTTCATTTGCTGCAATAGCACTTAATAGAATAGCAAGTTTATCTTTTACCCCTTTAGTTACTCCTTTAGTTACTCCTTTAGTTACTCCTTTAATTGCTCCTTCAATTGCTCCTTCAATTGCTCCCTCATTTGCTCCTTCAGTTGTTCCTTTACTAGCACCCACAATAGCACCCCCAAGCTTAACATCGCTGAAAAAAGTTAACTTAACAGTTTGTTCTCCAATTTCCCATAAGGGTGCTTTTATACCAGCTTGTTTACAAGCATCTAAAATCTTTAAAGTTCCTCTGCCAATCTTTTCAATATAACCTCTTAAAAAAACAATATGTGCTATATCTGGATTATATGGCATTGATAAATGGTTCTTCTTTAATTCGCTTTGTTTGAAAGGAGATTTACCACTATTTGTAATTTCTAGTTTGTCGTTATAAATAATAATTGATAAAGCACTCGAAACTAAACCATATTCTCTATGTACTAAAGCATTCATAACTCCTTCTCTTAAAGCAGCCATTGGAAAAATATAATCATCTGTTCGTTTCCAATTATTGTTTTCAAATTTTCGACTAAATAATAGATGCTTTTCAAAGAACTCTTGAATAGCTTCAATGTTCTTAAATAAATTACCTTCTAGAATTTTGTCATCTTTAAAAACATCGCCTGTTTTACCGTGGTCGAGAAATGCCATGCGAACTCTTGTTTGTGGAATAAAGCGTGACGGCTTTTTTGCAAAAAGAACTACAGCAGCATTAGTAAAATTACCATTTTGAAAAAGTCCATAGTAGGATAGAAAATCAATCGGTTCTTTTTTGATGTCTTTCATTTTATTGTCAGACATAGCCGCATCCATTGTTTTTTTGATTTCATCTATATCCAAATCTTCCAACTCTACACCTAAAGCTGCCTGGCGTTCCCAATGAATTTCCGTTTCCTGCCTTTTATGGATTAGTTCAGAAATTTCCTTTGATGATGCCTGAATAGTTCTGTCATTTCTTCGATAGTAAATACTGCCGTTAAATATGTAAGGTTGTTTTGGCCCTTCCCAAACTTTGATTAATAGCAATTGTTTGTTGCCGTAATTCTCAACAGAAACCATTACGGGTGCTTCTGGTACTATTTCTTTAATCAGGTATTGTTCAATTTCAAATTGCCATTTATTTGCATCTATAATACCTTTAATTTCTTTATTGTTGGCAATGCCAATGAGTAACTGACCGCCTTCGTTATTTAAAAAGCCACAAATCGTTTTTCCAATAGCATCTTTTCGAACAACTTCTTTAAACTCAAGCTGTCCGCTTTCATCCTGTTTAAGCAGGTCTTTTATGAGTTGTTCTGTTTTCATTGTACCGGATTATTTAAATTAGCTAATTCACGCTCTACAAGCTTGATATCACGAAATAAAGTTTCAACATGTCTTAATGCTTCATCAGGTCTAAAAAATTCCTGTACCCAATGATATTTTCGTTCTTCATAGGCTAAATTAATTTGAACTGCATCGTTATACATATCAATAACCTTCACACTATCCATTACAGAGGTGGATTGAATTTCAAAATCGCTGCGTTGAGTTTTGGCGGCATCGTCATACATATATTGGGCAAGCAATTTTCGTGAGAAAGTCACAAAACTATGAGCAATAAATCTTCTTGGTTTATCAATAGCAATAGCTCTTTGAAATTCTAAATGCGTAATTCCAGTGCTATACATCGGATTGATGATGCCAAAGAAAATATCACATTCAGCCACAGCAGCAATGCAAGCATCTGTGTTATTCATTCCTAATGGTGGATGAAGAGTTCCGTATTCAGAATTAACAACATGGTAACCGTATGTGTTCAAGATACCGCAAATTTGTAAAAGCAAATCACGGTTCTGATACACTGTTGAGGCTACCATAATTTTTATTTTTCTCTTTTTCGCCATTCACTAATTTTTCGAATTCAAAATTATAGATTTATATATAGTTATGTTGCATAATTATTTTCAGGGCAAATATAAGTTTTTATTTAAACTAAAAAGCAGGTTTTAAAATATTGTGGTTGCAAGGAGGGAATTATGAATAAAAACCGGCAGTGGGGAGGAGTGAGTTCAACACTCCCTTCATACTGGGCTCTTGGAGGAGGATGAGGGATAGTTATTAGCAGATGTAATTTATTGATCTTCTTTAAAGTTTATAAATTTATCAATCAATTCATCTTTTGTTGGAATTTCAGATAGTTGAGAATTTAGCTTCTTGTCCATTTCTGAAAAAGTTTGATTTCCAGTTAACACTTTTGTCACATATTCAAATGGATATAATGATAAAACAACATCATTTTTATTATACTTCAAAGTCATACTTCTTAATTGGAATTCAGGTTTAGTGTCTTTATATAATTTAAATCCGTATTTATTAATAAGGAAATCACTAAATGACAGGGCTAAAAATAATGTTGCTTCTGCATCTCCCAGTCCATATGCTTTGCAGTACATAATAAATCCAAACCCTTCCTGATCTATCTGATCCAAATTTACAGGATGATTGATTGGTGATTCAATTTTGCGTTTAATTTTATTTTCTATAAAATAACTTTCAATCATTTTAAAGCATCCATCTAAAGTCTCTGCATCAAGCTTTTCTTCGGTAAATCGCTCGTTAAAACTATCTTTTATATATACACCACTAAAATTTCTTTCATCCATTTTAGTTGTTCTATTCTTTCGAGAGAATAATTTATTAAATAGGCTCATATCGAATTGTTTTGTTTTATTTCTGCTAACGAATATATTTCCCCCACCCGCCTCATATTTCTCACTAAGTTTGAGGTTTGTAAATTTAGTTAATTCTCTTGATTTTAGTATGCTATCAGTTTTCTCCATAGTTTTGATTTCAAATTGGTTGTGTAATTATTTTCAGGGCAAATATAAGAATTATTCAACCTCTGCAATATACATATCGGAAATCACTCACACTTTGTCATTAACCCAAAAATTTACACAAAAAAACCCTTAATCAGGTTGGATTAAGGGTTGGAAATATGAGATATATGATTTACAAGGTCGATCTTTCGTCGTCGTTTTTCAAGCAACTGCAATGTTTTTC
>JAFGUC010000013.1 GCA_016938695.1 Candidatus Woesearchaeota archaeon | reverse complement strand
TATGCCGACTAATATTTCTATTCAATCTCATAATACACCTAAGTTCAGGTATTTGCAATAGATTTTGTTTGGATTTTATAAGTATTTTTCTTGTGAATTTTTAAGTGTTTTTTATAAAAAGAAAAGTCAGCATTTTATGCTGACTTTGTGGTTTAAAATAGCACTCCAAACGATACTCTTTTTATTCTGTTGAATCAGTAAAAGCTACTTAATATTAAAATTTCTAACAAAATTTCTTTAGTATTTTCAGTTAAACTTTGATGTAATATCTACCGGTATAGATCTGTTAACACTAGTTCCATCGCCTAATTGTCCGAACTCATTTTCTCCCCAAATAAAGATTCTTCCTTTTGAAGTAATTACGGAAGAATGGGAGCCATTCAAAGATACTTGAACAATCTTATCATCTTCATCTAAACTAAACTGTGATGTTATATCAATTGGCACTGAACTATAAGTTGTTGTTCCATCTCCTAATTGTCCAAAAACATTATTTCCCCAAGTGAAAATTCTTCCCTCTGATGTTATTACTGCCGAATGGGAGTCGCCCAAAGACACTTGAATAACCTTTTCTTCTTGGTTTAAGTTAAACTCTGATGTAATATCTAGTGGAACGGATTCCGCAATTATTATGCCAATTTCTAAGGTATGACCTCCCCAAGTGAATATTCGTCCCTCTGATGTTATTGCTGATGACGAAACCCCATTAAAAGAGACTTGAATAATTTTTTCGTCACCATTTAAGTTGAAATGTGAAGTTACATCCACTGGGGTCAATCTATTGATTGTAGTATTATCCCCTAATTGTCCATATCCGTTATTTCCCCAGGTCAATAATCTTCCGCTTGAAGTTATTACGGATGAATGATAATTGCCTAAAGACATTTGAATAATTGTTTCCCTCGATTTTAAATTTAGTTCTGAAGTAATAACTATTGGGGTTGAATTTGAAATTCTTGTGCTATCGCCTAAACCTCCATACATATTTCTTCCCCAAGTATATACCTTTCCATCTTGAGTAATTACTGAAGAATGATATCCTCCTAAGAAAATTTGAGTGGTCTCATTTTGTGTTGAGGTAGAATTACAACCAATAACAACTAAAGGTATCAATAGCAAATACAGACAAAACAAATATCTTTTCATAAATTTCCTCTTGTGACAATTCTTTTTTATTATATAGTAAAAAGAAAATATTATCAACTCGATATGGGGAATAAATTTGCAGTTGGAGATAAACAAAATAAAAAAAAGTCAACATTAAATGCTGACTTCATGTGTTTAAGCTGGTGACCCGTACGGGATTCGAACCCGTGAATGCATGCGTGAAAGGCATGTGAGTTAACCGTTTCTCCAACGGGCCAT
>JAFGUC010000085.1 GCA_016938695.1 Candidatus Woesearchaeota archaeon | reverse complement strand
TTTTTTCTTCCCTTTCAAATAATCATCTAAAATATACCTATTCCCAAATATATACTTAAAACTAAAAAAAAAAGTCCCTCCAGACATAAAAAACAACTTAATTGACTCTTTAGGGTCTAATTCAAGATAAAAAACAGTAAATTCCTCTTTTAAGTGATTCATTATTTTCAAAATAACATGAGCCCTAACAATTGAAAAAAAAACAAATAAAATAATCATAAGAATAGCTAATTTATTCAAATCATATGAAAAATATGAAAAAATATCCACAAACATAATAATAACCGAAATAAAAAGTTTATAAAACTTCCTTGTATAAAAATATAAAGACAATTTTAAAAAATAGATAAAATGATATCCCGATATGTCTTCCTTATATAATAAATATAAATATTAGTATTAATTAACATTATATCTATTATATAAACCTTGAACTAAATATTCTATAATAGATAGAGAATCTTAAAATGTGAAATAGAAATTAACTTAATTCAAAAAACACTATTCCTCTAAGGTTTTTCTACTAAACCCATAATTTCAAAACATTTATAAATAATTACTCCTTAATATTTTCTATCAAAAACTTAAAATTCATGAGAAATTAAGATAAAAATAAAAAATGAGGCTATTTAAAGCACTTAGTGACTAAAAAATAGTCTCATTTTTTATTTTTCAAATTTCTTAGAATTTTATACTTAGTATAAAAATGACAAGCAAAGAAAAAATATTAGGAATTGACTTAGGTACAACAAACAGTTGTATGTCAATCATAGAGAATGGAAAGGCGGTAGTTATCCCTAACGCAGAAGGTGCAAGAACAACTCCTTCAGTAGTACACATCACATCATCTGGTGAGAGAATCGTAGGAGAGCCTGCAAAAAAGCAAGCAATTGTAAAACCTAAAGAAACAATTAGTTCAATCAAAACTCATATGGGTGAAGATTACAAGGTTAGTATTAATGGAAAAGATTATACTCCTCAAGAAATTTCTGCAATGACTCTTGCAAAATTAAAAAAAGATGCTGAAGCTTACTTAGGACATGACATTAAAAAAGCAGTAATTACTGTTCCAGCTTACTTTACAGATGCTCAAAGACAAGCAACAAAAGATGCAGGAAGAATTGCAGGTTTTGACGTTGAGAGAATCATCAATGAACCAACAGCAGCTGCTCTAGCTTATGGAATCGATAAAGAAAACGCTCATACAGTTCTTGTATTCGATTTTGGAGGAGGAACATTTGATGTATCTATTTTAGAATTAGATGATGGTGTATTTGAAGTAAAATCAACTGCAGGTGATAATCATTTAGGTGGAGATAA
This sequence comes from Candidatus Woesearchaeota archaeon, assembly GCA_016938695.1. Classification (GTDB taxonomy): domain Archaea; phylum Nanobdellota; class Nanobdellia; order Woesearchaeales; family JAFGUC01; genus JAFGUC01. Next base: position 1,323 of record JAFGUC010000085.1, on the reverse strand, counting down.
TATTGATGACTTATTAATTGATTATATTGCAGCTGAATTCAAAAAAGAACACGGAATTGATCTAAAAGCAGATGCACAAGCCGCTCAAAGACTAAAATCTGCAGCTGAAAAAGCAAAGATTGAATTATCCTCAAAATTAGAGAGTGAAATTTCAGAACCTTTCATTACAGCTGATGCTTCAGGACCTAAACATCTAGAACTAAAAATCACAAGAGCAAAATTCGAAGATTTAATCTCCAATGTTCTTGCAAAATTAAAAACACCAACACAACAAGCTATTAAAGATTCAGGTCTAAAACAATCTGAAATTGATAAAGTAATCTTAGTTGGAGGATCAACAAGAATTCCTGCAGTTCAAAAATTAGTAAAAGAATTATCTGGAAGCGATGCTGATAAATCAGTAAACCCAGATGAAGCAGTTGCAGTAGGAGCTTCAATTCAAGGTGGAGTTTTAGCAGGAGATGTAACAGGAGTATTATTATTAGATGTAACACCACTTAGTTTAGGAATTGAAACCCTAGGAGGAGTTTTTACAAAAATGATTGAAAGAAATACAACAATCCCTACTAAGAAATCTCAAGTATATTCAACTGCTGGTGACAACCAACCTTCAGTAACTATTAGAGTAGGTCAAGGAGAGAGAGCAATGTTTAATGATAATAAAGAAATTGGTAAATTCGATTTAAACGGAATCCCTCCAGCTCCAAGAGGGGTACCTCAAATTGAAGTAACATTTGATATCGATGCAAATGGAATTGCTCACGTTTCAGCTAAAGATATGGGAACAGGAAAAGAACAATCAATTAAAATTGTTGCATCCTCAAACTTATCAGAAGAAGAAATTAAGAAAATGCAAGATGATGCTGAGAAACACGCAGTAGAAGATGAAAAGAGAAGAGAAGAAATCGAGACTGGAAATCAAGCAGAGCAATTAGTTTACCAAACTAAAAAAACATTTGAAGAAAACAAAGACAAAGTTGATCAAAAGAAAGTAGGTCCAATTATGTCAAAAATCAACGAACTAGAGGAAGAACTAAAGAAAGAAACTAGAAACGTTGAAACAATGAAAAAGATGATGGATGACATCAATAAATATGCACAAGCAGTTTTTACTGAAATGTATCAAAAAGAAGCTGGAAATCAAGAAGCTTCAGAAAACAAAAAAGAAAAAGAAGATGTTGTAGATACTGAAGCAACAGAAAAAGAAGAAACAAAAAAATAAATTCTTTTTTCTAATTAATGTGGTTTCCTGAAATTATTTCGCTTAGTAATATAATTATTCATTTTTCTTTAATTAAAAATTTTTTGCTGATAAAATGCAAA
>JAFGUC010000084.1 GCA_016938695.1 Candidatus Woesearchaeota archaeon | reverse complement strand
GCCCCGCTACTTTTGGTTTTATCCAACAACACGTATAAAAATCGTAGTGAATACGATGCTACTCTGTTTTTATACGCTTAGATGTTACCCAACGTAATTCCTTTTCATTTAATTTCTAAATATATAAAACCATTCTACCTGGTTTAATATAGATTTTCCCATCTTCATACATTTTATAAAGATTAGGTATTCTTTCCACTGTCGCAGTTTTAATACCTGCGTTCCTAACTATTACCAAAATAAATTTGTCTTTATTCTCACGACAACAATTCCATTGATTCTCCTCTAAATTAAATTTAGATGAACCTGACCTTGTTGTGCTTTTTACTTCGATGAATAAATCGCAATCTTTTGTACTTAAAAGAAAATCATAACCACTTTGGGTTAATCCTTGTACATTTCTATTTTCAAATAATACTAATTGATTTCCTTTGGAGTTGAATATTTGAAGCTTCTGCTTTTCTTTGTCAATTATGAATTCATTCCCTTTGTATTGCTTAATTAATTCTTTTGCAAGGTTATTAAAAGCAAATCTTTCGCCCCAGTTTCCAATTTCCTTTTCATATGTTTTGTCAGAACTAAATTCATAGCGAGGGAAAAAGCCTCCACCTCCTCCTGCCCAATTTCCAGAGCCTTCATTTCCGGAGTGATTTTCTTTGTCACCGAGAAATTCCGATTCTGATATTTCAACTTCAAAGTCAGGTTCTATTTCAGGTTCCCATGCCTTAACATTAATTTGAATAGTCTCATTATTTGCTCTGTTTGTTTGTCTTTTTGTTATAGAATTTAAGTCTGAGTAAACTGTGTCATTGTATGATTCATTATCGAGTTCATCTTCTCCATCAAAATCTTCAATATCGACAATCTCCTCATCTTTTAGTTGTTTCTTTTTTTCTTTAGCAAATAATCTAAGGTCTATATTTGGATAAGGTATTTTAAATCGGTCAAAATATTTAAGGAGATTCCTTTCGTTTGAATTATTTACTAAAAATAGCACGATATCTGTAACTATTGATTTGTTGCCAAGTATTCGAATAACAATATCTGTAATTAGGCTCTCAATACTAGACATTTCGCTTTTACTTACGTAAATTCTATTGTTCAAAATGTAATATGATTCTTCTACTGATTCTGTTATACTACCAAGAGAATAATTAATTAAAAGGTTATTAACAATAAATAGTTTGATTTTCTCAACATCTTCAAATATTTGATGGAACTCATCATATACTTCTTGAGAACGATAATTAAGTATATAACCAACTAAACTTAGCAAATCTTTGATTTCTTCTGACCACTCTTTATTGCTACGCAAATTCCTTGGTGGAGAATAGTCTGTTGAACAATGATTTGTTAGTAGTTCTAAATTGAAATCATTCGATACATTTATTATGTCACTTCTAAAACCAATATTTCCATTTGACAAATAGAATATAGAAGAACCTTTGTTTTTGAATATTCCATAAAGATGGTCATTATCTCCAAAATATATTTCATCAGCACTTTTAAGATAATTTAATTCGTCTGGATATATTGAACTATTTTTTGTAATATCCTCTATGGAATTAGAATTCAGTTTTCTGTTTTTTATGTTTACTGCTAAAAATCCAATTGCTTTTTCAATACGTTCTCTATCAATTTGATTTATCTTATCTTTTGATGATATTATCTTTAAGAATTGAACGATGTTATCAAATTCAATATTAATGTTTATGCCAGCATTTTTAAGAAAGAATGCTAATAAATCTTGTGAGTATTGACTACCAAACTCAGAAAAAAAATCAACAAAATGGTCAATGTTAATTTGCCAAACTACCTGCCAAGGTTCTAACCATTTTTTTTCTCGGAAGGAATATAATAAAGATTCCTCTGAAAAAATACTATCGGGCTCTTCATTGCTCTTAAATTTAGAATATATAGTTACTAACCGTTTCTTATCAACTTTAGTTTTTTCATCCTGTTTAATGCTTTTTAGAGCTGCAATTAAGTATGCATTTGGGATTGTTTTGATATTTACTTTTAAGTCTTTTACAAATTCCTTGTTTGTGATGTATTTGGGGAGATAATTCGCTGTTTCACCTAAAACATATTTATTTTGACGTGAGGGTATAAAAAGAGAACTTGGGCTAAATAGCTCATCTTTAACTGGTATTTTAACAGTCGCAACTACTTTTTCTTTATTAATAATCCTTGAATATTCGTTCCAATTATCATTCAAATAAATCAATAGATATTTAATTCGACTAATGCTTTCCGATTGAAAAACACTTACAATGTCTTCTGTGTTTGCTTTATGTTTCAGACCAATTTCGTAGAGAAAGGTAACAAAGCGCTTTTTTTCATTTTTGTTGAATCCATTCCTTAAATAGTCTTTATTTAGAAAAGAAACTTCACTTTTTTGAAATAGATTTTCCCAAATAATGTTTGGTTCATAATTCCTAGTTAGATAGAGGTGGTCTGGTTTGCTAAATTGTTTTGATGATGATTGTAACCATATTTTGTCCTTTATTTTTTTAAAAATATGACTATCCCTTTTAATCATCTCATAATTATTATAAATGAAGTGCAGGAATTCAATATGATACTTAGTTAAATCTCTACTTGCAGAATGGTTATCATTCCCATAATCATAGTTAGGAAGAATAAAATCATTTATTATCGTCTTTATCTTAGGCTCACTTACACCAATTTTTCTAAATAAACTGTTAATGCGTTTGTATTTTAGAATACTACTTTTTCTATAGTCATGTGATAAAAATCTAATTGAATTTAAAAACGGAAACTTGTAAGTAGATTTAATTGGCCAAAATATTGCATCTTCTGAACTGCTAAAACTTACTGGCTTTTCACTTGCAACCAAATAGAAGATTTTCATTTCTTTTAAATCTTCAATAACATAATCATCATTTAAATATTCTTTAGAAAGATGCTCATAAAAATCATCTCTTTTGTTTTTTGACAAAGAAGAAAGCCAATATCTATCTTCAATACATAGTTTTTCTGATTCCCAACTCCAAGCCTCAATACCAATTATTTTGTTTATTGCACTATCGAAATTTGTTGAAGGATGTAAGAAACGAAATTTTGTTTTCTTCTGAATGAAATCAGTGCCATATATTTTAATTAACATGTTATTATGAAAACAGATACTATTAGGTTTTACCCATTGGTGTTTTTCTCCATCTAATACTGGAACAACTTTGTTATTATTTATCCATTCAGATAATTCCTCTGATATTGGTTCAAAAAAGTCTTCACTTATTTCATTCACTCTAGGTAAATAGTTTAAGTATTCAGTCCATAAACCTGTGTTTTGTAAAGCGATGAATGATTTTTTTATGGATTCAATAGTTTTTTCTCTAATCCATTCATTCCAAGGCTTTGATTCATCAACAGATTCCCTGTTTGATGTTAAAATGAAATCTGCTTGAATGAGGAACCTAAAATTATAATCATTAATCGGAAGAAAGTTATATACCTTACAATCATTTGAACTATTTACCTTATATTTATTATTTTCCTTATCTAACTGAAAACCAATAACTATTTCAGTTTTTTCAATATTAACTCTTTCATCTGTTGCATACTTCTTAGGTACATTAACTGTCTCCGAAAAAAGTCTATAGTAAAGATTCTCTTCGCTTTTATTTGACCAATTATCCGTTATTCTTTCAGTTAATTCTACGAATCCGCTAGATTTAGTTTTCTTTTTAAATACAATTTCAGTTCCCTCGATTTCATCTATAATTTGAATTGTTTTTAGTTTTTTTAGGAAAAGCAGTAAATCTGGTTGGATGTCGCTTAATTGTTCGCTGAATTTTGTATAGTCTTTTTTCGGAAACGGTAAAACTATATTTGTTAAGCTTGAATCAATCTCATCTGAAATATCTTCTATTAATTCTGGTAATATATATCCAAGTAGTGCCTTCTTTTTGCTTTTACCTGTATGAAAACGAAAATGATATCCATTTGAATGAATCTCCGGAGATTTGGACACTTTAAAAACGGATTTAAATCCAATGCCTTTTTCTCCCACATAACCATCAACTTTTTTCTTTGTTGATTTTCGTACATCACAAAGTGCTCGTACATTTTCCTCATTAAATCCAACCTCATTATTTTGAATTATTAGTTTGTTTTCAGACAGAATGAATT
>JAFGUC010000012.1 GCA_016938695.1 Candidatus Woesearchaeota archaeon | reverse complement strand
GAACCGCCGTATACGAGACCCGTACGTACGGTGGTGTGAGAGGCTCTCCCCGTCAGCTTAGCTGGCGGGGCAGTCTACTCGATTATGCGCTGGGTTTTATCCATCAATTTTCTTATTTCTATTTTTTGTACTTAAAACACTTTCATTCAAAAGCATCTTGACTCTAATCAAATTTCTGCCTGAATTCAAAACTTTTTTTCTCCTTTCTTTTCTAAGATTTTTAATCTCATAAAATGCTTTCTGGATATTCATGATTGGTTCTGAAATCATGTGAATTCTTATATCACTACTCTGTTTATTATTTTTAAGATATAATTTCAAAGGCACTATAAGTTCATTAAAAACAGTTTCCATATTCTCATTTTTCTTTTCAAGAATCAGCTCCCTCTGTTTATCCACCATTAGAGAAGTATATAATTTCAAAAAATCATCTTTCCCTTTATTTGGATTTGAATTGTAATTAATCACAAAAGCATTTGACAAACTAAGTAAGGTTTTAAGATTCTCATTCCAAATTTCAATATTGACAATTAATCGCTGAAATATTTCTTTGTTTGATTCAGTTTGTAAGGCTATAAAATTGTCAATATTGTAGAAACAGTTTCTAACATTTATAAAATCATTAGCTTTCTCTCTAATTTCACCTTCTCTTTCCGTAACAAATATTTTATACAACTTTTCTTGATTTATTTCCCAAATATCTTTTGTAGTCAATTCTGGAAAAATTGAAAGGGAAAAATCCTTATTGTTCCAATCTCTAATCCTTTGCGAACATTTGGCTATTTCATCGATTTGTTTGATTATAAAAAAGTTAATCGAGTCAACATTATGAAAAAAGTATTGTTCTAAATCATTACTCTCAATGATATTTTCATTTCTCTTCTTTTCTTTTTCATTTTTAAGTCCTTTGTTAAAAATGTAAATCGCAATCAAACCACTAATTATTGCTCCTAATAATGCTGATATTATTGTCATTAAGTTTGACAATATCGAATTAGTCTCATTGTAAAAATCACCTGATTGAAATATTATATCCATAAATTATCTTATTCTTTCAATATGTTAAGTGTGTCTGTTTCAACCTTGCGCATAACGGTTGGGTGTATGAGAAGGTTTGCTTGTAGAAACTTTCAAATTACCACAACTGTTGATAGCAAACTTTCTTATACACCTTGTGTGTGCCCAGCATGAGCATGTGCACACTTTTGTGAAAGCTCTGGAAAAATGTTGAAAATACAAATTATCTGGATTAAAGCG
>JAFGUC010000083.1 GCA_016938695.1 Candidatus Woesearchaeota archaeon | reverse complement strand
TGAAATGACTGGACAAGATGTAACAGAATGTACAGGAAGTAGCAGTAGTAATATCACTGCAGCTGATCTTTCAAGCAGATACCACACACAATGCGATCCAAGACTCAATGCTGATCAATCACTAGAATTAGCATTTATGATCGCAGAAACATTAAAAGAAGCTAAATAAGCTTCTTTTAATTATTATAATTTATCTTTAATATTCTCTTCAATAACTTCAGAAACTTTTTTTGATTTATTTTGCTTTTGAGTATTGCTTGAATGAGATTTTATTTCACTTTTATTTTTTTCAAAACCTAACATCTCTTGAATAGAATCTCCATTTATTCCGGTAATACCTAATTCAGATAAAAGATTATCTACTAATGGAGATTGCATTTTGTATTTTAATGCATTATTTAAAATTTGATCTGGTAAACTGCCAACTTCAGCACTTACTGTTCCACCATTTGAAATATTTCCTGTACCACCAAATAATCCATCAGCCTGTAGGATTTTAATACTATCAATTTTCTCCATTGGTTTAACACTTTGTTCAATGATTTTTGGTAATTCTGCAATAAGTCTTAATTTGATTTGATATGCTATTTGTTCTGCTGAAAGTTTATTTTCTGCTTCATTAATAGATTCTTTACCTTTTGCTTCAACTTCATATTTCTTTGCATCTGCTTCTGCAACTATTTTAATTGCATCTGCTTCCCCTTGTGCTTTGATTTTTTTAGAATCAGCTATATCTTGTGCAGCTTTTTTCTCTGCTTCTGCTCCAACAGTAATTGCAACAGCTTCTCTGTGTGCCTCTTTTTCTGCTTCTACTATTTCTATTTTTTTATCTCTCTCTGCAATTGCAACCTGTCTAGCAGTAATAACAGCTTCTTCTTCTTTAACGGCTAAAGCTCTTGCTTGATCTGCTTTTGCTTTTGCATTTGATTCTTCCTCAGATTTATTTGAAATTGCAATATCTTTAGCAATACGAGCTTCTTCTAATTTTTGCTCTTTTTGAATTCTAATTTCTTCCGTTTGACGTTCATTAGTAATTCTTTCTCTGTTTGTTTCTTCATGAGCTTTAATCTTTGCATTTTCTGCATTTTTAAATTGTTCAGCTTCTTTTTCTGCTGTTTCTGCATCAAGCTCAGCTTTTCTTATTGCTATTTCTCTTTTTTGTTCAAGTTCTGCGTATTCTTCATCTTTTTCTATAGTTAAAGATTGTCTTCTTGCATCAAGATTTTTTCTTTCAATTTCAATTTTAGTATCTTGTTCTATATCATTTCGTTTTTTTCTTTTATCTTCAATTTCTTGAGTAAGTTTTAAAAGTCCTTCTGCATCAAACGCATTATCTGGATTAAAATGCTCTTTACTCGTTTGATCAAGTCCAGTTAAAGATACTGTTTCGAGTTCTAATCCATTTTTCAATAAATCTTCCGATACAGATGTTTGAACTTTTTGTACAAATTGTGCTCTTTGTTCATGTAACTCAGTCATTGTCATCTCTGCAGCAACTGCACGAAGTGCATCAACAAATTTTCCTTCAACAAGATCCTTTAACACATCAGGCCTCATTGTTCTATCACCAAGTGCTTGAGCAGCTTGCGCAACTGATTCATTTAATGGTTTTACTCTTACATAAAATTCAGCTTGAACATCTATTCTCATTCTATCTTTTGTAATAAGTGCTTGAGAGTTATTTCTTGTCACATTCAGACGCAATGTTTGCATATTTACAATCGTAATTTCATGAAATACAGGTAAAACTATTGCGCCACCATTTAAAATAACTTTTTCACCACCAAATCCAGTTCTTACAAACGCCATCTCTTTTGTTGAACGTTTATAAAGTTTAGCAATTACCAACCCAATACCTAAAATTGCTGCAATTGCTATTGCTGGAATACTCCAAATTAATTCTTGCATATTTTGTCCTTAATTATTTAAAATTCTGTTTTCATTTTTTATCGCATAAAATATTGAACTATTTTTTTTAGAAAGAATAACTGATTCTCCTTGTTCAAATACAACTCCATCTTCTTGTGGCTCAACCATTATATAGTGTGTTTGTCCATGTATATCTGTAAATTTTGCTTCTGCAGGATTGCCTTTTATTGATTTAGCCAAAGTTATCGTAACAACTTTTCCAATTAGGTCATTAACACTTATGGCACTACTTTCATCTTTAGGCAGTATTTTTTGTAAAATTTTTGTAAAAGATTTAGTGACTGGTAATGAAATAACAAATACCAAAACTACTGCTACAAATACATTAAGATACATACCTATTAACTCATATACAAAAAATTGTAAAATAAATCCCATAATCCCAAAAATAGTTAAAAATGCAATTATTATTACTAATAATGGTACTCGACCAACATTCATCCAACCTAACACTTTTGTCAGTGCATTTTGAGAAATTTCAATATCAATATTTGGATCAAAATCTGGTAAAATCGCATCTAGCAAGGAAGAAAAAGTTGCTCCCAATAACATTCCAACACCTTCAATTACTACCATTCCTAGCATTAGAGCAATTGAAATAGTGAATGGCAATAAATCATTTCCAAATAAATCAATCATTGATAGTTGTTTTAAGTGCAGCTAATCTATCTTGTATGTTTACACTTCTTTGTAAATCTGCAAGATCAGCAAGTTTAGATGCTTCTTCTAATGCGATTTTATCCAAGTTGCCGCCAATTCCAGCTACTCTATTAAAAGCTTGCTCCGCTTTATCAACTTTTTGTGATGCACTTGAATTATTAAATTGCTCTTTTTTGTAAGTCTGCTTAACTTTTATAGCATCTTCCATTTCTCTAATTTTTCCCTGTAAAGCAATAATATACTCTTCATTTTTTTTGATAGAAGCATTAACCTCTTTTAAATTTTCTTCTAAAATTGGTTTTTGTGCTTCAATATCCATTTGTTTTTCTATGGCTGCTTTTGCTAAATCTTCCCTATCTTCTCGTATCGCAAGTTTTGATTGCTCCAAAAGTTGTGCATGAGTATCCTTTAATTGTTTGATTTTATCGCTAATCATTTTTGACTCAACAATACTCTTTCCAAGAGCATCTTTAATTTCAGAGATTGCATCTTGAATCTCTCTAATACTCTCTTTCATAATTATTTCTGGTGAACTATTTTCAGCAGCTTCAATAAGTGCATTTATGTTTCCAGATATAAGTCGACTTACTCTCCTTGTTATACTCTCATTCATAATTTCTCCTTAAAATAAGTTAGTAAATAACCAAAAAGATAATAACATATTAATAATAACAATGTCAAGTATTTTCTTATTAACTTGTCATTTATGACTAATTATGTACATATTTAATCATATTAAGTCATTTTTAATTATATTTTTAAAACATTGTGCTAAAATTTTAAAAATATATATTAAAAAATAAAGGTTTTTATAATGAATGATTTAGATATTGAAAAAGCAATTAGTTTGCATGTAAAATCAGAAATGGTAAAAAAGGGATTAACAGTCAATAAACTTAATGAACTTTTTTTAGCAAAGGGATATGATAGTACAATTGATAGCCTAAGAGGAAAAATAAAAAGAGGTACTTTTAGTTTTTCATTCTATTTACAATTTTTAGATGTATTAGGGAAAAACACAATGAACTTTAAACTAGGAAAAACTCCAGAAACAACAGATATCCGAATACTATAATTACTCATTTTATTAAATTAAATCTTCAAAATCTTATTTATTTTTTTAATAAAACTCATACAACAACTTAAATTTGAAAGTTTATTGATTTATTTTACTTACTAAAATATATCCTTTAAGTATCTTTAAGATAATTTATAATATTATTTAATAATTTTAAAATAAGGATTTAGCATGAGAAAATTTTGTATATACTTCCTATCTTTCTTTTTTGTGTCGTTACTTCCAACTATTTGTTCAGCAAACACTTTTTTTATTATTGGTGATAAAATTCAATTAGAATGTAAAGATGTACAAGAAGTTATTAAAACTAAAAATGGCTTTGTTAATATCACTTTAACACCCTCAGGCAAAGAAAAAATCAACCAGTTTACATCAAAAAATATTACGCAATCTATTGGATTAATTGTTAAAGACAAAGTTGTTTTTTTTGAAATGAGAATACTCAAGCCAGTTATTCAGGATGAAAAGACTACTTTGAATATTGCCTCAAAATATGGTGAAAGTCTTGATCAATTTGTTCAAGAATTTGAGCACTGTACAGATAATCTTTAATGATTTAAAAACCACATAAAAGCAAACATCAGACCTGGTGTTTTTGCTTTTGTTTCATCGTAAATAAACTCTTTTGCTTTTGAAATATCTAACCATTCAAGTTCAATTTGTTCTGTATGAATTCCACCGCCTTCATGAGATTTCATTGCTTCATTGATTGTTGCAAAATAAAGATATTGCTTACTTCCGGATACTCCAACATTGGTAAAAAAAGAGGTGATTTTTTCAATTTTATTTAGCGGTACATCATATCCGCACTCTTCATCGATTTCTTCTTTGACCATTTGTTCGATTGAACAATTTTTGTCAATAATTCCTGCACACAATTCATAAGTATATTTAAAATTTTTATCCGTAAGATATACAGGAGGTCTAAATTGTTTAACAAGCAAAAAGCTTTGTTTTTCTTCATGGAAAAGCAATACTGCAACACTATCAAAGCTTTTTACTGCTTCCCAAGTAAGATGTTTGCCATTTTGTGTGTAAGAAATTTTTACAGGATGAACATATTTTGTATCATCTAACCTTGAAGTCTTAAAATTTGTAATTTCAATATTCATTAGAGAAATTTTTTCT
>JAFGUC010000082.1 GCA_016938695.1 Candidatus Woesearchaeota archaeon | reverse complement strand
CAGGCCCATTTTCTATTTATGCTTGAGCATTTATGCGAAACATATTCGTTCTTCAGATGCGAAAATCTGACCGCTGATTTCAAATCTTTCGCAGGCCCATTTTCTATTTATGCTTGAGCATTTATGCGAAACAGTATTATTATTCAAAAACAATTAGAAGATAGTAAATTTCTAAGAATTAAAGTGTTTATTTACACGTATATTGATCAATATTTTTTAGGGTTGTAGAATAATGTGAATTATCGCGTTTAACAGTGACTTTGTATTCTTTGGAATATTCCTCAGGCACTACAACGAAGTATGGCCTAAAGCACGCAAAAGGCTCATTAAGGTATTCAAAAACAATGAAATCATTTTCATCTAATCTTTGAGAATTATATTTTTTTGTAAGCTTTTTGTAATAGTCTACCCAATTTGTTTCTTTGTTATCTAAATGTATGCAAAGAATTGCTTGTTCAAATTGGATTGTTTTTTCTTGACCTTTTGGTATTGTTACTAATTTTGTTGTGTTATATGAATCATAGTATTGAGCTCCTTCAATTGGTTGGTAAACTCTATAAATGTTGTATGTTGCAGTCATCGAATCAGTGTTTTTTATTTTGATTTCTGCAGTCATAGGGATTGATTTAAAGAATGCTATGTCTGTACTACTAATCCAACTTGTTATTGTGATATTTCTGTAAAAACTTTCAAAATTTTTTGTTTTAAAGAATGTTATTGCGTTATATTCATTATCTCTGATGGTTTTCTTTATTGTTTTAAGTGGTTCTTCATTTGAATATGTGTAGCTCATATTTTTTGTTCTTACTTCGTCAACATATTCTATGTCTTCAACAAATTCAGTTATTGGTGCTTTTATTGTAGTTTTCACCCATGCGCATGTTGAGTTTGTTGCAACGATTTCTTTTTCTGGAACTTCTTCAAATGAATCTTGATTTTGTTCTGTAGGATTTGTTCCTGTAATTGTTGTAATATTTGTAGCAAGATTAATTGATTCGTTGTATACTTGTTTATTTAGAATAATTCGTATTCCATTGATCACTAGAAATGTTATGATGATAATTGCCAACAAAGAAATTGCTTTGATCTTTTTTCTTTCGTGATTATTTTTGGCTTTTTTCATTTTATGCTTTTGATAGGAACATTACTGAAAATGTGGCAATTAGCATTATTAAAATGAAACCTAGAACTTGTGGATGAAAGATAGTATCCCATAATGCAGCTTCTCCTTGAGTTCCTATATTGTCTCCATCTGCTACTTGAATTGCTGAATCACCTGTTGAATTGCTTTCTACTGTTATTGTGTCTGTGCTGCTTGTTGAAGGATCAAAGTATACTTTTCCAAGTCCTCCTGCAAGAATTAATAGAGATATGATTAAAATCCAGTATCCCATCATGCTTGGGTTATATGCGCTAAATATTGTGTGAAATGCGTCTGCCTTTCCACCCATGAATATGAACACTGTTAGCATGATGAAAACCATTATTATGAAAATTACAAATGGTGGAATTACTACGTCTAAGAATTTAGCGGCGTTTGCAGAGAAAGCAAATAGTAATGAAACTGTAACTGCAATCCAAATGTAAATTGTTTTGTTTTCACCAAGTGCTTTTGTTTTGCTAAGAACTCCATAAATTAATGCAAAAATAAATACGACTACAAAGATGATTCTTGCGTTGTACAATAAACCGATATCAAGGAATGTAGCCATTTTTTAAGATAAAAATTATACGCTTTCGAATAATTTTTTCATTTTGTCTCCTAGTTTTTCTTCTCCTGGAGGTTTTTCATCTCTTACAATGAAGAATACAACAAGTCCGAATACTGCTAAAGCGACAATTAAACTCCAAACCTCTTCTCCTTGTCCACTGAATAATTTTCCAATGAATGGAGTGTTTGGGCCAATTAAATTTCCTGCTCTAAGGAAGATGAATACAACAATTGCAACTAAGAATATTAGGATTCCTGCTCCCATACCTGTTTGCATAAGATTCATTCTTGCTCCAAATATTCCAAGAACAATAAATATTGATAAGATTACTAAAAGTAGGATTGATACTTGAGGAAATGCTTTCATAGTTATATCAACTAGATCAGGTACGCCTGTTGATTTTCCTATTGAATTAAAATAATGTGGCAATATTGATGCGAATCCAAATGCTAAGGAAATTACGATGTAAAATCTTTTTGATGTTTTTTCTTTAGCTGCATCACCAAACATTTTTGATTTTAGCATGATTGCATATACAAGTGAAAACACTAATAGAAACGGTATAACGTATTCAATAACTTGAAATTTAACAAGTGTTCCAATGAAATCTTCCATTGCTGTCATTTTTATTTTCCTCCTTCAGGTTTCTTTCCGCCTGAGCCACTAACCCATGCAATTAATCCTATGAATAAGATCATCATGATAATTGAAGTTACAGCTTCTGTATTCCAATTTTTTCCTAAAAAATTGATAATGACTGTTAACCATCCAATGTAGTAAAAAAATATTGCTAGAACTACGACCATTACGACGATTACTAATGCTTTTTTCATTCCATCGCTTAGTTCGAATGGTTTGTCTGGATTTGTGTAAAGCATACTTGCAAGAAGTATGAAACAGAATAGTATGATAATTACAAGTGCAATATTTGCAATACTTTGACTGATTATTGCTACAAGTTTAGTTGATGCAACAACAAAGAATGCGATACAAAAAGAAATAACTGCGTCAACTGCTTTAGTATCTGAAGGTTTTTTGTCTTTGTCAAAACCAGCTAAAGTTTTAGTTTTTTGTAGAATTGCGTAAGTTATTGTGTAAACCAAAAGAAACGGTAAGATAACATCGAATATTCCTAGTTTTGCAAAAAACTCAATCGTACCTCTAAAAACAGATGCCATGTTTAAAAATAGAGATAAATTGGTATATAAAGGTTTTCTTTATTCTGCCTTTGGTTTAGTTTTATACTTGTCTAAAGAACTTTGAAATGAATTTATTCTATCGTTTAAAGTTCCAGTTGTTTCTGCGACTTTCGGTGCAACATCCAACTGATTTTTCTTAAAACCTAAGTCTCCAATGTATTGTTGCATAATTTTTCTGCATTCTTCAAAACTTCCTGAGTTTGCCCAAGCTGAAGTAATTCCTTTTGGATAAGTTGCTTTTGCATAATCTAGAGCTTGTTTATGATAAGTAGAAATTTGTTCAATTGCTGCTCCACCAGTAATAATTGCTAAATTTATTGTTTCATATGCATTTAGTCTAATTTCTGGCGTACCTTTTTTAGCTTTGTCTGCTGCTTTTATACAATCGTTATAAATTGTATTTTTGAATGTAATAACTAACGTTGATGCTTGTGTTACAAGATCTGCAATATTACCATCATCTGCCATACTTTTTATGTGATATTTCTTCTATTTAAACTTTTCGCTTAGTTGTTACTTTAAAGTAGTTTATTTTTTAGAAAATTGTAATACAAACAATTTTTGCTTTCCTTGCATTACTTCTTTTTCATATTCAAGTTTAAATTTTTCAGTGTAGTTTAGAATTTCTTTATTAGGGGCAATTATTATTATTTTTCCAGTTTTTTTGAGAATGAACTCTGCCTGATAGAAAACTTCTTTGAAAGCTTTTTCGATTAATTTATCTGGATTTCTGTTTGAATAAATTGGGGGATTTGTTAAAATTAGGTCTACTGTTTTTTCATCGAATTTTGTATCTAACCAATCAACTGCGACTTTACTCAATGAGATTTCTTTGTGAATATTTGCAATTTTAGCATTTTTTTGTGCAGATTTTATGCTTGGAAGCATATGATCATAACCGATAATCTTTATTTTATTTTCTGTAGTTTTTTCAGGTATTTTTTCTGTAATGAAATTAGAGAATCCTAACTTTTCAAAATCAAATTTGTGCGGGCTAATTTTGTTCAGTTTTAGTCCTGCTTCAATTGGAATTGTTCCGCTTCCACAGAATGGATCTAGAATTATTGTTTTTTCTGAATTTTTTAATTTATCAAATCCTGCAAAATATAGTAATGCAGTTCCAACTGTTGCATTCAGTGCATTTTTGTGACAGAAGATTCTATAATCCCTTTTTGATAGATCTTTATTAGAATAATCAATTCCGAATAAGTATTCATTTTCTTCTTTTATGATGTACAATGGTATTTTGTACTTATTCATAGAAACTTCTAGTTTAATGTTATTTTTAATCAAGTCTTGTTCAAAGTGATTCATAAATTCTTTAATGATTTGAATTGGTTCGATTTCCTCTTCTTCTTCAAATTTTACAAATACTTTGATTGGCTGTGATAATATATTTTCATTATTTTTGTAATCTGTGTTTTTACTTAATTCTTCAAGATTTTTTCCAGTACTAATTATTTCAAAAACTTTGTAAATGCTTTGAGAGAAATATGTTATTTTTGCTAAATCTAATCTGTTTTCTACTTCTAATTCTATGATTCCATTCTTTTTTTTAGTGATGTTACATTTAGCAATATTTTGAATTTCTGTAATTGATTCGTCTTCAAAACCCTTGTTACAAATAATTAATGCTTTCATAAGTAGAAAATTTGTGGTTTGAGTTATAAATCTATTGGTTTTAGAAAAAAAGAATAAAAAAAGCTATAGATGGGTTTGGAGGCGTTGTTTAGGGTACAAAAAAATGCGAAAAGTGGGATTTCCACTTTTTGGTTTTTGGTTTGCCAACCGATTTATTCGCCTATACCGAATAAGGGTATAACTACCTTATATACTTTTCGGTTTTTCGGACAAACCGAATAACCGATAAATTTATATATATTTTTTAATTTGTTTTAGGATAAATGGTTTTTGAAGAAGAAGCTAATAGGGCAGAGTCAAGTTCTTTTGAGGTTTGCGTTTATTTTGATAAACGAAGTGGGAATATATTGGATTTCCTTCCAAAAGATATTGATGAAGAGCTAAAAACTAATATTATGCTTTATTGGAATCAAGAAATTCCTAGAAAAATTTTACAGTTTCTTTGTATTGAGGATGAAGGTGTTACATCTCCACGTATAAAAGAGCAGATTGGTCACTCAATGTCAACTCTTCATGAGAACATTAAAAAATTAGAAATTGTAGGATTGATTAAAACTTCAATGATCTATGAAGGAAATAAACAGAAAATAATTAAGCCAAGAATTTTATTTGTTTCTCAAAACACGACACTTACAAAAAGCATAACTTCTTTTTTGAACAGAGGTCTTTGGGTTGATTCAAAAAGATCTCAAACTATAATTGATTTTTTGATGAATAATTCTGATAAGTATTTTACTCCTGAAGAAATTTCTGCTAAAACAGGAATTCAGGTTGATGAGGTTATTACATTACTAGATAACTGGGATTCTACTGTAACTAGAGCGTTTTCACAATTCATGAAAACTAAACCTTTTGAGAAAAAAGTTTTGTATAAAGGAATTGGAAAATAAAAAAATTTTATTCTTCTTCTTCTTCGTCATCTGGAGTTATTTTTGCTGTGCTGATAACTTGATCGTTTTCATCAAGTCTCATTAATCTAACTCCTTGTGTATTTCTTCCAATGACGCTGATGTCTTTTGTAGCCATCCTAATAATAATTCCGCCGTGGGATATTAGAATGATTTGATCATCATCTTTGACTGATCTGACATCGATTACTTGTCCATTTTTCTCAGAGATTTTTAAGTTGATTACTCCACTTCCTCCTCTGTTAATTATTCTGTAATCGTCAGCTTGAGTCCTTTTTCCGTATCCTTTTGCAGTTACTGTTAGGATTGTATCTGTGTCTTCGGCTTTAATCATACCAATTACTTTGTCTTTTCCTTTAAGCTTGATTCCGCGAACTCCCATTGCGCTTCTTCCGGTTGGTCTTACATCAGTTTCATTGAATCTTACTGCTTGACCATCTCTAGATGCAATCAATAGTTTTTCACTTCCATTTGTTAAAATTACATTTATTAGTTTATCAGATTCGTCAAGAGTGATTGCTTTAATTCCAGTAACTCTTGGATTCTTGAATGCGCTTAAAGTAGTTTTCTTGATTATTCCACATTCAGTTGCCATTACTAAATATTGGTCTTCTCTGAATTCTTGTATTGGAATGTATGCTGTAATTTTTTCTCCATCTTCTTTGTTTAAAGACAAGAGATTAATTACTGGTTTACCTTTTGAGATTCTTGATCCTTCTGGTATTTTGTATACTTTTAACCAGTGTACTGTTCCAAAGTTTGTGAAGAATAATATGTAATCGTGTGTGTTTCCAATGAATATGTGTTCAAGGAAATCGTCTTCTTTTGTTTTTGCACCGGTTACACCTTTTCCGCCTCTATTTTGCATTCTGTATGCATCAATAGGTTGTCGTTTGATGTATCCTTCGTGACTGATTGTAATTATTTGATCTTCTTTTTTGATTAAATCCTCATTATCAATGTCTTCAAAATCTCCTTGTTCGATAACTGTTTTTCGAGGATCTCCAAAATTATTCTCGATATCATCAAGTTCTTGTTTGATTATTTTGTGAATTTCGTTTATATCACTTAATATAAATCTTAATTTTTTAATTTCTTCTTGCAAGCTATTATGTTCGCTTCTTAGTTTGTCTTGTTCTAAGCCAGTTAATCTTTGAAGCTTCATATCTAGTATTGCTTGTGCTTGTATTTCATCTAATTCAAAGTTAGAAACTAATCTGTCTTTTGCTTCTGTATTGTTTGGACTTGTTTTAATCAATTCAATTGCTTTGTCAATATTATTTAATGCTATAATTAAACCAACTAAAATGTGTGCTCTTTCTTCAGCTTTTCTTAAATCAAATTCTGTTCTTTTTGTTACAACAATTTCTCTGTGTAAGAAAAATTCTTTAACAATTTCTTTTAATGAAAGAGTTCTTGGTTTATTTTTAACAAGTGCTAATAAGTTTAAACTGTATGTTTGTTGTAGTCGTGAATGTTTAAGAAGTTTATTTACAACTAGTTCTTTATTAGCATCTCTTTTGAGTTCGATTACAACTCTCATACCGTCTCTGTCTGATTCATCTCTTAAATCTGAGATTTCTTCAATGACTTTGTTTTTAACAAGTTCTGCAATTTCTTCAATTAAATTTGCTTTGTTTGTCTGGTATGGAATCTCATCAATTATTATTACGTCTTTATTTGGTTTTTCTTCAAAATGATATTTTGCACGGACTAAGATTTTTCCTCTTCCTGTCGTATATGCTTTTAGAAGTCCGCCGTTGTCTATTATTATTCCTGAAGTTGGAAAATCAGGACCTTTAACGTATTGCATTAATTGTTCTACTTCAATTTCGGGATTGTCGATATATGCTTTTACTCCTTCACAAATTTCATTTAAGTTGTGAGGTGGAATGTTAGTTGCCATTCCGACAGCAATACCGCTTGAACCATTAACTAATAAATTAGGTACTGCGCAAGGAAGAACTGTTGGTTCTTTTAATGATGCATCAAAGTTATCTTGAAATTCTACAGTTTCTTTGTGAATGTCTTCTAGAAGTTTTTCTGCGAATTTATTCATTCGTGCTTCAGTATACCTCATAGCTGCAGCAGAATCTCCATCAACACTACCCCAGTTACCTTGACCTTGAATTAATGTGTATCTAAGTGAGAAATCTTGAGCCATTCTTACCATTGTCTGGTATACTGCAGCGTCTCCGTGTGGGTGGTATCTACCTAAAACATCTCCAACAATACGTGCAGATTTCTTGAATGGTTTACTTGATAAAAATCCAGATTCATACATTGAATAAAGAATTCTTCTGTGAACTGGTTTTAATCCATCTCGAACGTCTGGCAATGCTCTTGAAACAATTACTGCCATAGCGTAGTCGAGAAATGATTGTTTCATCTCTTGTTCAATTAGTCTTTCCTGTATCTTTTCTGTGGTCATTTTGTATAAAGAAACGGAACACTTTTTGTTTATAAAGTTTGTTGTTGTCTTTTTCAAAAGCACAAGACATCCTTGCGCAGGGATTAAAAACGTTAATTATTTGTATTATTATTATGATAATTCAAATAGCATGTCCTCTTTGTGCTCATAAGATGAATTATGAGTCTAGAACTGGAATTATTAAAGGACGGTACAAGCAGTGTGTATTCTGTGGAAATAAAGTTAATGTAGATAGATATCTACAAAAAAGAATTAATTAGAGTTTTTTTGACTTGCATGAAACAATGTTACTATTATTAATGATAGTATTATGTTTATTATGCTTAGACTTCCAATTTCCATTTTTTGCATTGCTGGAACGATAAAACTTATTGCAAAATATCCCAAAACTATAACAAAAGGAATAGTATAAATTTTTGATTCTAATATTTCAATATATGTGTATGATACTAATATTGTTGCAAGAGTTGGAATAAATCCTCCAAATACGAGAAGTGGATTTTCGTCAATTGATGCAGATGCAACAACAATAATAATTAACAGACTTACTATGCTTGTTAATAGAACATGTTCTTTTAGAAGCGTTTCAGTTGTTGGAAGTTTAAGAGTTCTTTTTGGAAATTGTGATTTTGGTTTTTGTTTATAATTTGAAATTGCTTTTTCAATTAAGTGTTCAGCATGGCCATAATCTTTTAGAACTTTTTTGATTCTTGCAATGCTTGTTCCGTGTTTTATTTGATCTTCAACAAATATTTCAAGAGCTTCTATTAATTCTTTTTCAGCATCATTATTGATTTTTTTAGTGCTGAATTTTTTGAATCCGTGTTTTTCTAATTCTTTTACTGCAAGTTCAATTGCAGTTTTATCATGTCCTGCATTTAGCAAAGCATTTTTGACATCGTTTAAATTATTGCCTGATTTTAATTCTTGAATAATGTATTTAGTTATCTCAGAAATTAAGAATTCATCATACCCCTTTTTTAGATTCTCAACCATATAACGTTTATTTATAAATCTTAGAAATAAAAACTTTTCTATTTTAATTTGCTTAATATTGGTTAGTTTCGAACTCTTTTGAGTTGTTATACATCTGTGTTAGGTTGATTTTTTCTAAATTCGTAGTTTTTTGGAGATATTCTTGCGTTTGTTTAAGTTGTTCTTTGAATGGTTCTGGATCTAAATTTGGTGAACATTCGAAAACAGAAATGCCTCTTGTTGCGCATTCAATTGCAAGGTTCATGTCGGTTGCAAAGACGAGAGTTCTATCTGCAGTATTTTGTGCGATGTCCATTAGATTCATGAACATACTAGTAATTAGAATTACTGCCATTGAACTGTAGACTATTGTTTCTCCTCTCAAAATTCATCCCCAAACTAGGTTTTTGCATCCTCTTTTTATAAACTTTTGTCTTTTAACCCCTTTTAAGTTACAAATAATTTTTTTAAAGGACTTTTCGTTGCTTTATATATAATTGCGGGAACGGGAAATTTAATGAGTAATTATAAGATTAATGGGCGGTTTGTATTTGTAGTGTTATTACTATTCATTCTGGTTTTTTCTTTACCTGTTTTTGCCGAAGAAGATAAGATTTTTACTTTGCGAAGCCCAGATTTTGAAGATTCACAATATTATCTTTTAGGCGAAGATATTGTTTATGGTGTTGATGTAACTGATGTTGAGGATGTTACGTTTTATACTAAATGTCTTGAAGATTCTGAAAATCGTTTTGAGATTAATACTAATCTAACAACTTACCGTGTTTCTCAAAATACTTTTCTTACTCAATTTAGACAGGTTAATGCAACATGTCAAGAATTAGAATTGGCTGCAAAATTCATAAAGAACGATGAGATTGTAACGCTTTCTAAAATAATTAGAATTGTTTACTATAATCCAATTCCATCAATGATTGTTGATTCGCAATTAGAGGAAGGTTCTTGGAATGAACATCCTCTGAGTACTGCTTATGCTATTTTTGCATTATCGCGTTATGAAGAAAGTTTTTCTAGAGAGATTGACTTTGGAATGCGTTGGCTTAAAGAAAATCGAGGCGAGGACGATAAATGTTGGGAAAAGGATGAGTGTACAATTGATACCACTGCCAAAATTCATGCATTATTGTGGCTTTCTGAATATGATGATACTTACCGAATTATGCATAACTCACGATTGTGGTTAATTGATAAACAAAATATTATTCCAACTGATGGGAAATGGAAATTTATTTTGAATGCAACAGACAACTTTACACAATGTATTTACAATAATTCTTATGACGGAAAAAATGAAACAATAATTAATGCTATAACTCTTAATGATACTAACCATTATGTCGAGAAAATATTTACACCTGTCCAAGGTGAATTTTATGATGTTTTATGTACAAGAAATATTAGTGTTTGGCTTTATGATCATGACAATATTTTACGTTACAATGGTAGTCTAGATAATTTATCTTATCAAATTCCAAACAAATGTTGGGATGATGACTATAAATGGAATCTTTGTGATTACGAAACAACTGGATTTGCATTGATGTCGGATATTCCTTCTGATAAAAAATCTGTTGCAAATACTTGGTTGACTGATAACTTATTAGAGACGTCATATGGTGCATATCTTTATACTGCTAACGGAACAATGTCTGAGAATGTTTTAAACACTGCTTTATATCTTCATAATAATCCTTCTGATACTGATGTTGTTGATTGGCTTTTGTTTAACCAAAACAATGATGGAAGTTGGGGTAATGACGACGATACATTTGAAGATAAATTAGAAGTAAGTGTTTATGCAATTTTAGCATTACAAGAAGCAGGTTTTGATGATAATGATGAACCACTTTACGATGCGAAAAAATGGATTTATTCTGCTGTTCCATATGGAGATTGGGATACTGTTATGAAAAGTTCTTTAGCACATGTAGCACTTAGTACTTTTTCTAAACATTATTTGGAAGTTAATCCAAGAATAATTGAGATTAGTGATTCTCCAGTTAATGTTGAATTGTATAATCCGACTCCGTATAAAATGAATTCTCTTACATTTTCTTTTACTGAAAATTTAGGTAATTATCTTGAGATGACTGACGTTGAAACGATTTCTTCTGATACCTATAAGGTTTTGACATTAAAAGCAAAAGATGGAATTAAAGTTGGAGATTATTATGGAACTTTGTTGATTAAAGACGGTTCACATACGTTAAATGAAATTCCTGTTCTTGTTGGAAAAAAACCAATCCTTAGATTTACTTATGAAAATAATACTGTTTTGTTTGGTCCAAAAGGCGCACTTGAGTTAACTGCTGAAATTGATGATGCGACATATGAATGTGATTTGTCTTGGTTTGACCCTGAGATTAGTGGTGATGCTCATTTTACTTTGACTGCTGCAAATCCAAAAGCTACAGTAAAATATGTTTTAGATCAAGCAATCCCTGAAGAAAAATCTTATGTCGGTGAAGTTGCTTGTGTTGTAAATAATAAAAAGATTTACAATACTATATCGATTACAATCAAGCAATATAAGACTCAACCATTTGATGTTTCTGAAAGCTTAATAGCAATTGATGTTCCTGGTTACAGTCCAAGTTTTAATGTTACTAATAAAATAGATGAACCTTTGAAGATTGAAGTTTCTTTCAAAAATGATGAGGTATTCTTTGAATTTGATAATGATGCTTTTACTTTAGAACCTGGTCAGACAATGACTGTTACCGTTATGAATTTGGCTGCAACTGATGTTAATGTCAGTTCAACAAATGTTATAATCGTTCAATCTAAAGATGGTGTTGAAAAAAGAATAACATTTACTGCAGATGTTTTAGCTGTTGTACCAAAGTCTTTTAATTTCATGATTTTTGTTTATTTGTTTATTGCATTAATTGTTGGATTATTGCTTTTCATGAATTTCTTTTTAGTTTTTAGGAAAAGTATAATTAAATCACTACCTGTTAAATTCCAACCCGGTGCAAAGAAATTTGAGGCTATTTTTGTAGGGGCATTAAATAAAATTTTGCCTGCACAATTTAAATTATCTTTAGAAGAAGAAAAGCCTACGACTGCACAAACTGCAGGTGGTTCTGCTCAACAAACACAATCTCAAGAAGATGGTGATGTTGATTATCACGTTGCTGATATGGTTGATATCATGAGATCTTTAAGTAAGTCTGACACTGTTATTAGAAAAGAACTTGAGCAAGAAGGATTTTCACAGAAACAAATTGCTGAAGGAATTAAAGAAGCTGATAAACTTGCTAAAGAACGTGATGAGAAATCTAAGAAGAAATCAAATGGTCCTAAAGGTCAAGTAGGACAGTAAACCCTAATTCTATAAATGTTGAAGCACTCCAACTTTGAATTGGACTTGCCCTGCTTGTTAATACGTTTGCATCACTAAGTTCTGATGCGTGCCCGACAGTTCCGTTAGAAATTATATCTTTACTTGATGCTTCAATAATTTGTTTGACTTTGTCAAAATATTTTTTCTTGTTTAGATTGTACATTGCAATTGCTGCAAAATTATTAATGAAAAACCACGAATCTCCTCTGTGATAACTGAAATTATTTTGTCCAGTATATGTGTTGCAATACTTTTTAGAATCTTTACTAATTGAACTAAGTCCTCCCCAATTGAGCCAAAGTTTTGGAAGAATTGTGTCCATTGTATTTTCCCATGTTTTTTTTGTGAACATGGTTTTGTTATAGTTGTATGCCAAGAATATATTTGGTCTTGGTGTTTCGTCTGGTGTGTTATCAGTTTTTATTCTGTCTGCAATTACGCCATTAATTGTGAATCTTTTTCGAATTTCTTTTTTGAAGTCTGAACTTTCAGTTCCAATTTGTTTTTGAAGAATTTTTTCTAAGTTCTCTCTGAATTCTAGCATTGATAAAAATAATGCTTGTATTTCTATGCAAAAACCTTCTCTTGTGTCTCTTTCTCCTGTAATTGTTTCATCTGTGTCCATCCATGTTTCTTTTGGACCATTGTATATCAGATTATTTTTTAGAAGATTTGTTTTTTGTTTTGTAATTGAATCTTGAAGTTTTTTATAGATTTGTTCTAATTCTTCATTTGTAAAATACTTAAATAATTCTTTGTTTTTTTCTAGTGTTTTTATTAATTGAAATAATCTTAAGAAACTTAGTCCGATTCCATCAGCACTTCCAAGTTTTGATTCTGGAAATCTATTTGGATTTCTTCCGTCATTAAGAATATTTGATATTTCTCTTATCAAGATTTTTTTTGTTAGTGAGTATCTTTTTGTTGCTATTAGTGCTCCAGTTGAAATTGCTTCATCTCTAGTCCAGAATTGGAAAAACCATGGTAAACCTGCAAATATGCCACTGAAATTTTCTTGCTCGATTATCAACGAATTTAGTGATCTTGTTGCAAGATTTAATGCATGACTTATTCGTGAATCTTTTATTGGATTTTTTATTGTTTGCAAGAAGTTCATCTTTGCTTTAATTAGACTTTCTTTGTTTTCGAGAGTGTTTTCTAATTCTTGTATAGCATTTTCTCTTGTTTTTCCAAATCCTAATACTAAGTCATCTGTAAGATTTAATTTTAATGCATCAAATGTGTAGAATTCGTATGGTGGTGAGTTTCTTTCTTCATCTTTTGAATAATATTCACGAACCCAGTTACCTATTTTTTCTATTGCTAGATTATTAGAATTTAGCGCAATATGGAATTTGAAATCATCTCGAGAATATTTTATTAGCATTGTATCTTTATTGATTTCTTCAAATTCATATATCCTGTTCCAGTTATTAAAATCATATATGAACCGTGTATCGAGATTTAAGATTACTTCACCAATTGATTTGTATATTATTGTATTGTTGAAAAAGAATATTTGTTCGTTGTTTCTGTTTGCTCTTAGATTTTCAACAGTTATCTCGCTATGTTGTTTTTTGAAGTTATTAATTACTTTAATCATATCTTTTGTATCGTTGTCATAATAGAATATTCCGTGATATTTTGATAAGTTTTCATTAAGTGGCAAATATGCAAAAGATCCCTTTAGATTGGTTATTAGAATATCTTCTCCACCATTTTCTATAAATTCATAGTTTGGAGTTTTGTGTATTATTTTCGCCATTTATATCTTGCTTTTTCTATTTTTTATTTTGATAGTTTATATTAAATCGTATTTTATGTATGATAATTTTGTTTTTAAAGAAAAACTTTGTTTACTATTATTAAGTGGTTCTAAAGAAAAAACTTTATAAATAGGTGTTATTTTACAGTGGTCACAAAACTGTTTTTGGGGGTTAAAAAATGAAGAAGCTCTTTATTATGTTTGCTTTGATGATGGTTGTTTTTACAAGTTTAGTTAGCGCTTATTCTATTGAAAGAGTAGAGCTTAATGACGACGAAGTACTTTCCGTAGGAAATAACCAAGTTAGAAGCTTTGTAAAAGACGATTTAATCAAAATTGAGGTTCAAGTTGAATCAGCAACTGTTGCTAAAAATGTTCAAATTGAAGCTGTAATTAGTGGTATGGAACACGACTCTGACAGTGTTAGAGATGTTACACCTGTTTTCGATATGACTGCTGGTATTAGATACAAGAAAAATCTAGAAATCTACTTACCAAAAAGAATGCAATCAGATGAATCATATAGATTAAGAATCCGAGTTGAAGATCAAATCAACCCTGGTGTTTATGCAGATTATTATTTAATGGTTGAATCAGAACACCGATTAGTTGAAGTAACTGATGTTCTTCTTTCACCTGAAACTGAAATAATAAGTGGTCAAGCTTTGCTTGTTCAACCAATGTTAGAAAATTTTGGTAAACGAAGTGAAAAAGACATTAAGGTTGTTGTTTCAATTCCAGAATTAGGTGTTTCTGTGACAGGAATTATGGATGAATTAGATGATGGTGATACTGGATTATTAGAACCATTATTTTTGAAGATTCCACAATGTGCAGAAGAGGGTGTTTACAACATGCTTATCGACACATATTATAATGATGAAGATGATAAATCTTCAACTAGTAGTGTTGTTCGTGTTGTGACTTCCGATAGTTGTTCAACTTTAACTCAAATAGAATCACAAAAAACTACTGAGTTTGTTGCAAAATATGAAGTAGAACAAG
Source organism: Candidatus Woesearchaeota archaeon (assembly GCA_016938695.1). Lineage (GTDB taxonomy): Archaea > Nanobdellota > Nanobdellia > Woesearchaeales > JAFGUC01 > JAFGUC01. Next base: position 48,490 of record JAFGUC010000082.1, on the reverse strand, counting down.
CACCAGTTGTTGTTAAAAACGATTTTAAAATTGTAAAAACATCTGTTTGGACAACTGTTTTGCAATATTCACTTATGGGACTTGCTGTTTTAATTATTATCCTAGTTATTGTTTTTATTGTTAAACAAGCAAAAAAAGAAGCTATGGATGATGAAGAGTTCCTTAAGGAATTAGAAGGAAACAATTAGTTTCCCTATTAATTTTTTTAAATTTTTTATCTTAAAAAACGCATTTTATATAAATGGTTCTTGTTTCTTTTGATTTTAGGAGGTTTTTATTATGGCAAATGAAGTAGTAGAAGATAACAAACAAGTGTCTGTTGATTATACAGGAACTTTAGATGATGGTTCAGTTTTTGATTCCTCTGAAGGAAGAGAGCCTTTAAAGTTTGTAGTTGGTTTAGGTCATGTTATTCCTGGTTTTGAAAAAGCTGTTGTTGGGATGAAAGTTGGCGAAGAAAAAGATATTCATATCGATTCAAAAGATGCTTATGGTGATTATGACGATAAGTTGATGCAAGAAGTTCCTCGTGACGCTGTTCCACAAGATTTAGAGGTTAAAGAAGGAATGACTTTGGCTTTACGTGCTCCAACAGGACAAGTAGTACCTGCAAAAGTTGTGCAAGTAACAGATTCTATTGTTAAACTTGATTTGAATCATCCTTTAGCTGGACAAAATCTAAATTTCAAGTTGAAAGTTGTTTCAATTGAAGATGTTCCAGAAGGACATGATTGTTCAAGTTGTCCTGGTTGTCATTAGAAATGCCAACTGAATTATTTTTTCTAAATTCTAAGGAACGTAGGAAGTTCTACTCTACTTTGGAGACTTCTTATGGTCTTTCTGATTTTTCTATATTTGATGATTATGATGTTTTATCTAGACGAAAAGATGAAGTAGATAGAATTTTTTTGTTGAAATTGAGTGTTTCAGAAATTCCTTTAGATAATGTTCGTATTGATTCTTTGGGTTTATTTTTCTGTGAAATATCTGAAAATGAGGTTAAGTTAAGTATTGAAGGTTCAAATTTTATAGGTTTGAAATGTTCAAAGAATGTACTTGATTTGGATTTGGACGTTGCTAAACGTTATATGTCTGGTGAAGATATTTCTGTTGATTTTAAAGATTCTCAGGTTATAGTTAAATCTGGAACTGATTTTCTTGGTTCTTCATTTGTCAAGAATAATGTCTTAATTAATAATGTTCCAAAAGAAAGACGTCTGGGAGCAATTATTTAAGTTTATAATTTCTTTTTATTGATTCAATAATTCTAATTGATTCTTTTGCATATTGATTAAATTCTTTTCTTTGATTAGGAGATAAGTTTTCTACTTGTGGTTTTTTTATTGTTTCTCTGATTTGATGTTCTAAGTATCTAAATAAATTGAATGTACAATCATCAATTGGTAGATTGTTTTCTTTTTCGAATTCTTCAAGAAATATGTTGTTTTTTAGTAGTGTGTTTTTTATTGTTGTGGCATTAACATTGTATAATGATTTTGTGTTATTGCCTCTATCTGCAAGTTTTACTTTGAGACTTCTGTTGTCTTGTTGTTCTGCACAGTTCTTGATTAGATATTGTATGTATGTTCTGTATCTTGTTTCTGTAACTTTATCTTTTCTGAAAATATCATCAATATAATTTGTGTATGGTTCTTTTGTTAAGTGGAATAGATCTGAAACGAGTTCAACAATATTTGTAACATCATTTGCAAAACTTTGTGATTCGAATAAATTATGTCTTATGTGATAAAGTTCTTCGTTTTCTTTTGGATTTGATAGTAAAATTAGTTTTGATTTTTCAGACTCAATTTCTTCTTCATTAATTATTTTAGTTATAATTGAGTTTAATGTAACTTTGAATTTATCTTTGAATGGATCTTCAGCGATATCGTGCAATAGTCCAGCTGCAATTGTTTCAGGTTCACATTTGTATTTATTTAGAAGAAATGCACATTCTAACGGATGAAATGATGATGGGGTTGTTCCGTCTTTTCTTATATCTCCAAAGTAAAAATTTAGCATGTGTTCATATGCAGGAATTATTTCTGGAAAGTTAAATAATTTTATTAAAGCAGGTTCTATAGTTGAAACTGATCTTTGTGACCGCGAGGCTTCTTTAGTAAATTCTTTAATTTGATTTTCTAGTACTGTATTAATCATTTGAAGTTCCTGTGTTTTTCTTCTTTGAAGCTTTCGTGAAATAATGGACTTTTTGGATCTATTGATTTGTAATGAATATCTTTAGGCCTTATTTGTATCTCGTAGAAAAGTCCTTTTTCATAAATGTATGCATGTATTCCTCTATAGTAATCTCTTAGTCCGTTGCATTCTCTAACTTCTGGTTCTTTGAAAAAATCTTTTATGTAAAGTTTTCCATTTTTTGTTAATGGACTAAATGATGTTGCAATTTCTCCCATTAATTGATAGCATAAATTTTGACCTTTGTTACTTAAACTTTTTTCATTAGTGATTATTCTAATTCCGTTTGTGTCTTTTATTGCTTTTTGGTCAGCTCTGTATGTTTCTAGTTCATATTTTTTAATGAATTCATCAACACTTTTTACTCTTGCTTCAATAAATCTTATTTCTGGATTTTTTTGATAATTTACTGTAAATGAATAATCTTCTGTAGATTTATTGGTTTTAGCTCTCGGAGCTGCATCTGTTTTGAATAGTATTTCTTCTAGTTTTTCAAAGGTTTGTGTTAGTCCTACAAAATTTCTGTGAAGGTTTTGAATGTAATGCTGTCTTATTATTTCTGTAAACTCTTCTTTTGTTTTGATTCCTTGTTCTTTAGCTTTTCTATCTATTTGTTTTAGTTCTTCTATTGAGAATGTTAGTGGTAAAATAGGGTAAATATCTGATGTGTCAAAATCATCTCTGTTATCAGAAAGTCTGTAATGTAGTCCTTTTTCTCCAAATGATTTTAATACTGTTAAATCTAGGCTTTTTTCTTCCATTGTTGTTACTTATTAGGAGTGTTTTATTTAAATTACTTTTGTTTTTGAAGTAAAACCATAAACTATTAAAATATCTTAATTCTTTGTTCTTATATGGGACTATTCAAAGATATTCTATCATCAGACGAGACTTTATTCAAGAATCCAGTAGCACTTGATTACGATTATATTCCAAAGAGAATTCCTTATAGGGAAAGCCAACAAGAGCAGATGGCGATGTGTGTTAAGCCTTTGTTTGCTAATAGAAATGGTCGAAATCTAATAATCCATGGAAAGCCTGGAATTGGTAAAACTTTGGCTTGTAAGCGTGTTTTAGATGAGTTAGAAGAAGAGACTGAAGATATTGTTCCTTTGTATGTTAATTGTTGGCAGAAAAATTCTTCATATAAGGTTATTGTTGAACTTTGTGATCTGCTTGGTTATAAGTTTGTTCAAAACAAGAGTACTGAAGAATTGTTTAAGATAATTAAGGACCGTGTTAATAAGATTTCTGCGGTTTTTGTTTTTGATGAGATTGATAAAATTGAGGATTATGATTTCCTTTATTCAATATTGGAAGAGATTTATAGAAAAAGTGTATTCTTAATTACAAACCATAAGGAATGGATTAGTGGAATTGATTTGCGAATTCGTTCAAGATTGGTTCCTGATATTTTAGAGTTCAAGCCATATAATTCTGCTGAAATGCTTGGGATATTAAAAGATAGGGTTGAATATGCTTTCTATGAAGGCGCATTTTCGTCTGATGCTTTTGAATTGCTTTCACAGAAAGCGTCTGAGATTCAGGATGTTAGGACTGGATTGTATCTTTTGCGTGAGTCTGGGTCTATTGCGGAAGATAGATCTTCTAGAAAAGTTGATGTTTGTGATGTTGAGAAGGCTTTTGGAAAGTTAGATGAGTTTACAATCAAGGGTTCGGAGGATTTGACTGATGACACTTCTTTGATTTTAGATATAATCAAGGAAAATACCGGTCAAAAGATTGGTGACTTGTTTAAAATATATGAATCAAAAGGTGGCGATTCAGTATACAAGACTTTTCATAGACGAATCAAGAAGTTAGAAGCAGGTAAATACATAACAATTGAACGGTTATCTGGTGGTTCTCAGGGTAATACTTCTATAATTCATTATAACAATTATAAGAAGCTGACTGATTTCTGATTTTTACCGAATAGAGTTCTCACTGGACTTTAGCTCGCAGGCCTTATAAATATATTTTCATGAAATATATTTATCGAGGTGATGTGAAAAATGTATGGAACTTTTATCGGTTTGAATGAAAAAAAATTGCTTAGATCTCTAAAACCTGAAAAATTAGACTTTTTTACCGAATTGGAGCGTGATGTTTGGAACTCTGTTGGTAAGTTTTCGGTTGACGTTTAGAAAATTTTTTAAATACCTTTATTTTTGTGGTGTTATATGACAAAAGATAATATTTCCATGCCTAGTGGTTCCGGCGGAATTGTTAGGTATTTTGATGAATACAAAAGCTCAATAGTGATTAAGCCAGGACAGGTCATTTTTTTCATACTTATTGTTATTTTGTTTGAAGTAATTTTGCACTCATATGGTGCTTCCTGGTTTGGATTGTAGATTTATTCTACAATGATTCTTTTTAATCTCGAACAAGCTTGTAATCTTGATTGTGTCTATTGTAAGCGAAATTCTGCTTCCTTTGTTTCTAGAAAGCTAGATTTAACTGATTTTAAGAAAGTTCTAGATTCTTCGGATTATGATGTTGTTTGTTTTAGTGGTGGTGGTGAACCAACCTGTAGCCCTGATTTAATTTCTTACATTAAATTTGCAAAATCTTTAGGATTTACGGTTAGGCTTGAAACTAATGCAATTAAGTTGTCTGATTTATCTTACTTTGATTCTTTAATTGATGCTGGTTTGTCAGACCTTATTATTTCTTTGCCATCACTAAATAAAGCAGTATATGAAACTGTAACTGGTGTTAACGGTTCTTTTGATCTGATTAAGAAAGCATTTGATAATATTATTTTACGTAAAATCAAGATTTATAGTGTAATAATTACTGTTGTAAAACAAAATTTAAATTCGATTACTTCGGTTGTTTCTGGTTTGAGTAAGTATTGTTCTGGTTTTGTTGTTTCGCACGCAAGGCCTAATTCTTACATTAATAATCCAGAAGATTATGTTGTAAAGTATTCTGATTTGGCTAGGGTCATGTTGGAATCTAAGCTTGATATCAGATTGACATCTGGTGCTGGATTTATTCCCTTTTGTGTTTTTAGGGATTGTGATGATGATGTTTTGCAGAAGTTATATGGTTGTGTTGCAGTTGATTTGGCTGAAAGGACATTTATTGATGTTTGTTTAAATTGCAAAATGAAGTCTTCTTGTTCTGGAATTCCAAAACGATATCTTGATATTTATGGTTCTGAAGAGTTTGTGGCAATGGAATTTGCATTAAATCACCACTAAAAAGTGGTTATTTTAGTAAAATATTTAAATAAATCTGATAATATTGATGCTATGATTAAGAAAACTCTTCATACTGTTGATGATTATATTGTGCAAGATGTTTATTCTGCATTCTCTGATGTAGTTGTAGATAAATTTTATTTTGGCGGTGGAATGTCTACTCAATTGTATTTGCCTGAGTTTCTTAGAAGATTTAGTTCTGATGTTGATACTAATGGAATTCCTAAATTATCTTTTGGAGAGTTTAAGGGAGAATTTGGGGCTGGGCTTGAGAAACTTGTAGAAAAGGGTTATAGCTGGTCTTCAAAGAAAAGAAGAAATACTTATGACTTGATTATTGAAGATTCGCAATCAACTGTATTATTACAATACCCTAATAAGAAGACTTCTAGTCTTGATTTTATGACGTCTGTGTGTGATCGTGAATCTCAAAATACACAACATGTGTCTTATAATGGCTTGAATTTGAATGTTATGGCTATGGAAGATATTGTAACTAGAAAGTTTCTACGAATGTATTCCTTTATGAATACTTATCAATTAAATATGCCTAAGACTCAAAATTTTTTTAATTTGAGAAAAAAGATTAACAAATTAAAAGTTGAAGTGAATTCTAATTCTGATTTGACTCCTGAGGAAGTTGCACTTGATGTTGCTAAGATTCGTTTAATGGCTGATTATTTTGATGTTGTAGCATTAACGGTTTACAAGGGTTTTAATTCATCATATTTGAAAGAAGCTGTTGAAAGTTTTAATGATTTAAAAGATAAGTTTGGACTTATTCAAGATTATTTGCTTTCTTTTAATCCAAATGCGTTGCAATCTTGTTCTTGTAAGTAAGTTTTAAATAATCCTTATTTTTCTATCTTACTGGGTGATTTTAAATGATTCCAGGTATGGGTAATATTGATCCAAGAATGATGAAACAAGCTATGAAGCGAATGGGTATGAAACAAGATGACTATGAAGCGGTTCAAGTTATAATTAAGTTAAAAGATCGGCAATTGATTTTTGATAGTCCTGAAGTTTCAAAGGTTGAAATGATGGGTAATGTAACTTTTCAGGTTGCTGGTGAATATAGTGAAGAATCTTTGGATTCAACTGTTGAGATAAGTGATGAAGATATTAAAACAGTTGTTGATCAAACTGGCTGTTCTTCTGAAGAGGCTCGAGCTGCTATTGAAGAGACTAATGGCGACTTGGCTGAAGCAATCATGAAGCTTTCTTAATTTTATTTTACTTCTTTTTCTATTTATTTTTTCTTGATTATTTTGTGTTTTTGTTATTGTTTCATTATTGGAACAGTGTTTCATAAATGATAATGTTTAAATATCATTTTGTTTTACCAATTATATGTTTGTTGAAGCCCTTAATGAAAGTGAGTTTTTAGGAGAATTATTTGACAAAAAAGTGGTCTCAATACTAAGTCAATTCTTGGGTAATCCCGACCATGAGTTCTATTTGAGGGAGTTATCTAGGGCATCAAAAGTGAGTCCTGCAACAACACATAGAATTCTTTTTCGGCTTGAAAAACTAGATTTAGTTGAGTCTGTTTCTGTTGCAAAATTCAAGATATATTTACTTAAGAAAAATAAACATTCCGAATTTTTATCTAGAGTTATTAAAACTGAAATTAATCCATTGCAAATATTTATTGACAAAATTTCAGAAATACGTGAGATATCGTCTGTAATATTGCACGGTAAGAAAACTAAGACTCAAGCTAATGTTATATTATTGGGTTCTTATTTTGATCAACAGATATTAAGGCAAATAATAGATGATTTGAAAACTAAATATAAGTTTGATATTTCTTACTTAACTTTATCAGAAGATCAATTTGAGAAGATGACTCAAATGGGACTTTATCATGAGAATCGGACGGTACTTTTTGAAAGGTAAAGTATATGTTTCTTTATATTTAATCCATTATGTGTGTTGTGAAATATAAAGTCCAGAATAGAAATATTTATATATCAAATCGCTATAGTTAAAAGTATACTGATTTGGTTTTTGGCAATTAAGAATTATTCACTTTCGAGTTTAATTTTGGCGAATTAAACCGACTGGCGTACTTAATTAAAAAGTTTGGCGAAATTTGGCGATTTCTAAAAAATAGATAGAGTTATGTATTATTTAAAGTTTTCGCTTTAGCGTTAGCTATCAGGGTTGTTAGTTTGCTATCTTGTAGTGATATTGCCACTCAATTTGCAGAGTTACAATGGTAACTTTGTTTCACATATTACGTTCATTGTATGAAGGTGTCTTTGTCGTTCACTTTCGTATATGATAATTAAACTTGAAAACAAGGGGTGTTAGGTAAAATGGATTTTATCGTGCAAAGCGCATTGCAAAATGCAGGAGATTCGGCAATTAAATCTTGCCAAGTGGGTCAAGCAAACATTAAAGTTGTTGGTTGCGGCGGTGCTGGAAACAACATGGTTAATTGGCTCTATAAGAAGGGAATAAAAGGAGCAGAAATTATTGCTTGCAATACTGATGTTCAACATTTAGAAGTTATCGAAGCTGACAAAAAGTTTCTGATTGGAAAGGACCTTACTAAAGGACTTGGTGCAGGTGGTTATCCTAAAGTTGGTGAAGAAGCAGCTAAGGAAAACATAACTGAAATCAAGGAAGCTGTTGCTGGTTCAGACATGGTTTTTGTTTGTGCTGGTATGGGTGGAGGAACTGGAACAGGTTCTGCTGCAGTTGTTGCTAAAACAGCTAAAGATTCTGGAGCAATTGTAATTGGTACAGTTACTATGCCATTTAGAATTGAAAGAGCTAGAGTTGACAAAGCAGAATATGGTCTTCAAAAACTTAGAGAAGTTTCAGATACTGTAATTGTTATTGATAACAATAGATTAGTTCAAATTGCAGGAAACTTACCAATTCAGCAAGCATTCGCTGTTGCAAATGAATTGATATCAACTATGATTAAAGGTATTGTTGAAACTATCGCAGTTCCATCATTAGTTAACCTTGATTATGCTGATGTTAAAGCAATCATGACAAATGGCGGTGTAGCAGCAATTGGTGTTGGTGCAAGTGATACTAACAACAAAGTTGAAGAAGCTGTTAAAGGAGCTCTTTCAAATCCATTATTGGATATAAACTATGAAGGCGCAACTGGTGCATTAATTCACATCCACGGTGGTCCTGATTTGACACTTGAGGAAGTAAATAGAGTTGGAGAACTTGTTACTGAATCAATGGATGATGAAGCAAACTGCATCTGGGGAGCTAGAATTAGCGAAGATATGAAGGGAAAATTAACTGTTATGACAATTATGACAGGTGTAAAGTCCCCTTGGATCTTAGGTAAGAAAGAGCAAGCTCAAAGCAGAGCAGCTGAAGTTCAACAATTATCTGATGAACTAGGAATTGAAATCGTTAGGTAAATCCTAACTTTTTTTTAATTATTTTTTAAGGCATCATAATCATTATCACACTCACCTGAATTGGTCTATTGTGTAGGTGTGTTTTCTTGCCTTCACTTTATCACCCCCAACGATCAAGTGAAGGCCAATAAGGCCCCGTGAGGGTCTTAACCTTTTTTTGTTATATGTTCTTGAGGAGATAAATATTTATAAACTATTGTTCTTTCTAAGTAGTAAATTTTAAGGAGATGAGTTTTGTGGGTCAACATGTTTTTTTCGATGGCCAAGATTTAGGTGAATCTGAAAATTTAGAACGAAAGGTGTGTGATAATTCAACCTTTTGCAAGAAACAACTTGGAGTTTTAAAAGATGAAGATATCTTTTATGAAAACGATGAAGTTGATGGGTATTTAGAGAAACACAAATTAAGTTTTGATGATTTTCTTTCTGTTTTTAGTCCGTTGTTGCGACAGGCTTATTGCGTTTTTGGATGTCCAAGCCGTCAAGATTGTGCATCTAGAGTATTGAATTCAAACTGGAATTTTTATGAAGCTTTTTCAAAAGATTATGTTCTTGAGAATTTTCCAACAAATCCTTCTGCTGGAGCTCCAATTTTGACAGTTGATGATTTACTTGTCAATGCGATTGAGCTTTACATTTCAAGTCGTGATGAGTTTGTTAAATCTCAAGAGAAACATCTTGGTGTTTTTTCATCTGAGGATTCTAGACAAGAGCTACTTGAGGTTCAACAAAAAGCTTTGAAACATTATGAACATATTTTCAGAAAGATTGTGCGAACAATGGTAGTTGAAAATCCAGAAAAGTATGACCCTGATTTAGCTTCTAGGACTTTACAATTTTACCGTTAGTTTTATAATCTTTTAGATTTATTTTTTTCTTATGTTATATTTAGTTGGTTTAGGTTTATCTGATGAAAAGGATATTTCGGTACGTGGACTTGAGATTGTGAAATCGTGTTCTAAGGTATTTTTAGAAGCATATACATCTAAGTTACTTGTTGATAAATCTAAGCTTGAAGAATTTTATGGTTGTTCTGTTATTGAAGCTGACCGAGATATGGTTGAGAAGAATGCTTCTTTGATTTTGGAACCTGCTTTGTCAACTGATATTGCTTTGTTAGTTGTTGGAGATCCTTTTGGTGCAACAACTCACTCAGATTTATTTTTACGAGCTCATGAAATGGGTGTTAAGGTTCGTGTGATTCATAATGTTTCTATATTGAATGCTATTGGCGAGACTGGACTAGAATTGTATAAATTTGGAAAGACAACTTCAATAACTTTTCCTGAACCCAGTTTTAAGCCTCAAACATGTTATGATGTCTTGAAATTGAATAAGTCTGTTGGATTTCATACACTTTGTTTACTTGATATCAAGGCAGACCAAGGTCGTTTTATGACGGTTAATGAAGGTATTTCTTATCTACTTGACATTGAAAAAGAACGTGGTGAAAATATTTTTACGCCTGACACTATTTGTGTTGGAGTTGCTCGTTTGGGTTCTTCTGAATCATTAATTGTTTCAGGAAAAGCTTCAGAATTATTGGATTATGATTTTGGAAAACCTTTGCATTCTTTAATTGTTCCAGGTAATATGCATTTTATGGAAGAAGATATGTTAAATGTCTTTAGGATTTGATATTTTTTTCTTCTTAAACATAGGGTCTGTTATTAATTGAATTTTGTTTTTAGTTGATTTCATTCCAATTAATATGTCATTTAAACCTTCTTGTGGAACTGTACTAATTAACCTGAATAACATCTTATGAGTTGCAATTGGTTCGACTTGTTTTAGTTCTTTGATTTCTTTTACAAAAAATAGTAGTGAAGCTATTCTTAATAATCCTGATATTATGAAAACGGTAATAGTAAGTTTAGGATTAATTGCTAGAATTATTGTTCCAATTAAACCACCAACTAGAATTGCAACTCCTTTGTAGAATGTCATGTAACTGGTACATCTTGCTCTTTGGTTTGGTCCAACTGAGTCGTATATAAAATTGAATGATAAAAGTTCGTATCCTGACCAAGCAATTCCTGCTAGTAAGTTTGCAATGTATACTCCAATTACACCTTTAACAAAGAATGCCCAATATAAAGGAGTTATTGCGATTAGAACTGTTGCTAATGATAAGACTTTTACGTCGCCGTATTTTTCAGTTATTAATCCCCATGCTTTGGAGAATATTATTTTTCCAACCATTGTCACTGCTAGAGCGACCATTACTTGGAAATAGTTTAGTCCTAGATCATTTATTTCATAAGCTGTAAAAAATGGTGCTGATACAAATACTGCAAGATAGAAAAGTGAATTGAATATTGTAAATTTTCCAAATCTGGTGGAGTTTATTCTTTTGGTAAAACTTTTGAGATTTATTTTCTCTTCAGTGTTTTCAATATAAGGTATGTCTTTTTTTAGTGATAGGAAGATAATTGAAAAAAATGATGCAACTGCAGCGATTGTAAATACTATTACAAAGCCTGTTATGTTGTTTAATTTTTCAAGGATTATTCCTCCTGCAATTGTTCCAATTAATGTTAGTGTATATGCAATTTTGTTTCTTGCACCAAAGTAAACAGGTCGCTTTTGTTCATCAACTAAATCTCCCATCCAACTTGTCCATGGTGCTGCGCCAATGAAATTCATTCCAAAGTAAAAGGTTGTACAAACAATTATTGTTGTTATGCTGTAGTCCATGAATTTCCATGCAAGAATTACTGGAATCCAAAATAATGTTCTAAGAATGCTTGGTAAAAGAACTGCAGATTTTCTGGATCCTATTATTTGCATAAGTCTAGGAGCATACATTTGAATGACTGCGCCCAGAAATTGTGGTAATGTTCCAAAAAGTCCAATTTGTAGACTTGTTGCACCTAAAAATATGATATATGCTCCAACGTAATATTCTCCAATACCCATCATAAGAGCAAAGAACGCGCCATCTAATATCGAATAAGTCAGACTTTTTTTTATTTTTTCATCAAGAACTGGGTCGCCTGTTTTTCGATACATTTCGTTGCTTTTTCTGAGATGTTAGGTTTATAAATGTTTTTAAATCGTAAATTTTAAAAAGGGTACTAATTTCCTAGAGGTTTAGAATTACTTTTTAGCCCTATAGTGTAGTGGTCAATCATTCAGGATTTTGGGTCCTGGGACCTCGGTTCGAATCCGGGTAGGGCTATTTTGTTTTTTCTATATTTTCTATTATAATAAATATTAAATACTAGATTGTTTTTCTTATTTTTGTGGGGAGTGTGAAGTTTCAAAAGCTTTGTAACTTGTTCTTTTTATGTCTCTTCATTTTCCAGCGAGGTGATTTGTAAATGGCATTAGATGACTTAGTATTAATTCCGACAACACAGTTTATGAATGGTACACTAAACAGAGATAGTAAATTAAAAATTGCGTCCACTGATGATTTTTCTAAATCAATTGATTTTCTGTCTGGAAAATTGGCATCTCGTCATCGTCGAGTAATTGTTGGAAATGCAGGTGGTTCTGATACCTTATTAAGTTTGTATGCAAATTTACGTCTTCATTCTCCTCGAAATTCTGTTACTCACTTGGTTTCTGTTGATTCAAATTCAAATAATTTAATGAATTTGTATTATAGAACTGTACTTGCTCATTTTAATCCTCAAGATATTGCTGGTTATGTTTCAGATTTATTTGGAATATCTAAACGTGGTTTTAAAACAAAATTTGAAGATATTATATCAGGTGAAAATAAGTTTGATTTGCTAAAACAACTTCTTGGTTCTTCTGAATATAATCCTTCGCAACATTTAGGTTCTTTACTTGAGATGTCGCAAGAAATACCTGATGGAATAGATGAATGGTTTTACAAACAATCTGTATCTGCTGTTAGTACTTTTTTATCTGATAAAAAAAATTATAGAACTTTTGTTGATAATTTTGTTAATTCGATTCAGAATAATAAGAGTCATTATTTGACAGATACTAAGTTGTATAGTAAAGTTGTTGGTTTGATTAATTCTAAATTTGATAGGAGTTTTCTTCATTTATTAGATTATGATTTAAGTTCACCGGATGGATTAAATAGTTTTGTTGAATTTGTAGATAAAACTGGTTTGGATAAAGGACAGACACGTCCAATTGCTGTTTCATTCTTTCCGCATTTTATGCGTGACTTGAATAATTTAAGTTCCTACTTAAAATATAACTCTGATTATGTTATGTTTTCAAATCGTAAGAGTGAAGAACAAAATAGACATTGTGTTGTTGTAAGTAACCGTGAAATTTCATCAGCATTAGAGAATAATGATTTCTTGAAGAAATATAAAGATGAAATTAAAGACCGTGTTCCTTTTTCAATGGTTAGTTCTTTTTCACCAAAACCAAAAGGGCTTGAACCTACTGCATTTTTATCTCACTTAAGTATTGGTTATGATTTGTTTGATGAAAAATCTTTAACTGATATGGTTGAGGTAATTAATAAATCATCTGTTAAGAATGTAATTGTTGGTGGTGGAATATATGGTCCACATTTCTTTATTGAGAATGATAAGAGATTACGTGGAGATAATGATTATTCAACACTTGACTCACAATTACGTAAACTGCATTCTGTTTTTGAATCAATTGAAGCACCAGTTACATATTTATTAAGTGATGAAGATAAACGTATCTGGCAAAACTTAGTTAATTTGTATATGAATGCTAAAAAGTCAAGTGAAACAGGACGAGTAGAAACGGGTTCAGGTCTTGCACCATATAACAGACGAGCATTTTATAATTCTAGTCTTGATACTGTAAAAAAAGCATTGTGGGAGGTTGCAATGCCTTATTTGATTCGTTCGGGTCAAGATCCTTTTTCGTTTTATAGTGAGGAGTCAGTTGAGAGAATTCTAGATGTTGCTGATGTTTTTATTAAGATTTTAGATGGCAAATCTTTGTCTTCAGAAGATAGACGTTTAGTCAATCCTAAATATTTAACAGATTCTTCACGATTGAAAGTAGTTTTTGATGGAACTGCTGTTTTAGGTTCTGAGAATTTTTCAGGTGTTAAACTTTTCAAGAATAGTTTGTTTTCAGATATTACTCAATATATGAATCCAACAGTTGGTCTTGAAGAGGTTGCAAAATTATCTCAGAATGGAACACTAAATTCTGTTGTTAAAGAGGAGATTTTAGCAGATTTCCAACAGTCGTATCAATCAGTACGTATTATGGGAAATAAATTGATATTGTTTACTCCACACATGGTTGATGATAGAAGACTTTATGATGGAGAATCTGTTAATAAATTTTCAGATGTTTTAGCTGATCCTGCTCACAAAAGAAGAACAATTACTAAGAGATTAAATCTTCCTGGTTCTTGGATTGTTTCGGGTAGTATTGATGATAGATTGTATGTAAAACCTTTCTATCCTAAAATTTGGGATAGGGTTTCTTCAGTTAATAAATCTGGAGAAGGATATAGGCATAAAACAATTCTTGTATTAAATGATGTCCAGTTAAATTCAATTACAGAGCGACCAGATTATTTTGTAAACTTTATGGATTATGCTTTGTTTGAACGTGGTGCAACAGTTGTTCTTGGTGTTGGTGATTTTATACAAGGACGAAATTATCATGGAATGCCAATTGAGAATGCTGTACTTGGAGGACTAACAACATCTAGTATGGAAGAGAGTTTTGTAAATCTTGTTAGACCTTATTTAACTTTAGAACAGATTGAAGCAATAATGGTTGTTCCTGGAAATCATGAATGGAATACTGATAAGATGTATTTTGGAACGACATATGTTACTGCATTAAAATCTATGTTGAAAGAAAATAAGTTGATGAGTGGTCGTTCTGTCGTTTTAGATTTCCCTGAGTTTGTACTTGATCAAACTGGAAATGTTATGAGAACTCCTTCATCAATGTTTAAGGTAAATGATTTAACTTATCTTGCACAACACGTGTTCTCAGAAAAAGGAGCAGGAAAAGGTTCTTCAACAAGACCTTCGACACATCTACTTTCGTACAATAGGAACATGGGTCATTTTGCTTCATCGGTAGATTTCATGATTGGAGCGCATTATCATATTTTTGATATTGCTGCATCTGAAAATGTAATGGCTGTGATTGCAGGTGGTATGGCTGGTTTAAGTGGTTATGAACAACAGAGACAATATGGCGATGGTGCAGGTCCAGTTGGAGTTTTGATAGATTCATTCCCAGATGGTTCACTTGGAATTGAAGCTGTTACTTGGAACTTTTTATCGTCTTACTCTGCAAGGCATCCTCTGGTTTCGTCTAAAGGTGTTGATTCATTTGTTAACGATTGCTTTGCAATAGATGTTTCTTCACAAATGTATAAACCGGGAGATAGACAGAAATTGTTTAAACGTGAGTTTAGATATAATAATCCTGTTGAGATTAAGTAAAGGTTTTTAAACCTTAATTTTATTTTTATTTTTAATGGTTCATATTGGAATTATACTTGATGGCAACAGACGTTATGCAAAATGTCATGGTCTTTCTAGTCTTGAAGGTCACTTGAAAGGTGCTGAGAATGTTAGTAATTTGTTAAAATGGTGTTTGGAACTTGGTGTTAATGAATTAACTTTGTATTGTTTTTCTATGCAGAATTTTAATCGTGATTCTGATGAAGTTAGTTATTTGATGAAATTATTTACAAATTATTTTTCTAAATTACTTTTGTTAAAAGAATTAGATAAGTATGATGTGAAAATTAAATTTGCTGGTCGTATTGATTTACTAGATGATTCTTTAAAGTCTGTTATTTCATCATTGGAGTCTAAAACTTCTTCTCATACTGGATTGATATTAAATTTTGCATTGGCTTATGGTGGACGTGAAGAAATTGTTGATGCAGTAAATAAAGCAGTTAAACTTGGTTCTACTGTCACTGAAGAATCTTTTAAAGAATTACTTTATGTTAAGTCGTATCCTGATATAATTATTAGAACTGGTGGAGATAGACGTATCTCTAATTTTTTGCTATGGCAAAGCGCTTATACTGAGTTATTCTTTATTGATAAGTTCTGGCCTGAGTTTTCTAAAGCAGATTTAGTTTCTATATTGGATTCTTTTAAGAATCGTGAAAGACGATTTGGCTGTTGAGTAAAGTTTATATATTTGAAGTTTTAGTTTGCTCGTATGAGCTTGCCTGAAGATGTAAAAATAAGGCTTGAAAAACATTTTTCTGATTTCTCTAAGGGTTCTTGCGCAATTTTTGGTGTAAGTGATGATTTGAATGTTTACACTTCTAAATTGTGCAATTTATTAGGAGTTGAACCGTTTTCAAGATCTGTATGTAGTTTTAAGTGTGGTGAATCTTATGTCTGTTTGAATTCGAGCGCTCGAGGAAAGAATGCTTATTTAATTATTCCAGTATTACCTGATGTTAATTCTCGATTAATTGAAACATTCTTTTTTATTGATGCGTTGAAGTCTGCTGAGGTTAAGGAAATTAACTTAATATTTCCGTGTTTGCCTTATGCTCGTCAAGATAGGCGAAATGATAAACGTGAACATATTGGTACTAGGGTTCTTGCAACATGTGTTGATGCATTAAAAGGTTCTACAAAATTACGTGTAATAACTTTAGATATGCATTCTAGTCAAACTGAAGCTGCTTATCGTGATACTGATATTGAACCACTTCGACTTAATTCGCTTTATTCTTATGTTATCAGGAAATTTGTTGGAACTGAAAAACTGACTTTAATGTCTCCTGACTTTGGTGGTGTTAAACGGTTGGAAAAATTCCATGTTGAAGGATGTAGTTCTAGAGTTGCTTTTGTTCATAAGAAAAGATCTGCACATAATGTTTCTGAAGTGTGTGAGATTGTTGGAGATATTGAAGGTCGTAATGTGATTATGATTGACGATATGTTTGATACTGGTGGCAGTATGATTAATGCTTGTCGTGCTGCTAAAGAATTGGGTGCATTAAAAGTTGATGTCTTAGTAACTCATGCATATTTTAGTGGGGATGCAATTTCTAAGTTGGCTTCAGCTCAAAAAGCAGGTTATATTGATAAGTTTATTTTTACTGATACCATTCGTTTAGATGATTCTAAGTATGAAGAGATGAAACGTTTAGGTGTTCGGGCATATGTTATTCCGACTACAATTTTCATTGCGGATGTTATTTATAGATTGCAAAATGGTTTGAGTCTTTCTCCTTTGTATAGTCATCCTGATTACATAGAAGAATTGTATTCTGATGTTGGACTTAGGAAGATTGAGTAGGTGGTTCTTGAATTTTAATTAATCTTTGTTTTTCTGCTTCAAGACTTCCTTTCAAATAACTTCTTTCTTTTGGAGTTAGTTTTTTTATTTTTAGGCATTCTTCTAAGAATACAATGTTTTGCATTGTGTATGCTTCTTCGTATCGTAAATTACTTTTTTCTAGAATTCTTTGAAGATCTTCAAAATCACTTTTTGTTGTTTTATCTTTTAAGCTGTATATGAATATTAAAATAGCTAATGTTAGGAACCCGATTCCATATGTTTTATTTTGGAAAAAGAATGTATAGAATGCAGGAATTGCTGCAAGAACTGAAACAATTTTTAGATTTTTGGTTTGATTTTTATTTTCTTTTTTAGTTATTGCTGCTATTTTTTGTTGTCTTAGATTTTTAAAATTTTCACAGTCCCACCTACACATCTCTGTGTATTTTTCTTTGATATTGGTTGGTGCCTTATTGATTATGTCTGTTAGGATCATTTAAATTAATTTTATTTTTTGGTATATAAACTTTTATTACCACTAGTAAGATTTTTAAATTGTATAATTTATTTTGTTACGATTTGCAGCCCCGTAGTGTAGTGGCCAATCATATCGGACTCTGGTAACGGTTTACGTTAGGGAAATCCGGTGACCGCGGTTCGAATCCGCGCGGGGCTATTTATTAGTAAAATCTATATATTGTTAATATAATATATCTTATATGGCTTATAAAAATACTGATGAGTACATTTCTACTTTTCCAGAAGATGTTCAAACTATTTTGCAGAAGGTTAGAACTATTGTTAAAAAGGCAGTTCCAAAATCAGATGAAGCAATGGTTTATGGTGTTCCTGGTTTTAAACTAAATGGAAAAAATCTTGTTGCTTATGCTGCGTTTAAGAGTCATTTGGGAATATATCCTGAACCAGAAGCAATAATACATTTCAAAAAAGAATTGGAAATTTATGAAACTTCTAAAGGGGCAATTAAATTTCCTCTAGATAAACAAATTCCTTTTAGCCTTATTGAAAAAATTATAAAATTTAAAGTTTCAGGAATTAAAAAATAATTATTTCCGTCCACAATAATGACATCGTCCATCTTCTTCAAATCTTGGTGGAACATCTTCGTTAATTACTCGTGTTACGCAGTTGTCGTTTTGACATAAATGATATTTGAATTTTTCTGCAACGTTCCAATCTTTGATTATGTTAAATGTAACGTTTGGACATATTTCTACAATTTGTTTGTATTCTCTTTCTGTTAATGTTGCACCTGTTATTTTTAGCATTCCTTTTTGTTGTAGTGATGAACTTTCTGCATTTGCTAAAGTCATTATTTTGTATCCTCTTTTTGAGAATCCTAATGTTTCATCTATTGTGTGTGCTAATCCATCTGGAATGTGATCAATTACAATACCATGTTCTATTCTATCTAGTAGTAATTCTCCTTTGTTGTATTCTTTTGATTGTAAGTATTCTCTGTTATTTGCAACAATTTGTTCGATGTTTGGATTGAATGTTGTTGATTCTGTGCCGTTTAATATTTCATATAAAAGTGCTTTTCTTAGGAAAATTCCATTTTCTGCTTGTGCAAAGAAGTATTGGTTTTTAGAGAAAAAAACATCTGTGTCTATTTCTGCTGTTGAACTGTCAACAGGTAATGGATGTAAAATTCTTATGTTTGGGTTAGCTGTTAATTTGTCTAAAGTTATTCTATATTTTTGCATTATTTCATTTACTTGTTGAGGTGTTTTGTCTTTTATTCTTTCTTTTTGTGGTCGTGTCATGTAGTAAATGTCTGAGTTTTTCATTACTTCTTCGACTGTATCGTATTGGTTTACCTTTACGCCTTTATTTTTAAGAAATTCAATTAAATCATTTGGCATTGCAAATTCTTGTGCTGCTGCCCAATTAATTGTTATGTTGTCATATTTTGATAGTGCAATTGCATTTGATCTTACTGTTCGTCCGTGTGCTAAGTCTCCACCAAAACCAATTTTTGTGCCATTTATTCCGGGTGTTATTTCGTCAATTGTTACTAAATCTAGTAATGCTTGAGTAGGATGTTCGTTTTTACCATCACCACCATTTATTACTGGAATTCCTAAAACATCAGATGCCCATCTTACTGCTCCATCTTTAGGGTGTCGCATGACAACTGCATCTGCGTGGTTTGCCCAGTACATCATAACTGTTGCTAGTATACTTTCGTTTTTCATAACCGAGGTTCCTTCTGTTCCTGCAAAACCTAATAAATTTCCACCAAGTTCAACCATTGCAGTTTCAAAAGAAGTTCTTGTTCTTGTACTGGGTTCGTAGAATAAAGACGCCAAGCGTTTATTTTTTAAGGCTTCATTAAGTTCGTATCTTTTTCCTTGTTTTTCAAGGTTTTTCATCATACGCGCTTTTTTAATAATTTGAGTTAGTTCGGACTGTGTAAGTTCATCTATTGATATGAAACTTTTTTTGGAGAAGTTATTTTCTTTCATTAAAAAAATGAAAAGGATATTTCTAGTATTTAATTTTTTCGGTTAAGTTTCCCGTCTGTTGTTTACAAGTGAAATAAGAACCCCTACCAAAAACTCAATAGGTACTAAGTTAAGATTAGTTGGGAGGTATATAAGGTTTTTGTGCGTGGTTTCTTTTAAAACCACTTGGTTTTCAAAAAGTTTATATAGTTCTAAATGAAACTATTGGTTATGGTTCAAAAAATAAAGAAAATTGAATTAATTGAATTAAATGAAGCTTATCAGAAAGTGTTATATTGGTTTTTTTCATTTCCGGAAATAGAAACAGGATTAAATGACTTGTGTAGTGATTTGAAGATATCAAAAACAACTGCAAAAATTGTTGTTGAAACTTTAATAAAAGAAGAGTTCTTGATTAGAAAAGTTTATGGAAAAGCTTGGAGATTAACTTGTAATCAAAATCATTTCTATAATTTTTCAAGAAAGGTTTCATTTAATTTATCCATGATTTATGATGCATATTATAATGGATTACGAGATATTATTTTTAATGCAGTAGGAAATCCAAGATCTATAATTTTATTTGGAAGTTATAGAAAGGGTGATGATACTAATAAAAGTGATATTGATATTGCTGTTGAAGTATTTGATAATAAAGATTTGCAAATAATTGAAATTGCGCAAATACAACAGTTTGGTTATCGAACAAATGTTCCTGTTAATCTACATATTTTTTCTAGGAACAAAATTGATATTAATCTTTTTTCAAATATTGCAAATGGAATTATTTTGGAAGGTTTTTTGGAGGTTAATGTTTGAGAATAAAAAGACCAGATAAGAAAAATGCATTAAGTATTGTTTTGTCTGCTGAGAGTGATATGAAATTTACTTTAACTCTTCCTGTTAATGAGTCATCTAGTTCTACAATAGTTAGAAATATTTATGAATCATTTAGAAAATTAGGTGATGCTCTTTTGATTAATCATGGCTTTTTTTCTGAGAATCATATTGAACCAATTAATGAACTTTTGAAATTAAATGTTAAAACCAGTCGTCCTATAAATTTATTGGATAATTTGAGAAGACTTCGTCATAATATCAATTATTATGGATACAAACCAAATGAATTAGAAGTATTTGATGTTATTAATTTAGCTAAAGATTTATTTGAGCCTTTACTTTTGGTTGTTAAAGATAAAATCTCTATTTAAAATCCAATACTTTTTTAAACACTCACGACAAAAACTACCATATGAAGAAACTAATCTTTCTCATATTGCTTTTAATCCCGTTTGTTTTGGCACAAACGCCTGAACAAACTAAAATTACTTCTTTTGTTAATGATTATTCTAATTTATTGACAGCTGAACAATCTACTATCTTGTCAAATCAGTTAGAGTTAATCTACAATTCTAAAAAGGCAGAAATGGCGGTTGTAATAGTAGACACGTTAGATGGCTATGATTCTCAGGATTTTGCACAAAAAATTTCTAATAATAATTTAGGAGATAGTACAAACAATGGTCTATTGCTTTTAGTTGCAGTTGACGACAGGAAGTATTGGTTTAATGTGGGGCGAGGTTTAGAACCTATTTTTAATGATGCAAAAATAGGAAGAATTGGGCGAAATTATCTTGTTCCTTATTTTCAAAAGGAAATGTATTACGAAGGAGTATTAAACAGCGTTAATGCAATTTCAGAAGAGCTTGGTGTTAACGCAACAAATAAAGTAGAATACACTGTATCAGAAATTAATATTAATCCTTGGGTTATTTTTTTAATAATTATGTTTTTTATGTCTTTGATTAGATCCATTACAGCTGATAAGAAGAAACCAAAAAATAAAAAAGACAATGATGACGATAATTTGTTATTGACAGCTATGCTTGCTTCTTCTTTTTTTAGAGGAGGCGGACGTGGTGGTTTTGGAGGAAGTGGTGGATTTGGCGGTTTTGGTGGCGGTAGCTTCGGTGGTGGCGGGGCTGGTGGAGGATGGTAAAATGAAAAAAATAGGAAGAACTAAACAATTCTTATCATGGTTATTTTTAGGACGAAGATTAAATTTATCAGAAGATGTAATTTTAATTTGTCCAAGATGCAACAGTAAATTAAAAAAAGTACAAAAAGAAAAAATAACAATCGATGTATGTCCACATTGCAATGGTATGTGGCTTGATGACGGTGAAATAGATAAACTTGTTAAAAAGGTGAAAACTAATGGCAAAAAAACAAATAAAAAGTAATAATACCAAATGGATTATTGCTGCAATAATTGGAGCAATTGTCTTGATTGGTATGATTTTTGCAGGTTCATATAATGGTTTTGTTACTGTAGATGAATCTGTTAATGAGAAGTGGGCTAATGTGCAATCTGCTTACCAACGAAGAGCAGATTTGATTCCAAATTTAGTTGATACTGTTCAAGCAGCAGTTAAATTTGAACAAGAAACGCAAACAAAAATTGCAGCTGTAAGAACGAGCGCAGTTGCAGCACAACAAGCAGTTCAACAAGCACAAACGCCTGAAGAATTAACTCAAGCTTCAAACCAAATGGATTCAGTAATCTCTGAATATAATGGATTGAATATTAATGTTGAGAGTTATCCTGAACTTAAGGCAACAGAAAATTTCTTGTCATTGCAAGATGAATTGGCAGGAACTGAAAACAGAATAAAAGTTGAACGAGATATTTACAACACTGCTGTTAAAGAATATAATTTGAAGGTTCGAAGGTTCCCTGGAAACATTTTAGCAGGAATGTTTGGTTTTGATATAAAAACTATGTTCCAAGCTGATGCAGGAACTGAAAAAGCTCCAAGTAATTTATTCGATTAATTTTTTTAATTTTTTTATTATTTTTAATTCTGCTAATGTGTCTAACTCGCAGTATTTGTCTAAATCTTGAAGAATTTTATTAACATTGGTTTCTTCACCTGTGACTAACGAATAATATTTGTAGCTAGCATCTTCACCATTTTGGATTTCTAAGTCTTTGTATGAAATTTCAGTTAGTGCTGGAAGAACGTATTTAATTGAATATTTTCCTTTTTGTAAAGGATTATAATAATAAAAATTTTTGAAAGGAACTGCTAGGTCAATTATTCTAGGTAGTATTGAGTCGACAAATGATTTATAGACTGGAAAATCTTTTGCAAGTCGTTTTAAAATTGATTTTTCAAATGTTTGATTGTATACAACAATACTTCCTGTTGGTAATATGTTTTTTTGTAAGCTTTCTAAGAATTCTAATCTAGGATCTTTTGTATGGTCCGCAATGAAAGATATATGTTCTTCTTCAATGTGTAATGAGTATTGGAATGGAATTGCTTGGTATGGATTTGTATTTTCATAAATAGGAAATACTGGTGAAAATGTTTCAAAGTCTAGATAATGAACAGGACTGATAAACTCGTCGAGAAATGATTTTATTTTTTCTTTATTGACATGAATTTTATTTTGTTTTTGTATTTCTTGTTTTTCGTTTTTAGGTTCGACTTCAGTAATTGAAGTTATGCCTTTATTTAGAAGTTCATAAGCTCTTTTTTTGTCTAAGAATAAATGTGTGATTGTATTTTCGGGCAAACATGTTTTTTTAATTGGACAGTCTGTACATTCTGTTGAATAGATTGCTCTTGGTTCTTCTTTTAGATCTAAAATTGATAAATCTGGTTCTATTGGTTCAACTTTTTCTTTTGTGAAAAAATTTTTAAGTGGTTCGCCTTTTACAAATGATGAATTGATGTGCATTACATAATAATTTTCAACATTAATTCCTGAGTTTTCTAGAACGTATTTTTGGAATCCAATGTCTTTTAGATGTTCATCTTTTACTTTTGATGATGATTTTACTTCGATTAAATCATTGGTTAGAATATCTGGTTTTATTAAGAATTCATTGAATGTAAATGATTTTTCAAAGGAAGGAATTCCTTTTTTGTATTCGTTAAATGTTCCGTTTGGAAATAGTTTTCTTGCAAGGTCACCTACTAAATTTCCTTGTTTCATTCTATATAGTTCTGTTTCATTAAGAGTAATTTTACTTCTATTCCAGAATAGTTTTGGACATTTGCAAAATAGCATGTAGTCTGATTTTGTTATCATTTTAGATGTGTTGTGTCATTTAGAACATGAACTTTGTGTTTTCCGTCTTCTTCTATTGTAAATTCAGATATTGAAGTATTTTTAATGTGGTCCCATGTGTTTGATTCTTCAGGGGATTTATTGTATATTATATTTAGAAATGCTATTTTAGTTCCACCGTGGCATACAATTAATACTGTTTCATCTTTGTGTTTTTTGTAAATGTCATCTAGAAAATCTTTTACTCTGTTATACATTTCTTGATTTGTTTCAACACCTTCTGGAAGATTATCCCAGTCCCAATCTTCAGGAAATGGTTTATTCTCAAATCTTTCTAGGTATCTTTCCATTATTCTTTTGTCTAAGTTTAATTTTAATTGAGGATGAAATTTTAGAATTTCTTTTGATGTATCAATTGTTCTTCTTAGACTACTTGAATAAATTGCATCAATTTTTGTGTCCTTTAAACGTAAAGCAAGTTTTTTAGCTTGTTCAATTCCATTTTCAGAAAGTGTTCCTTCTGTTTGCCCTTGACAAATTTTATTTATATTTTCGAGAGTCTCACCGTGGCGAGTAATTATGAGTTTCATATTTATTATTTAACCTTGAAATATAAAAGCGTTTCTAATACAAACATTTAAATATTTTTTATGATTTACTATTTGTATGAATAACATCACTAATCTACAAAGTGTATTATTATTGCTTGTAGTAGTGGTGCTGTTAGTCGCTTGAGTAAAGTTTATTGGCTCAAGTGTCGTATTCTACAAAAATTAAACTTACTAGATAACTTCATTTGAGCCTATTTGAACTGGAGGAAACAATGGAATTCAATGGGGCTGAAGTTTTAATAAAAAGCTTGGAAGATTTAGGAGTTGATTGTATTTTTGGTTATACTGGTGCAGCAATTTTACCAGTGTACCACGCATTGAGCAAAAGTAAAATAAAAGTTGTAATAAATTCAAATGAGCAATCTTCTGCGTTTAGTGCAGCTGGTTATTCAAGGTCAAGTGATAAAGTTGGTGTTGCAATTGTAACGTCTGGACCTGCAATTACAAATACGCTAACTAGTGTTGCAGACGCATTTGGCGATAGTATTCCATTGTTAGTTTTTGCTGGACAAGTTCCAGAACATAAAATCGGAACAGATTCGTTTCAACATATTAGTGTCGAGAGTGTATTTAAGGATGCTGCTAAAAAAGTGATAAAATTATCAAATGGTGATGATGTTGAAGCAATTGTAAAAGATGCTTATTTTTTTGCAAAATCTGGAAAGCCTGGACCAGTTGTAATTGATTTTCCATCTAACAAGCAATTGAAAATCCATCAATACAGAAATTTAGATATAATGCAATTTAAAGAAAATTATCATGATGAAAAACATTTGAGTGATAATCAGTGTAAGAATTTTTTTGATTTATTAGAAAATTCAAAAAAACCATTATTGTACATTGGTGGTGGATTAAATTCTGTTAGGGCAAGTAATATATTTAGAGAATTTCAAAATTATTTTCAGATACCTGTTGTTCATACATTAATGGCGAAAGGCGTAGATGATGAACGAAATGAGTTGAATCTGGGAATGCTTGGAATGTTTGGAACACCTTATGCAAATATGATTATTCAAGAGAATGATTTTTTCTTTGCAATAGGAACACGTTGGGATGACCGTGTTGCTGAAAAAGTAGGATTTGCAATTGATGCAAAGATTGCCTATATTGATATTAATCCTGTCAAGATGCATCAGATAAAATCGGAACGTTCTCCTGAATTTTCATTTATTGGAGATGCAGCAACTGCTCTAAAAGATTTAATTGAATATTCAAAGAAATATGATATTAAAATGGATATTGATAATTGGAGAATGAGAGCAATACAATTAAAAAAATTATATCCATTAAATTATAATAGAACTTCAGATAGGTTGCAATCTGCACAAGTCATTGATGTTTTATCAAAAAAAATAACAACTGAAAAAATAACAACTGGGGTTGGAAATCATCAGATGCTTGCTGCACAATATTTGCAAATGCATACTCCTAAATCTTTTATGACGTCCGGAGCATTTGGAACAATGGGTTTTTCTATACCTACTTCAATTGGGGTTTATTTTGCGAATAAAAATTCATCTATAGTTGCAATAGATGGTGATGGAGGTTTGCGAATGAATTTAGGAGAACTTCACACTATTGCAACACTTGATATTCCGATAAAAATCATTATGTTAAATAATCATAGTGATGGGATGGTTCAGAATTTGCAAGACGTAGCATATAATGGAGTAAGAACGGGAACAGTAAGAAACCAGGATGTTAATTTCGCAGATATTGCAAAATCGTTTGGATTTACATATGCAAAGAGAATAACGGACAATATAGAAAAAGAATTGGATGTTTTTTTAGAACAAAGAATGGGATTTTTGGAAATAATAACTGATTCTGAAGAAATATTGTATCCTAAGGTTCCTGCTGGAAAATCTTACAAAGATATGATTTTAGGTCCATATATTCAAAAGAAAGAGTAAAACTTATAAAAGATTAACGAAAAAATATGCCTTATGCGTTATCAAAACGGTATTTTTAGATTTGAAGGAAAGGATGTTATAGTAAATCCTGTAATAGAATTTACACCATTTGAAAATTTGGAAACTTTATTAGAGAAATGTAATAAACAGTTAGGTAAAATATTTGAGGTTAATTTGAATGCAAATGGTGAGCAATACAGACCTTTTTTTGAAAATAAATCATATATCCAATTGATAATCGAATTGAATAATTCAAGAGATTCTCTTTTTGTTGATGAGAATGTTTTAGAAAAAATTACTAAATACCCATTAAAGACTGTGGGGAGAAATGTTATTTGTTATACATTTCCTTCACATGACGTAGTTTCTGATGATATTAAGGGTAAAAGCATTTTTGCAGTGAGTTTTAATGGACGATACTAAACGAGATATTTTTCTAAGAATACCTTTTGATGGATCAAATCTCAAGGTGAAGGGTTCACGAGAAGCACCGAATGTTATTTCTAATTTGATTAACATGGATGTAAGTGACGTGATTGTTGATCAGTATGATCCTGATGCAACTCATGAGAATATTTATGAAAAATCATTGGCATTGCATGATGAGAACCGTAGAGTTATTGGACTTGGTGGAGATCATTCTGTTACTTTTTCATTAGTTAAGGCAGCATCAGAGAAATACAGAGATTTGACTTTAGTTTATTTCGATGCACATATAGATGCTGAAGATGACTTTTTACCGCCAACGCATGAAGATGTTATAAAATCTTTAGTTAAGGTTGGAGCAGTTAAACCAAAAAATATCTTGATTGTTGGTGCAAGAAACTATTGGGAGAAAGAATTAGAATTTGTGAATGAAGAAAAAATAAAAGTTCTTTATGCAACTGATGAAAAAGAAAAAATTGCAAATGAAATTTATGAATTTACAAAAAATAAAGAACATATTTATTTGTCATTGGATGTTGATTTTTTTGATTCAAGTGTAATTAAAGCAACTGGATATCCTGAAAGTGGCGGATTTGAACTTGATGATTTTAAGATGTTTATGTGCTTTAAAGAACAGATTGTTGATTTTGATATTGTAGAATTTATGCCTTCGTTAGATGAAGAAGGAAAAGAATTGCAATTAATTGAAGAAGTCATTAATTATTTGACTTCTTAATTTCTTCTTTAGTAAAATTTACTATTTCAGAAAATGCTGCTGGTACAAACTTAATTGTTCCTGCGTGTTCATGTCCTCCACCTTCTGCGAAAGTGTGTGGTTTTTCTTTTTGCAGGTGTTCAACAATTTTGTTTATGTTTGCATTGATTTCATCACCAATTCTGATTGTGATAAAATCTTCTCCAAGACCTAAAGTTATTACTCTTTTGTCATTGAAACTGTCATGTAACATTCCAACTGTTTTTCCTACAGCAGGGTAATCTCCACGGTTTGTAATTCTTGCAGCATCAACTTCAACAATTTTTATTGAACCAATTTGTTCGACTTTACAATAGTGTTTTGCAACGATTAATTGTTGTTCTTTTCTTTTGTTGATATCTTTTATCAGAAGATCAATTAAATCTTTTTGTTTGTCTCTGTCTCTACCGAGTAAATCATTTACTAAACTTCTTGATTCGACAAATCTTAAATAATGTGCTTCAAAATCAACACATTCTGCAGTATTTCTTAATTGTTCTAAAGTATAACCTTTGTCTTCTGCAATTTTTAGATATTGTTCGTATTCAGAACCTTTACACCTGTCTGAAGTTCCTGCAAGACCTGGCAAGAATTTGATATTGTCGCTTTCTTTGTGAATAAATCTTGCAATTTCTGTACAAAGCATTCCTGCACAAAGGTTTGAATCTCCACCAACTAAATATGGGTTAACGTGCGCTATTACGAATTCATCAACTTCTGATTTCTCGTCTGCAACGTCTCCTGGATAGTGGTGATCAATTACGATAACTTTACATCCGTATATGCTTAGTTTCTTAATTGCTAAAACATCTTCGTGTGTTGAACCATTATCAGCTAAGATAATTACTGGTTCTTTTAGACCGAACTTTTCCATGTCTTCTAATGCAAAAGCCAAGTCTTTTGTAACGTCCATATATTCGTAGAATGGTGCTTTAGATGGAGCTCTTTTGTATAATCTCCAAGCATCTCTTTCATCATTATGTTCTTGAACTAATGGTAAGATTGCTCGTTCTAATGCAATTCCTGCACAATATCCGTCACAATCTGCATGATGTCTTACAATAATTGGCCTTTTTTCCATTATTGCTTTTTTGATTTCAAAAGCAGCATTAAGGAACTTAGGTCGTAGTTTTTCTAGAATATCACTTTTAATCATGAATTCAGGATTTTCTGGTTTTGCAAGTCTATTAACTCTTTCAAGAACTAGTTGATTGAAATCTTGTGCTAGTGATTTTTTACAAGAATGAATTTCTGCTTCAAGTTCATTGTTGTGTTCTCTAATCTCAACGGTTGCTTCCATTACATCTGTTTTGTTTATTTCTTGATATGCACGTTCTCCTGCTTTTATGAATGCTTTAGCAGTAATTGATGCTGTTCCATCAAATAACATAAATAGTGTAGGACCGCTTGTTTGAACAATGTTTTCAACACGTCCTTTGATTATGAATCTTTGACCAATCTTTTCTTTTGTTATACCTACAATCTCTGTTGGCACTGCAACAGAATTGTTACTTTCTTTCTTTCTGTCTTTTATGATAATTCTTTCCATTTATCTCTCACCAAGACATGAAAAAACCGTAAGGTTTATAAATCCTGCGTATGAAAGTCATAAAATAAAGTCTATAAATGGCTACATGATAGGTAGACCGGTCCTACACTTTGTTTAGGGCTTGTCTACGCTGGAGATCTATTTCTCCTGTTATTAACCTAGAATTGAGCTAGAGGCTTTTTTAAACTACGAGGTAAATTAAAAATGGCAAGAATGCACTCAAGAGCAAGAGGACAAGCAGGAAGTACAAAACCATCCAAGAAAGAATTACCATCTTGGGTTAGATATACTCCAAAAGAAGTAGAAATGATTGTTGTTAAATTAGCTAAAGAAAAAAATTCTGCTTCACAAATTGGAACAATTCTAAGGGACATTTATGGAATTCCTGATGTAAGTTTAATCGTTAACAAAAAACTTACTCAAATCCTAAAAGAAAAGAATTTGGTTGCTGAAACACCAGAAGACTTAACTGCTTTGATTAGAAGAAGTATTGAAATCAGAAAACATCTAGAATCAAATAGAAAAGATGAACCTGCTAAAAGAGGTTTATTGTTAACTGAGAGTAAAATCAACAGATTGGTTAAGTACTATAAGAAAAATGGTGCTCTTCCAGCAGATTGGAAATACGATCCAAACAAAGTTAAGCTATTAATTTAAGCTTAATTTTTTTAATTTTTTTTACAATGTCTGTATCTTATGATGAGTTCGAGGAGTATATACAAAAGGTTGCAGATAGATTTAAATCTTTGAGAATAGAAAAACCTGTTCGATTAATTTCTCATTTGGATGCTGATGGTATTACTAGCGCATCAATTATGGTTAAGATGTTGAATAGATTGGGTGTTAAGTACAAGCTTTCAACTTTTCCTCAATTGAATGAAAAATTCATGTTTGATTTACGTTCTGAAAAATATTCTTATTATATTTTTACTGATCTAGGTTCAGGATTACTTCCTGAGATCGTGTCACATTTTCATGTAAAGAATTGCAATGTATTTATTTTGGATCATCACCGAATTAAAGGAGAGTATACTCGAGAAGAGCTAGAATCTGCAAATATATTTCATGTAAATCCTCATGACTTTGGAATAGATGGTGCAACAGAAATATCTGGTTCTGGTTTGGCTTTCTTGTTTGCAAAAGCATTTGATGCTGACAATGTTGATCAAGCTCATCTAGCAGTTATCGGTGCAATTGGTGACGTCCAAGAGAAAAAAGGTTTTAGTGAGATTAATAAAAAAATATTGGATTTAGCAATAAAAAATAATTTGATGCAATTAGTTGAGACTATTAACTTTTTTGGGATGCAAACAAAATCAATTCTACGTTTGATGGAATCAAATACAAATTTGGTAATTCCTTCTGTTTCTGGAAATAGAATTCGTGCTTTGGCTTTTTTGAATAGTATTAATATTAATCCTAATAAAAAATATTATGAATTAAATAACGACGAACTAAAACGATTGTCTGAAAAAATAATCGAATTTAGGAAAGAATATTTCATGGAGAATCCTGAAAAGATTTATGCAACAGAATATGTTCTTTTAGATGAGGAAGATGGAACTGTTTTTAGAGATGCAAGAGAATATTCAACTTTGTTAAATGCTTGTGGTAGATTAGGACAAGCAGAAATAGGAATTGGTTCTTGTTTAAAAGACCATGAAGCAAGAACAGTTGCATTAGAAAGTTTACGTTCATATAAATTTGAAATAGTTAATGCATTGACTTGGTATGATAATTATAAAGAAGATTCTGAGGACATTAAAATTACTCCAGAGTATATTTTAATTAATGCAAAAGATAATATTTCTTCGACAATAATTGGAACTTTAGCATCAATTTTATCTAAGACAAAATTAATTGGCTTGTCAAAATACGTTTTGACTATGGCAAGAAATGAAGATAATACTACTAAAATTTCAGTTCGTTACAGTGGAAAAACTCCAAAACAAAATTTAAGAGATTTATTGAATACAATAACTGAGAAAATTGGTGGTGAAAGTGGTGGACATGATTTTGCTGCGGGAGCTATAATTGAAACAGTTAAAGAACAAGAGTTTATTGATTCATTTATTAAAGAAGTTTCTAATTAAATATAACTTCTTTTGTCTTTTCCTGTAAGAATATCAACTCTGTCACTAATTGTTTTTGTTGTTGCACTTGAAGTTGTTTTTCTATAGGATTCTAATTTTTTATATAATTGTTTGAATACTGGTTTTGCGTAAGTAGGACGTTTTGTAATTGGATTGTCTTTTTTTATTATTGGGTTATTGAATTCGTCTTTTTCTAGTTCAAAATATGCTTGAACAAGTGATTCCATAAAACCATTTCTAACTTCTCTATCGGTTCTTATTTCTTTTAAAACTTCTGAAGTAAGATAATTAAGAATTCTATGATTGTAAAATATTGACTCTTTTTTATCTTCGATAACTGTATCAAGAATATCTTTTAGATATACTTTGAATTCTGTTGATCCAAGATTATACGAACCTCTTGGTCGTCTACTAGTTCGTCCACCAACGTTTTCCATAACTGGTTCTGATGCAATTTTTGCTAAACTTGTTTTTAGATACTCAAATAACTCTATGTATTTTTCAGAGAGATTTGTAAACATTGTTGTAGCAATTCTATCTGAATGTGTTTTTGCAAGTAAATATTTTTGTTTAATGTTTGTGTCTATTCCTTCTGGATCGTATACAAATGTATTGCCTGTTACTTCACCAACAAGTCCTGCCAAATTTAATGCTTGATCTGCTCTATGTTGAGCATCTTCTAGTTTTTTTCCAAATGAAATGCCTGCTTTAAAATCCATATCATATCCTAGTTTTGAAAGTCTAGGAAACAGTGCATTTCCTGAATTGTCAACTACATTTCTATTTGCAATTAATTCTTCGAGGAATCGACTAGCAATATAATATAATTTACTATCTTCACTCATTGCAACAATCTCAATTTCATCTGCAGCTGAACCACGTCTTGCAGCAGCAATTCTTATTTCTGAGAATTTACCAACTTTACGATAACCATTTTCTTGACGTCTTTCAGTTCCTCTTCTATTTTGAGTAATTTGTCCTTCTTTTCGTCTAGGATCACGTTTAGTTCCTCTTTCATTTCCATTGTTAAGAGTATATTTGACGAGGTTTCCTAGTTCTTTAATTACTTCATCTCCTTCAAGATGTCCATAAGTATCGTTAATTGTTTTGAAATTTTTAGCGTCAATGATTATATCAACTAGTGTTAAATTTTCATGTTGTTTTTTTATTCTTTCAACTTCTTCTAAAAATAATTCGTATCTTGTAAGACCACTTAATCTATCAAATTCATTTTGAGTTGCTAATGGTTGTGTTGTTTCAACAGTTTTCTTTTTTTGTGTTTGATTAATTCTATCTGAGAAAGTGGTTACTGATGATTGTAATATACTGTATATTGAACTTTTTATTTCATAGAAATTTGTTTGAGGATTGTATTGATTAATTGTTTTTTCAATTGTTGCTTCAAGACCTGTACAAAATGCTGGTTCTCCTGATTCAACTTTTTTTCTAATTGATTCAGCAACTCTTTGACTAGTGACATCACTACTTGTAGTTTTAATAGCATCTAGACAAGCTAGTGCTTCAGGTTCTAACCATTGTGTTCGCCAGTTGTATTTTGTATCCATTTTGTATCTTTTGATTTATTCAGTGTTATTGTAACTATATAGTAGTAATTTGTTTATAAATCTTTCTTTTTTCTCTTTTCCGAGATATTTTAATCGTTTTTGAGTCTTTTTAGGCTCATTTTGAGGGGTTTTAAGGTGTTTCTATTTCAAAAGAACAACAAAACTATTTAAATACAGTTTGGTTTAAAAAACATAAGCTGGGGTTTTAAAAGAGGTGCTATTTTGGTAAAAAAGAGGTCCGTTTCTAAAGTTATGCCTGTGAAGGGTAAAGTTAAGGGTAAAACTAGTGTTTCATCTAGTAAGAAAGTTTCAAAAAAATCTAATGTTTCTTCGGTTAATAAAAAGGTTTCAAGATCAAAGGTATCAAAATCAGTTGAATTTGATTTGACATTACCTGAACCTCCAATGCCACCAAAACAGCAATTAGTTACTAATAAAGCTCCTCAAGTAGAACAAAAAAAATCAGGACTTTTTTCTTTTACAAAAAGTAAACAGTTTGAGGTTGAATTACCAAAACCATTACCAATACAAGAACCAGTTGAGGTTTTACAACAACCTAAACGTGTAGTTTTACATGATTCTGATGTTAAATTTCCATCTAATTTTAAACCAAAAATGGTAGAAATTTTTTCTGATAAAAAGAAAAAATCTTTAGATAAGCAGAAGGAAATTGAGGGTGAGTACAAAAAACACCTTGATAATCATGTTAAGGTTGCAAAACTAGAAATTGGAAAATCTCATCCTGATTTAAAGGAAAAAATACATTTGTCTGCGCAGGACATAATTAATTCTGTCGTAGTTGACAAAACTCCTAAAGTTACTGCAAAAGTAAGGCGAGAAATCGATACAATTGTTCAAGCTAAAAAAACTTCAGATACTAAAGCTGATTTGATTAAAGAAACTTTTAAAACAAATATTCAAGATCAAATAAAATCATTGGAATTTAATGTTGTTTTCAAAATTTCAGATACTCAACCATTCTTTGATGAATTAACTAGTCTACAAAAAACTGTAGCACGGGAAGAAATTCCATCTCCAAAAGATTTTGGTATTTCTACTACTACTAATGTAGAATCTGATAAAAAACCAACAGGAAATTTTTTGTCATCTATATTCAAAAAATTTTTGACTTCTGATGAAAAATCTGTAATTGAATCTTTTGTGCCAAAACCAATTCCTGAGTCAATTAATGAGCCTAAAGTTGATGAACCTAATCCTAAAATTGAGGTTCCAAATTCTGATTTTGCTGTTAATTCAGTTTCGTCAGATGAAGATTTAGATACTTTTTTCAAGAATGAGGAAAAACGTGTAAGCGCATATAAATTAGTTGTTCCGCGAGAAAAAGTCATTGAAGAATCTCAGAAGCGAAAAACTTTAGATGAACATGAGCAAGAATTATCTAAACGTGAAATTGATTTGGTTAGACAAAAAGAGCTTCATGATCGTGAACGTGAAGACTTTGATAATCATAAATCTAATGTTGATTTAGGTCATAAAGAAATCCAAGAATATTTAGAATCTGAGACTAAAAAACTTGATATTAGAAAACAAGAGCTTCTTGACAAGGAAGAAGATTTGAAAAAACGTACTGAGGATATTGCAAGACAAGAATCTGAGGTTAAACGTATTTTAGAAAAAGAAGTTGAACTTAATGATTTGCGAATTACTCTTGAAACTAAAGATTCTGAATTAAAGAAGAAAGAATCATCTATTTCTCGACGAGAATCAACTCTTGATGAGAAGATTAGGCGTAATGAATTATTAAAAGCTGAACTTGATAGACATAAAAAATTGAGTATTTTAGAAACTCAAATGTCTAAAAAGGAGACTTCTCTAGGCGAACATTCTGCTAAATTAAGTGAGAAGGAAAATTTCTTGAAGTTAAAAGAAGATGAATTGAAAATTTTGAAGAAAGAAGTTCAAGATAAAGAGAGACTTTTGAATCAAAAACTATTGAGTTTCAAGAAAGATAAAACTTTAGAATTGGAAAAAAGAGAAGCTAAATTGCTTGAACTGCAAGAGCAATTAGATAATAGAGAAAAAGATTTGAAACATTACGAAGAGGGTCTTAACATCTCAAAGTCTGAAGTGCGAAAAGAAGCAGAACGTTTAGAAGATGCAGAATTTAATATGCTTGTTGATGAACAAAAGATGAAAGACACTGTTGGTGGAGTTTCTGACCAATATGTTAAATTTGATAATCTTGACAAATTAGACCAGATTATGGATATGCCTGAATTGCAACAAGCAGAACTCTATCGTTTGGTTAGCCGTTGTCGAGAAGTTTTAAGGCAAAGAAATTTTGATCAGGCTAAAAACTTATATAATCAGATTAAGGAACGATATGCTAAGTTAGATGCTGATGAAGAAGAGAAGCAGATAATTTACAATACTATTCGTGAATTGTATGATGATATAAAATTAGCAATGCTTTATTAATTATTTTTTTCTTCTAAATATTACAATGTAAAGAATTATTGTTATTAATAAAATACTTATTCCTATCTTCTCAGATGTTTGAATCTTGTTTACTACTTCTGTTTTTATTTGATTGTCTACTGTTAGTGTTGTATATATTGAATCTTGTGGAAGTCCAAAAACAAGTGGGATTGATTGTACTATTTCAGGATCATTTGTTGTAAAGGATACAATCCATGAATCTTCTGAATTAATTTTCATTATCTCCCAAACTCCTCGTTTCATGAATGGTTTTGTTATCTCTGAGAATAGTTTTTCTTCATCAACAGTTTCTTTTAAGACAAGATTTTCAACAGGAGTTCCTCCAAGATTTTTGATTTCAATCTCAATTAGGAATTCTTCATCGTTAATTATGCTGACTTTCTTTTGAAGAAATAGTTTCTTTTGTGGTATAAATTGAAGTATTACTGGAAT
The DNA here is from genome assembly GCA_016938695.1 of Candidatus Woesearchaeota archaeon. GTDB lineage: Archaea > Nanobdellota > Nanobdellia > Woesearchaeales > JAFGUC01 > JAFGUC01. The sequence goes on along the minus strand of JAFGUC010000082.1, from coordinate 13,116 downwards.
ATTTGCAGATTTTATACTTCCCCCATAAAATTCTACTTTAGAACCATCAATATATTGCACTCCAGTCGCATTTGGATTTACTAATTTCATAGTGTATGTAAATATTCTTGCACTGTTTGGGTTTATTGCAATATTCGTCCAAGATAGATTTTTATCGTTTACTTCCAGTGGACTTCTGTCTTCATCTGTTAAAACTTCAATAAGTTCGAAGTTTTCAGGAATGATATCTTTTAATACAACTGTTTTTATTGTTGTGTCATCAAAATTATATATTAGGTTCTTAACTGTAATTGTTTCGTTGTATTTTATTTGTGTTTCAGATAAGAATTTTTTAACTAAGATTTGTTCATCAAAAGGCATTTCTAATTGTGGACTTTGTTGTGATATTATTTCATCTACAATCTCTTGTTCATCCTGATTAGAAATGTCGTCTTCTGTGTAATAATTGATATTGTTGGTTGGAGTAAGATTGTAACTTGCAACTGATGTGTCTGCACTAATCCAATAAATCTCTGAGTATTGATCAGTATAGTCAAGAATATCTCCTACCATCATTGTCCTAGGTAATAATAATGTATCTTTGAATTTCCAAATTCTTGAATGATTATTTAAATCCATGTTTCCTGGTTCAGTTTTTATTAATTGAATATTTATTGCTTGAATTAAGAAGTTTGATGGATTTCTGATATTTACTGTAACTAATCTACGCCAATCTCCTGATTGATTTTCTAATGGTCCTTTTTTGAGATTCATTTGAATGTCTGAATACATTCGAACATCGTCTTTTTTAATTGCAGTATGTAAAATGTTTCCTTCTTCATCATGAGGTTTTGTTAGTGTTAAACCGATGTATTGATATCCTATGGTAACTGACTCATGTGCTTGAAGAATTGGAACGTGAATTGATGTATTGTATAAATATCCTGTATTTGTTGTTTCAATAAGATATAGGTTATTATTTCTTTTAAGTGGAATGTTTACGCTGTACAAATCGTATTCGCCGTTGTTTTCAATAATAACTTGACCTTTTACGTTTGTAACATAATGACCATCATAGTACTTAATTATTTTTCCAGTTTCTGTGATATCTCCATCAATACTTGCGAACGTATAGTTATTTGCACTATAATTTACAAGTTTATTGGTATCCATATTAACTGTAATTTGTCCATTAACTATGTGGATTAAAGATAACACAAGAATTAAAAAAATAATTATTTGTTTCATTTTCTGGATTTAAGTTCAGAAATTATAATTCCTGCAAGAGGTATTGTCAATAATATTATTAACGAAACCCAGAATAATGTTGCACCATGCACTTTTGTGTTAGGAAATGGAATTAATGTATATTCTATTGTTTTTTCATTAATATTTTTCCATTCAACTTTTTTATAATTGTCTTCCTTTGTTACTGTAGCGTTAGGTGCATATGAAACGGAATATTTTTTTGGTATTTCTATTGATGTAAATGAACTTTGTATTGGAATTGTTGTTTCTTCATCAGGAAAATCTATGTTATGAAACAATATTCCTCTTGGTTTAAATTCCATCTCATATTTTAAAATTATGCTGTATTCAAACTGTGGCATAATTGGTTGCCACGCGCTTATTATTACTTCTGCGTCGTCAGTTCTTGTTACAATTCTTGCAGATAAATCATTATCATATTTGTCAGTAGATGCTAAATTACTTATCTTCGGTATTGTCTTAACATCTTTATCTGAGATTTCATAAAGTTTGAAATGTAATTCTCCAGGAATGATTGTGTTCTTTCCTGTGTTCTTTAATGAAATATGTTTTTCAAATATTAATTTGTTATTTTCAAGTTTAATGTAATTTTCATAAGAACTAATTGCGATGATATTAGTTGCAGTCACAAAATTAGTTAGAACAATCATGCTCAATATTAATACAAGTATCAGGCTAATTGTTTTTGATCTCATTTTATTTCTGCAATTTATTTTTGATACTTTCTATTTCGGACATTATTTTGCTAATTTCATCGTCATGTTTTTTAGGTTTACTTCTTATTTCTCGTGGTTTATTCTTTCTAGTAAAGAATATGATTCCATTTGTTGCAGCAAGTAAAATTGCGACTATCATGTAGACTATCTCTTTACCATAACTAATTAGTCTTGTGACTATGACAATCATTGGCGATACTCCTGCATTACCATCTACTAACTGTGGGTCTAAACCTACGATGTATAAGTCGCTAACTCTAAAGTCGCCAGTACCATTAACGAAGTATGTTGTGTTCCATTCATCAAGTGTGTTAGTGTCATTGTTTGGAGCAAGTGATGCATTCTTAGGTGATTTTAATCCTATGTACCACATCAATGCTTCTCCTGTGTAAATTTCTGCTCCACCACCAACGCTTCTTGTTTGGTTAGGTGTAAATGGAGTATAATTCCATGCTGTGAAATTTTGTGGTATGAAATCGTACACTGTAACTGTTAGGTTAGTTGGAGTCCAACCAGTACCTTTGTTGTGTACCCATAGTTTAATTTGATACATATCTTCGGCGATGTTAGTGATATTTTTATCAACCTCTAACCAAAATCCGTTGATGATGTAAATTTGTCTAATGTAAATATCTCTATTGTTTACTGTCATGGATTGATTTATTAATTGATTCAATCCGTTGTAGATTATGAATGTTGGATCCATCCAGACAATTGGTGGTGGTGATGTGATTGGATCAGAACCATCTGTATAGTTGAAGAACCATGCATATTCTGATTCATTTCCGCCCCAGATATTAGTACTGTTAAAAGTAGTTAGGTTGTTTGCAGGATATGAATAACTTAGTCCTGTGTAATTGTTAGGATCCATATCCTGAGTTACCCATACAGTCATTGCTTTAAGATCAAAAGTGATATCTGTGTCAGTTCCAATCTCTGGTGTTGCTCTCCACGTAACATTACTTGTCATAGTTGGAGCCCAAATCTCTTTTTGCAAATTGATTTTTGCTTTTGCACTTGCATTGATTTCTGTAACAGTCAAGTTTGACAGAGCATAGCCGATTGTGTAACTGAACTCATCAATTGTTGCGTTGTAAAATCCTGAATCTGGAATGTTGGCAGGAACATGCACTAGGTATGTTATTTGTTGTCGTTCACCGAAGTTAAGATCTGCTGAACCAGACTCCCAGTACCAAACTGTATCGTTATGTGTTGTAACACTTGCAAAGTCTCCACTATTTTCTAGACTGTGCAGTCTAAACCATTGAACGTCTCCTCCCCAATCAATATATTGTGCTTTGATTGAGATATTGATATTTTCAATAGGATATCCTACTTGTGCTTGGTTTTCTACATAACTTGTAATTTCCATATCCCTATCTGCCAAAATTTTAGCCCAACCAGGATGTGTATAATTACTTTCCATTAACAATGGTGGCGTTAGTGTGTTATTATCTTCTAACAAATATGCAAATATTGTGGATTCATTCTCTCTTAATTCTGGGATATGAATTATGATGTCTGTTCCTGGAGTTCCACTGATTTGTTCTCCTGGTCTTCCACTAACATTTGTTAGATTTGTAATCATTTTATCTGTGTTAGTAAATGTAACATAGATGTCATAAACAGTTTCATTCTCAGGATTTGTAATATTTATTATTCCTGTAACATTGTAATGAGTAATATTTTGTGAAAGATTAGCATCATAATTGAAATAGACAGTTTGATTTACATTTTCAGTTATTGTTATATTTAGGTGTGTAGATGCAAATGTTTGATTTGCAAATAGTACAAATAACATACACACAAATACAAGTCCTAAATTTATTTTTTTGTAGTTCATTTTCTTAATCTTCTTTCTATTTCTCTTATTTCTGCTCTTAGTTTTTCAATCTCATTAGTTTTAGTATTTTTATTCTCGTGAATTCTAAATAATAATCCTGTTGCTGTAAATGTTGCAAGGATGAATGATATCAATGCGAACATACTTTCTCTTCCAAAGTTTATTAATCCAGATTGTATCTCTATTAACGGCGATACTCCTGCATTACCATCTACTAACTGTGGGTCTAAACCTACGATGTATAAGTCACTAACTCTAAAGTCGCCAGTTCCATTTACAATGTATGTTGTATTCCATTCATCAAGTGTGTTAGTATCATTGTTTGGAGCAAGTGATGCATTCTTAGGTGATTTTAATCCTATGTACCACATCAATGCTTCTCCTGTGTAAACTTCAGATCCACCACCAACACTTCTTGTTTGGTTAGGTGTGAATGGAGTGTAATTCCATGCAGTGAAATTTTGTGGAACAAAATCGTACACTGTGACTGTTAAGTTAGTTGGAGTCCAACCAGTACCTTTGTTATGTACCCATAGTTTAATTTGATACATATCTTCGGCAATGTTAGTAATATTTTTATCAACCTCTAACCAAAATCCGTTGATGATGTAAATCTGTCTAATGTAAACATCATTAGCTGATTGTGTTATCGATTGGTTTACTAATTGGTTTAATCCGTTGAAAATTATGAATGTTGGATCCATCCAGACAATTGGTGGTGGTGATGTTATGTGGTCAGAACCATCAGTATAGTTGAAGAACCAGGCATATTCTGATTCATTTCCGCCCCAAATATCGGTACTGTTAAATGTAGTTAGATTGTTTGCAGGATATGAATAGTTTAACCCTGTGTAATTGTTAGGGTCCATATCGCGAGTTACCCATACAGTCATTGCTTTAAGATCAAAAGTGATATCTGTATCAGTTCCTATTCTTGGTGTTGCTCTCCACGTGACATTACTTGTCATAGTTGGTGCCCAAATTTCTTTTTGAACATCAATTTCTGCTTTAGCACTTGCATTGATTTCTGTAACTGTTAAGTTTGACAACGCATAGCCTATTGTGTAACTGAACTCATCAATTGTTGCGTTGTAAAATCCTGAATCTGGAATGTTTGCAGGAACATGAACTAGATATGTTATTTGTTGTCGTTCACCGTAATTAAGATCAGTTCCTCCAGATTCCCAATACCACAAAGTATCGTTATGTGTTGTAACGCTTGCAAAGTCTCCACTGTTTTCTAGATTGTGAAGTCTGAACCATTGAACATCTCCTCCCCAATCAATGTACTGTGCTTTGATTGAGATATTGATATTTTCAATAGGGTATCCAATTTGGGCTTGATTCTCGACATAACTAGTGATTTCCATATCCCTATCTGCCAAAATCTTAGCCCAACCTGGATGTGTGTAATTACTTTCCATTAACAATGGGGGTGTTAGTGTATTATTGTCTTCTAATAAATATGCAAAGATCGTAGATTCGTTTTCCCTTAATTCAGGAATATGGACAATTATATCAGTTCCTGGTGTTCCGCTAATTTGTTCTCCCGGTCTTCCACTGACATTAGTCAAATTTGTAATCATTTTATCTGTGTTAGTAAATGTTACATACACATCGTATAAAGTCTCATTAGCAGGATTTGTAACATTAATTATTCCTGTTACATTATAGTATGTAATATTTTGTGAGAGATTTGCATCGTAGTTGAAATAAACAGTTTGATTCACTCTTTCAACTATTGTTATGTTCAAGTGAGTCGCACCTAATACACTAAATGCCATAAAGAGCAACATTAGAACAAATATTACAATTCTTGACTGGTGGAGTAATTTATTCATCATCATCGTCCTCCAGTAGATTTTTAATTAGCTCTTTATCTTTTTCAACAGCATCTTCAATTGCTTTTGCTAGAAAATCATTAAGTGTCGTATTCTTTAAAACAGAAATAAGTTTAGCGCGGGTGTGGGTCTTAAGACTGATTGCAATGTTTACTTTCTTTGCCTCTTCGCTCTTTCCAACCAACTGTTTTCCGCCCTTTGAATATATAAAAATAAAATAAGGTAAAAATGGATTTTTCAAAAAATAGACTATTTTTATTATTTAAATACTTTTCCATTTAATCTAGTTTAATATTTATATTATTTTTATTATTTTTATAATTTTTAAATTAAAATATCTAAATATTTGAGTTATTTTAATATGTTTATATTTAAATATTTTAATATTTATATATTTTAGTATAAAACTATTTTTATAATCTACTAGCGATATTTCTTGCTTTTAGAGCTTTTAATCCTATTTAATGTTTTCAAGTATCTTAGTTGTTTCAGAAATTAATAGATTTACTTTGGATTCTTGTGACTCTATTTTTTGTTCAAACTTATCTGCAAAGTAATTTTCTTTTGTTTTTTTTATCTTGTTTATTTTAGTAGAAAGTAGAAATGTTGTTACTATTATGAGAATTGCAATTAATCCTGTTACTATTAATAATGTATATGGGACTTTTTCAGGTTCATTATTTTGCTTTTTGATTATTTGATCTTTTTCAGGTGCAACAATTTTTATGAAGATATTTGTGTTAATTCCTGTTGTAATTGCCTTATTTTTATCTAAAATTTGAATTTCAATATTATGTTCGCCAGGATTAATAGTTTGTAAACCATATACTTTTATTTTTATTGTAGATTTTTTTCTAAGTGTGAGTTTAGATGGTTCTATTCTGATATTTTTTTTGTATTTGTCTGGAATTAGAAAACTAATCTCTTTAGGTGATTCGCCATTTTCTAGTTCTAAGAACATATCTGTTGTTAATTCTGTGTTAGATTTAATGTATTCTGAAGGAATCATTATTTGTGATGGAGATGTTGTTAATCCTAGTGTTGGTTTTAACAGTATCATGAATACTGCTAGTAATACTAAAATTAATACACCTCTTTTTTTCATCTTGGATCAATTCCGAACATTATTGCTTCTTGCATCTTTCGTGATGAATTGTAAGTTAAAGTTGCGTTGTATGCAATAATCTTTGTTTGGTAATTGTTTAATGTTAAATTAACTTGATGTGACCTTCCATCATATATGCCCGACAAAATCTTTGTTGTTGCTGTTTCGTTAATTCCTGTTAGTAAATAATTACTTGGGACATATATAAATGCAGTGGTATTGATTGTTGCATTGACTAAGTTAGTGATTGAAAGATTGAATATTATATTAGGTGAGTTTGTATCATCATAAGTTAATTTTCCAATTACTGCGATTTTATTTGCAACTGAGAAATCTCTGCTTGTGTTTACAGCAAAGAAGTATTTTGCATTACTGTAAAGTGTTGCATTCCATATTCCAGTTTCATCTGTTATTGCAGTTAAGTAATTTCCAACAAAATAATTTCCATTTCTTGTTAGATTATCATATACTTTTATTGCACTTGGTGAACTAATATTATACAAAGTTGTAAAATTGTAAGTATTGTTAAGTATTGTGAAATTTTCTATACCCATAGACTCTATTGTTGAATTGATTTCTATGTTTTCAGTTTTCAAATAGTATTGCTCTGGTTGTGAGTTAATATTTGTAAATATTGTATTCAAACTACCATAGATTAGCAATGTTCCATTTTGCATTGATGTTCCTGCAGGAATTTCTCCCCACCATGAATAGTTTCCAGCATATATTGATGAGTTTGGATTAAATGGTAAAACAGCATATCCTGATGCATTAGTTAGTACACTTCCGATTAATATTGAATTATTTTGGTCTGCAATTGAATTAGGTTCAACTCGTTTTATGTAATAACTTACATTAAGTCCTGCAATAAATTCTCCGGTTCTTACAGTTAAATTAACTGAATCATTGTATGCACTTTGTGTTTCATCTCTGTCTAATAAATATTCAAATGTAGGATAGATTATTGATACTGTGTCTTTATCTACATTGAAAGTTACATTTTGTGACATTGAAATATCTCCTGCGGAATCATTACAATATACAATTACTGAGTGATTTCCACCAGATAAACTTTCTAGTTGGTAAGTAAAATTAATTGGATTAAGTTGAGTCATTGTAATATTTATTTGTCCATCTAATGAATAACCACACCATCCTCCACTTGCAAAATAAGTCGTATCTAGTGTTGCATTTAATGTTATATTGTCAGTCAGGTATGTTGTGTTATCAATTGGACTTGTTATGTTTACTGTCATATATTGTAAGTTAAAGTATGATTTATCTTCAACAAAACTACCACTTGGGTTTTGTATGACCGCTCCAACATCATTGACAACAGCTGAATATGCGTAATATGTTCCAGTTGGGAAGTTTAGTGTATTGAATGGATTACTATTCCAGATACTACTTATGTTTATTTTTTCATCAACTGAAATATTATACGATTGATTGTATACAGTACCAACTAAAGTATTTGTATCGTTATTATAAACTTGTAATAGTATTCTTCCATTGATTTCTCTAGAACCTGTGTTTGCGATAATTGATGGTGTAACAAACGTTCCCCATATGCCTGACCATTGTACTTTATCTATTCCATTTGAATTTGCATCTAAGAATGTTCCTCTTACTCTTATATTTCTGTTTGCAGGATTTTCCCAAGCTGCAACAATTGTAGGATTATCAATTACTATGGTACAATTTCTGGAATTTACTGTATATGAATTGCTATCATATATTTTATCTAGTTCACAATAGTTGTTATATAAATATGAACTTCCAGTCCAGATTCCAACTTGAATATCTGGTTCGGTTGTTGTAGTTGAACCCCTAGAGTCATATTCATCAACTTGGATTGTTAATTCAACATATGATGTGTTAATTGTTGCAATTCCACCAATATTATAATTAACATAATTTTCTGATTGATCATCATTTTCACAAGTTATTGCAATGTCATCAAAGTATGCTTCATCATCATCAGCAGTTGAAGTCATTCTCATTCTGATTTGGAAATTTTCGATTAAGTTGTAACTATCTAAAGAATAGCTTTGTGTTGCCCAGCCAAATCCGCTTTGTGGTGGACCCCATACACCTATACCATTATTCCAACTTCCATCAAATATATCTAGGTTAGCCCAGTCATCAGTACCTTCCATACTATCAACACGTCTAGCAATTGATATGTTACATGATGTTTGACCAGAAAGATTAATTAAACCTGCATTTGATTCGACCCAAGATACTGGATTACCATCTTGTAAGTGTAATGCATACGTTCCTGAATTTCTAACAGTATTTGTAATATCAATATCATTTCCATCTCCATTTTGGAAATTCCATATTGTTACATTTAATCCTGCAAGTCCAATTCCTGATGAATCTTCAAATCCATTTGTGAAATATGAATATTTCATACTTGTTGATTGACTACCAGGTTCAACGTCTGTTGTTTTATATGTTGTATATGAGTCAATTAATACATCAGTCATTCCTTTGTACAATGTTTCTTCTGTTTTGATTTTACTAATCGCTTTAACAACTGCTATGAAAAAGTTTTGATATGAACTTCTCTGCCAGTTTGGTGTAGTCCAATTATCTTCAGCATAAACGTAATATGTAAAATATCCTCCCATGTTTGTTAATGTATAGTTAAATTCGTAAGTTCCATTTCCTGTTGCACCAACATTAATTTCTGTCATGTTAAATGGAGTCCATGTATCTTCGCCAGGTCTTCTTACAAATACCTGTACTAAACTTACATTTTTATTGTCAGTTACATTTGCTCTTATTGTAATTGTGTCTGAGATGTTTGCTGGGTCTGGAGTATCGCTTACTGCAGTTATTATTGGTTTAGTTGTATCTGCTCCTGCAGGCCATACTGTTAAAATATCAACACCTTCAGTAGGATCAGTAGCATAAATTGAATTTGGTAAATCATCAGTTATGTTACATACAATGAAATATGTTCCAATACTTTCTGTCCATCTAAATATTGCATATCCGCTGGCATTAGTTGTATTTGTTCCAAGAAGAGTTCCATTTCTATAAAATGAAACAAGATAATTTTCATGTGCAGTGTTTGTTGTAGGGTCAAAGATTTGACAATTCATTTCTGCTGTTTCTGAATCAAGGATGTTATTATTTGTTAAATAACTTTGATTTACTGAGCTTCTTTCATAGTATATCTGGAATTCATAATCTTTGTATATTGAACTTCCATTTTGATTTAATACTGGTTCGTCTGAACTATTTAATAATATTTGAGTTGCTCTATATGTTCCAGATGGATATGTACTTGTATTCCATGATGTTGGGTTCCAAAGATTTCCTGTATTAAGATATGTATTTGGAAGTATTGTGTGAACTGTACTTGTTGCTGTTTCATTAACTATTGTTGTAATGTGTTGCCAGTTACTTATTGTAGTATTGAAATATTCAATAGTCATTACAACAGATCCATTGAATGAAACTAATCCTGAATTGATTATAACGGAGAAAGTTTCATTTGCTGTTTTCTCACTATCTAAAACAACTGTTACTGGATTCTTTAGTTTGATTGAATCATCTCTTGCAAAGAGATTTGTATTTTCTTCACCATGTGGAATAAATCCTAATGTTACTGGTCCTGAAACTTCATCATTGTCAATATCAATATCTTGTTTTGACGATGCTCCACATTCAACTCCTCCTTCGTAATATTCGTAGGAGTTAATTGAACTTAATGGGTCTGATACAACTTGGAATGAGTATGATGCCTCAAAACCAGTTCTAAATACTGAAGCCCAATCAGAACTCCATCCGCCAACTAATTCGTGTCCACCAGAACATTCAATTGTATCTGGGTCAGTACCAGTTGAAGTTTCGAAATTAAAGTTTCTAAATGGTTCTCCACCTTCTGCGGCATAGTTTACTCTGATAAAACTAACTTCGTTGTTGTTAGTATTACTTGTTCCACCACCTCTAATTGTTACTTCGATAGTAAAGTAAGTTGGGTAGAAGACATATGTCTTGTTAATATAATCTAAAGTTCCCAAATTTGATTTGTAAATATTTAGGATTGATCTTAATGTTCCATCTTCTATTAATGTGACAACTCCTGCATCATTACATTCGTCTCTCCAAGATGCGCTAGTATCTGAAACCATACCTGCTCCATTACATCCTCCCCATTCATCGATAAAGTCTTGTTGGTATGTTCCAACTCTACTGATGAATGTTTCTGGTAAATCGTTTGTGGTTTCAAATTGTAATAAATAATTTGTTGCGCTGATTTGATGATTTGCTTCTCCACCAAAAGCAGATAATATAACTTGATCGGAATATACTGGTGCAGCAGCTGCAGGATTTTCAAAGTATGCATGGAATATTTCTTCATTTGTTGCATGTGATGAAATATTTGCAAGGAATAATACTTCACACCAATTTGTTCCGTTATCTAATAATTGGTATGGTGTTTCAGTTGGAGTTCCACTCCATTTGCTTACTATTCTTAATTCATCGCAATAATTTGTAAGATTTAAGTCTGTAATATTTAGAGTTATAATTTCATTTGTTCTTTCAATTCCTTGTCCTTCACTTAATAGAATTGCTTTTCTTTTGTTCCAAGCATAATTCCACCAATCATTGAGGTTACTTTCGTTTTTCAAATTTACAATTTCATTTATTCCATAGCTGGTATTTTCTGTATAAATATAACTCTTTGAATTTACTCCAACAATTTGGAAAGTGTAACTTGTTGATTGTATTGCATTTCCGAAAGAATCGCTGACCCAGATTGAATATGTGTAAGTTCCATATGCATTAGTATTTGGGAATGTGTAATTGTAAATGTCAGGAACAGTTTCAACCATTAATTCTGCATATGTTCCAGTAGGTCCAGTTACGTTCAACCAAGCTTGTCCTAATGCAATTGGACTTGTTATATTTGCACTAATCATTATTGGTGTATTTAATATTCCAAAGCTTGGTGTTGCACTAACATTATTTATGAATATTGCAGTTGCATTTAATGTGAAATTATCTTGAGCTTGTAGTAATTCATATGCTTGTCTTGTTCCATTACATGTTATATTATAATTAAATGTTCCTTCGCTTGTGAAACTTCTGTAATATTGCCAAAGTTTGGTCGATGAATTGTAAATCATTGAAGCTGGTGCTGACCAAATACCACTTACATTAAATGTAATTTCACAAGTAACGCCATTTGTATTATCTATTGGACTGTTAGTTATATTTGTAAAGTTAGCATAGAATCCTACGTTTTGATTAATTATATGAGTTAAATTTTCTCCTTCTGGGTCATTTGTATCGTCAAATATTGTTAGATTTGCAAGAGTTCCTTCGTGACCTCCTGTTCCACTTACATTTACTTTATAGAATCCACTTTCATTTATTAAATTCCATCTGTAATCAATATTTGTACAAGTTCTTGTTACTTGAGTTTCATTTTGTGCATCTGGACAGATGTATGCAGAACCAAGTCCTAAAATTACAGGAATGTATAATGTTTTTGATGTGCTAATTTCATTATGGCCACTTGGAACGTGGATGTATGAAATTCCTGTTGTTGTGTTAATGTCTGCTGTAACATTACTCCAATTATGATCTTGGTTATAATCAACTGTGAAATTTGAAATGTTAATTCCTGCAATTGTTTGTAGTGTTACATATTGTAATCCACTTAATCCTACTGTTGCAGCATCAACGGTATTGTTGTAAGTTAATATTGCTTTTAGACTTGGATTCATGTCGATTAAATAAAACAATCTTAATATTGTAATATTTCTTGTTTCAGTACAACTTGTTAAGTTATTAATATCTGTAGCACAAGCATAATATGAATAGTTTCCATCAGTAAGATCTGTTAAATTAATCCAACAGTTATAATTTGGTCTTGCACCTGCACATGACATTGCATAATTAGTTCCATTCCAATTTAATGTTGCATTATTGTGATTATATTCTACATCTGAAATTTGTATGAATGTCCAGTTGACAGCAGACACATTGTTGTTGTTTGGAGTTGGTGCAACGAAATTTACAATTGGTGCAGTTGTATCTATGTAAATATATCTTGTTTCAGTTTTATTGCTATTTCCGACAGAATCATTTACATATACTAAGTAACTGTAGTTTCCATCTGCTAAACTTGTTTTGTTTATTCCGCAATAATAATCAGGTGAAACTCCAATACAAGTAAGGGATTCATTTACTCCATTCCACTGTAAAGTTATATTCTCGGGAGTTGTTTCGTTAATTGTTACATTAATATAAGTCCAATTTCTAGGAATTACTGTGTTTGTACTTTCAGTTGGAGAAACGAATTGTATTTTTGGTGCAGTTGAATCTACGTAATTTGTT
>JAFGUC010000081.1 GCA_016938695.1 Candidatus Woesearchaeota archaeon | reverse complement strand
GCCTCAAAATAAGTCTTATTACGAAGAACGCCCATGAAAGACAGAAGAAATAATAGTAGAACTGTACGTAAATCTTGCGTTAAAGATGTTTAGTGCTGAGAAATAATTCTCAGAATTAAGGTGGTACCACGGAATTATTCGTCCTTTTTGTTGAAAAAAGGACGTTTTTATTTTTTGAAGGAGAATACTTATATGTTAATTGATGAATTACAAGCATTATACAGTTACAGTGAGCCTCAAACAGCAACTAGATTTCATAAAAAATCTTATGTTGAAGGACAAATTGATTATTTTGTGGGAATCAGTTTACCCGAATTGAGAATTTTAGCTAAAAAACATTACAAAACAATTCATAATACTGAAATCAAAAATTTGTTGAATGATAAAATACATGAACATCGATTATTAGGGCTTTTGATTTTAAATTATCAAATTAAATCAGCTGATATCAATATTCAAAAACAAATTGCAGAATTATATTTACAAAATATTGATTTTGTCGATAATTGGGACTTAGTTGATCTTTCAGCCCCTAACATTCTAGGTAGATATCTCTACAATATTCAAGATTTTTCTTTACTTTATGAACTATCATTATCAAATCATTTGTGGTATAAAAGAATTAGCATTGTCTCTACTTGGTATCTTATTAGTAAAAAAGAATTGTCGGTTACGCTAGATTTAGTTGATAATTTAATCAATGAGTCCCACGATTTGTTGCATAAAGCATGTGGATGGATGTTGCGGGAATTAGGAAAGAAAGACATAAATTTATTAACAGATTATTTGGAAACAAATTACACTATTATGCCGAGAACAATGTTGAGGTATGCAATAGAGAAATACCCAGAAGATATAAGAAAAAAAGTTTTAAAAGGAGATTTTTTATGGCGATAGAAATTAAAAAAATTTACACCGATTATGTAAATTTTAAAGACAAAGAAGTACTAATCAACGGTTGGATTAGAAATAATCGTTCTCAAAAAGAGTTTGGATTTATCGACTTGAATGACGGAACCACGCTTGAAACAGTTCAAGTAGTCTATGAAGCACAGACACTCGAAAATTTTAAAGAAGTCTCTAAATTTAGGGTTGGTTCTTCAATAGTTGTCAAAGGAGTCTTGATATTAACTCCAGAACTAAAACAACCTTTCGAAATTAAGGCTAAAGAAATTATTTTAGAAGGAGATAGCTTAGACGACTATCCGATTCAACCTAAAAGACATTCTCGAGAATTTTTGAGAGAAAACGCTCATTTAAGAATGCGAACCAATCTCTTTAATGCAGTTTTCAGAGTTAGGTCAGTCGTATCTTACTCAATACACAAGTTTTTCCAAGAAAAAGGCTTTGTTTATCTTCACGCTCCAATAATTACAGCTAGTGACGCTGAAGGTGCTGGTGAAATGTTCCAAGTTACAACTTTGAATGGCAAAAAGCCTGAGGAAAACTATAACAACGACTTTTTTGGTAAGAAAGCAAACCTATCAGTTTCTGGGCAATTACAAGCTGAAGCCTATGCGCTAGCATTTAAAAACGTTTATACTTTTGGTCCAACTTTCAGAGCAGAAAACTCCAATACAACCAGACATGCATCAGAGTTTTGGATGATAGAACCGGAAATAGCTTTTGCTGATTTAAAAGATGATATGGCTTTAGCAGAAGCGATGGTCAAATATATTATC
>JAFGUC010000080.1 GCA_016938695.1 Candidatus Woesearchaeota archaeon | reverse complement strand
GTTATGTCGCTTTTATATATAAAAAATTACATATATTAATAGAACTTTCCAAAATACTGAATTAACAGTAAAATAAGGTATATATGACTGAATCAGAAATTCGAACATATACACAAAAGATAACAGACTCATTAAAAACATTAGATCCTGAAACTATAATTTTGTTTGGATCAGCTGCCAAAAATAACACAAAAGAAGATAGTGATTTTGATATATTGATTGTTTTAAATAACGATACAATACCAGATACATATGAAGATAAGTTACAATTGAAATTAATGGTAAGAGATTCACTTGGTCAATTATCCAAACAAATTCCAATAGATTTAATTGTCTATACTAAACCTGAATATTTTGAATTACAAAAACTAAATAACTCATTTTATCGAGAGATCAAATCTACAGGCAAAGTATTGTATGACAAAGCAAGTTAAGCAATGGATTGATTTTGCACAAACTGATATTGCATCCGCTAAAAAACTTAATGAAGATAAATCACTTACACAAACAGCGGCTTTTCATTGTCAACAAGCTGTTGAGAAAATGTTCAAAGCAGTACTTGAGTATCACCAGGAGCATATAAAGAAAATACACAATTTGGAAATCTTGTATAAACAATGCTCAGAGAAGCAAACAATTGAAATTGATGAAACCACATTAAAAGAAATAAATGAAGTTTACATTGATTCGCGTTATCCAAGTGATGTTGGATTGATCCCTTCAGGAAAACCATCAACTGAAACAATTGAAAAATTTATTGATTTTGTTGAAGATCTTCAAGAAAAAATAAAAAAGATCTTCAAATAAGAGCAGCGACATAACATAAGCAAGCACCAGACAAATCCTTTTGTCACGATTCCTGCTTGCGCACGAATCGTGACAAACCCTTCGGGACGGCTTTGCTGATGTTGCAGGCGTTATGCATCAATTAAGAGAGGTAAAAAAAATAAACACAATTGCCATGATATTGTCTATCTTCGCTATAGTCGTTTCGTTTTTT
>JAFGUC010000079.1 GCA_016938695.1 Candidatus Woesearchaeota archaeon | reverse complement strand
CGTTCCTGTCCGGCAGGACGGAACGATGTTGCGAGAATCCAGCGAACGACACACCACGAACCCCGCAATGCAATTTACAATTTGTTGGCAACTGGCTTTTATTCAAATAGTTTATTTATTTCTTCAAATACTTTTTCAAATCTATTAAGCGTATCATGTTCAAAAAAAGATTCGTTTACTGCAAGTTTGACAAGTTCGTTTGCAGGTAGATAATGATTAAACCTTGGTACTCCTAAATGCTGATTAATTTGGATAATTATCTGCTTAATTGAAGCATTAAGGTCAGTTTCTTTTATGTCAGTATGCTCGTTAAATGCAGCATTGAATAGTTTTAAATAATCTGACTTAGTAAATAAGTCTTCCAAATCCGCTTTGTCTAACCCATCTACAAATTCATCAAAAAATCTGATTTTATTTTTATGTATAATTTTCTCTCTTATCATTTTGTCCATTTTAGCTTGACCTGCTGCATCTGTGTATGAGTCAAGAAGGCAAGCAATTTCCAGTTGAGAACCACGTAGTAATGAAATAAATGTTGCAACCTTCTCAAGTCCGCCAGTAGGAACAATTGTGATATCTGGATTAAGATATTTACGGTTATTTGATTCAAGAATTCCTGAAATTGTTGTCAGAATAATTAAATCAGATACACCTTCCACAAGTAAATTTTTATTAGAAACAAATAAGTTTTGAGCAATATCATATCCTAATGCAGCCTGTAATGGAAATAAAGTTTTTGGGTCTTTTTCTTGAATACTGTCAGAAATAATAGAACCAGAGTCTGTTTCTAAAATTGTTCTCACTCGATTTAGTTTTCCCGGTTGAATCATAAAAGGTGAATGAGTCGAGTACAAAATTTGATAGTTATTTGAAAGGTCTTCTAAAAACCTTAACAGGTCTGCTTGTGCACTAGCGTGCAGATTCAGTCCAGGCTCATCGAGTAGTAAAATATATTGGTTATCTGCATCTTCTTGAATTTTTTTGAACCAAACAAGGAAAGAGAAGAACCAATTAAATCCTTTAGAACGATTTCGTAGCGGTAAAGAAACATTTTTTCCTTTTACGCGAATGTCAAGAATATGCTCTGCAATTCTTTTGTTGTTGTGTTGGTCCGTTTCAATCCTTTTATCAATTCTGAAGGTTATGTTCAAATTTGAATTAGTTGTCCAATAATTAAAGAGTTCATCTGAAATGATAGCTTCAGTTGCTTCCAATTCTGCGATAAAATCTTCAAAGTCCTCTGATTCAATTAATTCTTTAGTATTAATATCAGAAAGCTCAAACAAAGCTTTGGCGGTCTTGTATTCGCTATCTTCTAATTGATTCTGTTCAAGTTTTTGTATACTAATTCTTGAAGGTAATGAGTAATACTCATCGTAATATAGAAACTTGGGAATTCTAGCATCTAAAAAGACTCTAGTTATATATTCTTCAATTGGATTGGTAAAGCTCCATTTGAATTGGAAATACTTTTTTAGCTTTTTAAATCCTTCAACATAACCTTCGTCCTTAAAGGAAGCAGCAACTTCGTCAAATTCGGCTGCAGTTGTCACTTTTAAAAGTTTTTCAGTAGTTGTATTACTTGCAATACCGAGCTCTTTTGTCTTAAATTCAATGAATTTTTTCTTGTCGGCAAGGATATTTCCAAAAGTCCTTTGCGTACTGTTATACCGATAAGTGATTGAAAACTCACTTGTTTTGAAAACGTTTTTTCCTACTTCACTTTCAATTTCAGATTTTAAATCATCAGAAATTTCATAGGTACAGGTAACTGCTTTGGGTTTTTCACCACTTTTCTCAACTTTTTTCTTTTCTCGTCTTGGATAGTCGTGTGTAAGGTTAAACTTGAAGTCTTCATCATCTTGGAAGTAATTCGTTTTGGCGATTACTTCAAGAGCAGAGGTCTTTCCTGATTCATTCATACCAACTAAAGCTGTTATGTCAGATTCTACATCAAAGCTTTGGTCTGCCTCAAAGGACTTGTATTTATGAACTGTTACTTTTTTTAATTTCATGTTCTTAGTTTATTTATTGTAGGTTGTTTTAAGCTTGTTGCCAACGGTTGGTGTAAGTTTTTGTAGCGGATTCTCGGGGCGATTTCCTGTCCGGCAGGACGGAAATTGATGCGAGAATCTGCACCCCGCGCACCACCGCACCCGCTATAAAATTTACACATTGTTAGCGGTAGGCTTTTAATAATTTATTGTCTGCTTACCAGTTACTAATATTTCATTGATAGCATATTTAAACTCTGTTTTATCATTCATTAATGCTATTTTCAATTCCTTGGACATTATTCTAACTTTTTTTAAACTGAAATTACATTTCCAGAGAATTTGTCTAACAACAAATTGCGACAATTTCTTTTGGTCTCGATGAATGTGTTTGATTCGAATGAAAAAAATTTCATACACCATGTACAATCCCAACAAATACATAAAAGGAATAAATAATATTGTAAATATTGGAGATAATAAGAGCGACTTCAAATTATCAATTGTAGCAAATTCATCGAAATTCTGAATTATCTCAATAACTGAAAAAACAAGTGCCGCTAATCCGTAAATTGTCAGAACTGTCTGAGAAAGTTTGTTTTCTCTCGTTTTTGTTGAATCATTTTCAGTAAAAGCAGAAACAATTGAGAAGAAAAAAATAATTATTACTGAAATTATCTCGATTACTAAATTAAATGATTTGAAGTTTGAGATAAACTCAACAAGTACAAGAACTTTTAAATTGTCTTTTATTATTCCTTTGAAGTAATTTTCTTTCTTTTCAATCTCGTTTAGATTGAAGAATAGAATTAATGCTACCCCAAAAATCCAATAAATAGTATCCTTCAATTGGCTGAGTCTCCAAAAGTTGATATAATAAAGAAGAATAATTGCACACACGATATAAATTCCCATAACAACTAATGGCTTTCTCAATGCGAAGAAGGCTTTTAGAAAACCAGAGACAGATTCTCGAGTGTTTTTATCTCTTAAAATCCATATAATCACAAACAGGAAAACCAAACAAATGGCAATCTCTCGATTATTAAGGACTTTATGGATTTCTTCTAACATATTTGTTTATCGAGGTTTAAGCTTACCGCTAACGGTCACTTGTATGTGGTCGGGCGGGATTTCTGGAAGAAATCGTGTCAGACCCGCAGGAAAGTGGGCGCAAGGTCTGACTTG
>JAFGUC010000078.1 GCA_016938695.1 Candidatus Woesearchaeota archaeon | reverse complement strand
GGTAATGGTCCTTAAGATAAGTACCACCTGCTTTGGCAAGATTTTCTAAAATAAAGACAGGAAAATCATTAAATTTACTAGAATTTAATATATTGCATTCTTTTATTTTTTCAAGAGGAGGGGATCAATTCATTCAAATTCAGAAAGAAGGACGATAACAATTGTAAGTATGAATATATTTAGAAGTATGATAAATAAAAGAATTAATATCCTTCATGCGTTCTAAATATGGTCTGTATAATTCCTCATCATCCGCTCTATGAGATCTTTCAACAATTCCTTGTAAATACTTTTTTCAAGCAGGAATAGACTTAAAAGAACAATGAAGAACTTTTAAAATATTATTCCAATCTTCCTCTTTTCTTTTTGAGCCTCAACAGAAATCAGCAGGTCAATTATCCGCTTGAAATTCTAAATGATAATCAATTCACATTCCTCTCAAAAAAGTAGCAATAGTCAGAATAAACATAAGTCAGAAATCACTACAAAGAGAATAAGAGTAGGCAATGAATTTAAACTTCGTTTTAGCATCAATATAAGTCCATTGATATAGAGGTAAATTATACTTTCTAGGAATAAAACATAATTCTCATAAAGCTTCAAAATCTTCAATATGTTTTGTATCTACTTGTCAGTATTCAAAAGGCATAATATTTTCATAATCATATAATGGTTTTGAGCTTCAAGCTTTTCTGATATAAACTTGTTTTTCAACATTATTTCTTTTTAAAATATTTCAAATGGTAGAAGATGAAAAATCAATTCAGAATTTAAGATTTAAATGTTTAGCCAATCTGACTCTTCAGTATTTAGTCATTTTTCTTTCCTCTAATATTAAGTTTTCTAAACCAGAATAAGTTTTCTTCTTACTTGTTGTTAAAGGAGCTTTTGAGTAATCTTCTAAAGTTCAATCTCGAGCTCTTCGGACAGTTTTTCGAGAACATCATAATATATGAGAAGTTTTACTGATATTCCCATTATTTTCTTCTAAAATATCTCTCACTAAACTTCTAGCAGAAACTACTAGTTGTTTTTCTTTATGTTTTGCATATAATCATTTCATAAGAATAGGGGTAAAATATTAAAAGTTTTAGCAAACTTATTTTATTCCTGTTCTTTTTTTTATGCAAACCCAACTATTCATAAACTGGTACCTATGTTCTGGTACAAATACT
>JAFGUC010000011.1 GCA_016938695.1 Candidatus Woesearchaeota archaeon | reverse complement strand
TCTTGTACTGAAATCAAATCCAATTGTTTCACAAAACCTGGGGGAGATAAAATTTTGAACGGCGAACGGAAAGAGCAGTATCGAAACTTTTACAAAGCAAAACACGGGTCACAGACCCGCACCAGCGGTGCTTTAACGCATCCGAAATTTAGAATTTCCAAATCAACGGGTATGAAACCCAAGAGCAAACTTTGGAAACTTATTCCGCAGCAGAACTGCGGAGTATTATACCCTCCGATTTCATCGGGATTGTTCGACTAACAAATTTCAGTTCGCTCACTCCTGAAATCTGAGTCTCACAAATAAACACCAAAAAAATGTTGGCTTAAATCGGAGGTTTTAAACGATGAATATGTAACTTTTTGCCCATTTCTCCCAAAATTATTGCGTTGTGCAACGGTTACCTGTGTTAACGCCTGGCTTTCATTTTTTCAATTTATAAATAACCAGCTATTCTTCTTGCGTGGAGTAACTTTAATGTCGCCCTACAGCCTGCACTCATTTTGTGTTCATTTTTACTTATAAATTTGTCTAAATTACTCATGGGAATAAATTCCAACTTTTTCGTTTCTAATTCTCTGTCTTGCGCTATTGAATAAAGTTGTCTTAAAGTATCTGGAGTAAAATTATCATCAAACTTTAATTTGGTAAAAGATGAAATCCCCATTTCCATTCTATTTATATCCATGCCCAAATCAAGGAAGCCATAATCCACAACATTCTTTTTAAAGTCTTTATTTATTCCTAATTCTTCTTTGAGTCCCCTAAATAAGCATGATTTGAAAGAAGGCTCCTCAAATTCATCAATGTCTTTTAAACTAAAAGCTTCATTCATTGAAAAATGAAGCCGATTTTTATCAACAATTACATTGTTTGAGCGATGCCCCAATAAAATATATTCATCTAAATCATCACTTGCGATAACAAAGTTTGCAATTCCGAAGGATGATAAAAAAGGAATATATTTCTTTAAATCTTCAATTCCTTTAATTAGGAATCTAGATTTATACTCTTCGTATAATCTCGCAAAAACACGGTATGTGAAGTAATCTGTTGTATAAAATTCCATTGAAAGACCTGCCTTTTCATCTTCTGTCAATCTTTCACATTTTACACTTCGTACTCCAAACATTTTGCCATTAAATCTTGTTGCACCATTTTCTAACTGCGTTATAAAATCTTTTGCCACCTCCTCTGCTGCAAATAGAAGCTTGCTTTTATAATCATCGCTGTCTGAAAGAAAACTAAAAGTTTCAATAAGTATATTCTCTAATCCTTTTTGAGTGCCTTTTCTTGTTTCAAATTTATATTGTTCTAATTGAGGCTTAAATTTATCTGGAATCTCAATTATGAATTCTTTACCGGCGTGTTTTAAATCAATATTGTTTTCTTCATAAAATGGTATTGCATGGTCTAAAGCCATATAGCCGGAATCATTTGAGAAATCAAATTGTGATAACTTTTTTGAAGTTTTTTTAACTCTCTTTTTTTTCAAATGGTTGTCAATTTTTGTCTTTGGTAAATCAAGAATTAATGACACTATATAACCAATAATTGCACCTATAATTCCACTAATAATATGTTCCATTATTTATATCTAATTTGTTTGCAAGTCATTTTTAGCTTGACGTTAACGGCAGTCTGTCTTCTAAAAACCCATTTGCCCGAAAGCTATTCGAGAACTTCTAAAAGAGTTAAAAGGCAGATTAATAATTCCCG
>JAFGUC010000077.1 GCA_016938695.1 Candidatus Woesearchaeota archaeon | reverse complement strand
TAACGGAAAATTGCAAGTTACGTAAGGGTTTGCGTGTGATTCTCTGTCCGCATACGGACGAGAGAATGAGCGGAAAACCGCTGCCCGCATACCACTGAACCCCTTATGGAATTTGCAAAATGTTAGCGGCCGTTGTTATTAATTTTTTGTCCATTAATAATTTTATCAAGTTTTTTTGTCCAATATGTTCCTAAGTGTGTATTTAAAAGTATCATCAAATTATCACAGTCAATTAACTCAATGCTAGGGTTATTTCTTTCAAATTTTTTCGCTTCTGACGAAAATTTTGTTGTTGTAATCAATATTCCTTTTGTGACTTTTTTATCGCTTATCACTCCTAATAACTCTCTTATGTCAGCTACTCCAATTGTTTTCTTGGAATATCTTTTACATTGAACAACTACTTTTTCCTTTTGACTCAAATTAGTTTTATTTGCACAAACATCAACTCCATTATCATAGCTTGATTTAGTAACAGAAACTTCATACCCCATATTCTCAAATAAAGCTGCTATTAAATATTCAAAATCAAATGGGTTCAAATTCCATAAAATCTCTTTTGGATGTTTATAGTTGATGTATCTTGCTCTTATTATTGTAGCACTATCACTAAGGGCATTTAAACTATAGTCAGGGAGCATTTGGCAGTTAGCCAAGAAATATGCGTCAATTGCTTTTATTGCCTCATTTGGAAAATTAGGTAATAAGTCGATAACCCAGGTCAAGCCTTCCCACACCTCACCTTGATTTGTTAAGAATTTGGTTAAAAATCTTCTGTTATACTCTGTGTTTGAAGTAGTCGATGCTATATATGTTTTACCATCCTTTTTTGTGATATAATTTTCTGCTCTGAACTCGTCTAGACCGAAAGTGCAATTATGAATCAAGAATTTTCTTAAAATTGATAGTATTTCGTTATCAGTCCTTTTTGAAACATTATCAAGATATTCATTCATCATTTCTTCAGTAGGAAAACAATTATTCGGAAATAGACGGCCATAGTCTTTTGAAATTAGTTTTTCAAGAAACTCTTCCAAACTTAATTCTTTAGCAAATATTGTTTCCTCAGTGTTCATCTAGTTGAATGTCTGCTGTTTGTCTTTTTTTCAATGGCCGCTAACGG
>JAFGUC010000076.1 GCA_016938695.1 Candidatus Woesearchaeota archaeon | reverse complement strand
TCCACTTCTACCAGTTGAACGTCGTGCCCGATAATTTTGTAGTCAATTTCGTGTGATTGCATCGTTTATTGAAGTTTAAAATTTTCAGTTGCCACGAATTTACGAAAACCTTCGCTGGATGGATGGTTATTTCGATAAACAAACGATTTTTAGAGGTAAATCAAAAAAAAACATTTAAAGGTTGAACGTATGCTGTAAAACTTCAATTTCAACAGACCTGCTTTTACAAATATTCATTACCATTTCGGCATGTTCTCTCCTCATCCTCTCTCCTAAAACGACATACTTAAGGCACTCTTCATCAAATATTTTGAACCTATTAAACTCCACTGGCGCCAATGGGAAAAATTTATTGCCCTCTTTTATCTCACAAATAACTCTATATTCTTTTTCATGTGACCAATGATTAGTTTTTGAAAAAAGATGTTTCGTCGTATACTCTATTTCTCCATTCTCTAACAAAGTAATATTTGCAGAACCTACGCCTCTGTAATCAATAGAATCTTTTCGTAACAGATACAGCTTTCTATTAATATTCTTGGCGATACTATTGAATAATTTTTCTTTATCAAAAACGAAACAAAGCCCCCTCGCTTCATCGGCATAATGTGCCCAAAGTAAATTATCTTCAATTTTCTGAGAAAAGCAGCAGATTCCAGAATAAACATCTTGCAAATACCCTATAAGGAAAGAAAAGAAGGATTTCTGATGGTCAATATCGGCAAGTAACAAGTTGGCATCCTTCAATTTGTAGCTAATTTCATCATTATAAAACCAAGATTCTCGTATCATTTTTCTGGTTTCTTCTGAAAAATTCTTTGGATTATTAATTTCCACTTTGAATCTTGAATCTAACGGATCATTCAAAGTTTGGGGAGAACTAAAATACAGGGTATTATTTATCAGAATCTGCAATGAATTTGTATTGAAACAGCAAAACTTAAAAAGATATTTTCCACTCTCAAGATCAATATCATGTATCGTTATGTCAGTCATTTCTTTTTTTAAATATGTTAGTCTAAAATTATGAAACAGCAGTGAAAGTTACTCTCAATTTTCTTCTAATTTTGTAACCCATGGAAAACCAACAGGCACTCCTCCCCGATCTGAGCAGTGAGTTTGTGTTTCAAACTTCGCGGAGCAGCGGCCCCGGCGGACAGAACGTGAACAAGGTAAATTCGCGTG
>JAFGUC010000075.1 GCA_016938695.1 Candidatus Woesearchaeota archaeon | reverse complement strand
GGTTCTTTGTCAAATGTTGGGGTAACCCAATTAGATTAAAGTATATGTACCGTCGCATTGAAAAATGCGGCGGTATTTTTCATTGAAGAAGCATTAGTTCATAACGTGCATGATTCTGTTTTTAAAACGGTGGAAGTTTCGTACTCCATAAGCATTTCTCTTTAATACTTTAATTTTGTTGTTAACGCCTTCTGTATATCCATTTGTATAAGGGCAAGTAAATGAATTAAGAATATACTTTTGCCAGTTAAATATGGTTCTGGAGCATTTTTCAAATTCTTCAAGTTCACAGGACATCACATACATATACCAGGCTTTTAGATTCTTTTTTGCACTTTCTAAATCTTTGCTGTCTACAAAGTCATAAAATTTTTCTTTAAGTAAATAGGCTTGTTGAAGCTTTGTTGAAGTTGTAAGCATAATATTTACTTCATCAATTTCATCTTTTTTAAGATATTTACTTCTTTTCAAAAGAAGAGATCGGCTTCGTTTAAAATACCTTCGCCTGTATTTGGAAAACTTTTTTTGTTCATCTTTCCTTATTCGTTCAAAAGCCCAGGTAACCTGTCTTATGAAGTGGAACTTATCGATAACAATAGTTGCATTTTTAAAGTAAGTTTCAGCAATATCTTTGTAAGGCTGCCACATATCCATGACGAAATATTTTACTTTATTACGGTCTTCAAATTTATTAAAGTATTCAGAGAGAATGTACTGTTCCCGTCCATATAAAATATCCAACACTTTTTTATTCTTAGGATCAGTAAGTATGCATTGATATTTTTTCCCTCCGGCGTTGCCTTTAAATTCATCAATAGACAGAACCTCAGGAAGTTTTGTAAGTGAATAATTAATGTAACGGAACAGTCTCAGTGCTGTAGAAGGAGAAATATTATTCTCTTTTGCGATATCAGATACCGAATAAATATTTTTCATTCTTGAAATTATGTATTGTATAAGTCTGCTGGTCATTCTTTGATAGCGTGGAAGAAAATGATTTTTCTCATAGAAATTCTTGTTGCAATGTTTACAGTGGTATCTTCTTTTCTTGTAGTACAAATATGTTTTCTTTCCGGAAATAGAAATATCCTTGATCATTTGAATTCTGTAATCATGAACCTTATTGGTTTGTTGATGGCATCGGGGACAGTTATGGGTTTTAATCTCCAAGGAAAATGAAAAAGATATTGAATCAGAAGAAGTATCCAATTGTTCAAGGATTATCCCTTTAAAACCCAACAATTTTTTAATATAATAGTCATTACAGAGCATAGGTAAATTCCTCCTTTAGGTTACAGTGGGATGTTTTCTAATTTGGAATTACCCAATGCTCTGTATTTTTTCACAAAAAAAGATG
>JAFGUC010000074.1 GCA_016938695.1 Candidatus Woesearchaeota archaeon | reverse complement strand
TGTGCTTACATTATTTGGGGTTAAACCGGATAAATATGCCTGAGAGGGGTGTGTATGTTCGGTAAAAGAGAATATATAAAGGAGTTACCAGCAAGTTTGAGTCAGCAACAAAACATACGACAATGGAATTTTTTATACCTACAATACCAAAAGACAAAACTGAAGATTTTTTCAAAAATACAATTATTCAATTCATTGAAGAGCAAGGATATAAGATTAAATCAGACAATCGAGTCTACAGTATCACTTTTAATAAAAATGGGCAGAAAACTACAGAGAAAGTGGGACAATTAAGCCTCCACAACAATGAGCCTATTTTTGCAATTTTAGAAACTTCTAATTATTTTCTAACATGTACAACAAATTGCGGAATTGTCAAAGGAGAACCTTTAATAATTGAAAAACATAACATTGAAACTGTGGAATATTTTATTAAAGAAAATTTTTATAATTATGGCGATTGGACATACAGACTAGACAACAATAATCACCATGTTGACCATCCCTTACCAGAACCTGAATCTGTTTTCAAATATTACGCTAACAATAAATTTAGTAAAGATGCGATTACAAATAACTACCTTTTCTGTAGTCACCCATATCATCTTAATGATTCAATGGATTCATCAAATCTCTTATGGGATTTTAAAAATATCACTCCAAAAGCATTTGAAAAATTCTTTGAAACCTATAGAGGTAATCCTATTCTGAAAGAATATCCGAGCTACGAAGAAGATAGGAATAACAATTTTGAGATTATTAAAACTTCATTTTGGAATATTATTACTAATAATTTGGGGATTATTTCGCTGACTGAAAAACCTTTGCATACACTAATGTGGTCTCATTATGCAACTGAAAAGGGCTTCATGATTGAGTTTGACAAAAAAAAACTAATAAGTGGATTCAGGAAAAAAAATCCAAGTATGGCAAATTATGTATTCATGCCTATTCAATACGTTAAAAAGCTAGAAAAAATAGATTTTTTCAAAGAAGGATTTAAAACACCTGACATACCATTCCTATATTCAATTAATATAAAAAGAGATGATTGGTATTACGAAAAAGAATGGAGATTAGTATGTTATTCCAGAGATTATGGTATTCCATATTCTCAGGTACTACCCAGGGAAGATTATAATGGACAAGTAGACCGTAAATTTTACTATGATGCAGATATTGTAAAATCCGTAACATTAGGAAAATACTTTTTCCATGGCAAGAATATGAAAAAATTTGAATTTCCAAATAAATACTGGTTAAACAATCAAAATGACATTGATTTAGTGGACTTTATAATAAAAAAATACAATGACAGGCTATATTTATCTGACGAGTTAGAATCAAATAATAAATACAATCGTAACAAAATCAAAATTAGCATGTTAAAACAAAAAGATGATTTGTATATAATGACAAAAGTTTAAAACCTGCTGGTAACAGCAAAATATATGTCAATTGCCGTTTTTCGCTCGGATTATGTAACCAACTGCGCCGCTTCAACCTCGGTGCGTTTCGATAGGAAAGTAGCCCGCAATCGGCAACTGCATATATTTGCGGAACGTTATGTGGCATTAAAAAACAGCAACTCAATTTTATCAAAAGCGAACAATAAACAGAAAAATTCAATAAAAGTTAAATGAAGAATTCAAGAGGTTTACTATATCCAGCTTTGCATAAATTCTATAGTGCTTTGAGCAGTTTGGAAAAATTTGAAAAAGGGTCAAACTTCTTCGATAATATAAGCCACTTAGATAATTTTTTCTCAGAATACAGAAACATCACATTTGTATTGCAGAAATCTCTGGCTAAAACAGAATTTAGGTCTGTATATGAAAAACTACGTGATAAATATCTTATTAATGATGTGGGTAAATGGTTTGTAGGAAAACGGAATAGTACAATCAAGGAACAACCATTTGATTTAGAAAAAAGAATAGTAATTAGAATCTATTCAAGCAAGGGTATCTATTCTCTACCCGATTTAATTTTTACAATTGAGAATGATGTAGATTTCTCATCTATAGTTGAATCATTAAGGGATTCATTTTTAAACTCAGGTCAAATAGAAGTCTTTTTTTCTGCAGAGTTCATATTCTATGAGCGAGGGCAAACAAAAGATTTATACGATAATTTTATTTTTGGAATAACACAAATGAAACACCTTTTATCTGGTTTAAAAAAGGAGTTGAATGAAGATTGTGTTTTGTCAGAAGAACTTGAAAGAAGGATAGACAAGTTGAATTTTTATCAAGTTCCAAAAGATTTTCTTTTTGCTGACGACTATGTTTTTAATTGTAAACATGAAAATTTTGAAAAAGCATCCAGAATTGCATTGACAAGTGGACTTAAGAATCACAGATTTCCAATTGAAAATTTAGATAAATACAGCCCTGATGGAGATATTTTGAGAAAGTTTGAAATAATGCATTTAGTAATTTTTCAAATGCAAAAAAAACTGTTGCCTACTTGTATGATAATATACAGTGATAACACTTTTGAATTAGATAGTTTTGGATTTTCAATCAAAACTACGGTATACAGGAAGTTTAATGAAATAGCAAAACGAATTGAGAAAGATAACATAGTCAATATCCTTTTCGTCACTGAAATGTATACTTACGATTTTAATGACATACAAAATCTTGATAGTCAAGAAAGAATCAAACATGCGAGAAATGAGATTTTAGCATTTTATGCAATTGATAATCAGCTATCAGTGAAGTCACATGGATTTGAAACAAAGAAGGTCAATGATTGGAAATATATAGCTTCTATCATGTCTGCAAATTCAATTGAGCAAGAGTTACCTGCATTTATGAATCCTGTAAAACTAGAATTTGATAGATTGTTACAAGTTGAAAATATAACAAATAACGCCACATAGCAAACGCTATGTAAAATTGCCTAGTATTCTGTAACTTGGTTGCGAATTTCTCGCTTGCATCCTTGTTCTGGCGGACAAGACGCTAACCACGAAATTCGGCAATTCTTACATAGCACCAAACGTTATGATAATTTTAAATTAGTTATTCTTATTTCAAATATGAAAAATAATATAACTCATCAAAAAGCAGATGAATTCATTAAAGAATTAGATTTCTTTTATGAAAGTAAAAAAAGTGAAATTCAATTAATCAATTGGTTATTAGCAATATTAACGGGTTTATTATTAATAACTATTTCCAACTTCGACAAATTTATTGTCAACCAAGAAATTTTCTTAAAACCATTTTTCATTGTAATATTTCTAAGTTTAGGATTTTCAATATTAAATCTTGGAGTTTTAAGATTTATTCATTTTTTATCAGAATTCGGCTTATCAACAATGTGTTCTTGTATAAAGAAATTACAATGGAGAATTGAAAACAATATCGGTGATAATGAAGAAGATATGAAAAAGATAGAAGAAAGAATTGGAGGATGGGTTTTATCGTCTAATATTCTTAACAAAAGAGGCATTAATTTAAAAATTGGTTTTGTCTCTTTTTTTGTTGTTATAATTATGTATATCGTTTATTTCATTCTATTTATAATATTCATAAACTAATTCAAAATAATTGTTTTACATAAATTAAAGCCTAGCTAATTATGGAAAAATATGAGAAACTAACATTAATACTAGGAACACTAAACCTTTTTATTGTATTATCTGGTGTGATTTATGCTGGAATACAAGTGTTTTTAATAAGAAAAACGAATAAAGAATCTCATGACTGGAATAAACGCAAAACGACATTTGAGCTATTAACTGATTTTACAAGTGGTAATTTTCCAAAACTTCTTGATGATCTTAATAAAATGTCTAAACTACCCATTGATGAATCAACAAATTACAATCAAATATATAGACAAGTGCCGACGAATCAACAATTCGAATTTGACAGAAAACTAAGTCAAGTGCTTAATTACTTTGAAGGTATTGCAGTCTCGATAAAAAATGAAATTGTTGATGAAGATATTTGTTTCGATTATGCTTCAGTTATATATCAAATTTATTACAACTGGAGCAAGAGCTATATAGAGAAAAGAAGAAAGCAGACAAATTCAGATACCATATATGCGGACTTCGAGAATACAACAAAACGTTGGATAGAAAGACTCAATAAAATATAAAGAATGTGTCATAACATTTTGCAAATTGCATTTCGATGTTCGACGCAGATCGTTGTTGCGGATTCGTTTTAGTGTATAATGGTTTATGTAAGACTTTGTTGAATCTTTTTTACTAAAGAATAGTTACAAATTATTAAACAATTAAATTAAAACTTATGGAATTTACAAAAGAACAGATTGCTCATATTAAAAAGCAATTAGAGATTGGCTTACAGCACCCAGAGCTTGCAGGAAAAGATCTAGTTGGTGCAAGTTTTGCATGCATTTCATGTAAAGTGGGTTTAAATATAGTAGCTGGTGGTTTAATTGCAGTTGCATTAGTAGCTGGTGTTGCAGTTACTCCTGAAGCTGCTGTTTGTGTAGCTATTGCGGAGTTCTTCGGTGCCGAGGCATCTTCAATAGCAATAATATTGAATACTGCTATTGGCAGTGGTGTTGTATCGGGTGTAGAAGATGTAATCACTACTCTTTGCATAAAATTTGGAGCTTGTTAAAGCTCCAAATTTTTATGAAATAGCTAGTTTGCGATGTTCAATTTTTAGTTATCCTATGAAAAAAAAATCTTATATACTAATTACTCTTACTTTTTTGCTATCCTATTCATGTGTAGTTCAGGATATCAATAACAGGCAGCAACAAGAACCAACATGGGAAGATTTAATGCCTTTATCGGAAGGTGAACTCGTTAACCATACCTATTATAGCCTTTCGTATAATGAAAAACATGAACAAGCAAATTGGGTTTTTTACATGCTTTATTCCGAAATTATTAATGGTAATACCAGCAGAACGGATGATTTTCGGGAAGATCCATTGGTGTCAACGGGTTCTGCTTCGTTAGAAGACTATAAGGGGTCCGGTTACGATCGTGGGCATTTGTGCCCGGCTGGTTCCATGACGATGAACAAAACTTCAATGTCGGAAAGTTTTTATTTATCAAACATGGTACCACAAGATCCGTCGTGTAACCGTGGAAAATGGAAAAGCCTCGAAGATAAAGTTCGCGATTGGGTTATGAAAGAAGATACACTTTACATTGTTACCGGTCCTATTTTCGAAGACATAATTGAAAAGATTGGTGACAACCAGGTAACTGTGTCAGGTTATTTTTACAAAATAATTTACGACCCAACAGGCACTGAGAAAATGATTGCATTCATAATGCCAAATGCCAAAATGGATAATGACATTAGCTTTTATGCCACAAGTGTTGATGAGGTTGAA
This sequence comes from Candidatus Woesearchaeota archaeon, assembly GCA_016938695.1. Taxonomy (GTDB): domain Archaea; phylum Nanobdellota; class Nanobdellia; order Woesearchaeales; family JAFGUC01; genus JAFGUC01. The sequence goes on along the minus strand of JAFGUC010000074.1, from coordinate 271 downwards.
GAACTCACCAATATTGATTTCTTCCCAATTTTTGATGATAATTTAGAAGATTTGCTTGAGCAAGAAGCTGCCTTTGATGAATGGTAAGGAAATTATTTTTTTCAGTATAATAATCAAAATCAATTTATTTTATTAAATTGGCCTTGTTTTAATTAACATGTTTACAGGTGTTTATACCCTGTACGTTACGTTCTCTGAAACAATCCCTTAATTATCAGGCGTAACGGCAATTACAACTAAAACGCAATTGTTCAATTTATGAGCTTTTTCT
>JAFGUC010000073.1 GCA_016938695.1 Candidatus Woesearchaeota archaeon | reverse complement strand
GAAATCGTGTCAGACCCGCAGGAAAGTGGGCGCAAGGTCTGACTTGTCAGACCGCTAAAACCCCCGCCTGCCATATACAAATTGTTACCAGTAGTTTTTTATTTTATTTCATCAAAATATTTTTTTATTACGAATCCAGAAATAGGTTCTTTTGTGTCTTTATCAATGTAGGAAATCAATAAATATTTGTGTCTAATTTCAATGACAGTAACGATTTGTCCCTTTTTTACCAGACCTATTTTCTTACTATTTTTTTTGTCTGCATTTCGAAGGCAGACATTTACTCTAGCAATTCTTGTCTTATTTAATTTATTAAGTTCTGTCACAATTTGGGATGATAATTCGATTCTTAGTTTTTCAATTTCTCTTTTTGTTTCGATAATTACTTCACTGTTGGAAATTTCTTTAGAGTCACGATATGTGCCGTATAACGTTAGTATAAAACTAATCACAGTAATTAAATCAAGAATGAACCGTTTTGCTCTGTCTGTTTTACTTTTGTCAAATAAAATTGATAATTCATTGACAATTGAGGTTCTAAAATTTTCTAAGTCTTCTTTTGTGACTTGAGTCGTACTGATAATTGTTTCTTCAGCAATGCTTGATATTGTTTCGTTTACTTCTTCGGCTACTTCAAATTCATCCCAGGCTTTTGCAGAAGCAACTTTTTTCAAATAATCATTTGATAAACCTTGCAGTGCAACACTCAAAGTATTGAATTGGCTAAAATGTGATTGGTTAATAATCTTTGCCATTTCTGCCAAGTTGTTAGAAACTCCTATCCAACTTGTTGCATAACCCGCTAATCTCTCAGAAACTAATTGATTTTGTTTAGCTATTTGTGCTATGGAAGATGAAAGTCCAAACAATGCAGGTTGTTTAAACACTGCAAGTTGGCTATTTAAAACGCTTCCAAAATCATTCGAAAATGAGTTGTAAATTTTCATTTGTCTGGAAATGCTACTTGCGATGTCAGTTATTCCTCCAAGATTGAGGTTAACTTGATTCATCTTTGCAACAGACTCAGCAAGAATATTTAATGAACTCAGCTTTGAAATATTTTGCATAGTTTCATTCTGCTTTTGGATTGCTTTGATTATTTCATTTAGGTTATTCATTTAGTCAATTCAAAATTACTGGTAACGGTCTCGGGTATGAAACGTAGGGCACTTCGAAGCACTTCTCTGTCCGCTCGAAACCTAGCTTTCTTAGTGCTGAAAACTTCCGGAAACTACCGTCTGCCCTATGTTTTATACCCATTGTTGGCGGTATGTGCTTTATTTTTTCTGTTTTAATTTCTTCTTCTTCAAGTGTTTTTTGATTTCACTAATTTCTTCGTCCTGATATTTACGCGTCCTTGTGCAAATATTGGTCTGGAAAGCACGTTTCTTGTCAATATATACTTGTCCATTGTATCTGTCCGCTGTTTTTAAATGTCCTGCGTAGACGATATATTTTTGGCCGTTTGAAAATTGAAACCGCAGTCTCCGCCACCACTACCTGTGAAAATATAAGCTGTGTCGCTAAACTGACTTCCCTTATAAATAGTCTCAACTATCATCGTGTATTTCATTTCAACTCGGTGAATAATCGTATTAGGACTTAAGGTGTCGTAAATTCTAATTTCTTCGCTTTTAGCAATTGTTCCAACGAAAACAGCGTCTCTTTCCTTTATTTCATTTTTAACAGTGCTTTCCCCAATACAAGTGCAAGCCTTTGTCTCATAGTTTGAGAGTACGAAGGTTAAGATTGTCAATATGTATGTTATCGTTTTCATTGCATTACCGCCAACGGGTGGTACATGTTGTCGGGGCGGATTTCGGAGAGCGTTCCAGTCCGAAGGACACGGAACTGCGATACGAGAATCCGCAGATGGCACACCACCAAACCCCGCCCTGCAATATGTACTGTGTTAGCGTTTGTTGTTTAATTTTTCACTTTCATTTTTCCAAAAATAAATGGCCATTTTTCTTTTTCTAAATACAAATCCACTAATTCAAATAGTGTCGGACTTGGGATTTTATTATAAAAGTAACGGATTGTTGTTGGATAGTAAGTAACAAAACAAAAGTAAATATCCTGACATTCTTCAGGTACAGAAATTCTACATGAGTAATTTATTGCTTTTTTTACTGAGATATAATTTTCTTGAATCCAATTGATTTTTTCATGCAACTTTTGCGTGTAATTCTTTTTGCTGTATAAAAATTTTATCAATTCTCCTTGAATGCCTTTTGATTCAAAAACACAGTCAAGTAGTTTACATTCTATAATAATAATTGCATTGTCTTTGGGGGAAAAGCCTATGAAGTCTGGAGGGCCGATTTTTGAATTAATTTGGATTGTCTCATCAGTAGACAATCCAATTTTATTACCGGGTTTGAATCCAAAAATATCAACAGTTTTTAGTAAGTCAATCGTCAAATGTTCAAACCATTTTCCGATTTCCGTATTTGCTTGTGAAAGTTGTTTTTTAATCAACCCTTTGTCCCATTCTTTTGGTAACCTATCCTGAGGACTTAAAATAATATCCTCACCAATATCACAGATTCTATTTCCTAACATCACAGGTGAAAATAACCTACAATTATTTCCATTGTAATTTATTTTAATTAGCGGTCTTTTCCTTGAACGTTCCTGTTGTACATAGTTCCAAATTTCTCGTTTTCTATTGGAAGTATCCCAACTTAAAGTAATGCCATTTATAAGAGCGTCAATTTTATCATTTGTAATATTCGCCGCCTTTGAAACAGAAGAAATGTGAGAGTCAAACAGGCAGGGAATATTCTGAGGATTCTCAATTTTTTTAGAATTTTGCACCCATGTTAGAATGATATTTTCAAACTGAATATAGGAAAGCCCGAATTCTATTTTAAAATCAATTCTTTTTTCATCATATAAAATTTCAAGTATCTTTTTCTGTAAATCTTTACCATTTAAATATTTGTCTCGCAATTCAATATTTTTCTTTCTAATCTTATCAAATTCTAGTAGCCCATCGAAATTTTTCGTCAGCAGATTATGAGTTAAAAAGTTGGGTGAATCTTCGGGAAATATGGTTAATTGGATATCCTCTTTGACTATTTTCTGAGAGAAATTTCTTGCATTGGAATATTCAATAGCATTTTCAGCATGAATCCAGATTTTATTAAAAAATTCAATCTCATGAAAATATATTATATCTGAAACCTCATACTGCTTATTCTCAACTATTAGGTCTATTAAAAATAATATCGTCTCTTTAAAAAGAACTAAATCTTGTGGTAAATCATTTTGTGTGGAATTATTATCTACAATTTCATATTGGTATAGCAAAAAAGAGATTACATATTTTGAATTAACTCCTTTGATTATCTCGCAAATTCTGTCATAATGAAATTCATATAGAAATTTTAGAATATCTGCGATTTCCTCCAATTCAAAATATGTTCCCGGTCTAAAATTATTTCTTAACTCTGTTTCTGTTCCCTTTCTAATTTGAATTCTATATGTTGGATTGGGCTTGAATACCATAATCACCTATTTTGGGTTTACTCATTTGCCAATAATATAACGAACTCTGTTTCTTTTCTATGGTTCTCTATATGTTCTTATTGCCCACTTAATAGTAAGAAAAATGAACCTGATAGGGTAAGCAAGAATCAATAAAGTTATTAAGGAAATCATCCCGAATCTAAATATATCATCCCCAGAAATAGCGTTATTTTGTAAAGAATTCCTTTTTTGTTCAAGGGATTCTATATTACTATTTAGCGAGTTGATTTGTGTTTGTATGTCAAGTTCGTCTTTTGTAAGCGAATATTTATCGAAGAAGTTTACCAAATCTGTTTTATTGCTAATGTTAAATTCCTTTAGAACCGGTATTGGTAAAAAATAGTACAAATGCTCTTTTTTACTTGATAAGCAATTCCATACATCAAGCAAATCTTTATCTGTATATTGTAAATATTTGCTCCATTTATTTCCTGTATGTATTGGTCGAATACACGTTATATAATCAATTGAATCTGAAGGATTCGGTATTTTACCATTAATTGATTGTTCTTCCTCAAATTTTCTCACCGCTTTGTCAACATTCAGTTCTTTTGATGTTAGATAAAGAGAGAGATTTGACCCCCAATGTTCATCTTCTTTCGTTTTTAGAAACGTTGTAAATTCTTTAATCTTTGAAAACTTGCTATTGTATATATCCGATAGTTCTGTCAAATCCCTTTTTTCATTGTATATTTTAGTTGTTTGTTTATCAATTTGGTTGTCAATTATTAATGAATAAAACCAAATACCAACAATTACTAAAATTGTCACGCCGAAGATTCCAAATAATAATAAAACTTCTTTCGCAATTTTTTTCTTTATAGTTCTATCCATCACTTTCATTTTTTTGTTTTCACAATAAACGCTAACGGTGGTGGTATGAGGTCGTGGCGGTCAGACGAGAGTCTGACCAGTCCGACCGAAACTGAGGTTGGGACGAGATTCGACTTG
>JAFGUC010000072.1 GCA_016938695.1 Candidatus Woesearchaeota archaeon | reverse complement strand
TTTGAGAAAGTTTTTCAGGTGATTTATCAACAGTCGGTTTTGCAAGGCAAATCCAAAAGCACCTTTAACAACTACATCCGCCGAATTGCTCTTATTAGCCCTCATGCAGAGCACACACACTCCCTTCATTCTGAGCTCGTCTTTAAGGACAAGACGAATGAAGGCTAGTTATTACCGTCTGGTATTCATTCATTTTTGTCATTTTTTCTTTCAATTTGCCACATCGTTTCTGTCTGCCGTACGTTGGGTCAGACACACTCTTTGACAAGCTTTGGCTTTAGCGTTGGCACGTGAGGCTTGGCAATGTGTGTGGCTGTGAAGCGTGGGTTTATTTGACTCAAAATCATTGTCTTTTTTAGTCTGCCATTGATTTAATCATACTTTCTATAAACTCAGTTTCTTCATTGGTCAGTTTATACTTTGCATACAATTGTCTGTCGATTTCTACTGTCGATTTCTTCCAGTCAATATCTGAATCGGCTTTATAGTTCTGAAGAGGAACAAATTTATAGGTTTTTGAGGTACCATGTTGACTAACTTTAGGTAAACTATGCATAAACCTAGCGAACTTTGTATTAAAATATTTTACAAGATTCTTCGCTGAAATTTCATTTAAACCCAAATCAGCTCCCATAACAATATATGTTTCAGTGCAAATAGTATTTGGTTCACCTACAAATGCATTCAAATTGTCATCATTTAATTCTGTGCCAATATTGTTTGCATAGGGAGCAAATACTTTATATTTGTCAATCCATATAGCATTTTTTGTAATTTCACTTTTGTCTAAAAACCCAATTAACTTTCCTTTTCCATAACAAGTAACTGGATTTTTCAATCCTTTTTTATTTTGTCTGAACTTATTTGAATCTTTAATTATATTTCCTTCAAGGTCGAATGGTTTTCTTGATGAAATATGATTTTCAAATGTTTTGAAATCAGGTTGCTCCTTTATTTTAGAAATTATTTCTAATGCTATGCTATGTCGAATAAGTATATCGGAGTCTGGGGTCTTCAAACTTCGTATGTGCAGAACAGGTGTTAAATTATTCTTGTAGGTAAATAATTTGGTTAAATTTTTTGCATTATCATAAGATTTATCTCTTATGAAATAACAAATACCTCCGCGATTATTGGTGTTTTGAAATAAAATATCGGGTTTCAGAAAATCGTGTAATTCTGAAATATGTCTGTCGTTAAGCATTATTTCTCTGAATTCATCCAAACCTTTTCCTCCAGCGTACCAACGTGTCGGCATAATCATAGATATGTAACTAGGATTTAATTCTTTTGCTGACTCTACAAAGAGATTGTAAATTGGTTTGGCACTTGCTTGAGCACCACCGTCGCTTTGCTGATAAGGCGGATTGCCTACAATTACATTGAACTTCATTTTCTTGTTGTTTATTTTAATGGTTTCTTTTTCAATGAATTTGTTTTCACTGATTAAATCATAAGACGTGTAGTTTGCTTCAATTAATTTTACATCTAATTCTAGTAGCTTGTATACTTTTCTAGTAAACTCATACGCAATTTTTGATGTTGGTATAGAGTATAATTTGTTGGCGACATCTTTACCAAACTTTTTATAAACGGCATACAGAAACTCGCCTTGTTTGGAAGCAATATCTAAAAACATTGTATTCTTATCAACGGCTTTGGTTGGCAAACCGCTAATGATTTTGTTGGTTACAATTTCAGGTGTTACAATTTCGGAATCTGATAAGCGACTAAACTTTTTCATTGCATTACTCGCTCTTTCTATAGGAGAAATTGTCGTATCGTTGGCTAATGAATTAATGTTGTGAATTTTATAATCTAGTTCGCTTAATATAAATGGGTTGATGTGTTTTTGAAACAAGTCAAGTATTACCGCATCTAAATTCAAATTTGTAGCAATTCGCAAATTGTCAGCATTATCCTTGATGTGATTAATTATCTCTTGTAGGGATTTAACTCTTGAATCTGTCAAAAATGCGAAGAATAAAATTCTTGCATAATACATTGCAAATTGACCTTTGTAGTCATTTACTGCTTCATCATCTTTGGTTTTGGATTTTGCATTTCCTTCATTTCCTTCCTCTTCGTTATCAGGAATATCATCTATATCAATTTCATCTCCTTCGCCTTCTGATGGTTTAATTTCGATGCCTTGGCGAGAACCTATTTTTCCTTGTCTTTCAATTTCAGCTTTGATTGCTTCAATATCCAACAAAGAATAATCAATGGAAATAGTTGTCGCCTCGTCAAATACACTTCTACTACTTGAATATTTGCGAACAGCATCCAAAATATCTGCTGGCTGTATTTGAACAATTTTATTATTGTTTAAAACTACAATCGGAGATATTTCAAGTTCTTTTCGGATTCTTTCTTCTAGCTTGCTGTTTCCGTTAGATTCAGTATTTACATTGTAAATCTGTGATTTATGTTCCTGCATTTGGAACATTCTATTGGGATTAAAGTCAACCAATAAGGTCTGTGGTTTCATATTGAATTTGACCACATCACCATTCGGTTCTTTGAAAATTTTTATGAACTGATTTTGCAAACGAAAAATTGCCTGGTCGTATTCTTGTGGTGAAGCCGTGTCTTTTAGGTAAAGCATAGTATCCCATTCAGGAACAGTGCTACCAGTAAGCATTCTATTTACTGTTAAAGTGATTGTTTTTACATTCTCACTTTCACATTTTTTTATTTTGGATTGAACTGCTTGTGTGTCTTTAAAGTTTTTTTCGTTTTCAACTCCAGAGATATTTATGATTTCGTAATTGCTAAGATGTTTAAACTTGTAGTTCTTGATTAATTCCTCCAATGCGTCACAAGATGCCCTGTAAGGCAAAACACAAACGATATGACGGCACATTTTGCCCTCTTTTATTTTATCGTAATCTAAGAAACTCAATAAATTGGAATCATCTTCTGAACCATCTATAACTTTTAGCAAGTCTATAATTTCCTTTTCGTACTTGAATTTTTTGTGGAGTTTATTTTCCTTGTCTATGGTTATTGATTGCGGTCTAAAAAGTTCTGAAAAAGCGTATGTTACACCTTTCTTTTTCATTTCTTCCATTTTTTTTCGAGAAGATTCATTTGGGTTAAAAGCAAAACGAATCATTTGAGGGAATCCATAATAAGGATTATCCCATTCCTTAACTTCGTCTTTGTTTAGATTTTCTAAATCCCATTTTTCTTGGTCTTCTGCAATGTTTGTGAATTGATAAAATGCTATGATGTCGTCATTTGTAAACTCGCTATTCATCAATATGCGATAAGGGGTTCCAGAAAGATGTATGCGAATTTTCGCATTAAAAACTTTATTGGTAATTTCTAAATCGTCTAAAGTATTATCATTCAGCTTTAACTCGCTTTTTATTTCTTTGGCACTTAAATTTTCCTCTTTTAAGACTTTGCCGTATTCAGTCGCTCTTGCTCCAAAATGTGTTTCGTCAATTAACAATAAGTCAATTTGATTATCAAATACTTCTTTGTGTTTTGACTTTATTTCATCTCCTTGAAGGTCTTGTAGGGTTAGAAACAAAACGATTTTTTCATTTGCCTTTTGTTTTTCGGCAATAATCGTATCGCTGGTTAGAAGAGAGGTGCTATCTAAAAAACAATAGCCACCAAATTTAATGTGACTTTCAACAGTTCTTTTCCATTCTTCTTTAACATCAGCTTTTGCAGAAACCACAACCACCAGTTTAGCACTCATTTCAACGGCACAACACATTGAGGTAAATGATTTACCAAAACGCATAACAGCATACATTAGCAAATTTGTTCTGCCTTTATTTATGGCTTCACGAAAATTATCTACTGTCTTTTTTTGATTGGGTCGTAGTGGATATTCTTCAGTTCTTGTGTAGGTATGAGTAATGGGAATATGACTTTCATCAAAGCGATAATATTGATATTTTGATTCGTTGTTTTGATGTCCGCTTTTAATATCTTCTATGGCTTCTTGCAGGTCTTCCTCTGTTGCGTTTTCAAAAAACTCATTTGAGTAATATGGGATGCCTTTCAAAGCGTTAGGCTTTAATCGACTTCTTTTTAATTCGTTTTCAAGAAAAAGATGAACTGCATAATCTCTAAAAAAAGTTTCATCATCTACTTTTGCGACATTTTCAAACTTCTTTTCAAGGTTTGGGAAGTGTTTACGCCATTCATTCAATCTCATTTGAATTGGTCGATAGGTATCGCCAACTTTCAAATAATTAGGAATTGTTTCCGTAGTAAAAGCATAGATTTGAGGTTCAACTCTTCCAATGATAATATCATTAAGAACATCTACATTTATATTGATTGCTTCTGCCATATTTATTTCTTTAACAGGTCAATAAACCTAATTACTTTACCTGCTTTACCTGTTTCTTTATCTTTTTCCTCCCAATCCATAATGTTGCAATAAATACCATTGTGCAACTTTATGCTTTGAGTTTCACAACCTTTGCATTTCTTTATTTCTGTTTTAGTTTCAAAAATATTCGAAATATCTACAATTTTATCTTTACAACTGTTAGGAATAACTCCTTTTAGACCGTCCATTTGCCATATATTCCAAGAAATAATTTGTGCAATATTTTGTATGGTTTCAAGTGTTGGTTCAGTTTCAAATTTGTGT
>JAFGUC010000071.1 GCA_016938695.1 Candidatus Woesearchaeota archaeon | reverse complement strand
GCCTTTTGTTGGAAAATACTACTTTAACAAAAGATTTTCTGGAATCATATCTGATTTAAATCATTCTATCGATGAATTAAATTCAAAATAACTAAGTCCTACTAGACCAGAGATTCATTGTTTGCTGGGTCTCTGGTCATTTTGCCGCTAACGGTGGCAATATGCGGAGGCTGGGATTTCGAAGCACTTCCTTATCAAACCGTTGTGATTTTGAGTAAATGTACAAAGGCTCAAATTGGCTACATCACCCAGCTTACGTATATTGCGTGTTATGCCTTCGCCTTTTTTTTTGTTTATAGAAATTTCCAAATATCTTCAATCAATAAGTTATCTAAAGTTTTTATGTGGTCTTTCAATATATGTTCTGTTCGCATAGTTGGTCTAATGTCACAGTAGTAAACTCCATCAAGTGGATTAAGCTTTACTGTATAACCCTTGAAATGTCCGGGAAGGAAGGTTGCGCTAATACCATACTCATTTTCCCTTTTTGTATTTTTTCTTTGAACATCATTTAGAAAGATTGCAATATGAGGTGTAGCTTTCTCAGTAAGTTTGTTATAAAGAAATTTATCAATAAAAATCTTGTCTATTCGGTCTTTACTTGAAGTCTTGATAGAACCGATAACCTTCACATCATTTTCTTTCTCAATTATCAAGTCATGCTGATAATTCATATTGAATGTTGGTTCTCCGTCAACAATAACTGGAACTTGAATCGTCCCTGATTTGCAATTAATCCCTATTTCACTAATGATTAGTCGAATAAAATGTTCAAACAAATCACCATTCAGTTTACGAGCAGTATTTGACTGACCAGCAGGCAAACCGTCTAATGCTGAACCAACAGATTGTTGAATAGTGTAAGTTGCATTATTTATAATATTTCTTAGGCTAACATCCGCTTTGTTAATGGTTTTGATAGATTTCAATATTTTCAAAAACTCTTTTGATGCCTTTGCAAAAGAATCTGAATCATACATCAAATTCGAATTTATCGGTCTTGTAATTTGAAAGTTACCTTCTTTTTTATACTGATAAAATTGATAATGATTTTCATTTTGAGAAACAATTATTGCTTGCAAATTATCGGTGATATACTTCAAATATTCATCACAAAATTTAATGTATGCTTTAAGGTCAGTAAAATTACTTTTGTCTTTAGCATTGTTTACGAGATTTTTAAGGTTCATCTTATTGAGTTTCTTCTTTTTTGGTTTTCAAAATCATACTTAATCCATTTATCAATACCCCATTCTTCAACTAGCTCAATGCGGTTTGCAGCCCAATCTAAATATTCTGGAGAAAGGTCACAAGCCATCCATTTGCGTTTAAGTTGTTCGGCACAAACAGGTGTAGTGCCTGAACCGCAAAACGGGTCAATTATTGTATCGCCGGCATTTGAAGATGCTAAAATTATTTTTCTTAAAAGTTCTTCCGGCTTTTGTGTAGGATGTGGAGTTTTCTCGTGCATTCCATTACACGTTGTCGGAACTTCTATTAAATCTTGAGGAATCTCCAATACGTCTTTCGGTTTTGCTCCAAGAGGGTTAGGTTCCCATACATTGTTATTTTTTTTACCATTACCAAAATTACTTGTTTCAGCTTGTGGGTGGCTTGGATATTTCAATGTATGTTCTCCATAAGGAATACGAATTTGGTCAATATTAAAAGTGAAGTTCTTAGTTTTACGAAAATGTAAAATACTTTCATGACTTCGACCCCAATCTTTCCCAAGATTCGCCTTGTTTTTATAATTCCATATTATCCAACGACAAGACTTAAAAAGTCTTGATGCTGGGTGTTTTAAATCTGCAAGAATTTCAGAAAAGCCACAAATAAATAGAGTTCCAGTAGGTTTAAGAACTCTTGCAGCTTGCTCAATCCATTTCATTGAGAATTTTATGTATTCCTCTTGACTCTCAAATGTATCCCAGTCCGCTTTCTTAATATTATATGGGGGGTCGGCAAAAACTAAATCTACACTTTCGTTTGGAAGTGTTTTTAACCATTCGATGCTATCACCTTGCCATAATTGTCCATTTGGATGTTGATAAAAGACTTTTGGATAAATATTATTATCAAAATCATTCTCAACACGTTCTCCTTTTAACAATACCTCACCAAAAAAAGTTGGTATTTCTTTATTTCTTGTCATAGTCATTCCCATTGTGTAAAGTTTTAAGGTAAGACAATTTTT
>JAFGUC010000070.1 GCA_016938695.1 Candidatus Woesearchaeota archaeon | reverse complement strand
CGGCATCTTGACGATTCCTAATTTCGGTCTTGCCGACCGAAAAACGAATCCTCTTCGACGCCGCTACTGCACATAGCCAAAACGTTAGGCACTATATAAAAACAACGACCTAAATGAAGAGAATTCTTGCATATATTGACGAATCAGGCGACCCTCGTTTCAACGAAGGCGCATCTAGTCATCTTGAATTTTCCGCAATTTTAATTGAATCTGAATCTGAAGAAAAAACTATAGCCCAACTTTTAGAAATCCAGAATAAATTAAGAATTCCTGAGTTTAAATCGCAAAAAATTAAATCAGAAACACATAGAATAAGAATACTTAAAGAAGTAAAAAATATTGATTTTAAATTTATCAATCTATCTATAAGAAAAAGCGAGGTATTTGGTGAGTGGAAAGATTTTCCAGGAGTATTTTACAAATACACTCAAAAAATATTGCATAGTGAATTACATAGACTTTATCCTGACCGAACTGTAACTATAGACAAATTTGGTAATGACCAGTATCAACAATCTTTGAAAGAATATTTAGAAAAAGAAACTCAATTAAAAATGTTCGATAGTGTTGTCAATATAGGTTCAGCAAAAAATAACATTCTCATTCAACTCGCAGATTTAATTGCTGGCACAAATAGAAAATTGACTAGAGGAGACTTCAGTAGAAAGGAAGAAATATACAAGTTACTTCAAGAAAAAGAACTTCATATTTTAATTTGGCCAGATAATTTTCACCGTTTTATTATTGAGTCAATTAACAATGAACAAGATAGAAAAATTGCCGAGATATCGATTTCATATGCAGAAAGATACATTGCCAAAAATATAGGTAAAGCGGCTTTTGAATCAAGAATTCTTGTTCTTGAGTATTTGCTTTTCCAAGTAAAATTCAATAATTCACATAAATATATCTACTCCAACGAATTAATTGATTGGTTAAAACAAAATAAAATCAACTTAACTGAGGAAGAATTTAGAAAAGAAGTAATTGGTCATTTACGAGATGAAGGCGTAGTAATCGCAGGCTCTAGTAAGGGATTAAAAATTCCATTATCAGTCTCAGAATTAATTGACTATTTAAATTATACTTCTTCTAGATATTTAACTATAATACGTAGATTTAAAGAAACTTATAAAACACTTAATGCAACATCATTAGGGAAAATCGGAGTCTTCGAATCTAGTGAATTTGAAATACATAAAGAATTATTTAAAGTACTTGAAAAATATTAAATACAGTGCCTAACAAAGGCTCATATGCAATAGCGGGCGCAGTCGGGAGCTTTGGCTTCTCGACGATTCCTTATCGGTCTTGCCGACCGCTAACAAAT
>JAFGUC010000069.1 GCA_016938695.1 Candidatus Woesearchaeota archaeon | reverse complement strand
TATGAAAAGTTGCCGGTTGCGTGCGAATCTCCTGTCAAGTTACACAAAAGTTGAAGCGGGCTACAACCTTTGAATAACCGACTTCCCCGGCAATTTTTTATACCGCGTGTTGTAAGCCGTTTTTATTTGTCTTCAATCTCTTCTGTCTTTTTATTTATAAAATCAATCACAAATTTACTATTGGTCATTAAAAGGTACCCAATTATTGCCTTAAACAAATAGAAAATTACCCAGTTGAATTGAGGGTCTTCTCTAAAAACTGATTTCTGCTGTATAAATGTAAAAAACTGTTTGCACAGCATAGGTAAAGCGTCAACGAGAATTAAGCCACCAATCACAATTGTCGCGATTGTAAGAACAGTCTTTAGCGTTATACTCAAATCTAGTTTTTCTTCTTGAAATCCTTTGTCCAACTTCAACTTATCAATCAACCAATTTGAATTAAACACAAATAGTTTCAGCACAACAAAGTATAATCCAACTGTTAATAGTAACAAGGCGATTATATAAATTGCAGCAAAAAAGTTATCCTGATGATTGTCTCCAAGAAATGCGAAAGCACTAATAAATTGGGGAATTACTGTCAATCCGCTTAGAATTAGCCAAATTCCAAGTATTTTTAAAAACAGAGTCCAGAAAGTTCTAATTGTCATTTTATTTAATTTTACTGCCATTGCCAATTCAAGTCAATATTATGATTGATACTCAAATCAGAAACGATTTTTGTTAATATAATTTTTAATTCATTTATGTTTCCTATTCGGTCTTTTGGTAAAATCAATGATTCGCCAGATGAGAATTTAAGAAATATATAATCTTGTATTTCATTAATTTCAGTTATCTCTTTAATCTTTAGTTTGCCTTCTCCTAAGTAATGAGTTGTATAAATAAATTCGCTATCAAACTCCATAGTAACCGTTTTGTCAAATCTGTTTTGGTAGTTTTCGTCAATATATTTCTCAAAATGACGCATGTACCTTCTTTTCATAAAGAAGGGATGAAGAAAATACCATGCGACTCCAACTCCAATAAATACAATAGCAAAAATCAAGTCAGCGAAAGCAAAAAGAAGAAGTCCTAAAATGAAGTAAATAATTGGCAACCTAATTCGTGATTTTTTCCTGCTCTTTATAATCCTTTCTGATTTAGATGCGGCATAAAGTTGGTAGTTCAAAAAATCAATCTTTTCTAATGTGTATTCTATTCTCATATAAGTGTCGATTTTCGGTCTTAAAATGGCTTACAACG
>JAFGUC010000010.1 GCA_016938695.1 Candidatus Woesearchaeota archaeon | reverse complement strand
TATTACATATTATCTAGATTCTGTTGTTGTTCAAAAAGTAAATAATTCAATTACTGAAACAACATATATCTATGATGATTCAAGATTAATTGCGTCTGAAGAAAACAATATTACTCAATTTTATTTAACTGATCATCAAGGAAGTGTTGACGCGGTTGTTGATTCTACTGGAAATTTATTGTATGATTTAGAATATTTACCCTTTGGGTTGAGTTATCAAGACAATGAAAGCAGATATACTTTTACTGGAAAGGAACTTGATTTGTCTGGACTTATGTATTATGAGTCAAGATATTATTCGCCATTTTTGAGAAGATTTACTCAACCTGATTCAGTTATTCCTTCATTATATGATACACAATCATTAAACAGATATTCGTATGTTAGGAACAATCCTGTTATATATATCGATCCAACTGGACATTTCTGGGAAACATTATGGGATGTCTTCTCTGTTGGATGGGATATTAAAGATATAATTTCTGACCCTACTAGTTTATTGTCTTGGGGAGCTTTAGGCTTGGATCTTTTAGCAGTAATAATTCCAGGAATTCCTGCAGTTGGACAACTTGCAAAACTAGACAAATTTGTTGATGCAGCTAAGGGGGCTGACAAAGTTGCAGATGTTGTAAAAGGATTAGATAAAACAAATGACGTTGCTAAAGGACTTGATAAAGTTAAAGATTCTAGCAAAGTTTATGGCGACGTATTTAAACAATCAGATGAAATTTTGAATAGCAAAAAAATCAAACCTGATTTTATAGGTACTTCTAATGGACAATTAGTTCCTAAAAAAACTCCAAAAGGATTAGAAATCACAAGTCATGCCGCAGATAGAATGGCAAACCCACCTGCGGGACGTGTTATGATGTCTCCTGCTGAAGTTGATAATGTAATATTTGATGTTGGAAAAATAAAGAAAATAGATAATACAAGAAATACTATAACATTTTTTGATCCTAGTAAGCTTCAAAAAACAGAAGTTGTAGTTTCAGATGATCTTGCTAGGGTTGTTACGGTAATAAAGGTTAAACCAAAATGAATAGAGAAGAATTATTAGAGATAATAAAAAAATTATCCACAGGTTATAAGAATAAAATAATTGTAGGACAATTATTTAGTTACACTGTTGAAAGTTTAATTATGACAAACCTAGATTTAGTTCCTGAACTTGAAGAATTAGCAGATTATCTTGCTCAATTCGATGAAAATGCAACGGAAAAATACTTTTATTCACGAGAAGATCTTATACATAAATTAATTGAATTAAAACTATGTGACTAAATTACAACTACCCAACTAACATGAAAAAATATACTTGGAATCAATTGATAGGTCAATTAGGAAACGGAAAAAGTATTCGTATTATACTTGAAGAACAAAAAGAAATTTTATACAAAACATATATAGAATTTTTCAAGAAAAGGTTAGCTATAGAACCAAATCTCAATTATAAGTATATTTTAGTTATTGAAAAATGTGATGCAAGATATACTCCGGGAAATTGTCCAATGATAATTGACACAAAGTT
The DNA here is from genome assembly GCA_016938695.1 of Candidatus Woesearchaeota archaeon. Classification (GTDB taxonomy): domain Archaea; phylum Nanobdellota; class Nanobdellia; order Woesearchaeales; family JAFGUC01; genus JAFGUC01. Next base: position 231 of record JAFGUC010000010.1, on the reverse strand, counting down.
AGAATTTAACAAACCTGAAGAAATTGTCGATTATCTTGTTGATAATAAATTCATTAAAAAAGAGGATTTAATTAAAGAATGAAAGTGACAAAATTAAATCACATATTTGCTATTTTTATCATTATGTTAGTGTTATCACTGACGCCAATTTCTGCAATCAATTATAGTTATGATTCTAATGGAAATTTAGTTAATGATTCAACTTTTACTTATGTGTATGATTCAATGAAC
>JAFGUC010000009.1 GCA_016938695.1 Candidatus Woesearchaeota archaeon | reverse complement strand
TATTACATATTATCTAGATTCTGTTGTTGTTCAAAAAGTAAATAATTCAATTACTGAAACAACATATATCTATGATGATTCAAGATTGATAGCATCTGAAGAAAATAATGTTACTCAATTTTACTTAACAGATCATCAAGGAAGTGTTGATGCGGTTGTTGATTCATCTGGAAATTTGTTGTATGACCTAGAATATTTACCGTTTGGATTAAGTTATCAAGACAACGAAAGTAGATTCACATTTACGGGGAAGGAACTTGATTTGTCTGGACTTATGTATTATGAATCAAGATATTATTCGCCATTTTTGAGAAGATTTACTCAACCGGATTCAGTTATTCCTGCGTTATATGATACTCAATCATTGAACAGATATTCGTATGTTAGAAATAATCCTGTTGTTTATATTGACCCTACAGGACATTTCTGGGAAACATTATGGGATATTTTTTCAGTTGGATGGGATATTAAAGATATTATTTCTGACCCTACTAGTTTATTGTCTTGGGGAGCTTTAGGTCTTGACCTTTTAGCAGTTATTATTCCAGGAATTCCTGCAGTTGGACAACTTGCAAAGCTTGACAAATTTGTTGATGCTGCTAAAGGGACTGGCAAGGTTGCAGATGTTGTAAAGGGTTTAGATAAAACAAATGACGTTGCTAAAGGACTTGATAAAATAAAAGACTCAAGCAAAGTATATGGCGACGTATTTGAACAACTTACAAAAAATGATGAAATTGTAAAACTTCCTGTTGAAAAATTACAAGGTCACACTGCAGATGATGCAATTAGCTTATTTAGAGAAGGTGCTAAAACACATGTTGATGAACCAATCACTGCATTTCAAATTGGAGATAAATATTTAATAAATGATGGTGTTGGACGAACATCTCGAGCAATAAAAAACGGTGAAACTGTTGTTAATGGTAAAATAATTGGAACTTACGCTAATGAACAAATTCTTTCAGACGCTGTTTTTTTAGGTGAAGATGGAGCAAAAGGAATTATGCGTGACTGGAAAAGATCTGAAAATATTTTTGAACAAGTTAAAAGGTTATTAAAATGAGATTTTTAGATAATGGTACAATAAAAGCAGTATTTGATTACTTAGAGATTGATGAGCTTGATTTTAATAATTTTCTGAAAAATTCTAAATTTAAATATAGATTTGAATTCGCAAATGAACTTAGAAAATTTTGTGAAAATAACTCTATTAAGTTCAATGTAGAGAAATATGATTCATACATGAAAAATAAAACACCAGAACAATTCATAGAAAGAGAAATTCACACTATTCAAAATATATTGGGATATTCTAAGGTTAATGATAATGACGAGAAAAAAATAATTGAACAATATTTGGTTGACAAAGTACCATATGAAGATTTAATTGAGTGGCTTGAAAATCAACTTAAAGATGTTCCATATAATGAAGATAATTTTCTTGAAAAAATAAATGATTTTTATTAATTATTATTTTTTATTCTATTAACAATCCAATAAACAAAAGAACTTTTCTTGTATTTTAGATAAAGATAACCTGAAATTGCAACTAAAATTGCACCACCGGTATCAACTATTAAATCCCACATTGTGTTAGATAAACTTATTTGAAGACCAGTATTAAATAATTGATCAATTCCGAATTCAAATATTTCCCAGATTACTCCGACGAACACTGCAAAACTTACTGCAAAAAGTGAAGAAAAAAATGGACTTAAATTAACATTAAATTCTTTTGTGTTGTTTAATACGTAAATCAAACCAAATCCAAAAACACCAAGGATTAATCCTGATGATGTATGCAGAATAATATCCCACCACCAAAATTTAGTATAGTAACTGTGTATCTTTCCCAAAAAAACCGCTGCAAAAATAAATAATAAAACTGCAATGTTAAATTCTGCTGGAAAAATAACCTTGAATCTTTTTGAAAATAAATAAGGCAGAGCCATTAGAATAATAATTCCAAATACTGCTGATGCACCTAAAAAATTTCGTTCTAGAATCAAGCCAATTATACTTAAAGACATAATTATTAAAAGAACTGTCCCTATTTGTCGTTCAAGTTTTTCGGCGTTCATTTGTTTTCTTTTTAATGAAAATGTATTTATAAAAATTTAGGTGCTCAAATATGTGAAAGATTGTAATCCAGGCCATTACCGTTCCTGCTTCTACATGCCAATATAGCATGTTGAATGGTAATGTCAATGCCCAACCATAGTTTATTCTTATCACTAACAATAACCCTAGTATTCCGGAAACTACGAAAGTAATTAACAAAACAACATTCCAAATCCTTTTGTGTAAAAGTGTTTGGATTTTTTTAGTTTTTTGTAAAGTGAATGTAATTACGTAAGCAATAATTGTTATGATACTTATTGTTAGAAATTTGTATTTTGATGTTTCTTTTGGGGCAGAAATTTCATATTGAATATTATTTGTCTGTAATGAAATTGCAATATCTTTAGCAATACTTGGTTCCATGCCATAATTGTCATGCATCAATTGAAACGATGAATCTTTTGATACTGGTTTTTTTATGTATTCTTCTAATTCTTGGATGTATTGATTAACATCAATAGAATATACTTTTGCGACTTCTTCAACTGTCATTGACTTAACTTCTTGACCGGTTAATTCAATTTCTTGAACTGATTCTGTTGTTAATACTGGTTTTAAGTATAATTCATCTTGGGAATGATCACATATGTAATTTGAATCTTGATCAGTATATAATCCACAAGGTCTTATACATTCTCCTTCATCATAACCACTTGGGCAATCATTAACTGCAAAAGCAAAGTTTGCAAAAATTACAAGTAAAAAAAAGGTCAAAACTATTTGTTTCATTTTATTTTTTTGTTAATTTTGGTTTATATTTCTTTCTACTCGTATCTTAGTGCATCAACTGGATGTAGTTGTGAACCTTGATATGCTGGAATAAAACCTGAAATCATTCCTACTATAATTGATACTGCTAAAGATATAAAAACAGTCTTTAATTCGACTACAGCAGTCATTCCTATTGCTACCATTCCTTGTGCAATTAATGCTCCTAATGCAATTCCTAGTAAACCACCAACAAAACCAATTATTCCTGCATTGAACAAGAAAATTAATAGAATATCTCTATCTCTTGCTCCAATTGCTTTCATGATACCAATTGTTTTTGTTTTTTCAAGTACTGATGTGAACATAGTATTTGCAATTCCTACTGCACCAACTAAAAGAGATATTGCTGCAATTCCGGTTAGAAATCCTGTAATTGTTGATGTCATGCTACTAACCATTGACATCATTTGAGCGCTTGAAGATACACTAAAATCTCTTGTTTTTTCAGTCACATGCCTACTTAACATCAGTTTTTTCTCTATTTTTTCTGTAGCATTATCGACATCAACATCTTCTTTAACTTGAATTACAATTGAATCATATTCTCCTCGTGTTGAATCTTCTAAAACATCGTATGCAGAATTTATAGGCATATAAATTTCGTTACCTGTTCCATCTTCTAGAATTCCTACAACACGAAACAATTTATCACCAATTGTTATTAATTTGTTAATTCCTATTTCTCGTTCAAATGTTTCAGTTGCAAGTCGTGCTCCAATCACAACTACATTTGTGTCAGCTGCATCTAGCAATCGACCTTCTCCAACTTCATCTGTTGTAATTTCTTTCCATACTTTTGGATCGACTCCTGTAACAGAAACGGAGGAACTTTCACCAACATAATATACATCTGCACGTCCAGATATACGAGTATCCATGTATTTTATTTCATAAACTCCTTTAAGCGCTTGAACGTCTTTGTTTGTTATAGGATCAGAACTACTTGATCCACCCTCATCTCTAAATCGTCCTGGACCCATTGCAGACATTGCTTTGGAATAACCAGAAGTTACTGTCAAAATGTCAGCACCTAAGCCAGACATCTGATCAGTTACTGACTTTTCCATTCCTGCACCAATTGCAACAATGGAAATTACTGATGCAACTCCAATTACAATACCTAAAATAGTAAGCCAACTTCTTAGCTTACTATGAAGTACCATGTTTAATGCGTGCTTAAAGGTTTTACGAAGCTTCATTTTCTTTTGTTATGTTTCTTTTTGTAAATTATTATTCCTATGACTCCAGCAATTATAACTAGAATTCCTGTTATTACTTTTGGAATCAATGAAGACAAAGCAGTCGCACCTGTTGTTAATGAACTCATTGGATTTTGTCGTCCACCTGTTCTTGAAGCGAAAGCTGCTCTTTGCTCGTCAGTTAATCCTGTTCCTAATGTTGCGTTCATAGAACTTGATTGACTGTTCATCTCAACTTCTTTTTCAATTGTTTGTCTTTTTCCTTGAGTATCGGTATAAACAATATTCATTTTCAGTGTTTTTGAATTACCTGATAATGTATAACTTGCTAATGTGTAGTCACCATTGTTTAAGTTACCAATAATCACAGAATTTGAACCAGACGTTACCCAACCTGTTTGACTTGGAATAACTACATTAACTGAATACGCTGGATTACTTCCAATATTTGCTACAGTAAATGACATTTCGCCAGAATTACTTTCTGAAAAAGCAACATCAAAATCAGTTATTCCTCCGACATACATTCCTGCAATTGATTCGGAGTTTGTTGTTGTTCCCGTATATTCATCTTCGTATTCTAAGTTTAATGTTAATTCGTATAAACCTGCGTCTGCATTTGTATCTGCTATCACAGTATATTCTAACTCTGCACTTCCACCAACAGAAATTTCAGAAATAAATTTCTTATTTCCACTTCCAACTGGTAAAATGACTTTATCATCATTTACCCAGCTGAAAGTTAGGTCGCGCAGTGGGGAGCTACCAACGTTATTTATGACAAATTTTAGTGAGCTTTCTTGACCAGGAATTAATGTAGTCTTATCAATGTGAATTACTTCTGCAGTTTCACTACCCTTTATTTCAATAGGTAATTTTGAAACAACTTTTGCTGAAGTTCCACTTTGAGTGTATGCAACATCAAGGTAATATGTTCCTGCAGGAGCATCATTTGCAATTCTTATGCTTGATTTTACAATTTTAACATTATCATCATTTTGATAACCTGCAATGTTTCCAACTGTTTTTATTCCGTCATCTCCAGACAACAGTTCAAATGGATATGATGATTGAATTTCTAAAACAACATCACTTGCAGAACTTCCACCTAAATTTTGTACACCTATTCTTAATTCAACAATGTCGCCAGACTTTGCAGGATCTGGGTCTTGATTAACTAAATCAATTTTCAACGCTGTTGAAGAATCACCTGTTGCTGCAAAAATACTTGTTGCAAACAACATAACAAGTACTAAAAATCCTAATAATTTTTTCATTCTTTCCTCCGTACAATATTATTACAAAAACTATTTTCTTTATTTTGCATACAGTATGTTATACACTGTTGCATATTAATCTCACAGTATGATTTTATTGAATTTTCATCTTCGGATGAAAATGTATTGATTGTTTCTGTTGTTATTTCTTCTACTTGTGGTGGTTGACTTATGTTGGAATTGTTAAAATTAGGTCGTACTCTCATGTCAGAACCGTTAAAGTCACCTTGTCTTTCCATGCGATTATCTGGTTGCTCAATAATTGTACATGCTGTTATTGCCACCAATAGAATTGTTGCGATAATTAGAAATTTCATTTTTTAACCCTTGATTTCGTCTCGTGACTAATCACTTGCCCATCTTTTAGTGTTATTGTTGTTTTAGCATATTGTGCTAATTTCAAATCGTGCGTTACTAAGATAATTGTTTTTCCTTCTTTTTCCCAAAGTTCATGAAGCATTTCTAAAACATCTTTACCAGTTACACTATCTAAGGCTCCAGTTGGTTCATCTGCTAAAATTATTTCTGGATCTGCAGCTAGGCAACGTGCAATAGATACACGTTGTTGCTGGCCGCCAGAGAGTTGTGTTGGTCTATTTAACTTTTTGTCATCAAGGCCAACTAGTTTGAGAACTTTTTGCGCTTGTTCTTTTGCTTTTGCGTCGTTTACTTCTTGGAGTTCAAGAGGTAGCATTACATTTTCGAATGCAGTCATATTCTGCAAGAGGTTATATTGTTGAAAAATAAATCCAATCGTTTTACCTCTTAATTGTGCTAATTGTGATGGAGACATTTTACTTATGTCTTTATTTTTTAGTAGAATTGTTCCTTTTGTTGGTGTATCTAAGCAACCAACTAAATTCATCATTGTAGATTTTCCAGAACCTGATGCACCAATTATTGCAACAAAATCTCCTTTATTTATTGAAACGTTTATACCTCTTAATGCTGGAACATCTACTTCGCCCATTTGGTAAACTTTCCAGACATCTTTTAGTACAACTAAAGGCTCTTCTTTCATAAACTACTTAAATAATTAGGCATTTATAAAGGTAGAGAATTCAAAATATACATTTCAAGTCCATTTTTTATATAAATTAAGATTTACTATAAGATAGTTAAAATGATATTCCAAATTCCTTTAGGACCAAACCCAATGTTTAATTTAATTGGAGAACTAGTTTATGCATTAATTGCAATCGCAATATGTGGATACGTTTTCTTGAAAACTAAAGAAATTTATGATTTGACTAAACATAAAGGTATTCGATATTTTAGAAGATCATTTTTATTCTTTGGACTTGGATTTCTTACAAGATTAATTTTTACTGGAATATTATTATCAGCTGTCGTATCTACTCCTTTTGGATTTGAATTTGAAGTTAGAGGAATTAGGCCAATGCATGAAATTTTTGAATTTAGTATTCTTTCATTTGCATTGATGAGTTATTTTAGTCTAATGGCAATCATTTCATTAACTGCAAGTACATTCTCCAAGAAAATTAATTCGCTGAAATTTGATATTGTTTCGAATATTTTAGCAATCCTTGCAGCACTGTTTGTTACATTAACTCGTTCAAATGGCTTGTTATTAATTGTTGAATTAATTACTATTTTTGTTATAACATTAATTGCATTTGTCAGTCATACTAAGAAACCAAAATCAAATACAATAAAATTGTACACAATATATGGTCTGTTGTTTATTTTTTGGACTATTAATTCAATATTAATTGATCCAAAACCAAAAATATTTCCAATTCATGGTTTGAAACTTGTGTCTTATGTGTTGTCTATTGCTTTGTTGTTTATTATTGCGTATAAAGTAAAGAATAAGTTAAAATGAGTTTAAAGAAGAGAGATAGGTTCGAAGTAATTTATGATATTTTGGAGATTATTAGAGATAAGAATAATTCTATTAAACCAACTCCATTACTTAGATTCTCAAATTTATCATCTCAAAGTTTTGCAGAATATTTTAAGGATTTATTGGATAAAGAATTTGTCAAAGAGATTCTTGATAAAAAAGGAAAGAAGCACATCACATTAACTGATAAAGGATTTAAGTATTTAGAAAAATATCAAACTATTGTCAAATTTATGAGTGAGTTTGAATTGTAGACTTAAAGTGTACATTCTTTCTTCTTCTTGTATATAAATGCTGAAAATAATTTAATTCTATAAAGATTTTTGGAGGTTTTATTAAAATGGGTAAAATAACAAATATATTTGCAATGCTTGTCGTTGGACTTGTTGTTGCTGCAGGATTTGTATCTGCATATGGAATGCGTAGCGGAAATGACGCAATTAGAACTGCTGTTGAAAATGGAGATTTTGATTCTTGGAAAGAAGCTATGGAATCTGAAATCACTGAAGAAAACTTCAATGCAATACTTGAACGACATAACGAAAGAGAATTAGTTAGAGAAGCAATTGAAGCAAACGACTATGAGACTTACATTGAATTAACTGGTCGAGATATTGATGAAGACGAATTTTCAGAAATGGTAACTAGGCACAACGAAATGATGGAGATTAATGAAGCAATTGATGCTAAAGACTATGAAACATACATCGAATTGACTGGAAGAAACATTACTGAAGAAGAATTTGCATCTATTGCTGAACATAACGGCGAATTTGGACTAGGAATGGGTAGAGGATTTAATTCTGAAATGCCAAGAATGGGATCTCACGACGGAATGGGTCGAGGAGATTTTGGCGGAAGAAGAAATCACGCATTTAATTAAAAAGGGCTAAAACAAAAGCCTTTTATTCTAATTTATTTTTTATTTTTTTATGAATCTTAAACAATTAAAAAATTCATTGTTTCTTGCTCCTATGCGAGGTGTTAATTGTGCTGCATTTCGTGTAATGTCTAAAGAATATGGTTGTGATGTAACATCAACACCAATGATTATTACTGATGATCTAATTTCTGATTCTTCTAAAGTAATCTCACGTTTGAATCTTAATAAAACTGAAAAACCAGTTTCAATCCAACTAATTGGAAATAAAAACGGTGCTGAGAGTGTTTCACTAATTGAAGACCATGCTGATATTATTGATATTAATCTAGGATGCCCTGATAAAAAATTCCTTGGATTAAAATATGGCTCATATTTACTAAGTAATCTTCCTATGATGGAAAAATTTGTTTCTAGTATAGTTGGTGCATCAAATAAACCTGTTACTGCAAAAATAAGATTAGGTTTTAATGATAATAATTCTTTGATTGTTTCTAAAAAACTAGAAGACTTAGGAGTTAATGCAATAACTGTTCATGGTAGGACAACTAAACAAGGTTATACTGGTGTTTCTGATATAAATGCTATTAAAAAAGTCAAAGAAAATGTCAATATTCCAATTATTGCAAATGGCGATGTATTTAAGCCAGGAAATGCAAAAAGTCTACTTGAAAAAACAGGATGTAACGGAGTTATGATTGGTCGTGGTGTAATGGGAAATCCTTTTTTGTTTTCTGAAGTCAAATATCTTTTAGAAAATGGAAAAAATACAACAAAATCAGTTGATAAAAAAACTGATGCAATAAAGTTTACAAAATACTATGAAAAATATGACTATAATGTCAGTTTTACAGAATATAGACAGCACATCATGTGGTTTTCTAAAAATCTTCTTAATGCTGCAATAATAAAGGACAGAATATTACGAGTCAAAACGTTCGAAAAAGTTAATGAAATCATTAATTCTGACATATTTAGATAGATAGATTTTTAAAGTTACATTTTTGAATTCTTTAATATGGAAGTGATTGAACAAAAAATAGTTTCAGATTTAAATCTTAAAGATTGGCAAGTCAAAAACGTTCTACAATTAACTGATGATGATAACACTGTTCACTTTATTGCAAGATATAGAAAAGAGAAAACTGGAAATCTTGATGAGAATGTAATTCGTGAAATAATATCTTTGCGTGATAAATTTGTTTTACTTGAAAAAACCCGTGAGTCTGCAATTAAAAATATTTCTGAACAAGGAAAATTGACTGATGAATTACAGCAGTTACTAAATTTAGCAAAAACAATACAAGAAATTGATGATATATATGTTCCATTTAAACGTAAGAAAAAAACTAAAGCAGACATTGCACGTGAAAAAGGATTTGATTGTGTTGCTCGATTAATAAAAAGCCAAGAGAGAATTTTGATTCCAAAAGAACTTCTTGAGAAATTCACTGAAGAAGAAATAATCTTGGGTGCACAAGATATTGTCAGTCAAGAAATAGCAGATAATCCAAAATTAAAAGAGTTTGTCAGAAAAGAATATTTATTATCTGGAACTATTTGTTCTGAATTTACATCTATTGAAAAATGGAATGATAAACAAGAAAAAGAATCATATAAATTCAAGATTTATTCTGCTTTTGATTGTGCGCTTACTAAACTTAAAAGTTATCAAATACTTGCATTGAACAGAGGAGAAACTCTAGGAATATTAAAGGTTGGATTAGTAAAATCAGAAATGATTTTTAGAAAATTTACTATTAAAAATACTTCATCCCAAAATAATATTGCATTACTTGAACCATGTATTAAAGAAGGATATTCTAAGATATTTAATTCTATTGAACGAGAGATTCGTGGAATTTTAACTGAACGTGCGAGTGTTGAAGCAATCCAAGTTTTTCAAGATAATCTTAAAAATTTACTCCTGCTAAAACCACATTATGGAGAATCACTTCTTGCAATTGACCCTGGATTTAGAACGGGATGTAAGATTTGCATCCTTGATAAAAATTCTTCACCTGTTGAATTTTCTAAAATTTATCTAGAAGATAAAGAAAAAGCAATTTTAACATTAAGAGAATTATTATCCAAACACAATCCTGATAAAATTGTTCTTGGAAATGGTACTGCGTCAGACGATACGTATGAATTAATACTCAAAAATTTTAATATTGAACCTGTTCTAGTTAATGAATCTGGAGCATCGGTTTACTCAACATCAGAAATTGGTGGAGAAGAATTTCCAAAACTAGATGCAACTGATAGAGGAACAATTTCAATTGGAAGACGATATATTGATTGTTTATCAGAACTTGTAAAAGTTCCAGTAAATAGTATTGGTGTTGGAATGTATCAACATGATATGAACCAAAAAGAACTTGAAAAGAAATTAACAGATACAATTGAAGATGTTGTTAATCTTGTTGGAATCAATGTTAATTCAGCATCAGTTTATTTATTAAAAAATGTTTCTGGCTTGACAAAGACAACAGCTAAAAAAATATTTACTAACAGACCATATAAATCACGAGAAGAATTACGAAAAATTTTATCTGCGAAAACATATCAACAGGCGATCGGATTTTTACGAGTTCCAGAAAGCCCTGAAAAGTTGGACAACACTGCAATTCATCCTGAGCAATATGAAGTTGCAAGATTTATTGTTTCTAAAAATGGTTTGAATATATACAATGAGTTTGAAACAGAACTGAAAAAAATATTTCCTGACATAACTCCCGAAACCGTTGCAGACATACAAAAAGCATACAGCTTAATTGGTGTCGAATTAAGACAACATGAAGGTAGTTTGAAAAAGGCAAGTGTTGTAAAAATTGAAGATCTAAAAATCAATGATATAATTAGTGGCGTCATTAGAAATGTTACGCAATTTGGGGCATTTGTTGATATTGGATTAAAAAACAATGCATTGATACATATTTCTGAACTGTCAAACAGTTTTGTTAAAAACCCACTTGATGTTGTCAGCATAGGACAAGAAGTAAGGGGCAGAATAATTAAAATTGATCTAGAAAACGGCAAAGTAGGATTAAGTCTTAAATAAGTTCTACTCTTGCACCTAATTTTTTTAGTTCTTCTAATTGTTCATCATATTCGTGAATGTAAGGACAAATTGATGAGACTAAAATCAGATTTGCATGTCTAAAAATAGGATATTCTCTGCAGATTTCTGGCCTGTTTGGATATATATTACAAAGACAGTCACTTTTTAGTTCAGGACATCCGGTTTTTAAGACTACTTCAAAAAGGCCATCAGAACGTTCTATAAAGACTTTTTTAGTAAAGCAATCTAATTCTTTCTTAGAAATTATAATCTTGCCTACACTGCAACACTTAGAGTGGCATTGAGAACAGAATCTTCCGATGTCAGTTCTGATAAAACTTATCAGTTTATCCATATAGGCCTTTGATTAGAAAGTCGTGAGTTATTATACTGTTTTTAAACTTTACCAAAACAATTATAACTTTTGAAGTTTTTTCTAGGTTTATGGAACCAAGAGTAGGTGTTGGAGTTGCAATTTTTAAGGATGGCAAGATTTTATTAGGTTTAAGAAAGGGATCACATGGGTCAGAAACTTGGTCTCTTCCAGGGGGTCACTTAGAGATGGGCGAAGAATTCTTTGATTGTGCCAAGCGAGAAACAACAGAAGAAACAAGAATTTCTATTAAGAATTTATCTGTTTTTTGCGTAAATAATGATATTTTTAGTCCTGAAAAACACTATATAACAATTTGCGTCAAGGCAGAATATGATTCTGGTGAATTAAGAGTAATGGAGCCTGACAAATGTTATGAATGGAAATGGTTTGATCTAGATAAATTACCATCGCCATTATTTTTAGCAACTAAACATTTTATCTCTAAATTGGTGGTTTGAATTTGTTAGAATTAAAAAAAATTAAAGGCAATACGTATTATTTTCCATCACCTGCAAATATAGGGTTATATGTTTCTAATAATGATGCAATCTTAATTGATAGTGGAAATGATTCTGATGCAGGTAGACAGATTTTAAAGATTCTTAATGAAAACTCATGGAGTCTTAAGATGATTATTAATACACATTCCAATGCGGATCATTGTGGAGGAAATGAATTTTTACAAAAAAAGACTGGATGTAAAATTGCATCAACCCAACTTGAAAAAGCATTTATTGAGAATCCTATTTTAGAACCATCATTTCTTTATGGTGGATTTGCAACACAAGAACTTCGTAATAAATTTTTAATGGCAAAACCTTCTGTTGTTACTGATTTTATTTCAAATTCTGGCAATATTCTTGATACTGGGCTTAACGCGATATCTTTACCAGGTCATTTTTTTGATATGATTGGTGTTTCTACTCCTGACGGAGTTGTATTTTTAGCTGATTCACTTTTTAGTTCAAGAATTATTACTAAGTATCATTTATTTTATTTGTATGATATTTCTTCACAACTTGAAACTTTACAAAAATTATCTACTTTAAATTATGAATATTATGTTCCAAGTCATTCTGAATTGTGTACTGATTTATCAGAATTGATTGAAATAAATCGTACAAAAATAAATGAGATAATTGAAACTCTTGTTGATTTTTGCACTGAACCTAAGACAATTGATTCAATAATTTCTTATGTTTTTTCTAAGTACAATTTAACACTTAATTCTTCACAATACGTATTAATTGGAAATGCAATTAGATCATATTTGTCATATCTAGTTGATTCTAAGGTATTAAAGACTGTTATTGAGAATAATGAATTTAAATTTGTAAAGTAAAATTATTTAAATCGCTATTCGTTAGCTAATTTATGGATGAATTAAGTTTACAAAAAATGATAAGAGTTAGGTCAACTAATATTAATTCTCAATCTGTAAAAAGTTTCTTTGATATTTTAACGGCATACCTTGATGCTAAAGGAACGATGAGCGACATCACATTCAAATATTTGTCAGATTACATTGGAAAAATATTAAATTCTTGTACAAGTCTTGAAAATAACACTAGAGTTAAAAATGATACTCTAAAAATGTGGAAAGATGTTTTTGAATATAAAAAAAGAATTGAAAAAACTCGAAGAATGTATGCTGATGATGCGAAAAGTGTTGGAAATAAATTATTTACATTACTTGAATATGCTGCTTAATTTAATTTGATTACACATTTTTCAATTGCTTCTAAATGCCTATCCATTGTGTCAAGATGTCTGTCTAATTTCTTTGTGTGATTCTCTAATTCAGTCATATGTTTAAATAAAAACACAAACATGAATAATTCTACAATAATTACACCAATTTCTACTATTAAAAGATATGTTTCTAATGCCATGATTGATTTTCTCTGTTAGGGGTTTATATTTTTTTAGAAAAAGTTTATAAATATATATTCAAAACCAACACATTGTGATATTATGAAAATTTGTATGCCAACATTAGGAAATTCTGGTCTAAGTGAACCAGTTCACAATCATTTTGGAAGTGCTAAGTTTTTTGCAGTTTATGATGTTGATTCGGAGAAACTTGATTTTGTTTCAAACGGAAATGAACATCATGAACATGGGATGTGTCAACCATTAGTAGCTATTGCTAGTTTAGGAATTAATGCTGTATTAACACAAGGTATGGGATCTCGTGCCATTGGCTTATTAAACCAAGGTGGAATAAAGGTTTATGTTCTAGAAGGCGAAACAATTACTGATGCTATTAATAAATTTAAGTCTAATGAATTAATTGAGATGACTCCTGAAAGTGGTTGCACGGGACATGGATGTCATTAGAATTATCTAAGTAGTTTTAATTCTTCGTTGAGTTGCTCAACGAATAATTTTGTTTTAAATAGATCAATTGGGTTTTGTGTTGATGTTTGTAAAATCATGCTGCTGTTGTTTTTATCCATTCTATTATCTAATTCTTTTTCGAATTCTGTGTTATTAAGTAGCATAAAGTGGTGGGCTGGAAGTTGATTTTGATATTTTGCATATTTTAATAAAAATCTTGTAGAATTTAGAAATTTGAAAAAATTATCTTCTGGCAAACCATACATTAAGTCTATCTTGAATTTTATTTTTGAGTTACTCAACAAATCTAAACCTTTTGCTACTTTACTTAAATCGAATGTTCTTTTGCAATTAGTTAGAACATCTTTATCTGTTGATTGTAATCCTAATTCTGCATTTATTGTGAATTCGTAAGATTGTAGTATTTGTATTGTCTCTTCATCTATTAATTCGGGTTTTAATTCAAATGCTACTTTTATTTTTCTAGTTCCAATTAAATCTAGAACTTGTTTCATTCTTTGCTTGTTTATATTGATGTTGGCATCAATTATTGTTAAGTAACTAAATTCTAAATTGTTGAATATATAATCAAGATTATTTTTCAGATAATTAATTGAAAAATATCTTGGTTTTTTTGTTGCATAATGACAATATTTGCAGTCGTATGGACAACCTCTTGTTGTTTCTATTCTAATTGTAGTGTAGTTCTTCTTTTTTGAAATGGCATATGGATTTGGTATATCGTCTAAATTCTCTATTATTTTTGTCTGTGTTGTAATTAGTTTATTTTTATTCTTATATGTAATATTTGATACTTCGTCTAACGACCTTTCTTGTTTAAAGTAGTCAATTAGTTCTTTTAATGCAATTTCTCCTTCTCCTATCATTATGTAGTCAACGTTTTCTGTTAATGAGGATTCATTTACTTCAACTCCGCCAAAAAATATTTTTATATCGGGATTTGTTTGTTTAAGAAGCCTTGAAATTCTTTTTATTAAGTTAATATTCCAGATGTAACAACTAAAACCAACTGCAAGTGGATTTTCTAGTAAGATGTATGACAAAACTTGAAGTTCAATTGTTTTATTTACAGTATTGTCTATTCTGTTTCCAACTGAAAATTCTTTTATTTTTATGTCTACATCTTCGTGAAATTTATTTGCATAGCCTTTTAGGTATGACAAAGTTAAAGGGTACACATCTTCTTGGATATTAAATCCTATTAGCAGTATCTTCATTTTCTTTTAGAAATTTTAGTATTTCTTCTTTTTCTTTTAGTATTGGTTTTGATGTAAAATTATTGTTGTTACAGTAATTTATATATACACAATTTTGACATTCTTTTTTGTTTGTTATTTTCGGTCTTTGAAATAATTCTATTGCTTGATCAATTTTTGCATGACAGAATGGAATTCCTTTTGTAAATGGAAAAAATCTTTTTGCAATCAGTATCGCTGAAATTTCATCTAGATTTTTTGTTTGTTCTTCTTTATTGAATTCAATTATTACTCTATTTATTCCTTTTAAATTTTCAATTAACTCTTCGGAGAAGTTTTTATATGGAATTATTAATTCTGTAAAAATATTTTGTGATATTTCAATTATTTCATCTAGAATAATTGAGATATAATTAATGTTGCTTATTTTTGTATTTTTTAGAAGACTTGCTTTGATTTGTATTCCTTTGATTTTAGTTGTGAATTTTAAGTTATCTAGTTCTTCAAGTGAATTAATCATTCTGATTTCTTTTTTTAACATTTTGTTTTTAGAATTTAATTTGTTTTAATAACTTTCGCTAATTGTTTTTGCAAGTTGATTGTTTCTATAACTGTTGTCATTTAATGTACTAACAAATGTTCTTAAGAATTGTTTTTTGTAATAATTTATTGCTATTGTTGTATCGTCTATTGAGTTGAATTCTGCATTTCCTAAATCGTTGAAATATAAACGTGGAACTTTGCCTTTATTACATAGGTTAAATGAATCTGAATCTATATTAATTCCATTTTCAACTAGAGTTAGTACGTCATTAAGTCCTGGAATAAAAAGTTCTTCTAATTCTTCATTTGTTGGAATTATGTATGGTAATAAGAATTTGTGTGATTTATTGTGATTTTTTGCATCGTAAATGTCAAAATCATGCTCATCGTAAGACTTCATTAATATTGCTGGAATACTTATTCCATTTATTGTTGTGACTATAATTTCCGAAATATCGTTTGTTATTAATCCTGCATTTCTAAATTGATTAGTATTTTCTGGTTCACTCATTGCATTATACCATTTTCTTAATCTAATCATTGGATGATCAATTAAATTTGGAAGCGCTAATGCGTATTTTTGGTTGTCTAATTCTATTTGATAAACTGTCTTAGAACCGCCTGCACCTAGTTCTTTTTCTAAATTTACTGTTGTTCCATCAACATCTACTATTGACGGAATTTTTTCGAGTTTTACAATATTTTCTAAAAGCGTTTCGTAGTTCATCTTTGTTTAAATTGTCTTAATTCACTATTCATGTGATATGCATCATTTAATCTCATTAAAATTCTAGTTGGATTAATTTCTGTTGCTTCAATGTTTGTATCGTTTGACAATACTTGTGCATAACCATCCATTGCCATGAAAGAATATATTATTTCAGTTGGTGTGCATTTTTTTAATTCACTAAAAAAAATATCTTGTGGTTCAAAACAAGTTTCATAACTTCGTCTTTCAAACTCTTCTTCAAACTCAACATATTTATTGTAATAAAGTCTCTCCATTCTTTTATCTAAACGCATATCATGAAGAATTCCTGCAATTATTTTTTCTCGCCTTGGAACCAGCGTATTAGCTTTTTCACCAATGTGCGTTATTCTAATGGAATTTGAATCATCACCAATTGGAATTACAGATGATGTCGCCCTACCATATTGAAAAGGATGATACTTGAATTTTTTTAATAAAAAATCATAAGCTTCTTGTGCTTGCTCTTGAGTAACCATAGCATAATATTCTTTTTTTCCTGCTAATTGGTTTACTAATAATTCTATTTCGCCATATTGAATTGTAATAGGAGTTAATGAAATTAATTCATCACAATATTTTCTTACACTTGGAACTGAACCTAATTTTGGAATAAATTCTTCAGATGCTATTATTTTTATAGGTCGAGTTTCAACAGCAATTTCTTCTAAACCTTTTCTTGTTTGCATTGGATCAATTAGAAGTGGAATTCCATTATTTCTATCTATTTTTAGAATTGATTCAATAATGTCGGCTCTACTATTACTCATAATACCAACAATAGAACCTTCAGAAATGCCTAAATTTACACTTTCAACTTGTTTTAGCAACTGTTCGTAGGTAATTGTTCGAGTTGTGTTATAACCGTTTAAATCGCTTGAAAATCGAGTTAAAGCTATGTTATTTGGAGCTTCTTTTGCAGCTTTTTCAAGGATTGTAAAAGGTGTTTTTATCATAGATTTAGATATTGTTTTGTAGATTTATAAAT
>JAFGUC010000008.1 GCA_016938695.1 Candidatus Woesearchaeota archaeon | reverse complement strand
TGTGTAGACAGGTGACATATGTCCCCAATCTTCATTTTTTAGATTTTTTATCTAATTCATCTTGAATTAGAGATCCTTTCCAATTTTCAATATTATTAAAAACCTCCGATGGAGTCTTATAATCAAGACTTTCATGAGGTCTAATTTCATTGTAAACGTATCTAAAACGTTCTAAATCTCCTTTAGCATATTTATCAAATTCACTTTTGGTTGTACCAAAGAAACGTTCAACTTTTCCATTTGTCTGAGGTCTTTTAACTTTAGTACGAATATGTTCAATTCCTCTCCTAAGACACCAAACATCAAATTTTGAATGCTTGCTTTTTAGTCCATATGGAGAACCATTATCACTAATAATTGCTCTTGGTTTGCCATATTTCACAATTAATGAATCTAAAAATTCAGTTACAATCATTGTTGTAACTGTATTACTATGCAATATTCCAATTGCATATCTGCTTTTGTCATCAGTAACTCCAATAATCTTACCTTCCTCACCAAATTCACTATCATCAATATGCCAAAGTGAATTACAATGAGTACGTTCGAAACGAACATATTTCTTACGTTGACCTCGGACATGTTCTTTTCTAAGTAAATTATTTCTCCTAAGAGTCTCATTAATTGTAAAATGACTTAGTTGACAACTAAGTTTATGTTTTATTTTTTTGGCAGACCAACCATATTCATTTCGCCAAAAAAGAATTTCTTTTTCAATTTCATTGGTTACCTTGTAATATATTTTATTTGGGCAACGAGACTTGTCTCCAAAATCCCAGATATTTTCTTCTTTAAAACGTTTATACCAACGTTTTAAACTTTTTACACTTATTTCTACATCAAATTTTGTTTTTAATAATAATTGACATTTAGAATAAGAATATTTACACTTTAATTTAAGGAATTCTCGTCTTAGTATTTCTTTTTCCATAAATTTACTAAAAAGTAAAACTTTTTAGAGACTGGGGACATATGTCACCTGTCTGTACAGTAATAATAAAAATTAAATCAACCTAACCCACAACTTATCAGGTAAAGAAGAAGAACAATCCCCAATATGAGAACCATAAACATCATCCTTATCAATAGATGCAACACACACATAATCAACACCTGGAGAAGTCACATTAATTTGATATGAAAAAACTCCACCATCAGAAGAAATATCAACATTCAACCAAGAAGAAGGTTCTTCATAAATCGAACTTTGACTCGTCCAAACAGCAGAATTATTCATACTAATTAAATAAAACAAATTTATAAAATTACCTAAACTTTCAGTACGAATATTATAATCCAAATGCCTTGCACAAACACTATAAGTATAAAGTGAAGATGTAGGTATTTCGGCATGACCATTCTCAAAATCA
>JAFGUC010000068.1 GCA_016938695.1 Candidatus Woesearchaeota archaeon | reverse complement strand
TATGAAACGTTTGGCATTTCAAAGCGATTTCCTATCAAACCGTTGCAAAGTTTATTAATTGTACCGCCCTTAAAATTAGCACTTTCCGCCAAATGTTTTATATACCGTGTTACCTGCTGGCATTCATCTGTTTTCAATTAGTTCAGGTTGTAATCGTTTATTCTTGACAAGTATTCTAAAATATGGACATTTACCATTTACTGATAAATCTTTATCATCATTTCCTTTTCTGAATTTAATTATTTCAAATTGGTCAGGATTGAATTTATGTAAAAATGTAATAGGAACACCCATAAATCCCTTGTAATCTAATGGTATATCTTGTGTCTTATTAACATTAATTCCATCGTAATTATCAAATTTGGGATATTCAGTTTCGTTTCCAAAATATTTTTTCGTAAGTTCGATATCTTCGTGTCGTTTTGATGTGTCCAAGTTCGTTAACCATAAACAATTATTAGGAGATACTATTCTATTTCCATTTTCATCAATACGAGCCTCTGTTCCATATAATTCATAGTGTTCAGGTACAATAAAGCCAGATATACCGCGACCAAGATTTATTCCCAACCACGCTTTGTTTTCTTTAATTAGTTTGAAAATTTCCTTATACGTTATTGCATTTATATTGCCAATTATTAAAAATTTTTTCTTATGCTTAACTAATTGAGCTACATGTTCTCTAAATAATGAAAAAGGTGGATTAGTAACAACAATGTCGGATTGCTTTAGTAGTTCAATACTTTCTGGACTTCGGAAATCCCCATCTCCATTAAAGTAAACAATGTCATTTGAACTTGGTATGGTTTTTTCGTCTTCAGTTCCCGAATATTTATAGAAAAAACCTTTTTCATCTTCTTTTGTATTAAATAAATCTCGTACTTGTTCCCTATAACAAGATGCTATTAATTTTTTGAGACCTAATTCTTTGAAGTTTAAAGCGAAATATTTAAAAAAATTACTGATTTGAGGGTCATCGCAATTGCAATAAACTACTTTATTCACAAAATGACTTTTATAATATTGTAATTCACTTTCTATATCTGAAAGTTGAGTATAAAACTCGTCACTTTTTGATTTTTTAGCTTTTTGTAATAATTCATTTGTTGCGTTTCTTGCCATTTTCAACCTATATTTTTTTAATAAATCTTATTTACTTTTGGTTATCTGATTAAATATGTCACTGCCTAATACTTGAAGTGATGTCTTAGAAACTTCAAGCATAATATAAAACATGTTTTTTATATCCCATTTCTCCCCATTTCCTTGCGTATAAATAGATGTTGCTTGAAGCATGATTGTTTTATCTTTATGCTTAACAAACTTGTTCTTACATAAATTGGTATTGATTGGCATTCCATAATTTGCAGAAGTCAATCTATCCAATCTATTTAACATTCCTGAATTATATTCTAGTGTCACAATTCTACCATCGGGTCTTTTGATTGAAATAGTTTCTGTTAAGAAATTTGAGCCTTCTAGAAATAAGACATAAGGGAAATGAGATTCAGATAACATAAAATTAGCGATTTCAGATATGTTTTTATGCGACCTTTCTATTGCATTACCTGCAGCCATTAAGTCTTGATTGTTAGCCTTTCCTACAAGTAGACCCTTTTTGATATTTTCAATATCTTTACCTTGATGTTTAGCTTCCGATACTAAAACGATTCTCCAATTATCGCTATCATCTTTGACTTCTATTATTCCACCATCAGGTATGATACTTGAATTTGGCACAAAAAGCGTTTGCCCCAATTCAGGGTCAACTTTCTTTAATGCTTCGTTAATTTCTTCCTTTTTAATACTTGTTCTGTATTGAAATGATAATTGGGGATAATCTTTTTCAAGTTGTTCAATTACAAGATGTGATATTTTTCCAACTGTCATGTCGTGCAATTTTGCTTTGTCTCCAAATATACCAACTACACCATGAGACTCTTTATGTTGGTTAGTTAATCTTTTCGATTGATTCTTTTTTGCCATATTTTTTCTATCACTATCTTATGTTATTTGAATACAAAAATACAAACTTTATTCTATCGCTGAAAATTCAATTTATTCAAGTTTGCACTGTCGTTCATTTTGCTTGCAGGTAACG
>JAFGUC010000067.1 GCA_016938695.1 Candidatus Woesearchaeota archaeon | reverse complement strand
ATGGGCTCAAGATTGGGGAACTGTTGGAGCAATTGATCTTTCAATAGTTGATGGACAATTAAATGCTAACGTAACAGCAGTTAGTGAACAATTCTGGTCTGTACAATTATTCCAAGAAGGTATTGCAGTAGCTAACGGTAATGTTTACACAATTACTTTTGAAGCTAAAGCAGATGTTGCTAGAGATTTCAGTGTTGTGTTTATTGATGGAAATGGTGTTGAATTTAGAAAAACATTCAATTTAACAACAGAAATGCAAACATTCACATTTACTTTCTTATATACAGGAACTGCATCAACAGGCAAATTAGACTATGAATTTGGCAATATCAGCGTTGATTCTGTTCCAGCACTTATTACTATGGATAACGTTTATTTCTTTAGAAACTTTAATCCATACGTACCTGAATAAGACTTAATATTTAATAATTTAATTTTACTTAATGATTTTTAGGGCATAGGGCATGCCTATGCCCCTTCTCTCTGAGGAGCTTTTATGAAAAAAATGAGAGGTTTAAATTTGGGTGGTTGGTTAGTCTTAGAAAAATGGATGACACCAGAACTCTATGAAAATACAAATGCTGAAGATGAATTTCATTTACTTAAAGAATTAAAAAATCCTGAAACCATGTTATTAGACCATAGAAATAACTTCATTAACGAAGATGATTTCATATGGATTAAAGAACACGGAATTGATACTATTAGAATACCTGTCGGCCATTGGCTGTTTAAAGCTAATGAACCTTACATTCAAGCAAAAGAATATATTGATAAGACATTTGTTTGGGCAAAAAAACATGAACTCGATGTGGTGCTTGACGTTCATGCAGCTAAAGGTTGTCAAAATGGTTTCGATAACGGTGGTTTGTCAGGAGTTATTGATTGGCATAAGGATTATAATAATATTGAGGATACTCTAGATTTCATATCGGAGTTATGCGATAATTATGGCAAAGAAAAAAACTTCATAGGTATAGAATTATTGAATGAACCGCATCGAACAATCGATATGAATATTATTCAAAATTTCTATCTAAGGGGATA
The DNA here is from genome assembly GCA_016938695.1 of Candidatus Woesearchaeota archaeon. Lineage (GTDB taxonomy): Archaea > Nanobdellota > Nanobdellia > Woesearchaeales > JAFGUC01 > JAFGUC01. The sequence continues at coordinate 721 of JAFGUC010000067.1, read as the reverse complement.
CAAAATTATAAGAGACAAATTAGGAAGGGATATATTTGTTGTTTTTCACGATGCTTTTCGTTTGAATGAGTGGGAAGATTTCTTTACCAACAATGAATTTGTCAATGTCTATTTAGACACACATATGTATCAAGTCTTCGGCGAAATATCTAGAGAAGCTAATATCTTTGATTTGACTAGTTTTGTGATTGAAAAGAGAATGAAAGTTATTAGAGAATTAAAAAGATTAGTCCCAATAATTATTGGCGAGTGGTCAGTTGGTATGTCACCAATTACTTTATCTTATGCAAATGATTTTGTGCAAAAAGAAGCTTATCATCAAGTTTTAGCTAATATTTTATTGTTAGCGTTTGAAGAAGCTGATGGTTGGTTTTTCTGGAATTATAAATTAAGCGATCAATCAACGGAAAAAAATCCGGGTTGGTCATTCAAAAAAATGGTAGAATTAGGATTTTTACCATTTAAAAAGAGAGGAAGTTAGTATGAAAAAAATATTAATTTTATTTGCTTTTGTTTTAGTAGCGTTTGGAGTTGTCGCTTGCGATAAAACCACAACTACTACCACAACAGCAGCTACTACAACTGAAGCAGGTACTACACAGTCAACAACTACTAATGAACCAGTTAAAGAAATTGTACTTTCTTACGCTGACTGGGGCGATGCTGAATTGAATCAAGTTTTAATTGATGCATTTGAAGCAAAATACCCTAACATTACTGT
>JAFGUC010000066.1 GCA_016938695.1 Candidatus Woesearchaeota archaeon | reverse complement strand
TCGAAACTAAGTGATTTCCATGTAAAAGAAGCTATTCATATTAAGACAAAAGAAAACATTAAATACTCTTATTAAATGAAACAGAATCTATTCATACATTCCTTGACGCTAATTGGATATAGAAAGAACTATTCAGTTGAGTTTAAGAAAGGGCTTAATTTTATTACTGGACCAATTTCCACAGGGAAATCATCAATCCTAGAATTTATTAATTACGCACTTGGTAGTAAAGACCATAAAGATTACTTAGAAGTCAAAAGTAGCTGCACAGATGTTGAATTAATCATTGAAATATCAAACATAAAATATAAAATAGTTCGCCCCTTATTTTTATTTGACAGACCATTTAAATTATATACTTGGAATAATTCGATTCAGGATTTCCCTGAGTCCTTTGACATCTTTGAAGTTTCTTCACCCAAAAATGAAAATTCGCTTTCTAATTTTCTTCTTTCCAAACTAGATGTTCCAGAAATATCAATATCAAATCAAGCTTTCAGTTTTAGAGATTTATTTAAGTACTGCTATGTGAATCAATCAAATATTGATTCAGAAAATCTCTTAAACGAGAAGTATTATGCATCTGACTTTAAGAGAAAACCTACACTTGAAATTATATTAAACTCACTTAATGAAATTTTACACGAACTGAAAGAATTAAAAAAACTAAAAAAAGAAGATTTAAATAAATTTCATGAACGCAAAAATGCAATAGTTGATTTTTTGTCGAATGTTGAACTTAATGTAAAGCCTGAAAGTATTATCGAAGAAAAAAATAGTTTGACATCACGAAAAGAACAATTGTTATCCGATTTAAATGCACTGAAAGATAGTGGCAAAACAAAGGATGATTTTACAAAATCGTTGGAAGCCCAACTATTCATTTATAATAGAAATATTAATATTCTAAGAAATAACCATCAGGAGATTCTTGATTATAAAAACAAATTGCAACTCCTGAGAAACCAATACAATAAGGAATTAGTCAAATATGACTACTTATTAATGGCACAAGGTAAAATTCAAAAAATTGAATTTGATTCATGTCCTTCATGCAATTCAGAAATAAAATCATCAGATTTCGGAAAGTGTGCTTTATGTGGTAATGAGTTGACTGATTTAGATTCTGATGAAATTGCAGCTTTAAAACTTGAAAAGAAAAGGCTATCATCTAAAACAAAAGAACTTGTTGAATTCATCGAAAAACAAGACCTTGAAATCGAAGAAATTTCGAAAGAAATAGAAACCTTTATTAAAAAAAGAGCAAAATCAGAAGAAAAACTAAATGCAGCACAACAGG
>JAFGUC010000065.1 GCA_016938695.1 Candidatus Woesearchaeota archaeon | reverse complement strand
TTAGCGGCAACCTTAAAACCAACGACAAGCAAACTAAATATAAATAAATGGCAACGAAAATTTGGATAAGCGAAATAACATTTAGTGATGATTCAACCCTACAGTTTGACAAAAATGACATTATTGTTTTTGTAGGACCAAACAATTCCGGGAAAAGTGCATCTTTAAAGGAATCTGCAATGCTTTTAAAAACTAAAAAGCAAAAAGGGAAAGTGCTAAAGGACATAATCATAGAAAAAGAAGGTGATGAAATAGAATTGTTTTCACTACTTGACAAATCTTCAACAAAAAGTTATAATAATCCATCTCAAATACTTTATCAGGGTTTGGGGTTCAATATTTGGGAAAATACAGTAAAAAGTAATTTTTCAAATTATACCAATGGAGTAGGTGAACTTTTAAATCTCTTTGTAAATTTATTAACGACTGAACAAAGACTTACTGCCGCAAATCCTGCACAAAACATTAAACTGACAACAGAAGCTATTCAACACCCAATACATTATTTGCAAAAGGATGATGGACTTGAGCAAAGATTTAGTAATTATTTCAGGCAAGCATTTGGAATGGATTTAATTGTACATCGTAATGCTGGAAGTGAAGTACCTCTTTATATTGGCGAAAAGCCGGTTCCTAAAGAGGGTGAGGATAGAGTTTCATCAACCTATTTAATGGAATTGGAGAAATTGGACTTACTTCATGCACAAGGTGATGGAATGAGAGGTTTTGTAGGCGTTCTTTTAAACGCTTTTATTTCAAACCATTCAATACTTTTAATTGATGAACCTGAAGCTTTTCTGCATCCTCCTCAAGCAAGACTACTCGGGAAGATGCTAGCGAAAGATTTACCTTCTGAACGACAGCTTTTTCTAGCTACTCATAGTGAGGATTTTTTAAAAGGTCTTTTAGATGCGAACATTCCAAATCTAAAGATTATTAGAATCGAAAGAGAGTTAAACATAAATCACGTCAATGTCTTAAACAGTCAAGACATTAAAGAAATTTGGGACGATTCTCTATTACGCCATTCAAACGTATTAAATGGCTTATTTCATACTAAGGTTGTAATTTGTGAGAGTGATTCAGATTGCAGGTTCTTTTCAGCAATTCTTTCTGCACTATTTGATGAATCTGGTGAAATTGCACCAGACATATTGTTTATACATTGCGGCGGAAAACATAGAATTCCAACAGCTGTCAAAGCTTTAAAAAAATTGAATGTTCAAATTAAAGTAGTTGCTGACTTTGATGTTCTTAATGACTTGAATCCAATCAAATTTATTTTTGAAGATTTAGGGGGCGATTGGAATGATGTAGAAAGCGACTGGAAAATTGTAAAAACAGAAATTGAACAAAAACGCCCACAGCTTATTTCAACTGATTTAAAAGAAGAGATTGAAAGTATATTCTCAGAAACTAGCGAAAGAGTTTTTCCAAAAAATAAAATTATTGAAATTCAAAAACTGCTTAGAAAAGCATCCGCTTGGTCGGAAGCGAAAGAAGTTGGAAAAGCATTTATTCCAAGCGGAAACGCAACTCAATCATTTGAAAGAATTCAAATAAAGCTTAAAGAGAAAGGATTTTATATTCTTGAAGTTGGAGAATTAGAAAGTTTCGTAAAAAGCGTTGGGAATCATGGTCCAAAATGGATAAGTGAAGTTCTATCAAAAGATTTACTTAAAGATGCTGAATTGGAAACAGCAAGACAATTTGTAAAACAACTAATTTGAAAAAGAAAAAGGCAGCCGCTAACACAGTACATATTGCAGGGCGGGGTTCGGTGGTACGCCAACTGCGGATTCTCGTTTCGCAGTTCCATATCCTTCGGACAGGAACGCTCTCCGAAATCCGCCCCGACAACATGTACCAACCGTTATGGGCAAGTTTAAAAAATACTCCAAATAATGAAGACACTTAAGAAATTTATTGCAGGTAATATAATCAGACAGTCAGTTAATGATAATGAAACAGATTTTCATACTCCTGAAAATGTACTTAATTCTTGGACAAATCAATTTAGATTAAGAAAAGAAGATGGTGATAACTTAGGATTAAGAAATCCACAAATTGGAGCATTTCATGCAATTTTATCTCATTGGACTTCTAATTCAGAAATTGGAACAATTGTTTTGCCAACCGGAACAGGTAAAACAGAAACAATGCTATCTGTTTTAGTCTCAGAAAAAATAGCAAAACTGTTAGTAATAGTCCCCTCAGACCCATTACGCAATCAAATTTCCAACAAGTTTATTCATTTAGGGTTGCTTCGAACTCTATCCATTTTAACTGAATCGGCACTGAATCCAATTGTTGGAACAATAAAAAAAGGATTTCCTTCCGAAATTGAATTATCCAATTTTTTATCTAATTGCAACGTAGTTGTTGCGACAGCAAGTATAATATCAAGAATAAGTTTAGATTTTCCAGATATTCTGAAAGAATCATTTTCCCATATTTTCATAGACGAGGCACATCACACTGAAGCTAGTTCTTGGAATAAAATTAGATTAATTTTCAAAGAAAGATTAATAATCCAATTTACAGCTACTCCATTCCGAAATGACAATAAAAAAATAGAAGGAAAAATTATATACAATTATCCATTGAGAAGGGCTCAACAAGAAGGATATTTTAAAGCAATTAATTTTCAAAAAATATATGAATACAATAACAAAGACAGGGCTCTAGCAGAAAAAGGGATAGCCCAACTGCGAATAGATAAACAACGTTATCCTCATATTTTGCTTGCAAGGGTAAGCAATAAGAAAAGGGCCGATGAAGTGTTTGAAATTTATAATGAATATAGTCCTGAATTTAGTGTCGTTAAAATATATTCTGGTATAGGTATCAGAAATTCTCGAGATATTCAAAGGCGTATTTTAGCTTTAGAGGTAGACGTAATAGTATGCGTGGACATGTTAGGTGAAGGTTTTGACTTGCCTAATTTAAAGATTGCTGTTTTTCATGACATAAGACAAAGTTTACCAATTACTTTACAGTTTGTTGGTCGTTTTACTAGAACTAGTTACGATTTAGAATTAGGCAATGCAACTATAATTGCCAACCTTGCTGATATTGAAGTAAATGAAGAATTAGATGCATTATATGCCAGAGACCCAGATTGGAACGTATTATTGCCGTTATTAAGTGAAAGCAGGACACAAAATGAAATTGACCTATACAATTTTGTAACTGGATTTAGAGATAATGAAGATTTTCCAGTATCAATACAAAGTTTAAAACCTGCTTTAAGTACAGTCGTTTTTAAGAATAATACCGATGGATGGTTTCCAACCAATTATTTAAATGGAATTTCTAATCCAGATTCATTTGAACTTATTAGGCATAACTACAATCAAGATGAACGGACTTTAGTAATTGTAACAGTTAAAAAATTACCTGCCGAATGGATAAAAAGTGAAACTGTTACGGATTTAATTTGGAATTTTTATGTTATTCACTGGGATAGTAGACTAAATTTATTGTTTATACATAGTTCTGATAATTCTAGCTTACATGTTGATTTAGCAAAATCAATTATAGGAGAAAGAGCAGAATTAATTACTGGTGATAACGGAGGAAAAATATTTCGAGTCTTAAGTGGAATTAATAGATATAAGTTACAAAATGTTGGGTTATCTGAAATAATTGGTCGCTTTATTAGATTTGTCATGCGAGTGGGGACTGATATTGAACCTGCATTAACTCAAGCACAGATTAATAAAGCTAAAAAATCAATGATTTATGGAGCAGGATATGAAAATGGTCAGGATGTATCAATTGGGTGCTCATATAAAGGAAGAATTTGGAGTAGAAGAAGAAATGATATTCCAACATTAATTAAATGGTTTCACCACATTGGAACTAAAATATTAAATGAAAATATAAATGGAGACGATATTCTAAAAGGTGCTTTAGTTGCAAAATCACTTTCCGAAAGACCAAATGAAATACCTTATCTAATTGATTGGAATGAAGAAGTATATAAGCAATCTGAAACAAGGTACATTTTCGAAATTGATGGTAGAAAATTTGAGCTTTATAATATCAATTTAACTCTTGTAAATCCATCGACAGAAGGAAATATCAGGTTTGCTATTGTATATGAAGATACCTCCTTAATAGAATTAGATTTAATATTTTACAGAGACATTAATAATAATCCAACATTCAAATTTTCAAAAGTAAATAATCAACAATCTGCTATCGTTACGGTTGGAACGAAAGAATATTTTATAGAGAAATATTTTTACAACGAAACTCCATCTATATGGTTTGCAAATGGAGATTATATGGAAGGAAACAATTATTACGAGTTAAAAAGTATCGTTCAACCTTTTAAATCTGATGAAATTGATGTTTTTGATTGGGATGGTATTGATTTAAATATTGAATCTCAAAGTTTTAATCCTAAAAAAGTAAACTCTATACAATATCGCGTAATCGAAATTTTAAAGACTAAAAATTACGATATAATTTTTGATGATGACAGTTCTGGAGAGATAGCAGATGTAGTTACTTTAAAAGTGGGAGAAAATAAAATTGCCGTTGAATTATTCCATTTAAAATATGCAATTGGAGGCTCTTCTAGCAGACAAATAAAGAATCTTTATGAAGTTTGTGGTCAAGCTCAAAAATCAGTAAACTGGAAATTTAAAAAAGGAAAGGAATTTCTCGAACATTTTCTAAGAAGAGAAGCAATTCGAAAACAAAAACAACTTGATTCAAGATTTGAATTGGGCGATGAGCAAAAACTAATAGAAATTCTAGATTTAGTTAATAATCGTGTTCCTCTTGATTTCGATATTTACATTGTCCAACCAGGTATTTCAAAACAAAATATTTCGACTGAACAACTTACTCTTTTAGGAGTGACAGAAACTTATTTAATGGAAAGAGCAGCAATCAAGTTAAGAGTGATAGGAAATGTATAAAAACCAGCCCATAACAAATTGTAAATTGCATTGCGGGGTTCGTGGTGTGTCGTTCGCTGGATTCTCGCAACATCGTTCCGTCCTGCCGGACAGGA
>JAFGUC010000064.1 GCA_016938695.1 Candidatus Woesearchaeota archaeon | reverse complement strand
TAAAATCCCTTTAAATTTACACAATTATACACAATAAAACTTTAAAAGATTGAAAAGAAATTAAATTAATATTCCTTTTTTTTCGCAGAAATTAAGAAAAGCAGTATCGACAGCACTCTGAACCCAAACCGTCATTTTGTGGGAAATCTTTTTTCCTTTAGGGACATCCCCATTAGCAATGTAGACATATACGGTAGATCGTTTAATCGCGAATTTTTGCATGAGATACTCTATTCTCACGAAGTTTTCGTTCATGCCGCACCTCCTAATTGAGATAAATGCCACGGATGCGATGCTTCATCGTAGACAATGCTCTGCCGTATAGCTCTTAATCCACCTTTAGCTATTACATAATCAATTGTATGAGCATCAAGCTCAGCTGGGTAATCAGAAGTTAAATCCATATTAAGCATCTCATTGGCCGATAAATAATTTAGGAGGTTTTTTAGATTATTTAATCTTTCAGCTGCTTTATTGGTAGGCTCATTTTTTGGTTCTTTATCTTCAATTAATTTTAAATACATATTGAAATTCTCCAAAGTTTGCTCATCTCTTGAATTTAATCCTTTAATTAATTTATTGCGATAAGATATTTTATTTCTCACCCCTTTCTGTTCACACATATAATTTAAAAACTCTTCTCTCTTCTCTTCGATTAGAGTGGAGATTAAATGGAGATTAGATGGACATAACTGTGTCCCATCCAAAGTGACACTGATGTCTGTTCCAAGGGGACACTCGTGACCTTTATTTATTTGGATTGGACTTTTTGTCTCTTCCGAAAAATCAGGAAAAAGTGTATAGACAATACTTTGATTTTGTCTTCGTTTTTTGCTTATATATCCTAATTTTTCAAATGTTGTGGTTGCCCTAGTCACAGTCTTTGTGCTGACTTCACAATTTAAAGCAATATAATCAATAGAAGGATAACAAATTCCATTTTCATCCGCATTATCGGCTAAACGAATAAGGATTAACTTTTCTGTTGGTGTCAATCCCTTCACATCCCAAGCCTTATTAACCATCTTGAGGCTCATGCCGCACCCCCTAAATCAAAGAGAGACCCCGTGTCTTGCTCTTTTTTTGCTTTTTTTAGTGGAAACTTGTTTCCAGCTTTTCGCAAATTTTTGATTTCCAAATCATCAAAAAGAGAAGCTTGAGGAGTCTCCTCCTCTTCTTTTTCTCCAATTTCTTCAAGCTCTTTTTCTGTTTCTTCATTTATTAGAATTTCTAATGTATCTTGTTCAGAAACATCAAAATAATCAATATTATCTGCATTGAAAATAAGATTTCTGTTGTTTGCAGCTGAACCCCTAATATAAGATTCAAGAGAATACAAAAAACCATCTTTATCATTATTATTACAATAACTTATATACCTATTGATTGTTTTAGTAGTCGGACATCTTAAATCTTCATCTACAAAGCCCTTAAATACGGCATTTTGGAGATTAATTAAGTCCCCCTCTATGCTCGAGCACATTGCTAATGAGCTTTGGAGCTCGAGAAAAGGTTGGCAAAATTTCATAAAGGTGTCTTCATCCTTAAAGATATCTAAAACTCCGATTTTAGCATCATTTAAGAATTTTAAATTATTTATCCGCAAAAGTGCAGTAAATACTATAATATCGGCTTTTTCGTTGTTCTGTAGCTGATTTTTAGCTACAATTTCCCAAAGTTCCGCTTCTTTTGCCATTTGACGGATTTTGAAAGTTGTGATATAATCACCACTAAATTGAGGGTTGAAACACATTTTAATTTCCTTAATTCGAGATAAAAAGATAAAAGAAAGCTTTGGCGAGGGGACTTTTATCTTTTGAATGTGTAATTATAGCACATTTGTCAGAAATGTATCAAAAATTTTAATAATTTTTGTCAGAAATGATTATTTTTATAGATTTAATATTATTATTTAAGGGGCTTTTTATTTTAAACGCTAAAGAAATTCTAAAAAAACTGAAAGAAATTTTAAATGTGAACACAAATATTGAGTTTGCTGAAGTTGCGAATGTGCCCCAAGATACGCTTAACAACTGGATTCGTCGTGATTCCATACCATTCGAGTTTATCTATAATTTTGCACTTTTACACTCCACTAATTTAAACTTTATCTATAATTTTCCCCCAAATCATACCATCATCACTAACTCTCTTTTATACCGAATTAAAATTAAAAAAGAAGCTGAATTTATTAACCGTTGGCAAGATGTAATCTTAATTTTACATCGTTCTTTATCTCCGTTGTCTTCTCATAAGACTCTAACTTTTAAACAAATTAAAGAAGCGATAAATAGCTACAATGTGCGAGTAATTAAAGACATTTTGTTTGATTTTGTAACCAACAAATCAAAAATAAAAGCAATAAATTTTCTAGAAGAGCTAGAAAATGAGGAACAAGACTTTATTATTCATAATTTAAATACATTCTTAAACATTTTGTGGGAAAGTCGTATTCCTAACCATTTAGGTATTTTTACATTTGATACACCACCAACTACTTAGGCTGATTTCTGTAAATTTTCTTTGTGAGAATACCATTCCATAAATTTTTCTTTATTATATGTAACTCTCGCTATATTGTAATATTGCTTTTCTGTATAAACATCTTTGCTTATTGCTCCTTTTTTTCGCCAATTAAGTAATGTTTTTGGCATTATCCCAATCAACATCGCTGCTTGTCTCTCGCTGATAAATTCTCTTTCCATAATATTCTCCTATTTTTTATATATATCTAATTCAAATTTCCACTTTTTTGTATTGACACTAAAAAGTCATTTTGATATAATTTTTTTATGTTTCCAAGCAAGGCATTCTCCCTGAGTGAGTTGACTACTTACTCAAAAGACACTGAGGATAGAGATTTTTTCTCTATC
>JAFGUC010000063.1 GCA_016938695.1 Candidatus Woesearchaeota archaeon | reverse complement strand
TAATCAAGTAAATGTTACGATTAATATTAGGAATTATAAATGCTATAAAATCGGCTTTATTGTAAACAAAAAGAGTTATTATTTAATTATTATCAGTGCTCCTCTAAGTTTTGTGGATGATTTAAGCTTTTTAGGGAATTCCAAGGTGTTAGATTCTATTCCTGATATTTTATCTATTCACGATACAGCAAATAACATACTGTATTATAATAAGGCAGGTTACGACTTTCTTCAAAAGTCTCAGGATGAAGTTGTTGGAAAGAAATGTTTTATGTTGATTGGACGTAACCAAGAATGTGTCGATTGTCCGGCAAGAGAATGTGTTAAATCGGGCATAGCCGTACAGACAATTAGACATTTTCCTGATTTGAAAAAATGGTTCGACATAAGAGCGTATCCCATAAAGCAAGAGAATAATGATGTTGTTCTGATTATTGAACATCTCAGAGATATTACCGATCAAAAGGTAAGTGAAATTAGGTTACATGATTCGGAAGAAAAGCAAAGAAGACTTATAGAGAATATTCCCGGAATTGTTTATAGATGTAAAATTGACAGAAATTGGACCATGCTTTTTATGTCACAAGAAACTCAAAAAATTACAGGATACGCTCCGATGGAATTTTTAAATAATAGTAAAATCGCTTATGCAGATATTATTTACCCGGATGATCAAGAATTAGTTAGAAAAACCATTGAAGAAGGAATAAATTACAATAAGAATTTTATTATTGAATACAGAATAATTACAAAAGACAATCAAATAAAATATGTCTGGGAAAAAGGCAAAGCAGTTATTAATTCTAAGAATAGTTATATTGATGGGGTTATTCTTGACATAACAGATCGAAAAACAACTGAAATTGAGCTTGCAATAAGTGAAAACAAATACAGGCTTTTAGTAGAAAACCAAAATGAAATGGTTGTTAAAGTGGATCGGCATGGTAGATTTACTTATGTTAATGACACATATTGCAAGGTTTTTGGTAAAACAGAAGAAGAGCTTTTGAATAGAAACTTTATGCCACTTGTACATGAAGATGATAAAGAATCGACAAATCTAGCACTTTCAAAATTATCGTCATATCCACACAAATGTTATCTTGAACAACGAGCCCTTACTAGTCAAGGTTGGAGGTGGTTAGCATGGAGTGACAAAGCAATTTTAAACAAGAAAAATGAAATTGTCGAAATAATTGCGGTTGGGCGTGATATTACCGAGCAAAAATCCTTGGAGTTCGAACTTATTAAAGCTAAAAAACTTGCAGAATTTAGTGAGAAAGCCAAAATTGATTTTGTGATAAATGCACATAAGATTGTAAAAGAGTCTCTTACTCCTCTTACCGATATGGCAAGAGCGATGACACAGATAGTTGAGATTAATCATGAAAACAAAAAATGCGATAAAATATTGTTAAATGCAATCGTTTTAGAAGGTCTGATAGATGGTTTTTCTGATATAAGTCTTTTTGAACAAAACAAAGTGAATTTTAAACCCGAAAAATTTGACATTAAAGCTCTTTTTGAAGAAATATATGGTCTGATAAAAAAGGCATATAGAAACGAAAATATTGATATAATTCTAGAAAAAAATCCAGATTGCGACT
>JAFGUC010000062.1 GCA_016938695.1 Candidatus Woesearchaeota archaeon | reverse complement strand
GGGGTATCAGTAGTAATGGAACGAAAAATACCAACCGATACCCTAAATATTACCATTTTATAATTTGATCGTTCTTAACTTTCCTTCTTCAATCTCTCTAGGAACTATAAATGAATACTTTCCACCAATTATAATATGCTCACTTCCAAGAGGCGATAAATGCTTAACATCTATTTCGTTAATGGTAAAACCCTTTTCTTCTAAAACATTTACAGCCACACCCATATACTTTGTATTCCAATGTACTATTGTATTTACAACTAATCCAAGTATACCAAGTTGTTCTTCTTGTGCAACTTGATAAGATTCATACATTTCACCTTTTTTTCCATATGAAACAATATCAGACAAACCATTTCTTGATTCCCCTTTATTTAATTGTGTAAGAATAGCTCTTCTATAATCTGGATCATCTATATATTGCAATTGATGTAATGTTTTAAAAATTCTACCCAGTTCAATAATACTTCTTCCCAACATTGTTGGTTTTCCGCTTCTTTGAAGCATTCTTATTAGATTTGTAGCATTGACTGTACCTAACTTTAGTGATGCCATTACTCTAAGCATTTCATCCCAATTTTCGTATATCAACTTTAAATTAATTTTATTCCTAGAAATATTATTTAAAAGCCCATAATCGGCATTTTTATCAATTCTCCATAGTCGAGAACTACCTATATCAGATATTCTAGGACTAAACTGATACTCTAATAAACCAAATATTCCGAACACCAAATCACTATATCCACCTGTATCTGTCATAACTTCTTTTGGAGATACTGATGTTTGTTGTTCTAAAACACATTGAGGCAAATAAATAGAATCTTTCGTTGCACCAGGTTGCAGTAAAAAATTTAATTCATCATACATATCACTAATTAGGCTATAGTTTGTTATTCCTTTTTTAACACCAAAATATTTTGAATTTCCTCTTGAAGTCGTGCTTTTAACTGGAATAATTAATCTTTTTCCATCTGCTGAAACAACTTCACCATTTCCCCATTTTTGTGATAAAAACAACTGTCTATGAAATCTGTTTAATTTTGATTTAGCTAAGGCTATTGTTTCAGGCCTAAAGTAATTTTGTTCTACCCATAGCAAACGATCATATTCTAAAGCTTTAATACCTTTTTGGCAAACAGGTTTAAATCCGACATTACAAGCTTTAGCAATTAATACGGCACAAATGCTAATATCTAAATCTTCAATCCTTGAATTACTGCCACTAATGTGAGTAAATTCATCGAAAAAATTTGTCCATTTATTTACTTCTAACAAAAGAATTGGTAAATCAATAGTTGGCAACATTTCTTGAACCTTATTTTTTAAGAGTTTATATGCAACATTTTCTTCTCTTCTTTCAAGAGGTGTAAGAATTAGTCTCGATTTACCTTGAACTTCTTCAAATCGCACATACTTATTGGTATCTAGCTTAGCTTCTGAATATTTATAAGCCAAATCAAGTTCTTTTATTAAAGGTTCAAGTGACTCTTTAGCTGAAGTTGACCATTTTGTAGTATTAACAATATTATTTTTTAAGGGTAACCAAGTGTCATTTTGAATTAGCTGTGATTCCGGATTTCCAAATTGTTCACTAGAAACTAAGTATATTTCACGATTTTTTATGGCTATATGTAATTTATAAAGAACCCAAAAAGTATATCCACAGGCAAAGACTTTTGAATTATTACAAATTACAACTTTTTTCCATTCCTCTGATATTCCTGTACAAGGAGCATTTTTATAAAATTTCTTTTTCTTTCGCTTTTCTTCTTTTTTCAAAAATTCCCAGGCTTCAAGTATATATTTGGATGAAGAATTTGCTTTAAACTCAATAGTTTCTAAGAGTATGGGTAAAAATTTTCGTATATTTGAATAATGGTTGAAAAGCTCATGAAAAGATAAATTACTCTCTAAAGAATCTGCTAATTCATTTAATTTGTTAAATGCTTTTTTTAGTTCTTTCTCAGAAGTTGTTTTAAAAATAGTTTCTCTTATGTTCATATCTGAAGTTTCGCTATCAAACAAGACTTCCACTGCTGAAAGTAATTTTTTCATAGATTCACTTAAATTCTTACCTTTTTGCAACCTCTTCTTTTTTCCTTTATTACTTGTTTTTTTAAATAATTCAGATAGGTACTTATCAATCAATGATATTGTGTCATCTTGAGACTTCTTTGAAAAATGGATAACAAAAGCAACTAGATGTGCTAACCTTTTTTCAGGAGGCATCCTACTAATAATCTGAGATTTAACAACAGAAACATACTTAGCAATTTTTTGTAATTTGCAATTAGGTATTTTAGATATGTCCCATTTGTTGTTTCCTAGTAATCTAATTGCATTTAGTCGTTCTAATGCCTTTATAATACCATTTGGACTTGCAACCAGTGATTGATATCGTAATTTATCTAAAGTGGTTTTTCTACTTTTTAAATCAAGATTTAAAATTTCTAGTAATTTTTTTTCTTCAAGTGAATCCGGTAAGATAGCCAGCTTTTTCCATAGTCTATCATTAGCTCTCTCATATATTTGAGCAATAAGTCTTTCTAGTGTTGTGACACCTGGTAGTAAAACTTTATTTTCTACACATCTATTTGTTGCTAAATCGAATAGAATTATAGGTTTTTCATTTCCTAAAGAAGCTCTATTATGTATCCAACGAATAAGTCTCCAATGATTAGGTTGCTCATTGAATTTGCTGTAACCATATTTTTTGCAAATTTCATTAACATGAATTTTTGAAATTTTTGAATCCTTATATTTTGATAAAGTTTCAGATGAGATGTTTAACTGATTTGACAAATAATCAATTACAGTTTTAGGAACATCAAGAGGATTAGATAAAAATGTTCCTAAAAATCGTACTGTACATAATTGTAATGCAATACCTAGCTGAGTATATTCTTCAGTTCTTTTAAAAATAAACATTTTATCTTCATCATCGATCCAAAAATACTGAGCAAGTTGTTCATTTGATAGTTCATCTGGATAATTTCCATATTGCATTTCTTGTTCTTTCGTTAAAAATTCAACTGGCATAAATTTATCCTTCCCAAAAACGAACGTTTTTGGTCCTTTCTTATATCTTCTATTTTAAGAAAAATTAAAGTACTTTTTGTATGATATATGAGTACCTAAACTTGTACCGAATTCATTGTACCATAATTGATTGATGAATAGATTTTTGGTACAATACTTTTTGGGTGATTAAGATGAAAATAGGTTATGCAAGAGTATCTACTGAAAATCAAAATTTAGATAGGCAGCTAGATCAATTAAAAAATGAAAATTGTGAACGCATTTATCAGGAAAAAATTGCTGGCAACGATAAAGAACGTCCAGAACTTGAAAGGCTACTTGATAATTTACGTTTAGGTGATACCATTATAATAACAGAACTTACAAGACTAAGCAGGTCTACCAGAGATTTATTTAAGTTGGTAGATAAAATTGAAAGGAAGGGTTCCAATATTAAAAGCTTGAAAGAAATTTGGGTTGACACAACTACTCCACAAGGTAAATTTATGTTTACAGTTATTGCAGGTCTTACTCAATTTGAAAGAGACTTAATTGTTCAAAGAACTAAAGAAGGTTTAGAAAGTGCAAGAGCTAGAGGTCGAAAAGGTGGTAGACCCAAGAAAAATAAAAATGATATTGAAAAAGCTTTAAAGCTCTACAAATCTAAAGAATATTCTCTTAAAGAAATTCGAGAACACACAGGTGTTAGCAAAACCTCTCTGTATAGGTATTTGGAGGAATACAAAAATGTAGATTTAAAATTTGATGATATAAAGAAAGAAAAAGTAGCCGAAATAAAGTTATGGCTGCGTGTAGAAAATAACAATAAGTTTGTAAGAGGGCGAAAGAGAACTATAGAAAGTATAGAAAGATATCTAGATTTTTATGATATGAAAAAACCTAAAAATTATAGGCAGAATGGTGATTACTTATTATATGTCAAATATACAACTATTGATGGTTTGAAAGAAAAAGTTTATGAAATATTACAAGAATTAGAGTTAGAAGCAGATATGAGAAACTGCTTTACAGAATCAGATGCTGTATGTGATGAATTAAAAATTTCATGGTGATTTGGAAATTTTTAGGGTATCGGTTGGTGTTTTTCGTTCCATTACTACTGATACCCC
>JAFGUC010000061.1 GCA_016938695.1 Candidatus Woesearchaeota archaeon | reverse complement strand
TCTTTGCGGGAGTAGGATATTCGTAGTATCGCAATTCTCCCTTTTTTGGACAATATCGTTGCACTTACTATTTGAATGTGGGTCATCCAACAACTGCTTCAACCTGACAATTTCTTTGTCACGCTTTTTGCGAGTGCAAAAAGCGCGCCAAGCCCTTCGGGCGCGAAATTGCAGGTTAAGCAAATGTTAGTTGGACGCTGCGCGCGCGGAGAAAAACATGAACGAAGAAATTGTTAATAATATATGTATACAAACATTTAACGTATTGCCTGATTCTATTCAAAGGAATCATGTTGGTATTGCTGCGTATGTGTATACAATAGTAGTTAAGGGAAACAAATATGTGTTAAAAATATCTGAAGTGAAAGATTTTATTAGTGGATCAATATATTGGCTGAATAAACTTCAAGATTATGAATTACCGATACCAAGAATTATTTCTCAAAATATAGCAATAAGTCCTTACCATTTTATTATGACCTATATTCCAGGTAAAGACTTAGGTTATGTGTATAACACTCTATCAGCCCAACAGAAACAAGCTATTTCTTATGATCTATTTAAATGTCAAAATTTACTTAAAACATTACCCGTTGCAAAAGGGTTTGGCTGGCTTAATTCATATGAAGATGTGAATAACATGAAAAAAAATTGGAGAGAAGTCGTTGAAAGTAACATCGAAAGATCTGAACAACGAATAAGAGATAATAGAATATTTTCTATTGATTATGTTAATCGAGTTAAAAGTATTATTCCTTTTTTTAATGACTACTTTGCGACAATCAAACCAGAACCTTTTTTTGATGATACAACAACAAAAAATGTACTAGTCCATCAAGGAAAATTATCGGGAATTATTGATCTTGACTGGATTTGTTTTGGTGATCGACTATATGTAATAGCATTAACAACAATGGCATTGCTTTCTATACAAACAGATTTAGAATATGTTGAATTCTGGAAATCTTTTGAAAGATTGAGCGATATACAGGAAGAAGTGTTCATATTTTATATCTTAGTTTTTGTATAGATTTCATGGCAGAAAAAGGAATGAAATTTAATAGAAACGAAATAATGAAGGTAAGTTCTGAAGAGAAAAAGCTCTTAGAAAATATTTTTGAGATATATTATACTAAATTGCAACTAACAACTGCTTCAACCTGACATTGCTACTGTCATGAAACTTGCTTGCCGCTTCGCTCGGCAAGTTTCACGCCAGCTTAACGCAATGCAGGTTAAGCAAATGTTGGATGGACGCTCCGCGCGGGGAAAAAAAACTCATTGGTTTTTCATTATGTTGGTTTAGGATTTTTTAATGAATATAATGATAAGCCTGATAAATCAGGGTAAAGTTAAAAATCTCATAGAGTTAAAGAAAATATATCATAAATTAGTTTTGCAGAAACATCCGGATCATAATGAGTCATTAAATTCTCAAGAAGAATTTATTACATTGCAAAATTGTTATATTGATGCAAAACAAGCATTAGTGCTAAAACAAAATATGATTAAAAAAGAAGTAACAATTGAGACAATTTTTGATGCTTTCTATGAATTAATATCATTGAATTATCCCTTGGGTGTATCTAAAAATAGAAATACTACTCTGAGAATTAATATAATTTCAAAATATTATACAGAAAAAACGAGCAATGATTATGTAAAAGTTGAAAATGACTTTACAAATATATCAAAAAATATTGATTCCTATGAATCAGATTATAATCTTGTGAAACATTATCTTTACTTACTACAATCATATTATTACAATGGATTTAAATATGTAGAAGTATCAATAGAGAAAGAAAGAAAAATTATTGGCAATATTTTAAAAAAAAGAAACCTAATTGCAATGAATGATTTTATTAACTGGCTATATATTAATACAATGAAATTTAAGAAGCATCCAACAACTGCTTCAACCTGACTCGGCTATTGTCACGAAACTTGCTTGTCGCTTCGCTCGGCAAGTTTCGCGCTAATGTACGCCTCGCAGGTTAAGCAAATGTTGGATGGACGCCTTCGGCGCGCGAGGAAAATAAAATGAATAATCTTAAGGATGATTTAATTAACATTGGCG
>JAFGUC010000060.1 GCA_016938695.1 Candidatus Woesearchaeota archaeon | reverse complement strand
TTTTTAACAATTGCAGAGTCTTTTTTTAAATTTTTAATGAAAGAGTTAAAATTCATTTTTTGATAGAACTTTACTAATTCTTCTTCCTTATAACCTTTGTATTCGCTTTTTGCAATTTCTATCTGATTATCAAAATCAGTTGTAATTGTTGCCAATTTTTTCGAAAAAAAAGCAATCTCTTTGTTCTCTACTAATTTATCCTTAAGTTTTCCTTTGACTTCATTGACTTTTTCATATAAGTTTTCAATCGTTACGTATTCGTTTAACAATTTAACAGCTGTTTTATCGCCGATGCCTGGTATGCCGGGAATATTGTCAGAAGCATCACCCACTAAAGCTTTGTAGTCGATAACTTGTGAGGTCTTGAAACCCAGTTTTTCTTCAACATATTCTGGAGTGTATATTTCTACTTCTTTTAGCCCTTTACGAGAAATTAATTGGTTAACATTTTTATCTAATAATTGAACTAGATCATGATCATTAGAATATATAGTTATTTCATCAAATTGATTTTTATAATGAGTTGCAACATAGCCTATAATATCATCAGCTTCATAGTATTTTTGTTGATAATAATAAACGCCTAAAGCATCAAGGTACTCTTGCATGTATGCAAATTGTTCTTTCAATTCTTCTGGAGTATCTTTTCTTGTCCCTTTGTACTGCTCGTATATTTCATGTCTATGAGTCTTCCCATCCGTGTCTAAAGCTACAAGAATATGAGTGTAACCATTATCGATTAATTTTGTCATTGCGTGTGCAAAACCAAATATTCCATTTGTATATAAACCATCTTTTGTTTGCATAAGATTTCCAGTATATGCAGTCGCATAATAGGAACGAAACAATAAATTACTTGCATCAATTAATAATAGTTTTTTCTTCATAAGTCCACCTCAAGTTTCTTGTGTTTTATTTTACCATATTTAACAAAAAAATGCACTTGACAGTGCATTTTCACCTTATCTTTTATTCTTACTTAAAATCAACAATAAGCCTTTTAAGATTAATACCTCATCTTTAATTAACTCTTCTTGACAATAAGGGTAAATTATCTTAGCATGTCCACCAGTTATTATTACCTTGAGATCCAGATGATTAGTTTCTTCTTTAATTCTCTTGATTAATCCGTCAATCATGGATGCATGTCCAAATATAAGACCTGATTTTATACAGTCAACTGAATTGGTACCAAGTACTTTTTTTGGGGCTTGCAATTCAACTTGTGGTAAAAGTGACGTCTGTGA
>JAFGUC010000059.1 GCA_016938695.1 Candidatus Woesearchaeota archaeon | reverse complement strand
TGTAGAAATTATGTTATAAAATGAGAGCTAGTAATTTTATTAACTTAGAATTATGACAAACAAATTTATCAAGAAAGGAGCTCTCATGAAGACAAGAATAAGTTTAGCCCCAGATAGTTACAAAGGTCAAGTTATTTCTGTTGGAATTGATGTTCACAAGAAGAATTGGAAAGTTTCTTTGGTTATGAATGGCATAATTTTAAAGACATATAGCTGTAATCCAGATGTTGAGCAATTAGTCAAAAGTCTTGCTAACACATATCCGATGTGTACTTTCAAGTTCTGTTATGAAGCAGGATTTTGTGGATTTTGGATAAGTCGGAAATTAAAAGATTTAGGCTTCGAATGTATTGTTGTAAATCCTGCTGATGTTCCAAAAACTCAAAAAGAGGAGTTCTCCAAGAATGACACTGTAGATTCAAGAAAACTAGCCAGAGAATTAGAAAGAAAAAGCCTTCGAGGAATATATATTCCGGAAGTTGATGAAGAATCATTTCGTGATTTATGTCGAATACGCACTTCTCTAGTCAGAGATCAGACAATGATGAAAAACAGAATAAAGTCATTTATGAATAAATACAATGTAAAAAGTTCAGAATTAGATTCTCAAAGTAAATGGAGCAAAAAATATCTCTCACTTTTAAAGAATTTGAGATTTGATTCTCCCGCAAGTACGATTGCTTTTTCATTTTATCTAAAGCAACTAGATGAAATTTCTTCAAATCTTAAAGATGTTGAATCAGAAATTAAAAGAATTCTTAAGATAGATCAAATAAGAAAAGAAGTATATGATCATCTGGTAACTATTCCTGGTGTGGCTTTTGTATGTTCGATTGTCTTAATTTCAGAACTCATAAATATGCAGAGGTTTAAAAATGATAATGAATTACTAAGTTATATTGGTTTAATACCGTCAACTAAAAGCAGTGGAGATAAGGAGTTTTCAAGAGGAATCACGTTTAGACATAAAAAACGATTACGAAATACACTGATTGAATCAGCATGGACTGCGATAAAGAGTGATCCAGCTTTATTACTAGCATACAACAAACTATTAACTAGGATGAGTGGAACAAAAGCCATAGTGAGAATTGCCAAAAAATTAGTGAAAAGGATCAGATACGTATGGAACAACATGAAAGATTACCAATTTGGGATAATAGAATAAAATGAAAATAATAAAATGAAAAAATCAGATAATTCTTGATATGTTTGTAATCGAAGGGTGACTGTTAGTGCGTCTATGCTTCATAGTAGGTTTTTCTGTAGATTGCAGCACCTTTTAAAAATTTGATTGATTTAATGCTGTGTAGTAAATACAACGGTTGATAACAGAATGAACAATTATTAAGAATTATTAGCAAAATGAAAGGAATGGAAAATAATCTAATTGTTTAAAATAATGAAAAGGCATTCAAGATACTAATATTAAAGCTATCTAGTTCTTTCAAAAAATTATTTCACAACTTCATCGTGAGAGCAATCACGGTCTCATGAAGTTATGAACTAATTTTTGAAAGAGTTTAATAGTAAAATATTTTTCATGACAAACGAAGAAAGAGCTTACAAGTATTATGAATCTGCTAATTTTGACTTCATTAAAAAAGCAAAAAAGGTACAGGTATGGAAAAGAAATTCAGAAAAATAAAAAAAAGCTTGATTTTATACATAACAGAGACGCAC
>JAFGUC010000058.1 GCA_016938695.1 Candidatus Woesearchaeota archaeon | reverse complement strand
AGCGTTTTCCATATCAGATTTGATAGATTCTTCACGCTCGTCCATATGCTTAAGTAGAGGTTTAAATAGACAACTATTTAATCTCATCAGTACCAAAAGAAAAATGGCACCACAGAGTAGTAGTAAGACAGGATTTATGTCTAACATTTATTCCTCCATATTTTTGTACAGTTTAGTTCTACTAAAACTGCCACATTTTACCAAACCTATCTATAAAGATTCATTAAAAATGTTATAAATTTTGAAAATAAATGAAAATGTATTTTTAAGAAACGTTTTTATTGTTTTATGAATTGAAGTGCTCAAGAATCTTTTGAATATCTTCTTGAGATTTAATTTTTATCTTCAAATAATCGCCTTCAGCTTTTACTTGAATTTTGTTTGATTTTAGTTTATCAATTAAAGGATTTAATGATGAAAAGTCAAAAGATTTTTTTACTTTTGTACTATTCTTTTTGTTTTCTTTTGGTGATTTTAGTTCTTTTACTAACTGTTCAGTTTCTCTAACTGAAAGTTTTTGTCCAACAATTGAATCTGCAACCATTTTTTGTTCATCTTCAGAAAGCCCAATTAATACTTTTGCATGTCCTGCAGAAATTTTATCATTCCCTAACAATTGCTGTACATAAACACATAAAGTTAATAGTCTTAAAGTATTAGTAATACTAGTTCTACTTTTTGAAATTTTATTAGATAACTCTTCATGTGTTAGTGAATGTTCGTTGATAAGTTGTGCATAAGAATAAGCAAGTTCAATTACATTTAAATCATCTCTTTGAATATTTTCAATTAAAGCTAGTTCTCTTAATTTATGTTCATTCGCATCTATGATTGAAGCTTTTATTTTTGTTGCACCATTAAGTTTTGATGCTCTTAGTCTTCTCTCACCTGCGATGAGTGTGAATCCATTTTTTGATCTTATTACACTTATTGGTTGCAGTAACCCATAGTTTTTAATTGATTGTGCTAATTCTTGTAATTTATCTTCATCAAATACTTTTCTAGGTTGATTTGGATTTGGTGTAATTTGCTCAATATCAATATCTATAACATCGCCACTACGTGCGTTGCTAGTTGACCTT
>JAFGUC010000057.1 GCA_016938695.1 Candidatus Woesearchaeota archaeon | reverse complement strand
CTTTGATAAAATTTTGTTTTACATTTGCCATACTGCCTCCTTTAAGTTAGTTGTTAAAATTCTGATTAAAAATTTATTGTTGAAGTACTATTTTTTATGTAAATAGATAGAGATTTTATATCTATCTATTTACAACTGTTTTTTATCGCTTTCCTTTTGTTTTCACAACATTTAAAGGGATTCTGCATTTATTTACTTATTGCCAAATTCAATTTCCAATTTGCATTCCTAAAAGCCTCTTTCCCAGCATTTTGTTCAATAATATAGTTTGCAAGGAACGATTTCCCACTACGAGAAGGAATAATCTCAAATCCATAAAATGATTGCCCTACATCAATAATTCTTGTTACCTTAGCACCTTCAGCTTCGGCTTTTTTCATTGCTTCTTGAAACATATTTTGCATATCATTTCCCATCCACTTTCACAAAATCGCCTTCTTGTATTAAGAGTTTTGTTTTAGTTCCTGGAGTTAATTGAATCACAGAAGTAGTGATTTGCTTCAAAAGATTATGTCTAATGCTTTGCACTCCCTCAACATTATTTAATTGTTCAAGAAGTGTTAAAGTGAGATTATTTTTCTTTACTCCCTCTCTATTAACATCTAACACCAACACCCCTCTTATCCCAACAATATTATCTTCACCAATTACATACCCTCTAATGTTGTTGCTTTCATAAGTAATATTGTTTTCATCTGTACAAATGGCATTTTTCAGTCTTACTTCAAATCGTTCCGTGGAACCGTTAAGTTTTGTTTCACCAAGAAATGTACAGTTCTCATTACGAAAAAGAGACGGTTGAATTTGTATATCTTCATCATGTATTGCTACCCTTAATCCAGCCATTAATTTAACATTTACTTCACTTAATGGGATTATCTTCTTTGTATCTCCATCAACTGTTCTTAAAAATGGTTTGTCATTTTTTATCTCTTGAACTTCTGGTTGTTTTTCAATTGTTTGAACATTTGTTCCAGCACACCCACTAAATAAAATAGAAGTTGCAATAACTCCACCTGTAAATCCTAAAATTCGTTTCATTTTATTCTCCTCGTATGTTATTTTTTAATACTTCAACAATAAATTTTTAAAAAAACAAAGCTATCAAATCATAGATTATTAGCTTAATATTCACTTAATGCCCTACTTTTCGCTACAATAAACTATTTAATTATGTAAAAAAGTGTAAGAAAGATAAATATATGAGTGAATTATATAGTCATTTGATTAATTTGTCAATAGTAATTGACTAATTTTTGATTAATTTAGAGGGTAAAATGAATAATGAAGATAAAGCATTGCTAGATTTAGCTAAAGAAGTTCTAAAAGTAGATAGTTACAGAGAAATAGCTTTGAGAATAGGCTCAAAAGAAAATAGTGTAATTAATTGGAGCAATAGAGGACTTAGTAAACTAGCAAGATTAAAGATTAGTCAATTGATTAATGAAGAGAATAGTCATAAAAATAATCTAAAAATTGTTATTCCGAACCAAATAAGTTCTCATATTTCTAATATTGAACTAGAAATTTTGGAAGCTTATCGAGAATTATCAAAAGTAGATCAAGAAATTTTTTATTTTAAAAT
>JAFGUC010000007.1 GCA_016938695.1 Candidatus Woesearchaeota archaeon | reverse complement strand
TTGGGGAACTAATGACTATTGACAAATGACTTTTTCCTAAAATAATCCCCCTCCCCAGCATCCTCATCCCAAAACATTTACTATTTTCGGAGCCGGATACGCAAGGTCCCTGCCAACAACCTTCAACCAAACCCGAAAAACCCGAAGGCTCCGCACAAAACCACGCAAATCCAACAAAAACCGATTAAATACAAAGTATGAAGCAACTAGAAGACAACTTTAGGAACCATAATTCCTTAAAAAAGGGAAAGTTATAGGGTAGATTTCAAGTTGAGGTACAAAACAAATAAACATGAATTCAAATTGTTCGGATAAAGAATCATTCCAAGATTGCTTTACATTGATTCAAAACTTGGACTCCATTTCTAATACTTATGGGGAAGCAAAACCTAGTCGATTTGATGAAAATGGTCAAGTTTCTAGTTTTTATATGACCATAAATGTCGATGAAGCATCTCTCTTTTTGAACGATGTTTTAATTGGAGGACAAATTAAAAGAATTGCAGAATCAAACAATCAAGTCCTTATTTCAGACTTCTATAAAACACTTCAGAAGGTTTATACTGAGGTTGAGAATAGTCGCGTCTACTCAAATATATTACAAGGTTTATTGATGCAAATTAGAGATTCATTTTGCAAAGCACTACCAGCAAATAATAAAACGAAGATTGAAATTGAGAATAATGTCCAAATCATTTCTGAACGAGGAAAAAATATAAATGCTGACAATAAGATCACTGAAAAACATCAAAAAGTAAAAGAAATAATTACTGATAATATTGTCAAAATTTCGGTTTTACTTTTAGGTCTTGCCTTATGCTACATGTGGGGTAAAACAATATTGCTGATTTATGTTTCAATTATATGTTTGGGTCTACTTGCAGGAATATTTTCTCAACTAAAAAATAGATCTAAAAAGATTGAAAAAACAAAGGGCACCGATAATATTCAACCAAAAGTACAATCACAAAAAAAAGAAGTAAATCATCATCGTCCAAAATCAGATTTTCATCAAAAAGAAACAATTGCAAGAAAGGATAATAACAGTTCTTTACCCAATGAGATTATTAATATATCCTTCAAAATTGGAGAGCAGGTTTATTCGAACTTCTTAACTTCCTTTAAAATAAACAAAGATGATTATGGAGTTGTAAGTAAGTTGGAAGCTGATTTATATTCTTTCTTTATTTGTGACATGCTTTCATATTCAATTTATAAGAATGAAAAACTAAGAGCAGATATTTTGAATGCTTTTTTAATAAGAATTAATGACAAGTATACTTTCTTAGTGAGCGGAAATATCAACCTGATAAAAGCTAGGTTGGAAAATTATTTTAAGACATATAAAAGTATCCTAGATAAATCAATTGAAACCAATGGTTTTAAAAGTATTGAGCAACATCTTTTACACATTTTACTTAACACTTCTAAACAAACACAAATTCAAGAAGACTATATTTTTAGACCGTATGACATGCTTGAAAGAGTGATTAGTACAAAAAGATTTTTGATGCGGCACAATGAATATTTAAAATGTTTTTTGGAAGAACTTAAAAAAACTGTAAGCAATTACACCGCCTAAACTTCACACAAGTAACGAACTCCCCCTCGTTTAGCTTGCGTAACGAGAGGTTAACCGTCAGTCGTCTTTGACGACATCACGCGAAGCGTGATTCGACCGTTTACGCCAATTAAAACTAAGTCACACAATTAAAATGATATAAATGAAAATATTCAGACAAACTTTAATAGTAATTGCAATTCTCAGTTTAGGTATCATTGCAA
>JAFGUC010000056.1 GCA_016938695.1 Candidatus Woesearchaeota archaeon | reverse complement strand
TACTTATGTGAATAAAAAGTGAATAATGTGTGAATTTACGTGAAAGAAAGTGAAAATGAAGATTTTAGGAATTGATCCAGGTACCATCAATTGTGGATATGCAATCATTGTGAAAGATGTGAATAAAGTAAAGTTAGTAGAAGCTGGACTTGTGAAAATAAAAAGTAGAACTTTACAACATCAAATAACAGAATTAATAGAAGGTTTGGATTTAATTTTTGCAAAACACAAAATTGATGAAGTAGCAATAGAAGATATGTTTTATGCCTTTAATCCAAAAACAGTAATAAAGTTAGCACAATTTAGAGGAGCATTATCTTTAAAAATTTTACAAGAATTTGGAAATTTTGCAGAATATACTCCTCTTCAAGTAAAAAAATCAGTTACTGGAAATGGAAAAGCCCAAAAAGAGCAAGTTGCTTTTATGGTAAAAAGATTATTAAATATAAAACAAGAAATAAAACCTCTTGATATTACTGATGCAATAGCTGTTGCATTAACCCATGCACAACGTTTAAAATAATTTTAATAAAAGATACAATTTATTAACACAATTTAATTTATTTTATTATACAATTTGCTTATGCGGATATTTTTAGTAGAAGACGATAAAGAATTAAACAAAGTTGTTACAAATACTTTGACTAGTTTAGGATTTAATGTTACATCATATAGTGATGGTAATGTGGCAGCTAATGAACTTAGTGGTGCTTATGATATTTTTTTTATAGATTTGCACTTACCTAATGTTGATGGACTACATCTTATTCAAGAGATAAGAAAACAGAACATTGATGCCCCAATATTTGTTATAAGTGGTGATAGTTCGATTAATTCGATTGAAAAAGCTTATGAGATAGGTTGCCAAGATTATATTAAAAAGCCTTTTGATGTTAAAGAATTGGTTATTAAGATTAATAAGGCATTTCATAATACTAGTCATATAATTCAATTAGCAAAAAATCATGAATATAATCTTTTTACTGAAGAGTTATTTGCAAAAGGACAACCAGTATTACTTACTAAAAAAGAAAAAGATCTTTTACATATATTGGTGAAGAATATTGGATCTAGCGTATCAAATGAAAGAATTGAATCTTATGTTTGGGGTACAAGTATGGAAAATGGCTATGTACGTCAATTAGTAAGTAAACTTCGAAAAAAACTACCAAAAAATCTTATCAAAAATCATACCGCAAGTGGATACTATATAGATCACTATAAAAAATGATTTTTTACAAACTCAAGGATAAAAAATGGAAGTAATTTTAATGCAACATTCTTCATTGGAAGTTTGTGCCCATGCAATACGAACTTGTTGGCAAAGTTTTGATAAAAGTGATGAAGGTGGAGAAAAAGACCAAGAACTTATCTATAGGGTTGGTAATAAATTTAAACACGCTTCAACTTTAGAGCATTTAACTTATACCTTTTATATTAAAGGGATCAGTAGAGCATTACTTCAAGAACTTTCAAGACACAGAATGGCAAGTCCTAGTGTGAAATCAACACGATATACTTTAAAAGAACTCAAAGATGAAATAAGTTTTACTGATGGTATGAGTATGGTTGAACTTAAATCAAAATATACAAATCCAGATGAAGTTTATGCAGATAAACACATGGTAAGAGCTTCAAAATATTTAGTCTTTACTGGAAATTTAGGTGTTGATTTCTCTTCAGTTGTAGCTTTAGAAAATCTACGATTGATGTTAGTTGATGGTGTGGCTAATGATAGAGCAAAATATTGT
>JAFGUC010000006.1 GCA_016938695.1 Candidatus Woesearchaeota archaeon | reverse complement strand
GTTCATTGAATCATACACATAAGTAAAAGTTGAATCATTAACTAAATTTCCATTAGAATCATAACTATAATTGATTGCAGAAATTGGAGTCAGTGATAACACTAATAAAATGATAAAAAAAGTAAGCAACCAATTAAGTTTGTTAATGTTCATCTGTCTTTCTCATAAACAAAATTATATTCGTTAAGCGTGTTACGTCCAATAGCTTTAATTGGCATGCCATCAACAAGTTTTTCTAAATTATGATATAGCATCCCATTTGGTAATGTATCAACAGTATCAATAATTCGACCACGAGAATCAAAAAAATCAACAGTGTCAACTCCAAATTCAGATACAAAAATTTCCATTCTGTTTTCGCCGTCAATTCCACCAGTGATAATAGGATATTCACTCAAACTTTTGTTTCCAGATTTATCAATTGCTTCCAAGTAAATGTTCCAACTTGCATTAGAGGATACAATTGAATTAATCAACAAAGTGTTGCTATCTACAATGTGTTGGCCAGATGGCAAATATTCTGCATCTTTAACTAAAGTTACATAACCTTCTTGTAACTGTCCATCGGAAATAGAATCGTGTCCAGTAACTAAGTCATCTAGTGTTAATCCCTGGTAAGGACTCGCCCAAATCTTTATTTTTATTTCATCAGAATGTTCTTCATCTAAAACAACTCTATCGTCTGGGACAAGAACCGAATAACTAAATTTTCCTGAATCTAAAAATCTATAATCTTGAAAAGTTGCAGTAGGACTATTTGGTGCAACTGAATCTAATTTTCCATTTCTAAAATTTGCAACCTCTGTTGATTCATTTCCATAGCTATCAACGAATCTTCCCTGAATTTTATATTCTCCAAAAGGTAATGTTGATATGGGTAATGAAATACTTGAAGAATATTCTTGAAAAGATTCATCCCAAATATTATTTTGGTTTTCGTCAATTCTATATTCAATTGTCGTTGGAGATTCATCTTCATAACTCATTTCAATTCTATTTTCAAGGATATTAATTATTCCAACTGGTGGTGTTAAATCGTCATGACCTCCAACAACAGGTTTACAAGATCCTAGAGTAATTGCTCCAATTATTGTTAAAAGTATTCTATTGATTTTTTTCATTAAACATCAACCTCTAAAGTTTTATTTGATAAAATCCAATATGCTTTTCCCATCTCCATTTCAGTTAATGTATTAGCAGATAAAGGATTATCAACCTTCCAGATAATCCAATTGTTGTCTGAATCAGTAGAGTATGCTTTGATAATGTCCGTTCCAAATACACTAGAAATATTTCGCTTAGTAGTACTAGGATATCCTACAAGATTCCATCCAACAACTAATTTGATCTTGCCATTTGTTTGATGAACAATTGGCATATAAACAATATTGCTGTCAGAATATATCCATGATCCGTACAATTTATTCAAATTAGTTAAAGTATTATATTCTCCAAGTGGTTGGAGGTAATCAATCCAACCAGAACTAGACCAATGGTTGATTCTATATGGATTTAATTCTGTTTTAATTTCAGCAATATCCATATCAAAAGGAACAGACACTAAATTCCATCCTTCATTGATGTTTAAAGACCACACTTCATCATGTCCGTCACAGTTTTGGTCAATATCATCATTAAATACGGTTGGTTCAATTGCTTTAGGAACACAACTATTAAACACAAATCCATTATTGCAAGTAGTAGTTCCTATGTTATTACATACTCCAAGACCACAATAAACAATTTCAGAAACAAAATCCTCATCAACTTCTCCATTACAATTGTTATCAATAAAATCGCAGATATCAGTTGCACTTGGATTTACTAAATCACAAGCATCTCCAATTCCATTGTTATTACAATCTAGTTGTTCTGTATTAGAAATACTAATACAGTTATCACAAGCATTCCCAATTCCATCAGAGTCTGAATCAGTTTGATTATCGCTAATTAAAGGACAAATATCAACATTACCACAAAAACCATCTGAATCAATATCATTATTAAAATCAAGTGGACAAATGTCACAAGCATCTCCAATTTCATCAGAATCTATATCTTCTTGTTCAGGATTTGAGACATATATACAGTTGTCATTCAAAACTCCGTCATTATCAACATCAGAGAATACTTCTAATGAATTGATTTTATTCGAATTATTAGTAATGTTAAATTTAATAAGTTCATTTGAGCTAGAAACAATTAACATATTTCCAACTGAATCATATTCGTATTCTAAATCATAACCCATAAATCTAAATGCTTTAATCAATCGGCCTAATTCGTCATAAGTAAATGTTTTACTAAATCCATTTACATTATCCCAAATTTTTTCTATGTTTCCAACTTTGTCATAATCATAAGAATAGTCTATTAATTCACCGGCTTTTAGATTTTTTAATCTAAAATCTTTGTCAGAATAATCATAATCTGTTACAATACCGTTAGAATATATTGTTAAGTCCAATTGACCAATTTCATTATAATTATTTTGTGAATAACCATAAATTGATTTTAATAGATTTCCATCATAAAGATATTTAATCTCCTTACCAGACAATAGTTTTTTAGATAAAAGTCTGTCTCCAGAATCATAACTATATTCTGTTGAAAAATTAAACTCGTCAATCTCAATTTGTTTTAAAACTGTTCTATAAAAATCATCATAAAAGAAATATTCTGCATAATCGTTTCCTTTTATAGAATATAATGTGTTATACAAAGTCACATCATATGTATATTTATACAAATTATCATCAGGTGATTTAGTTAATACACGATCTAATTTGTCATAAGTAATTGATGTTGTTTTTCCTCTTGAATCAGTTTGCTTTATCAAATTACTGTTGCCATCATATTCATAAGACCATTCTCCTAAATCATTATCAGTTACTGATTTTTTTCGACCTATCATATCATATGTATAGGTAGTGTTTTTTCCCAGAGAATCTGTTATTGCTAGTAAATTTCCTAATAAGTCATATTTGTACTTATTCTGAATTGCAGTATCTCCATCATATTCAATCAATGAAATTATTCTGCCTGACGAATCTAAAAAATATTGTTGTACGTGACCTTTAGGATTAACAATTTGATAAAAATTAAGCCCATATGTTGTTGTATATGTGTTTAGATTTTGATCTCTTTGAATAATATTTCTGTTCATAAAATCATATTCATATGATATTCCATAAATTCCTGAATCAGGAGAATTATATGATTCATTCGAAACATAAAAATTACTTTCAAAAATTACATTTTGTGAACTGTCATACAAATAATATTTTGATACTGAATTTTCATTATATTCTTTTTTCTCTTCCAACAAATTTCCAAAAGAATCAATATATTCTGTGCTAGACGTATTATCTGTGCTATTTAATATAATTGTTTTCTTGATTTTTTTAGGAATTTGTGTAAAATCATATTCAAAATTATATTTGGATGTTTGATTGTTTTGAGATACTGTAGAAATTCTTCCAAATTTATCATATGTATAATTTATACTAAAACCATTTTCATCAGTTTCACTAAGAAGACTTCCTGTTGATTTATTGTACACATATTTTTTAGTTGCGTAGTTTGCATCTCTAACTTCTTCAACAAAAGTATTTGTATTGTCATATATGTAATTAGTATAAAATCCTCGTGGGTTTTTATAAGAAATTACATTTCCATAAGAATCATATGAATATTTACTAATTAAGGCAGTAGTAGGATTAAAGTATTCATATGTAAAAATAGTATTACCATTACTATCGTGCGTATTATAAGTTTCAGCAATTTTTTTGTTACTGATGTTATATGTTATCGCATGATATAGTTTTGTCATAATCCATTTATTTTCATTATATTCATATTCATTTTCTACTCTATAATTATCTGTAGCCACATCATCAAATCCATTATAGTATATTGTAGTTGGATTTCCATAATCGTCATATTCAAATTCAATACTTTTTGATGATGTTTGGTTTCCAGAATATTCAATTGTATTTATTTTATCATTATTTATTTTAAAATAAGAATTTCCAATATGTTCTTTAGAATAATCACTTAATGTTTGTTGTTTAAGATTATTTAATTCATCAAATATATCTGTTTGAAATTCTAGTCCTTTTCGTCCACTATCTTGTAAAAAATAATGAATAATTTTTACATCATTTGACTTTGTTTCAATAACTTTTCCAAATCCTTTATAATCATTGTTCTCAACATCATATAAACCATTTGAATATTCAAAGCTAGTGCTGATAATATTTTCATGTGGTCCAGTAATTCCATTATACTCTGTTATTTTAGATAATAAATTAGCTTTAATTCCAAAATCACTAATATCATCATTACCTGTGTTATCAAATTCAGATGATGAAATATAATCCAGTTTTGTTGTTTTTAGATTTGAATCAGTTATTTTATTCAAAATGTTAAATGTGCTTTGAGAATTAACAAAAACACTATTTCCAACAACAATATCTGCACTAAGGTCTGAATTCAAGAATGCAATGCTTGAACCTTGATTTGTAACATCAAAACCAGTTGGTAAAGATAAAACAGTTTCAATCCAGCTTTGTCCTGTGTTAATCCAAGCTTTTTTCGTAGTCCCTTTACTTTGTAAAATATCAACAAGTCCATCAGAATCCAAATCTACAAATGTAACGCCATTAGATGTAGTTCCAGTAATCATTTGAACTGGAAGTTGCATTGTAGATAAACTCCAAGATGTACCATTATTTAACCAGATTTGATTTATAGAATCTTTTGAAATAACAAAATCAACCAATGAATCTCCATTAACATCAATCGCAAAAACTCCCTTAAAATTACCTGAGGTATCAAGAACACTAAATGTTGAAGGAATGCTATATTCAGTAAGTACAAAACTTTCATTTTCATTCAACCAGACCTTTTCAATTGAATCTGTTTTTTGGATAATGTCAATTTTTTTATCTCCGTTAACATCATACATTCTTGCACCAGTATCTTTGTATATACTTGGTTGATAATTACAAGTAGGATACGTATAAGAAATATAGGCAGGATATTCAATTACTTGATAAGTACTTCCAGGGTCAAGTTCATTAGCATACATTAAATCATCTTCACAAGCTGGTTGCATATCTGTAAAAGCGTTATCAATTCCTTCTGAATAAACATCCTGATAAATTCCAATAACTGCCTTTGGAGCAACACCAGTTCCAGCACAACCATATCCGCAATTCTGTTTACTCCAAGAACTACATGCGCCAGATGTTGGTGCACAATAAATTGAATATATGTCTCCTTCGCAAAATGTATTTTCATGACTAGTCCAATCTCCAAATGAATCAGGAGTAGAATCGTAATCTATTCTAGATACATAAAAATAATTCCAATATGAATTATCAACTGCGTCATCAGGAATATAGCCTGTTTCGGTATCGTAGTTAAAATATCCAATGGTACCCATCCAACTATCACCTTCAAAACCAATTCCACTATAAGAATCTAAGTCATATCCATCACAATCATCATCAATATCATCATAATTAGTGCTTAGCCAATAACATTCATTGTCATCTTCAGTAATATACTTAAATTCATAGCATTTGTCAGTTGAAGGATAAAATGTATATCCTGAATCTTCTTCATCATAATCATCATCATCCCATTCTGGAATACTATTTTTTTCATTAAGAACAACAGTTCCACTTGTTCCACAAGTATATGTTTTACAAGTTCTAGTACAAACTCCTGTGGTTGGATTACAAGATATCCCTCCATCAATACTACCCGAAGGGCAATAGCTTGGTGTACATCCAGTTGAATATGTTGTTTTTTGAGTGAACATAACAGGAATTGTTAAGTTTGATTCAACAAAAGAATTTCCAGTATTAAGTAATACTTTGCTAATTGTAGTTGAATCTTTCCTAGACATAACAATATCTACAAAACCATCTGAATTAACATCAAAAAATCTTACACCTAAATCATTATCCCATAAATCAACAAATCCTCCTGTTAAAAAATTACTAATTGTTTTTGCACTAGACCATCCATCTTTAGAATTTAACCAATATGTTAAAGTCGCAGTGTTATCCATTTTTAATAAATCATCAAATCCATCATTGTTAATATCAATTAACCGTGTTGATGAATCAAATGCACTAGGTAAACTTGAGCTTTGAGTCCATGTATTAATAGTATCATTAGAATAATCAAAAATAGTTGGATTATTAATCTCAATAAGGTCAGAGTTAAATTTCTGAATTTTATTTAGGATTAATTTACCTGTTCGATTTAAATATTCAAAATTATAAATTGAGACAATTTTTGAATCATACTTTGTTGTAATATTTTTTAATAATGCATTTTGTGTCAATTGAATTCCAGCAACAACTTTATTTAATCCATAAATAGAATTTTCTTTATAATTGAATTCAACAATATTATGTCCATTATTATATTCAATTTTTGAAAGATATGAAAAAGTATCGTTTACAAATGTCTTATCATAAAAGTAATATATTTTATTCTGATTCGCATCCTCTATAGAATCAAGGTTCCAAATTCCTGCAAATAAATCTGAAGATATTTCAGAATTCAAATTACTTCCAAATTTATATGTAGTTCCATCTGTTGTTTTAAGATACCAATATTTCTTGAACCTATTTTCTGTAGTAAGTTCTGTGTTTATTTTCCATCTATAATCAACTTCAGTGTGATATTCTTCAACATCATACACTAAATTAATATCAACACCATTAAAATGTAATTTGAAAAAATCATCGCTAGTATCATTAATCGTTCCATTCACATCTCTGTAGATATAATTTTCAGTAATTGACCATCCATTACCAACAACACTTTTTGCTCCAATTGAATGGTGGTTGTATGATAAACTAATACTTGGTATTAGTCCTGCAACTCCAGGTAGTATATCAATATTATATCCATACGATGCAGTTCCAGAAAATAAATCGTTAAAAAAAACTCCATTTGGAATTAAATTTGTTAATTTATTATCTGATAAAACTGGTGTTGCAACTAAACAAAGAGTCAGCAATACAACAAAAATTTTCATATAATTTTTTATTTCCATTTTCTTGATACTAGCGTTTTTTAATGGTGAATATGACAAGTAATAATATTACAAATGTTAGTATTCCAGATAATCCCAGTTGAAATACTGTTTTTGAGATTGTAAATTTAGTTTCTTGTTGAGTGATTATTTCTTTTTTAGTTTCAATTTTTGGTTCAACAATTTCTTGTTTTTCAGTGACTTTTTCATCTTTGATATCTTCTTCAGGCACAAATGTTGCAACAACATCACCTGTAGTAACTGTGTTAGTTGTCTTTTTACTTGAGCTACTTGAGCTTGATTTTGATGATGAACTAGTTACTTCTTTAGGAGTTTGTTGAGTTACGATATTTGTTTCAGGTTCAACGTAGAATGAACAACTCAAATCATCTATGATTGCAAGAGGATTATAATTAGTTGCAGATGAGTTAGTGCAACCCGTTTTAAAAGTGCAAGATGAATCATCGTTGGTTGCTTTTGAGTTATAATTCAATGCAAGTTCATCTGTGCAACCATAAATTGGAAAAATGCAACTTCCATCATCAATTTCTGAGGAACTGTTGTAGTTTAGTGCATTAGAATTAATGCAACCCATATTGTAATAAATACAACTTCCATCATCAACTTGTGAATCAGAATCATAATTTTTGGCATCAGGATTAATGCATCCTGTTTTTAGATATAAGCAACTTCCATCATCATCTTTTGCATCAGGATTATAATTCAATGCTTCTAAGTCAGTACACCCTGTCAAAGGAAAAATGCAACTTCCATCATCAATTTTAGCTAAAACATCATAATTAATTGCTTTGTTATTTGTGCAACCAACTTTATATATACAACTTCCATCATCTACTTTAACAATAGGATTGTAATTTGTTGCTTTAGAATCCATACAACCACTAGAGTAAATACAACCAGAATTAATTTTTGCAGTTATATCGTAATTTAATGCATAAACATCAGTACAACCAATAACATATCCACAACTACCATCTTCTACAGTTGCCAAAGGATTATAATATATTGATGTTTCATCCATACAACCTCCAATAGGCTGATAATATTGTGATGGAAGACTTTCACATGCGATATTTTTTTTAGTGTTTGTGTTATTTGTGAAGACTATTTTACACAAGTAATTATCGATGTATATTTCTACATTCATTGAATCTTCAAATATTGAAATAGCATAATTGCAAGAAGCACCTTGTTTTGCTAAAATTCCATTTCCAATTACAGTTCCTAAACTTTTTGCAACAAGATCAGAATACTCGCAATTAATCAAATCAACTGTTCCGTATACAAAATACTTCTCTTCAACAATATCCGGATGTGTATCTGCAATTGAAAACTGGATGATAAAACCTAATAAGAATAGAACTAATACACTAGTTCGTAATGTTTTTACCCCCAACATTAACTACTAGATAGTAACTGGTATTTATAAATGTTTTTACTTTTTTTAAGAATAAAGCATTATTTCGCAGTATATTTTAGGTTTTAGTTACGTAAACTTTATAAATGATTGTCCCAAAAAAGTGACTATCCCATTAAAAAATCTCGTGTAAGGAGTAATTATCTTCCTAAGTTATTACCTTACACGAGAAACTTAGGAAATATGGGTGGGCTAGTCCCTCCCTTATTTCTTATATGAAAGATATAATATTTCTCTTGAAATGTCTTCTTTTGATTTATACTTACGCGAGATGTCTGAAGAAAATTCTTTTTTTTCTTTTCCAGAAAAATATTTTTCTAGAAATTCTTTGGAAAATTCTTCATAACGTTGCTTTTTAATTGCTGTTCTAGCATTCTTAATTAAAGTTGACATAAAATGTAAATTATGAATTGTAGCAAGTCTGTATCCTAGCATTTCTTTATTTTTTAATAAGTGATAGATGTAAGCTCTTGTGTAATTCTTGCAAACTTCGCAGGTACAATTTTCTTCTATTGGATTTGTATCATCACGATATTTAGTTTTTAAAATATCTAGTCTTCCTGTTGCGGTTAACAATGCACCATGTCGTGCATTAGAAGTTGGATAAATTGAGTCAAAACAATCAACACCAAATCCAATTGCTCTAACAATATCTGGTGGAGATCCTAATCCCATCAAATATCTTATTTTGTGTTCATCAAAATGTGAAACTGAAACATCAATTGCATGCATTAAGTCATCACGGCTTTCACCAATAACAAGTCCACCTAGAGCAAAACCGTCAAAATCCATGTTGTTCAATTTATATGTTGAAAATCGTCTGTATTCCGTTCTTGTTCCGCCTTGTGCAATTCCAAACAATAGTTGTTTAGAATCTAGTTCTTTTTTTTGTTGTTTATGATATTCTAATGATTTTCTTGCCCATGTATGAGTTCGTTTTATTGCATCAACATAATCTTTTCCGTTTAAACCATGATGAGCAACATCATCTAATGTCATAGCAACATCTGAATTAAGTTCCAATTGAACATCAATTGCATGCTCTGGAGTATATTTTTCATCTTTGCCGTTAATACCCTTAAAAATAACACCATCATCTGTTTTTTTTCTCAACAACTTATTAGATAGAACCTGAAATCCTCCTGAGTCAGTAAAAATAGTCTTGTTAAAATTCATGAACTCATGAATTCCACCACATTTTTTTATGGCATCAGTTCCTGGTCCTTGTGATAGTAAGAATGAATTAGAGATTATACTTTCAAAACCAAGTTCTTTAAGTTTTTCAGGTTCAACACCTTTAACCGATCCTTTAGATGCAACAGGCATAAAAAAAGGAGTCTTAACTTTACCATGTGCAGTAGTTAAAATTCCACATCTTGCTTTTCCATCAGTGTGCGTGATTTCAAACATATTTAATTATAGATTAATTCTCTTTATAAAAACATTTATATTTATTCACTACTACAATATAATATGAATAAAATAAAGATAACTCTTTTTTTACTTCTAAGAAATTTTTGTTTTTTCGTTCCAGTACTAGTTTTATTTTGGCAATCAAACGGACTTAATTATACTCAAATAATGTTTTTGCAAAGTCTTTTTGCAGTCGGTGTGTTTTTACTAGAAGTGCCAACTGGTTACTTTGCAGATGTTGTTGGTAGAAAAACGTCTCTAGTTTTAGGAGGGTTATCGTGGTCCTTAGCAACAATAGTATATTCTGTTTCAACCACATTTTGGCAGTTTCTAATTGCTGAAATTCTCGCAGCATTTAGTGTATCTTTTATTTCTGGCGCAGATTCTTCTTTTATATATGATTCATTAGATGACAAAAAAGACTTCAAAAAAGTTTATGGAAATATTACGTCGTACTCGATGTTCAGTTTAATTTTAGCAAATGTAATTGGTGGAATAATTGGCAAAACAAATTATCGTTTAACATTATTTGCAACAGTTCCGTTTGGAATTTTAATGTTAATAGTTGCATTAACATTAAAAGAACCAACAAGACACAAGAAAATAATATCAAAAAATTATTTTAAAGATTTATTTACAGTTCTGCATAAATTCCTAAAAGACAAAAGTATTTTTTGGATAATTGCATATTCAGGAATAGTTTATGCGTTTATGCAATCAGCTCTTTGGCTGTATCAACCATATTTTACAATAACAGGAATTGACGTGGTTTGGTATGGAGTAATTTTTGCAGTATTTCAGTTGATTGCAGCATTAAGTTCAAAATTTGCACATAAATACGAAAAACTTTTAGGATTAGAAAAAGCATTCTCATCTCTATTTTTATTAGTAAGTCTAAGTTTGATATTAATGGGAAAGTTTGTATTTATTCTAAGTTTTATATTTGCATTTTTGCAACAATTTGTAAGAGGAACAAGAACAATTATCATAAATTCAATTCTTGCAGAAAAAGAGCAAGAATATCAAGCAACATTATTGTCAGTAAACAGCATGTTTTCAAGATTGTTCTATGCAATGCTATTACCATTCCTAGGATTATTTGCAGACAATTTTGGAGTTTTAAAAACCTTGAATTTCTTTGGAATAATAGGTTTTGTTCTAGGTTTTGCAATTTTACTAATAATTAATAGAACAAATGCCTTAGGCATCAAAAATTAAATTAGCGAGATAGTCTAACGTTAACTTAGATGATTGTACAATAGATTTTGTAACATTCTTAGTACCAAAAGTAATTCCAAATTCATCATATTCTTCTAGACTAGGAAATTTTTGTCTATAATTAAAATACGTTTTAGAAATGTTAAATTCTTTTTCAGGTAATGTTACTACATCATTTAGATGCTGTGTTACAAGACCATATACTGGAATCGTTAATACATTATGTTGGTTGTCAAGTATTGGTTCATCTTTAACAATTCCAAAATACCATGTGTTATTGTCTGCAGTACTGAAAAATGCAAAAAATGGTTGGTTTTTGCCAAGTTTAATTGTCTTGATTAAATCATTTTTTTGTTCATAGTTTTTTTCAAAACTAATAAATGGATTATAATTCAAGAAAGTATAGTCGAGAATTTTGTCACCAGTTGTGTCTCCATCATATATCTGTCTTTGAATCTCAACTAATTCTTTTAATAGTATTTCATTGTATATTCTATAATCGTGTTGAGATTCTTCAATTCCTATTCTAATCATTGCAAGTTTTTCAGATATATCATTCATTGTCAAACTTCTCTTTTAACATTTTATAATGTTCCATCGGATCATCTAAAACCTGTGCAAGAATATACTTCACTGCGTCTTCGCCAGAATATAATCCAAGTCTAGCAAGTCTTTGTGCATGTGGTGTATATGCACTTCGATAAATATCCTTAATGTGTAATGGTCCTCTAAATAATACCCAACCATTTAATGACAATTGAGCAAATTTATCAGAATCAATACTTAAGCAAATATTCTCTAAATCTAGTATTTCATTAGATTTTATCTTAGCCACAAAAAAATCTACAAACTTATCTAGTGATGTTGTTTCAAAAATTGCTAATTCTCCAACATGATTTGAAATAGAAGTATGAATTTTAACTAATGATTTGTATTCAATATCAGTAACTTCGCCATTTTTATACAACAAATAATCCTTTAATATATCGCCAGTCGTATAGCCTTTGTTAAACTCTGTTCTGATTTTTTTAAGTTCATTTTGCAAAGAAACAGATTGTTCTACCATGTTCTTTTTACATTGATCAATTTCTTTTAATGTTGCAAAAAACCCATCCGTACGAATCATTATCTATTATGTAATGATAAAATAATATTTAACCTTTTTGTATTCACAAGACACTAGACTACCTTAAAAAGACTTTATAAAGAAAATGGAATGTTATATAAATCAGAAATTAAGGTGGGATAATTATGAAAGATATTATAATCAAAGGCGCAAGAGAACACAACTTAAAGAACATTGATTTAACATTACCTAGAGATAAGTTTATCGTAATAACTGGTCTATCAGGTTCAGGTAAGTCAACATTAGCTTTTGATACATTATACGCTGAAGGTCAAAGAAGATATGTTGAATCACTTTCTGCATACGCACGTCAATTCTTAGGTTTAATGAATAAACCCGATGTCGATTCAATAGATGGCTTGTCTCCAGCAATCTCAATAGAACAAAAAACTACATCAAAAAATCCTAGGTCAACTGTTGGAACGGTTACTGAAATATACGATTACTTACGATTATTATTTGCAAGAGTAGGAACCGCATACTGTCCTGAACATGGCATAAAAATAGAATCTCAAAGCCCAGTAGCAATAGCAAACCAAATACAAAAAGATTTCTCTTCAACAATCACAGTTCTAGCACCAATTGTACGACAAAAAAAAGGAACATATGAAAAACTAGTTGCTGACTTAAACAAAGACGGTTACACTAGAGTAAGAATAAATGGCACAATTCAACGAACAGATGAAAAGGTAACTTTAGAACGTTACAAAAAACATGACATTGATGTTGTAATCGATAGATTTGATTCATCTGACTTAACACGATTATCAGAAAGTATTGAAAACGCACTAAAAAAAGGTGAAGGATTAGTAATTATAACTGATTCAAAGACGGAGAAATTATATTCATCAAAAATGGCATGTCCTGTTTGTGGATTAATGTTTGAAGAATTACAACCACGAATGTTTTCATTTAATTCACCATTTGGTGCGTGTGAGGATTGTAACGGTTTAGGAATTAAAATGGAGTTTGACCCTGATTTAATTATTCCTGATAAAACATTGTCAATTGCAGACGGAGCAATAAAAATATACCGAAATGCCGTTGATGGTTGGCGTGGACAAGTTTTGGCAGGAATCGCACAGCATTACGGTTTTGACGCATTTACTCCAATTAGAGAATTGACAAAAAAACAATATGACATTATCATGTATGGAACTAATGAACGAATCAAGTTCAACATGCATATGAAAAGTGGTTCTGTTTGGTCACATGATGACAATTGGGAAGGATTAGTTCCACAATCTGAAAGATTGTATCATCAAACAGATTCTGATTATCGAAGAAAAGAAATGGAAAAATTCATGCGTGTGTCTCCTTGTCCAACCTGTCATGGTAAACGACTTAAAGACAAAGTGCTATCCGTTAAAGTTTCAGATAAATCAATAATTGATGTCACTGATATGTCGATTTCAGACTGTTTAGAATTTTTTACATCAATTAATTTAGATGATAAAAAAGCAGAAATTTCAAAACAAATCTTAAAAGAAATAAAAACAAGGTTGACATTCTTAGATCAAGTAGGACTAAACTATTTATCTTTGTCACGTAATGCTGGAACATTGTCTGGCGGAGAAGCACAAAGAATTAGATTAGCAACGCAAATTGGTGCAAATTTAATGGGGGTGTTATACATTCTAGATGAACCTTCAATTGGACTTCACCAAAGAGACAACGAAAAATTAATTCAGACATTGCATCACTTAAGAGATTTAGGAAACACATTAGTTGTTGTTGAGCATGATGAAGATACTATTGTAAATGCAGACTATGTGGTTGATATGGGTCCTGGTGCAGGAATTCATGGAGGTCATATAATAGCAGAAGGAACACCAACCGAAATTGCAAAAAATCCAAAATCATTAACTGGTCAATATCTCTCCGGAAAATTAAAAATAGAAGTTCCTTCACAAAGAAGAAAACCATTAGGATTCTTGACAATAAAAGGTGCTCGTGAAAACAACTTAAAAAACATAGATGTGAAAATTCCATTAGGAGTGATGACTTTAATTACTGGAGTTTCCGGTTCTGGAAAATCAACACTGATTTACGAGATTTTATACAAAGGACTAGCGCAAGACGTAAACGGTTCAAAAGAAAAACCAGGTTTACACGATTCAATAGAATCAGACTTAAAAATTGACAAAATAATAGTAATTGATCAAAGTCCAATTGGAAAGACTCCAAGGTCAAACCCTGCAACATATACAAAATTATTTGATGAGATACGAATGCTCTTTTCACAAACAAAAGAAGCCAAGATACGAGGTTACTCGCAAGGACGTTTCTCATTTAATGTTAAAGGTGGACGTTGTGAAGCATGTCAAGGAGATGGAGTCATAAAAATTGAAATGAATTTCTTGCCAGACGTATATGTAGAATGTGAAGAATGCAAAGGACATAGATATAATGCGGAAACATTAGAAGTAAAATACAAGGGAAAATCAATTGCAGACGTATTAGATATGACTGTTGAAGAAGCACTGGAATTATTTGATTCAGTTCCTTCAATAAAAAATAAATTAATTACCTTAAAACGAGTCGGTCTTGAATACATAAAACTAGGTCAAAGTTCAACTACACTTTCAGGCGGAGAAGCGCAGAGAATAAAACTTACAAGAGAATTAGCAAAACGTTCAACAGGAAATACAATTTATTTATTAGACGAACCAACAACAGGATTGCATTTTCACGACGTAAATAAATTAATAAAAGTTTTAGAAGAATTAACCGATAAAGGAAATTCAGTAGTGATAATTGAACACAATTTAGATGTGATTAAATCCGCAGACCATATTATCGATATTGGTCCTGAAGGAGGAATAAAAGGCGGTTCTGTATTAGTTACAGGAACACCCGAAGAGGTTATGAAATGTCAGAAGAGTCACACAGGTCGTTTCTTGAAAAAGATATTAAAGTAAGGCTCCCACATGAGCCTGGTTGTTATCTTTACAAAGATTCTTCAGATAGAATAATTTATGTTGGTAAAGCAAAAGATTTGCAAAAACGTGTCTCCTCCTATTTCAATAAAAAAGATTTAGACCCAAAAACATCTGCACTAGTTTCAAACATCTACTCCTTTGATTTCATTGTAACATCAAATGAAGTAGAAGCTTTTTTACTAGAAAACACTTTAATTAAAAAATATTATCCAAAATATAATATTGATTTAAAAGATTCTAAACGTTACGCATATATTGAATTAACATCTGAAGAATTTCCACGGTTTGTTTTGTCAAGAACCGGAATTGGAAACGTATTCGGTCCATTTGTTTCAGGTGAAGAAAGAAACAATTTATTAACATTAGTAAATAAAACATTCAAATTGCGAACATGTAAAAAATTACCTAGTAAAGCTTGTTTACGTTATCACATTGGAATTTGTTCTGCTCCGTGTATTACTGAAATCTCATTACAATCATATTTAGAAGATGTTGCTTCTGCAAAAAAAGTATTAAACGGTAACACAAAAGAACTAATTGTTGAACTAACATCCAAGATGAAATCTTTTTCTAACTCCGGTGAGTTTGAACAAGCACTAAAATTACGTAACCAAATTACTGCTCTAGAAAATTTAAGTTCAAAGCAAAACGTCGAGCGTTCTCGTACATACGATGAAGATGTAATAAACTATCTCGTTCACGATGATCGTGTTTTTTTAATTGTCTTTAAAGTTTACAAAGGAACCTTGTCTAAAAAAGAAGAATTTAGTTTTGAATACTCCGAAGAGTTTTTTGAAGAATTTTTGTCCAGATATTATTCTTCTAATTCAGTACCAAAAGAAATTATTGTTCCAGTCACTTTAAGTGATTCATTTGTAGAATTTTTATCTTCTGTTCGTGGTTCAAAAGTAATCTGCACAAAACCCGAACGAGGAGAAAAGAAAAATTTACTATCTTTAGTATTAAAAAATATAGAACTTTCGGTTATAGGAGATATTCAAAAATTAGAACGGCTTAAAGAAGTTTTAGAACTTTCTTCAACTCCTTATGTCCTGGAATGTTTTGATATATCTCATTTATCCGGAACTTCAACTGTTGGTTCAATGGCACAATTTGTAAATGGCAAACCAAACAAATCTGGTTATAGAAGATTTAAAATTAGAACAGTTTCAGGAATTGACGATTTTGCTTCAATTGCTGAAGTTGTTAGTAGACGATATAAAAAATTACTTGTTGAAAATCTAAAATTTCCTGATTTAATCG
This sequence comes from Candidatus Woesearchaeota archaeon, assembly GCA_016938695.1. Taxonomy (GTDB): domain Archaea; phylum Nanobdellota; class Nanobdellia; order Woesearchaeales; family JAFGUC01; genus JAFGUC01. The sequence continues at coordinate 395,030 of JAFGUC010000006.1, read as the reverse complement.
TAATTGACGGTGGAAAAGGACAATTAGCTGCAGCATTAAAAGAATTGCACAAATTAAATTTAGACATTCCAATAATTTCATTAGCTAAACGAGACGAAGAAATTTTTACTACATCGTCTCCATTTCCTATTTCTCTAGATAAAAAAGATCCAGCATTACATGTTCTACAAGCATTACGAGATGAGACACATAGATTTGGAATAACATACAACAAGTTACTCAGAACAAAAAAATTATTTGAAAAAAAGTTATAATTCTATTAGTTTGTATTCAGAATCAAATAAACCAGTTTTCACAGCATATTCAATTTGTTCATCTTTTGGAGTAACGTTAATAGAGTCAAACTTCTGATACTTTTGCCTTGCAAGATCTAGACACGCTTTATCAAGAGCTACGGGGTTTTTAGAATACAGTATTCCTAAGTCCTCCATAAACGGTGTTTGAGCGCTACCATCACAATCACAAAGTTTAGTTATTTTGTTTGCAATATTAATAAACAAGAATTTTTCTTTAGGGATTATGTTAAAAACTCCTGATGCATAATCAACAATTCTGTGACATAATTCTTCTCTGGAGTTAGATCCCCATGGAATTTGGACCGCACCAAAAGTACACTTAGCAACACACATCGCACAGCCAGTACATTTATTAGGATCAATTTCAGCATGGTTTTCATTCATTGTTATTGCACCAAAGTCACATCCTGATAAACATGCTTGACAACCAACACACGTTTTTGCATTAATACTAGGTTTAACATTTGCATGCATATGAAGTTTTCCTGCTCGAGAACCAAAACCCATGCCCATATTTTTTAATGCAGCACCAAAACCTGCAAAGATATGTCCTTTGAAATGAGAAATCACAACAATAGAATCATACCTTTTAATTCCTGCACCAAGTTTTGCCAAAGTGACTTCGCCTTTAACAGGAACTTCAATCATTTCTTCTCCAGCATTTCCATCGATAATATCAATATCACAAAAATCAAATCCATGCTCATGAGCAACTTTAATATGATTCTCTTTAATAGTTCTTGATCCTTGATATAATACATTTGTTTCAATTAAAGTGACTTTATGATTTCTAGCTTGAATTGCTTCACAAACCTTTTTAACAATTTTTGGGTCCATGTATGTAGTGCATCCTCGTTCACCAAAGTGAACCTTAACACCGACATTACCTTCCAATACATCCCAATCTATTTTTTCTAATAGTTTTTCAATTTCTTGTGAAATAAAGACTTCTGATACCATGATTAAACCTAAATTAGGTTCTTTATAATATTTTTGTAAATAACAAAATATTTATATATTACTAAAAGTAATAATATTATTACAAAAATGAATAATATTTTAGTTTACTTATTAAATAATCGAACAGAAAAGTTTACAATCAATCAAATTTCAAAAAATTTGAATATCAATTATAGAATTGCCCACACACAAATTAAGAGTCTAGAGTCACAAGGTTTAATTAAAACTGAAAGTGTTGGTCGTTCTTTACTATGTTCATTAACTGGTAAATTTAATGAGAACATATTTACTGCAGAATTAATTAGACAAAATTTAATGTCATCTGATATATTACAAGTTCGCGCAAGATTTTTGAATGCAAAACAAAATTTCGTACTTTTACTATTTGGCTCATATGCAAAAAATAAAGCGACAAGAAATTCTGATATTGATTTATTAGCAATAACCGAAAATAAATTGGAAATTGAAGAGATGGCTTCATTAATACCAAAAAAAATTCATTTAACAACTGTAAATTATAATGAATTCTTACGTGAAAGAGACTCTCGTAAATTTTCAGTAGTTTCAGAATGCTTGAAGGGAAATGTGATTTTAATTGGAATTGAAGATTATTATCGATTACTAAATAATGATATCTGAAGAAAGAATTAAAGAAGCCAACTTAAATTTTTCATTATACTTATCTGAAGGTTTGTTAAAAAAATCAACAAATAAAATCGGGTTGAAAATTCTTATTAAAAATTCTCACGATAGTCTTAAGGCTGCTAGTCTGTTATTATTCAACAATATTTATCTATGGACAATAGTTTCATCGTATTACTCAATGTTTTACATTGCAAATGCTGTATTTTTAGAACTTGGTTATAAAACAGGTGATAAAATAATTCACAAAGTTACGTCAGATGCTCTACTTGTAGTTGTACGTTCTAAACTTAAAGATAAATTGCTTGAAGACTATGAAGACGTCGCACAAGAAGCACTAGCAAAAATTAAATCAGATGATCTTATTGAGTCGTTTGACTATGAGCGAAGAAAAAGAAGTTTTGTTCAGTACGAAACATCCGAAGAGGACATAAAGTCTAAAGCATTGACTTCATTTTTAAGAGCAAAAGAGTTTTTATTTGAAATGGAAAAGTTAATTTCTTAAATTATAAACAATTTCTTAATTCATGAAAAAACTTTTGCCAGATTCAAACGGTTGGTATTGTGGTCATTACAACGGATTTTCTCTTGGTGTGAATTACTTATTAAGAACAGAATTGTATGCTAACGAAGCACTACATTACCACAAAGATTTTTCTGAGTTTTATTTAGTTATATCTGGCTATTTAGTTCTAGAGGTTTCAGGAGTTAAATACAAAGTTTCTGCTTCTGAAATGGTTGTAGTAGAACCAAATGAAGAGCATCAAGTAGTAGAAGTTAACAATTGTGCATATGTTGTAATAAAAGAGAAGTCTTATGTTGGGAATAAAATAATTATTCAACCAACTCCTCAGTAATTACCTGAGTGTCTAAACTAAGATATTTAATTGCTTTTCTTGCGATTTTGTCAATTTCTTGTTCATTTGGTTCATTTTTTGCGTTGTATATTCCATACGCTTTTCCTTTAACACCGCAAAAACCCCAAATATCCTTTAATTCGGCTTTTATTCCTCTTGCCTTTCCGATTAAAAGTTCATATATTTTAGGTCCACCAGTTGTGTAGATAATCGCAACTTTCTTTTCTTTTAATAATCCTTCTGGCACTCCTTTATCGCTGAATTGATAAGCGTAATGTGGTGTTAAAACCTTGTCATAAAATCCTTTTAGAATTGCTGGCATTGAATTCCACCAAACAGGGTGAATTACAATGATTCTATCTGCTTCGCTTAATAATTCTTGATACTTTTTAGCTTGTTTGCTTATTTTATCGTTTCCGATTGTGTAGAGTTCTTCTTTTTCTAAAACTGGATTGAATTTACCTTTGTAGAGATTGATTGTGACAGTTTCTTGGTTGCTTGTTTTAAGAAGTTCTTCGATAGCGTCTTTTACTTTTTTATTATGACCCTCTGTTTCGGGATGTGCGTAGATTATTAATGATTTCATTTCTAGTTTAATTTTTTTTATGTTTAAAAATGTTTGTTGTTATTTTCGGGTAAATTCAAAATATAGTTCATTTCTATAATTGCAGAAGAAAATAACTCTTTTAATTCTCCAAATGAAAAAGTGAAATCAACTAAAGTTTTCACTGTTGCAATTGATTTTTTATGATTAATGGGTTTCCAAAATTTGGAATTTTTTAGTTCTTTTATTATGTTATTAATTTCACTCTGAGTTTTATTATAGGCATGTAAATGGAGTGAAATTTTATCATTTAAAATTGAAATCATATATTCAAATCGACTATTTTTTATTTTTTCTGGATAAATCCAGCAATATATTGCTGCACTATTATGGTACGTACCTATTGAATATTCATTGTTTAATGCTTGGCCAAACAGATCCAATATCTTCAATTTTAGAAATTTTGACTTTAAAAAAGATGGACCAGTCAATAAATCTAATTTAGTTGAGTTATTAATTTCAATATTTGAAATATTTATTGAATTAAAGTATTCAAACCAATCATTATATAATTTATTTGAAGTTTTTACATTAAACAAATTAAATATCTCCTTTTGGGAGAATATTATTAAATTTGTTATATCTTTTTTTATATTACTAAGATCAACTATTTCTTGATTTTTTAAATATCCTAATTTGAAGAAAACTGGAGTAATTGAATAATTTTTAATATCCTTAAAATATCTTTGTATTTGAGAGTCATGGATTGAAGTATCCATTTTATCTTCTATAAAAATTACGTGATAAATATCTGATTTATTATTCATTAGATAAATTGTAATATCTCTTTTTTTCTCCTGAAGTTTTATATCAATAGTTGATGGTAATTTAATATTATCAATTATTTTTGCAATGAATCGTTTTGCAATTTCGTATAATTCTGATTTTGGGTAGTTGTAGTGAGCAAGAAGCCATGATAGAAAAGCATCCAATGAAAGTTCTTTTGTAGCATAATTAAATATGTTCAAGTCCAAGCTTTCCATAGAATTATTTAGTGTTTTTTGTTTATAAATGTATGGTGATATTTTTGAGATTTTTATCCTGTTTGGCTCTTTGTTGGCTATCTAACAAGCAAATAGGATAAAGGTTTATAAATAATTATATTAATAATTAGTTATACAAGCTGGGGGTTAAAAATATGACAACAAATGGTCATGGATTGGGATTTGAAGTTAAATTATGGAGTGCTGCAGACAAAATGCGTAATAACATGGATGCTGCTGAATATAAGCACGTTGTTTTAGGTTTAATATTTCTAAAATATATTTCTGATAGTTTTGAAGTAACATATAATAAATTAGTAAATGATCCAGAAGGAGATCCTGAAGATAAAGATGAATATATTGCCGAAAGAGTTTTTTGGGTTCCCAAAAATGCTCGTTGGGGATATATTCAAGACCATGCTAAACAAACAGAAATTGGCAAAATAATTGATGATGCGATGGAGTCAATTGAAAAAGAAAACCCCTCACTAAAAGGCGTTCTTCCAAAAGATTATGCAAGACCTGCTCTTGATAAAAGAAGACTTGGAGAACTCATTGATTTAATCGGAACAATAGGTCTTGGCGATGAAGTATTAAAGAAAATTGCACGAGAAATAGCAGAAACAGTTAGAAAAAACACATCAATTGATTGGAAATTCCGTGAAAATGTTCGAGCAGGATTACGAGTGATTGTAAAAAGATTACTTAAACGATACGGTTATCCTCCAGATAAAACAGCAATGGCAACAGATTTAATATTAGAACAAGCCGAGTGTTTATCCAATAAATGGATTGAAGAAGATGATTTAGATTCATATTTTACAGAGCCAAATTCAATGGTAGTTGCGGACAAGAAAAAATGAAAAAAGACACTAATATTTGGTTAGGAAATAATAATACCGATAAATTATTTTGGGATTCACAGTCTCAAAGAAGTCCTCACTTAGTTCTAATTGGTGGTTCAGGTTCAGGTAAAACAGAGACATTAAAAGTAATAAGTATGGAACTGAAAAATAAAAAAGTTTCAACATTAATAATTGATTTTCATAATGATTTTACAATATTAGCCGATAACTTAATTAAATTAGATAATACTACTATTCATCCTTTAGAAATTCAAGTGGGAGAAAGACCAATTGATGTAACTTATAAAATTGCTAAAATTTTTGCTAAAATTTTTTCTCTAGGAGAAATTCAAGAAGCAATTATTAGAGAAGCAATAAAAACATTTTATCAAGATTCAAAAATAAAAGATTTAAAAAAAGAAAATTCTGGAAATTTTAAACTATTACCTTTTTCACATTTTAAAGAAATTCTTGAAAATAATTTTGAAAGACGTAAGACTGAAAGTTTACTAGCAAAATTATCAATTGTTTTTGATACTGATATCTTCATGGATGCTAAGGAAACATCATTACCATTTAATACTATGACAACACAAGTTAGTGTTATACAACTTAAAGAATTTCCAACAGATGAAATAAAAAGTATGATTGCGGAAATAATTCTTAATAAATTAATAAATTATTTTTACCTTAAAGGTCAATCAAAAGAAGGTATAGAATTATTTTGTATAATTGATGAAGCACATAGAGTTACTTATGAAGGTTCACCTGTTGATTTATTATTAAGAGAATCTCGAAAATACGGAGTAGGTGTAATTTTAGCATCACAAAGACCAACGGATTTTTCAGAAACGATTTTAGCAAATGTTGGTACAATTATGTCTTTCCAGTGTAGTTTAGCAAAAGATGCAAAATATTTATCAAATAAGAGTATCAGAACCAGGAAAATGTTTTATCAAGTTTGCATCAGAAAACTTTTCAAAAAAATTAAAAATCATACGAATTAGTGATCGTGAAGAATATTCTGCTTTAGTAAATAATTTTGATGAGGAAGAAAGTAAAAAGCGCTCTGAAACAGAGATCAAAAGACTAAAAAAAGAAGCGACTGAACGAGAAGAATTTGAATACTTAAAAAAAGAAGAGTTACCTCAATTAAAAAAACAAATAAAAGACTTGGAAAATAAAGATAAAGAAAATAAATCTAGAATATATGAATTAAAGCAAAATCTCGAATTAATTAGTGAACAAGAAAATAATCATAAACTTGAACTAGTTAAACTAAAAAACATAGAGTTAGAAAAAGAAAAACAAATAAAAAATTTAACCGAAACTAAAAATAATTTACAAACTGAACTTAAAGTTTATAATGAAAAATATAATACATTAGAGACAGCATGTCATAATTGTAATGAACAAAATCAATCTTTAACTTTAAGTTTTAAAAGATCAATTGCTAAAATAAATCAGATTAAATACGACTTAAATAAAAGCATATTAACAAAAGGATTTGCTTCTAAGTATAGTTTTATTATAGATAAGAAAAATACTGAATTTTGCAAAAATTGTGGTTATCCAACAAAAAAAACTCAAAAATTTTGTGAACAATGTGGTGAAAAAACAAATTAGATATTGTAGAAATTGTAATACGAAATTAAAATCTAATAGTAAATTTTGTTCAAAATGTGGTTTTAGAGTTCATTTTAGATTTTATAATGAGATTATTTTTTTATTAATATTTATTTCATCAATACTAATTTTTAGTGTTGTAGTAAGTTATATTAACAATTCAATAACAATTGCAACTTCTAAAGAAATTACTCCAATTAAAAATGATACTTACTTTGACAATAATTCTGTCCAAAATGAGGATAACCAAACAGATATTACTTTAGATAACATATCAGATATTAAAACCAAAATCACAAATATAACAGAGCAAAAAATAGTAGTAACTATGGCACCAATAAATAGAACTGAAGAAAAAGAAGATGAAATTACACTTTTAGAGAGCAAAATAATAGAACTAAATTCTAATAAAAAACTTTGGTATAATACAGAAATAAGAATTCAAAAAAATAATAAGCTAAAAATAGGTGCTGCAGGAAAAGTTAGATTTAGTGATTACACAACATTATCTACACCAAAGGGAATAAATGTATCTTGGTCAACAAATACAGGTCTTTGTCCAAAAATAACACCTTTAGCACTAGTTATGAGATTAAAAACAAATTCAACATCTGATTATCATTGTAAATTTGTTGGAGAATACCTAGAGTTAATTTCCGAATATGATGGAATATTAGAACTCGCAATTAATGATGATATTTATGATGACAATGAAGGAACGTATAAGATTTATGTTCAAGTATATGGGTAAATATCAAAATAAATTAAATTATTGCATATATGATCGACATAACTCACAAGACACTAGACTCCTAGTAGCAAATCATTTATATTTAATTTTTTATTTATAACTTATGTCTAATTCAAGAAAGATAACAAAAATCAAAAAATTGAATATAACATCTGTTAAAGATTTCATTAGAATTATTTTAAAGTCTCCAGATATTTCGTACAAAGAAATTGAAGATCTAATAGTTGATAACAGAATAAAAATAAACAAAATAGACGATAATTTATTTCAAATTGAAGCTAAAAATGTACCCTATTCTGAAATTACAGATTTTGATTATTTAATATCTGATTTAATTGAAAAAATTAAAGAAAAACATATTGAATATTACAATAGTGAAGAAGCAAAAAAATCGATATCATTTAAAGATGAGATTATTACACAAATATCTAGTTTTATTGCAAAAGCAAATGAATCCGGGATGGGGGATTATGAAACAGTTAGTCTACTATTGCAAAATATTTTATCAGATATATATGACCATCCTGATTTGGATAACTCATTTTTAGATCGAAAAACAATAGAATATTTGAGTAGAGCATCTGTATCAAAAATAGCAAAAGACGCAGGAATAAATTTAAATGAAGCTTTGAAAAGAATATTAGTAAATATTCAAAAATTATTATATTTATGGATCTTTGACAAATGTAATATAACTGTAATCAATTATGAAACCGATAAGGCTGAAGTTTCTGAAATTGATAATTTAGATAGAGTTGAAATTGAAAATAATATTTTTGACAAGATATCAATTCCACAACGAAGTAGACCTAGGATAGATATTTTATACGATTCAGCTAACAATTCGGTAATAACTTCTAATTTTGGAAAAGATAAGCTTAAACAAATATTACCATTTATTTATATAACAATATTTGATCAAGTATTATTTCACATACAAATTGAATTACAAGAAATAGAAAAACGGGCATTATTAAATATTCAACGAAGTATATTACAAGAACTACAAAAAACATCTGAAATTGAATCTCTAGATGAGACACAGATTCAAGAAACAAGAGATGTTTTAGTTAAATCACTAGATAATTTTCGAGGATTATTAAATAATCAGATTAACGGTTTAGAATCTCAAAATAGGAAAATACGTGTTTATTACATGCGCGACTATACACGAACATTAGCAAGACAACTTAACACAAGAGGAATTTCAGGTTCAATTACGAATTTAACACCTTTAATAAGTCTTAAAGAGTTAGATAAAAGCGTATCAGATTTATCAAAAATAAGTTACAATTTAGCAGAATTATCAGCACAAATTTATCAAAAATTTTCAGAATTAACTGAAGCAAAACGTAATAAAAACCCATCATTAGTCAAAAAAATATCAAAAGAAATTCGTAGTTTTTGTGTCGATGTTTTAGCAAAATCTGTATCAGAATCGTTAAAATAATAAACAAATTTAAATACTATCTAATATTAGGTGATAACATGAAACAAATAATTTCAAAGATAAATTTAATGTCTTGTTTTACTAGCTTTAATGTGATTTCAGATAAGATTCAAGATGAATCATCAATGAAAAGTAAAACCATTAAGAAAATAATAAATTCTAGTATAAAAAGATAGACACAAAACGTATATAAACATTAAATCAAACTTCTAGAACATGTTCAAATTAAAATCCCAATTCAAGCCAAAAGGGTCACAACCAGAAGCAATTAAGCTATTACTAAACAGCCTAAAAACAAACCAATTCCAAACCTTACTAGGAGTAACAGGCTCAGGAAAAACGTTTACTATGGCTAATATAATAAATAAAATACAAAAACCAACTCTAGTTCTAGCACACAACAAAACACTAGCAGCTCAACTATATAACGAATTCAAAGACTTCTTTCCCGATAACCACGTAGAATACTTCATATCATATTACGATTATTACCAACCAGAGTCATACATTCCACAAAAAGACCAATACATAGAAAAAGATTCTGCAATCAATCCAAAAATAGAAGAAATGCGTCACGCAACAACAGCATCTCTATTATCAAACAAAGACACAATAGTAATAGCATCAATCTCATGCATATACGGTTTAGGTAACCCAGAAAACTACAAAAACATTGGTTTTGAAATTAAGACATCCCAAGAAATATCAAGAAGTGCACTAATTCAAAAACTAGTAACAAGCCAATACGAAAGAAACGACACAGAACTTCAACCAGGTCGATTCAGAGTAAAAGGAGACACAATTGACTTAATTCCAGCATACGGAGAAAGTACAATTAGAATAGAATTATTTGGCGACATAATAGAAAGAATATCAATTCTAGAAAAAGTAACAAACAATTTACAAGACACACCAAACTATTTCTACGTATATCCAGCAAAACACTTCGTGATAACAGAAGAAGAACAAGAACAAGCATTCCAAAGTATAAAAGAAGAACTAGATGAACACCTAAAAACAATTGAAGATCCACTTATAGCACACAGAATAAAACAACGAACAATGTATGACCTTGAAATGATTAAAGAAACTGGTTACTGCAAAGGAATAGAAAACTACTCAAGACATTTTGATAATAGAAAGGAAGGAGAAAAACCATACACTTTAATGGATTACTTCCCAGACGACTTCTTATTAATAATTGATGAAAGTCACCAAACAATTCCACAAGCACACGGAATGTATAAAGGCGATAGATCAAGAAAAAAATCACTAATCGACTACGGATTCAGGTTACCAAGTGCATACGACAACAGACCATTGCAATTCGAAGAATTCGAGAAATACTTCAAAAAAACAATATTCGTCTCAGCAACTCCAGGAGACTATGAACTAAAAAAATCAAAAGAAGTAGTCGAACAAATAATTAGGCCAACCGGACTCTTGGACCCACTAGTCGAAGTCCGGAAAACTAAAAACCAAATCGAAGACATTAAACAAGAAATAGAAAAAACAATAAAACAAAACAACAGAGTCCTGCTAACAACACTAACAAAAAAACTAGCCGAAGAACTAGCAGAATATTTATCCCAAAACAAAATAAAAACAAGATATCTACATTCAGAAATAGACACACTAGAACGAACAGAAATAATAAGAGAACTACGACTAGGAAAATTTGATGTTCTAGTAGGAATAAATCTTTTAAGAGAAGGCTTAGACATTCCAGAAGTAGGATTCATTGGAATTCTAGACGCAGACAAAGAAGGATTCTTAAGAAACCACAGAAGTCTAATCCAAATAATTGGACGAGCTGCAAGAAACAACAATTCACGAGTTGTAATGTATGCAGACCGAATAACTGACTCAATGCGAACAGCAATACAAGAAACAAAAAGAAGGCGAGACTTACAAATAGAATACAACAAAGTAAATAACATAACACCACAAACAATCATAAAACCAATTAGAGAAAAACAAGTAGAAATAACAGACACAAAACACATTCCAAAAAGCGACATTCCAAACTTGATTATAGAACTCGAAGCAGAAATGAATGAAGCAGCGTCTAAATTAGAATTCGAACGAGCAATTGACATAAGAAACAAACTCAAGAAATTAAAAGAACAACTACCAAATTATGGCAAAATATAACCAAATTTTGGCAAGTTTTTTAAACAGCAAAAAAATAATAACACTAATGAAAGCAGAACATAAAATTTACAAAACATTTCTAGAATTAAAAAACAATATATACTTCAGCCAAATAAAAGAACACACAAAACTATCTAATAGTTCATTACAAAATACAATAAAAAAACTTCTAGAAAATAATATTTTATCCCAAATAAAAAATAAATCTAATGTATTCTATAGAATAAAAGATAATAAGACATTTGAATTAAAATTTGCAGAATTAGCAATTGAAAAATTCAATAACTTAAATGTCAATATAAAAATTCCATTACTAAATTTCATAAAGGATATTCCAAAAGACACATATTGTGTAGTATTATTTGGGTCAAGCTCAAGAAAAGAAGAAAAAAAGAATAGTGATATTGATATTCTAGTAGTAAGCACTGAAAAAATAAACCCAAAACACAAAAAAAACGCAGAATTAACATCAACAAAAGAAATTTCAGTATTCAATTGCACAATAAATCAATTCATAGAAAATAAAGATCCAGTTATTATTCAAGCAAGAAAAACAGGATTTCCAATATACAAAGAACAAAACTTTTACGAGGAAATAGTAAATGAATATAGAGAGGTTATTCAATGAAAATTATCAAGCTAAACAATTAAATTATTACTTAAAACAAGGCACAATAAAAAAAATATCCAAAAATCTAGAACTCGCAAATTCTCATTTTAATAAGTCTTTACACAACATTAAATTTTTTAAATTAACTAAATCCAGAACAGAATTCAAAGATTGGCTTATTGTAATTTTATACTACGCATTATATCACTCAGCACTTGCCTTAATAACTTTAAAAGAATTTTCATCTAAAAATCATCATGCAACATTATTAATTCTAATAAAAGAATATAAACTTACAAAAGCAGAAGTAAAAACAATAAATAATCTAACTATAAGTAAAGAAGATGCACAACTATATTCTAACCTAAAACAAGAAAGACACAACGCAAGTTATAACACAAACATTTTATTCTCAAATGAAATGATACTAGACTATGAAGAAAAAGTATTAGAATTTTTAAATACAACTAAGGAAAAACTTTTAAATTTCAACCAGTAACAAATTCTATGTTTCCAAAAAGAATACGTTCCATCGATAAATTAGTCGTAACATTAACAAAGTTCGGTTCAAATGATGTAAAAACCGAAATCAAAGTCAAACCACAAGGTGCAATTCATGGTGTCATAATGGACGACTGGTACGTCAATATAACTGCAACCCTAGATTCTGGAAAAAATATAATATTCAAGAGATACTTCACAAGATTACATTCTGGTTTCAACGATTATCAAAAAATCTACAAACAAACAAATGCTAAAGCAACTGAATACTTAAATAATATTGTAGAAAAAATTAATCAACAGTATCAGAAAAACTAGCCCACGTAGAACGTAACTCTTCCAAATTACAAAACAAATATTCCATATAATCTAATTCTAATGATATCATAGAAACATCCTTCTTATTAACCCACTCAATCATCCACGCAAAACGACTAAATAATACTAATTCAGGTAAAACAATCTGCCGAACAGTAGAAAGTAATCCACGAACAAAATCAGCAGTCAACCAAGAAGGATTCTCAATTCCAACACAACCGATTAAATTAGCCAAGTCATACCCCGAATAACGAACACCAAAAAACTCCCAATCAATAACTTTCAAAACTGAATCATTAGACCACAAAATATTCATTGGATGCAAATCCCCATGAGCAAAAGAAAAAGAATCAATAGACTTAACAACCGGTAAAGAAACAGAATAATACTTTTCTAATTGAGGAAACTTAAACACAAGTTTAGACACTTCAGCAAAATAATCAACATTATCTAAGCTAACAGAAAGTTCTAATGACCATAAATGCAATAAAAACTCACCAACAGATTTACCCATGTTAAAATTTAAGCCATAACTAGATTGATCTAAAGGTGAAGAAGCAACATATTTAGATAACTTATAATACAACCCATTATAATAAACAATATCCCCAACATATTCTAAAACTGGCAAATCAACCGACCGTAAAAACTTAAGAATAGAAGATTTACGAGAAAAATCCTTAAAACTCTCAAGAACATACTTAACCCCATTAGTATCAACAACACAAACACGTGAAGACGTACGTTCAGGACTTCCATAAAATTTAACATCTAAAACATGAGAAAAATCAACACCAAACTTTAACAATAACTCTTTCATAATAAAAAAGGTATTTAAATGATTTATATTTATATTGCTAATATAATGAAGCTTCATAAAATAGATAATTTATTTCACAAACTAGTAATAATATTTTTGTCCCTTTCAATAATAACAACAGCAATAGAATTATTAGCACAAACAACAGAAAAAACACGTTATATATTTGATATAATTGACCTAATTATTGTGGTTTTTTTCATAATTGATCTTGTTTTTGAATATCATAAAAGAAAAAATCTAAAAAGATTCTTGAAAACATGTTGGCCAGATATCTTAGCAATTATAACTTATTCACCATATTTACGGTTATTTAAAATAGCAAGAGTTTTTAGACCACTTCTAGAAGCAGAAGAAATAGTTATTCAAGGGCGTGAATCTTGAACATATTTTTTTCCGGTTAAAATACAAGTATAAGCTTTCTCAAGTTCTTTTCCTAAATACGCAGCATGATCAAGCAAAGAAATTAATTCTAAATCAATTACTTTATACATAACTTCTTCAGGAGTACGACCGCGAACAACAGTTAAAATAACATTAGACTTCAAACAATGTCCAACCTCAATAAAACCATCCAAAACTCTAATCAAAAAATATCCATTAGGATCTAAAACAAACTTTTGTTCAAAACCGGTTGCATCAATTTCTTCCATAAAATAAAATAAATAAGATAAAATTAAAAACCTATCTATATTTTATAAAAAAAAGATGAAAACACAAATCCTAAAACCAACAAAAGAGAACATAACTAAAGCTGCAAAAGAAATAAGATTAGGAAATATAGTTGCATTTCCAACTGAAACAGTTTATGGTCTAGGAGCAAACGCATTAAATAAAGACGCAGTAGAAAAAATATTCAAAGCAAAAGGCAGACCATCAGATAATCCATTAATAGTTCACATAGAAAATATAAACCAATTAAAACAATTAGCAAAACAAATACCAAAAAAAGCAATTATTCTAACACAAAAATTCTGGCCAGGACCATTAACTATAGTTCTTAAAAAAAAGTCAATAGTCCCAGACATTACAACGGCAAATAAAGATACTGTTGGAATCAGAATGCCAAAAAATAAAATTGCATTAAAACTAATCAAAGAATCAAACTGTCCAATTGCAGCACCAAGCGCAAATTCATTCTCAAAACCTAGTCCAACACTACCATATCATGTTTACGAAGATTTAAAAAACAAATTAGAAATAATTCTTGACGGCAAACAATGTAGTATTGGAGTAGAGTCGACAATAATAGACTTAACAAAAAATCCACCATTATTATTACGACCTGGAAAAATAACAATTGAACAAATCGAAAAAACAATAGGGAAAATAGAATTGCATGAATCGATTCTAAATCCACAAAAAAAAGTAATAGATGCTTTAGCTCCAGGAATGAAATACAAACATTATTCTCCAAAAGCAAAAGTTATATTATACCAAGAACTCCCAAAAATAATTCCAAAAACAGATGGAATAATAACATACAAAACAAAGTTAAATAAGCCAAACGAAATACACTTCAAAAACAAGCAAGAATATGCAAAAGGAATTTTTAAAGCATTTAGAGATTTTGACAATAAAAAAATAAAAACAATTCATGTTAAAATAGTAGAAGAAAAAGGACTAGGAATTGGAATTCTAAATAGAATAAAAAAAGCTTCAACGAACAAGATTTAATATAGTAAACAGTTGACTTATTAAAAATCCAACAATAATTAAGAAGATACAAATAATGAAGAAATAAATAGAACTTCTAGCAAAAATAAACTTTCCCCAATTTAAATCTGCAAACTCTTGTTTATTCTTTAACACATACCAATAAACCTTGAAATCAATGATGGGTTGTTTGACGAGACGCAAATCAAGCATTCGCGATGCAATCATTATATCGTATTTAATAAACCCAAATTTAAATGCCAAAATAAGCAAGACAAAAAAAGTAATTATTTTCCACAAAATACTAAATTTAAATGTTGGAACCTCAACAGCTGGAACTGAGCCAATTATAATCTTCTTATAGGCAACAGCCATCGTAGCATTCTCGCGAAAAGACGTTACAGTAATTTTATACTCGCCACGTGAAGAATAATTATGCGTCATAGGAAAAAAACCTTTAGAAACAATAGTATCTCCCCAGTCAAATTCAATAAAAGAAACATTAGAATCAATTCCATTAACAGTAACTGAATAATTAGAAACCAGTGGCTCATACAAAGTTAGTCCATGAGCAAAAGGAATAAACAACAATAATAAAAGTATCAATAACCTCTTCATAATAATAAGAAAGAAAAAGAATTTTAAAAACCTTATGAAATTTTCAAGTTGGAAAGAATATCATCCATTATTTCTTTTGCTTTACTTTCTGCTTCTATAGGAGTTAAAGCAGTAACAACAAAATTACAAACAGGAAACTCTCCAACAGGTGGAACGTCATACCTATCTCCAACTTTTTTCTTGACTTTAAATTCCACAGTATCATACTTTTTTTCAATTTCAGTCTGGACAATTCCCGAAGTCAATGGCCAAACTTCAACAGCACTAGACGCTTTAGTAAACAGAGGAGTAAAATCAATATCCTCACCTAATGCAATCTTAATTGCAATTTCATTAAGTTTAATACCAAATGCTTCACGTGTCATTTCAGTCCTATATCCACCAATACGCGCAGCAATCTCTAATACCTTTGGACCATCAGAAGTATATATAAATTCTGGATGAACTGCAGTATTATCTAAACCAAGAGCTTTTATTGCTCTGGTACAAACATCCAAAACATTGGACTGTTCAGACGAAGACATCCTACTAGGTTGTGTTCGTGAAATCAGGTAAAATGCATCAACTCCAATATCTTGACCAGTTATTAAATCTGCTACACAAAGATGTTTAACAACACCTTTTGAAACAACAGTTGTTGTAGTGATTTGTTTTCCAATAATGCATTCTTCTGCTAAAAATACTAATCTAAAATCATTATCTTGTATTGTCTTAAAATTTTGGAATAAATCCCCACCGTTTTCATTACAACCATCATACACAATATTAAAAAAGGGTTCAATTTCTTCATAGCATGTTACCTTCTTGATATATCTACTCTTAGCACCAGAAATTGGTTTAATGATAAACGGATATCCAAGTTTCTTAGCAGCAGTATATGCATCAGAAACAGAACGAATAGCAAAAAACTTTGGTTGTGGAATGCCTGCTTGCAAAAGAACTTCTCTCATACGAAGTTTATCACGTGCATTTAACGTAGCATCTAATGATGGACCAACCAATCCTAATTTATCACAGATGTAACCCACTAAAGGAACGTTTGGTTCAAATCTTGTTAGGCAAGCATCAACATGCGGCAATAAAGATAATACTCTTTCTTCATCAAATAAATCGCAATCAATTACTTGATCAAATAATTCATAATCTTTTTTTGTTGGAGAATCTTTAACTAGAATAATTTTGTGACCCATTCTCTTAGCAGGCAAAAAGTGCGATGTCTTTTCGCCAGAACTGTTGACAAATAGAATATCCATAAATAACAACTCTTTCAAACTTTAAAAAATGCTACCCCCTGTCTCTAGGAGGTAGCTATTTAATTGGCTCCAATTATTTCTTTTTTTTAGCTGGAGCTGCTTTTTTAGGTTCAGCTTTTTTAGCTGGTGCTTTTTTTGCTGGCATATGTTTTCACCTCTCGCATAATAAGAACATGAGTTTAGACCTAAGTTGTGTGGAATCATAGAATGAGTCACCTGTTATTTTTGGAACGAGCCGGTCTTTTTGTTTATCTTTTTTTGCCCCAAAATGGCGTTTTGATTTTATAGAATTAGTATTGATATTTCATTATTTAAACCTTTCCAAAACACATATAAATCCAACACATTAAACCTATAAAATGTTTGACGAAATAACAATACCACAATTTAAAGATTCTCTCTTTAGAAGAAGTACGGCATTAAAAAATAAGATAATCAGTTCTCTAAAAAAACTTGGAGTTGACGTCGATGGGATTGAGTTTTCAAGAAATAATCCAATGAAAACAGGAACAGAACATGTCTCTTGGTACCTTGATGATAGACATTGTTTTGTATCATGTGCAAAATTTGGAAGAACAATTGAGAATCTATATGCAATTTCAGTTGTAGTGACTAAAAAAGTTGAAGAACTAATTAATGAAGAAATAACATTTGAAGAGTTTATACAATTATTTACTAATCACGATACTGAAGTTTTAGATGATCGACAAAAAGCAAGAGAATTTTTCGGTGTAACTGACCCTGTTGACATGGCAGTAGTAAACAAACAATATAAAACTTTAGCTAAAACTTTGCATCCCGATACTGATTCAGGTGACCATGATTCATTCCAAGAATTAAACAAATGGCATAAAGTTTTGAAAAAAGAGTTTTCATAAAAGAAAACTTCTTAAATTCATTTTCAAAAAGGCAGACAAAATGACATTATGCATAAAAAAAGTAAAAAGCCTCGATGATTTTGTATATAATCTTGGTAAGTATGGAACAAACGTAATTATAGCTAAACCAATTATAAAAAGTACACAATATTTTGAATCAATACCGCAAGAAAGAAGTATAATTACACAAAACGAAGCATTTGTTGATACTTTTCTATTCAAATTATACGCAAAGCTTGGTAATGGTAAAAGAATACAGTATGGTGAAGAGTATAAAACAACTTTTTCAACATCAGAAGATTTTAGTGGAGTTTACAAACAAACGACTAAAGAATTATCAAATCACATAAATGAAGTTTTTGCACAAATAAATAAAGAATTACCACATATTAAAACTTTAATCATTGATTAAGAATCTTTTAGAATATTCTTTATCAAGCATTTTCATGTGGTATTCTTCCATTTTAGCGAGCATAAAAAGAAGTTTTTTACCAACCAAATCGTCCACTTTACCTCTAAAATCAAGATACATCTCATAAGCTAGTTTCTCTTTGTCTATTGCCTCTTTAAGACCTGTTTTGACCTCTAAAGTATTCATAAAATCAGAAGGTCTAGGATCAACATCTTCAAACACAGCACCTCTATGTTTTGCTGCTTGAACAGAATAATCAATATCTCTAGTTTCTTTGAATATTTCTAGGATTCTTTTATGTTCTAATTCCTCTAAAGCTAACTTCAAATATAGTTGTCGTAAATCCGAATCATACGATTTTTTAGAAAACCCCGCACAATACAAATAAGAATTATTCTCATGAATTATTGCACGATCCAAAATATCGTTAAATACATCCATGAAGATTAATAATATTAAAACTTTTATAAAATTTTTGTTATAACCAAAACCTTTTAAAATAATGATACTTAATATATTAAAAGAGGTGAATTTATTGGATTTCAATAAGGTACTTGATTCTATATTCCAACCAGTAGTTGTGTTAGATAAGAATAAGGTTATCTACAAAAACGAGTCTGCAAAAAAAATAAATTTACCAAAAACATTTAATGACGATCCAAAATATACCACGTTAAGTTGTGATGGAAAAACAATTGTCATTTTCAAAGAAAACAACATAGGTTCCTTTCTGAAAACATATACAAACGCTTTTGCACATCACAAAATAGTTTTAGATAGAAACAAAAAACCAACAGATTACATATTTATCGATGTAAATGATGTTTTTCTAAAAATATTAAATCTAAAAAGAGAAGATATTATTGGAAAAAGAGTAACTCAAATTTTTAAAGGCATAAAAAAAGACAATGTTAATTGGATATCAATATACGGAAAAGTTGCCTTAACACAAAAAAGCATATCATTTGAGACATATTCTAAAATAAATGAAAAATGGTTTAAGATAACTGCTTTCTCACCAAAAAAATTAGAATTTATTACTATATTCGAAGATATAACTGAAAGTAAAAATACAATTTTAGACCTAAAAAAAGCAAAAGAGGAACTAGAAGCACACGAGAAAAGATATAAAGATATAATTGATAATTTGAGAATTCCAATTCTTGTTGTAACATCTAATCTTGAATCAAAATATTGTAACTCTGAGTTTACTAAATTACTAGGATATACTTTAGATGATATAAAAGGAAAAAATTGGCAATCAAAACTAATAAGTACAAACCAAAAAATATTAGATTACGAAAAAAAACTTTCAAACAAAAAAGCAATCAATAAACTTTCACGAACAGTAAGCATAAAATGCAAAAATTCTGAAATCAAGACTGTAAAGATATCACACATCATAGTACAAAATGAAATTATAACAACTTTTGAAGATCAAACAGAATTGCTAAGAGCTCAACAAGTTCTTCTAGAGGAAAAACAAAATTACGAGCTAATTGTAAAAAATGCTCCTGTTCCAATTCTAGTACATGACGGACAAAAAGTAATACTTGCAAACGAAGGTGTTTACAAACTGTTTAATGTTAACAAATCAACAAAATATCAAGGATACGATATATTTAAAAACATTCCTCCAGAGACTAAAAGTATTATTATCGATAGATGGAAACATAGTGATTTTGGTCCATTACCAATAATTACCGAGGAATTCTTTGATAGCAATGGAAAAAAAATATTTTTAACAGTATCGACAAGTAAGATATTATTTCAAAGAAAACCTGCATTCTTAGTTATGTTCACTGATCAAACAAAAGAAATAGAAACAAAAGAGTCACTAAGAAAACATTTAAGATCCGAAACATTACTAAGCATCATTACGTCTTTTTTTGTCAAAAGTCAAAACAAAAAAGAAACGATGGAAAATTCTCTAGAAGTAATTAATGACATGTTCAACTTGACTCAAACATGTATATTTGAGATAAATAACGAAAAAATAGCTGAAATATATGAATGGAAAGCAAAAAACGTTCCTTCTCAAAAAGAATTTATCAATAGTCTTCCAGCAAAAACAGGCATTAATATTTTTACAAAATTAAGTTCAAATGGACTTTTTATGTATAAAGAAATATCAGATATCAAGAACAAGCAAATGCGAGAATTTATATCACATCAAAAAGTAAAGTCAATGCTCATAATTCCTCTGACAATTCATGAAAAATTCAATGGATATTTCACTTTAACATGCCATAATAGAATAATTGGATGGTCAAAAGAAAAAATTTCATTAATTAAATCAATAGGCGAGATAATTTCAGCAGGTTTGTTAAGGTTTAGGATAGAAGAAGAACTAAAGCAAAAAGTTGAAGAGTTACAAAAATTTCAGGATATAACAGTCAACAGAGAACTTAAGATGATTTCATTAAAAGAAGAAATAAATAATTTAACTAAAAGCAAGTAAGAGATAATTGTCTTTCTAACCCATTTGCAAATTTACTTAATTTGACACCAAGAAGTCTTACTCCTTTCTCAGAATCAAACAATTCAGTTAGCATACTTTTACATGTTTCTTTAACAGTATCAATTGAATTAATAAAACAATTAAAACTATAATCTTTAGTACGAGTTGTAAAATCAGAATATCTTATCTTTACTGAAACAGTTTTGAATAATTTTGATTTTGCATCTGAAATAACATGTTCAGATAAATTAGCAAGAGATTTTTCTAATTCATCAAAATCACTGACGTCTTCTTGATAAGTTGTTTCACGGCTAGATGATTTAATTGGACCGTGTTCTAGTAAACCAGTTTTATCCAAACCTAAAGCAATATTTTGAAAATGTAATCCAGATTTTCCAAATTTATCAAGAACAGCTCCACGATTCATGTTTGCTAAGTCGCCAATTGTATTAATTCCATTCTTATTATAGTATAATTTTGAAACTTTACCAATACCAGGTATTTTTGAGATATTTAAAGTTGAAAGAAATTCAGCAGGATCTAAAACAATAGTATATCCAAACGGTTTTTTAAAATCTGATGCAATCTTTGATACGTACCTAGATGTTGAAATACCAATTGAACAAGTTAAACCTGTTTTTTTAAGAACTTTTCTTTGCATAAACTCAGTCATCTTCTCTAGAGATGAAAATATTTTCATAAACTCAGTTACATCAATATAGGCTTCATCAATTGAGACTTGTTCAATCTCACCAAAACTTGATAATACGTCCATTATTTTAGAAGATTCATTACTATAATATTCATGATCTGGAGTTAAGTAAATAGCATCAGGACATAATTTTCTTGCAATACAAATTGGTTGAGCAGAAAATACTCCATACCTACGTGCTAGATAATTAGATGTACTAACAACTCCACGTTTTCCAAGTCCACCAACAATTACAGGTTTTCCTTTTAATGAATAATCTCTTTTCAATTCACATGCACAAAAAAAACAATCCATGTCGATATGAGCAATAATCATAATAATATACAACAAAATTAAATTTATAAACCAAGCGTCAAGATGTCGAGTGTCTTGTGCAACTCTAAAGAAGTAACTAAGATTTATTAAAGAAAATTACATTAATAAAACAAAATGCGACATTTACTAATTATTTTAACAATTCTATTGCTGTCTTTGTCTAGTTGTACTACTCAAAACACACAAGTAACAAATCAAATAGTAGAAAATAAACCTCTTATAGGAATTTCAATGAGCGGATACCAAGAGGAACGTTGGCTAAAAGATAAAGCATATTTAGAAGAATATGCAAGTGAATTAGGTGCTGACGTGATATTAAAGTCATCAAACAATGATGTACAAATTCAAAAAAATGAAATTGAAAATTTAATATTACAAGGCGTTGATGTATTGATAATAGTTCCTCAAGTTGCAGATTCATTAGCAAATTTAACAAAATTAGCAAGTGAAAAAGGAATAATGGTTATTAGTTACGATAGATTAATGACTGACACTTACGTAGATTTGTACATTTCTTTTGATAATGAAGAAGTAGGAAGACTAGAAGCACAAGTAGTTTTAAACAACGCAAAACCAGGAAAAGTTGCATATATTGGTGGTTCAATAACTGATAACAACGCATTACTTCTAAGAAAAGGCTCATTAGAAGTTTTAGAACCATACATCCAAAACGGAACATATGAAATCGTTGTAGATCAATTCTCAGACCAATGGAAACCAGAATCAGCATATGAACATCTATTCAACTACCTTACTGAAAACGGAACAGATATTGTTGGAGTTATTGCTGCAAATGATGGAACTGCTTTTGGTTCAATTCAAGCTTTAGAAAAATTTGGTTTAAATGGAAAAATTCCTGTATCAGGCCAAGATGCAGACCTTACAGCATGTCAAAGAATAATACAAGGAACACAAACAGGAACAGTGTATAAACCAATAAAAGAATTAGCAAGAGAAACAATTAAAATAGCAATTCAAATGGCAAAAGATGAGTATTACCAAATTGATACATATTTGGATAATAAACTAATGCAAGTACCATCAAGATTGTTAAAACCAACACTTGTTACAAAAGAGAATATTGATAAGACAATTATAGCTGACGGATTTCATAGTAGAGAAGATGTCTATAAAGAAGAATAAATCAATAAAACTGAAAATTTTACTAGTTATAGTTAGTTTTTTTACTCTTTTAATAGTAAGTACTCATGCAAGATTTGTATCATATACAAATCTTCAAAATGAGCAAAGAGAAATATTAAATAATCTTATGATTGAAGAATCATTAACAACAGAAGCATATAACCTAGTAAACAAATTTTATGCTGCAGCAAAAGATAAAAATTTAATCCATGATTTCTACATAGAATCTGAAAAAATAATAAATACTTTAGATAATATTGAAGCAGGAATAAAAGATCCAAATAGTTATATAAAGTTTAGAGGAATAAGAAATTCAATTAATAACATAATATTAGAATCAAACAAAACTTTAAACAGTAATTCTATCCTTGGAATATCAAGCAAATATTGGGAATTATTAAAATATGCTGATTTTGTTCGAGACAATACTGCTGAATTAATTTTAAGTGAACTAAATTATTTTAATAAAATAAGTGCAGAAACTGAAAAAAAAATAAATGAATCCATATTTTATGGCAATATAAGAAATATACTAACATATATCGTGACAATTATTGCTACATTTATAGTTATAAGTAATTTTACAAAACCAATAATTGAACTTTCAGAAGCTTCAAAAAGAATTTCTGACGGAAAATACGAACATATTAATCCATCCATAAAAAACAGAAATGATGAAATTGGTATTCTAGCAGAATCATTAGATCAAATGGTAATGGCATTAAAAGAAAAGATTAGTGAAATAGAATACTTAAATAAAAATCTAGAAAAGAAAGTAAAATTAAGAACAAAAGATTTAGAAAATGCAAATAAAAAAATACTAAATTTACTAAATCTAAAAACCCAGTTTATCAATCAAGTAGCACATGATTTAAGAACACCCTTAACACCAATAAAAGCATTATTGCCAATAATAACAAATGATGCACGATGTGGAAAACTAAAAGACAAATTAAGAATAATTGATAATAATGTTGAATACTTATCAACTCTAGTTTCAGATACATTAAATCTATCAAGACTTGATACAGGAAAATCCGAATTTCATTTTGAAAATATTTCTATGAAAAAAATACTAGATGATTCATTAAAAGCAATTGAAGTAATTACCAAACAAAATAAAGTTAAAATAAAAAACACAATAAAAACAGATTCACTAATAGTATATGCTGATAAATTCAGGATAACAGAAGTCATTGCAAATATAATTGGTAACTCTGTTAAATATATGCCTAAGAAAAAAGAAGTCGAAATCAGCGCAAAAAAGAAAGGTAAGTTCACTCAAATAACAATAAAAGATTCTGGTATTGGTATTGATAAGAAATACATAAGTAAAATATTTGAAGAATTCTTTAAAATCGATGATTCAAGGCACGACGCTGCAGCATCATCAGGTCTAGGTCTTGCAATTTGTAACAAAATAATTAAAGCACATGGTGGTAAGATTTGGGCAGAAAGTAAAGGTGCTAATAAAGGAACAAGTCTTATTTTCACATTGCCAAACCAAAAGAAATAAAAGACCCTATTCAGGCCTATTAATAAAATGAAATACTATTTTGCACCAATGAATCTTCTAGGTAATTACTTATATAGACACTTTCTATTTGAAAATGGTGCAGATTTCTGCTTTTCAGAAATGATACGATGTGATGATTATTTTGATAAAGAAATAAAAAATGACAAATTAAAAGTTTACAGTAAAGACGAATATAAAAAAACAATATTTCAAATTGCAGCCCAAAACAAAGAACAAATAGAAAAAATAATGCCATACATAAAAAACACAAAAGAATTAAACCTAAACATGGGTTGTCCTCATTCTACATTCCAAAAAAATAAAATTTGTTCAGGATTACTTATTGATGAAAACGCAATGAAATTAGTCGCAACCGATTTTGCAAATATATGTATTAAAAACAACATTATACCTAGCGTAAAATTAAGATTAGGTCCAAAAGAAAACATAATTAGAATTAATGAATATCTAAAAATACTAGAAGATGCAAAAATAAAAAAAGCATATATTCATTGTAGAACATTAAACCAATCATATCAAAAACCAATTGACTACAATTCAATAAAATTACCAAAAACAAAATTAGAAATAATAATCAATGGCGACATTGATTCGATACAAAAAGCACAAGAATTAATTAAAAAATTCAAACCAAAAGGAATAATGATAGGTAGATTTGCACTCAAAGATCCATTAATATTTAAGAAAATAAAAGAAAACAAAGAAATTAATAAATTAATAATAAATAAATCAATTAAAACCTTAACAAAAGAATATGAAAAACTAATTAAAGAGTTCATTCAATTAGCAAAAGACACAAAATATCTAAAACAAAATCTCAAACATCTCCTAAAAGATGTAAGCAAAAATTCACTCAATAACGACATCAAGTTTCTTATGTCCTAATTTGTTGAATTTAAACCACAATACAGCAAAAAGTCCACCGACAACTGCAGCATATGGATATGCTTTCCATATGCCATTAAGACCCATATTCTGTTTAACTGCAAAAAAGTACATCAACGGAATTCCAACAATAAATAACCTTACAAAATTAAATAGAAAAGATGGAATACCTTTTCCACTTCCTTGGAATGCTGAACCAATTACAAATTGTGTTGCAATAAAAGCCCAAAAAAATCCCATAGCTAAAAAATAGCCTTTTGATGAATCAATTAAAACAGTGTCTGAAGTAAAAACCCTTATTATAATCTCAGGGAAGAAATAAAAAATAAGACCAATAATTGATGCAAAAATAGCAGCAATTACACTTCCCTTAATAGCTATTAATCTTGCACGTGAATCATTTTTTGCACCTATATTTTGACCAACCATTGTTAGAATTGCAGATCCAAACGCCATTGACGGCATAAATATAATAGATTCTGCTCTAAAAGACAAACCAAATGCAGCAATTGCGATATCACCAAATAAAGATGCAATCTTAGTTTGAATAGACATTGCAACAGACATAACTATTCTATCTAATGAACTTGGAATACCAACTTTTAGAATATCCCAAATGTATGCAACCTTAAATTTAAAATTTGCAATTGAAATCTTGACATTAGATCTTCCAGTAAATACAAACCAGGTAGAGTAAAAAAATGCAAATAATCTAGACAAAAAAGTTGCAAAAGCAGCTCCACCAACCCCCATTTCAGGAAAAGGACCAATACCAAAAATAAACAAAGGATCAAGTATGATATTCATAATAGATGCAATTCCCATTGCAATCATTGGACTCTTCATGTCACCTTCGCCACGCAAAATGCTATTAGATACCATTGAAAAAATCATGAAAGGAAAACCAAGCAATATCCAAAAAGAATACTGCAAAACAAGATTAACAAGAGATTCAGATGCACCCATTAATGTAAATATTTCTCTAGAAAAAACCAGTCCGATAACCGCAAAAAAAACACCAGCAATAACAGATATAAGATAGGCATGTTCAGCGACATTAGATGCTTCTTGTTTACGCCCAGCCCCTAAAAAACGTGAAATAGCTGAAGCAGTACCAAGGCCAAGGCCATTTCCTAAAGCAAACACAAAAAAGAAGATTGGAAATACCAGTGTTACAGCAGCAATAGCATCTGAAGAAATCATTCCAACAAAAATAGTATCAACGACATTAAAACCCGTGTGCAACAAAAATGCAATCATGGTCGGTAATGCCAACTTAAATATGGTTTTAGACATATTTCCTGTTAGAATTTCTTCTCTACTAGCTTTCATCAACTAACAACAAATTAAATCCTTTATATATTTTTAGAATGTTTTTTGTTCAATCTCATCCCACTTAAAGAACGCTTTTCTAAAAATCACAAAAGAAAGCAAAAACAAGACTAAAAGCACCAATAAAACCAACCAATCAAATAAAACATTCACAAAAACTAAAACCAACATAGACGGTATAATTACAAGTAAATATTTAGCTAAAACCTTAAAGTTCATAAACATAACACTTGGCATAAGTCCAGTTAAATATATTGTAATTGCCAAAGAAAAGAACGAAACAATTCCAAATACAAGTAATGATAATAAAGTCATCAAAAAACTAGAATAGACAAAACCTGCAACAACCAAAATAACGAATGAAACTAAATTAAGTATAGAAAAACTATATATCTTTGATTTAATCAAGTCAGATGGCTTAATTGGTAAAAAAGAATACTGGCCAAATAAATCAAATTCAGTTATCCAGGTATAAATTGATGCCGAAAAAGATCCCATAAAAATTGCAAATAAAACTAAGAAATTTGCATCAATTACCTTCTCAACAAAAAATCTCAAAAAAAACCAAATAAAACCTACAGGAAATAAATATGAAAAAAATATTCTCCCCAAACCCGCCCCCGTTCTTTTGAAATCAAGTAAGTCTTTAGCTATAAATTCAGAAAATTCAAACTTAGAAAACAGTTTTTCTAGTTTTCCCAAATGATTTCTAAATCTTGAAACATGCGTAGGAAAATCAAAACTTGCAAATAAAATAGCTAAAAAAAAGAAAACAAAAATCAAAATTAAAGACTCACGAATGTAAGAGAAATCATACGTCAAAAAGAATTTGACAGTGAATAAATCAATAAAATTAAGATTAAAATATTTAACAACACCCACAAGAACAGCTCCTAGAACAAGAATAAACCATCGCCCAAGATGAGCATATAAAACTGATAAGAAAAACACAAAACTCAAACCCAAGAAAAATGATACTGATAAACTCAATGCATAATTTTGGAAAGGACCAAAATCAATATTAACAAAAAAAGAAGATACAAATAAACCTAGCAAGATTGGAATAATCCAGATGAAAGCATAATAAACAATATCTTTTAACACCATATAAAAAAACACTTTTCTCTCACTAATAGGAAGCGAACGAGAAGAATATGCAAGTAAACTTGCTTGGCCAAAACGTCTATTCATCCACTCTTTTCCAAATAATCCAAATGCACCAATATTGATTCCAAAAAACAGAAACAAGTAATGAATAAAAATCAAGACAGAAAACTCCGAGAATAATAAAACAAACAAAGGTAAAGATATAGAAAGTCCAATAGACAACAAAAACGCAAGAACAGGCAAGAACATAAAAGCCATATTACCAAAAACAGTCGAATGAATTCTCCATTCTTCTTTTATCATAGAAGTAAACAATTCAAACATCTTACTTACTACCCTTAACCGATTTAATAAAAAATTTCTCTAAATTTTTCTTGACCTTTCCAGCATAAAGCAAATTTCCATGGTTAATTATTGCAAGACTGTCACAAATATCCTCAGCAATATCTAGGACATGTGTTGAAACAAAAATAGTGTTTCCCTTTTTCGCTTCAGATTTTATAAATTTCTTGACCTTATCTTGCATGATTGGATCTAGATTGATAAGAGGCTCATCAATAAACGCTAATTTTGGTTCATGCAAAAATGCTTGAGCAATCATCAACTTTTGTCGGGTTCCACGAGATAAATCCTTGCACAACAAATCTTTTTGATTTCGAAATTCAAGATAATCCATCCACCAACCGATTTTAAACTCAATATCCTTAATCTTACGAACCTTAGCAATAAAATATAGATATTCTTCAGCAGTCAAAAAACTCGGAGGAGTCTCTTGCTCAGGAATGATTCCAACGTGCTTACGAATCGTAATAGAACTCTTCTTCACATCATAATCTAAAACACGAGCATGTCCAGATGTCGGCTTAATTTGACCAGTCAGAATCTTAATCATAGTAGTCTTACCAGAACCATTTGGACCAAGAATACCAAAGACCTCTCCTTCCTTGACATTAAAAGATACATTATTTAGTGCAAGAACAGGTCCATACTCCTTTGTCAATTCATTAACGGAAATAATACTCAAAAACCAATCACCCTATATTATAATATATGAGTCATATTTATAAATATATTTGTCTACTCTACTGTCATGAAAAAACAAATATTGCCCCTTTTACTGCTTTTTATAATATTAATTCCTAATGTATTCGCATATTATGCAGATCTACAAATTAACGTTGACGATACTGGAAAAACCACAATTAAAGGCGTTACAAACAATAAAGCAATATTAACACAAGACAATCCAGAGTTCACAACAAAGAAAGGAAGATTCTGGACACTAAACATAACAACTCAAGACATTTACGATCCATACAATTTCAAGGTTTCACTTCCAAAAAATTCTGTAGTAAACTACATGAAAGTATCATCATTTACAAGAATTGAAAATTCAGCAAATCTAAACATATATGGTGCTGGAACTGGAAAAATTGTAATAATATTGCAATACCAAATAAAATCAACAAATAGCAACATAATTATGCCAATTATTATAGGAACAATTTTACTACTAGCAATAATAACAACAGTAATTCTAAAATTAAAAAAGAAAAAGACCAAATTGAATTTTAACACATTAACACCAAGACAACAAGAAATAGTTAAAATTCTACAAAAAAACAAAGGTCAATTAACTCAAAGCAAACTAGAAAAAATAAGTAAATTACCTAAATCTTCACTTTCAAGAAATATAGAATCTCTAAAAAGAAAAAACATACTTGAAAAAACACCAAACGGAATGTCAAATACTCTAATTCTAAAAAACAAATAGGATTTCCGGCTTGTTCCGGTATGTTCCACCAAAAATAGATATCTTGTTCCACCTATTTTATAATACAAGACAAACAGTCTGGAGGTTGAAAATGAAAAAAATACTATTAAGCATGATGTTAAGCGCATTACTTGTATTATCATTTGTTGTAGCAGATAATAGTACAGAGTGCCAAAATTGCACAGATTCAGAAGTGTCAAGCTTCCAATACAACTTTGGAGCAGAAGTAAGATTCCTACAATTAAAACAATCTATTGAAAAAAACATTATTATTGGTCAAGACGTAATAGAATATCTAAATGATTCAATACAAAACGAAGCAGAAAATATTCTTAACGATTTAGAAGAAATAATTGATACAATAAATGATATCGATTATACAACAGAAGAATCATTAGTAGAATTATACGTTCAATTGAAACAAGAATCAATAAATCTAACAAAAGAATTTAGAGAACTTGTATCAAAAGAAATATCTTCTGAAGAAAAAAAACAAATTAGAGAACAAACAAAATCAAAAATTGAACAAAGAATTCAAGAACGTAAAGATGAATTTCAGCAACTGAAAAACAAATACAACGCTGAAACAGCAAAACAATTGTTCAATAAATTAGGTCTAAGTATCAACGAAACAGCAATTCAAAAGATCCAACAAGGTCAAATGAAAGTCAATGAAATAAAACAAGAATTAGAAAATAGATATAAAGAACTCTCTAAAGAAAAAAAGCAAGAAGTATTAGGTAAAGTTAAAGAGCAAGTTGCAAAAGCAACAATTCTTAGAAAAGCAATTGCTGAAAAAGTCGAAGATAAGATACAAGAAAGACTTCAAGAAAAAGTTAGTCAAAGAATACAAGACAGAGTTGCACAAAGAGTTCAAGAAAGAATAGAAGAAAAAGAAGAAGCTAATACAAGAACAAACAACACAGATGAAGATGAAGAAAGTACAACCAGGAACAGCACAGGTGGTAGAAATGAATAAAATAGTAATATTTACATCATTATTACTGCTACTGTCAGTTATAACTGCGTGTACTATTGCACCAAACGCTTCAACAAACACTCAGAACACAGCAAATACAAATGCTCCAATTGAAGAACAAGTAGAAATAGTTCCAGAAAATGAAGTGTTTTCAACTGTTGAAAATGAGTTTGTTGAACAAGAGTATGTAGAAATAGGAGAAATGATTTAATTTCTCTTTTTTTAATTTTTTTAGTAAATTTTATAATTAGATAAAATAAAAAATAAATTATGAAAAAATTAAGCCTAAAACAAAAGATAATAATACTAATACCTGCACTATTCATATTAATATCAATTGTTACAATCATTGGCACTAATCTTAGTTTTCTCTTATCACAAGAACTTCATGTTAAAATATCACCACAACAAAAAGTTATACAAGTTCAAAATAATGAAACATTTGATGTTAACTATAAAATCTCAACAAATAAATTCTGGTTTTGCGATGCAACTTGCACATTTACAGTATATGACACAAAAAACAACAAATACATATTAAATGAAACTCAAAATTCAAAAGATCTAAAGAACAAGAATATCACATTGAATTTAGATACAAAAGGAATTGGTGAGCAAATATTTTATGTAAAATTAAATTGTAAAAGTACAAAAACATTCCTTTGCCCAACAGATGAAAAAGAATACAAAAAAACAGCACTTCTAACTGTTGACTATACACTAAACACAAAAGAACAAGAAATAATCAATCAAACAAAGGATAATCTGCAAGAATACATCAGAATAAGTACTCAACTTAATTCATTAGACAAATACTTTGCACAAATAAGTAATATTATGACATTAAGTTATGATCCTAAAACAATTGAAAAAATTAATTCAACTAAAAAGCTTCTAATTAATCTCTGGATACAAAATGAATACACAACACTAAATGATAGATTGAATAATCAAACAATGACACAACTTAGCGATGTATTAAACAAAGCACAAAAAGAATATAATACAATTATAAGAAAATACAACGAGTATAACAAAACAATTCAGATTCTAACAAACATAAGTAATAATTTTAATAAATTAAATGATTCATTCAACTTTTACAGTAAAATAAACAATTCCATAAAAATATCAAATATACTAAACAACATAGAAAAACTAAAACAACTAAAATCAACAATCAACACTCCTAACTTAATAGAATTAACATTAATAGACGAATCAATTAAAAACATATTAAATCAAACACAAAATTCAATATCAGTATATAATTCACAAATACAAAACGAGATAAATCAAAAAATAGCCGAACTAAGCAATTACAATATAACAATAAACAAAACAACCCAATGTAACACATTAAAAGAAATTTCAAAACAAACGGCATCATTAAATGAAGCAAATAAAACAATCAATGATACTGAGATTACAAATTTTCTAAATTATTGCCTTGCAAAAAACGTATCACTAAATAACACAATAACAATACCAAAAGTAGTTATTCTACCACAAATTGAATACCAAACAATTCAAACAATACAAGATAATAAACCACAATGTTGCATTAATAACAACTGCACAAACTGTGAAATAACATCAAAAACACCAATAATATTCATTCATGGTCATTCATTTAGTAAAGACAGCCCAATTGAAGAATCATTAACAAGTTTTGTAAGCTTTCAAGAATATTTCGAAAGTAAAGGATACGTTAACGCAGGAGATTATTTAGAATTAGAAGATTCAAATCAAATCTGGAGTAAAATGGCTTATCCAATCTCAATTAGTGCTTCGTATTATTCAATAATTGACACAAATATGTTTGTCGTAAGAAAAACAGAAAGTATTGAAAATTATGCAATAAGATTAAAAGAAATAATTGAGAACATAAAAGAACATACAAAGTCAGACAAAGTAACAATTGTCGCACATTCAATGGGTGGCCTTGTTACAAGATACTACATTGAATTATTTGGTAACAATTCAATTGACAAATTAATAGAGATTGGAACTCCAAATTACGGCGTAGAAGGCAAAGTTGAAAGTTTATGTTCAACAATGGGTTCAGAAAAAGAATGTCAAGATATGACCAAAAATAGTGTATTCCTTACTCGATTAAATAGCAAGCAAACCAAAATACCATTATACATCATTTATGGTACTGGTTGCGATACTGACAAAATAGATGGTGACGGAATCGTAACTAAAGAAAACGTTCTACTAAATTATGCAATTGAAACTAAAGAAATTCAAGGAAACTGTAGCTTTGGAAAATATCTTCACAACAAAATGCTCAATGATGTAACAGTACAAGAAACTGTACTAAATTGGTTATCCAATTAATCACATAAATTTTTTTATTACATTCTTACAAAAATTAGTATATGAAAATAAAAGACATCATTCAAAATGATAGACCTCGTGAGCGATTCTTAAATTTTGGTCCTACTTCATTAAGTAACGCAGAACTTCTAGCAATAATTATTGGAACAGGGTCAAAAGAAATTAATGCAATCGAAACAAGTAACGAAATAATAAAAACAATTGGCTTAGAAAAAATAAAAAATGCAACTATTTACGAATTAACTAAAATAAAAGGAATTGGAAAAATTAAAGCAATCAAATTAAAATGTATTTTTGAAATTCTAAAAAGAACACAAAAAAAAGAAGATCAACCAAAAATAATTTGTTCAGCAAAAGATGTTTACAATTACTTCAAAGACGATTTATTAGGCAAGAAAAAGGAATACTTTTATACATTATTACTAAACTCCAGAAACGAGATTATTAAAAAAGACCTTGTTTCAATAGGGACACTTAATATGTCCGTTGTTCATCCACGCGAAGTTTTCAAAAATGCAATAAAAGAATCAGCCAATTCAATAATTTTAGTACATAATCATCCCTCAAACTCAGGCGAGCCATCAACTGAAGACATAACCACAACTCAAGAAATCGTAAAAGCAGGAAACCTACTTCAAATCAAAGTATTAGATCATGTAATAATACATGATAACGGTTGGAATAGCATAATCTAAAAACTAATCCTAACCTTTCCACCTTTGATTTTTGCTTGACAACTAAGTCTTTGATTAGGAGCAAGGTTCATTGCTTTTTCTTTTTCTGTTAACTCTTCTAAGTTTTCCATTCCTTCTTCAATAGTTATCTTACAAGTTCCACAAACACCTTGTCTGCATAAAAAAGGAACTCCTAATTCTTCAGCAGCTTTAATTATTGGACCA
The DNA here is from genome assembly GCA_016938695.1 of Candidatus Woesearchaeota archaeon. GTDB lineage: Archaea > Nanobdellota > Nanobdellia > Woesearchaeales > JAFGUC01 > JAFGUC01. Next base: position 361,309 of record JAFGUC010000006.1, on the reverse strand, counting down.
GGACTTAATTCAACTTCTTTAGTACCATTTGATAAAATTGCATTCTCCATATTATCACCTAATTTTTTTGCGGGTTCACAAGTTTGATTCCATTCCTCGACAAGAATCTTTTCTTTAGGAATATTTAATTCAATAAGAACAGATTGCATTGCTTTAATCATAACAGGCGGACCACAAATCATCCATTTGTATTTTGATAAATCATTAGCATATTTTAATATTAAATCCTTAGTGATAAAACCTTTTTCACCAATACCACATTCAGATGTTGCATTTGATAAAACGTGCACAATTTTAACATTGTCACGTTCATTATTTATTCTGCCTAATTCATCTCTAAAAATAATATCATTCTCTGTCAAATTACCATCAAACAAAATTACATTATTTTTCATGTTTTTAGCTAGCAAAAATCTAATACCACTCATAAAAGGAGTAATACCAGTTCCGCCAGACAATATTATGAAGTCATCTGCAGTTTTATCATCGACAATAAAAGTATTTCCAAACGGTTTACTAATAATTAATTCATCACCAATTTTACATTTAGCCAATTCACTTGTAAACAAGCCAACCTCTTTAAATGTAATAATTATTTTATCTTTATCAGTTGGTGGATTAGAAATACTCAAAGGAATTTTGTCTTTTCCATTTATTTTTCTTCCATCTTTAAAACCAACACTAATATGTTGACCAGATTTAAAAGAAAAATTACTTACAGCCAAAACAAAAGATTTGACATTATGAGTTTCATTCCATTGTTCAACAATTTTCGCAACAAATTCATTATCATCAACAACAGAATTTGTAATAATCTCACGTTCAATTTTACTATCAAGTAACTTATCAAGTTTATCATAATCAACTTCATGATTATACAATGGAGTAGAATCCTTAGTATTGCCAATTACAAATTCATTAATTGTTTTCTTTTCTTTTGAAATATAAAAAATCCCTAAAGGCAATTTACCATGCTCAATTGTTTCTGTAGCTTTAGAAAAAGCTAAATTTCTATCATGCACGTCGTGATTTGAATTAAGATAATAAGTGTTATCTCTAAACCATTCATATGTATTTAATTTATTAAAACTAACACATGGCTGAAAAATGTCAACCAATGAAAATCCCTTGTGCTCCAATGCCTTCTTGAAAATTTCTTTGCTGTGTTCAATGTCAGTTATAGATGTTCGAGCGACAAAAGAAGCATCTAAACTGATTGCAACTGCCAACGGATTAAATGGTTCTAAAAAGACACCATTAACTTGTACAGGTGTTTTCATTCCAACAAGACTTGTTGGTGATGCTTGACCTTTTGTCAATCCATAAATCATATTATTATAGACAAAGACTGTAATATTTGGATTACGTCGGATTGCGTGAATGAAATGATTTCCCCCTTCTCCATACATATCACCGTCACCACTTGTAACAATTACTTTCAAATTAGGATTCGATAAAGATATTCCTGTTGCAGGAGGTAAAGCTCTACCATGTAAACCATTAAAAAAATTTGATTTGACATATTGTGGAGTTTTTGCAGCTTGACCAATACCTGAAACTAGAACAACATCTTTAGGATCATAATTTAACTCTGAAAAAACTTCCTTTAATGTTGCCAATATTCCAAAATCACCACAACCAGGACACCAAGCAATATCAATATTTCCCATATCAAATTTATTAGTCATTTTAGATCCTCTTTAAAATTTCAGAATATACTTCTTCAACAGTAAACTGAAATCCATCATACTTCAATATTTTTTCAGGAATCAAAAAACCAGTTTCTTGTCTTATCAAACGTGAAAATTGTGATGTCGAATTTCCTTCAATAATAATTGTTTTAGTAGCTTTTTCAAATATATCATTAATCTTCGAATACAAAGGATATAACTGAACAAAATGAAATAAACAAACTTGTTTACCTTCTTCATTTATTTTCTCAACAGCCTCTTTTACTGTTTCAAATGTTGAACCCCAAGAGATAATTGCAACATCATAATCATCATTATTTCCCACAATTTTTGGTAGCAATACATCTTGCATCATGACATCTCCTTTCTTGAGACGTTTTTGTTGCATCTTTATTCTTACATTAGAATCTTCAGTAACGTGTCCAGTTTCATCGTGTTCATCACTATCAGCACAAACTAGACCTGTTCCGTTACCAGGAACACCACGAGGACTTATTCCAGTTTCAGAATATGAATAACGTTTATAGTCCACATCAGTTTCAACAATATTCTTTTGAGCTTTAATTTTATTTACATCAAATTTTTCACAATTGTAATATGTATCTACATAGTATTCGTCTGTTAAAACAAATGCAGGAATTTGATATTTATCAGCCATATTAAATGCATGCGCCGTCAAAAAATATCCATCATCCAATGTTCCTGGTGCAAAAATCATTCTAGGAAATTCACCGTGACCCGCATACAAAACCAAATTCAGGTCTTCTTGACCAGTTCTAGTTGGTAAACCAGTTGCAGGACCTGGTCGTTGAGCAATGTGAAATACAATTGGTGTTTCTATCATGCCAGATAAACTTACTCCTTCACCCATTAACGCAAATCCACCACCTGAAGTTGTAACTAAAGATCTTGCACCCGAGTACGATGCACCAAGACCCATGTTAACTGCACAAATCTCATCTTCAGCTTGTTCAACATTTATCTTAAAATCATTAGATTGACCAGATAAAAAAACAAGAACTCCTGTCGACGGAGACATAGGATAACTTGAAACAAAATTACAGCCTCCAGCAATTGCTCCTAAACCAACAGCATCAGTTCCACATAAAAAAATATCATTTCTAGAATCATCTGATTTAGCAACATTAATACTAATTCCATCCAAGATTATTTTTTTACCTAATTCAAATCCTTTTTTAGCGGCAAGTAAATTATTATTAATGACATCTTCGCCTTTTTTATCAAATCTAGTTCTCAAATAATTCTCAAGATTAACAGAACTTACATTAAATAATGATAGAATAGTTGCAACAGAAATCGTATTAGCATAAATCTTGTTTCCAATTTGAGTTGCAATTTTTACAAAAGGAATGTCAATTAAAGAATATTTTTCAGGAACAATATCCCTGTTGCCAATTATAATTGTGTCTTCAGATATTCGCGATTGCAAATGTTCAACAGCCTTTTCATCTAAGGGAATTAAAATATCAATCTTATTCACAAATCCGCGACTTTTCTTACTTGTAACACGAATCTCAGTAGAGTTAGATCCTCCCCGGACTCTAGACATATATTCTTTTGTTGTAAAAACATTATAACCATCTAACCTAAGTAAGTGAGTAAGCATCTGTTGGATTGTTTGAATTCCTTGTCCTGCTTCACCACAAAGAACAATTGATACATCATCTTTAAGTTCTAATTTCTTTTGAATATTATTTTTATAATCCACAAAATTTGAAACATTTACAGTATCCATTTTTTCCTCATCCATTAATTTTTCAGCAAGAACATCTAATAATTTTTTTCCATCATCATTAAGTTTACCTTGAATCAATACAGAATCAATATATTTCGCATTTAATCCTGCAGTTGCAGTTTTAAATTCTTCAACAATTCCACTCCCCCAATAAAAAGAATTAATCAAAGCAGTATACTTAAAAGTAGGTTTAAATCCTTTAATTAAATACAATAATGATGCAAGTTTAGGATGCATTCCACCCAAGTACGACGGAGAACCACATACTAATGCGTATGAATTAATTAAATTCATTGCAATGTCACCAACATCAGAATCAGACAAATCATACAATTTGACATCAAAATCTTTACTCTTTAATTTTTCTGCTAAATAAGAAATCATCTTAGGAACATCACCATGCATAGTAATGTACGGCATGACAACAACATTAGAATATTTTTCAGATGTCCATTCCTTATACAAATTAATAATCATTTCTGGTTCAGAATATATTGGTCCATGACTTGGTGCGATTACATTAATAGAATAATTCTCAAGCTTAAGTAAATGCTTTTTCACAAATGATGAAAAAGGCATCATTATTTCAGCATAATATCTTTTTGCAGGATGAGATATTTCATCAAAACCTGTCACAAAATCATTATTTGCTAAATGAGCACCAAAAAAATCGCAAGGAAATAAAATCTTGTCTTCACGTAAATAAGTAAACATTGTCTCAGGCCAATGAACCCACTCCGCAAAAATAAATTCTAAAGTTTTATCACCAAGACTTAAAGTTTCACCATCTGAGATTATCAGAAAAACATCATCACTAAATTCAAATTCATTCTGTAAAACTTTTTTTGCCTTTTCATTACAAACAACTTTTGCATTAGGAAAATTTCCCAAAATAAAATTTAAAGAGCCACTATGATCTTGTTCAGCATGGTTTGAAATAACGTAATCAATTTTATCAACACCAAGAGATTTTATATTATCCAGCAACTCTTCCTTAAAATCAAATTCACAAGTGTCAATCAAGATTGTTTTTTCAGATCCCTTAATTAAATAAGAATTATAACTAGTACCATCAGGTAAAGGCATCAACTCATCAAAGTTCTTTTTAACTAAATCAACTACACCAACACCAAATACAGAGTCATTAATCTTGACAGTTCTAGAAACCTTAATTCACCTCTTTTAATAACATTAAACGAAGATGGTTTTTATATTTTATGTTATTTAAGAAAAACTTTTTATACCCTTACTAAAATCTTAAACGTATGAAAATCGCAATAGGTTCAGAAAATCAAGCTAAAAACAAAGCCGTTAAAGATGTATTCGATAAATTATACGAAAATGTAGAATACATTCCATTGAAAACCGATTCAAAAATAAGAGAACAACCACTTTCAGACAACGAAGCAATTACTGGAGCAATCAACAGAGCAAAAGAAGCAATCAAAGTATCAGATGCAGATTTTGGAATTGGCTTAGAAGGAACAGTAAATACCAATAAACATGGTATGTTTTTATCTGGTTGGGTTGCAATAATTGATAAAAGTGGAACAACTGGAATTGGTTCAAGTGGACATATCCTAATTCCTAAACAAATTGAAGAAAGAATAAACAACGGCGAAGAACTTGGCCCAATTATTCACGAACTTGCAAAAGACGATACTATTAGACAAACCGTTGGAACTGGTGGAATTCTAACAAAGAATCTACTAACCAGAGATGGAGAATTCCGAGAAGCAATAAAATCCGCTCTTGCAATATTTAGAAGTCCCGAGTATTATTAGAAGCCATAAGTTTATGAATCGTGTACCGCGTTTCAGCAGCAGTTTCATAATTTTCACCTAATACCTCAAATGCTAGTTTCTTCTTTAAGACCCAAGTTGTTGGATAATGAATTGGCGAAAAACTAAATGGTTTCAAACCACTTGCCTGCATTCTTCTTGTAAGATCATCACTAGAAATCAATTCCCATGGCTGTAATTTCTCGTCAGCATAACTATTAATTACGTCTCTTAATACGCAAGCTTCTTCATAATTTTCAGTTGTAAGAGCAATATTCAATTGATGTCTAAAATATCCTGTCTGTGAATATCGCTCAAAAGGAATTCTAGGAACAACACAAAGATCACCCTCTTTTTGCAATTCAAATAATCTATATGTGTAAGTTCCTGCAATTTTTTCTTCCAATCCTTTGTTAGCTAATAACTCATAAATTCCAACATTGTCTTCTTTTAATCTATAAAGAATTGAATCTGCAAAATCCCCTAAAGTGTTAAAACAATCAACATCAGTATCCAATGCTCTAACTGTAGAATCAACAACAATTGGTAAAACGCCTTTATATGATAATAAATCATACACAACAACAGAAGCTTCTAATGCCTTAGTATAATGTCCAAAACGACTACAGAACTCATCGACAGCCTCAGCAGCATCAATACTTAAAGTATGCAACCTATCTAATCCATCGTATATATCTTCACCACAATCAAATAAACAAGCAACATCTTGTTTTTCAACAATCGGTAAAAGTCCCTTGTAAACAGTCATTTTAACTTCTAAAGAGTAACAACAATATTTATAAAGATTTCCAAATTTTTATTCAAAATATGACAGACTTCAGTTTTGAAATATTAAAAGAAGATAAAAACAGTAAAGCAAGAATTGGAATAATTCACACAAGGCATGGCGACATTAACACTCCTTACTTTGTTCCTGTTGGAACACTTGCAACAGTTAGATCTTTAGATTCAAGAGATTTAGACGATTTAGAAAGTGAATGCACCTTAGCAAATACTTATCATTTACATCTAAAACCTGGAGATGAAACAATAAAAAAACTCGGAAATCTTCACAAATTCATGAGTTTCAATCGACCAATTTTTACTGATTCTGGAGGATTCCAAGCCTTCTCACTTGGATTTGCACGTGAACACAACATAAACAAACTTGGTACTATTTTTACAGGTGAAAAAAGATCCGAAGTCCCAGAAGAAAAATTTGCACATATAACTGATGAAGGTGTAAATTTCAAATCAATATACGACGGAACAAGCCATTTCATGAATCCAAAAAAATCAATGGAAATTCAAAGTAATCTCGGTTCCGATATAATAATGGCATTTGACGAATGTACTTCTCCATTAAACGACTACAACTATACAAAACTTGCAATGAAACGAACACATGTTTGGGCAAAAGAATCACTAGAATTTCATGATAAAAACCAAGCACTATATGGAATCATTCAGGGAGGATGGTTTGAAGATTTAAGGTTAGAAAGTGCCAAATACATCAATTCATTACCTTTTGATGGAATCGCAATTGGTGGATCATTAGGAAAAAGCAAAGCAGATATGCATAAAATTCTCGATTGGACAATTCCATTACTAGACAAAAGACCTAGGCACCTTTTAGGAATTGGAGAAATTGAAGATATTTTTGAATGCGTACATAGAGGAATTGATACATTCGATTGTGTTATGCCAACACGAATTGGTAGGAGAGGCTCATTATATCTAAATCCCGAGTCAGGTGGAAATTTGCAAAATAAATTCAGGCTTCACTTAAAACGTGCAGAGTTTAAAGAAGACCCTAGACCAATTGATCCTCTATGCACTTGTTCAACATGCAAAAGATATTCACGTGCATATCTAAGACATCTATACAAAGTAAATGAAATAGTATATTTTAGATTAGCAGCAATTCACAACATCCATTTTATGCTAGAATTAATGAAAGAAATAAGAGAGTCAATTAAAAACGATTCATTCAAAAAATTAAAAGATAAATGGTTTAATCATCCTTAATTTTTATTTTCTTAGCTAAATATAAAAAAGGAGTATCAAGAATTGATACAATAAACTTCAAAACGTAAGAAGTAACAAATATTGAAATAATAATACTCCAATCAAAAACACCAACAAAAGCTAACAAAGTAAAAATTACATTATCAACAAATTGTGACAATAAAGTCGAAACATTATTCCTAAGCCAAAGCTTTTTTCCTTTAGTGATTTTTTTTATTCTTGAAAAAATCCACACATTAATATTAGATGATATTAAATACGCAGTTAAAGATGCAAAAGTAATTCTAGGTAGGATTCCAAAAATTTGTTGTAAAGATGGACTCAACATATCTGATTCATGAGGAACAAACAACAAGCAAATCTGCATAACAATTGTCGTTATAATTAAAACAAAAAAACCAACCCATACAGCTTTTCTAGCACACTTCTCACCATACTTCTCACTCAAGATATCATTAACCAAAAATAAAGAACCATACAAAATATTTCCAAGTGCTGTAACAAAACCAAATAATGCAACTGTTTTCATGACTTGAATGTTTGCTAAAATAACAGCAATTGCAACCCAAGCAAAAAGACCGATTTTACCAAAAAATTTGTACGATAAAATAACTCCTCCAAAACAAGTCAATAAAAGAACCAACCACATTAATTCATTAATCATTTCACAATACCTTCTTAACTAAAGTAACTTGGTTTAGTAATATATTTCCTGATGTTTTTTCATCTGATATTTTTTCAAAACCATTTTTCTCATAGAATTTAACAGTATGAGGCATAACTTTTGTAGTAATACTAACTAATTTTTTAGAAGTAGCCAAAGTAAATAATTCTTTCATCAAAAGACCACCAATACCTTTCCCTTCTAAGCTTCTATCAATAAAAATATTTGCTAAAAGATTTCCAACAAAAAGTACAGCACCCAGTATCTTTTTATCTTCGACATAAAATATCAAATCAAAATTAACAAAAGAATTAATCTCAACAAACTTAAAAAACATTTTTGCTTGAATAGATAATTCATAATCTAAACTAAAGTCATTTAATTTACTATAATCCGAAAATTGTTTTGTAATTATCATTTCAAAAATCAAACAACGTACTTTGCTTTAATCCAAAAGCAGGACACATTCCTTTGTAAATACACCAATCACATAATTTTGAAGGATTAGTTGGAAAATCTTTACAACTTTTAACCTCTGAAATTAACGAAACAACATCATCATGTAACTTATTAAGTTGTTCAGTACTTCTCTCGGAAATCATTTCAGTATCGTGCGCTAAAAAATACCAAATTAATTTTACTGATTTACAATCATCAAATTTATTATGGACCCATAATGAATACATTGCAAGTTGTTCATCAGAATCTAATTCATCTTGAGATTTAAGTGAATTATTTGTTTTATAATCACACACATAATAATTACCATCAGAATCCTTTGCAAGTCGATCAATTCTGACAGAATACTTATCTCCGTTTTGAAGAGTCAAAAAATCACTAGTCTCTAGACCAATTGTCTTAAATTGGTTAAATGGTTTATAATGCTCGTAATATTCAGAAATAAACTTACGTCCTTTAAGCAAATAATCTTCCATAACATAATTCCTATTAACAATTAAGACATTACCTTTCCAATTAGAAAACCATTCCTTGTCATACAACGATAATAATAATTCACGAGTCAAAACATTTCCAGAATTCACACTTTCATACAATTTTTGTAATGCAAAATGAACCATTTGGCCCATATACATCTCAATTGTAGTTTGAATGTCAACTTCAACCTTTTCAATGTATTGCAACTTAAATTTATACTTACATTGCTTAAATGTTCCAAGTTTTGAGTATGAAAAATATGCCATTAAGAAAAGATTATCATATTGTACTTATAAAAATTATGAATTATCTACTTAACTATTTCTTCGTTGACTTTAGAAATCTCTATCAAAGCAACATTTACAAATTTTTTCAAAGACTCAGAAATATCCTCACTCAATAAACTCTCTAGAAAATCATATGTCTTTGTCCGGACTTTATGATAATCCCCTACAAAAATTTTATTCATATCCTTAACAAACAATAAATCGACATCATGAGTTTCTGCATATTCCTTAAACTCTCGACGTATTTTTTCAATATTCTCAAATTCTTTAATACCCAAATCTTCTTCTTTTCTTGTCCAAAATTCATCATAACTAAATTTAGAAGTATTAGTCTTAGGTTTTAACGATATCTTTGCAAGAACCATATTATGCATATTTTTCAAAAATTCTAGTCTATCAGAAGCCTTCAACACATCACTAAAACCTTGCAAAACTAAATTAGTTGCAAAGGGTGATGGAACCTGTGTAGTAATAGTTAAAACCTTAATCTTGTTATCCTTAACCGCTTGTAAAACTTTAGTAGCATTTTCTACATCCATGACATCTTCTAAAACCTCACGACGTGCTTCTTTAATTATTACAAAATTCTCATTAATAGACCTAACTGCATTATAGATTAATTTACTTGAAACTTGTTGTCGACCAACATTTTTTGAATTACCCATATAGTTTCGTAGAATCAAAAAAGAGCGACTGGCACAATGCCTAAAACGACGAGCCAAAATCTCAGTTGATTCAATTGCATTCTTCATTACATCGTATAAATTCTCAGTAGCCAAATACATAAAAAGTGATTTAACCTCATGTAAAGATATAGATCCATCAATTGCAACATAAAATCCATTATCATTTAATCCAATTTCTACATCATTGTGTGTCTTTCTTCCAATTGCAAAAGCAACTGCACGCGATAAACAATCCAACACACGCCGACCAAATAATGCGTGAAAAACAAAATAGTGTTTATCAAAATCAGAATCGTAATATTCTTCGATTAGAATTTCTCTGTCACTTGGAATTAGCGCATATTCTGCTTGAACTGCAAAATATTGAAAAATTGCCAAAGCAGATTCTTTTGAAACACCAGTATACGTTCTAATGAAATCAACAACATCAGAATCGTTAATTTTCTCCGAAACAAGACGTCTAAATCGACCAATATCTAAAGCCAAATCAAAACTTAACGGGAGCATCTGTGAAAACCAATTTGGAACCGTTGGCTTTCGACCGTCAGCTGCAGCAACTTGCATAGTTTGTCCACGTGTAAACTTAAATCGATAACAACTTCCGCCAAGAACAAAAATATCACCAGCACGTAAATTTTCAGCAAATGCCTCTTCAACAACACCTAAAACATTTTCTCCAATTTTAACACTAACACCACTAGAATCTGGAATAGTACCAGCATTAGTCATATACAAAACCCGTCCCAACTTTCCTTTAGGCATAATCATTCGTGTTTCTTTATCAAACCTTATCTTCGCATAAAAATGTCTCTTTTCCAATTCAATATATTCTCCAGAAAGATACTCAATTATCTCAAAGAAATCTTCATATTTCAAACCAGAGTAACAATATGACTCTTTAACCATATCAAATAAATCCTTAACTACAATATCGCTAAAAACAAAAGTAGAACCAATAACAGCTTGTGCTAATACATCTAAACTATTACGAGGAATATGAATTCTGTCAATTTTGGTCTCAAGAGAATTCTTCAATAAAATAGCACATTCAACTAAATCATCACGATCAAGAACAACAATTCTGCCCTTAGTTACACTTTTTAATTGGTGTCCTGCACGTCCAATCCTTTGCAATCCTCGTGCAACACTTTTAGGACTGCCTAGTAAAATTACTAAATCAATATAACCAATATCAATTCCAAGTTCAAGTGACGTAGAACAAACAACACATTTAAGTTTACCTTCACGTAAACCTTGTTCAATTTCTAAACGATGTTCTTTAGATAATGAACTGTGATGTGCACCAATTCTTTTTCCATCCTCTAAAATTGAATAATTACCCGGAAATTTTTCAACTAAATGATTCACGACCTTTTCAGTTGCAGATCTAGTATTTGTAAAAATTAAAGTAGTTTTATGCTCTTGAATTAACTTATCAATCAACGCATAAAGTTTTCTATCAATAAAATCATAATCATACTTCAAGAAATCATCAACAGGAGTTAAAACATCAATATCTTTTCCTTTAATATAATTGACATCAACAATCTTACAATCTCGGTTAGTTCCAACTAAAAACTTAGCAACCTCTTCAATAGGGCTTACCGTTGCAGACAACCCAACACGACAAATACCAGGAGAAATTTTTTGTAAAAATTCCAAAGACAATGATAGACTAACACCACGTTTATTCTCAGCAAAAGAATGAATCTCATCAACAATTACCCACTCAACATTAGAAAAATTTTCTTTGAATTTTTTTGATGCAAGCATAATAGACAGGCTTTCAGGAGTTGTAATCAAGATATGAGGTGGATTTTTTAACATATAACTCTTTTCTTTTGTTGTTGTATCGCCAGTACGAACCATGACACGAATTCCCAAATCTTTACCATACAAAGCATTCATTTCTTCCAAAGGTTTCGACAAATTTCTTTCTACATCATTATTCAATGATTTTAACGGCGAGACATAAACACAATATATCTTCTTTTCTAGAACATTTTGAATAGAAGAATCAACCAGCTCATTTAATACAGACATAAATGAAGTAAGACTTTTTGTAGCTCCAGTTGGTGCACTAACCAAAACATTCTCACGCGAATGAATCTTCATAACACCAAACAACTGTGGCAAAGAGTACGAACTAAATCGAGAGTAGAACCACTTCTTTACCAAAGGATTCAATATATTATCAAGTTCTTCTTTTGTGTTTGGATGTTCAATTGTTGTAATCATTTTTCAATATTGAAAATAAATAATAGTAAATTTTCATATCTGTTTTGTAACTGATTGTTTTAAAAAGTTTTTGGAAAAATAAATTTTATAAACCATCCAACACAACAAAATCATAATGCAGTTAGTCAACATTACAGAAATCAACAAAAACATAGTAATTGATTTAAGATACGCAAGTAAAAACAATTTCACAAATCAAGTTCTCTACAAATCAAATGATTGCTTACTAAGACAAGATGTAGCACTAGCGCTAGACAAAGTCCAACAAGATCTAGAAAAAAACAACATGACTCTAAAAATTTGGGATGCATATAGGCCCATAGAAGTCCAAGAAATATTAAAATCCATAATAAATGATCCGAACTTTGTTAGCGAATTCTCAAATCATTCACAAGGAATAGCAGTAGACGTAACACTAAGCAACCAAGAAATGCCAACAGATTTTGATGAATTCAATGAAAAAGCAAATCCCAATTATAACAACTTACCAGAAAATAAAATAAAAAACCGAAACCTTCTAAAATCAGCAATGGAAAAACACGGATTCAAGCAAAATGAATACGAATGGTGGCATTTTGATTACATAAATAATTTAAACTAAAAGAATAAAACAAGTTTATGAAGACAACTGCAACCGCATTTATTTTTTATAACGATAAACTTCTCTTAATCAATCACAAAAAACTAGGTAGATGGCTTCCTGTCGGTGGACATTCAGAGGATAATGAAACTCCAAAAGACACAGTAATTAGAGAAGTAAAAGAAGAAGTTAATTTAGATGTAGAATTTCTTGAATACTACAACTATTTCAAAGAAATCAGTAAAGACGTTCAAATTCAACCAAAACCATTTTACATATTCACACAAAAAAACAAAATAAACTACGATTTTCTATGCAAAACAAACAACACAGATAATCTAAGAATTCAAAAAGATGAAATTAACGATTACAAATGGATTTCAAAAGAAAATATAAATGATTTAGAAGAACCGATAAGAACACTTGTAAAAGAAGCATTCAAGAAACACAATGAAACTGAATAGAATAACTTTGTCCTTAATAACAGGAGCGTTATTAGGAATCTTTTGTATAATTGGAATAAGTTTCAGATCAGGATTCAAAGGGAATGAAATATTTATTCTTGCAACATGGATAAATCGAGTGTTAATAGGATTAGTGATTGGCTTAGCTCATAAAAATTTTAAATTCAAGGGCACAATTTTAGGATTTATCATGAGTAGTTCTTTCTACATTGCAACAGCATTTAAAGATACACCTGATTTTTTTGCAGGAATTGTATATGGAATCATAATAAACTACATTGCGACAAAATATAGTAAAAAATGATAAAGATAAATTCAAAGATATACTTAGACAGACTTCAATTATTTCTAAAAGATGATAGCAAGACAATAGGAATAATCGCAGATACTCACATAGGTTATATCAGACTTCTAAACAAAAAAGGAATCCACATAATAGATAATCAAGTCAATGACATAATAAAAGAACTAAAAGAAACTAATAAAAAAAAATTGGATATATTCATAATCAATGGAGATTTTTTCCATGAATTCTCTAAACTTGATAACAAAGTAACTCAAGCTGCTGAAAAAATAATCAACCTAATAAAAAAAGAAATCGCCAAAGAACTCATTATAATTAAAGGAAACCACGACATTATGCTAAATCACATAATAAAAGACACAAAAATACTAGATTACTACGAAACATCAAATTTCTTCATAACTCATGGTGATAAATATTACGATACGAATAAAACACTAATTATCGGTCATGAACATCCAGCAGTTAAACTTGAAAACAAAACAAGATCAGAAGAATATAAAACATTCTTGATAAAAGAAAAGATAATAATACTACCGTCTTTTAATCTATTGTTAGCAGGACATAACATACTTGAAGAAAAATTCTTGTCGCCCTTTTTAAAAAGAGAAAATAATTTTCAAATAATCATTTCCGAAAACGGGAAATTGTTCGATTTTCAAACACAACTTAATAATGAAAACATTTAAATAGAATTAACAAACACTAAAATGTTAGCCGTGGGGGCGAGTCTATCATATTAACAAGTAGAGGTGGTTATCTTGTCTGAAGAAAAGAAAGACAATTCTGAAGTAAAACATGCTCATACCGAAAGTAAAGAGCACAAAAAAGAACATGAGCACAAAAGTGATCATAAAGAACATAAAGCAGAACATAAAACTTCTGAAAAACACAACAAAAAAAAAGGCAATGAAGTCTTATTCTACCAAGTACTAAGTGGAATTTTAGCAATACTATTAATTGCGGCAATATTCACACAAGGATTTACTGGATATGGTAAAAAAATAAGCGACATCAAAGGAGTATTATCTCAAGACTCTGAATTAGCAGGAAAACTTACTGAAATAACCAATATATTATCTCCAGCAAAACAAGAAACTAAAGAATATACTGGCGATAAAGCAGAAGTTCAATTCTATATCATGAGTAAATGTCCATATGGAGTTCAAGTAGTTGACGCAATCGCACCAGCAATCAAAGAACTAGAACAATATGTTGACTTCAAAGTTGATTATATTGCAACTGAAAATGCTGATGGTTCATTTAATTCACTTCACGGTCAAACTGAAGTTGAAGGAAATATTTTAGAACTTTGTGCAATAAAATACGAACCAACAAAATATTTAGATCTATTCACTTGTATGAATGAACAGTATACAAATATCCCAACAAACTTTGATGCATGTGCACAAAAAACAGGAATTGACACTGAAAAAGTAAAAGAATGTGCATCAAGTGATGAAGGAAAAGCATTATTATCTGCAAGCGCAGAAAAAGCTGCTCAAGCTCAAGCAATGGGAAGTCCTACAATTTACATTGATGGACAACTATACCAAAGCGGAAGAGCAACAACAGACTTCGAAAGAGCTATATGTTCTGTAATTGGAGATGTACCAGAATGTGAAGGAATTCCAGTATGTTCTGCAGATTATGATTGTACTGAACAAGCAGACAAAATAGGAAGCTGTGTAAATCCAAATGAAAAAGATGCATACTGCGAATACAAAGATCCTGTTAAATTAGAAGCAATAATTCTAACAGATTCTTTATGTGCAGATTGTACTGATTCAGCAAATGAATTAGCAGGAATTCTAAAAGAAGGATACTTCAAAGGTTTATCAACTAGAGTTGTTGATTATGACAATGGTGGAAAAGAGCTAATGGAAAAATTAGGAATTACTACTCTACCAACATTTGTTTTCGACCTTAAAATTGAAGAAACTCAAGCATGGAAACTTGCAGGAGCTCAATTTCAATCAGCTTTCCAAAAATCAGGCAATTATTATTTTATAATTCCTGCAGCAATGGCAGCAAGTTATAATCCAAAAGTTGAAATTTGTGATAACAACAAAGATGATAGGGATCAAGATGGCCTAATCGACTGCGAAGATGATGAATGTTCAAGCCAACTAATCTGTCGTGAAAAAACTGAAAAAGAACTTCAAGTTTTTGTAATGAGTCAATGTCCATACGGAATTAGAGGACTTAATGCAATGAAACAAGTTTTAGATAACTTTGGTAATGATATCAAGTTTGATGTTCACTACATCGCATCTGAAAACGCAGACGGTTCATTTAATTCACTTCACGGACAAGGCGAAGTTGAAGAAAATATAAGACAATTATGTGTTAAAGAAAAACTAGGTTTTGACACATTTATGGATTATATTTGGTGCAGAAATGCAGATATTGCAGGTGATTGGAAAAGTTGTGTTGAAGGTCTAGATCAAGCAACAATCGAATCATGTTCGACTGGAACTGAAGGTAAAAAACTATTATCTGAAGATCTTAAAGTTGCACAAAGCCTAAATATCGGTGCAAGTCCAACTTGGCTTGTAAACAACATTAAAACATTTAGTGGAATTGATTCTGAAACAATAAAAACAAATTATTGTGCAGCAAATCCAAATCTAAGTGGTTGTTCAAACACACTAAGTACAGACACACAAGGTGCACCAGCAGGAGGATCCTGCTAAATTTTTTTAAATTTTTATTTTTAAAATGAAACAAAAACAACACAACTGGATTGCACCAACAATAATTATTGTATTCATTATAGGTGTAGTTTTAACTATTTCTTCTCAAAGACTAAACAATTTAACAACAACTCAAGTTGTATATTGCTTAAATAACGCAGATGCAAAATTATATGCACATATAACTTGTTCGCACTGCAAAGCCCAAAAAGCATTGTTTAAAGATGATTTAAGACTATTAAATGTCATAGAATGTTCAACAAATGAAGAACTTTGTAAGACTGAAGAAATCAATGCATATCCAACTTGGGAAATAAATGGAAGAAAATATCTAGGTGAAAAAAGTCTAGAAGAGCTTTACCTACTATGCAACTGAATAAAACAAAAACAGTAATAACTGCAATACTATTAGGAACTCTAATTTTTTTGATTTCTATTTACACTATTTCTCAAAGCAAGTCATTCATGACTTCAGAATTTGAAAAATATAATATCTACGATAACTTCAATGATACAAATTATTCTAAATTTGAAATAAACAATAATGCACTGAATTTATTAGATTATCTCACAGGAAAAAAAAATAATTTAGATAATACTTTTTTTAACGAAAAAGAGAAAATACATTCAAAAGATGTAAAGAATATTTTCCAAGGAATCAAGATAACAATTTTTATTCTGTTTCCAGTATCTATTGGGCTTGTCTTTTTATGGTACAGAAAAAACATGTTACACATTTACAAACCATACATACTAACATTTATTGTCGATGGTGTCATAATCATCATATTAACAATATTGGCTAAAAACTTTGAAATGTTTTTCTTGCAATTCCACAAACTCGCATTCAACAATAATTTGTGGTTAATGAATCCAAAAACAGACCTAATGATACGTTTATTTCCTGAAATTATATTTAAAGATGCATTCGTAAGAGTCATTATTTATACAATCATGATCAGTTTCGTGTTTTTTATTTTTGGGATGTTATTATATCAACAGCAAAGAATGCTAAAACCACACAAATTAACTACCAAAAAAAAGTGATAAAACTTTTTAAAAGTAATCATCTTTATTTATAAAAAAAAGGGGGAAAGTATATTTGGAAGCTATAGTTGGATTTCTGGAAAATTTAGGTTTAATCATATCCTCGCATAAATATATCCAAGCCCTAATAAATATTGTAATCTTCTTGATATTAGCAAAAGCAATAGCATATATCGCAAAGACATACTTTCAAAATCTTGTTAGAAAAACAGCTAACACCCTAGATGATGAACTTTTAGACAAAACTGAATATCCTTTTATTATTCTAATAGTATTACTTGGCAGTATAATCTCATTAAGAATTATTGACGCAAATACAAAACTCCTTTTAATAACTGAAAGTGCAATTATACTTATCTCATCATACATAATCTCAACCATGTTTAGAATCTTCCTTAAATTTTGGGAAGAATCTTGGTCAATTAAAAGAAACGTACAAATTGACAATATAATGTTCTCATTGCTAGATAAAATAATATCTGCAACAATAATTTCAATTGGTGTCTTAATAATTCTAGACAAATGGAGCATCGCAATTGGTCCAATTATGGCCAGTTTAGGAGTAGTAGGTATAATTGTTGGTTTTGGTCTAAAAGATTCCTTTGGAAACATATTCAGTGGTTTTTTCCTAGTAATCGATAGAGCATACAACTACAACGATACAATAAAACTTGATACTGGAGAATTTGGAAACGTAATAGAAGTTGGATTCCGAAGTACAAGAGTTAGGACATTTGACAATGAAGTTTTAATAATTCCAAACAGTAAAATTGCGTCTAGTGTAATAAAAAATTATGCAAGACCTAACAACAAGACAAGAGCAAAAATTAATTTCAGTGTTGAATATGGTTCAGATCCTAAAAAAGTTGAAGAAGTTGTTCTAAAAACAATAAAACAAATTCCAAATATTCTTGATGAACCAGAACCTTTTGTATATTTCGAAGAAATGGGAGATTATGCTTTAAAGTTCAATCTATACTATTGGGTTGATTCATTCAGAGACAAATTCTTATCAAAACATCATGCAAACATACTAATCTACCAAGCATTAAACAATTCAGGAATTGGAATTCCTTTCCCAACAAGAACAATTTATACTAAACCAGTTAAAACAAAAAGAACACGAAAAACTATTAGAACAAAAATTACAAAAAAAACTAGAAAAGCTCGATAGCCCTTTTCTTAATTTCATCCATTAAATCAACAGAGTTATCAAAAATTTTAATCTTTGGTTTAACAGTTAAAATATGCTGTTTTAATTCTGCAACTTCTTTTGGATACATATCAAGTTTACTAACATAAACTACAACATCTTTTCCATAAACATCTAAGCGTTTTAAAAGTTCATATTGCTGTTCAAATCCATATAGTGTTGGATCAAACACAAAAACAATCATATCACTTGTATATTTAATTGCACAGTAAGACATTCGTTCAATTGCATTCTCTGCATCTCGCCTGTTTAAAGTACCAGGAGTATCAATAAATTGAATTTTACTTGTTTCTGTTTTATGATAGCCAGTTAATAAAGAGACAGTTGTAAATGCATAATCACTAATCTTTGGCTTACTTGAAGTTACTCTAGATAACAAAGTACTCTTTCCAACATTAGGATATCCACTTATAGCAACAGAATAAATTCCATCCTTAATTGCAGGAAACGTGATAAAAATTTTTCTACACTCATCTAAAAAGTCAAATATTTCACGATTTCGTTTGAATAAAGATGAAATCCTGCCTAAATAATCACGTCTATATTCATTGACTAAAACTAATTTTTCAGCCTTTTTTATCTTTCCTGAATAAAGCCTACAAAATTCAGTCAATTTATCATCAGTCCATTTCAAAGTTGCAAGAGCTTTTTTCAATTCAACAATACCGATTTCAATCTTGATTAATTCTTTATAGAATTCAGTTAAATTATCAATGGAAGGAAATTCTCTCATAATTCTATGAAGCGGTTTTGATAATTCTCGTCGCATAACTTCAAGACGCTTCAATTCCAAATCCTTAGATTTATTCAAATTATCCTTAGCTTTAACAGTGCCTCTAAAATCATCAATCTCTTTCTTGCTTTTTTGCACAGCTAAATCTAGATAGAACTGGTATTTCTCTATTTTAGCAATTGTTGCAAAAGACATTTTAAAGTAATTGTTTCTCTCTTAATTCTCTAACCCACATTAAACCAATCTTGATTAGAGACTTGTTAAATTTATCAGAAATCTTGTACGTTTTTTTGTAAAGATCGTAATCAATTAATCCCATGGATTTCATTGGAGTTAGTATTCTATCGTAAAATTGTCGCTTATTATATGAAATCTTGACTTTTTTACCAATGTATGGTTCTTCATCTATTTCAGTAACAAGTGTTCCTTCGTGAAGCGCAGTTGCGAACATGGACATCTCTGTTTTAGTCATTTCACCATCTTTGTCTTTGATCTCATTTATCAAGAGTTTCGCAACTATCTTCTGTTGAGTTGTTGCAAAGATAACTTCATAAATATCTTCAGGCAAATTGTATAAATCAAACAGTATTACCATATTGTTTCCTCTAAGCCCCCACGATTATACACTAAATGTATACTAGGTTATATATAAATTTTGTGCAAATTAGTATACTAAAACCCAAGATTATGACTTCATTATATTTGTTTATTGTTTTAGTCACAACTTATAGTTTCAAAAGCAACCATTATAAACTATAAATACCATACAAAAAATATGAACGACGTAATTTTTTACTTATTAATATCCTTCTCAATAAACATTATATTATTCATTCCTGCTTTCATTCTAAAAACAGACAAATTAACAGATCTTAGCTATTCTCTATCATTCATTGCTATAATAACATACGCGTCACTAACTAACAAACTCAATTTAGAAAAAATAATACTTCTTATCATGGTTATTTTTTGGAGTCTAAGACTTGGAATATTTTTAGTTATAAGAATCCGAAAAATGTCAAAAGATAAACGATTTGACGACATTAGAAATAATTTCATAAAATTTGGACAATTTTGGTTACTACAAGCAATTGTTGTATGGATCATTCTAATTCCAAGTATTATTTTTATGACAAGAACTGAAAACAGATTATGCATTGCTGGAATACTTATCTGGGTTTTAGGTATCGCTTTTGAAACAATTGCAGATTTTCAAAAGTATAAATTTAATTCAGATACAAAAAACAAAGGAAAATTCATCCACTCAGGACTCTGGAATTATTCAAGACATCCTAATTATTTTGGAGAGATATTGTGCTGGGTAGGTATTTATCTTACTGTTTTTTTGAGTTTTGACCTCAAATACAAGTCTATTGGTCTAATAAGCCCTTTAGTAATAAGTCTGTTATTAATTAAAATAACAGGAATTCCACCACTTGAAAAATATGCTGATTCAAAATGGGGAAAAAATACAGATTATAAAAATTATAAAATGACAACTCCAATTTTAATTCCTTGGTTCAAAAAGAACTAAAATCGAAACCTTTATATATGACCTGTTTCACCATTACATATAGGACGGCCAAAGCGGCTTGGTAACACCTGTTCCCTTTCCGAACACAGAAGTTAAGCAAGTCTACGTTTCGTGTTGTACTGCACTCGTGTGCGGGAACCACGGAAAGCTGTCCGCCCTTTATTTTCTAAAAAAGACCAAAACCTTATATAGTTCTTACTCTAAACTCTGTTTTCCAAGAAATTTGGTGTTGCATATGGAAATAAAAACTAAAATAGGAACCACTGGGTTGTCTGGCTCAATTGACAGTGTTACACAAGCCTTACACGCTAGATATGAACACGTATCAAAAACTGGAATCAGACGTTACGACCGATTTTATCAACCAATTCAACCAGCATTGGAAACTAAGCAACTTCCAAGCTATGACAACAGACCAAGAATATATAGAAGGTAACTCTTTTATTCTCAATTTTTTTCTAAAAAATTTTAAACAACAAACTAATTCTAAATTAAATGGAAACTTACCATAAAATCAAAGAATTATTAAAAAATACAAACTACAAAGAAATTCATCATAAAGAAACTCCTACATCAATTGACTCAGCAAGAGAGCGTGGAGAAGATATCTCAATTGGTGGAAAAGCACTTTTACTCAAAACAGATGATATGTTCCAATTATTCATAATTTCAGCTAGTAAACAACTAGATTCTAAAAAAATAAAAAAAGAACTAAACATCAAAAGCTTAAGATTTGCAACTCCTCAAGAACTTAAAGAACTAACTAATTTAGTTCCTGGTTCAGTCCCTCCTTTTGGAAATCCAGTAATAGATTTTAATTTATACATAGACACATCAATTACAGAAAATGAGAAAATAGCATTCAACGCAGGATCATTGACTGATTCAATAATACTAAAAACAAAAGATTATCTAAATATCGCAAATCCAACAAAAATATTTAATTTTTCAAAGTAGAACGTGGCTTATTCTGAAAATTAACTATATCAGATAAATTAGAACAACCTTTTGAATGAAGCAAATCAAGAAATCTCAAAAATATTTCTGTTGTCGCTTTCACATCAGCCATTGCACGGTGAGCGTTTTCGTTAACAACACCAAACGATTCAGCAATTGTTGAGAGTTTTTTATTTGGTAAATCAGGAAGTAATCTAGATGCAAGTCGTCTTGTACAAATTTTTTCATTTTCTAGATTCTTGCCATGATATTTTTGCAAATTATAATCAATAAAACCATAATCAAATGTTGCATTGTGTGCCACAATAACACTAGAACCCAAAAAATCTGAAAAACTATTCAAGACTCTATCAATTTTAGGAGAATCTGAAACCATTTCGTTACTAATCCCTGTTAACTTAGTAATAAAAGAAGGAATATGAGTTTCAGGATTCACTAAAGTTTGATACTCACCAATAATTTCACCATTTTTCACTTTAACTGCTGCAATCTCAGTGATTCTATGAAAATTTTTAGAAAGACCAGTAGTCTCAATATCTAAAACAACAAATTCATCATCAATCAACTCTCAACACCTTTCTTATTTCTTCTTTACAATAAACGACTCATACATCAAAAAAAGTGTCGCTATTCCAATTACAACATATATCGCTCTAGCAATTAAAGGAAACGAAACAAAAAGACTACTGATTAAATCAGCCTTGAATAATCCTTTAAAACCTAAGTTCAAACCACCAAATAATACAAGAAAGTATGCGAATCGCTTGTAAACTTTTTTCAATTGCATATCAATTAAATCACTCAAAAACCTTATATACCTTTCTAAAAAATTCCCAAAACCTTAAAAAGTATTAATTATTTTATGCCACAAATCGTTTAGTTGGGGCTATTTTTAATGCAATCTATAAACTTCAAAACTAAAATAGATGCATATCTAAATGCAAATAACAATCTCACACATACAGATATCGGTGTCCTTCTATTAATTGACGATTTCTACAAAGACATTCCTGAAGACATCAAAGCATTTAGAAAGATTCATTCATACTTTGATCCAAAAATACTTGAAAACAGCAAAGAACTAATAACATTTGAAAGAATTGCACGAATCAAGAAAGAAAATGAATTAAAAGATGCAATCTGTTCTTATCTTAGCATCAAATTCAATCAAATAACACAAAGCTGCAACTATCATAAATGTCTTGAAACATTTTCAATGATGTCAAGATATTCTGCAAATTTTATAAAAGACATGATTAACGTATCAGGGCTTCCAGATGAAATGAAAGAAGTTCTGTATGAAAATAAATTAATAATAAACGAACACGAATTTATTGCACTACTAAATATATACAAAAAAGCAAAATCAAGAAGATTAAAATTTGAAATTCTACGAAGAATATCTGTTGTTGATGTGTTATCAAGAATACGAAAACAATACTTATACGACGATATAAACTCAGCAATGAATTCAATCAAAAATTTCTTTATATCAAATCTTGGTCTAGAAGAAAAAAATGAAGAAAACGTTTTCTTCTGGGTAGATGACAAAGAGCACACACAAATTCAAAAAGACAAAACAAAAGCAATGCTAGGTCACAAAGAATCTAGTCAAGTCAGAAAAAGTATTGGTTTAACTGAGTATCCTCTTCAACACATAACACTTGAACCATTCAAGACAAAATATGGAAACAAGATTTTAAAATTTGAAATAAGAAACAAGATTGAAAGAGATAATGAACCATATTACTCATCATTTCTTGAAAAAATGATTCGAAAAAATCTGGAATTCCCAAATCAAATTCACGATCTAATTGGAGTCAGAATTGTTACGACAACTCAAGATGAAGTTTCAAAAATAATATCTCACCTTGAAAAATTTTTAGGTGGAACCTCATCAAGAAAAAAAGAAAAAAACAATTTACACTTATTTGGAAAACACGTACTAAGCGAATATTCATCCAAAGAATATTTCGTATGGAAAGCAATTTATGACATATCACTTCCAAGTCCAAGAATAGATGAACTAAATAGACTTCTAGAATTAATCTCTGATGAATCAATACGAAGAGAAATCGAAAATAGAAAAGAATTTCTAATAACCCAACCAAGCGTAATGGTTGTAGAAGTACAAATCCAAGATTTAAAATCATATCTGGCAGGAATCACAAGAGGAAGTCCAACAGACCATGCAAGACTTAAAATGAATCAAGTAAGAGCAAATACATTCTTTAAAGTATTTCCAAAAGAAATATACAGAAAAGAATTGATGAAATTAAAAAATACGATTCTACATAATTCTATTCCAACAAAACAACCGCAATAACTCCTAGTAAAACACTAAAAAATATTACAAAAAATACACCTGGAATAAAAGCAGTTTCTAGAATTTTCATTATGATTAGTCTTAATGAGCCAAGCATTAAACCAATTAAAGAAAACAATGTTCGATTAGGATATCTCTTAAATAAAAATGTAACAACTCTTGAAAATCCTACTAAACCTGTAAAAATACCAATCAAGAACAAGACTAATTTAAAAAATCCAGTTGACAAATTATGAACTAAAGATAAAATATAATCATATTGACCTAAAATTAATAAAACAAAAGAGCCTGAAATCCCTGGTAACAACATCGCACTAATCGCCAAAACTCCACTTAGAAAAATAACAACACTAGAATGACTTGACAATATACTACTAAGACCAGTTATACTAAAACCAATAAAAAAACCAATAATCAAAGAAATAAAATTACCAAGTTTAAACT
Organism: Candidatus Woesearchaeota archaeon; assembly: GCA_016938695.1. GTDB lineage: Archaea > Nanobdellota > Nanobdellia > Woesearchaeales > JAFGUC01 > JAFGUC01. The sequence goes on along the minus strand of JAFGUC010000006.1, from coordinate 336,944 downwards.
GCTTAACATTTTTCAGTAACAATTTTATTGCAGATGCAAAAATTAATCCAAAGAAAAATGAAAACGTAAATGATGGAAAATTTTTCATCAAATAAGGCATGAAGTAAGATCCTGCCAAAAGTGAAATAAAAATTCCAGATGCTAAAACTAAAAGAAAAGCAGGATCCATTCGTAAAAAATTCTTTTTACTTTCCAAGAAATACTTTTTCTTTTTTGTCTGAATATATTTAAAATAATCAATAATAAATAAACCATTAATATTTTTTAATGCAGAAATAAAACGTTCATATATACCAAGAATCAAAGCTAAAGTTCCGCCAGAAACACCAGGAATAATGTCTGCAACACCCATTGCAAGACCTTTCAAAAAAACCTTATAATCAACCATGAATAAAAATAAATCTTAATCCATTAAATACTTTGTCATATTAATAATATGTAAATCATGATAAAAAAATTCATTTTTTGACATTCCCCAGTTCCAATCAAAATCAACATCAGGATGCGATTCTCTTGTTCCTAAAAAAAAAGTTCCAATAATATCATCTATTTGATTTCGTTTTTCAACAACATCTTGCAAAAAAGAATATCCTTTTATACGAATCACGTTGTGTATTTCTAGAACAGGCATAACCACTTCAACACCAAACTTTTTACCAAACTCAGAAACCATAAACATAGAATCAGGATGATAAATTCCTTCACATTTTAAAACACTATAAAATTCAAATAATTCCTCGGCATCAAATCTTCGTGATGATATATATGGAGTATGATTTTCAAAAGTATTCTTATAATAACCTAAAATAGAATCATTAAAATGAATTTCAAAAATACCTTCAACTTTTGGAACTAAAACCAAGTTTTTAGCAACACTACTTCCAAAATAATCATCTAAGATTTTCATCTCCCAAAAACCTCTTGCAAAATATGCATATCATGATAATATACACTTGAATTTTTAACGCCCCAATTAAAAGACTCAAAAACATCCGAATTTTCTGCAAAACCATAAGAATTAATTATCTGCTTGCAAAGATCTTGCTTTTTGTCAAGTATTTCCTCTAGTGGACTAGATCTTGCAACTTTAAAACAAACATCAAGTTTTGGCATTGTTGAAACATAATAAAACATATTCTGATACTTCAACGAAATTCTAGTGTCAGGATGATAAATATCTAAATGAATTAAAGTATCATAAATATCTAAAACTTTTTGTCCAAAATCTTCATTCAAAAATCTAATTGGACGAGATAATCTTGAAGTATCTTTCAAAATTCCAACAGGAGTATTTTCCACTAAAATGTTAAAAACTCCACTTGCACCATCACACGGACTAATATCAAATTTCATCATTTACCTCTAAAACTCAAACTCATCAGTTATATGCAAATCAAAATAATAGGATTCACCGTCGTCTAAGCCCCAATTAAAAGGGAAAAAAATATCTCGAGATGGAAATTTCGAATAAGATCTAATAAGATTATTCAACTGTCGTGTTTTTTCATCTTCAAATAAAACAGGCGACCATCTACCAACGTTAAGTAATGGAATCAAAGCCTTAACTGAATAAAACTTACCTCGTGAATCCAATTCATAAATCGAATCAGGATGAAAAATATTCTTTTCTTTTGCAACATTACAAATTTCAAGATACAATTGCGCTTCTTCTGGAGTATGATAAATTATTCGCTTATTCAATTCAAATCCTGTTTTAAGAAAATAAGGTTTTGAATTTATTTCAAAAACAAATATTCCACCGTGCTTAGTCTTAGAATAATCTTCGATGCCACTTTTAGTACAAGATTCAATTATAGTATCAATTACCATTAAAATTTCACCTTTATTTTATACTTAAAATTATCAATAGAACGATTTTCTTTATACCAATCAACACAATATCGTAATTCATCTAATGAAACATCACCAATAACATCAATTGACTTATGTGCATGTGATAAACTCACCTTAGGTCCAACTTGTTTACATTTACCAATACTATTTGAAACACGTCGAACTAAAGCCTTTGAATCTGATGTCTTTGTAAAAGAAATTTCATACATTCGTCTTTTATTTAATTCATCTTCTACATGAACAACAGAATCTAAAACTTTCTCTGCAATATAATAATAAAATGCACTCTCAGCAATACTTGGATTGTAAATATTAGATTTTTCATTAAATCTTGATTTCATAACATCTTTCAGTAAAGAAATATATTCTGGTCGTTCATCTCGTTCTATAACATATGGCAAAAAATCATTCTCAACTAAAAAATAATTACTTAACAAACGAGCAACTCGTCCATTACCATCGTCATACGGGTGAATTTCAACAAGTTGATTATGTAATTCAATCGCTTTTTGTATAGGATGAAAATTATTTTCATGTTTATAGAAATCAACTAAATCATTCATGTGATAAATTACTTTTGAAGGTTCATCTGGATAAAAACCACCAAATGCAACCATTTTAGATCTAAAATTTTCAGTAGTTGTTGGTTCAACTTTATTACCAAGTGTTGATAATGAACCAAGAGAAACACCATTTCCAAGAAGATATTTCCAAGCATTCTGTAGCAATTGCCATCCACCAACTGCATCAGAGGATTCCATATCCCAAGAATGTCTAAAAGACTCTTCTTGCAAAGTTTTTACAACAGTATAATAATGTTTTTTAGAAAATTCTGGATGAGTTTTCACTCTATTCAATTTAGTATCAATTTGTTCTAAAATTGCCTCTAACATACAACTAAAATAGCATTTATCATTAATAAATGTTACTATTTAGTAGTAAATATTTGCACTTTGCCAATATTAATAAATTATTGATTATTTCCTTTATTTTTGAAGATGCAGCTTAATCAAAAAACACTCGAAATGTTCTTAGAAACGCCTTATACGCCAGGTTTAGTTGAATTTGTACACGGGCCAATGAAAAGCCAAAAAACAAAAGCAATACAAGATAAATTCTTACAATTCTCAGATTTTGAATTTGTAGCATTCAAACCAGATATATTTGCAAATAAAGCCCCACTAATAAAATCAAGAGACTATGATTGGGGAATTCAATGTCATCATATCCCGCTTGATAAACCACAAGAAATGATTTCTTACGTCAATTCTAAGACAAAACTAATAATTATAGATGAAGCAACATTTTATCAGGCAGAAAAAGTATATCAAACAGTCGAATATCTATCACAATGTGCACCAGAAGCCCACATACTGCTTTCTGGACTTGATAGAGACTTTAGAAAGATATACTTCCCAGCATTCAATTATCTGTTGGCAATTGCAAACAAAGATTATAGCTTGATTGCGAGGTGTGATCATTCACCAGATTGCTACCACCCTGCTTTATTCTCACAACGATTGATAAACGGAAAACCAGCTCACTACGATGAACCAATAAATTCTGTAGAAGATGAAAAATCTACTGAAAAATACGAAGCAAGATGCAAATATCATCATCAAGTGCCAGGCAAACCATTAGATTTTGATTTGTAATTGTTACTGTTTCGTAGTTAAATTTATATATTATAAATATTGCATAGAAGTTATGCCAATTTCAACCCATACAAATATTGAAAGAATACTTGAAACAAACGATAAAATTCATGCTAAAATAGTTTCTATACTTCCAGATATCGTTGATTCTGCAGAAATAGAAATCGATGAAGATCTAACCGATGCTATAGCATACGTTACAGATGGAGACTATTTCGGATACAAAATAGCACTTTCTCCAAATGTTGCAAAGTTTGACGAAAGCTACAAATCATACATTGCATTCAAGAAAAACAACCCATTCATAACATTTCAAGAATTTGTTGAATATGCAATAACACACGAATATGGCCATATGATAGACTATATGTCAGCATACAGTGCAGACAATTTTCTTCTAGAAACAAAACACAAAATGACCAACAAAAAAAACACAGCAATAACCGAAGGTTTTGCTTTCTGGTTCGCAGATACATTGACAGGGCTACGTGGTTTTGGAGAAAATTGCATACCATTTTACAAAAAAACAGCCAACATACCACTTCTAGAATGCATATACGACATATACAACATAGAAAAAGAATATTTTGGTTTCGAACATGTTGCAAAAAATTCAAGAGAAATATATTGGAAAAATTTAAAAATCATTACTACTAAGTAACAAAATAACGAAAAGTTTATAAACCTATATATTAACTTTTACATAAAATTGGGGGTCTTAAACATGGCTGAATTTGACATGCAAAAATATCTAAAAGAACTGTACAAAACAGACAAAGAAGCATTCACCCAAACAATAACAACCTTAAATATTAATCCCAGCGATTACGGAATCATATATCAAGATTCTAATGACAATCCTATTTCATACATTAAAACAAATCAATCTAATTCAGAAATTCAAAGAATAAAAAAACATTTCATTAGAGAAACATTTCTAGAAGATGCAGATGTCGAAGAAATTTCTCAAATCAAAAGATTATCTCAATTAGAAGAAACTATTGCAAGAGAAGTAATTGCTGCTAAATCTGATAAAAAAGTAATTGGTGCAATTTGGTTCATACAAAACTATAATGATCCAAAACATAGTATCCAAGAAAATTATACTTACATCGATAAAGTTTTTGTTGAACCTGAATTTAGAGGAAATAAAATTGCATACAATCTATTAGAAGCTGTTGAAAAACTAACAAGAAGAGGAACACTTCTAGTAGCAGACGCAAATTCAAACTCAAGAGCATTATTTGAAAATAATTCATATGAAGCACAAGGATATTTTAGAGCATTTGGAAATGATTTTACAACAATGGTGAAACAAAAATGAGAATTCTTAACTTACTAGAAAACACAGAAATAAGATATGCTAGAGAAGAAGATTTTAGTGAATTAGAAGATTTAACAGAAAGGACTCTCACACCATTATCTAAAGATATAATGAAATCATATAGAGAATATCTAGGAGATACAAACAATCCATTCAAAGTAGCAGAATACAACTCACAAATAATTGGATATGCATTTGCAACAGAAAATGGAACACTAGAATATATAGCAGTAGATAAAGAATTTCAACAAAGTCATTTAGGATCATACCTCCTATACAATTTACTTTCAGGAATTGAAAAATTAGGAATAACAGAAGTTGAATTAACAAGTAAAGATTACGAATCAGATAAATTTTACAAAAAAAACGGATTCTTTACAAATTCAAGTGGCTCATTCACTGGAAAAATAAAAACGGTAAAAAGCATACTTGAAAAAAAAATAATAATGGAATTAACTGGATCTCAAATAGAAGATGAAATTGAGGATGTACTTTCAGATAGTTGCTGTATTGATGACGAATTAGATGAAAGTTGTGCTCAAGAAGGAATATATAAAAGATTAGAAAATTTTACAAAAATGATTAAAGAATACTATGGAGACGATACAGAATTTAACGAGTACTAAAATGAGAAATGACATTACTATTACAGACTTAAGAGAAGAACATTTAAGATTAATTGGTTATTTAGTATCAAAAGAATTTGCACAATACGGGTTTGCAAAGACAACAGGAAGACAATATCTAAATAACGAATTACAAGATAAAATGTTTCGTATTGCAGAAATTAATAAAGAAGGAGTTGGATTTATTTTAACCACAATTACTCCAAACATTGGCGCAGAAATAGATTATCTAGCAATTGATTCAGAATATAAAAAACAAGGAATAGGAACAAGACTAATTAAAGCAATTGCTGTAGAAATGGATAAATTAAGTATTGATTCAATCAGTGTAAATGCAACACCGTCCGCTGAAAACTTCTACGCTAATTTTTTCGACTACCAAAAAAGAAGATTATGGACTGCTCCAACTAAAAATCTTATTGCAAGGATTGAAGCTTATGAACAATCTCAACATCAGCTGGCGCGAATTCGAAATTATTAAATTCAGCAATTGACACCCATCTAAAATCCTGAATATCTAACAACTGCTCAACTCCCGACAATTTTTTTGCAAAGTACACAATCAAAATAACATGCAATTGTTCAGGATATGCAAATGAAAAAACATCAAACAATTCTTCACTTTCAATCTCAATTCCAATTTCTTCTTTAATTTCTCGGACTAAACAATTCTGTGGAGTTTCATCTAATTCAATTTTTCCACCTGGAAACTCCCATAATAATGGTGCAACACCACAACTAGGACGTCTTTGTGTAATTAAGATTTTACCTGCATCACGAATTATTCCTGCAGAAACTACTACTGTTTTTTTCATAAAAGAACAATTTAGTCAATCCTTTATCAATTTTGCCATAAAGTTTTTAAAATGTGAATAAAAAATTTAGATATATGGAGAAAATTCCATCTGAAGCAGAAATTTTAGATTGGTTAGTACAAACCACAAAGCACTCAATGCATGTAGAGTATTTCCTAGAAAAATTTGATGTAAATCCCGTTGTAGATCTAGAAAGACCACACGACACAGTTGGACCATATAACAAATTCGAATGGCCAGTAATAAAAGGACTGGCATTAAAAGACAGAAGTGTAGAAAACTTCTTTTTTCATATAGAACCAAGCTTAAAACTCCACAGAAAACAATTACACCACCGGATGTGGAATGGAGAACACTATCTTGCAACACCAGAAAATCTTACAATTGGCGCAGTTGATGCAATATGCTCACAACTAGAGAACAGAGATTATCAAGGTGGCAAACATACTTATGATGAAATCAATGAGATCCTATTCAAAACAAATAAACAATATCCACGAAAATTAATCGCTACAATTGAGGCAATTGCAGAAATGAGAAAACTAACACAACCAGATCTAGAAAGTATTACTGATTTATACAACATTCACAACATCGGAATAAACAACAAAACATATCAAAAAATAATATTCAGACTAAACGAAGCATTACAAAATCTGTATGCAGAAAATCACCTAACAAATAAATACCACCCACAATTAATAACAACATGAAAAAAATATTACTTATCTACCCACCATTTTGTACACCAGCAAGTCCACCATATTCTATTACTTATCTAGCATCTTTTCTAGAAGATAATTCTGATGCAAAAGTCGAAGTTCTTGATTTAAACTTAGAATACCATAAAAAAAAATATCCACAATACCAAAAATATTTTCAAGACAAAACTAAATGGGAAAATTATGAAGAGATGTCAAAACAATTCAAGATTGAAACTTCAAAAGATTATTATGAAAATAATATGCACGTAGTTAATAATGAAGAAATTGAATTTGAAAAAGAGTTTCTAGAAAAAATAAATACATATGATGCAGATATTATTGCGTTTAGTGTAGTATACTCATCACAAGCATTTTATACATATCAACTAATCAAAAACTTACAAAAGAAAATAACAGTTGTTGGTGGACCAGCAGTAAATAAAAAACTCAAAACAATTGCAACTCACGCACAAAATAATGAATATGAACTCCTAAGTCTAATACAAAAAAAAGAACACGACAAACTAATATGTAAGACAACATTAGATTACACTAAATATAATCTTAAAGAATATTTTACACCTAATCCAGTAATTCCATTAAAAACATCATCAACTTGCTTCTATAAAGGTTGCACTTTTTGTTCACACAACAAAGAAACAAACTATTACGAATATAATCTTGATGAAATAGTTGAAACAATAAAAAAATCAGAACAAAAATTTTTCTTCATAATTGATGACATGATTTCAACAAAAAGACTTATGGATATTGCAAAAAAATTCAAACCATTAAATATTAAATGGGCGTGCCAACTACGACCAACAAAAGATCTAACAAAAGAAATCCTAACAGAATTAAACAATTCAGGATTAGATATGATTATTTGGGGTGTTGAATCAGGAAACGACAGAGTTCTAAAAATGATGAACAAAGGAACTAACATTAAAGACGTAACACAAGTTCTACAAGATTCAAAAAATTCCAAGATAAAAAATGTAACATACATAATGTTTGGTTTTCCAACTGAAACTAAAGAAGAATTTCTAGAAACAATAGAATTTCTAAAAAATAACACTGAAAATATTGACTTAATATCATTCTCAATTTTCGGTCTTCAAAAAGATACTGACGTTTACAAAAATCCAGCAAAATACAACATAGAAAAAATAATTCAAGAAAAAAGAACAATACTTGAACCTAAAATATTTTACAGAATTACAAAAGGATTAACACAAGAACAAGCAACAAAACTAAAAAGCAATCATCTAAAAACCATTTTAAAATTAAACAAATATCCTAGAGAAATGAATTACTTTAGAGAACATATGTTAATTTTAAATTAAAAATTTTCCATTCTCAAGAATTTTTACACCAGTTTTAGTATTCTCAACAGTTGCATTGAGTAACAATCCATCAAAATGAATATTAGAATCATAATCCGCACCAGTAACGTTTGAATACCCATGACCATGAGCAATATGAACTGTTGGAAATTTTTCATCAAGCATCATACTGCCTAAACATTGTGAAATACCCAAATTAGTTCCAAGTGCAAATTCACCAATCTTATTTCCATTCTCACAAGAATTAATAATATCGTGAGATAACTTTTCAAGTTCTTTATCATCACACTTAACATCAACTATTTTTCCGTTCTCAATTGTCCAAAAAAGCGGAGTATTATTTAATCGTTTCAATGTTTTTTTAGAATCTTTAAATTCATTCAAAGAAGTCAAATAACCATAAGTACCAGTAACAACTGCAACACCATTAATATTTGCTGGATATGTATAAACCTCAGAAGGCATCGCATTTCTAACAAAACCTTCTTCTGCAAAACCAGTTGAAGCAATCCACCGAAATCGAGAATCAAAATTAACAATTAGGTTAGTTCCTTGAGGAGTTGTAACTTTTAATTCATCAACTGTCTTCAAATAATCATAAACCTGAAGTGTAAATTTTTTTAATTCCAAAATATCATAATTAAATCCACTTTCAATAATTTCTTCAGTAACTGAAAGCATATTACTAACTCTCACTTTTGTTTTTTCAACTAAATGCATAATCTCTTTTCTAAAAGTAACCTCATTAACATCAGAATTTCCTTTTTTGTCAATTGCGTAAAAACAAACATCACTTTCAAGAATTAATCTTTTCAAGTCAACAGGAATCTTAGCTAAAGGTCTTTCATAATCATCTAGGTCTTTAACATTAATTTTATGATTCGCTCGTAAAAAAGAATACAAGGGTTTAGTTAAAAATTGTGACGTAGAATCTTCAATAATCAAGATTTTTTCATTTCCCTTCAAATTTAATAAAGAAACAATATTAGTGATGTTTTTTTGTGATAACATCTGCTTAAAAAAACTACAATACTTTATATATTTTATTGTGTAACATTGTATACACTGTCAATTTCTCTCAACAATGTAAGTTTATCAAAATCGTCAAACAGAGCATCGTTAAAGTTAATTGGATTTGAACCAACACGATCAATTAAAGGACTATGCATACCATATTTACCACCAAATAAATCTGTCCTATCAATTATACCTCTTATCTGTAAAATAATTTCACGTTCAGTTAATGGTCGATTCAAGCCGTTTGCCATTTCGATTTGCATTTTTGAAAAATATTTAGTAGATGAATCCGGATTTATTCCTAAAAATGTTATATAGTGAGGTCTTGCATGTGAAAGAAATTCTGACGTTTCTTCTAAATGTTCATCAAAATACTTAATTCCACCAAGTCCGGGCATAATCATAACTGATTGTCTAATACCATTATTCCTTAATTTCTCAGAAGCTTCTAGCATCTGTTCATAAGTCTGACCTTTATTGACATACTTCAAAACATTATCACTACCAGATTCAACACCCCAATACACCATAGAAAGTCCACTACGCGATAATTCAAAAAGTTCTTCGTTACTTTTTGATAAAATATCATTAACACGTCCATATAAAGAAATGTTTGCGTCATCAAATCTTGAATTAATCCAGTATATTATCTTCAATAAATCTTCGGCAGGCATCGACAATGCGTTTCCAGTTCCAATGAAAAATTTATCAAGATATCTCAATTTAAAACCTGAAAAACTACGAAGATCATTTAAGTTTTCTAAAATATCATCAATTGATTTTTTTGCAAAAGAGTCAGCAGAATAACAATTACAAAAAGTACAAGCATTGTAATCACAGCCAACTGTTGCTTCGATAACCAAACTTCTTCGTTCACTAGGAGGAATAAATTCTAAAGATGATTCTCGTGATAAATATAATTTATTTAACTGTTCAACTAAATTAGTTTCTCTAAAGTAAAAAGAAAATTCATCACGTCTTCTAGGAAAAGATGGAAAAACTTCTTTTACACGTTTATCAATAAATTTTATTTTAGCTGAATTTGACATCTTAAATTTTGATTCTATTGGTTGCAATTCATAAGAACCATCCTTTTGTAAAAATAATCTAACTAAATTTTCATCAACAAAACGCATGATTTGTGAAACAGTTTGTTCATAATTTCCAATGCTTGTTATTGCAGGAACCTTAATATCACTTTCATGCAAAATATCAACTGCTTCAACATTCCATTTCATCAACGAATCAAAATCAAATATATTAAAATCCAATTCAACTAATACTTCAGAATCTTTGACAAATTGAATCTTCTCAGGACGAATATATCTTGAAGAATTATAACCATATTTTCCAACAGTTTTAATTTTATAACCCTGATTTAAATCAACTCCAACATCAAAAATTTCAACTAGACCTTTTCTATTACCAACAGTAAGACAAAGTTCTAAATCGCCACGTACAGAACCAGTTTCAAACAATAAATGATTTTTACTTTGTTTCATCTTAAGCTGCTTTTCGAGAAAGATAACCTGACTCAAACCGTTCGTAATCAATTTTATGAACATCAACTGTTTTAACAGAATTAACCTTATCTTTTTGTTTTGCATCTAATTTAGTAAATATTTCAGAAACATAGTCTTCTAAAGAATTTGTTGGTTCAAATTCCTTAATTTTTCTAATTTGTAAATTTTTTTCTGAATCATATAAAGGATTACCATACAAATCACTTTTTACATTAAAGACAATCCTTTTTCCATTCAAATCCCCAACAAAAATATTCATACCAGAAACATTCCCAATAGAATACAAATTGACTCCATTTCGAAAAGGACCAAAGAACTGTTGCTCTATAACAGGTTTAAACACTTCACATCTATGATTTACAACAACAGGGTCATAATAACCTCTATTATGATAAATCTTCTCAACTACTCCACTCCCATACTCAACAATCTCAATTGCTTTCTTTTCAGGAGGTCTAATGTAAACACTAACAGTAGATTTACCTTGTACTGCTTTACCTATTACAGAACCTTTATAATCATGCATAAAGCCAAAAAAAACAGAAGTTATTTATAAAGTTTACTACTCTTTAGTAACATACTTTGGTTTAGGTTCCAGGTTCAATTCAATTACATTCAATTCGTAATCAAAAACAATATTATCAAATCGTTCATCATCTTCTGGACAAATCATAGACAAAGCATAACCTTTCTTCCCTTTTCTGCCAGTTCGACCAATTCTATGTACATAAAATTCTAATTTTGTAGGGATATCATAATTTACAACGCAACTAACATCTTCAATATGAATTCCTCGTGCAGCAACATCAGTACAAACTAAAATTGAAATCTTACCGTCTTTAAATAAATTCAAATGATCAAGTCGTTCCTGTTGTGTCAATGTACTAGATAATGAATTTGCACTTATTTTATTATTTCGCAAAAATTCAACAACTTCATTAACTCGTTGCTTAGTATTACAAAAAACAATGGAACGCTTGAATTTCCTAAACGAAAAAAATTTCAAAAGTAATTCATTTTTCTTAGAAATCTTGCAATAAACTTTCTCTTGGACAATATTCTCAGGAATAGTCAATCCAACTTTAACAAATTCATGCTCACCAATTTCAGTTTTAATAAACTGCTCAACTTTTTCAGTGATTGTTGCAGATGACAAAATTATTTGTGCAGTAGAACTAACTCTTCTACGCAAATATATACAATCTTTAAAAAATCCTAAATCAAACATTTGGTCACTTTCATCAAATATTAAGAATCTAACCTCGCCAACCTTAATGTTTTTTTCATTGATATGTTGAACTAATCGTCCAGGTGTTCCAACATAAATATGAATTTTTCTTTGTAATGTCTTATAGTCACCTTTAATATCACGACCACCATAAAGTGCACCAACATTAATACCCAAAGGATCACAAATTTTTATTAATTCCTTACTAACTTGAATGCATAATTCTCGTGTTGGAACTAAAATCAACATCTGGATATTTTGCTTAATATTAATTTTAGATAAAAAACCTAAACTATATGCTAACGTTTTTCCAGAACCTGTCATTGCAGTAAAAACAACATTTTTACCTTGCATAGTCAAAGGAATAATTCTTTTTTGAACCTCAAAAGCTTCCTTGTACTTAAGTCTACTCAAAACGTTTACAATCTCCTTTTTCAGCTTTAATTGAGTAAATTCGGTCATTAACCAAAAAATAACAATAACCCATTATAAATTTATGGGTTTAGAAAAAATTTAATGTCTTTTGAACCTCTTTAGTAGGGTAATAAAATTTCATTTTCATAGGAATATCTACTTTTTTGCATTCTGATTCAATAAAATTAATTAACTCATCTTCAACATAACAATAAAATCTTGTTCCATATTTTTGTTCATATTTTTTCTTAATAGATTCTGAAATTTTACTATAAAAATATCCACGACAATTATCACGCAAAGTAACACCAAAACAACATAAAATATACTTAGCACCACATTCCTTTGCTTTTTGTATTATTCCTAGAATATTTTCTTTTGAGTCAGTTATATATGGTAAAATTGGCATTAAAGATACTCCTGCATAAATTCCAGCATCAATTAATTTTTTTAATGCAATGAATCTTTTTGCAGTTTCAGGAGCTCCCGGTTCAATTTTTTTAGAATTTAAAATACTAGTAATTGTAATTGAAACAGCAGCATACTTTAATTCAGTTAAAATATCAATATCTCGCGTAACCAAATCACTTTTCGTTATAATATGAACTCCATAATTATATTTTTGTATTATCTTCAATGCTCGTCTTGTTAATTGTAACTCTTTTTCTACAGGCATATAAGGATCATTCATGGAACCAGTTGTTATCGTTCCTTTGATTTTCTTTCTTGTTAATTCTTTATCTAAAAGTTCTAGTGAATTCTCCTTTGCACGAATATCAGATAAGTCTCCTAGATTATAGCATTCACTTCTAGAATCACAATAAATACAACCATGTTGACATCCACGATATAAATTAAAATTATAATATGCTCCAAAACCCCTCTCTGGTGGATTTTTTATCGTTGAAAGTAATGTTGTAACCTTAACAAATCTCATAAAATGTTTGTATCAAAAAAAGTTTTTAAGCGTTATCCGGACCTGTCTAGTGGAAAGTCTTTTAAATAGATCTAAAAACAATGTGCAAAATGAGAGAAACACCAAACGTTCAAGTTCCATATATTGAAACACTTGTAAACTTACGTGTCGAACTAGAAAGACGAGTAGAAAAATTTCCATTCCTTAAATGTCAAGTTGCTACACGATTAGTTCATTATGTTCTAGGTCTAGAAGAAGTTGGAGGATTTTTCGAATATCCTGATTGCATGGAAGATGATTGGCACGCATGGAATTGTGATGTTTCCAGAGGAATTTACGTAGACTTAACAATGGACCAATATAAAGGAATTAATAGACAAATAACAATTGTTCCAATTAACACAAGATTACTTGAATTTGACTCATTCAGAACAAAAGAAGTAAAACATTCAAGTGATGAATATCTAATCACAAAATACGGTTTAGAAGAAGTTATAAAAAAATATTCTATAAAGAAACTTTAAAACCAAGATAATGCTCTATTTCAAAATTTTCATCATAAAGTCTTACCGGAATTGCTTCACCAAATTTTCTACGGATTCCAAGTTGCGTTGAAAAAGTCTTATCACCTAAAACTAAATTCGCCTCAAGTAACCCACCTTGACCAGCATCATTTAGTTGCAAACTTGCTGAACCAGTAATAAGAAATCCAAAAGAATCTGAACTTTTTTGATAACCTAAAGATATAGAAAAACCAAAATCAAAAAAAGATGCACCTTCAATACTACTAACTATTCCACCCGCACTAACAAACAATTTCATTAAAAAATCACTTGACAAGAAAACAGGATAATTAAAATTTTTGTGATATCCTACAAAAAAACCACTCTTGAAATAATCTTGAATAACATCAATTGGAACATCTATTTGTGAAATATTAGAATCATTCAAGAACTCATGCCAATTTATTTGTTGACTTGATGCACTAAAAAGAGAGTCTGGATTAATAGATTGAAAAACATGAAAACCTAAATCAAACGAATCGGTAAGAAATTTATTTGAATCATTATTATCCAACGTCGCTTTAATAAAATTCTCGTTAACAAACAATTGATATCTTGATAATTCAGTTGGACCTAAATTTAAAAATCTTGAGTAAAGATTAGAACCGCCACTAACAGTCAAATACAAATTTTCAGGTAAATCTAGTAAAAATTTAAAATCGAATCCATGAGTAAAACCAAAATCATCACCATAATTTTTCAAGAAATGAAAAAAACAATCATTTGTTAAAATTCTATTATCATTTAACAAAATTAATTCTAAACCAATTTTTGGTCGTAACAAATTCTGTGCAGGAATAAAATCAACAAAAGAAGGCCTTAATTCCCTTAATTCTTTATCAGGAATAACATACTCGATACCATAGTCAGGAGGTGGAACATAATCCATGACCAAAGAAATTTTTCAGTTATATATAAATCTTTATTCTATGTACAAACTAAAGAACAATTTATCATCAACTAAAACACGTTTTCTAATCAAGTCCTTAATATAATCAAAATCATGTAAAACCTTTTTAGTTGGCTTACCATGAGAACTAATTAATTTATTCGTAACATCATCAAACTCATTAGAATAAGATTTCATAAGTCTAAGAAACATTTTACCTGTTTCAGACTTTCCTTGAGAATTCAAAACAACAGGATACAACTTTTCTTCTTCCTTGCGAAGATGATTAATAACATATTCCCTCATATGTTTAACTTCAGTAACATCAGAAAAATTAATGTCATCAAGAAGCTCTAAAACCTTTTTATTTTCCCTCTTTAATTCTTCAAGTAACATACAATAGTTTAGATATGCACAATTTATAATTGTTACGAAAAACAAAATTTATAAACTATTACTAATAAGTAGCAAAAATGCAACTAATTAACCCTTTTCCAGACAAACCAACACAACATTATTGGGACCGCTATCCAACTCCAAGCTTAGGTTACTTATCCCAATTTTTAGAAAGTAAAAAAATACCAACACAAATAATTGACATGCGTTTTGAACGACTTAAATTAGTAAATGTCCTAGAAAGAATAAACAGTAATGTAATCGGAATTACTGGAATGACACATCAATTACCATTATTACAAAACATTGCACAAACAATAAAACAAAAATATCCTTCAACAAAAATAATTATTGGTGGTTCACACGCAACAGCATATCCAAAAGAAACGCTCGAACAATACAACGAATTCGACTATCTAATTTACGGTGAAGGAGAACAAACATTATTTGAATTTTTTACAAAAGACATTGATTCAATTGATGGCTTAGTTTATAGAGATAGCTCTTCTGTAGTTGTAAATAAACCTAGAGCACTAGCAAACGACATAGATATCTTTCCATTTCCTAAATGGCAAGGACTTCCAAAAAGTTCAAAATATTCTATTTTTACTTCAAGAGGTTGTCCATATCAATGCAATTTTTGCGTTCCAACACACGACAAAAAAGTGAAATTTCGAAGTGCAGAATCAGTAATTGAAGAAATGACTTATCTAAAAGAAAATTACAATCCTAAAGAAATTGAAATTGGTGACGACACATTCACAATAAACAGAAAAAGATTAGACACAATACTAGAAGGACTAATTCCACTAAAAATGAAATGGAAAGCACGTGGTCGAGTTGACACTGTTGATTATGAATTACTTTCAAAAATGAAAAAAGCAGGATGTTTTGCTATCGAATACGGTGTTGAAAGTGGTAACTCTGAAATTTTAGAAAATTCTGGAAAAGGTATAACCAAAGAACAAGTTATAAACGCAGTTGCATTAACAAAAAAAGCAGGAATTCACATCAATCTAAATTTCATTTTAGGCCATCCCTACGAAACAATCACGACTGCAAAAGAAACTATTGATTTTGGAGTTGGCCTCAATCCAACAAGAATGAACGTCGGAATAATGGTTCCTTATCCACAAACAAAAATCAGAGAAATGGCATTAAAAGGTGAAGGTGGTTATAAAAAACTACCTTCTGATCTTAGTTGGGATAATCTTGATAAATATCTTGGTAGCGGTTTAGAACTTGAAAATCTTGATAGAAAAACTCTTGAAAAACTACAAGTCGAAGCATATATAAGATTTTATTCTCAAAATTTTAAAGTTATAGAAGGATCTAAATTTTTTTTGTCCCATGCAATTGGAATTTTCAACGTTATTGGAAACTTACTTAGACGAAGGTGATTTATACGCACCAAATAGAATTTTTTCTTCAGCCAACAATCTTTTTAGAATCAAATCTCTAATATCTTCAAATTCCTGAACTGTTTTTTTCGTTTGTTTTTTTATCAAATTATCTACTGCAACTATAAAATCCCTAGAATACGTTTCCATATAACTCATAAAAAGTTTCCCTGTTTGAGCTATTTCTTGAGTATTCGATTTCAATAGCACAGGATAAAGTTGTTTATTTTCTTTATCTAAATGAGCAACAACAAACTCTTTTAGTTTTTCCAACTGAACTTTGTTATCATATTTTAGCGTTTTAAACATTCTAGCAACAGTTTTATGTTCGGTTGTCAATTCATCGATAAGTTTCATGTAGTTTTAGAAGTTGTTTTAGTTTATAAATGATTTTTATTACTGGAGGGTTCATAAATAAAATAAGAAAGTCAAAAAAATTTAAATAACATAACAATATTACTCAAAGAATGACATATTTTTGTAATATTTGCAAAAAAGAAATTTCTGAAAAAGAATACAACTATTCGACATCTAAATTCAATAAACCATTATGCCGAGAACACCAAGATAATTCAACTATTGAAGAAAAAGGATTAAACAAAAAAGAAAGCAATTATAGAGAAAACATGATTAAAGGTAGAATTGCCGAAACTTTAATTGAAGAATTATTCTTATCATTGGGCTACAATGTATTCAGATACGGAATGGAAAATACTGTTCCCGGAATAATGGAATTACTCAAAGGAGTTCGAAGTGATGTCGCAGATAACATCAGAAGAATGCCTGATTTTGTCATCCAACATCCTGAAAGAAAAGACGTCTTTTTTATTGAAATAAAATTTAGATCAAATGAGGAATTCAAATTATCAAGTTTACCAAAGGATTATCCGTACAAAAATTGTTATTTTATTGTTGTCTCTAAAAAACACATAAAATGCATCACCTACAATGAACTTTTAGAAGGAAAAGAAGTAACACCAACATCTAAAAATTACTTAGGAAGCAGAAAAGAATTCGAACTTGATAAAAATGTAATTATAGACTTTTGTGATTTTGCAGTTAAATTCTTTCATGAGGTTCCTTAGTAAATTAATTATATTTATCTGAAGTAATTTTTATTACAAAACAAAAAAGAATAGTCAAAACTGCAGAAATTACCATTGAAACAAAAATATCATTTCTCAATGCAAAAAAAAGACTAGTTAAAGCTATCCAAAAACCAAGTCCTGTTAACTTATATACATATAAAGACAAATTTCGAGTTTGTATTGCAACATTTTCATTTTGCCAAGAACTAATCAATGGCAATGCATTAGGACCTAAAGAATACCAATAGTTATCATCCACTTTTTCTCTATCAAAAATATGTTGCTCAACCAATAAATCTAGATAATGAGATCTAACAATAACCTTTTTTACAACACCCTCAACTAGAGCAGAATTAGGATAATTTTTATATAAATATAATAACAACTTTTTGAATTTTTTAGAGTCTGTAATATTCATTCAACTATTTGAAAAACATCTATTTAAAAAACTTACTCTAAACCGTAACATTTTTAAACACATCAAAAACCTTAAAATATACTTATGCGGGTGTAGCATAGCTTGGCCTATTGCGCCAGACTCATATTTTAATGAGTGCTGAGCAACTTTCTAAAGTTGCAATGACTTACATAAAGGCGAAATCTGGAGGTCGCGCGTTCAAATCCCGCCACCCGCATTTTATTTTTCTAAGAAATCATGCAAAAAAAATTCTACTCACCCAAAATTCTCATAACATTTTCTCTACGCAAAACGCCAGGACAATCTCCACGAGAATAAAACTTCTTATAAAAATCAACAACAGATTCAGACTTATCGATTCCACCGTTGACATGACCAACGATCTTTCCAAATTCGTACGGTGCAGCCAAAAGAACCTTACAATCAGACGAGTCAACAGTATTCAAGACAATGTGATCATACGCATTTGAACCCGGTTCTAAATCCTCTAGAGAATACAACTTATGTGCTTCTAATTCACGTAAAGCAGAGTTGATTGTAGAAATACCCCTTGAAACATCATTAAACTGCAAATTAGGCGAGTAAGACGCATAACCCTCAATTCTACTCAACCCCAAAAAATAGCCCATAACATAGTCAAAATCAACTATTGAAGGAAAATTGTAATGCTTAGAATCAAAATCAGCAATAACTACAGAATCTGCAATATGCTTTATTTCATGGACAACTAAATCACGGATATAATAATCATCCTTTTTAGCAAAAGTTCTAGAATCTATCGTAATAACGCCATCACAGCATTTAGCTTCAATATTAGAAGGCAAACGACAAACCTCAACAGTAGGCGCATTAACCCCCATATTCCTAGAAATGTTCAAAACCTTATGTTCTAAAGTTTTAATATCCATAAACAAACTATTGTTTTAAGGATTTATAAACTTTACTACTTTTGAGTGACTAAATAAAGAACGCAAGTAATTCTTTCTTTAAAAACAGCTTCAATTCAGTCAAATCCTTGTAAAACACAATACGGCGAACATTAGAGCAATCCTTAAAAAAAGGAGATATAGTAGATCCTTCCTTCAAAAACACTAAAACAGGCTTCTTAAGCATAACAGTTTCACGAATTTCCAACCCTAATGTTTCAGATGGCAAACTATCCTCAAAAACGATTAAATCTGACTTTCCAATTGAAGAAATTATTCTCTTGTAAAGTTCAATCTCACTACCACTAAAACCAACAACAGGCGATAATACAGAAGAACTAAATTCCAAGCAAGCACTTTTCATAATATTAAATACAGAATCATTAAATGCACCTAATAATAAAATAACACCCATCAGAAAAAACAAAGATTTTTCATTTTTAAATATTACTATACCCAAAACTATATAAAACCCTAAAAAACCAAACGTAAAATGCAAATTACTGAAAAATTTACAATCGACAAAAAATTTGAAGCAAAAATATCTTTGCCGATGATTGAAGATTATGGATGGTTTCCACATCGACCTAGATTGGAAAATACAGTAATTAACGAATACAGAGTAGTTCTAAAAAGCAATGAAAAAACATTTGACATTGAATCTTACGACTTATTTCTAAATCACAAACCAGGAGATGAAGTATACGTCACATACGAAGAAAAACAATCTTTCTTCAAACGAAAATATTTAGAAGTTACTAATATTGACGGTAAAAATACTTACATCAAGATTTCTCCACGCAAAAATTAAAGCAAACTATTATATAACCCTAAAATAGATTTCTTATAAGAGGATTTATGACAAAAGACAAAGAATTACGGAAAATATATCCCGTAAACAAAAGAACAAATGCATATGTAATAAAAGTATCAGTAAAAAGTTACAATGATATTTTTAACGAATGGGACGATTCAATCATAGAAAAAAGAGACTTAAATCCAAGCCTCAGAGAATATTTAGAAGAATGTTCTGAAGAAATCCCACTAAAAAATAAGATCGAAATTTACGTAACTATACACGAAAAAAAATCAAAAAACAAAGAAAAATACGTAAGAGATGGATTCAAAAATTACTTCAAATTTTTCCAGTACTTTGTAAAAAAAGATTACAAAACACACCGAGCAAAAGCAATTAATAGTTGTATCAACGGTAGCCTTATGCTTTTATTAGCAACATTAGGAGAACAGTTTTCAGAAGTTTTACCATTAAAATTATTGATTGAAGGAATTTTTGTAGGTGGTTGGGTTCTTTTATGGCAAACTTTCGAGATATTATTCTTCGAAGCAAGCAAAATCAAAAAGGAACTAAATACATATGAAAGATTTTCAAAAAGTAAAATTATTTTTGGATATAGAAAACCAATTATTGTGGATTAATTTTTAATCCCCACATTTTTTATCTCTATTTAATTGTTCAACACGTATAAAACCAAACCTCACTCAAATAAAAAAGGCATCTTTGATTTCATCTTTTCAATATATGCCTTCAAAAAAGATTCACGACTACGAATTTGTGATTCAACAGAATTAATTATTCTAATTAATCGTTCAACTCCTATCTCATCAAGATACTGAGAGTCCTTTTCAATTATTTTTTGTAAATCTAAATCTTTTATAACATCAACCATATCAGGCAAATGTCGCTTTAAAGTATCCAAAACCGCAACCGAATTAGTTTTCACTTTAATAAATTCTTCTTCCTCTTCAATTAACTTTTTTTCAGCAATTAACAAATGCTCTTCTGCATCAAAAAGTTTCTCGCTCTTCTGTAAAGAATGATATAAATTTTGCAAATCAATCATATCCTTTTTCCAAGCAATAATTGCACCCGAAACAGTTAGCATATACTCAGTTGCAGCCATAGAATTAATAGATAGCAACTCACCATAAAACTCAACCTGCTCAGTACTTGCAACACTTGAAAAAATAAAATTTTCCATTGAGAGCATATCACCAATTACAGAATTAGAATCTGAAGAATACGTTGGTCCTAAAATTCCTTTTGGAACATCATGTCTATGCTTAAACAAACCAGAATTTGACATTAATAACTTCTTCCATTCTTGTGAAGAAAGTTTTCCTAATCGTCCAAAATCATTTCCAAACAAACCCAATTAATATCACACTCTTGCCAACCAATCTAATTGATCTTTAACATAAGACGGTCTACCATGACCTGGATATATCTTTAATGAAGGATCAAATTTTTCACGAATCATCAACAATGTTTCTTTCATTAATTTTGTATTTCCACCAACATCAGTTCGACCATAAACACCATCAAATAAAGTATCACCAGTTAAAATAAAATCTTCAATAAAAATACAAACACTTCCCATTGTGTGACCAGGAGTATTAACTACATTTAGTCTAATATCACCAAAATTTACTTCCCCTTCACGAAGCTCTAAAAAAGGAGATAATTTCAAATCATAATTGTGATTCACACGTGCATAATCTATTTGTTCCTCTGCCAATAAAAAATCTGCCTTATGTAAATATCTATTCTCAGAAAAACAATATCCACCCGCAGTATGATCATAATGACCATGAGTAAAAATAATGGCAAGTAATGTTTTTTCACCAATTGCATTTCTAATATTATGAATATCATCTAATAAATCAGACCCTGGGTCAACTAAAATACACTCTTCCCCAGAAGAAATAACATAGCAATTAGTAGAAAAAAGCTTCAATTTAATTATATCAACATTAACCATAACACTAAAAAAACACCAAAACATTATAAATATTGCCTATATTAAGGAGACGTAATGCAAACAATCTACTACATAGATAGAAAAACCAAAAAAATTCTAATAGAAAACCCACCTAAAGAAAAAGCATTAAGAGCAATATATGAAAGGACTTTAGGCAGACTTACTATACGACATTTAACAGAAAATACAATTATCTCTAAAATAACAGGAACTTTTTTTAGAACCCCTTTATCTAAACAATTAATAAAAAAATTCACAGATGAATACAACATAAATACTAAAGAATTCATAAAACACGACTTCAAATCATTTAACGATTTCTTCATAAGAAAAATCGACTTAAAGTATAGAAAAATCAACCAAAAAAATAATACAATAATTTCTCCTGCAGATGGGAAAATATTAGGTTTTCAAAGAATAAGTGAAACAGATACATTTAACATTAAAGGACAAGAATTCAACCTAATAAAATTCCTAAACAACAAAAAATTAGCAAATAAATTCCATAATGCAAGTATGTTCATAATAAGGCTTTCAATGCCAGATTACCACAGGTTTCATTTCCCTTTAGATGGAATCGCATTAAAATCAAAGCGAGTAAGAGGAAATCTAGCTTCAGTATCTCCAATTGCAACACACATAATCCCTAAAATTTTCTGGAAAAATAAACGCCAATACACAATAATTGAAAATGAAAAAATAAAAGAAATTATTATGGCAGAAATCGGTGCTTCAAATGTCGGTTCAATAAAACAAACATTCCTTAAGAATTCAAAAGTCAATAAAGGCGATGAGAAAGGTTACTTCAGCCTTGGTGGGTCAGCAATTGCACTAATCTTTCCTGAAAACACAATAAAAATCGATAAAGATATTCTCGAAAACACAAAAAACAAACTCGAAACCAAAATATTTATAGGCGAAAGAATCGCATCCTATTAAAGATGAACATCAAAAAACATATCCCAAATACAGTAACAATGCTTAACGGGCTATGTGGGATTCTAAGTATTTACTCAAGTGTATTAGAGCAATACAATCTAGCAGTATTATTTTTAATCCTTTCATTCATATGGGATGGTCTTGATGGCGGACTAGCAAAAAAACTAAAAGTAACATCAAAAATAGGAGCTGAATTAGATTCACTTAACGATGCAATCTCCTTTGGTGTAGCACCAATGGCGTTACTTAACTCACTATTTAGATATGACTTAATCTTAATTGCAGTTTCAACTTTTTTTAGTGCCTGCGCAATTTATAGACTTGCTAGATACAACATCACACCAGAAGATAAAAATAAAAAAGAGTTCGAAGGAGTTCCAACAACAGCAAATGCGTTCATAATTCCACTTTTATACTATCTAAATATTCCAATTACTGCATATTATTTTATAATTCCAATATTAGGATTACTAATGATTAGCAAAATCAAGATAAAGAGGATTTTGTAAATGATTTTACAAACAATTTATTTACTTTTACCTTCAGCAATGTGTAACATATTTGCGGCACTAAGCAAAAGAATTAACTTTCTAAATTATCCAATTGATTTTGGACTAAAGCTAAACAAAAAACCACTCTTTGGAAAAAATAAAACCTGGCGAGGAGCATTCTTCGGAATTTTAGCAGGAATAATAACAAGTCTAATCCAAACAATCTTATTCCAATTAAACATAACAAAATCAATTAATATCCTAAATTACACTTATCAAAATTTTCTAATAATTGGAATTTTATTGAGTGTAGGAACAATTCTTGGTGACTGTCTAGAAAGCATGATAAAAAGACAGTTAAACAAAAAACCAGGAGACAGTTTAATAATTCTTGATCAACTAGATTGGGTAATAGGAAGTCTACTAGCAATCTCAATTATAAAAACTCTATCAACTCAAACAATAATTACAGCATTGATAGTTTTCTTCATACTGCACATAATAACAAAACACATAGGTTTCTACTTAAAATTAGAAGACAAGAAATGGTAATCTAAGAAGCTAAATCATCAATAGTTTCACAAACGGGGATACCAATAAATTCTTCACAAGCACGTTCATCAAGTTTATACTGTTCAAGCATAGCAAACTGACTATCATACTCATCGTAATTTATACTAAACCCCCCTAAATTAGAATCTCTATCCTTAAACGCAGAAACAGAACCACATTTAATTGTTTCTAACAATTCTTCTAAAGTACTATCAGAATCAATCAAACGTAAAAACGCTCCTGCAGAAAAAGAATCAACTCCAAAGTCATCAATCTTAAATTTTGCATCATACAAAACTATTTTGCGCAGAGGACTAAAAGAATCAAATCTACCAACTAGAACGTCGCACGAATCATTTGCAGGTACACACGGAGTAATCGCATAATCATAGTCCGGTTCCGGATCCGAGCGAACTCCTGAGAATATAATCAAAGATGATATTTCCCTAGCGTACCAACCATTCTCATCATAGTACATAAGTACTGTTTTCATAGATATAAAATCAAGCGTGTATATAGTATATCTGTTTTTAAACTTTATCTTTTTGAGTATCTAAAATATCAAAAGCATTCCCAAAAAGAATTTTATTTTGAGAAACCTCATCTAAGTTACTTTCATTAATTTTCGTCAAAACAACCTTCTGACTATCATAAGGATAATCACTTCCAAAAAGAACACGAGTAAAATTATACTTTGTAAATAACCGATTTAATCTTAAAGTTCTAGCATGAATTGAAATCTCAGTATACACATTTGTCAAAGAACAACAATCTTGAATAATACTCAAATCATTACCAAAAAAATGGCCAATAATAAAATTAACATTAGGAAACCGTTTAGCTAAATTCAAAACTCTAAACCCTTCTGAATCACTTTGATGAGCTAGACAATGAAACAAAACAGGTAACTTACGAATAGAAAGTTCTTCAAAGATAAAATCAAATTTAGTATCATCGATAATAAATTTTTGTGCGCTAGGATGAAGTTTGATTCCTTTAAATCCCATGTCAAGTAAATCTTTTAATTCATCTAAAGTAATTGTATTTGGATTAAATCGCAAAAAAGGAATAAAGCAATCATATTTTTGTGAATCAAACAATAATTCAACAGAATTTTTTATCAAATCTGAGTCAGAAGAACTAAAAGGAAAGATAACACTTTTGTCAATTCCATTAATCTCCATAGATTCTTTTAAACCTTCAAGCGAAGACTGTCCACCATCTTCTAAATCTAAACCAACATGACAATGAAAATCAACAATCATTTTAACTTATCTAAAAGAAAATCTAAACTATAAGTATTTCCATTTAACAAATCAGCATCAAGTAGCAATCCAGGAGACGAAACATTAATCTCACCTAGATAAGGACCAATAACATCAATTCCTGCCCACAAAATCCCATTTCTTTTCAAAAATGGCATAACTTTCTCAATAATTGCCATATCAGACGAAGTTATTTCAGTTTTATGCAACGATCCACCAGAACTTTGATTACAAATAAAACTACCATCTTTTGGATATCTCATAATTGCACTAACTGGCTCATAAAACAAAATATTAATTCTTTTATCACCCAGCTGTTCAACACCAGTAATATAATCTTGTAAAATAACTGGCTTAGTACCTGAATTAGTCATTGACTGCAAAACATCAACAAGACTAGAATCCAAGCTATGAATTTTCGTAACTCCACGACCACCATTCATGTCAAGAGGTTTTACAATATAGCTCGCATCTTTAGAATAAACAAATGACAATAACTCATTCATATCAGAACTAACAACTGTACCAGGTAAAATTCCAGAATCTAAAAATTCCAATAAATAATCTTTAGTATGATACTTAATTTTACTAATAGGGTCATTAATAAAAACCTTACCAGAATACTTAGATAACTCCTCTAAAAAATCTCTATGAACAGGAATATCTAATCTACAAAACACAACATCAGAGTCCTTTGCTAAACTTGCATCAGGGACACTAGACCATTTTGCATTAAATCTAGAGTCATTTAACATACCACGATAAACGTAAGCTGAAGAATCGTCTGCAGTTTTAAGTGCATAATCATCAAAATAAAACATTACTTCTTTCAAAAAAATCGCCCCACTGATTTTAAATCATCCTTATAACGATTCGCAATATAATTTCTAACCATACAAGCAGCATTATCATCAATTAGACTAGTACCACTTTCAAGATCCATCACTTTTGCAAATAAAATTATTTCATCTGAAAAATTTTTTGTAGTATCAAAAAAAGGCTCAATGTAAGAAACATTCTCAACATACTGTTTACTCAAATCAACTATGTTAGATAAATATTTTCGCAGAACTTCATTCTGCAAACTCTCGTGAATTCCAACTTCTTGACAGTACAATAAAAAATCCCTGCTAGGCAAAATTAATTTACCTCGAGACATATTAAAATAATCTGAAACACCATATTCTCCTAAAAAATCAATAACAATTTCGGGATTTTTTTCAACCAAAAACTCAGCAATTGATTTGTAAACACTAGCTAAGGCCATGACACGCGAAAACAAAGTAACATCTGAAGACCTAGATTCAATTGTTTTAGGACTTAAACGAAGTGGACCCCAAACAGTATTATACTCATTTGAAACAGGATCATCAACACCAATAGATTTACCCAATAAATGCCAATCAGAACAAGACTTCTTCTGAACCTCAAGGATATCTGAAAAATTTAAAGGATAACCGGGTAACTTTCCTTGTAATGGAAAATCACTGAAAACAACATTTCTATACAATTCAACCCTGTAATCTTTTTTAGTATTCTCGCCATTAAAAAAAGGAGTTGAAGACATCAAAGAAAACAAAGGATCCATTGCTAAAAAAGTAACATACTGGTTGTAAATTTGAATATCAGTTAAAGGTTTATCAATATGAACATGAGTTCCACAGATATGATGCTCCAAATCGCGTTTGAAATCACCCAAAATAGCACGTTTCCATTGTCCACGTTGCCTTCTAGAATCATTAGAAACCACATTAACGTTACGACCAATAGTTGAAGATGGTAACACACGTAAACCCATTTTACCAACAATTCCTTCCAACCTATTTAAAGCAGAATAAAAATTTGAAAAAGTGTCCTTAAGATTGTCACCTGGTTTTGCTATAACCTCAACCATGCTTCTAGACAGCTCAGGAATAATATTTCCATCATTATCTGGAGAAGAAACTACTAAATCAGCGTCATTTACAATGTTTCCGGAAGAATCAATTAAATGAAACTCCATCTCCAATCCTACCTTTAAAGCCATATGACTATAATATTATGTAAGTATTATAAACATATAACACAGTAGAATCTAACAATAACGCAAAATATATATATTAAATTGCATTAAAATAAAAAAAATGACATCTAAAATTCAAATTAATAAGCTTTTGTACGAAATCACAAACAATTCTAGAATCCAAAAGAAAAAATTAAGCCAAATCCTAAAAGCAAGCCCACAACAAATAAATTACATAATAAACAAGCTAGTTACAGACAAGACAATAACCTTTGAAACGGTAGTTGACCCTGCAAGATTTGGACAAATAACCATAATGACATTTCTAGTGTTCACAACATTTGAAAAGAAAAAGCAGACGGAAATTCTTGCAGAATTAAAAGAATGCAACAACATTGCATCAATCACACAAGTAACAAACGGCGCGGATTTAATAATTGAATATATTGTTCCAAACTTATCTTTCTTCAATAAAATCCACATGGAACAACTTGAAAAATTTAACTCAGATATCAAAGTAATTGATGTTTTACCAGTAATTGTAAGACACATTTACAACAAAAAATACCTCAACAAAAAAGGCAAAATAAATCAACATTATATTATTTCAGGAGATAGAAGCATTTCGACATTAGATGAGAACGAAAAAAAGGTACTTCAAGAACTAATCAAAAATCCAATAATTAGTATTAATCAATTAGGAGAATTGACAAATCTTGATCCAAGAACAGCACTTAAAACAAAAAAACAATTAGAAAAAGAAAATATAATTGTAGGATATTCTGCAAACCTAAACAATGAGACATTGAAAATAAAACGCCAACAGCTTCTAATCAAATTCCACGAAAATAAACATGACATAGTTAAACACCTTGCAAGTTACGCTTCAACAGTTTCAGGAATTACCCAAATAAGAAAAGTTATTGGATTTTTTGACGTAATGATAACTGTTGAGAGTATCGATAATTGTGACGACGTTGTTAAAAAAATCAGAGACGAATTAAAATTCTATGAATATACTGCATACCATCACATCAGAACAATAAAATCAAAATATATTAGTGATCTGTAACACTAAAATGTTTCTAATTAAACGGCTTTGAAAGCAAATAAAATGAAGGCGGAACCAAAAATCTCAAAGCCTCTGGCGCAACACTAAAATAAAGAGAATGACCTTCATCCGTTTTATCTGGTGAAGAATATAAATCACCATCTATATGAAAGTTAAAAGGTTTCTGTGAAATAACTTGTGCATCACGAACTTCATACCGTTCAATTGGAGGTTTATTACTATGCTTTGTTTCTCGTCGATTAATCTTGCCGTGTTCACCCAAATATAGATCAAGAAAATTTCTCATAAGTTTAAACTTACTATTAAAATCAAAAACATATAAACCCATATTTCCATCATTACAAACAACATCAGGACAAACCTTAAACATTTTACCATAATAAGGACGTGAACCTATTTCAACCATCAAAGCATTGACATGACGCTCCATAACTGGTAAACGATTACCTGGACCAAAAGGAATCTCAACATTGCTTCTAGTTCCACGAGGCGCATATTTTCCTTCATTCATGATAATATCAAACTCAACAAAAGCAGAATTAAAATCAAACAATAAAGTCTCAATACTAGCCTTTACATAATTCATCAATCCACTTTTTGGACTTCCAGCCCGAGGACCGCGCTTGTAAACATTTTGATCACGCTTTTGTAAAACTAAGCTATCAAGTCCAAAACCAATTAATTGAGAATATATAGTAAACAAATTATCATTTTTCAAAAAATCAACTGCTAATAAATCAACATCAATGGTATAATCATTATGTAGACTCTCTGCAAAAGCAACAACTTGAGAATATAATCCAAAAGGCACTTCATAAGAATCCTGAATACCATTACCACTACCACCACGAAAAAATCCAATAGATTTTTCATCAAGTCCGACGTATCCCTGTAATGAAAGCTCTTGCTTTGCTTTCATTGCAGAATTAACAGTAATATGAACAGTTCCATCACCACCAAAAACAATTAAATGTTTATAATGACTCTTGTAGAATTCAAAAACCATTTCTTCTAAATGTGAACCGGATTTCGTAATTACAGGATTTGTCTTGATAATAGAATTAGGTTCTAAATCAACATATTTTAAAATATTAGAAAGTCTAGTAACCTCATTAGGTTTCCGATTAGGATTACACACAATTAAACAATCCTTAAAAGATTCTTTATGATGTTTTTTTAAATTCAATATCATTCACAAAAAACAAAAGCTAAATCCACAGTTTAAAAAGTTTTCCTAAGAAAATAATCCTCAAAAAACATATTAAAATAATCAATAGATGCAACATCATTATCAAAAACAATTAATTTTCCTTGTTTTTCAGAACTAATTAAAGTATCAATAATCTGTTTCTTTTCATCAAAACAAAACTGAGAATTTAATCGACGTTCAATTTGTTCATCAGATAATTTTCTTTTGTAAAGTCTTTCCTTTTGGATATTCTCCGCAACTTTCAGAAGAATAATATTATTATTACACAAATGTAATAACTTTGATTCAACTAACAAAGCAGCATTTAATAAAATAATACCAGTTTTACCTTTTAGCGCACGTTTCAACCTAATCAACAAAGGAACATACATCATTTCATTTAATTTAGTCATCGCAAAAGAATCATTAAAAACAATTTCACCCAAATTTTTTCTATTAATCGAACCATCTGAATTTTCAATATTTTTACCAAAAACTAAAACTAAATCATTACGTAGTTTCCTATAACGTGGTTCTTGTAAACTACTCAAAATTTCATGTGTTATTTTATCCAAATCAACATTATGAACTAAAACATCATTCTTAATTCCTAACTCCAAAATTTTATCGCAAAAATAGGATTTACCAGAACCAATCTCACCCGTCACACCAATAATAAGCTGGTTAGACAATTTTTCTTCTAATTTCTGTTTAACATACAATGGAACATAATCGTGTATCAAACCTTGTTCCTTTTGAATACTCTTAACAATACTAGAACTAATATGAGACAACTCGGGTCTTGCAAATAATATGTAAGTATCAATACCTAATTTCTGGCTTTCACCAACCTGATGCAAAACATTTTCATAATTAAAATCAACTGAATTTCTAACACCTTTAACAATTATATCAACGTTGTTCTCATATGCAAAATCAACTAGCAAACCAGAAAAAGAACAAACAGCAACATTAGAAAATTCAAGCAACGATTTTTTTGCCATATCCAAACGTTCATCTAGACTAAACAAATAATTTTTGGATGGATTTTCTCCAATAGCCACAATCAATCTATCAAAAACTCCAGACGCACGTCTAATAATATCAATATGACCAAAAGTTATTGGATCTCCAGAAAAAGCGTAAATTGCTGTCTTCATAAAATAACAGCAAATTAAAGAAAATATAAAACTTTGCAAAAATTATACTTTTTCTGCAAAGGCAACTTTTTCAAGAACCTTAGTTATTCTTATTTTTAACTCATCACCTTTATGAGTCTCTTTAACAAAAATGGCAAAATTATCAATTTTAGCCAGGCCATCGCCTTTATGACCAACAGACTCAATCACAACATCATACTCTTCACCAACTTTTACAACAGGAACACTACGTCTTCGTTGTGAACCTGAATCTGAACGTCGAGTCTCACCAGCAAATCTGGTTCTCTCCATTCGTGTTTCACCCATACCTTGTTGCATAAAAACACCTTTTTTTAAGACGATGTAATTAACTCAAAAGTATATAAACATTATCAAATAGAAAAATATATATAGAATTGTAACTACTTGATGACTAATGGGTGAAGAAAAAACAGAATTTTGCTACCAATTTTGGAATTGCAAAAAAGAAAACCAAGAAAAATGCACCGTTTTTAAAACTAATTCTTGCAACGAGTGCTGGTTCTTGTTTGATGTCAACAAAGAAAAGTGCGAAGGAATACAAACAGAAAAATTCAACAACTGCACAGAATGTGATTTTTTTAAACAAAAAAACAAAAAATTATGATTTACGTTTCTTAAGCTCTTTTTTCAACTCAATCATACGGAGTTCTCTATCGATTGTAAGTTTACCAAACTTCTCAAGTTCAGTATTTCGCCTCATAAGTTCTCGTGTTCGTTTTTCCACTTTGTCTTCAAGATGTTTGTTATAATCCTCTAATTTTTGTCGAGTTTGTTTTATTTCATCAATCATATTATTAAAAGATACAGCCAAATCTTCTAACTCGTCACCAGTTTTAACAACGAGCTTTTTACTAAAATTTCCAGTTGCAACACTTGCAGTATAAGTATTAATGTCAGTAATTGGTTTAACAATCCTACGTGCAAGCAAATAAACAAAAACGAAGACAATAACTAATAGTAAAATTACAATCAACAAAATTCTGAAACTAACTTGAATCATGCTTGAAAAGACTTCATTTTTTTCCTGAGCAACAACAACTGTCCAATTTAAATAAGAATTTTGATGATAATGAATATCATAATTTTGATTATAGTATGTACCAAAATATTCAACGCCATTCAAATAAAAAGTTATATAACTTTTACCCGAAACAATATCAGAAATCATAGTGTCATCTAATTTTGTTAGAATCATACTAGAATTAGGATGTGCAACAATCTTGTAGTTTTCATCAACAACAAAAGAGAATCCAGTATTACCAAATTTAACATGATTACTAATTGCAGAAATTTCAGCAGTATTCAATTGAATCCCTATTGCGCCTGCAAAAGAATCATTCTCATAAACTGGACCTACAAAAGAAACAATAGGACGTAAAGGATTAGTCAAAAAATGAACATTCGACATAGAAACATGACCATTCATTGCATTTTGAAAAACATCCATATATTTCCAGTTCCCAGAATACTGATAATTAACTGCAGAAATAACACGTCCCTCAGAATCAAAGAATAGTATATCCTCAAAAACATTATAGATATCAGAATATTTTTTCAAAAAAGAATCATGAAAAGTATCATTGTTCTTAATATTAAAATCATCGTCATGAGATATCAAATTAATAATATTAAATGCAGTATTAACTACATTCTCAACATTAAAATGTACCTCACGACCAAGACTTCGAAAACCATCCATTTCTTGATTTAAAGCAATAAATCTAAACTGCACTATTGCAACGCTACCTATACTCAAAACAGAAAAAAGTACAATAAATATAAAATAAAACAAAATTCTGTTCCGAAGTTTTTTGAAAAAAATCATTATTTCATTAACTCAAAAATTCTATTATACTCTCCAATAGAATCTCCAACATCAATTGTAACCTGACCTAATTCAAAAACATCTTCATTAGGATAAACCAAAGAATTATTTAAAATATCCAAAGAAATCAAATCATCTGTTCCAACAATTGGACTTGGATAATAAAAGTATTCAACATTTCGTGCACTAATATCAACTCTAGACAAATAATTAATCAACTCATAAGCCTCTAATTTATGTTTAGAATCTGAAGAAACCAACAATAAATCAACAGATAATTCAAAACCTTCTTTTGGTAAAATATATTTTATATTCGATAAGTCTGCTGCTAAATACAAAACATCACCATTATAAACCTGACCAATCCAAGCATCTCCAGAAATAACCTTTTCCAAATTAGTTATCGTATCACTAAATTGCACACCATTTTGTTTCAACAACAATGCAGCATCCTCCATAGCAACAAGGTCACTCATCAACTTAGTATTAACATCAACACCAATATATTTTTGTATTGGAACAAGACCAGAACGAACATGATCCATTAACATAATTCTATCTTTGTTTTTCACATCCCAATAGACATTCCAACTACTTACATTTTCATTAACGTAATCAGTATTAATTACATAACCAGCAGTCCCCCACAAATATGGAATACTGTAAGAATTATTTACATCATACTCTCTAGATTTAAAACGATCCTTTACATTAATCATATTTGGTATTTTTTCAGGAGTCAAAACATCTAATAATTTAGTATTTTTCAATTCCTCCATAACAGGAATTGTAACTATCATCACATCAAAATCAGAAGGATTAGAAACAATTTCTGAAATTGCTTGGTCAGTTTCTACATATTCTCTCAAAACAACTTTAATTCCTGTTTCAATCTCAAAATCTTCCAAGATACTAGGATCCGTATATTCAGCCCAATTATACAAATAAACTACACGAGAAGAATTCTCAACATCAAGATTAACAGAATCTACAACAATAGAACTTGAACAACCAACAAGAAATAAACAAATAATAACCACTAATGAATATAATAGTCTCATGATTACACCTCTTTTTAAATAAATTAATATAATTACATATAAATAGTTTTTGATAAGTAATACCTAAATAAATAATTTTAAATAATAACCACTAATGAATAAAACAATGAAAGGTTTCAAAAAAGCAAAAGAATACTTTGAAAATTTGGCAACAATTAAAACCAATCCAAATTCAATCGCTCTAGGCTTTAGCATCGGAACTTTCGTATCAATTCTCCCAACACCAGGATTAAGTGTCTTAATTTCTCTGTTAATAATTTTTATATACCCTAAAATAAGTAAACTTGCAATCCTTGCAGCACTAGTTATATGGAATCCAATTATTCTAATGCCAATAAGTGCAATAAATTACAAAATTGGTGATTACATACTCTCAAACAATCCATTAAACACAATAACATTGTTCGAAAAATTATTTGAAGTTTCAAAAAGAATATTGGTTGGTAGCTTAGTCACAGGTACGACAATTGCAACAATAAGTTTTTTCATTGTCAAAGCAATTGCTAAAGAATATCAAAAAAAACACGAAGAAAAAGAAAAAAATATTTTAATTAAAGAAAATCAACAATAAAAATGGAAAAAATAATTATTCTCGGTGCTCTAAATGAAGAGATTGAATATCTTTTACATGACTTAAAAGATAAAAAAGAAAAACAATGGAACTTCTTTACAATTCACGAAGGAATACTCTTCGGAAAAAATGTTGTAATATGCCAAACACAAATTGGAAAAGTCTATGCAGCAATGGCAACTCAACACTTAATTGATACATACAATCCTACAAAAGTAATATTTACAGGTGTCGCAGGAGGCGTTCATACCGATGTTAACGTTGGTGACGTAATTGTATCAACTGACCTTGTTCAACATGATTTTGATACAACTGCATTTGGAGATCCTAAAGGACACATTCCTAGAGTAAACAAAAGATTTTTTGAAGCAGATACAGAATTGATCAAAAAAGCTCTTGACACAGAATTCAAAGACTATAATATCTACGAAGGAAGAATTGCAACTGGCGATCAATTCATAACAGACATTTCACCATTAGAAGAATTTAATGCATACTGTGTCGACATGGAAGGAGCAGCAGTCGCCCAAGTATGCGATGCAAACAAAATACCTTTTCTAATAATAAGAATAATCTCAGATAAAGCAGACAACTCTGCGAAAGGAGATTTTGAAAAAAACCTGCCTATTTTTGCAGCAAATTCAAAAAAAGTAATCGAGAAACTTCTAAAATGATTAAAGAAAAAATCAGAACAATCCCTAATTGGCCAAAAGAAGGAATAATGTTTAGAGATATAACAACACTTCTAAAAGACCCTCAAGGATTAAAAGAAGCATCTACACAATTAATTGAACATTGCAAAAAATTAGATTTCGATTTAGTTGCTGGAATCGAGTCAAGAGGTTTCATTTTAGGATCAATTATTGCATACGAACTCAATAAAGGATTTATACCTATTCGAAAAAAAGGCAAATTACCGTTTCGAACAATAAAGGAATCATACAAACTTGAATATGGAACAGATGAAATTGAAATTCATGAAGATGCAATACAAGAAAACCAGAAAATACTATTAATTGACGATCTGATTGCAACAGGTGGAACAGCAATTGCAGCCGTAAACCTAATCCAAAAAGCAAAAGGAATTGTAAACAACTGTTGTTTTGTAATTGACTTACCAGAGCTAAAAGGCACTAAAAAATTAAAAGAACTAGGACTTGATGTTTTTTCTTTAGTCGAATTTGAAGGAGAATAATTATAGAAGGGTAACAAAACTTTTATAAATAAAATTCCCAACTAAATACCAATGGTCCGAACATTAGTATACAAAAAAGATTTAACAATAAAAGACTTGGCAAGTACAAATACTAAGCCAAGAAAAAACGAGATTGTTTGGACTCATTTAATAAAATCAGAAGATAAAATAATTGATATTATAGTCAAAGATATCGGACCTGAAGACGAAGAAGAAGAATTTAAAGAAGATTTAATTGAAAAACAACGTCCATGTCTTCTAAATTTTGAAAACTTCACATTTGTAAACGTTTCAGTTCCCGATAAAAATCTATATAATCCAGATTCTAAAGAAGTCGGACTTTTACAACTATCATTCATCATCAAAAGAAACAAAATATTTTCTATCGCAAACAAAAGTTCTGCAATGATTACAGAAATAATAGAAAATATGAAAAAATACAAACTAGAAGATTTCTCAACAACTTGCATCATGTCATACGTTCTAGAAGACCTAATCGAAGAAAGTATTGAACACACCGAAGATCTTAAAAAAGTTATTGACAAACTCCAAAGAAAAATTATACAAGCAAATAACAATAAAGAAATTAATGAAACTTATGAAAAACTAGAAAACACAAAAGAAACAACTTTCTTTACATCAAAAGCATTAAGAGCAGATATTGAAGTTATAAGAGAAATTAACAGTAACAAAGGTAAACACCTCAAGGCTCCAGAATTTGATAATCACCTAGAAGATAGGTTCCTTTACTGTTGGGATTTAATTGAAACTCAAAAAGACGCACTAGACGGAACATACAATCTATATTTGGCTGCCCAATCAAACCAAATGAACAAACAAATGTATAAAGTCAGTTGGATTGCAGCATTTCTAATCATACCTACAATTGTTTCTGGATTCTTCGGTATGAATGTTGAATTGCCAATACACAGTTTTTGGATTATTGCAACAATTACACTACTATTAAGCACACTTGCAGCAATTTGGACCAAAAACAGATAGTAAATAATTTTTATAATAAAATAAAAAACTTTATATATCATCCAAACCTTTTTTCTTTATTCAAGAATAACAAAAAGAGTTGATTGAAAATGGACATAGAGATTCTAAAAAAAGTTAACACGCTTGCAAAATCATTGCACGAACAAGGACTAGCAGCAAACATGGATGATGCAACTAAACTTGCACAAAGCATGGTTGGAGTAAAAGAAGACGATGCAAGTTTTACAAGGCAAAGTTATAATACTTACGAACAACAAGCAGTTCAAGTAGAAATGCCTCAAGAAGAAATATTAGATGAAGAAGTTGAAACACAAGTCAAGCCTATCGTTTCAAATCACTCTGAAGAAATAACTCTTCTTAAATCAGAATTTTCAAAGGTTGCTTCTGAAATTAAAACAAAAATTCAAGAAGTTGAAACAAATTCCAAAAATAATTTTAACTTTATCCAACAAATTGGAACTGAAATAGATAAAATAAATGGCAAATTAAATTCCATTGAAATGATGTTAAACAGACTTGAAAAACAGAAAAACGAACAACCAATAATTCAACAACAGCAACCAGCACCACAAGTCCAATCGGCACCAAAACAGGAAAGTAATGCCAGAACAGGAGACTTAACTCCTAACGACATAAATATCAGAAATTTCTTCTATACCGGTTCTGATAAATAATTTTTTTACTTTTCTATTATTTTTCTAGCAACAAAAACTCCTGTGGCTGCTGCATTGATTATGTCTCTAGTAAGACCTGCACCATCACCTGCAAAAAATAAGTTCTTTAGTTTAACACTTTGCAAAATTGAATCGTGTCGTGCTTTAATAGAATGATATTTTATCTCTGGAGCATACAACAAAGTATTATCTGAATTAATTCCTGGAGCAATAGAATCTAACTTTTCTAAAGCCTCTAACAAATTATGAACAATTCTTGAAGGAAGAGCCATAGAAATATCACCAGGAGTATAGTCCTTTAATGTAGGTTCAACAAAAGATTTCTTTATTCGTTCAGCAGTTGAACGTCTTCCTCGTCTTAAATCTCCTAGAGTTTGAAGTATTACCTTTCCACCACCAATTGTTGTTGCTAATTGAGCAATACTCTTACCGTACTTGAATGTGTTCTCCAATGGCTTTGTTAATTGAACTCTGTTTAACAATGCAAAATTAGTATTACTGCTCTTTCTATCTCGTTCAGCATGACCATTTACACCTATAAAACCATCATAATCTTCTGTAGCTACAAATCCTCGTGGATTTGTACAAAACGTTCTGACAAAATCTTTATATCTATCAGTATAGATATGAATTTTAGGATCATAATTCACATCAGTCAAATTCTTATATACCTCAAAATTTGTCTCAACTCGCACACCAACATCAATAGGATTGTATATTGTTTCTAAATCGTTTCGTTCAACTAGTTTGTTAAACCACTCATTACCTATACGCCCTGGCGCCAAAACAACCTTTGAAGACAATATCTTTTTACCGGAAGAAAGAACAACACCAGTCAAGACACCATTCTCAACTAAAATATCCTCAACCGTTGTCTCAAGTAAAAAATCACATTGCTTTAAAATCATAGCAGCCTGCATCTTATCAATTAAAATTGGCAATCTATCAGAACCAATATGCTTTTGACGAACAGGTATATAACGAATTCCCGCTTGAGATGCCTTCTGAACCAATTTTGACGTTTTCTCGGAATCCAGAATCATTTCTTGTGGTGCACCAAATTCAACAAAAATAGAATCAACATATTCAATTAAATTGTTTGAAAGTTCCTCACTTCCAACTAAAGAAGGTAAATCCCCGCCAATGTATGGATTAATGTTTAATTTACCATCACTCATACAACCAGCCCCACCAACACCACACATAATATCTACAGCATTCCTACAACGTTCAAGAGGAGCCTTTCCCTTATCAACTACAAGAACAGCTAAATCAGAATTCATAACAAGTTCATACGCACAAAATAGTCCCGCTGGACCAGCACCAACAATAATTACATCGTATTTGTCTTTAATCAAAAACATCCCCGATACTAATAAAATAAAGAAGTTTTATTTAAAGTTATCCTTGGTTTTTTAAATTACCATTAATCAAGTACTCAAGCTTATCCTTCAAGAAAGTAAATCCTTTGTCACCATCAACTACAGAAACAGTTACAGGTTCTAAAAACTCTACTTCTACTTTAGACCTAAACTTAACTCCATTCTTATAGCATAAAGAAACAGGAACATAAGTTATAGATGAACCAAGGTTTTCTTCAATTTTCTTGAATTTTTTATTAAATGATGTCGCTAATGAAAACAAGATTGGAGAATTTTTTGATCGTGTTGTTTCAGTATAAATTACAACTCGACCACTCTGTGCTAAAATTGAAGGAATAATGTTTGAATAAATTTCATTATCTCGCTCTTTAGCTTTCAAAATTATTTCTCGATTGCTAGAACCTTTTTCAATATCTTTCTTCCTGATGATAGGAACTCCTCCTAAATATTCAAAAGAAGAAGGTAAAGTTGCTTTCATGATGTAATGAGCTTGAGATGAAAAAAAATGCTTTAATGGAAGACCAATTAATGGAATATCAGCCATATATCTATGGTTAGGTAATATTAAGCCTGGTTCATCTGACTTCAAAAAATCATACGCAGCAGTATCAAAGTCATAAGAAACATCAAGCCAGAAATTAACAATAGGATTTAAAACATTTAACACAAATTTAGTCAATCCTTCTTTTTTCTTTGATTGAAAAACAGGTAAATCTTCAATTGCCATAACCATTAAAAACAAAGAACTAGTTAAAATGCTTTCTGTTCTATTTAAAAACAAATTAAAATAAATTAAAAAAATTAAACCAAACGAATACTTTCAAGGTTCTTTGGAACTATTGTCTCAACTCTAAACTGCTTATGAATTGACGAAGCAAGATCTAAACATCTACTACTCTCTCCGTGATTCATGATAACTCTCGCAGGTTTAGGAGAAACTTTACTCATGTAAGACATAAGTTGTTTTCTATCGCTGTGACCAGAGAATCCTTCAATTGTCTCTATTTGCATTTTAACTTCGACAACTTCATTCTTTTTTCCAATTGGGAAAATAATCTCTCGCTCACCACGTTGTAATCGTCTACCTAAAGAACCAGCAGCCTGATAACAAGTAAAAATTAATGTTGATTTAGCATCGTTTGCAAAATTTTTGAAATATTCAACCGATGAACCACCAACTAACATTCCACTTGTTGCAAGAACAATACAAGGGCCAGCTGTTTCAATAACTTCTTTTCTTTCTTTAGCAGAACCAACTTGTGTAAATATATTTGACAAGAATGGATTTTGATTCTTATGGAAGATCATTTTTCTAACATTAGCATTCATGTATTCAGGATATGCTGTGTGAATTGCAGTAACATCCCAAACAGAACCATCAATAAATACCTTTACATCATCTGGCAAAATACCATTTCTATGCATTTGCTCAATTATTAAAAGCATCTCTTGTGCTCGTCCAACACCTAAAACCGGAAGAAGAACCTTTCCACCACGTCGTAAAGTATCATTCACAAACTCAGAGAACTTATGTTCTGATTCTTCTTTACTTTCTGTAATCGCATCCTTTCCACCGTATGTTGCCTCTGTAATCATAGTTTCCATACGTGTAAATTTAAAATCAGCAGGATCTAGTAAAGTTGTTTTTCCAAATTTATAATCTGCAGTATAAAGCATGTTATGAAGTCCAT
The DNA here is from genome assembly GCA_016938695.1 of Candidatus Woesearchaeota archaeon. Lineage (GTDB taxonomy): Archaea > Nanobdellota > Nanobdellia > Woesearchaeales > JAFGUC01 > JAFGUC01. The sequence goes on along the minus strand of JAFGUC010000006.1, from coordinate 296,970 downwards.
TACCAATATGTAAGTGAACCATTGCACTACCTAAAATGTGACCAGAGTTATGCATTGTAAGTCTAACATCAGGAGTTACATCAGTTACTTCACCAAAATTCAAAGTAATAGTATGTTTAACCATTTCTTTAATATCATCACTAGTATAAATTGGATCCTGCCCATTCATTCTCATTATTTTAACAAAATCTAACTGTAACAAAGACATAACATCTCTTGTTGGAGCAGTACAATAAACAGGTCCTCGATATCCATACTTAAACAGCCAAGGTAAAAAACCAGTGTGATCTAAGTGTGCATGTGAAATAACAACTGCATCAAGATCTTCAATCTTAAATTCAGGTGCTTCAAGCATAGGATATGCATCAGAAGAATCATTAGAAACTCCAGGGTCAATTCCACAATCAAGTAAAATTCTACTTTCAGGTGTTTGAAGAAGAATTGAACTTCGACCAACTTGCCGACCTGCACCTAAAAAAGTTACTCGTACCCATTCGTTTTTCTTGCCACGAATCCAGCCATTATAGATTCTCTCTCCAGTTTTATGAAGAAATTTTCGTCTAAAATCAGAATTTGCGTAAAGAACAGAATTGATATTTTCAAGTAGTTCACTTCTAATTGAAGGAGTTCTTTGAATTGTTGGAACCCATAAAGTTTTCTCTTTAATATCACGTAAATTTGAACCTTGTTTTCCTATTGCAACTCCAGGTTTTTCTGCCTCAATAATCACAATTGACTGAAAAGGTTCAAAAATAATATTTCCAATATTAGCTTCCTCAGGTAAAAGACCTTTGATAAATTTTTCAGCTTCCTGCATATCCATTAAAATTGCAGGGTCAGGTCTTAACTCAATTCGCTTCTTGAATTCAGAAACCACGTCTCGGATTGTACCATTATTATTTAGGAAAAAATCCCTATCTTTAGTATATAATACTATATTTGCTCCTTCAAATCCCATATCGCTAATTTTTCCTTCGGGTAACTTTGCGATAATTTCTTTTAGAATGTTTCCATTATTTGCCATTAGAATCACTTAATAAATTAAAATTAATTAAAAAAATTATAAATTTAAAATAAATTTATTCTCGAATATCTACTGTCAATGACTTAGAGATAACTTCCTTAGCACCATCTGCAGTAATAACCATCACATTAACTCCGTTACCACTTGCGATGTCTCTTTGAAGCGCAGCATTTACTGCTCGTAAAGCCAATTTAACTCCTTCATCAACAGACATATTTTCTTTGTACTCGCTATCAAGTACACCATATGCATAGTATGAACCAGATCCACTTGAAATGAAATCATCACAAAGTGTTACAGATCCATCAGGGAAAATATCAAAAAGATAATTTCCAGTATCATCAACTCCACCTAAAACAAAATGTGTTACACCTTGAATCATTGAAGGAGTTCTAATAACATTATAAACCATATTTGATAGATAATTTGCGACTTCTTTAACTAAGCTCTTTCGTCCAGTTCTAAGATCTTTCAACTGAATTTCAGCTTTAATTAACTTGATTAACAACTGAGCATCGGAAACAGTTCCTGCCATTGTCAAAGCAATATTATCAGTAATTTTCTCAACCTTGACTGTTTTCTTATTAACAATCATATATCCTGCAGTAGCTCGTCTATCAGCTGCAAGCACAACACCATCTTTACAGACTATACCTACCGTTGTAGTACCTGTTTTCAGGGTCTTACTATCTTTTTCTTGTTCCAAGTATAATCCCCTCCTTTTCGAACATTAAGTTTCTCAAAAGAATTTTTTAGAATAATCATGTAATTAACTTTTCAGAAACTCTATGTACGTTTTTAGATATGTTATTTATAAATATTTTGTTTTTTTATATGAAAAATCATCAAAAAATACAAAAATCAAAAACTCAATAAAACAATACACACCAAAAACATTTATATATTATTCTATGAAACCAAAAGAAAAATGGCATATGAACTAATAATAACTGAAAAACCTAATGCTGCCAAAAAAATCGCAGATGCTCTTTCTGATGGAAAACCAATTAAGAAATCAGATAATGGAGTTCCATACTATCTAATATCACACAATAAAGAAGATTTAGTCGTCGCTTGCGCTGTTGGACACCTCTATGGTGTTGCTGAAAAAAACGATAAAAGTTGGAAATATCCAACATTTGAAATCGAATGGAAACCAACTTCATCAATAAACAAGGCATCAGCATATACAAAAAAATATCTTAGTGTAATAAAAAAAGTCGCAAAAGATGCAACAAATTTCACGATTGCAACAGATTATGATATCGAAGGAGAAGTTATTGGTCTTAATGTTCTAAGATTTGCATGTAAACAAAAAGATGCAAACAGAATGAAATTCTCGACTTTAACTAAAGATGATTTAATTAAAGCATTTGAACACAAATCAAAAACAATAGATTGGGGACAAGCAAATGCAGGTGTAACACGACATGAACTTGATTGGTACTATGGTATAAATCTTTCAAGAGCATTGATGTCTGCACTAAGAAAAACTGGTTCATTCAAGGTTTTAAGTAGTGGTCGTGTTCAAGGACCAGCTCTAAAAATATTAGTTGACAAAGAAAAAGAAATTCAAAACTTCAAACCAGAACCATACTGGCAGATCGCATTAAGTGGACTTGTTGAAAAAGACAAAAAATATCCCGTTGAAGCATTACACCAAAAAGATAAATTCTTTGATGGAAATGAAGCAACAACTGTTTTTGAGAAAGTAAAAGACGAAAAATCAGCATTAGTTTCAAGCGTTACTAAAAAAGAAACAAAAAGTCTTCCACCAATTCCATTTGATTTAACAAGTCTTCAACTAGAAGCTCACAAAGTTTTCAAAATAGTTCCAAAACAACTTCTAGAACTTGCACAAAATCTATACATCAACGGATTTATTTCATATCCGAGAACATCATCTCAAAAATTACCAAAAGAAATTGATTACAAAAAAATTCTAAAAGAACTTCAAAAAAATGAAGAATACAAAAAACAAACAGACTACTTACTAGCTTTAAAACAACTTATTCCTAAAGAAGGAACTAAAGATGATCCTGCGCATCCTGCAATTTATCCTACAGGAATTAAACCTACAGGAATTAATGACAGAGAGAAAAAAGTTTACGATTTAATCGTCAAAAGATTCTTTGCAGTATTTGGAGAACCTGCATTAAGAGAAACAATGACAATTGAAGTTGACATAAAAAAAGAAATATTCGTAACAAAAGGAACAAGAACCAAAGAAGAAGGATGGTTTGAGTTATACGCGCCTTACGTGAAACTTGAAGAAGCAGAATTTCCAGATATCAATGAAAAAGATACAGTAAAAATAAATTCAATCACCAAAGATGAAAAAGAGACAAGTCCACCAAAAAGATATACTGCTGCATCAATAATCAAAGAACTAGAAAAAAGAAATTTAGGAACAAAAGCAACAAGAGCAAGCATAATAGATGCACTATATCAAAGAGGATATGTCAACGAAAAAAGCATCCAAGCAACAAAACTTGGAATTAGAACGTGCGATATCCTAGAAAAATATTCTTCAACAATACTCGATGAAGAATTAACAAGACACTTCGAAGATGAGATGGAATCAATTCGAAAGAAAGAAAAGACACCACAAGAAGTCCTAGACGAAGCACAAAAATTACTAACAGACATACTTACTGATTTTAAGAAAAAAGAATTAGACATCGGAAAAGAACTAAAAGACGCAAACTTCGAAACTGCAAATGAGATGAACACAATTGGAGAATGTCCTGTTTGTAAAGAAGGAATGCTTGTAATAAAACAAGGTAAATTCGGCAGATTCATCGCGTGTGACAAATATCCAGATTGTTCTGCAACATTCAAAATACCACAAACAGGAGTAATTAAAAGTGCAAACAAAAATTGCGAACACTGTGCACATCCAATGCTAACAATAACAAAAAAAGGAACAAAGTCAACAAGAAGTCAAACTCTTTGTATCAATCCTGAATGTCCATCATTAAAAATTGATGAAGCAAACCTAAGTCAAGAAATGAAAGAAATCCAATCAGGAACAATCGAGAAAGACTGTCCTAAATGCAAAGGAAAACTTGTTTTAAGAAAAAGTATTTACGGACAATTCTTAGGGTGCAGTAATTACCCAAAATGCAAATACACAGAAAGAATTGAAAAAGAAAAAGAGGCTCCAAAGAAAGAGGAAGAGTAGAAAATGAAAGTCATAAAACAATTATTAATAACAATATTAATCTTAGGAACACTCCTTTTTTCAGTACATGCTGATTCAGATATGAAACTTCTAGCGGTGACAACTCAAAATGGAATAATGACGGGATCCGGTGCAGATCTTTCCTTATCAATTACAAAAGGAACTGGAAACGTATTCATGGACACATTTCCATTCACAAAACTCGACACACAAATGTCAACAAGATATGCCAAAGAAATTGCTTGCAACTATTTAGATGAAGATTGTTCAGATGTAAACTTCTTCTACACAATTAGAGCAAACACAGCAATAATTGGTGGCCCTAGCGCAGGAGCATCAATAACATTTCTTACAATTTCAAAATTAAAATCATACGACGTCCCACAAAATATAGCAATTACTGGAACAATTAATCTCGGTGGATTGATTGGAAAAGTTGGTGGCGTAAAAGAAAAAATCGAAGCAGCATCTAGCCTTGGAATAAAAAAAGTATTTATCCCAACTGGCGACAGATTTTTCTACGAAGATTACGATTTAACAATAAATGTATCTGACTACGGAGATATCTACAATTTTGAAAATAATAACTCAAACAAGACAAAATTAGACCTTGTTGAATACGGAAAAACACTAGATGTCGAAGTTATTGAAGTTGCAAGTATAGATGATCTAATTTGCAGCGTTTATAATAAAAATTGCGACAATTTAAATGAAGAATTAAATATCGATGATGAATACCAAAAAACAATGTTAGGTATTGGAATAAATTTATGCAATAGAACAAATCTTTTAGTTGACAAAATTAACAACCCATACCTAACATCAGCACTTAAAACAAACACAATAAATATGTCATTAGACATCGATATAGCATCACTCGTAGATTTATTCATGAAAAGACGAACAGCATTTACATACGAAAAATACTATTCTATGGCATCATTTTGTTTTTCAGCTAATTTAATTCTACAAGACCATCTGAAAAAAGACTTGACACGAGCAGAAGTAATTGACCAAATGGAAAAATTAACAAAATCATTACAATATTTTAGAGAGCAAATATCAAAAAAAGAAATAAAATCAATTACAGATCTTCAAACATATATAATAGTAAAAGAAAGATTATATGAAACTGAAGACTATCTTAATGTAATAAACACAACATCAAACAACGAGTCAATTCTAAAATATAGTAAATCTGCTTTGTCATTCGGAACAGAAAGATTTTATTCTGCAAGCATGTGGAGCGAATTCTTTGACAAAGACAAAAACTATTTCGAAATGGATTCTCAAACATTAAAAAATGCTTGTCTAAATAAAATATTTGAAGCTCAAGAAAGAGTTGAATATTTAAGATTATATTTCCCAAGTCTGACAAAAAATGCACAAGCTGCAATAGATATTGCAAATAAAGAATTTGATGATGAAGATTATGCATATTGTCTATTCAAAGCATCAAAAGCAAAAGCACAAATTGATGCAATGCTATCTAGTTTCGCAACTACAAATGAAGATATTGATAAAATACTAAATGAAAAACAAAAGGTTGCACAAAGAAGCATAAAACGTCAACAAGACAAAAAGGCATTCCCTATTTTAGGATTTAGTTACTACGAATATGCACAAACACTATCATCTTCAAATAAAACAGAAGATAAAATATCGGCATTAATTTATTACGATTATGCAATTGAATTCTCAAATCTAGACCTTTATTTTAAAAAATCAACAACTAAAATAAACATAGATTGGACATATTTATTAAAAACAATTGCATACACAGTAGTATTCATAGCAGGTATAATGATTGGTGCAATAACAACACAAATCATGTCAATTAAGCCAAAACCAGTAACTACTAAACGAAAAGTTTTTAAACGAAAAACAAAAAAAGCTAACTAGAAGGTGAGATTCTATGGAAATCACAAAAATTGAAGACAAAAAAAATAAGCTTATATTCAAAATTGAAGGTGAAGGTCACACTTTCTGTAGTATTTTAAAGGACGAATTAAATAAAGTTAAAGGCGTTGTCGTTGCAAGTTATAATCAAGACCATCCATTAATAGGATTACCAAAAATGATTATAGAAACCGACGGTTCAATAAGTCCAAAAGATGCACTTGAACAAGCAATAAAAGCTACTAAAAAAGACAGTTCTGACTTCAAAAAACTAGTTGAAAAAGAACTTTAATTATTTTATTCTTATTACTTCTAATTTATTTTGAGATTTTTTTCCAATCAATTCTATACTTTTGTTACTTATATCCTTTGATGAAACAAAATCAACACTCAAATTATACATCAAAACACAATTATACTTTTCAAAATAAACCTTGCATTTAGAAACAAATCCAGAAACAGACACAAAATCACCATCCAACACACATGAAAAGTCTTGAGTTAAACTAAGGGGTTCCACATAAAACGACAAAATAAATAAAAGAAACAATGAGACTAAAAATACAATAAATGATGTCTTAAAGAGATTCATTTATATAAAACATAAAAACATAACAAATATAACTTACTCAAAAGACAGGATAAATTTTATAAATAAAACATAATACGACAATAAAATGGCAACAAAAACAAAAGTTCTCAAAGATTTCAAAACAACTGAAGACATAGAAGTACCTAAAGATAGTATTGGTCAAATTATAGGACAAGATGAAGCTGTTGAAGTAATCAAAAAAGCAGCAATTAGACGACGTCACGTACTACTTATTGGAGAACCTGGAACTGGAAAATCCATGCTAGGTCTTGCTTTAGCAGAAATGTTGCCAAAAGAAAAATTAGTTGATATTGTTGCCTTTCCAAACCCAAATGATGAAAATGAACCATTAATCAGAACTGTTCCTGCAGGAACTGGACGAGATTTAATAATGCGTTCAAAAATAGAATCAATGGGTGCTATGAATAATCAAAATATAATCCTATTCATTCTAGCTATTGTTTCTATGATCGCACCATGGTGGATCAGAAATAAATACAACTCAGACATAATGTTTACAGCATTCTTCTTAGGAGGATTAATTTTTCTTGCAATGGTTGTAATGATAATTAACTTCTCTAAAAAAATGAATAATAAAGTACAAACTCCAAAAGTTGTAGTAGATAATTTTGACAAGAAAAAAACTCAATTCTATGATGCAACTGGAAGTCACGCAGGAGCTTTACTAGGAGATGTATTACACGATCCATTCCAATCTGGTGGACTTGGTACTCCAGCAAATGAAAGAATTGTGGCTGGTCTAATCCACAAAGCAAACATGGGAGTATTATTTTTCGATGAAATTTCAACGTTAAGACCAGATACTCAACAAGAACTACTAACAGCACTTCAAGAAAAAAAATATCCAATTACTGGACAAAGTGAAAGAAGTGCAGGTGCGATGGTTAGAACTGAACCAGTACCGTGTAATTTTATCTTAGTTGCTGCAGGAAATCTAGAAACAATAAAAGATTTACATCCAGCATTAAGAAGTAGAATTCGAGGATATGGTTACGAAGTATACATGAATGAAACAATGCTTGATACTCCAGAAAACCGTTTCAAAATAGCACAATTCATTGCACAAGAAGTCAAAAAAGACGGCAAAATTCCTCATTTTGATAAAGGCGCTGTTGAACTAATTATAGAAGAAGCTAAAAAACGTGCATCAAGAAAAGGACACCTAACATTAAGATTAAGAGATTTAGGTGGAATTGTACGAGCAGCAGGAGATATGGCTCTAGAACAAAATGACAAATACGTCACTAAAGATCACATTCTAAAAGCAAAGACATACGCAAGACCTCTTGAACAACAACTTGCAGATAAAATGATTGAACGTAAAAAAGAATACGAAATAATAATCACAAAAGGCAATGTCATTGGAAGAGTAAATGGTTTAGCAGTTATGGGAACTGCTGGTCTTCTTTCAGGAATAATCCTCCCAATCGAAGCATCAGTTAGTTTAGGTAAAGAAAAATCAACAATAGTTGCAACAGGTAAACTTGGTGAAATTGCAAAAGAAGCAATCACAAATGTTTTTGCAATAATCAAGAAAATATTTGGTGAAGACAAGGAAAACTTCGATATACATGTTCAATTCTTGCAAACATATGAAGGTGTAGAAGGAGATTCTGCAAGTATCGCAGTTGCAACATCAATTATCTCAGCACTCAAAGACATCCCTGTAAAACAAAATGGAGCGATGACAGGAAGTTTATCTGTCAGAGGTGATGTTTTACCAATTGGTGGAGTAAGTGCTAAAATTGAGGCTGCAATCGACTCAGAACTTGAATTTGTAATAGTTCCAAAGTCAAACATGCAAGATATAGTCCTACCTAAAGAAAAACTAAATCGAATAAAAATCATTCCTGTTGAGACAATAACTGACGTTTTAGAAAATATACTTGATTGGAAAAATCACAAAAATCTATTACAAAATGTTAAAAAACTAACGCAATCGAGTAAAAAATAAAAAATATATATCATTTGTCGTCGTTAAAACGGAATAAAAACAAAAAGTATTTAAACATATTTTATTAGTATTCTATTAATTCTTATCAATAGAGGTGATTAGGAAAAATGGCTGGCAAAGTAGTTGCTAAATTAGGTGTGGAGCGAGAATCAGGTTTCTTATACTTCATCGACAAAAGTGGTGATGTAGCAAGAGCTCCAATGAAGAGAGGAAACAGTAAAGCAAACGGTAAAAAGCAAGTTGTTGCAAAAGCAGGCGTTACCAGAAAAAAAGGTTTCATGTATTACCTTGACAAATCCGGAAATGTTTGTGAAGTTTCAATGAACAGAAAAGGCGGCAAAAAAAAGAAAAAAGCTGATCTTGCTAAACCTACTGAAAAATTCTTAGTTTACACTGTTGAGAAAAAAGACAAAAAAGAAGTTAAAAAAGTCTTTAAATCAAAAAAGATTGTTCTTGCAAGCAAAGTTAAAGGAATTGCAGTTAGTAAACCTGCAGCTCTAAAAGTTGGCAAGAAAAGTGTTTACGGTGTTAAAATAACTTACATGGCTAAGATTGGTAAAACTTACAAAAAAGCAGAAAAAGTTGTAAGTGTTACTAAACCAGCAAGCGATGTTAGAGTTGTAAACGCTGTACCTAAGAAATATCAATAAAAATGAAAAAGCTTTTTGCTTTTTTATTTCTAATTTTTTTCTATATTTTATATCTTCCTTTCAGAATAATTCTTGTTGTTTTCCATGAAATAATGAAATGGTTTTACAAATAGACTAAATTTTTCTTAACAAAACGTCCTCTCCAATCTCAGGAGTAAAAACAACCCAGTTGTGAAATCCTTTGAAAAAATAAAGCTTAGAATTTTTTATTGAACTTTTAAAATAATATGCATGAGCAACAGGGAACAATTCATCATCAGTTCCCCAAAGAATAATTGTCGGAACTTTTATGTTTCTTAATTTACTTTCAACAGTATAAGTCCAGCTTCCAACTAAAGTCTTGAAAATATTTACATTTTTTCGTTTCAAACTTCGTCCAACCATCTTAAAAATATTACCAATTGCAAGCTTTAACGTATTAAGACGTAAATTTTTACGAAGCTCAAAATAATGATTCATAGGATTCAAAAAAGCTAATCTAAATACAAATTCTAAATCACTTACAGATTTTTGTAGACCAGCAGAATCAATTAACACTAATTTTTTAATGTATTTTGATGCATCCTTTCTGCTTGAAAACTCAACAGAAATTAATCCGCCAGCCGAGTGTCCAATCAGAACAACTCTTCCTAAATTCAAAGTACGAATAAATCCTTCAATCAGATCAGCAAAATCTTTGATTTCCCAAGGTTTATCTAACAACTGGGTTTCACCAAAGGAAGGATAATCCAATGCATAAACCTCATATTTCTTAGATAATAATTCAATAGTATGAGAATAAACCTTTGAACCACCACCTAAACCATGTAAAAAAACAACTTTCACAAAAGGATTGAATCCACTTTTTAGATAGTGTACTCTAATTCCATTTACCTCTACATAATTAGATGTAGTTTCAGAATGAAAAAATCGACTCAAAAATTTCTTAAACATAAATAATCAACAAGGACTATTCATTTAAATTATTTTTGTCCTATCGCCAAGTTACATCGACGTCATCTGTTCGTAAATAAGGAGAAATATCTAAATCCTCGATTTTTCCAGGTCCTGTTGATTTAAACACCAAACAACCAAGGTAAGCAATCATCGCAGCATTATCAACATTAAATTCATTAGGCAAGATAAAACATTTACCGTTACGTTCAGAACACATGATTTTTGCCATCTCTTGAAGACGTAAATTACAAGCAACTCCTCCACCTAAAAGCAATTCAGTCTTACCACAATGAGCCATTGCACGCTCACTAACTTCAATTAACATTGCAAAAACATATTCTTGTGCAGAATACGCAATTTCAATCGAGTTATATTCCTTTGAATCATACTTTCTTTTCAAAAAAGTGAGAATACCACCAAAGTTAACATCCATTCCTTTAACAGAATATGGAACATTTATCACACGATGATTCTTTGTAGTAAATTTTTTTGAAAGTTCATATAATTTTGGACCACCTGGAAAACCTAGACCCATATAACGAGCAAGAGTATCCAAAAAATTCCCAACACCAATATCTAAAGACTCACCAAAAATTCTATATTTTCCTTCAGCATACGCAATAATTTGAGTATTAGCACCAGAAGCATACAATAAAACAGGATCTTTGCATCCTTTACCAAAAGAATCTTGTGCCAAAGCACGTCCAATCTCCAAATGAGCAATACAATGATTTACGCCGACAATAGGAATATCATATATTCTCGAAATAAACTTTGCAAACATAGATCCAATTCGCAAAGTATGACCTAATCCTGGAGACTGTGAGAATGAAATTAAATCAATGTCAGATAATTTCACATTAGCTAACTCTAATGATTTTTTAAAAACAGAATCACAACAATCCAAATGATGTTGAGAAACTTTAAATGGAATCATTCCTTCAACATCATCACCAGATTCAGTTGTATATAAATCTCTAACATTTGACAAAACTTCTAATTTTTTTGTATATTTTATAACTGAAATACCAAAAGTATGCGCGGTTGATTCAATACCTAAGCAAATCATAGAATAAAATATTAAATATTAGATTTATAAGTTTTTACAAAAAGTCTTTAAAAAGAGAAAAATTAGTAAAACGTAAGATGATTGGCAAAAAAGAAGAATTAGACATCCAAAGTGAAGAAAGACTCCAAGAATACACAGATAATCTTCTAAAAGCAATCGCAAACTACAATCCATATGGCGACATAACTGCAATAAAAAAAGCCATAAGAATAGCATATGACGCACACAAAGGACAAATGCGTGCATCAGGTGAAGCATTCATTGTTCATCCACTTAGTGTTGCAAAAATCCTCGTTGAACTAAAAACAGATTCCAAAACAATTTGTGCAGGAATTCTACACGACGTCGTTGAAGACACAGACTTAACAATTGAACAAATCAAAAAAGAATTTGGTGAAGAAGTCGCAAACATTGTTGAAGGAACAACAAAAATTGAAGGAAACTTTCCAACAAAAGAAGACTTTAAAGCCGAAAACATAAGAAAAATTCTTCTTGCAAGTGCAAAAGACATCAGAGTTATGCTAGTTAAATTAGCAGATCGCTTGCACAATATGCAGACCTTAAAATTTTTCAGACCAGACAAACAAGAAAGAATTGCCAAAGAAACAATTGATATTTATGCTCCAATTGCAGAAAAATTGGGCGTCTGGAAAGTCAAAGGAGAACTAGAAGATTTATCATTAAGATACTTAGAACCAGAAATTTATCAAAAATTAAAATCAGAAATCTCTGAAAAAAGAGAGATACGAGAAAAAAAGACTCAAGAATACATCAAGCAAATTAATCAAGAATTAGAAAAAATAGGCTTAAATGCAGAAGTGTATGGTCGTGCAAAGTATTTTCATTCAATCTACAAAAAGATGAAAAAGTACAATAAGACTCTAGAAGAAATCTACGATCTTATTGCAATACGAATTATTGTCGACTCAATACCAGACTGTTATACAGCACTTAACGAAGTAATTCTAAAATTATGGAAATTAAAAACAGGCAGACTAAAAGATTATATAAAAAATCCAAAAAATAATGGATATCAAAGTATACACTTAACTGTTGCTACAGACGATAAAAAACTTCTAGAAATCCAAATTAGAACAAGAGACATGCATATTACAGCTGAAGATGGAATTGCTGCACACTGGAAATACAAAGAAACAGAACGTGACAAACATTTCGATCGAAAAATTAGTTGGATGAAACAAGTTCTAGATTGGAAACGACACAGTGGAAACGCAAGAGAATTCGTTGAAAACTTAAAAGTAAATCTTTTCGAAAACGAAATTGTTGCACTAACTCCAATGGGCGACCCAATTAGTCTTCCTATTGACGCAACTCCAATTGACTTTGCATACGAAGTACATTCAAATATAGGAAACAAATGTAATCAAGCAAAAATAAATGGAAAAACAGTTTCTTTAGATACTCCAATTAAACCTGGTGACGTTGTTGAAATAATAACTAAACCAGATTCAACACCATCAAGACAATGGCTTAACTTTGTAAAAACATCAAAAGCAAAAAGCAAAATAAAAAACATCCTGGGTTTAACAAAAGAACGAATAATAAAAGAAAATAGAACTCCGCCAAAAGATAAAAAAATACTAACTCAAATTGCAGGAGATCACACAAAACTTTTAGAAGTTATTGGTAAAAAAAGACCTATTAAATTATCAAAATGTTGCAATCCAAAATATGGCGATCCAATAAAAGCATTTTATACTAAAGATGAAAAAATAACCGTTCATAAATCAGACTGTTCTAACATTTACACTTTAGTAAATAGTCGTGAATCAAATATAATGTGGATTGCACTAAAAGATTCTGATGAAGTTGTTGCTGAAATAAAAGTTGAAGATAAATTAGGCTTACTAGCAGAAATTCTAAACAAAATTGCAGAAAATTTCATTAAAATAATAGGTGTAACAACAGAATCAGAAAAGAATAATCAAATCCTAATAAAACTCAGAATGAAGAAAGAATACAAAAAAGATTTTGAGAAAATAATAGATTCTATGTCAAAATTTAAAGGCGTTCTAAACATTAGATTCAGCAACAACGAAGAATAATTAATTTTTATACCATTCAACAAATTTAGCAATACCCGTTTCAACAGAAACCTTAGGAACATAATTCAGTAATTTATTAGCCTTAGAAATATCTGCAAAAGTAACATCTACATCACCAACTTGAGAAGATAAAAAATCAATTGTTGCGGTTTTTCCCAATACACGTTCGATTATTCTAACAAGATTAATTAATGTTATAGGATTGGAATCACCTAAATTAATAATCTCAAACCTAGACTTTAATTTTAATGAAGCAACAATACCATCAACAATATCAGACACATAAGTATAATCACGTTGAGATGTTCCATCGCCAAATAATGAAATATGTTCTCCTGAATCAATTGCTCTAACAAATTTAGAAATTGCCATATCTTCACGACCACGAGGGCCATATACCGTGAAGAATCTAAAACAAACAACATCTAAATCATTCAAATCACTAAACATTTTACAAAGCAATTCTCCAGAACGTTTTGAAACAGCATAGGGACTTATTTGATTTTCAACAAGATCATTCTCAGAAAAAGGAATTTTTTTATTATTTCCATATACACTTGAAGAGGATGAAAAAATAAATTTTTTAACCTTATATTTTGAAGCAAGTTTTAAAACATTAAATAATCCAAAAATATTTGTCTCAAAATATAATTCGGGATTTAAAAAAGAATCTCGAACTCCAGTCTTAGCAGCTAAATTAATAACATAATCAATTTGATTAGATTCAAAAATAGATGAAATTTCTTCAAAGATATTAATATTCTTAGAATACAAAAAAAAATTAGGATTCGATAAAATATTATCAACATTACGTAATTTTAGTTCAGTCAAATCGTTATCTAACAAATCAACACAAATAACTCTATAATCTTGTTTTAACAAAGATTCACACAAATGACTTCCAATAAAACCAGCACCACCAGTTACCAAAACAGTTTCCATTTACACTAAAATTAAATTAGGAATTTAAAAATGTATCACATAAAAACAAAACATTTTTAAATGAAACACCTCAAAACACAAAATATGAGCAATTTTGTTAAATCAAATAGCTAAATGTACTTTTTCTCAAAACTTACTTAGTCAACAGACTACATAATTTTTTATCTAAAACTTACTTGAGGTATATTCAAAATGGAATATGTAAAAGACTTTAATTGGAAACCAAATTTAACTGTAAAAGAACTCGTTCAAAACTATGGTAACATAGGATTTCAAAGTGTGGAACTAAAAAAGGCAAGTGAAGTCATCGTAAAGATGAAAAAAAACAGCGCAAAAATTTTCCTAACATTCACTTCAAACATGGTAACTAGTGGACTAAGAGGATTTTTTGCCCAAATAATTAAACTAAAACTTGCAGACATTATCGTAACAACAGTTGGCGGTCTTGAAGAAGACATAATGAAAGCAACTGGAGAAAAATTCAAGATTGGAAATTTCAATACAGACGATGTTGAACTTCATGAAAAAGGAATAAATAGAGTTGGAAATCTTTTCATAAACACTGAAAGCTATATGAATTTTGAAGATAGAATAACTCCAATTCTAAATAAACTATATGAAAAACAAAAAACTTGGGCAGTTTCTGAAATGCTCAAAGAAATTGGTTTAATGCTTGATGATGAATCATCAATCTTATATCAAGCAGCAAAAAACAATGTCCCTATTTTTTGTCCAGCAATAACTGACGGCGCATTTGGATTTCATCTTTTCTTATTTCAACAAAAACACAAAGACTTTATTGTTGATGTAGTCAAAGACTTTGGTAACATCTTACTATGCACAAGTCAAGATGATAAAAAAGGTGTAATTGCACTTGGTGGAAGTATCTCAAAACACCACGCAATTCTAGCTTGTTTACTTAACGGTGGAGCAGAATACGCAATCTATATGACTACTGCGCATAAAACATCTGGCTCAATGTCTGGTGCCACAACTAATGAAGCAAAATCATGGGGAAAAGTCAAAGACGAATCAGACATCGCAACAGTAAATGGAGATGTAACCATTATGTTCCCACTTGCAATGATCTATGCTATGGAAGTTCTAAAAGAAGATGGACTTTTAGAGGACAACTAAAATGGCACATTTCACAATATCAAAAAGCATTGTGTTACAACAGTACAACACACTAAAAGAAATATCAAATAGAATAACATACAGTTCAAAAACAAATCAAGACGTGACAAAAATATTAGAAGAAAATACTGATTCAATGTTTAGTATTCACCTAAAAAATGAATTAAAACATATAAAAGATCTTTCAAGAATAATTTTTCTTGCACAAGGTTGGAATGAAGAATTTATTCAAGAGCTAGTTGATAAAAAAATAAATTACTTTGTTGTCGACAACGAAAGAGATTTAGATACTTTTTTAACATACTTAGAAAAACATCAAGAACTCAAACCAAATCTTTCACTAAGAGTAAAACTCAGAGAAAACTCAATTAAAACAGAAAGATATTTTGTTTTTGGAATAGATGTTGAAACAGTAAATAAAAGAATAAAAGAACTTGACAAATCAAAATTCAATGAAATTGGAATACATTTTCACAGAAAAACTCAAAACATGAGTGAATGGAATCTTGTATACGAAATTGAAAATATGTTCGAACCAGAAGTATTAGAAAAAATAAACGTATTTAATATTGGAGGAGGACTTCCAAGTGAATATGCTAACACAAATATTAAGGTTGTTGATTCAATTTTCAAAAGAATTCTAGAATTTAAAGAGTTCTTAAATAATCATTCAATAAAACTAATTATTGAACCAGGGCGTTTTATCGCAGCACCTGCAGGAAAACTTATCACAAAAATAATAAGTATTTATGAGAACAACATAATTATTGATGCATCAGTGTATAATACTGATATGGATGCAATCGTAGTTCCAGTAAAACTAAAAATCGAAGGTGAACTTGAAAAAGGAAATCCATTTGTAATCAAAGGACAAACACCATGTTCAATGGATTTATTTAGATATAGAGTTTACTTAAATGAACCAAAAATTGGAGACGAACTTGTTTTTCTAAATGCAGGAGCATATAACTTCGCATCAGACTTTTGTGACTTAGAAAAGCTAGAAACAAGAATTGTTGAGTAAAATCAACAATTTTACAAAAAAATTATATACTATATTAAATTCATGATTTTTAAGTTACAAAATAAAAAATGAAACAAAAGCAACTCAACAAAATTAAATGGACAGCAAGGATAACTGGAACAATTTTATTTCTATTAATATTTCCATTTTACATTGGATACGGATTTCCATTTCCAAATTCAACATTAACATTCTTTGAAAATCTATGGTTAACAATAATTCCAATTTTCCTAATAGGATTAATTATAGGTTGGAAACACGAAAAAATTGCAGGATACTTAATTACTATACCAATCACAACAGGATTACTAGTATCACTAATAACATGGCAAGATCCAAGTCCAATTATGGCAATACCGCTATTACCAGGAATTCTATATTTAATTTATGTATTTAAAAAAAAGTGAAATTAACTCCCAAAACCTTTAAATAATAAAACAATCCAGCAATTACTATGAAAACAATAAAACTAATCAACAAAAAAACATTTTTAATCGATACATATTGTTGCTGTTAATCCTATTTCTACATAATTATTTTAAACTAGTTAAACATTTATGGTGATACTCATGAAAATATACAATACTTTAACAAGACAAAAAGAAGAATTTAAGCCAATCAAAGAAGGAGAAGTAAAATTCTACAGCTGCGGTCCTACTGTTTACAATTATGCCCATATAGGAAATCTAAGAACGTACATATTCAATGATCTTCTAAAAAGAGCTCTAGAATATAACAACTACAAAGTCACTCATGTGATGAATATAACTGACGTGGGCCATTTAACTGACGACGCTGATGACGGCGAAGACAAGATGGAAAAAGGGGCAAAAAGAGAAGGAAAAACCGTTTGGGAAGTAGCAGAATTCTATACAAATGCATTCAAAACAGATTTAAAAAAATTAAATATTCATGAACCAACAGTATGGTGTAAAGCAACAGAACATATCAAAGAAATGATTGATATGAACAAAGAAATACAAAACAATGGCTACACATACGAATCAGGCGGAAATTTGTACTATGACACTAGTAAGTTCAAATATTATGCAGAATTAGGAAACTTAAATCTAAATGATGAAACAAACTCCAGAGTTGAACAAGACCAAAACAAAAAACATCCCAGAGATTTTGTGCTATGGTTTGGTTTAGGAAATTCTAAATTTGGCTCAGAACACGCAATGAAGTGGGATAGTCCATGGGGTATTGGATATCCTGGTTGGCATATCGAATGCTGTGCAATGAGCTCGAAATACTTAGGAAATCATTTTGATATTCATACTGGTGGAATTGACCACATTCAAGTTCACCATACAAATGAAATAGCTCAAGCAGAGGCAGCATTAAACGTTCATCCTTGGGTAAATTATTGGATGCACGCAAATTTTCTTGTAATAGACAAAGGAAAAATGGCAAAATCTGGTGAAAATTTCCTCAGACTAGCATTATTAGAAGAAAAAGGATATGACTCAATGGAATACAGATATTTCTGCCTAGGAGCTCACTACAAATCAGAATTAAAATTCACTTGGGAAGCATTAGATTCCGCAAAAAATGCATACACAAAACTAAAGAAAAAAATCATAGAGATTAAAACAACAACAAAAGACGGAAGCGATGAAACAAGTAAGTACATTGAGAAATTTGAAAATGCAATCAATGATGACTTAAACATCCCAATTTCACTAGCAACAGTATGGGACATAATCAACGACGACACACTAAGCAACAAAGCAAAATACGACGCAGTATTAAAAATTGATGAAGTGCTAGGACTAAATTTCAAAGAAATGGAAGAAAAAGCAATAAACATTCCACAAGAAATAACAGATCTCGCACAGCAACGTATTGAAGCAAAGAAAAACAAAGATTATGCAAAAGCTGATGAATTAAGAAATAAAATCCAAGAATTAGGATATATAATCGAAGACACTAAAGAAGGTTCTAACATCAAAAAATGAAAGCAGTATTTATCATTGCTCCAATTGGCTTTAGAGACGAAGAACTCTTAGAACCACTAAAAATATTAAAAGAAAACAATATAGAAGTTAGCATAGCATCAAAAAATACAACTGAAGCAATAGGTAAACTTGGTGCAAAAATAAAAGTAGACATCGACGTAACCAAAATAAACGTAAATAATTATGACGCAATTATTTTTATTGGTGGCCCAGGAACAAAAAAATATCTAAATGATACAACAGTGCAAAATATCGCCAGACAAACCGTCAAAAACAACAAGATTCTCGCAGCCATCTGCATGGCACCTTCAATTCTTGCAAATGCAAATTTACTACAAAACAAAAAAGCAACCGCATTTGAAGCAGAAAAAGACAATCTAATCCAAAAAGGCGCAATCTGGCAAGATAAACCTGTTGTAATTGAAAACAAGCTAATAACAGCAAATGGCCCAAGTTCTGCAAAAGGGTTTGGCAAAGTTATTCTCGAACTTTTGAATAACCAAATCTAGTATATTTCTTACAGTTTGAACAATAATAGACCAAATTTTTATGTTTACTTCTCAGCCTAACTCTGGAGTTAACAGAAGGAATCAAAATAGCCTTACAATGTTTACAAATCCGTCTCTTAAAGGAACTAGATAAAGTCACTTTATTTCTCATACTAATCTTCTGAATAAGATATGAGTATCTAGAAAGCAATTCAGGAAAAGACCGTTTAACTAAATCAATCAAAGAAAAAACCGATTCAATCGCGTCCAAAGCCCTCTTCTTACCTTTTTCCTTCTTTACATGACGAATTGCCATTTCCTTAAAAACAATACAAAACTATATAAAATCATTTATTTTTATAATTTTTAGCTACTAAGGGATAGAAAAAAAGGGTAAATACAATGTTCAATAAAATAGTAAACGCAATAAAGAATCTAATAACAAACGAAGAATGCCACGAAATCCATTACAAGGATTTCAGAGAATGGTTTGAAAACAAAAAAACAGAATTCTACGAAGATTACGAAGAAAAAACAAACCTAGAGATTCAAAATTTGAAAAATAAGCTTAGAGCATTTAACAAAGATTTAATGAGTTTATCCCAGAAAAAAATTAGCGACAAATACCCTGAAAATACTAAACACAAAATTAATGATTCAATAATCGACTACGTTGGCGAGTCTAAACAATTCATCAAGAAAATCTTGCCTAATGAAGAAGACGACCAAGAAAAAATTCTTAACTTATTAGACGAATTTGATCAAAATTTCAAAGAATATGAAGACAATACAAAAAGTAGAAAAGAATTTTTAGAAGATATTTACAGATCAGAAATCCACGATTGTGAAGAAAGTCTTAACGACATAAAAAATTATGTAACAATTCTGCAAAAAAGACTATCAAATGAGAAATTTAACAAAATTAACATTATTGATGAACAGATTAGCGAACTAGAAACTTTAGATGTCAGTAAAGATGGACTAGACGATAAAAAACAAAAAATCATTGATAATCTTAACAAAATGAACGAAATGAAAGAAAAATTCCTTGATAAAATTGAAGAATTAAAAAGTTCTCCTGATTTTTCACAATTTCACGACACAATAAGCAAAAGAAAGATTGTTTTAGACAAGATAAACGAAACAAAAGAAATATTCGAACACGATTTCAAAAAAATAAGAACAGCAATTGAAATATACCAAATAAGATTCTACAAAAACTTATTCAAGAAATACCTAAATGATCCATTCAACACACTTATTGAAGACGAAGCAGAAGAATTAGGAAATGTTTTGCCCGACCTTAGACGAAAAATCGAACTAGACGAAGTAAGATTAGCATCTGAGAACAAAAGAATAGCTTTAGACGGAATTGAAAAACTTAACAAAGATTTATTATTCCACATGGTGCAAGACTACAAATCTGCAAAACGTGAAAAAATAACTTACGATAAGATTCTATCAACAAATAAGGTTATGAGCGACTATTCTGAAATAGAATACAAAATCGACCACATAAACAATAAAATTAAAGACCAAAAAGAAATTCTCAAGGACGTAACAGCAGATTTAAAAAACCTAGAGTTAACCAAATTAACAACAGACCTAGAAAAAAACGTCCATGAGGCTTTCGGAACCCAAATTTTAATTGTTTTCGAAAAGAAAAAAGATGAACAAGAAGCTCAATGATTTCATAAAAGACTTCAATGTAGATTTTGAACTTGAAGTCGAAGAACAAAATAAATTCTTAGTAATACCTCAAACAGGTATAAACGATAAAGATGTTTTTTTTTCTGGAACAAGTATTGCAATACTAGATAAAAAATTAATTCCTACTACAAAACTTCTTGAAATGATTAAAGAAAAAACAAAAAGTTATGTTAGATTAAACGAAAAAGGTGCATGGTTGTTCATTTGTGGAAGAGACGTATTAGAACAAGGCGTAATACAAAAAGGCGAATTTGCAAAAAAAATACTTGTTTTAAATGAAAAAAACGAAATCCTTGGAGTCGCTGAAAGCCCTAGAAAAGACATGCTTGCTAATTACTGGAATATTGGCGATTATCTAAAAAGAGAAAAATAATTAAAAAAATTTACCAAAAATCATTTTGTTTCTTAACTCTTTTATATCCAGAAACCTTACTCCAAGGTTCAGGCATAAAAGTCATAGAAGCTTGATTTTTCTTAGTTTCAAATTTAGGAGCACGTTTACTAGGTATCTCTAAATTAATACCTTCTTCAGATTCAACAATTGATTCATGACGTGAGCCTGTTTTAATCTCTGAAATCTCTTCAGCAATTCTAGAATTTTCAAGTTCATTTCGTACAGATGAAACCTCAGCCTTTAATTCAAGAATCATTGTCCGCAACTCAGAATTTTCCTTAGTAACCTTATCAATTTGTCTATTTTGCAAATCAAAATCAGACAAAACCTTGCTCAAAACACTTGATTCAACATCTGCCTTTATCTTTGAAACATCAATCTTTACTTCTTTTTTAACTGCAACAGGTTTTACAGATTTCAATTCATCAAGTGAAGCATTAACAAGTGTCAAATTCTTCTTAAGAGAAGCAACATCCCTTGCTAAACCTTCAACTTTCTTATCAGAATCTGAAATTGCAGATTTTTTAACAGAATTATTGTCCGATATTTCAACCTTTAATTTAGAAACTCCCGACTCAACCTTACTTACTCTAAGTGAAACATCATCGATAGAACCATTTATTTTACCAACTTCATCAAAAAGAGAATCACGCGATGCGACAAGATTATGAATGTCAGACTTTATCTTTAAAAACGCTTCTTTGACATTCTTCTTAAAATCATCAATCACCAAAATCACCTCTACTAGTATATTATGAAAGGATTGGTCTCACATATTTAAATGTTTCTCTCTGAAAAGTACTCACAAAATCAGTTATCCCAACACAGGAATAAAAATTTAATATTTTTCAATCCAAAAATCACATATGAAACTTCAAATAATTCTCATAATTATATTGCCATGTGTAATGATTAGCATCAACGCAATTGATCAAAGAATTATAGAATACTTTGATACCCCTAAAATTTGTGAAATAATAGAAAACGATACACTTTTAAAAATAAACTGTAAAAAAGAAGTAAATCTAGTCATGGTCAAAGATTATGACTTGATTGCAAGTTCAATAAATCAAAGTAAAAACTTTACAATTCGAAAAAAAAACCTAAAAAATGACATAAATATCATTGTAATTCAAAAAGAAAATAATGAATTAGAATACCACCAAATAAAAATTAATAAATCAAACACAACAAAAGAATTAGACATACAAAACTGCACAATTAAAACTCAAAATATAACCAAAGGAATAATCAAAAGTGATGCAGAAACTATTGAAATTGAGTTAATCAAAACAAAAAAACAACCTCAAAATGCAAAAATAATAGGCTTTTGGTTCACTGAAAACAATTTAAAATTTTTCACAGAATCATCTATTGACCTAAAAGAATGCTTCGATAAAATAAATGTAAAAAATCCAAATTATACAGAAAAACTAAACCTACCAATTATAATTCAATCGAATACAATAGAACAAAACTTAATTCTAAAAACAAAAATTAACACAAATACATCAACATGCTATTTTGAACAACCAATTAATCTAACTAAAGGAATTAACGAAATAACAATTAATATAATCTGCCAAAAAACAGACCAATACAATTTAGAATATTTAATTATAACAGGAAATAAAGAATATCTTATAACAAATAAAATTCTTAATTTAGAAACACAAAAAGAAGAAATACAAACTACAAAAATAAAGAATCATAAAAATAGAAACATATCAACACAAATTAACAACCAAACTTCCGATATAATAACAATAAACAAAGAAATACAAGTAGCAAATCCAAAAGTCAATTATATCGAGAATAAACCAGAAACTACCGTCAACAAAAATAACAAACCAATATTTAGCATTCTAATTATATTCATAATACTAACAATAATCCTATTCACAAGACACAAGACACAAGCTCATAACGTTTATAAGGAAAAAAGAAGGAAATAATATTTAAGATGATTGAGGCAAAACCACTAGATATCCAAGAAGAACTTAACCGCTCGGCACAACCTGAAAGCTTACTTGATCGATGCTTTTTCGGAAAAAATACAGTTCTAAAAATTCAACTAACAAAAAAGATAACAGAATACAATTGCTATATACATGTTGGAAAAGTTGAAGAAAATACTTGGAAGTGGACAAGAATAAAATTAAACGATCTTGAACTTGCTGAAATTGTCGATTTCATTAATAGTGACAAAAAAACAATATCATTCTTTCATAAATTCAAGGAGACTAGTAAATCAATACACATAAATAAAATTGAGAAAGGCTCAATGGTCAAGATAGATAACATTTCAAAATTCATGGTTGATTCTGAACTAAGAATTCTAGAAATACTCTTAAAAAAAATAATAGAAATAAGAAACTTCAACACATAAAAGAATATATAAAAGAGAAACAATTGAGGTAATAATAATGAAAAAAGGGGATTTTAACAAAATTATAGAATTAGTCAAAGATAAAACTGTTTCTCTAGTAAGTCACTGGGATTGTGATGGTGTAACTAGTGGCGCTTTAATATATCATGCTATAAAAAACGAGCCGAAAAAAATATACGCAAAAACAAAAGGCGAAGTTTTTAGTGTAATGCCTCAAGATGTCGAAGAAGATAGTGAAATAGTAATCTGTATCGATATTGCGCCATCATTAGAACTTTTAGAACAAAAAAAAGTAATTCTAATAGACCACCATCCATTTGAATATTTAGATAAAACCGCATACCATGTATATGATAAAGAAAAGCAATCTTGCTCATTATTGATCTATGAAGAAATTTTAGAAGACAAACAAAAAGTCGACAAATTAAACGTTTTTCTTACTTTACTAGGATTTTTTGGAGATGGTGGATCAAATAAAGAAATACCTCTAGAACTTCAAATAATCGCTAATGAATTACTAGACGATGTTATGAAAAAAAATAAATCATATTACAACAATGATTACTATCTTGATATTGAAAAATTTGTATCACTTATGAACATAGGAAAAAGAATTGATTGGTCCGGCGACAGACCATTAAAACTTCTTATGCAAATAAATGACTACCATGAATTGACAAACTACTCTAACCCTATTGCAATTGATTTATTACAAGACAAAAGTGAATTGACAAGATTATACAACAGACGTGTTAATATCCAAGATTTAGGTCATATCCATATGATCGAAATTGAATGTGATAAAAACATACAAGGTGTCATCTGTGCACGAAACATGCAAAACAAACCAATCATTGTAATAAACAAAAACAATAGAGGCATAATGGCAAGTATGCGCGTTCCAGATTCTCTAGATTTTAACGCAGGAGAATTTTTGAATTCAATTAATGTCCAAGGAGTTATTGCAGGCGGACATGAAAAGGCAGGCGGTGCAAGTATAGAAAAAGAAAAATACTATGAATTCAAAGAAGCACTTATTGAAAACAGGATTTAGTGTTTCAACTATTTTTCTAATAATTCTTTTGATTCTATCCTTTTTTAGTAGCAATGAATCCACCACAAATATAGAAGTTTATTTCTGTCCTAAAGATAATTGTGAAAACATATTCATAAAAACAATAAATAATTCAAAAACATTAGATTGTGCATTCTACGACTTAAACTTAAAATCAATAGAGCAACAACTAGTTAATGCACGAGTAATAATGGAAAAAGACAATTTAAACAACAGAAATTTTAAATCAGACAAAAAAAGTTCATACATGCATAACAAATTTTGCATAATAAACAAAACAACTGTAATAACAGGTTCAATGAATCCAACAACAAATGGCGCGTACAAAAACAATAACAATTTATTAATTATCAATTCAAAAGAAATCGCAAAAACATACACCATAGAATTTGAAGAATTATACTACAACAAAAAAAATGAAAAATCAAAAATAACAAACTATGATAATATCCAAATATTTTTCTGCCCAGAAGACAATTGTGCAAATCAAATATTAAAAGAAATTAAGTCAGCTCAACAATCAATATATTTTATAACATTCTCATTCACACATGACTTAATTGCAGCTTCCATTGTTTCAAAGAAATTAGAAGTAAAAGGAATAATTGAAAACAGTCAAAGAAATGTTATTAATTCTGAATATCAATATTTATTAAATAACACAATGAATGTAAAACTAGATTCAAATCCAAACAACATGCATCACAAAGTGTTCATAATTGACAACACAACCGTAATTACTGGATCAATGAATCCAACAAAAAATGGAGACACTAAAAACGATGAAAATCTAATTATAATTAAAGATAAAATAATCGCAGAAAAATATCTTCAAGAATTCAAAGAATTATTTTCTAATTCCAAACTTTCTTAACAAATAGCTAGAATTACTTTGATTACCAAGCAAAGAATTTACTACACCATTTTTCATTGATGCATTAATACAGGATAAACCGTATCCTGATTTCTTAACTTTAAAATGATCTTTTACTTCATCAGTTATGTAATATTTAAACGAATCATTTTTAACACTAAAATCAATATAAGGATTTCTAATAGCGCAACTAAAAACAATTTCGCGTAACACATCTTGCATACAAGATAATGACTCAGAATTAACATCAAAGAATTGAGAATTCAATATTTTCAAATGCTTCTTTCCAATGATGTCAAAAATCCTATATTTTTCAAATCTATAAGTATTAACATAATTATTAATCATTTCATCAGACGTAAAAGAATTACCTACAAAATTCAATGAATAATTAAAAATAAAATCTCGAAATTCAATTAGCAAAGAACTACTTTCCATATCAACGGGATTTCCGTGTGCATCAAAAATGTTAACTGGTTTACTTAACCGCATTGCAAGATATGCTAAATCTTTTTCAAACTCTGGAGAACCCTCTATATCATCTTGACTTATTATTCCAACTTTATAAGGAACATTACTCTCTCCTAAAAAATCAAAATCACAACAATTTTTAGTTGATGAATTAAAGTAGAAAGGTGTTTTCATTGAAAACTTTTTCTTACTTACAATATTCAAAGTCTCATTAACTTTTTCACGTGGATTCTCAACAGAAGTTGCTTTTATTAGAGCAGAATACAAATCATTAACAACAACAATAAAATCAGGTTTCTTATCAAGCAAACCATCTGAGCCATTCAAATTTTCAAAATCAGCAATTCTCGTCTTCAAATCTTGATAACAAAAACTACCATAAAGGATTACATGTGAAATATTATCAGAACCAATTCTAGAAATAATATCATCCTTTGCAACATCCAAAACATCCAATAATGTTTCTAACATTTAGGGACAACAACAACATTTGTTTATAAAAATTACCTTTTTTTAGAATAAAAAGCATATTTTTTAGGTGAAAAATCAAAAATTTTCTCAGCCTTCATAAATCTTGGAGCAAACAACGAAATATCCATCAAAAAATTAGTATTGAACTTCAGCAGAAATTTTTCTAAATCATCTCTATAAAATGGCCGATCTGGATTAATATAAACTAAATCATACATATTCAGATTTATTGACATGAAATCAGAATTAATAAATTCACAAACCCCAATATCATTTTTTAGAATTTTCTTTCTATGCTCACTAACAGAATATAATTCCTTGTCTAATTCAACACCACAGGATTTTGCAAAAAATAAAGATGCTAAAAAAACAACACGACCATCACCTGAACCTAAATCAACAAAAGAAAATTCTTTAGGTAAATTTAATTTTTGAAAAATATTCTCTAGCTCACGAAGCAATGACACAGAAAATATTCCTGCACTAGTCTCTTTATACAAATTTAAATTTTCAGAATAGAAATAATCAATAATTTTTTTAGAATTCATTCTAAAGGAACCTGGCTCCACAAAGTCCAATCGTTTGATGGAACATAACTACCAAATGAATATGGTGGAATATTAGTATAACCAAAATACGAATTTTGAATTTCAGACCAATTACGTCGCTGAGTAGCTGGAGCACCCATTGAATAAATTGGACTACCCAAATTAGTCCAAGTCCTAAATGTTTGTTCGTTTGCTCCAAACATTGCATTGTATTCGTGCGCTTCTGAGTTCATTACTCCTTTGTATCCAGCAGCAACTAATTTTAACAAAGATTCTTTAATAGGATTATTTCCTTCACCAACTGGTAAATGTGTATGTCCTGAACCCATACCATCAACAACGTGCAAATTTCCAAGTACATTGGCTTTTGATAATTTATCAACTTGTTCTAAATACCATCCCTTAAATCTTTCTTCACGTTCTTGAATTGTTTCTGGACGACCATCTTTCATCTGTGGAACTATATGCTCTTTCCACATTCCTAAATGTTGAAAATCAAGTGTAGCTTTAATGTGTTGTTCAGCTTCTTGCTCTGCTTGTTTCTTGCTGTATCCCCTATAATGAGGATTGTCAACTAATCTTTCAGAACCAGATTGCGGGTCAATTTCTTTAATCTTTTTCTCCGTTAATAATTCAACCATCTTTCGACGAGACTCATTTACTAATTCTATTAATTCATCAGGATGTGAACCATAACCCATCTGTGGAAAAATGTTTTCTGGAGCAACATAAATATCTCTTTGTTTACGAGATAAAAACTCAGGGTCTTCACATTTTTCCATTGCGTGAATTCCAAGTTCTGCCATTGAAGTAACGCTCTTATCTAAAGCGTATTCTTTTTGTGTTCTAAAATTTCTTGCTTTTTCCAAAATATCTTTTTCAGTTAAAGTTCCTGAAATACTATAATCTTCATAACCAGTAATTGTCCACTCAGTTTGTTGACGAGCTTTCTTTAAAGCCGATAAAGGATCTACAACATCAGGAGGAATTAATTCATGAACACCATAACGTGCACCAACACGATCAATTACACTATGATTTCGTCTATCCTCTTCAGGTAATTTCTCAAAAAATTTAATAGCTTCATCAATTTTTATCAAAGAATCTTTTGCCTCACGTAAACCATCTACATACATAGCTTTTCTAGATTGGGCGTCTGCTAATTGTTGCGACATATAAAGTCCAAACAAAGCCTTTAATGGCGCTTGAGAATTGTCTTGACCTGCATTCAATGCAGCAGCATCTTGAACCTTAAACACCTTATCATAATTATTAAATTTCTGGTTAAATTCTTCTTGATTATTTTTGTATAAATTCAACAAATCATTGTATGAATACCTTTGTATTCTAGCTTCTGGAACTCTACCAGTTTCATCCAAAATTGCATGACCTTCTTCATCTCGCTCAATATAAACAAACTGATGAGTTCTTGGAACTCGTTGAATCTGACCAGTTTTAGCATCAACCCAAGAAATGAAATTATGCTCCTCACTTCCTGCAAAGTCTCTAAATTTTAATTTATCTTCACCATAAAAATCATCAATACTCCTGTCAAATTCACCAGTATGAACAACAACTGAACCACCTGTTCCAACGTCAGCTGCAAAATCAATTGCTTTTCTTATTTCTGAAATAGTTTGGCTACGTGCCATTTCATTGTATCCGTCCTGTGTTCGTCCAGATACATTTCCAATTTGTGAAGGAGAGTGAATACTGTTAATCTCAACACCATTAACCATGGCAATTTCACGCAATTCACGACGAGCCATATGACCATAACTTTCTGCAGCAACACCTGGTTCTCCACCTTCAGGTTGAAGTGCCATTTCAACTGACGCAACTCCTTGTCGTATTGCAGCTTGTAAACTTTGTTTAAATGTTCCTTGACCTCGTCCAGCAATAACAGTTGTACCAATATCTTTAACACCAATGCTATTTGCAGGAGCAACAGCCATCTCTCCAGAACTTAATCCATAATTATCTCGACCAGTTGAATCACGATTATATCCCCCACCAGAACTAGACGAAGGACCAGAACTATACCTATCCATGGAATTACTGTACTCGAGCATAATACTACAATAGATTAGAAACTTTAAAAAGATTAGTCTTTACTACCAAGTAACCATACGATGTGCCTTCTTAAATTTTTCATAACACACTTGACAAACTTTTGAAGAAGATGCACCTTTTCTGTCAGAACTATCCTTAACACTTTCTTCATACTCTAATTCTTTTAATCTATTCTTACATTTTGAGCAAAAAACAGAATCTGCAGAATTCATAGTGTGACATTTTGGACATTCTTTTAGAACACCAGATTTTTCAGCAGTTTTAGGACTCTTTCCGATAACTGCTCCACCTATTTCTTTAAATCCAGAAATAATTCCAACTAAAGGACCTGCCCAAGTATCTTTCTTTGACTTTGCAATTTTTTTATAAAATTCTTCTAATTCATAAATTCTAGTATCTTGATCTTTAATCTGTAATATTTCTTTCATTTTTTTGCTATTAGTCTGACCAAGATTCAATATTTGACGCTTCAATAAATTTTCCTTCTCATCCTCGACAGAACCTTCAATAGTTTCACCAATTTCACCAATGTAATGTCTCAATTCAGAACCATATTCACCCATTGCCGAATTCATAGAACCAATAACATCGCCAATCAATTCGTTATCCTCGTCCTGTCGCATTTTTTTATACATATAAATTTCATGATCAGACCAAGAATAAGCTCTCCAAACAATTTCAACTCGTCCCATATGAGCAATCTCTGTTTGATTATATTGAGGATTATATTTTCCTTGTGGAAAAGAAGTGTAATTAAAATGCATCAAGATAACAGGAGTATACGCACCTTTCTTACTACCCTTTGCAAGAAATTCCATTTCCATTAAAGTTGAATCAAAAGAAGAAATAAAATCAACACTATTCAAGTGATGGTCACGATTTTTCAAAAGTTGTGCAGATTTCAAATAAGGTTTTGCCCAATCTAAATACATCTGAATGACTTGGTAATGTTGTTTCAAATATTTTATAGTAAAACGTCTACGAGTTTCAAGTTCATTAAACGTCTGTTCTTTCCAAGATAAATATGCATCAAGTTTTCTCTTCAAAACCATTTTAACTGCTGAATTAAATTGGCCTGCTTCACGCTCAACAACTTTTTCAACATCACTTATAGATTCAGGACTTATTTTAAAAAATAAATCAGGTAGTGGACCATAACCCAATTGAGCAGACATTCCATATACAGATGTTGGACTCTTTGAACCACCATCAACTAAATCAATCCAGTATCCTTTAAGGACAACTTCTGAAGATTCGACTTTATTCTTTGGATCTTTAATTTTTGTTTTAGAATCAATTCCCCAGCTCTTATGATAATGCTCTAATTTTTCATCAATAATTCTTAACTCTCGTAAAATCTGAAAAATTTCTTTACTCATCTTTCCTGCAGTTGCAAGAAAACTACTAGCTCTATCCTGAACAACACTCATCTTAGATGCTTGTTGTGAACCAAAAGCAGAAAAAAGCGAACCTGCAAAAATGTCTGTAATTTTCTCAAATTCCGCAAAACCAGCATCATCTTTTAGAAAATTAATTACCCAATAATATGGTTCTTCAACAGAAATATTATACTGTGTTAAATGCAATCGAAAGGCAGTTTTTGCCGCAGGAAAACCTGTAGAAACGTAATTTTTTGGAGCCATCTCCATCTTTTCTTCCTTAAATCCGTAATCAGATAGCTTTACCAAATCAAAATCACCTAATAAAATTAAATCATACTGCTATATAAAACTTATCAAACAAAAACAATATAAAGGTTCATAAAAAAACTATATGATAAAGTGACAAAAATCATTGAAGACTTTACTCAAAGTTTAAAAGAACAAAATTCCTCAAAAAATTGCGTTTATTGTGGAAATTCTATAACCAATGAATATTCTGATTTTACCGATAATTTTCATTACATAAATTTTACATGCACTTCATGCAATAAAGAGAACAGGTACAAAGTTGATTTCATCTCAAGTGGAATAAACAAGAAAATCAAAACAAAACCTTTAAGAGAAAATCTAGAAAAAATAATTTCTAAAAGTTCTGGGCTATAATAGTACCATGGACTTTACCAGATAAAATATCATCTAAACCTTCTAATGAATCAGTAAACATAATTTTAAGATTATTTTCAGATGCCATTTTTATAGCCTTAGGGTCAATTGGAATATTCATTCCTGGTGACCAAATTTCACCAAATAATTTTGTATATTCACTAAAAGTTAATCTTGGAATAGGTTTTGCATCATCATTAACACGTGGATCTTTATCGTAAACATATGCAATATTAGAAAAGTTAATTACAATTTGAGCTCCATGTTTAACTGCATTTTCTACCGAAACAAAATCAGTACTGTGACCTGGAACAGTTCCTGATAATACCTCAACATTATCAAGATCTCTAAACATCTCTTTCACTAAAAATGCATTAAGTTTTGTAGCAAGAATTCCCAATTCATCTAAAGTAGTGTTATCTGGTTCAATTAATTCTCGAAGAGATTGTTGATAAATTCGTGCAGTATATCCACCGCCACAGACAAAAATAAACTTTTCATTTCGATATTTTTTTTGAATTATATTTTTCAACTCAAGTAACAAACCATTATCAATATCCTTAGGAATAATTCTTGAACCACCTAAAGAAACAACAATCATTTAACCAACCTCTGTAATGCATCAATAATTTTTTTACCATCTGCTTTACCACGGAGGTCTTTCATTGCAATACCCATTAAAGCATTCACTTTAATATCAGGGTTTTCCTTGACGATTTTTTTAATCAATTCGTCTAATTCAGAATCATTCATCAGTTTATTTTGAGAAACTAACTCAAGAGTTGACTTTTCACCAAGCATTGAAAAAATAATCGATACAGAGTCCTTTGAGATCTGTCCTCTATCCAAAGAATTAAAAATTATTTCAAAATCTTGTTGAACGGGGTTAATGTCTTTTTCAAACATCTTTTTAGTATCTTTAACAATACCTGTTAATGTTTGTGCAATATAAGCAGGTTTAATGTTTGTGTATTTCTTACAAAAATCAATAAACATTGCAGAAAAATCACTATTCAAAATGCTTTTTGCCAAGTCTAGAGATAAACCATATTTATTCACAAAATCATCTGCTTGTTCATCTAATGTTTTTGGAACATCAATTTCCATTGAAGAATAATTAATAATTGGTTTGACATCTGTTTCAGGATACATTCTTGCTGAACCAGGCATAGGACGCAAAAAAGTAGTTGTATTATCTTGATTTGCTCGTCTAACTTCTTTAGGAACACCTTCAAAACAAAGCTTTGCTCGTTCAATAACTAAACCTAAAGCAGTTTTTGATTTTGTTGCTTCATCAGCAACTAAAATAAATGCATCAATATCTGATTCAATCAAAAGTTTTTCTTTAACAGCTTTGATTTCCTCATTAGTTATACCATAATTAGGCAATTCATCTGAATGAAATAATCCTCCAACTCCAGCAGTTTTTCCATAATCAGAAAACTCAGTGCCAAGTCTTTTTCCAACTTGAACTTCTTTGCCAACAAGCCCACCAAAACCTTTAAGCTTGATTCCATAAACAGAACCATCTTGTTTTTTTAGTGCACTCTGTACTACTTTAGAACTACTAGAAGTAAAAAGATCAGTTAAATTTACAATTTCTACCTTAGACAATCCTTTAACACGTTTTTTTAATTCCTCTTTAATTTCTAAAAGAGTCTGTTGACGAATTACTTCACCATCTATTAATTTAGGAATAGAACGTAAATCTTGCGCACCTTTTATTTCTACTCTAGCACCATCTAAAATAGAAACATTAACATCTTGACGAATAGTTCCTAGACCTCGCTTGACCTTACCAGTACTTCGAAGGATCATTCCTAAATATGCACAAACCTCCTTTGCTTGTTCAGGAGTTGTAATATCTGGTGCAGTTGCAATTTCAATTAAAGGAATTCCTAATCGACTTAAATTATAAATATCACAATTATCTTTTCGCTCAACAATTTTTGCGGAATCTTCTTCCAAACAAACAGAAGGAATTCCAACTCTTCCTAATGTTGTATCAACAAAACCATCCATAGCAATCAAAGATGTTCTTTGAAAACCAGATGTATTAGAACCATCAATGACAATTTTTCTCATCACATGAAGTTCATCAACAAAAGTACAATTAAGCATCTTCGAAACAGTTAATGCAATCTTCAATGAAGTTTTATTAATATCATGTGGAGGTTCCTCATCAAATTCAACAAGACAAGTACAATCCTTATATCCTCGATAAATAAATTCTTTATCTTTAACAGTTTCATGAATAGCAGCTTTATCTGCTTCTCCAGTTTCGCCTAAAGAAAGATTCAGTTTTCGTCGAATTTCAAAATCGTGTTCATCATCTCTAATAATAGAAGGACAATTACAAAATAATTTCTTAGTATCAATTTGCTGGTGTATCTCAATTCCACACTTCAATCCAACTTTTTTATAATCCATTTTAATTATAATACCCCAATCTATTATTTAGTTCGCCACGCAAATTTTTAAGAAGTAATTTTTTGGTTTCTTCTTTAGTATAATTACTCAAAAGCCAAGCCAATTTAATAAAAGTTGTTTCAGGAGTCATATCTGAAAAAGAACCTAATACTCCTATTTCTTGAGCTTCACGTTGGTCCTCATAAACATTTAAAACAATTCTACCATTAATTGTTTCAGGAGCCTCGACAACAACTAAACCACGTCTAATCATCGTCTTTAACGCAGTATAAATCTTTCCAGATTCTCTTGTCTCTTTATCATTTTCTGAAATAGGAAGACAACCCAATCCAGTTGATTCTATTACAAGACCATCATAACGTTTGTAAAATAAAAATTGATCCGCAAACATGTTAGTATGTTGTTTTAGCAAACCAACACGAATATCTTCTTTGAACAATTTTAACTTTAATTTTCGATCTCTATTTTTATTAAAATTATTAGATAAATAATTAATCTCATTCTTTCTATAATTAACTAAAGCATAAGGTTCACAGTTAATTGATCTAAATGCATCTCGACGAGAAGTATGACTTTTTCTAACCTTAGTCGGTGAACTAATTGCACAATCAACATCATCAGTAGTATTATGCATACAAACAGCAACCTCAGCAAAATTAGAATTTGCCATAAAATAAACTGCATTAACTAAATTATCACGAGCATCAGTTGAAGGTCTATCCGACGAACGTTGTGCTCCAACAATCATAACAGGAATATTGATATCCTCTAGTATAAATGCAAGTGCACAAGAAGTATAGTGTAATGTATCAGTACCTTGACTAATAACAATTCCATCAACACCAGAATCAACTTCTTTTTTAATCTCTTTAGCTAAAATATTATAATGAACAAATCTCATATCCTGAGACCACATATTTTTTACAAGTCGACTTTTGATATTTGCAAAACTCTTTAACTCAGGAAATAGAGAAATTAATTCCTCTGGTTTAAATGTTGAACCAACTGCACCAGTTGCATAATCAACTTTTGAAGCAATAGTTCCACCAGTATGTAAAATTGTTATTGTTTTTTTAGTAGAATCGTGTTTGTGCTCGACTATTTTAACTTCTTTCTTCAAAACACCAGAATCAAGTCTTTTAATTTTCTTAACATTTGCACGTAGTATTCCTATATTATATCCACTTTCAAGTTTAATTACATAACTATCAGAAGTCATTTTAACAAGAACTCCTGATATTTCCGTATCCTTTTTACCAGTTACTTTAACAAAGTCTCCTTGCTCAACCATTTTTCTATAAACCTGTTTGAATCTCAATAAATTCAACTTCAATATTAAAATGTTTCTTTATTTCTGGAATTAATGCTTTTAATCCAACAGTTTCACTTGCATAATGACCTAAAAATAAAACATTAACACCTAGTTCCTTTGCAATATGATATATTGAAGAATCTCGCTCTCCAGTAATCAATAAATCAACATTCTTGATTTTTGAATAATCTTTATAATAATTCTTTAAAACAGAACTACCACTTCCAGAGCAAATAATTGCAGTTTTAACCAAATCAGA
Organism: Candidatus Woesearchaeota archaeon; assembly: GCA_016938695.1. Taxonomy (GTDB): domain Archaea; phylum Nanobdellota; class Nanobdellia; order Woesearchaeales; family JAFGUC01; genus JAFGUC01. Next base: position 261,972 of record JAFGUC010000006.1, on the reverse strand, counting down.
ACCAAACTTCAATAACTGAGAAGAAGTATTCAACTCAGAATCAAATCTATTCTTCAATTCAATAATATCAAAATCAATATTACAAATCAAGCCATAATCATAAGTAACAATATCCGTTGCCCCGCACATTTTTGCAAGTTGGGCATTATTACCATACTCAGGATGAACATCTAAAGGAATATGACTAACATACAAAGAAATATTATTATCCATCAAAAACTTAACCCTATTATAAGTAGTATTAATAATAGACGCCTCACCAAATTTCCATAAACCATGATGTGTTATTAAAAAATCGCAACCAAGTTTTCTAGCGCGACTAAATCCTTCTAAACAAGGATCAACCATCAAACCAATCTTAGAAACAGGTAAATTTGATTTACCAACCTGAATACCATTTTTACAAAATGGGTCAGAAATATTAGAAACATCTAATAAATTATCTAAAAAATCAGCAACCTCATATGTCAAAATAGACTTCATGTATCTAACCAATCATAGCTATAATTTAAATATTTTTACATTACAACAGATAATACGAAAAGATTAAGCAAAAATAAATTTATAAACCAAACAAAACATTTATAAATCAAACACTTCTCCAACACATTATTTAATCAATCCCGTGAACTATTTTACAAATCACAATAATAGTAGGGTGCAAAAAAATGGATAAAAAACAAATTATCGGTGCTATAAAACAGCTAAAAGAGGAAAGTAAAAAAAGAAACTTTTCTCAAACATTTGACCTAATTATTAACCTAAGACACCTGGATTTGAAAAAACCAGAAAATCAGGTTGATTTCTACTTAACTTTACAACACGGTAAAGGTAAGGCTAACAAGGTCTGTGCATTCGTCGGCCCAGAAAGTAAAGATGACGCAAAAGGAGTTTGCGACTTTATCGGTATTGAAGATTTTGATTCTTACAAAAAAGATGCTAAAAAGGTAAAACAACTTGCTGATAAATACGATGTATTTATTGCACAAGCAAACATCATGCCACAGGTAGCAGCAACATTTGGTCGTGTTCTAGGAACTAGACAAAAAATGCCAAACCCAAAAGCAGGAGCTGTTTTCCCACCTAAAGCAAACATCGAAGCAATCGTTCAAAAATTCACTACAACAATCAGAATCTCAGCTAAAAAAGCACCAACTATCATGGTTCCAATCGGTGGAGAAAAAGACAGTGAAGAAGACATTGCAGAAAATGTAATGAACACTTATAATCAAATCATACACCACTTGCCAAACGAACTTAACAATGTTAGGAACGTTTTGCTGAAATTAACTATGGGCAAACCAGTCCATATGGAGAAATAGGTGAATTAAAATGGCTCACGTTGCAAGTTGGAAAAAAGACACAGTAAAAAGCTTTTCAGATTTACTAGCGCAATATCCTATTATTGGTATAGTAAACATGGAAAATCTCCCAACATCACAGCTCCAGAACATGAGAGAACAGTTGAGAGACACAGTTTACATGAAAATGATCAAGAAAAGGTTAATTAAAATTGCCTTTGAAGATGCTAAAAAAAATGTAAAAGGAATTGAAAAACTAGAACCGTACCTAAGAGGTATGCCAGCAATCCTATTTACAAAAGAAAATCCATTCAAACTTTACAAAACTTTGAATAAAAACAAATCAAACGCACCAGCAAAAACAGGTCAAACTGCACCAAAGGACGTTATTGTTCCTGCAGGTCCAACACCTTTTGCACCAGGTCCAATCATTGGAGAACTTGGTTCATGTGGTATTAAAGCTGGTATTGATGGCGGAAAAGTCGCTGTTAAAGAAGACAAAGTTGTTGTAAAAGAAGGAGAAGTCTTCTCTGAGAAAATGGCTTCAATCTTAACTAGACTTGGTATCATGCCAATGGAAATTGGTCTAGATCTTGTCGCTGTTTTAGAAGATGGCGAAATTTTCACAAGAAAAATCTTAGCAATTGATGAAGATGAATACAAAAACAACATCACAACTCTTGCAAGAGAAGCATTCAATCTCGCTATGTTTGCTGGAATCTTAACAACAGAAACTACAGAACCTTTAGTACAAAAATCTTTCAGAGATGCAAAAGCACTTGCACTTGAAATTGGTTTCCTAACTAAAGAAACTGCTGGAGATTTATTAGCAAAATCATATAGACAAATGCTTTCAGTTGCATCACAACTTCCATCCGAAGCAAAGGATGACGAGTTAAATGCAATTAATGTTTCAGCTAGCGCTCCTGTCGCTTCTACAGAAAGTGCACCAGTTGAAGAAAAGAAAGAAGAGAAAAAAGAAGAAAACGCTGCTGCAGGTCTTGGAGCACTTTTCGGATAAATTAAGATTATTAGGAGGAATTTAAAATGGAATATATATATGCTGCAATGCTTTTACATAAAGCAAGTAAAACAGTAGATGAAGCTTCAGTAAAAAAAGTACTAGAAGCTGCTGGCGTAACTGTAGATGATGCTAGAGTTAAAGCTCTTATCGCTGCTCTTGATGGCGTTGACATCGAAGAAGCAATTGCTAAAGCAAGTGTTGCTGTAGCTGCTGCTCCTGTTGCTGCAACTGCTGCTCCTGCTGCTGCAAGTGCACCAGCTGAGAAGAAAGAAGAGAAAAAAGACGACGGCGCAGCTGCTGCTGGTCTTGGCGCTCTATTCGGTTAAAATCCGATTTAATTTTTTTTAAACAATTTTTTAGTGATTAAGCATGGCTGAAAAAGAAAAAAACGAACAAGAGAGTACTCCTGAAGTAGTTGAGTCTAATGTAGTTGAAACTCCAGTAGAAGAAACTAAAAAGGAAGAAAAAACAGAAGAATCATCTCCTGAAATTAGTCTGGACAAATACCCTGAACTTCAAGGAAAAACCCCTGAAGAATTAAATAACGAAAAAGAAGCTTATTTTGAAAGACTAAAGGAAATCGAAGAAAAGATTACTAAAAACATCAGCCTTGTTCAAGAGAAAAAAGAAAAAAGAAACGACTTCACTAAAAAAGTAAGAGAATTAAAGGATGAAAGAGATCTTAAGAAAAAAGATATTCAAGATTTAATTGAAAAAGCAAAAGAACTTAATAAAGAGAAAAAAGAAATCTTGAAAAAAGCTAAAGGTCCACGAGTAAATCCTGAAGAATTAAAAAGAAAAGTTGAAAGACTTGAAACAAGTATTGAAACAAGTGTCATGACATTCAAAAAAGAACAAGAAATGATGAAGACACTAAACAATCTTAAAAAACAATACAAAGAATTAGGATCAAGCTCACAAGTCTTCTCAGAGACTTCAAAACTATCAAAAGAAATTGATGGATTAAAGTCAAAGAACAAAGGACTTCACTCAAAAATTCAAGATTTAGCTCAAAGTAGTCAAGACGAGCACAATGAAATGTTAAAATTTTCAACTGAAATTGATACTCTAAAAGATGAAAAGAAAAAAATCTATGATAAAATTACAGTAATTAAAGCTATCCTTTCAAAAAATAAAGGCGACATAAAGAGACAACCAAGAGAAAAGAAAAAGAAAAGCGCTGAAAAAATTAAAAAGGAAAGAGCTGAACAAAAGAAAAAGAAAATTGAAAAAACTCTTGAAGGAAAGCAAAAAGAAGTTGAAGACAAACTAATGAGAGGAGAAAAACTTACAACTGAAGATTTGCTTGTTTTACAATCAAGATCAGACTAAAGGTGCAAAATGGATATCAAAATTATACAAGAAAAAGAATTTCCTTTTTTGGATAGAAAACTAGTAGAAGCTGAAATAACATTTAAAGAAACTACACCAAACAGAATGGATGTTAGAAAATCAGTTGCAGCAAAAGCTGGCGCAAAAGAAGAACTTGTAGTTGTTAGAGAAATCAAAAACAAATACGGCAGAGGACTTGCGCAAGTTAAAGCATACATCTACAATGATGAAGCTTCAATGAAAAAAGTTGAAACTCCAGAAATGATAAAGAAAAATTCTCCAAAAGTCAAAGGTGAAGATTAATGGCAGCTAAAAAAGGCGGAAAACCAGCAGCAAAAGATAACAAAAAAGGTGCAGCTGAGAAAAAGGGTAAAAAAAGAGACGATGTTTGGAACAAATACAAAGTTTCAGGCGACAAAGTTGAAAGAACTAACGAATCATGCCCTAAATGTGGAGAAGGAACTTTTTTAGCTAAACACAAAAACCGAAAAACTTGCGGAAAATGTGCTTATGTTGAATTTATTTAATTTTTTTACTTAACCTTTTAATTCTCGATAATATTTCATCAATTTATGACCTGTCCAAGGTTTGCAATCTTCTTTAGAATAACCCAATAAAGAAACGACAGAATAAACGTCCTCAGCATTGTCGCTTTCAACTTCAATAAATGGCGGAATCTTACCATCATCATAAATATCAATTGCTACATGACAATTCTCAAGTTTGTATTCAATTCTATGTTTATTTACCTCAACTTTTTTAATAAAACCCAATCTTAAAATAATATCATTCATGATACCAAAATCAGAAACCTCAACCTCAAATTCATCTCTAATCATTAAATCTGAAGAATCATTTTTTTCTTTGACACAAAAAATACTTCTAGAACCTTCACGCCTTAGACGAATTGTCTTATTAATGCCATCTTTTCGATAAAAAACAGCATGCATATGATCATCAAATTCTTTTGCTCCACCCAAAGAAACTATTTTCTGAGAAATTGATTCAACATCAACATCTAATATCTTTACTTCAACTTCATTCATTAAATGTCAAAAACAAGTAAAGTATTTAAAATAATATTAAAACAATAAGAAAATGAATTACAAAGAAGCAATAAATTACTTATACACTAGAGAAAAATTTGGAATTAAATTAGGTTTAGAAAATATCAATGAACTTCTTGAAAAACTAGATAATCCTCAAAATAAATACAAAACAATTCATGTTGCAGGAACAAATGGAAAAGGTTCAGTATGTGCAATTTTAACTCAAATTCTAATTGATAATGGTTACAAAGTTGGAACATATAATAGTCCACATTTAATTGACTTTGAAGAAAGAATTAGAATCAATAACATTCCAATTAAAAAAACTGAACTAGCAAAATTAACAACAAAAATAAAACCAAAAATAACAAATCACACATTCTTTGAAGTAACAACTGCTTTAGCATTTAAATATTTTGAAGAACAAAAAATTGATATTGGAATAATCGAAGTCGGAATGGGTGGCAGACTTGATGCGACAAACACAATAATTCCCGAAATTTCAATAATCACAAATATCTCATTAGAACACACTGAACACCTTGGCGATAAAATTGAAAAAATTACGTATGAAAAAGCAGGAATAATTAAACCAAACGTTCCTGTTGTAACAGGAACAAAAGATATCGCACTAAAAGTAATAAAACTAATTTCTAAAAAAAGAAAATCAAAATTATACACACCAAAAGAATCAAATCTAAAAACATCATTACTTGGAAAATTCCAAAAACAAAATTTATCATTAGCCATAGAAGCAATTAAAATCCTACAAAAAAAAGGTTTCAAGATAAATAGAATAAATGATTCTTTACAAAAAGTAAAATGGCCTGGACGAATGCAAAAATATGAAAACATATTATTTGACTGCGCACATAATCCCGATGGTGTTAAAAAACTAACAGAAGAATTAAAACAAATAAAATACAAAAATTTAATTTTAGTAACAGGTATAATGAAAGATAAAGACATAACTCACATGATTAAACCATTAGAAAAATTAGCAAATAAAACTATCTTAACACAACCAAAACTACCAAGAGCAGCCAAAACATCAGAATTAAAATCTTTTCTAGATAAAGATTCAATACAAATTCCAAATGTAAAAAAAGCAATCGAAAAAGCAAAATTTTTAGCAAAAAAAGACGACTTAATTCTAATAACCGGATCAATATTTACTATTGGCGAAGCATTTGAAGCATTAGGAATTAAACCATTTACCACTTCTAAAGAGAAAACAAGCTTTAAATAAAAAAACAAAAATATATACTAAATGAAGTTAAAATACAAGTTAGCTTTAATTGTTTCTATAATTAGTATTCTTACAATATTATTCTCAACACATTTCTTATATCTTGAGACAAAAAATGATTATTTAGAATTAGAAAAAAGAGATACTTTACATCAATTAGAACAAGTAAATGGAACAATCAAAAATTTAATTGAAGTTATATCTACAAAAAGTTTGGATTGGTCGTACTGGGATAACACATACAGCTTTGCACTTGATTTAAATCAAGAATACATCGAATCAAATCTTAATGCAGAAACACTAACCAATCTACAAATAAATTTAATGGCATTTTTTGATTCAAAAGGAAATTATTTATATTCAATTTTCGTTGACGAAAACAATACTTTTCTAAACATTTCAAATGAACTACAAAAAGAATTTCAATCTGATAATTTAATATTTAAAACTGAAAATACAAAAGGCATAATTGATTTTTACAACAAACCAACAATAATTGCAGTACAACCAATATTAAAAACAGATGGAAGTGGGCCTTCTACAGGATTCATTTTATTTGGTAAAATACTGTCAAAAAAAGATCTAGGATACCTAAGTGAAACAATAAAAATTCCAATGGATTTTGTCGATTTTAAATTAAATAGTTCAACATATGTAAAACCAATAAATGAAAATCTTATTTTTGGATTCATCCAGTTTAGAGATTTATACAACACTAAAGATTATATAATTAAAATAGAAAGCAACAGAGAAATAATAGCATTATCACAAAAAGTAATCCAAAATCTTGTTTTAACTACAATAATTATTCTTCTAATTACTTCAATAACACTCACATTCACGTTGAATGAATATTTGCTAAATAATGTTGTAATTAAAAGACTTCATTCAATTAATGAACAAATTAAAAGCATGCAACATAAAACTTATCTAAACAAAAGAATAACAGTAATAGGAAATGACGAAATAAAAGATTTATCAAACAGGATAAACAAATATCTTGATTCCATAGAAATACTAAACAAAAACATACAAAAAAAATCTAGTGAATTATCGATAGCCAACAAACAAATAACTCAAATGCTAAAAGATAAAGATGATTTCTTGATACAAGTATCTCATAATCTTAGAACCCCATTAATTCCTATAAAAAATCTTACTGAAGTTTTACTAAAAAACAAAAAGATTTGCAAGAAAGGAAAAAAAGATCTTGAAATAATCAGACGAAATGCAAATTCCCTCGAATATCTAACAAATGATGTATTAAATTTACTAAGTCTAGATTTAAACAAAAACACAATTAAATTTAACAATGTTAAAATATTAGATTTATTAAATGAAAATAAACAAATAACATATATTGAATGTAAAAATAAAAACATAACCGCAGAAATAAACAAAGAAATGATGTCAAAAGTAATATCTATTATTGTTAATAATTCCATAAAATACAAACAGCCAAAATTAAAATCAAAAATAAATGCTACAATAAAAAAAGAAAAAGAAAAAATATCTATAGAAATAAGTGACAACGGAATTGGAATTGAAAAAGAAAATATAACAAAAATATTTAATGAATTCTTCAAAACAGAACAATATCAAGGTGGAGAAACAACTGGCCTTGGATTAACAATAGCAAAAAAAATCATAACACTTCACAACGGAAGTATTAAAGCAAAATCAAAAGGAAAAAACAAAGGAACTACAATAAAAATTGAAATTCCAATTAAACATTCTTCTTCATCCATTTAACTCCTAGATAAACAAAAGGAGTATCCATAAGTGCAAATAATACCTTTAATATCCAATATGGAACTATCATTGATATCATTCTTGACAATCCATATCCACTAACAGGATTATAAAATGCAATAAAAGTAAAAATAATAGTATCAAACAATTGTGAAAATATAGTGGAAATATTATTTCTTAACCATAAAAATTTTCCTTTAGTTCTTTTTTTAACAAAGTTAAACATCCAAACATCATGAGTTTGACTTATCAAAAATGCAACAATACTTGCAATAATAACTCTTGCAGAATTTGAAAACACAGTAACATAAGCCGAATTATTCTTGTAAAAATCAGCAGGTTCTAAAGCAATTGCAACAAAAACATAAACCAAAGAAACAATCATTGCAATAAGTCCAAAAGTTATAAAATCTTTAACAACCTTCTTGCCATGAACTTCTTCAACAATATCAGTTATCAAAAAAGTAACTGCATATGCAAATATCCCAACTGAAACAGGCAATGAAAAAATCTCTATAAATTTACTACCCAAAATATTTGCAAGAACAAGCATAACTATGAACATGCTAAGTAAAAAACAAGTCTTTCTATCCATAAAAAGAAAAAATAATAACTAAATTATAAATATATTATATTATGTAAAACATACTTTAGAAACATTAAAAAACCTTTTAAAGTTAAACGTTTTACAAATAATTGAAAATTGGGGGGATTTATTTGGAAAAAAAATTAAATGTCAAACTTCTAAAATATACGCCAATACCGGCAAATATAGTAGCTACTGCGGCTCGATTGTGCTACTCTAAAAGTGAAATTAATGATCTTCTGGAAAAAATGACTGATGATAAATGTGAAGAGCTTCTTAAAAAGTTAATTGATTTAGGTCATGAAAGTCCATTAGAGCACGCATACTTCACATTCGGAATAGAAGGAATATCTAGGGCATGTTCTCATCAATTAGTTAGACACAGAATCGCAAGTTATTCACAACAAAGTCAGCGATATGTTGATAGTAAAGAATTCAATTATATTATTCCACCATCAATAAAAAAAGATGAAGATTTAACAAAAGAATACGAAGAAATGATGATAAAAATTGGTGAAATTTACGAAAAATTAAAAGAAATTGCACCAAAAGAAGACGCAAGATTCATTCTACCAAATGCTTGTGAAACAAAGATTATAGTAACAATGAATGCTAGAAGCTTAAAGAATTTCTTCCATCATAGAATATGTAAACGCGCACAATGGGAAATTCAAGCAATGGCACGAGAAATGCTAAAAGAATGTAAGTTAGTTGCACCAACTCTATTTGCAAATATGGGAGCGCCTTGTACAAGTGAAGGAATCTGTCCTGAAGGAGAAATGAACTGCGGACTGTGGTTAAACATGCCTAATGCAATGATTAAATACAAAGGCAAAATAATGAATAAGGAGGAATACAAAAATGTTAAAGGAAACTGATAACGAAATATATAATTTAATTCAAGAAGAAAAAGACAGGCAAGATTACGAATTAAACATGATTCCTTCTGAAAATTACTGTTCAAAAGAAGTCCTAGAAGCATCAGGAAGTGTTCTAAACAACAAATATGCTGAAGGCTATCCTAAAAAAAGATATTATCAAGGTAACCGAGTTGTAGATGAAGTCGAAACAATAGCAATTGAAAGAGCAAAAAAATTATTTGGTGCTGAATACGCAAATGTTCAACCTTTGTCAGGTAGTGGAGCAAATATGGCAGCATACTTTGCACTATTAGAACATGGCGATAAAATAATGGGGATGGAATTATCACAAGGTGGCCATTTAACACATGGAAGTCCTGTTAATTTCTCGGGAAAATTATACAACTTCGTGTCATATGGTGTTGATGAAAAAACAGGTCTTTTAGATATGGAAAAAGTCAGAGAACTAGCAATAAAAGAAAAACCAAAAATGATTGTTGCAGGGTACACTGCATATCCAAGAACTGTCGATTTCAAAAAATTCAGTGAAATTGCTCAAGAAGTTGGAGCATATTTAATGGCAGATGTCTCACACATCGCAGGCTTAATTGTCGGAGGAGTTCATAATAGCCCTGTTCCATATGCAGATATTGTAACAACAACAACACATAAAACTCTTAGAGGTCCTAGAAGTGCATTAATTCTATGTAAAGAAAAATATGGTAAAGCTGTTGACAAAGCAGTTTTTCCAGGTTTACAAGGTGGTCCTCACGAACACATAATTGCAGCAAAAGCAGTCGCATTTAAAGAAGCAATGTCAAACGATTTCAAAAAATATGCTGAACAAACAATAAAAAACGCACAAACACTTGCAAAAACATTAATGGATTCTGGAGTAAAATTAGTTTCTGACGGAACTGATAATCATCTTCTATTAATTGATCTTATCAAAACTGAATTTGTTGGAAAAATCGGTGTAGGAAAAGAATACGCAGTTGCATTAGAAGATGCAGGAATAATAACTAATGCTAACACAGTGCCTTACGACCCTTCAACACCATTTAAACCATCAGGAATCAGGCTTGGAACTCCAACATTAACAACCAGAGGTTTCAAAGAAGAAGAAATGATTAAAGTTGGAAACTGGATGATTGAAGTTCTAAAAAATCCAGAAGATTCTGAAATGAAAGAAAGAATCAGAAATGAAGTAAAAGAACTTTGCAAAAAATTCAATCCAAATTTTTAATTTATTTTTTTCTAAATTTTTTCTTTTAAATGTCGATCAATAATTAGATAACGTCTTTTATCTTGAAGCTCTTGAAATTGTTCGCGAACACTTTTAGCAAATTTTTCATAACCACCATTATTTATCTTATAATCTAATTCATGTTTTAATTCCCAACTCTGAATGTACATTTCCTCAGTTTGAATTGAATTTCCAGGAATAACTTTCAAAGTAACCCCGCCATAAAAATCAACTAATTCTTGTAAATCCATTCCACCTGGAACTAATTCTAACAGCACTGTTTGTTGACCACTTGTCAAATAAGGTTTTTGGATATCTTTACAAACATCACACTTAGGATTAATTGAACAATCCTTTTCATTGAGCCACTTTGGAAATCCAAAACTCATCCAATCCCCGACTGCATATATTGAAACAACCGCTTGTTCAACAGGATTTAATTCAGAATATCTTATATCAGAATTTTCTTTCCTATTACCATAAATTAATCTTGCAAATCTATCCGCTTGATTAGCAACATGATTTTTAATATAATGATTATTTTTCTTCCTAGCAAAAAAAGCTTGCATTATTTTTGCTCGCCAAATTGAAACATCATGAGGTGTGAAATCATCTATAACACCCATTTTTTTCAAATCAAAATTCTTATAGCAAGGACTAAAATTAAAAATAGCCTCATCATCTAAAATATAAGAACTTAAAAATTTATCATGACTTTTTCTAAAAAGATCAGTCATATTTTCAACAATTCTCTCAACAAAATCAAAATCAAAATCTCTCATAAATCGATACTTATCTGCAATTAATCCTCGCTTTTCAGATAATATATCATTAAATGTTACCAATGCAATAGGGTCAACAATTCCATATTTTTCTTTTCCTCTTGGAGGATCATCTTCAACAACAAAATAAGGACATAAATCTCTAAGAATAACTTGACAATCGTTACCAGAGAATTTTGGAAACTTACTTTTTAATATAGAAAAATAAAATTCCACTTTATCCTCAATATCAGAAATATTATTTTGAGAATGAACAGAACCTAAAACAGGTTCATCAGGCATAAAAAAGTCATCTAATTTATATCCAGACTCTAGCCTTGAAAAAATGAAATCTTTATCATTTCTACCCATAAACTCTACCCTTCATATGTTACGAAAACTAATAGAAACTAATTTATAAATTCTTAGCTACTTAAGAATATATAAAAACAAATCACATACATTTGTCCCTGTTGGACCAGTAATAATCAAAGAATTTCCTAATTCTTTTAATAACGTGTTGCTATCATAGTTGTCCAAGTATTCTTTAGCATTTTTCAAAGAAGGAACAATAGTATAATCAACTATTGCACCAGCATATTCATTCAGATAATCTGAACCATCACTACCTATTGCAACACAACACCATTCACGATTATAATTTCTAAGAGCATGCAACGTTGTCAATGCAAAATGCTGGTTTCGCCCACCTTTTCCAGAATCTTTTGGAACTCTAAGAGTTGTTTCACCACCAAGAATAAAAGCATTCTTTCCATAATGTTCAACATTCAAGATCTCTTCTGAAATCTCTTCAGCTGTTTTTTGAGCATCACCAATAACTTTAGAGTTCAAAACAATTGGTTTATATCCTAAAACGGCAGCTTTTTCAAACATAGATAATAAAGCTAATTTATTGTTACCAATAATATAATTTTTAACATCACAAACATTTTCATAAAATGGTTCCCGTAACACATTCAAAACAGATTTAGGAATTTCTTTCTGAATATCATAACGAATCAAAATATTGAGTGCATCATCTGGCCTTGTTTTATCAACAGCTGTCAAACCAGAACCAATCATTGAAATATCATCACCAATTACATCTGACAAAATTAAGCTAACAAATTGTGAATCTCCAAAATAACTAGGAAATTTACCACCTTTAATTTTAGAAATATGCTTTCTGACAATATTCATTTCATTAATTGTCATTCCAGATTTTACTAGAATTTCATAAGTTTTAGATAAATCTTCAAAACTAATTCCTGCTTTAGGATAAACCATCAATGATGATGCACCGCCAGAAATTAAGCATAAAACCAAATCCTTTGAAGTCAAATGATATTTAGTATTAATTCCAATCATTTCAGTAACTCCATTAATACTATAAACATCAGGGTAAGGGTGACCAGCACGAACAACTTTAATTTTAGAAGTAATATACCTATCATCCTTACAATTAACAAAACCGTATTCAACAGGAAGTATTTTCTCAACCTCAACAGCCATTAGTCCAGATGCTTTCCCAGCACCCACAACAAAAATTCTTTCGCATTCAAAAGAATCTCCTTCAATCTCAACTACTCCAGAATTATATTTCAACGATTTTTTAATCAAATTTGAAGGAAGAACAGAATTAATTCCAAACTCAACAATATCCAAAGCATCCTTACGTAACTTATTTGTTCCAAGAGCAAACTTGTTTTTTATCTCCACGAAAATATATAATGAAAACTAGTTTAAAAAAATTACCTAATTATACGCAAGAAAACAGTATTTACAACCAAAAACACACTCATCATAACAACAGCAACTAATAAAGAAAACGCATCAGCTAAATAACCTGCAACAGGCAATATCATAATCTTTCCAAAAGAAACATATAACTCTAAAATTGATCCTAAGGTTGCACGACCTTTAGAAGAAATTCTATCATGAAACTCACTATTAACAATAGGAGACCTAAAATTATCTGCAACAATCACAACAAAAAATAATAAAACTCCAAAAATAGAAGCAGGAGTAAGTCCAATAATTAATGCACTAACAGCTGCAATCAATGATAAAATATTAATTGAACGAATATTTCCTAACTTCTGTTCAAAAATATAAGAATACCTCACTGAAAAAGCAGCCAATCCCAAAGATACAGCATAAATGATACCAAACCATTCAACAGGAATCCCTGCAGAAACCATATACGGTTGAACAAATTTTTCTACTGCTGCAACAACGGAATTAAATAAGACAATATTTGTCATTAATTTCAATAAATTATTTTTCTTCAACTCTTTTAAAGAAGTTCTAATATGAGAAATCGAATCACTTACGGAAAAATTAGAACTATTCTCTTCAATTTTTTCCCATCTCAAAGAAACCAAGAAATTAACAAAAGCTGGAACACTCGCTATAAAAAAAACCCAATTATAACCATATCTAATTGCTAAAAATCCACCAATTGCTGTTGCCGCAGATTCTCCTACACGTGCCCAAAATTTCTGTTTTCCTTTAACTTCCGTGTACGTCGGATTTCCTTTTTTATTTTGATTTAAATAATCATATGTATATGCTGTCTCAGTTCCCGACCTAAATGCATTACCAATTTCATACAAAATTTGGGCAAAGACAAAATGATAAAAATTTGTTGAAAAACCAAAAACAATATACGATAAAAAAATTCCCGCTTTAGAAATAATAATACTATTTCTTTTACCATACAAATCAGCAAAAACTCCAGTTGGAATCTCTATTAAAAAACTAACAACACTTCCAATTGTAAAAACCCAGAATATTTCCTTAAAAGACAATGCTTGAAATTGTAAAAATAAAATAAGAATTGGAGTAAAATATGTTTGATTTTTTAAAAAAGAAGCAACATAAAATTTTGTGACTTGTCTCATAAAGTGATTCTACTCTTTTAATTTATATATTTTTATTCAAAATAAAATTATTTAATTTTAGAAATTAAATCAATAATGGAAGGCTTACCATGTAAAATTAAATCTTTAAAATCTTTCATTTGTTCATCAATATTATCTAAATCACCAACAGACATAACAAAACCCATCAAAGTGATATTATCTCCCCTTTTTTTTATAATTTTTCCACAATCATAAAATGTTAAATAAGAACCATTTTTAGACCGAATTCTATAAATAACATCGTACAAAGGTTTAGAGCCATCTAAATGCTCTTTCATCGCATTCATTGCCTTATCATAATCTTCTGGATGTAAAAGATTAGTAAAATCAGTATATTTTTTAAATTTACTTTCAGGATATCCTAACATTTTTGACTTGACATCACCAAAAAAAACATTTCCAGAAGGTAATTCCATTTGCCACCAAGTTGCTTTCCCTTCTAAAACAGCCATATTAAACTTTGCTAAATTAAGATTATTTGATTCCATGTTTGATAAATAATATATTGAAGATTATATACTTTTTTAATCATTTTAAAGTCAAAAACTAAGAATACAAAGCATATAGTTCAAGAATTTAAATAAAATAACCTAAAAACACATAGTGCCTATTACAAATTTCAATAAACTATGTAAAAATACTAGTTATTATGTAAAATTTAACCTATTTTACATCAAAAAAACTAATATTTTAAAAAACAAAAAATTGCTAGCAAAATTTTTGTCGGTATTTTTATATAACAAATTCGTAATTATAATAAACAAAATTCTACAAAATACACACTTAAATATAAAAATTAAAATCTAAATAATTTAAACAAAAAAAGGCATTTTACCGACTAAAAAAACATCAAAAAACATCAAATCTCAAACAAAAATTAAAATTTTAAGCACTGCTGAAAATATTTAGTCATAATTAAAATAATGCTCTATCGCGAAAGATAAAAAAAGTAATACAAATATACCAAAAAATCTCTAATTTTCCCGTCTACAACGCCAAAAAGTTTTTAGTTTAAATATTATTCTACAAAATGCCGACTGAGACGGAATTTTACACGAAACTTGCATCAAACACCAAATTCACACTCAGCAACCTGGGTTCTCGAACAAAACCCCCTTAAACTGTTTTGTCGGAAAAACGACATAAACCCGTGCAAAATCCCGACTGGGACGGGATTATATCCAAAAAGGGTCATTTTTGATCTTTTTCAAAAAAACTAGTTTTTCAAACAATTCCGACATAATGTCGAATGCCACAAAAAACAAGCATTTTTTGAGACATTTTACAGAATAACAGACGGAAGAAAAGAAATAAAAAATTTAATTCTTGCTTAAATATTTTAGTCAATAAACTAACCAAATCTTTTAAGTTTTGCTTAAAATATTTAGTTCTTGGTTTTTAAGTTAAACTTCAACAAAATAAAAAATACACAGGATCACAAACAAACAACACATAAAAAACAACTAAACGTACTCGATAAAACAAAGTAAAAAAACTAATTAAAATAAAATAAATAAAACAAAGACGATAAATTGCTAAAAAAATAAAAAATAAAAAAATAAAACAAAAAAGAACATAATCACGACGACAAAAAAAAGTCAAATTCTAAGAAAATAAAAACTAAAATTTTTTGTCAAATTTTATAAAAAACATTCCGAAATGTGTTTACAAAATACAAAAAGCATTCTAAATAATAAATAAAAAAGTCAATATTATCCCGACAAGACAAATTTAAATTTTCCGAAAAAACACAAAAAATCGCCAAATTTTACATAGTTAGATACAAAAACAAGAGAAAAAGTCTTGAAAAAAGAAATCAAGCAAAAAAATAATTTTAAAAAAACAACCAAAAAACTGCAATAAACAAATAGGCACTATTCAAAAACAACATAACAAAACCCAAACACCTCAAATTCAAGCAATACAACCTAAATAGGCATAATTCTAAAAATATAAAATCAGAAAAGTTTTACACAATAAAGATTAGTTTTTCAATAAAGAATCAATATCCGCTTCAATATCCCCAAAACGAGATCTAATTAAATTAAGAGAATCTCTAATACCAGAATTGTATATAGTAGGACCAATCAAATTAACAAAAAAATCAAGTATTGCTTCTGCAGCAATAATCCCTATTTCTTCATTACGTTCATCCTTAAAGAAAGAAATTATTTCAGATATCATTAATTTACGCTGTTCTTGAGATAATAAGCCAATTTTACCCATAATTTACTTGTAATAAACACATATATAAGTTTATTCCTCCAAAAATTACATACCAACAATGAAATTCAAACATTTTATACCAATAACCATAACAATAGGACTAATTACACTCTTCTTCTTTCCAGAACCAGAAAGTAATTTTTTAGCATATATACTAACAGCATTAAGTTTTACAGGCATAACAATATTCTTAATAATAAAAAGAAATAATTAATGTCGCAAACTAACTAAAGCATCTAATCCTGCACGAATATGAGAATCCTCAATTTCGGCTTGTCTTCTTTGAAATTCTGACACATCAACATGCTCAACTTCAGCTACAACATTATCACTAATACACAACAAATTACCAACTCGAATATTACGTCCGTCGTCAATATTATATCTATCTCGCAAAGCACAATATACACTAAATTCCATAGATACTGCTAAAACCTCGCCAGAATCTATAATTTTACTTTGTAAGGCATCGAAATAAATATCATCAGTTACTCTTGTTGGTCCATCATACACTTGTTGATATGAAAACTTGGTTTTGTTTGCAGAATCAATAAGTGCATGCCTAACATCAAAATCTGATTCAGCATGATATCCAACACCCATAATCTTATCACTAGTACTTTCTGCTCGTTGAACCCAGGTTGTAGCTACAAAATCACCAATATTCAAATGTTTTTTCAAACCACCAGCGGTTCCCAATCTAATAATAATCATATCTTTGTCGTCGCAAGCTTCAATAATTTCAGGTAAAGTTATTGACACACTTGCAGAACCCATACCTGTTGACATAGCCGTGACTAGTAAATTTTTATATGTTCCATGCACAGTAACTAAACCACGTTCACTTTCAATTAATTCGTAACCAGAATCAAGATACTCTGCAATCTTCTTAATTCGTCCAGGATTTCCACCAGTAATAACGTTAGGATTTGAACCAGAAATTCCAAGATGATACATTGTAGAACCAGTATTAAATGTATATAGACGTCTCATATTAAAAAATAAAAACTAAAGAATATTTAAAAGTTATCATAAAAAATAATATTTAAATAAAACAACACTAACCCAATAAAAATGAAAGCAGAAAAAACACATTGCAAAACTAATTTTGCAAACACATGTAAAGGTGGAGCAATATATGCATTTGGACTAATGGGCGCAGCATTCTACTACATCTCAACAGCTACGAGTTTCTGGGGAGGAGTCATAGGATTTGTTAAAGCAATATTTTGGCCTGTTTTTTTGATATACCAGTTAATGAAATATTTAGGAATGTAAATTGTGAAACCTAATAAAACAAAAGCAGTTCTTTTTGATTTGTATGGAACATTAATTTATGTTGAAAATAAAAATAAATGGTTATCTAAACTAACATCAGAATTAAGTTTATCTAACAAAGAAAAAAGAAAATTACACAATTTAATTCTAACCAACGATTATGAAAATATTGAAGATATCTTAACTAAAAATAACATATTCACTAAGATTAATTATAAGTATTATGATGAATTAATACAGCAAGAATGTTTATCTGTTAGATACTATGAAGAAACATTATCAATTATAGAATATTTAAAAAATCAAGATATAAAAATAGGCATAATATCAAATCTTGCAACACAATACATAGCTCCAATATACAATCTTAAACTTCATGAAAAAATTGAATTCTCACTTTTATCGTGCAATATAGGAATTAAAAAACCCACTCGTAAGATATATCAAACTGCTTTAGATAAGTTAAAATATGAACCTCATAAAGTAATAATGGCAGGAGATAGAATATATACTGACCTTCTTGGAGCAGTATCATGTGGAATAAAAACATGTCACATTAATAGAGATAAAGGCGATACATTGTACAAAATAATGAAAAAACTCTAAAGATGAAACACAAACAAAAATGAAGTCCTAAAAGACTTCATAGAATCTAAAAAACAAAAAAATTAAACTTGTTCAGTATCATTAAATTTCTTCATAAGTCTTTCAATTATAACATTAGGAGTAAAACCTTTACGAGTACACGCCTTTACAAAATTATCATAAATTTCTCTATCAATGTTGTAATCAATTTTCATTTTCTTTGCAGCTTTTAAACTTGCGGCCATGTTATCACCTAATCAAAATAAGAACTCAACATATATAAAATATTGTAATTAAAACAAAGATTTTTAAAATGTAACTTTAACGGCAAATAAATGGAACTTAAAATACTAGAAGAAATTGCACACAAAGAATATACTAATAGAAACCTACATTTAGGTTACCCAAAATCATACACCTCAATAGAAAGATCAGGCAAAGTATTAGTTCTAACATTCAACACACAAGAGGCATATTACATTGAAAGTCTACTTCTTCCAAAAACAAATGTAATGGTAATAAAACGAATAACAGCATACCCCTTTATAGTAAAAGGAAATGGACGAAAAATGGTTGAAGGTACAGAAAGTTTTGCAAGACTTGCAAATTACGACTATTCATTCATAACTCACAATGGAAATCCTGAATTTTGGGAACATATGGAATATACTAGAATTCCATACAAACATGAACTTTGCACAAAATTACAAGACATTTCGATTGTAACTCCAGAAGACATAATGTATAAAAAATTATAATAACTTAGCATACAAAACAGCAGTTGTATTTCCTGTTAAATAACCATAATATCCTGGAAATTCATTAACAAACGAGTAACCAATTTTCTCATAAAATTTGCGAGTCAAATTCATATCTTTTCCAGTATACAAACAAATTTTTCTGAATCCAAGAGATTTAGCATACTCTTCAACATATTTCATCAAACTAGTACCTATCCCTTTACCTTGATACTTTTTTTTAACAGCCAACCAATAAACCTCACAATGTTTGTACCCTGGGAAAAAAGGCTTTAATGTAACATAGCCAATCAATTCAGAATCGTGTTTAAACCCAAAAAAAATTTCGTATCCATCATCAAATCGAGAAATTAAATCTTTACGCATTTCAAGCTTAGAAGTATTATTAGAAGTATCACCTTGATGTTCAGAACAAATATCAATATTTACAATATCATCAAAATGACGTCTATTCAAACGAATAATTTTCTCCATTAAAAAATAAAAAGAGTTAAAATATTTAAACCTATTTTTTAGACTTCCAAACAATAACCATCAAGTAATAATAAACATTAACAATTAAAAATCGTTCTAATATAATCCCCATTCAAGTTTTTCTAAAACTTCGTAAACATCTAATTGTTTACCACTCTTGCACAAATCATAAGGACGAGCGCCACCTAAAGAAGGAATATTTGAGTAAAACCAATCACGAGTACTTTTTCTCGAACCAAATACATAATTCATCCGGTTAAGTAAATCCAACCCTGCAGACTTCTTCATCTCATTTGTCAAGAATCTATCTAGACCACTAAATTCCTTTCGTTCTAAAATGTCATCGATATTCATAAAAAATCAAAATAATCACAAATATATAAATCTGATTAAAATAAAAAGCTTCATATACCCCTATAACATCAATATAATCATGAATAGAGTCATAAAATTTTTAATGATTTCTGATACATTAGTTCTTACAAGCTTTGGTTTAATTGATCCAATTCTTGCAATTTTCTTCAAAGAAGATCTTATCGGTGGAACAATCCTAATGGCAGGTCTTGCCAGCACAATTTTCCTAATGACAAAATCATTAGTACAACTCCCATTCTCAAAGTTTGTTGATTCTCATAAATACGAAACAAGAGTCAAATGGTTAATTTTTGGAACGTTTCTTATTGCAACAGTACCATTCATCTATATATTTGCTAAACACATATATCTCGTATTTTTAGCACAATTCATTTACGGAATTGGTAGTGGACTGGCATATCCAACATGGTTAGGATTATGGAGTACACACCTTGATAAAAAGAAAGAAAGTTTTGAATGGAGTTTATACTCAACAATATCTGGACTAGGAACCGCAATAACAGCAGGAATTGGTGCAGCACTATCACAATTTTTAGGTTTTACATTTACGTTTATTCTAGTTGGGACTTTATCACTAACAGGATGTTTAATATTATTTCAATTAGACAAGAAAAGAAACAAAATGGAAAAGTTATTCGGAATTGAATATCATAAAAAAAGAAAATTAATTTTTAGCCGACACAAATTTTAAATATTCAAAATACCTACAATATAATATGTCTAAGCATCCAACTTTTGTAAAAGGTTTTAAGGGATCATTAGACGAATTAGCACAATCAATTGGTAATATGACATATGACCAAACTGCTTCTATTATAGAAAAATTAGCTAATGATTTAACAAGACAAGGAAATGATGACTTAAACATCAGACAAAGAAAAAAACTTGCAACGCAACTGTATAAAACTGCAAATAAATTATACGAGGCAAGTGATGAAATGTACAAAGCGTGGGAAATTTGTAAACCATACATGAATCAAGATGATAAAAATGAAATGGCCTAAAAAACTAACAATAATTAGACACGGACAATCTGAACAAAATGTCGCATTAGATTTATTTCAAGACAATTTAGAAGAAATACTAAAAAAACAAAAGCAAATCAGAGACCAAGATATTAAATTAACAGATATTGGAATTTGGCAAGCACAAGAAACAGGAAAATATCTTGCAACTCAAGAGCAATATGACATTTGTTTTGTCTCACCATACGTTAGAACACTCCAAACTGCTGAAAACATAATAAAAAACCTTAATTATGAAATAAAACTATTCGAGGACTTCAGAATAAGAGAAAAAGAATTCGGACGATTACATGGATACACAACTAAAGAAATACAAGAGCGGTATCCTGAAGAATTTGAAGATCGACAAAGAGATGGAAAATTTTATTACAGACTTCCAAGAGGAGAAAATTATCTTGATGTTGGAGACCGAATCCACAGCTTCTTAGACAAACTTCACAGAGATTATAGAGAACAAAACGTTCTTGTAATTACACATCAAGTTCCATATGTAATGTTTAGAGCATTATTTGAACACCTTAATGAAAAACAAATACTAGAGTTAGGCGATGTTCCTAATTGTGGAATTGAAGAATTTATTATAGATACAGAAAAACACCCAGAAGGTAGATTAAAATTAAAAGAATTTAATTTAGTAAAATACTAATTATTTTCTAAATGTTCGCTTCTTAAATCTATCAACTGTTTGCTCTAGGTCAGTAGAACCGCAGTTTTTACAACTAAGCATAGTAGTAGACTTAGACTTTGTACCATGTGAATAATTGCTACGACTCTTAATTTTAGTACTCTTACATTTCCTACAAGTTATCATTTAATATCACCAGTTAATTTTATAACCAAATCTGCAAAACAGTCACACTTGAAATAATGACAAGAATGAGAATATCATCGATTACAATGTAAAAAAACAACGAAGCCTATATAAAACTTCGCATTTAGTTTAAAACTTAAGAAAGAAATTCTGCCAAATGCTTTTCTGACGTAACTATTTTTTGTAATTCTTCTTGTGTGTGTAAAGCAACTTGAAATTCTTTACGTAAATCTCCACGTTCACCACCAAATTTTTGATCAATCATCAAAACAATTTGGTCAGCTTTTTTATTCCAACGAGAAGGATCAGATTCAATAATCCCATTCAAATCTTTAATATACAAATCAATCACATACAATGCGTGTTCCAAGTCTTTAAACAATTCTTCTATTTCGTGTGCTTGCAATTTGACTTCTTCAATTGAAGTATGCTCTAGCATAGATATTGTTTTTTTAAAATTGGGATTAGTAATAATATCAGATAATGTTTTCAAATACTCTTCAACCTGATTTAGTATGTTTTTCGCCTGAGCCTTGTTTTCCCCTGAAATCACATCACGTGGAATACCCATCATAGTCATCTGTATTTTATCAAGACACCATCCAATATGCTTCATAAATATATGAAACATACAATTCTTAATAAAGTTTTCTCACAAAAATTATAAATGAAATTCACTCTAAAAAACAAAATATGAAATTCAATAAACTAATTCCTGAACTTGGAACACTAAACTTTGAAAAATCACTACAATTCTATACTGAAATTATTGGATTTAAAATAGAATACAAAAGAGGCGATAAAGAAAAAGAGCACAAATTCGCGCTAATATCAATGCAAGAGTCGCAACTAATGATTGATGAAATAACAAATCCCAAATCTAAAACAGATAAATTCATCACAGGAAAATTACAATATCCGTTAGGTAGAGGAATAAATTTTCAAATAGAAGTAAAAAATATTACACCAATCTTAACACGTCTTAAAAAAAACAAATATCCATTACAATCAGAAGTCAAAGACAACTGGTACAGACAAGATAACAAACTTTTAGGAAACAAAGAATTCATGGTTATGGATCCTGACGGATACTTACTTAGATTTGCTCAAAACTTAAAAAGTAAAAAAATTAATTAATGTTGCTTTTCCTCGTGTCCTGCAACATCATTACTTTCTGCAAATAAATACTCTTTTAATTCCTTTGCAAAATTTGAATCATTTTGTCTAATCCACTCAAGAATCATTGCAGCATGTTCTTTTTCTTCATTTGCGTTATGAATCAAAATTTTTTTAAGATTCTCATCAGTACAAGCATCAGCTCGTTGATTATACCAATCAACTGCTTCAAGTTCTTCTTTTAGAGAATCTATTGCACGTTTCAAGTTTTGAGTCTTTTCAGACAATTTTGATATATCTTCATGAATCATTTTCTACCTCCTAAGTATCCATTTTATTAAACAAATAAGTTCCAGTAATTCCGACAATCACAATCATTCCTAATAAAACTCCAACATAAAATGGAACATTAATATCGACTGAAATTCCAAAAAAATATTTTAATAATCCAATACAGTAAGTAAACGGGTTAAATCTCACGACATATTGAAGAACCAACGGAAAATTGCTTGATGGAAACAATGCCCCAGAAATAAATACCATAGGCATAACTAAAAAATTCATTATCGTTGGAAAAGACTGCATATCATCAAACTTTGAAGCAAGACTTGTTCCAACTAAATTAAACAATAATGCAGTTAAAAACATAAATAAAATTGCAAATGGAAAATATGCCCAATTAGTAATTCTAAATCCCATCAAATAACCAAATACAATTACAATAAATCCTTGAAATACGCTAGTTGTTGCCCCACCAAGACATCTCCCAAAAAGAAGACTGATCCTAGACACAGGTGCAACTAAAGTTTCCTTCAAAAAACCAAATTGTTTATCCCAAATAAGTGACATTCCATTCATTGTTGAACTCATAAGAATATTCATACCGACAATTCCAGGAATTAAAAATTGCATATAGTCACCGTTTCCTGATTTTTCATACATTGCACCAATACCAAATCCAAAAGCAATCAAGAACAACAAAGGCTGCATGGACATAGCAAGAAGCCTCTGTTTATTTCTAAAATATTTCTTAACCTGCCGATGCCACATAATAAAAATCGCACTACTCACCGTCCAAACCTCTTTCGCAAATTATCAACATTACTTCCAGATTGTTCTCTGATACTATATCCTGTTAATTTCAAAAACGCATCTTCTAAAGTTTTAGTTTTAGTTCTGGCTTTAATCTGTTTCGAAGTCCCATTAATCAAAAGTTTACCTTTATCAATAATCGCAATATTTGTTGCAATTTTTTCAGCCTCGTCCATATTATGCGTAGTAACAAAAATAGTTATTTTCTGATCTTTATTCAACTTTTTTATATGCGCCCACAAAAAAGCTCGTGTTTGAACATCCAGACCCAAAGTAGGTTCATCCAAGAACAATATTTTTGGAGAATGAAGTAATCCACGTGCAATTTCTAATCTACGTTTCATTCCACCTGAAAATGTTTTAACAATATCATTTTTTCTTGATAATAAACCTACATAGTCCAGCATTTCATCTATTCGTTTTTTACGAATTGTTGAAGGAATCTTATACAAAACAGAATGATAGTATAAATTCTCATATGCAGTTAAATCATCATCTAAAGTATGATCTTGAAAAATAACTCCAATTGATTTTCTGACCAAATCTTTTTGAGTTAATGAATCATGATTATTTATATGAATTGAACCATTTGACAAAGAAAGAACAGTTGTCATCATTTTTATTGTCGTAGATTTTCCTGCACCATTTGGACCTAGAAACGCAAAAATTTCACCCTCCAAAACCTCAAAACTGATATCATCAACAGCAGTGAAATTTCCAAATTTTTTTGTCAAATTTTTAACAGATATTGAATTCATTCAATCACCAAGATATCACAATACAAAAATGCGATTATAACTTAATATATGTTTCTATTTTCAAGAAGCACAGAAAACAATAAATACTAAAGTCACATAAAAACAACCATATGAACAAAATTGAACAAGTAATTTTAATTGATAAAAACAACAAAAAGATTGGTATTGAAGAAAAAATAAAAGCTCACAAAGAAGGAAAGCTACACAGAGCATTTTCTATTTTTATCTTTAACTCAAAAAAAGAACTTCTTCTTCAACAAAGAGCAAAAACAAAATATCATTCAGAAATGTTATGGTCAAATACAGTATGTAGCCATCCTAGACCTAATGAAACATATGTTCAAGCAGTACACAGAAGACTTAAAGAAGAAATGGGATTTGACTGTAAAATAAAAAAACAATTTGCATTTATCTACAACACAGGTTTTCACAACGGACTAATTGAAAATGAATACGATACAGTTTTCTTTGGAAAATTTGATGAAGTTCCAAAATCAAACCCTAAAGAAATCATGAACCATAAATGGATTTCAATACCAAAATTAAAAAAAGATATAAACACAAATCCAACTAAATACTCTGTATGATTGAAAATAGCATTAAAAAAAATCACAACAAAAATGATTCTAAACATCCTAAAGTAAATAATAAAAAATGGATGCTAGGATTTTTATCATTGAATTCTTTGATGGGTTTTAGATATTTTGAAACCAAAAATCCCTTGTATTTAATTTGGTTTACATGGATTATATGGATCTTTTGGTTCTTTCATAAAAATTAAAATTTTCTACTATCATAAGCCCAATGTAAAAGTGCTTGTCGTTGTCTGGGTCGACAAGTAATTAAACCAACTGGACAATTCTTTTTTATCTGACCAATATGACGCGTCATAGCTTTCCACCTTTTTATTTGTCTCAAATCATCTTGACAACGTCTTCCCATATAATATCTACAATACCATTGAAACCATCCACGAGGATCTTCAAGATAAATCCAACCCTTCATCTTCCAATAGGACAAAGGCTTAGATGCGTTAACACCAAAATAATTTAGCGATGCATCATGAAAATTAGAATTAAGTTTTGCATGAGTAAACCAAGAAGAAGGAAACTCTGCCCTACAATCAGTCATATATTTTCCACCAAAAACTCCAAGTTCTAACATTTGTTTAGGAGTTAATTCTGGTTTAAACTCAGAATGAAAATTCTTACCAAGGGGTTCTGTCAGATAGTAAATATAATTTTTTTGTATTAAGTCATTGACAACAATTTTTTTGTTCATAAAACAACCTCAATTTAATTCAAATTTTAGAAACATTCCAAAACGCAAAATTAGGTTCATACCACCACCTATCAAATTCTAATCGAACTCGACCTTTAAACGTAATTTCTAGTAAATGATAATCAAGTACTGCTCTAAAATTAGTATGAGTACAAGACTCAAGAATAGAATCAAATGGATTTTTATCATAAGTTATAGGCATCAAAAATCCAAAAGGTTTTTCTTCAAGATATTCAACTGAAAATCCTTTAACATCAAATTTTTCAGTAAAACTAAATATCTTTCTAGAATCAATAAATAAATTAAATAAATTATCTGAATTAAAATCCAAAATTTTATTTTCAATAGATTCAGAAAACTTAACATCTCCACCCATAGAACCCATAAGTCGAATAAACAAATAATCAGAAACATAATTATCAATAACATAACGCAAATTCCTAAAACTTGAATCCGCAGACATACAATACTGACTCATTTTCTATGAAACTTTTTTATTGATTTAACTGGAATCTCAGCTTTATTGTTAAATAATAATAAAAACAATACAACACCAACAATTCCAAACAAAATAACAGTAATAATTCTTGCAAATGAACCAAATGCTACAAAAACTCCATCAAAGAATGCAAGTGGCGAGAAAGAATCCAATGAAAAATCAAAAATGTACAAAACAAGATAAAAAAACACTCCAAATGAAAATCCTGCCAAAATTTTTTTCATATGAAAACAATGGCAAAACCCATATATAAATCTATTCAAATCTCTTTTAATTCCTCAGAAATGTTTAATTTTTTTATATCATTAAGACACCAAAAAAATCCAACAAAACCACCTATAATAATTCCTAATCCAATTAAAATCCAAAGAATTGTAATATTAGAAATCATTTTTGCAAAAATAGCAACTGGAATCAAAAAAACAATTTGACGTAAAAAAGTCACAGTTAACGACTTAAGTGGTTTTGCTATTGATTGAAATGCAAATGACGCAACAAGTCCTAAGATAAACCCAATTGAAGTTAAGCTTGATAAAATCAAAACCTGTTTAACTGCTAAATCTAAAACTTGAGGGACATCAGTAAACAATGAAAAAATTGATCTTGAAAAAATATTATACAATACAAGCAAACAAAAAACTAGAACAAATAAAAAAGTCGTTGTTTTTGTATACGTTTCCAATATTCTATGCTTATTTTTTGCTCCAAAACTCTGCCCTAGAATAATCGACATTCCTATAGAAAATGCTAAAACAGGAGTAACAAAAATGTTATCGAATCTATTAACAATCGTAAAAGCATTCATCTCAGTATTTCCAATATTTCCAACAATCCAATTAGTAAAAATAAATGAAAAAGACAGGATAACAAATCCGAGTGACGATGGAAATCCTAGCTTCAAAATCTCTTTCATCATATCAAATGAAAGTTTCACATTAAAATGAATGTTAATTTTATGATACTTAAAATAAAATACAAGTAAACCGAAAGTAAGACTAAAAGCCTGAGCAATAACTGTCGCAAGAGCTGCACCTTTAACACCAAGACCAAACTTAAAAATAAAAATGGGGTCCAAAATAATATTAACTAGTGTTGCAAGAGCCATTGAAATTCCTATATATTTAGTAAAACCTTTTCCTTGTAGAACTGCAAAAAGAACCTGCGCAGAAAACAAGAAAAATACAAATGGAATTACCCAAAAGAAATATTCTTTCGCATAAACTAATGTTTGAGCAGATAAATTATTTCCCGCAATTGAATCTATCATAAAACTTCCAAAAAATCGTGATAACACCCATAATAATACTGCAAATACAATTGACAAAAACAATCCATTTTTCGCAACACTATTCAAATGTCTAGTATCTTTTTTCCCAACGTAAATTGCAACTAAAGTTCCAACACCAGAAGACACTCCTTGTGCAAGCGCAACAACCAAAAAAAACAACGGAAAAACTAAACCAATTCCCGATATTATCTCAGTTGATGTCTTATCAATTTGAGCTACAAAAAAAGTATCAGTAACATTATACAACAATTCAAAAAACATTCCAATTAAAATAGGTAATGACAACTTAATAAGAGTCTTAACAACGGATCCATGCAAAATATCAATATTTGAATGTTCTTCCATTCTTGTAAATCAAATTAAACCCTTTATATATTTAACTCCTGCATCAAATGCAAATCTTAATAAAGCAATCCAAACTATCTCGTGCCTTGAAAATGAGGAGTGATTTTAAGTGCAAAAAGTTAAACAATACTTCAAAGAATTCTTTCTTTCAGATTTAAAAGCAGGATTCATAACATCAGTTGTAGCACTACCACTAGCAATAGGATTCGCAATTGCTTCAGGTGTAAATCCCATAAACGGCATCTACACAGCAATTATTGCTGGAATTCTAGGGTCACTTTTTGGAGGATCAAAATTTTCAATAACTGGGCCTACAGGTGCAATGACGGTTGTAATTTTAGCAACACTAAACAAATTTGGCTTTGAAGGTTTACTTATTGTAGGAATATTAGCTGGATTAATACAAATATTTCTTGGAATAATAAAAGTTGGAAAATTCGTTAAATTCATGCCTTTACCAGTAATATCAGGTTTTACTGCAGGAATTGGTTTACTAATATTTATTGGACAAATTCCAAATGCATTAGGAATAAAGATAAAATCACACGAATTCGTTGGAGAAACTTTACTAGAAATAATATACAATCTAAACAAAGTAAGTAAAACTGCAATTACTATAACAACATTAACACTATTGATTCTAATATTTCTTCCTAAAATTTTAAACAAATCAAAATATCTTAAAATAATTCCAGCATCAATAATTGCTTTAATAACAACAACAATAATTGCAGTATATATTAACAATCCTACTGTACTTCCAAACATAGGAACAATACCTTCAGGATTACCTACATTTAATTTTTTTAAAATAAATATTGAATTAATTGCAAGTGTATTACCATCTGCATTTACCATTGCATTATTAGGAACTATTGAAGCGTTACTATGTGCTGTTGTCTGCGATGGAATGACTGGAACTAAACATAATAGCGATAAAGAACTAATCTCTCAAGGAATTGTTAACACAATTCTTCCTTTTTTTGCAGGAATCCCTGCAACCGCAGCAGTAGCTAGAAGCGCAGTAAATATTAGAGAAGGTGCTAAAACAAGAATAGCAGGTATTATTCATGCATTGTTTATACTTACAACACTAATCTTTTTAGCACCACTAGCACAATATATTCCTAAATCATTTCTTGCAGGAATATTAATTTTTGTCTCAGTAAAAATGATTAATATAGAAGAAATGAAAACAATCCTTCACATAAGTAAAGCAGAAACATTAGTTTTATTCACAACATTAGGATTAACTGTTTTAACAGATTTAGTCTTTGCTGTTCAAATTGGTTTTGTTTGTGCAGTATTCCTATTATTTATAAGACTCACAAACACAATAACAATATCACATCATAAAGATATTGAAAGCAATGATATAATAAGAAATAAGATTAACACTAATAAAAAATTATATGACAATGTAGCAGTTTACAATATTGAAGGACCATTCTTCTTTGGTGCAATGAGCATTTTTGATTCAAAAATATCAGAACATTTAGATGTAAAAATGCCACACATAATATTAAACCTTGAGAAAGTTCCATATATAGATTCTACTGCAATAGTAAGATTAATTGAATTTATCAAACATAGAGAAAAAAATGACCTAAAAGTATATCTCTCAGGAACAACAAACAATGTTAAAAAAACATTAAATAAAAACAAAGATTTCTCAGCATTAATAAAAAACAATGCTGTTTTTTTCGAATCAACAAAACACGTATTAGAACATCTAGAAAAATCATTCTGATTTTTTTAACATGATTTCTTCTAATCGAATTATTTCAAAAGACTTCCTAGAATTCAATTCATTAAATTTCTGAACTGACAACTGTTGAGACTTACTAACGTTTCCAAAAATTGAATCTGCTAAATCAATACAAGAATTCAAAAGATTAATTGTAATATCACGTCTCCATTCTAAACCTTTAGAATCTAAAAGACCAAAAAGTTCATCTAATTTCTCAAAAGCAGTTATAATACTACCAAGAATCAATTCAATCCGGACAGGATCAATTCTCTTAACAAAATGATTTGTTCCTGTTTTTCCTATGAAATAATCAATCTCATGAAGTATGTGTTCAAATGAAGAAAAATAAAGAATATGCAATTGATTCAATTCTCTTTTTTTTATAGTACCATCTTCAACTTTCATAGCAACATGGTCAATATTTTGTTTAAATAAAATCAAAGATGAACGTAAATTATTGATTTTTTCATTAAAAGATAATTCGTAAATTTCATTCAAGATTACATCTTGTTTAATGGAAACTAATTTTGATGTAACTAATGCTAGCAACAACATTCCTACAATTACTTCAACAATTGCTATAACCTTAAACAGACCAATCGGCAATATATCACCAAAACCTGTTGTTGTTGCAGTAACAAAACTAAAATATATACTATCTGTTGGACTTCTAGTTATATTTCCATCTTGATAAGCTAAATGATTAGAATTATCAATTGCAAAATGATATAATAAACCAAAAGACAATATAATCATAATCCAAAGCATAAGAATGTGAACAAAAGAAATCTTATCAATCCATTGAGTAATTCTTTTAGAACGAACTTCTTTTACCCAATCACCAACAGGAATATACTTTTTCATTTCTATCTCATATTCTAAATATAAGTATATAAATATATTTTTTTAACAAGATTTTTATATTCAATTAACAAACTTATTATTTATGACTCAAATACTTGAAGAACTACATTTGAAATTTGAACAAGTCAAAAAAGAACTAAAATTCAATTCAGATTTTGAAGAATTGGATGAAATATTCTATTTCAAAGACATGATTCTACAACTAAACTTTGTAAGCCCTAAATTATCACGAATGCTCTGCTCAAGGATAAGAGATACCTTCTATTCTTGGGTTGGATCATTACAAGATATTCTATTACCAAACAATACATTATCATACAATGAATCACAAATTTTCACTGAAAAAGAAAAAGAAATAATGACAAAATACATTGATAAGTTAATGGCACATATAACAAAAAACACAGTAATTGGATTAACAAAAAATAAAGAACAAGAAGGAAAATATATAGATGACTCCGTTGTATTATGGAATGAAATAAAACCATATCTAATTGAATATAGTTCCAAAAAACAAGAGTACTGGGAAACTCAAAAAAACAATCCTGACAAGTAAATTATACAAAACAATATAAATAAAACATAAAGTATCAGTAATAGAAATGAAAACGGTTATTTTTTCAGATACACACATTGGTTACTTGTTTAATCAAAAAAAATACAATTATCTAAAAAATATTATTTCTAATTCAGACAGAGTTATCTTAAATGGAGATTTTTGGGATGATGAAGTACCACTTGCAAAATTTCTAAGTTCCAAATGGATTGATTTACTAAAAATTTTACAAGAAAAAGAATCAATCTATATCTATGGAAACCACGATAAAAAAATCAAAGATAATAATACAATTAAACAATACTTCAAAGAAATTACAGACGAGTTCAAATTTCAAGAAGACAACACAACATACATAATAACTCACGGTAATTCCATCATTCCAACATTAACAGAAACATTTCTACAAAGAAATGACAAGAACTTAATTCTAAAACTTGCTAAAAAAATAAGAAACATTACATATACATTTTATTACAAAAGCAGTATTGAGAAAATTCCAACCAAAATACTAAAAGAACATTTCTATAAAATATTTGCAATACAAAACTATAGAATGAAAAAATTTGCTAAAGAAAAACTAAAAGAAAATGAATTTCTTATTTGTGGTCATAGTCATTATGCGGAACTAGACCTAAAAAACAAATATGCTAATAACGGATTCATTAATTATGGATTTGCTCAACATATAGAAATTGAAAACAATGAAATAAAACTGATAAAAGACAGATATTAAAATGTTTTCAAAACATCAATTACTTCTTCTATTTGTTTATCACTTGTTGAAGTTCCAGAAAAAACACCAACTTGATTAAACCCAATAAAAGCATCAGAATTCAATTCAGAAGAATCTTCAACAATAAAAGAAGGAACCATACTTCTACACAATTCTAACATCCTTAAAGTATTAGAAGAGTGCTTAGAACCAACAACAACCGCACAATCAACTGATTTTAACAACATCTTCGCAAAAAATAAACGCTGTTCCGTAAAAGGACAAATTGTATCTTTGACAATTATTTCTTTATCAAAACCCAGATTAGAAACAAATGAATTAAAATCATCACGAGACATAGTTGTTTGTGAAACAACAACAAACTTTTCAGTAAAAGAAACATCCAAAGGATTACGAGTAATAATTATTTCTGGAAAATCCAATGCAATTGACAAAACCTCGCCATGATTTGAATCTCCAAAAATTACAACACTATAACCTTGTTTGATTGAATTTTCAACAGCTAAACGTAAATTCAAGACATTTTGACAGGTATAATCAACAACAGTTGGGCTCAAGGTATTTTTTACCAGACTAGAAATTCCGTGGCTGGGAATAATTAAATAATCATAGCCAATAGCCTTTGATTTATCAGTAATTACATTTACTCCACGAAAAACAAAGTCATTCATTATTATATTATTATGAACTAAATCTCCAAACAAAAAAAAGCGTTTTTTAGGATTCTGCAAAACGAGATAATCTAATCCTTCAACTGCAAATCTAACTCCCGGACAAAACCCAATTAATTTTGACACATGAACTTTCATACAAATAAATCAATATCTAAACTTTATAAGAATTCCTAAAAATAATTCATAGAACCATCTTTATTGTATGAATAAACTCGATAAGAACGAACAGCATCTTCTTTAAATTCTTCTTGCCTAATATCTAATATAACGGTTGCTGGAAAACTAACCGGCTTTACAACATCTTCAACTTTTTCAAATCTCTTAATCCTTTTCTCAAGCTCAACCTTCTTGAAAAAAGATGCATAAGTTGCATCAATACCTCTTGCAGACATACTCAAAACAATCGAATCAACGCTCATAAGTAGAATAAAGATAAACAAATATATTAATGTTCTTACTCTGTTGAAATTTTACTGTACTTGTTTTCCAAGTCACTAACAAAAGTCCTAAAATCATTCGCAACAATTTCTCTATATCTTGGCCCATATATCTTTTCAATTACGCCCTTATCCTTTACAACAAGCAAAAATTCTGTTATTTTATGTACAACATCTTGTCTGTCTTCTTGAACAACAACAGAAATAGGAGACATTGAAAGAGTTGCAGAAATAGGAACTTCACCTTCAAAATGAATTGAACTATCTTCAATATTAAAATGAACCAATAGTTGTGAATCAGTTACAGTCGTAAAATAATAGTAATCATATGAATCATCTTTTTTAGTTACAGATTTTAACATATTTGGAACAATCTTAACAAAACTATATGGCTGCAAAACCTCTGCAGATAAATTATCACGATCATACAACAAATCAGTAACAATTCTAACTGCAAAATAAGTTGAGCCAGAGTCATCAACAAATTCAGAATCATCAAAATTGTAAACATTATCACCACACAACAAAATATAATAGTGTGTGTAGAAGAAAAAGCATCCACCTAAAACCATCAAAATACCTAAAATCAAGCCAGTAACAAATAAAAAGCCTTTTCCCATCAAGTAAAATAATTAAAAAGTATATATAAAATAATGTTATAACTCAAGAG
This sequence comes from Candidatus Woesearchaeota archaeon, assembly GCA_016938695.1. Taxonomy (GTDB): domain Archaea; phylum Nanobdellota; class Nanobdellia; order Woesearchaeales; family JAFGUC01; genus JAFGUC01. The sequence goes on along the minus strand of JAFGUC010000006.1, from coordinate 228,290 downwards.
TTATATATTGTGATATTACAAACATTAAATCCTCTAGAACTAAATAAAGATTCTGAATTAAAATGCTCTAAGAAAGTAAAACCATTTTCAAAAAAATCTAGACTTGCATTCAATAGATTTGTTGGATATTTTCTAGCAATCAAAAATGATTGAAGATCAACACCATTTAATGAACTCAACATTCTTTCAAAATCTAATTCAACATACTCATTTGAACAATCTCCACTTCCAGAATAAAAAGCATACACAAAACTACTTTTATTCTCTAACAAAGGAATAATCCAATAATCTAGTTTAATATGAGATGACAACATAAATTTGTAATAAGGATACAAATATAATGCATAGACTTCAGATATATTTTGTTCAATAAACTCATAATTTTGATAAGATGATTCTGCTCGTGATTTAATGTGATTAAAATTAACAACAAACATTACCATAAAAAACAATGTAACAATTATTAGTAAAGACTTAACCAGATAATTCTTGTTCACAAAGCAATTTAAAATAGAAATTATTCCAATAAAAAAAACAACTAAACTATAAAACGAAAACAGAAATTTATCATATTTAACGCTTGAAAAACTAATTGCAAAAAACAACAATAAAAATAACAACGATGATTTTAAATAATACAAATTTAATTTCTTAAACAAAAAACCAAACAAAAAAATCAAGATAAATAAACAAATAACAAACCTTGACATAATCAAGTTCTTAACAAGAATAGCAATAAGTGACTCTCTAAAAATTAAGTTAACTCCATAAAACTTCATAAAAAAAGAGAATATCAAAATAGAAATTCCTGAAACCATAATCAAAAATGGATTAATCTTCTTACTTCTAAAATAATCAAGCAATAAGAAATAAATTGAAAAAACTGCTAATTCAGGACGAGATTGAATTGCAAAAAGTAAAGATATGAAAAAAAGAATCAAAGAAAATTTGTGTCTATGATTTGAACTATTCCAAGATTCTATTAAAAAAAAGAAACTTAATAACAAAAAAACAAAACTAAAGATATAATAAAACTTAAAATCGGAAATCATGAAAAAACTAGGACTTAAAGATAACAAAATAACTGAAAAAGCTGAAGAAAATTTTTTGTATTTTTTATCCATGAAAAACTTGAAAATATAATTCAACAGTACAAACATAAAAATCAACGATAAAATAACTACAATCTTAATCAGCATCACAGATTGAAAAAAATTCTCAATTCCAAATAAACCATATAAAACGACAAACAAATAATAAGCACCACCTAAATGTGTACCAGAAATGGAAGTATCAACACCATTAGAAATTGCAATAAAATCGGAATTATAATACATCGGAGCTTCAGAAAATATCATTCTAACTGAAAAGATATTAAAAATCAAGATAGCCAGAAATAAAAAACCTAAACAAACAGCAACATAATCTAATTTAAAATCACGATATTTCAAAAAATAGTACAAAACACCGACAAAAATCAATAAAAACAAAACAACAGATTCGATCAATAAAATTTGCATAATTTAATAAAAAAGAAGCAAGAATAAAAAAGTTACTAAAAAGCCAATTCTCCGAGCATAAATCAAACAAAAAATACCAAAAGATTTATAAAGAGGCCATTTTTCTTTGACATTAGGTTTCGATTTGAAAGAATAGCAGTACTTTTAGTGCTCTATGGCCTTTCAGAGAAATTTTAAATGAGGTAAAAAATGTTATTATACGACACAAACCCTTCGAAAGTAATAAGCAAAGTAAAAGACACTTTGAAGGAAATACCAACCATGCAGAAACCGGAATGGGCAGTTTTTGTTAAAACTGGTTCAAATAAGGAGAGAGCGCCTTTAAATGCAGATTGGTGGTATTTCAGAGCGGCATCAGTATTAAGAAAAGTAGCTATTGATGGTCCAATAGGAGTATCAAAACTTAGAATTAAATACGGAAGTAGAAAAAGATTAGGCCACGCAGGTAGCCACTTTAGAAAAGCTTCAGGTAAAATTATAAGAGTTATTCTTCAACAACTTGAAACATCAGGCCTTATTGAAAAAGCTGAAAAAGGCGTTCATAAAGGAAGAGTTGCAAGTCCTAAAGGAGTTTCCATTCTAGACAAAGCAGTTATTGCAGTCAAAAAAGAATCAAAAGAAGAAAAGCCTGAAGAACCTATAGCTAAAGTAGAAGAAGAACAGCCAAAGGAAACCAAAAAACCAAAGGCTAAGAAGCAAAAGGAGGCTAGCCAAGATGGCAACAAATAAGCACATATCAAGAAAGCTTAGACTAATCAAATTAGGTAGGCAAACTAAATGGGCACCATTTTGGACAATTCCTAAAAAGTTCGGTACAGGAAAAAAAATCCATCCAGGTAGATTGACAGCTGTCAAAAGAAACTGGAGAAGAACTAAAACTAAAGCTTAGGTGAATGAAATGGCAGAAATAAAAAGATCATACAACGTTCCTTTAAGAAGAGAGTTCCTAAAAGCTCCTAGATATAAACGTGCTAAAAAAGCAGTTACTGCACTAAAGCAATTTATGACTAGACACATGAAGAGCGAGAACATCATCATATCTGAAGAACTTAACGAACTAATTTGGAAAAACGGTATTAAAAATCCACCACACCACGTTAAAGTTGACGTTCTTAAGGATGATGAAGGAACTGTTTTTGTTCAACTAGAAGGTAAAGAAATTAAAAACAAAAAACAGGATAAAAAAGAAAAACCAGCAAACAAAGCAGAAGAAATCAAAGAAAAATTGACTAAAACTGCAAAGAAAAAAGCTGAAGATCTTTCCGAAAAAGTAGCTAAAGAAGTAACTGAAGAAAAACCAAAGAAAACTACTAAAAAAGCTGCTGCTCCTAAAGAAGAACCTGTTGTTGCAGAAGAAGTTTCTGAATCTGAAGAACAAAAAGAAGAATAAATTTCTTCTAATTTTTTTAATTTATACTTTTTCTTGATATATATGACATCGCGATTTAGATAAGTTTTGCCGTAAGCAAATTTTCAAAAATTATAATAGCTAAAAAGAATGCAATGCATCCAAGAGACTAAAAAGAGCGAAGAAGTAAAATGTGTCACCATCAAATAGAGTTAATAATATTCTTCCAGGAATTAACACGATAAATTTCTTTAGGCAATTCAGAACTTATATTCCACGGACAATTAAGAAGCATAATTTTTCTGTTTATATTAAGGCATTCTAAAGAGTATTCTAGCGAATCTTCAATTAAAACATCAACTCCTAATGAATCACATATTTGTTTCTTTGTTGTTGAACTTCCATTTTGTGAATAATGATTTGCAAAATAAACTTCAGAAAACGTATTTGGAAAATGTTGAGCAATCCATTCTCTTGTTGCTTCAGCAATATCATTTTGTCTAGAAGTTACAACAACTAAATCATTATTTAACTTTAAAATATCGACTGCTTTTTGAGAATCTAGAACTGGTTTTATATTTTTAAAATAAGGAGTTTGGTAGAAATCATATACTTTTTGAATTGCATCTTCTCTTGTTCCTCCCCAAGTTTCCCAAAATCTATAAGATTTGAATTGTTCTCTAATTAAAGAAGTACCATAATTTATATTATGATATTCAATTAATGTAGATAAAAAATCTGCAAGGACTTCATCTAAATCAATTCCAATCTTCATATTATTAGGAATTTATCACGTATATAAAAAAATTGCTTAAGTTAAAAGATATGTATAGGCAATACATTTTATTGAATTTAAGTGTAATGTTTTGTAGCGAAACAGAGGAAAAATTCAAAGTAAAAATCAGTGTATCAAGTATGAAACACCGTCAGTTAGAAGAATTAAAAGGTGGCAGAACATTAAATTTATATATACAATAAACCAAAAAAATAGTAACGGTAGGAAATAATAAAAATGCCAAAATGGAATTTTATCAATGGTTTGGATAGACAATTAATAGAATCTGTTGATCCAAGATGGGTATCTGCATTAGAAGTAGCTTTAACATCTCAGGCTACGCCTGATCAATCAGAATACCATGTAAATACGGGTGGTGTCACAAGAGCAGGTAATAGAGTACTAGGTTCTAATCATGAGATGGCAATAACCCATGGTGAAGAAGCAGTTATTGCTGCTGCATTGGAACAGTTTGGAAGAGAAGATCCTATTGAAGTCATAGCTTTTACATGTCTAAGTGAAGGTAAAATTGCAAGTCCTTGTGGTAATTGTAGAGATGCTATAAGACAATATACTAATCTCAATAAATTAGTAATAATTAATGCTCCAAAAGAAGGAGGGACAGCAGTAGTTGTTCCTGGTCAAGCATATTTCAAAGCTGATTTTCAAGAAGTCAAAAGAGTAGAAAAATCAAGATTGCATGCAATAGAACAAGCAGTTATTGCTGAAAGAAATGCTTATAACATCTATTCAGCAAAATCTAGCCCTCCAGTCTATGGAGCAGTTATTGTATGTAAGAACGGTACTTTTTTCAGAGGTAGTTTTAGAGGAGAGGTAGCTTATCATCCAGATTTGCCAATTTCTGCGGCTATTGGTAATTTTCGGGACGGAAGTGACGATCCAAGTAGAAAAGATGTAAGTGAAATAATAATTGCCAGTACTGGAAGAATACCTGATGTTATGTATAAAGATAGACAGCATGCTTTAGAATTTGCTGTAGCAATGCAATCATTAAATGGGCGATTAGGACAACCATTACCAATATATTTAGTTAACGTAGGGGAAGATAGGACAATGAAAATATTTAAAACAGACACTAATGAATGGTTACCACACAGCTTTTCTCCACAACATTTAGGATTAGAGAGTGCAGTATCAGGTGGATATGCTAAGTTATTTGAAAAGTAGGATTTTGTTTTTGCTCCGTTCTATATTTAGCCAATTTTTTTATTGAGTTTAACTACACGAATAAACACCTTCTACTTCTGTTTAAACTGATTTTCACATGAAATCAGGTATTTGAAATAAATACACTAAACGCAAATAGTGGTAATATGACGGAAGAAGCTGAAGACTTACAGTTGAAGGAAAAAATTCTATTGATCATTCAAGATGAGGATCTTTTGAGTGAGCATAAAGAAGTTTTGAAAGATTATTATGATACTTTGAGGCATGGCAGAAGAACAGTTTTTTCTTCAGATCATTATATTCTTAGAAGAAGTAATTCAAATAAAGCTAAAAGCTTCAAGTAAACTTACTGGGCTTCTACGGAATTTATTTGCTTTCTTCACGAGTAGCTTCGCCTTTGTTGGTTCATGTCTTTTTCTTAAAGATTCTGCTTTGAGTAAAAAGGCAGATGAATTTTTTGAGTCATTCTTCAAAATACGATCACACTGTTTTTCGACTTCAGAATATTTTCTTAATTTCAGAAGCACATCACATTTAGTTAACAAAAATTTTTCTAAGGACTTTTTTTGTATGGCTCGTTCTACAAAATTTAATGCTACTGAAAAGTTTCCTTTTAACAATTCAATCTTTGATTTGTTATGTAAAAGAAAAGGATCATTATTATTTTGAGAAAATCCCTCATTGACAATAATTTCTGCAAACTCATAATTTCCTTTATTCATTAGACAAACAACTTGGTTACTAATAGCAAGAATAAATCTAGGATTTTTCTGTCTTGTTGCGCCGAATGCATCATATGCAAGTTCAAGATATTTTTCTTTATATTGATATTGTGCATTATGTTCGTAAATAACTCCTTTGTAGTTTAATAGATCAATATCATTAGGATATAGTTTTAATAATTGGTCATTCAGACGAAATGCCTCCTTTAGGTCTAAAGCCTCTAAAAGCACATCTATCTTTGTTTTTTGCAAAACAAACGAACTTTTTTCATCAATTTGCTCATCTACAAATGCAAGAGATTCATCAAACATCTTTAAGTCTTTTAGTGTTTGTGCTTTGTTATTTATTGCTGTAAGATAATTTGGATCTTGTTCTATAGCTTTACTGAAATGATCCAACGCACTCTTTAGTTCATATTGTCTTCGGTAATTATGACCTAAATTATTATGTGCTATTGAATTATTTGGTTCTAAAGATAAAATTTCTTCATAGAGTTTATTTGAATCTTCAATTAAATCTAAGTTTTCAAGAATTATTCCTTTGTTAATTAAATTATTAGTACTTTGTTCTAATCTTAAAGCATGATCAATAAAAGTCAATGCATCCGAAGAATGACCAAATTGTAGAAAAGTCATTGCAATACTTGAATATAATTGAGACTTTTCCTTATCTGGAATTCCTAATTTGGAATAATTTACGCTTCTTAATGCGTCAGAAATAATTTTCCGTATATTTTCTTCATTTAATTCTATTTTTTTATCAATGTTAGCTTCTAATTCAATACCAAAAACTTGTCCGATATTCATCGATGCTTTAATAATGTGTTTTTCTTTTGTTTCGCTTGGAGGTGTTGAGGGAATTTCATAGCCTGGAAAATACCAATCACAAAGATCTTTATGTTGAAATAAAATATCTAAAAAAGGAAATCCGCTCCACTCTATAACTCTTACTGGAGAACTTTCTTTATACTTCTTAACTTTATCTTGAGCTTGAGGGGATAAACCTCGATTTGACATTATAATAAATGAGTTTACCTTTTCATCTCTTGCAGAGTGTAATTTATCAGATATTTCTTTCCAAGGTATGGTCGATGAATAGCATTTACATTCAAACCAATAATTTTCTATATATTTTGTTTTACCATCCCCTTCTAATCTTATTTTAATTCCCTCAAGATCTCTACCACCATCAGAACTTCCACCACGTGGTTTTACACCTTCATATCCTAATTTAGTAAGAAGTCTATAACATATTTCTTCAAATAGACGATCATCTATCCCCCCTATGATATCTTGCCACTCTTGATAATTTAATGATTCCATTTTAATTTGAATTATCTTCTTTTTCTATAAGTGTTGAGGATTCTCTATCATCCTCATGTCCACAATGTTTACATTTATAGTGTCTCAATGTAGTTATTCGTGTTCCTTTACGAGTTTCTACTTCCTCAATATCAGGCAATCTTGATTCTTCGTAAGCATAGGGTGTGTTACATTTCTTACATTTTCTATCATGAAAATATGCAACAGTTCCTAAGGATATAGCTCCAATGAAGAATAGAACAATAGAAATATAGATAATTGGTTGATATGGTAAACCAGGCAAGAAATCTAAGAATTTCTCTATATTCATAGTTCCCTTGAAGTAACTGAATATTCCTAAAATACTAATCGGAAAAGAGATGGCTCCTGTAATTATTAACTTCTTTTCACCAATTTTCCCCATAAGTATTGGTGCCAAGTTATCATAAATCCACGTATCTATTTTATCTCCTTTATATTTTTTTACACCATCTTGAATATTAACATTAACTGAACTACTTCCTGAAGCAGAAATAGTGGGGGAATTTGTTTTTGAAACCTTATTTCTATGACCAACAATAGCATCGCCTTTGAAAGAGGTTTTGCCTGAAATATTTATTGAATTATTTTTTGTCAATTTTATTTCCCTCACCAATTATTGAATCTGCATTAAATTCTGTATCCTTGACAGTAACAGAGTTATCTTGATAAAAAACAATGATATTCGATGGTATAAGTCTATCATCGGGATAGTCATATTCTATTTTTTCAGCTATTTCTTCAACTTTATATCCTATTGATCTTAAAAGAGGACTTACTACATTTTCAGTGAAATGTTGAATATAGTCATGAAGATTATCATAGCGTTTTGCAAAGAAATCCCTACCTATATTTTGAGCAGGATCAATATCGCCTGATTGTACTTTAAGACAAATTCTAAATAGAATTGCAATTCTTTCATCTTCGTTTATTGGTAAAATCCATTGTTTACTTCCAATGAACGAACCTCCTGTTGCTTGTCTTTCAGACCACCATTTGTCAAAATTAACATCTATTAATGAAAGTTCTTTATGTAATCTGCTAAAAACAAAATCTGTTTCAAAGAAATTCATCAGTATTGTGAAGGCATTACTAAAATTATCATAATCTGAATTTAATACATCAGATGCAAAGTCATTAAATTTTCTTAAGGATATTTCAATTGATTTCTTATTCAGAAAATCATTCTTTTTTTGTTCATCTTCTACCATTTTCTTTTAAGTCATTTCATTTTTTAGATCTGATAAATTCATTAATTAACGGTTCTAATGCTGACCAAGCATTCTTATGACCTTTCTTCTTAGCAATATATGTGAAGTCAATCCATTTATCTTTGATCCCCCTAAAAGAAATTGTCTCCAATTCTTTTGAATCTTTTTTATCTCCCATATATTTTGTTTACATTATGACATATATAAATGTTTACATATCGAAAGATTTATATACAAGTAATAATTATTACATAATTACACAATAAGTTTAAACGGAAGTAAAATGTAGATAACATCAGGATTAGCCGAAGTTTCTAGAGTCCCTCAAGAACTATCAAACTACAAGACTCAAGTGGAACGGAAGAAATTTGGGTGAGAAATTTAGGAAAAACCTTTAGAGTTTTTCCAAGTACCGCAACAGACTAATAATAGATTACTTCACAGAAATAGTTTGTTGAACGTCTTGAATAAATTTTTTTGGTGTTTTGGTGTAAGAGCTTTCATTTCATAAGGGGTCCATATCCCATAATCACCGTATCTACTTCAACATGAAAATTAAAAAACAATTTGATAATTAACCACGAGTCATACTATAAAAGTCCAATCCTCTTTCCAAAAAAGCTAAAAACACCGAAGCATCAGACTCTTCCATAGCAAAGTCAACTGCAAAAGTAGAAGCATTTACAACCTTTTGCTTTGCCAAGTAATTAGAAATCTCTGTAGCAAGGGATTCTTCTTTAAATCCATATTTCTCTACGACTTCCATAAACTTAGAATATAATTCTTGAATTTCCATTTTAAAAAATTAAATAGAGTTAAATAACTCTTTAACTCGTTCTTTACCTATTGTCAAAATAAAGTTTGCCAATTGAGGTCCTTTTTCTTTGCCGATTAAAACCTTATAACATGCAAGGAAAAAGTCTTTTGTATCAACTCCACAAGATTCACATGCTTCATAGAAATAATTATGAAGATCCTTATCAGTTTCAATTGAATCTAGTTTTGATGAAACTAAAGCAATTACTTTCTTGACATCATCTGACAATGAAACACCAGTTACATTAGTATTAACACTGAATTTAAAATCTTCAGGTGCGTACTTCACAATCCAGTTCTTAGCACAAGAAATTCTTGTTCTAAGTCGTTTCTCATCAAACTCATTTGAAGGCTTCTCAAACAAATTGTAAACCTTTTCGACATCTAGTTCGTTAATCTGTAAAAGATTCGTTAAATGCCTTATTTTAGGCTGAATTGGTTGAGATGTAGGAATCTTTGATTCATCAATAGAAGACAATTCATAAATTCTCTTTTGATTCTCATAATCCTTCTCTTTTGCTTCTTCAGTCTTAAAATATATTCTCTCACATTTATCAAAATCTTCATAGATTTTTAGAACATCTAAATCAAACGATATTGCAAAAGGTGAACCAGGTTTAGTTCCTGCAAATAAATATCGAACAATTTCTGGTTCATATACTTCTAGTGCATCATTAAGTGTTACAACAATTCCTTTTGATGAAGAAAATTCTTTTCCACCTTTTACACAAATCCAGTCATACATAAAACCAGTAATCTTTCCATTCCAAAGTAATGTATAAATTCTTTCACCAGTTTCCCGAGATCCACCCGCAGCGTAATGATCTTTTCCGCCAGATTCAAAATCAACCTTTTCGTAATCCCAACGCATAGGCCAATCAATTCTCCAGACTAATTTTCCAATACCTTTTTCTCTAAAGTCAAAAGTATCAGAATAACCACATTCACAAGTATAAGACAATCCATATTCTCCATCGTAACCAGTAACCTTTGTTGTATCTTTTTTACATTTCTCACAAAATACAGATGCAGGATACCAATTTTCAGATAATGGTTCTCGTCTATAATCATTTAATATTTTTGCAACCTCAGTTCTATTTTGAAGAGCAAGTTTCATACCTTCTGCATAATCACAGTTTCGATATTTTTTCTCTTGGTAAATGTACTCAGGATAAATTCCAACAGCACCCACTTGATTTTCAAATAGTACTTCATTTCGTTTTGCAAAAGATGAATATTCACCAGTTGTATCAGGCACATCAGTAATTGGCATTCGTAAATACTTAACCAAAATATCTTGACCTGGTAAATTTACTGGAACCTTTCTAAAAACATCATAGTCATCCCAAGAATAAATAAATCTTACATTCTTTCCACGTTTTTTCAATGCTCTAGCCATCAAATCAACAGTGATGACTTCTCTAAAATTTCCTAAGTGAATTGTTCCTGATGGTGTAATTCCAGACGCCACCGTATATTCTTCTTTATCGCCCATTACAGCGATAATCCTATTCACAAAATTATCTGACCAATGCATATTTTTTCACTTAGAAAAGAACTGAGCTTGAATTTATATAGTTTGCTTAAAAGAAAATTGAAAAATAAAAAAAAATTAGCCACGTTTAAATTTAGCTGCAGTATCAATCAAGTCGACATGACCTAACATTTGTGCTCTACAACAGTATCGAGTTAGACCTAATTCGTCCATAACTTTTTTAGCGTCTTCGCCTTTTTTATGAACTCTTTGATCAAACTCTTCCCACAAATGTCCGATTGGTTTTCCGCAACTCCAGCATCTTACAGGTATAATCAATTTATTTCACCTCTAACGGTAAGATTTCTGGACCTTAGATCTTGCTTTACCAGCACAGTTTGGTTTTCTAACTTCTTTACGTCTAGTGTCAGCAACTAAGAAGTTTCTGTTGTAACGTAAAAATACATCCTTTAATTTAGGATTAGCTTCTACCAAAGCTTTACCAATTGCAAGTCTAATTGCATCAGCTTGGCCTGTAAATCCACCGCCGTCAACACTTACCTTAATGTCATACTTAACTGCGTCTTCGCCAGCCAAAATTAAAACTTCTTTAATTTTTCCAACGAAAAGTTCATTATTGAAAGTTTCAAGTGCGTAATTGTTGATTTTGATAATTCCTTGACCAGGCTTAAGAGTAGCTCGAGCAATTGCTCGTTTTCTTTTACCTACAGTTTGGACAACAGTTTGTTTTTTCATTGTTTAGCACCCAATATAGTAGTTATTTCCTTAACAGTCATATATTTTGTATCGATCAACTTTGAAGCATCTGCACCAGGCATAATTGTTTCTTTTCCTGCAAATTCTGCTGGAACGCCAACATAGCAAAGTACTCGTTTAAAAGCTTCTCGTCCTCTTGCTTGATTATGTGGAAGCATACCTCTAATTGCTCTTCGAACAAATCTGTCTGGAAGTCTTGGGAAATATGGTCCTTTTGCAGGAATACCCATTGACCTCAATCGAGTGTATTTAGCAACAATGTTACTTTTTGTTCCTGAGATAACTGCCTTTTCTGAATTAATAATCCTTACTTCTTCGCCCAACAATGTTTGCTTTGCTGCAAAAGTTGCAAGACGTCCTAAAATCTGGTTTGTAGCATCTATAACTATCATGATAATCACCTATTCTATAATCCTCACGCCAGTTGCTTTAGGATTTTTCTTAACAAAATCCTGGATGCTCATAACAGATCCGCCTGCAGATTCAATTGACTTAACTGCTGAATCTGAAAACTGATAAGCTACAACTGTAACTTTCTTTGTTAGTGTACCATATCCAAGAACCTTGCCACATACAACAACATTGTCATTGTCATTTGCTACCTGTTCAATCTTTGAAGTATTAACTGCAATTCTCTTTCTAGCAGGTTTTAGCAAATCTTCTGCGACTCTTTTCCAAAAATTAATTTTGTTTTCTTTAGCTACTTTGAACAAAACATCAACTACATGTTGCAAAGCTTCATTCTTTCGCTCATATTTTACTTTTCCAAGCTTCATTTTAGCCTCATTTCGGTTCAATTTTTTTATCAAACATTATAACTGTGAGAGACGTGATTCGAACACGCGAACCCACTAAGGGACAAGGCCCTCAACCTTGCGCATTTGACCGCTCTGCCACCCTCACAAAAAGAGTTTCAACGCGGCAAAAACTTTAAGGATTTAAAGCTCCTTAATTTTTGCTGCAAATTCATCCATTGACGAATCCAAGCAATTAAAACTTTCAGTTAAAATGTCTTTAATAGATAATTGTTTCCAAGTTTCTATTGTGAAGATAAATTCATCTTCTTTAAGGTTAATCCGTACGGAATTTCCCAATTCATCATCAAGATATGCTAAATTATAATCTAGTAATTTATCTTGATTAACTTCTAGTTTTCCAGCTTTAACACTGAAAAGACCATGACAAAGACTTGCGATTCTTTCAGGATCAACAACATCGCCTACAACTTTTACTTCAGGAACGTTTCTAAAATGTGCGTAACCAGGTGCCCATTTTGTATGATCTTTTCCTCGTCCTAGGATTGCTGTTGCTTCTAAAGACAAATCTTGTCCCTCTAAAAGTTTAACAATAGGAATATTGTCAAAAACTGGTTTTATTGCAGGGTCAGCAAACTTTAAATCTCCAGAGTACACAACACATGGACCTTGTTTTTCTAAAGTTATTTTAAGTGAACATTGAGCACAACCTTCACCTTTACACTCACATTTATCCTGCGTAACATAGCTTTTTAAGTCTGTTACCAATGGTACTAAACCTAATCTATGCGCCAAGATTTCGTCATAAAGAATGGAACCATTCTTTCTAAAAACTACATCTTCTATTGCAAGAGTTGGAACTTGTTCCAAAATTAACCTTCGTAAAGTATTGACAAAAGCTGGTGTCACACCCTTAACTAGGAAGGACGCTTGACTTTCATCTTTGTTTTTGTTAATTAGCTCAATCTTCACTTGAAATTCACCCTCTTAGACTTATACTCTTCGTCCTCTTCTTCCGCCTTTTTTACGACAACCGTCGTGTGGAAGAGGAGTTATGTCTTCAATAATTCCAATCTTAATACTCATTCTTGATAATGCTCTGATTGCAGCTTGTGCACCTGGACCTGGGTTGTTTGGACCGTTATGTCCTCCTGGAGCTTTTATCTTAATGTTCAAGCCAGTAATTCCTTTTTCTTTTGCAATTTCTGCTGCTTTTTTAGAAGCAATAATTGCTGCTGTTGGACTTGATTCCATTCTATCAGATTTTACAACTTGACCACCACTAGTTTTAGCGATAGTTTCAGAACCTGTAATGTCTGTTATATGGATAATTGTATTGTTATAAGATGAATATATGTAACATAGACCCCATCTTACATTTTCCTTCAGAGGCTTAGATTCTCGTCTAGGAAAATCAGCCTTAGGTTTAGTTTCTGTTTCCTCACTCATCTTTCTTTACCTCAACAGTTTCTTCAACATCATCTGCGGAAGGTATGGTAATTTTTTTCTCAACTTCTTCATCTGAAACAGCCAAAAGTGAATCATCAACGTCTAAATCTTCGTCAACAACTTTTTTCTTTTTAGCCTTTAATTCAGCTGCTGCTTTAACAGCTTCTTCTTCAGGTGTAAGTTTTTCAACGTACCTTTCTGGATGTTCAGGGTCATTTAAACTTGAATTTTCTGCATAACCAATAACATCTGTTGCTTTAACAAGATATGCTGGAACAGTTAATTTAACACCATTTACTGTAACGTGACCATGTACAATAAATTGTCTTGCTTGACTAACAGTTCGTGCTTTTTGCTGTTGGAATACAACAGTTTGAAGTCGTCTTGATAAAATATCTTCAGTTTTTAATGCAAGAACATCATCAATTGTTACTTTTTCAGTTCCTAGGCCTAATGATTGGACCTTCTTAAGAAGATTTTTCATTTCAACTTCAGCTTGCGGACCTTGTCTAACAACTAAGGATTTTGCTTGTTCAGTTAAATTCTTTAAAATTGAAGCAGCTTTCCAGATTTCTTTCTTACTCTTAAGACCAAATCTTCTAACTGGCTCTCTTTCTTCATCAATCCTAGCTTTTTGCCAAGGATGAGCAGGAGTGTTATACTTCTTTCTGATTTTTTTTGGATCTCCCATGATTCGTCACCTTAAGTTCGCTTTCTCTTTGCTGCGTTTTTAACCTTGCTCTTTCTAAAGTTTGATTTAGTATTCTGACCACGTGATGGAAGTTTGAATGAATGTCTAACTCCTCTGTAAGTCTTCAGCTTCATCATAGCTTTAATATCGTTTGAAGTTGTATAGCTAAGATCTGAACCAGATAAATGTAAGTCATCGCCAGTCTCGACATCCTTTCGTCGGTTATATAACCATGAAGGAATTTTGTAGCTTTCAGGAGTTCTGATTACTGATGATAACTGCTCAACTTCCTTCTCTGACAAAAGTCCTGTTTTCTTACCTGCATCCATGTTCAATACTTGACATATTGCATGAGAAAACATAAAACCTACACCTTTAATTTTGTGTAAAGCCATGAAGATAGGCTTATTACCATCCAGATCAGTATTCGCTACTCGAACAATGTGTCTGAAATTTTCTTCTACCATTTTTATACTTTCACCCTACCTCTATAATATCAGAACCAAGTATCATAAGAAACAGATTTTATCAATAAATTGACAAGTTTCTTATAATGCCATAAGGTCCTTTAACCTTAAGAGTCTTTGCTCAAACATACAAAACGTACATTCGGACATTATATTTTATAGTCACAAAACTACATCCCGTTTATAAATCTTTCGTTTACTTTCAAAAAAAAGATGATAAATAGTACAAAAAGTACTAATTCTTCAACAAGTTTAACCCACATAGTTGAAATCTTCTCCTTTATTCTGAGACGCTACAGCTTTTGAATTTTCAAGTACTTTTTTAATTTTTTCTTCAAAAATCTTAGCAGTTTCAACTAAAGGTTTTGTATCAATATTAAAACCAATTAATTTATCCAAAATTGTAACTAAACGAGCAGCACCTAATGAATCAGGAATCTCAGGATTAGTTTCAACAAAGATACAATCAACAGGTTTTTCACTTCTTGTCAACAAAGTTGAAGTTACACCCATAATTATTCCATCACGAAGCGGTTTTAAACCTTGTTCAGCCAATTTATCTTCAGTTTCCTTCGTTACACAAAACATAAAAGCCTGATCGCCTGTTTCAGTCACTTTGCTGATACCTTCTAAACTAATTATTCCAATAGCATTAGTTCTGTTAGATATTTCAACAATAGCTTCAGTAACTTCCCACTCTAAACCTTTAGGGTTTAACATAGAATACACAAAAATAAGATTAAAATCTTTATTATAGAAAATACCAATGGGTTCAATTACTTTTCCCTCATGAACTGCAACCATTGGAGGCAATTTATTAGAATGAACTCTTCCAACAAGTTCAGTATTCAAATGATTAATCAAATACTCAATCGTTATAGTACTTACCAATCCAAAACCTGGAAAACCTTCAAGAATAAGAGGACTTTGTATATCTTTAAACAATTCTACTTTCATAATTCAATCACCTCAAGTTATTAATAAAAGGAAAGGTTTAATATTTTTAATACTTTCTTTTCATGCAATGAAAGAAAAAAAAGAATCTAAGACAAATAGTTACATTCAAAGTGAAGCACTATTTGGATTTAAAATAATATTTCTCATAATAAAATTACCTTTTTTGTTACTTGCAGCACCATTTTCAAAAACTGCCAGATTAAAAATAAAAGAACCTATTCGTGAGGTTAAAAAATTCTTGTTAGAAACAAAAATAACAACTACATTAATAATTATCAACATACTAGCCTACATTGGAGAATTTTTTCTAACCAAAGAAACACTAGAGAACATCATATACCTAAAATTAACAGTTACAAATCAAATAATAATTGACAAATTCATCTGCACAATTTTTACGTGGTTCATGCACGCAAATTTAAGTCATCTTCTTGGAAACATGTTAGTTCTCTTAATTTTCGGAAGAGTTGTTGAAAAATACATCAAAAAAAAATATTTACAAATTTATTTTTCATCCGCGTTAATTGGAAGTCTAATTAGCATATTCTTTACTCAATATGGAATAGGCGCAAGTGCAGCAATTAGTGGACTTGTAATAACTGGAATTTTAATTAGACCATTCTATCTTACATTCCTGACAATACTTCCACTTCCTATTTTTATAGTAGGTTGGATTAGCATATATTCTGATCTAAATGGAGTATTCAATCAAGTTTCAAATGGAATTGGATATTTAGCACACGTAGGTGGATACGTTGGTGCTCTACTAATTAGCTTATTATTCATAACAACATCAAAAGAAAAACATGAAATCAGAAAAGGATTGATAATAAACATAATCTTACTGTTAGTATTTATCTTAATAAAAGTAATAAAATAAAAAAATTAAAAATAATTATTTTTTAGCTTCTTCTTTGTCAAGTTCAGAACCAAAATATTGAACTTGTCTAATAAGGTTTCTCTCTGCAACTGCCATAGCTCGTCTATCAACTTTTGGAGTTCCAGCATCAATTGATTCCTCAACCTTTGCAACCTCAGCTTCAAACAAAGAAGCTAATTCTGCTAAACCTTTAATTTTCTTTTTCTGTTCAGGACTTGCAGACGCAAAAGCATTTTGCAAATTCTGTTTAAAGAAAACCAAAGCTTTCATCATATTTGCTGCAGGAATTTTCATTTTTGCAGGAGTTTTGTCTAACTTATCGCAAACATCTGCAAAAGATGCATGACTTCCTTTAGTAATTTCATACTGTTTAAAGAATCTTGAAACGGCTAAATCAAAATTAGATTCAGTTTCTTTCAATTTCTTTTGGCTTTCTTCTTGTTTAGCAAGTTCTTCTTTTTTAGCTTTACCAGCAGCAATTTTATTTTTAACAAAATTTGCTCCTGCTGAAGCGCCAGATTTTGCTAAGTTATCAAGTGGAGTTTGTGAATTTTTGTTTGAAAATGTAGTTGAAATTGCACGACCACCTGTCAAAAACAATCCTAAAAATAAAACAGTATACACAATATTCAATATAGAATTAATTTGACTAATTGAACCCATCGAATCCCATAAACTACTATCGCCATACTGTAACAAAGACGATTTCATTGCACTAAAAAATAAGAAAAACAATAAGTTCAATCCAAAAGCAACCCAAGGATGAGTTGTTCCGTCGTCTTTCTTTAACATGAAATATGCAAATCCAATAACTCCAAATATTGCTGCAAAAAATAACAAAAATACAAATAATCCATAATATTGGAAAAGTAATCTCAATAAATTAGCAGGCATTGCAACAGAAGAAATCAAACCTAAACCCAATGCAATAGCTACAACAGGTCCTTTCTTCTGATTTTGCATAACCTTTGTAAAAACAAGATTTAATGCTGCATAAAATAATGAAAATACTACTAAGAATATAACGAATCTAGCATAGAACGCTGCCTTAGCATCAGTACTACCGCCCGATACAAAACTAGCAAGACCTTCAAATGGTGCACCAAGCAAATCATAAAACGGACTCAAGATGTCCATTTTCTCTCCGTCTGCTCCAAGCGCAAAAGCACCAACAAACAGAAGAGACACGACAAGAACTGTCATTAATTTCATTTTATCCATTCTCAAAATCACCTATATCATAATATAAACATAAACAAACTTAACTATTGAATAGTAAAAGATGTTTATAAAAATTTCACGTCACAACCCAGTAACACTTTAAACAATGAACTTCTTTAACTCCAATGCAAAAGTTCTCAAAGTGTCGATACGCACTAAGCCCGCAAAGTTTTCTTTTTTCAATTCTTCAATCTGATTACCAAATAAAGATAAATTATTTACCTCTTGTTTTATCGAGGAATCGTTTCTCATTTCATCATTATGCAAATGTTCATAATTTTTTATAGAATCTATAATGTAACCATCTAATTTTTTCAACGAATATTCTAAAATACCTTTCAAAGAAACAATTTGAGATTTTATTTTCTTAAGTTTCTCAAAAGCTTTCAAAAATTGTTTTTTGTCCTTCTTGCTTTCAGAATTCTTTAAAGATTTAGAAATAGAAGTCACATTTTTCAACATATTTGATAATTGCTCGACAGATTTATAGCTAAAATCAGAATTCTCAAATGAATTTTTAATACCATTCTTCAGTTCTTCACTAAAAACAGCTTCATGTTCAAGATCAGAAAATTCTTTCTTGACATCCTCTTGCGCTTTTGGAAAATCTCTTAAATATTCAATTAGACTAAAAATATTTTTTTCAGCCTTTACAGATTCCTCACGAATATTCTTCAAATCAAATGCAAAAGTAACTTCTGCCTTATACTCATTTCTTGAAGGAAAATACTCACTAAATTTAGGATCTTTTACAGCTGCAAAAATTACCTTATAACTTTCTTGAATAATAGCATACAATTTTTTTAATATATCTTCAGAATAAAACTCAAAAACAGCATTTTTATCCTCGAATATCTTTTTCATAGAAGTAAAATCAATTTCTTTAAAGACCTCAAAAACTTTTGATATGGCATCAAACTGTTTTTCTTTAAACTCAGACTCACTTACTTTTCCCAAATCTTTCATATAAGAATTCAAATCTTTTTCTAATAATTTTCCACTATCAAAAAAATCTTTTAATATTTCTGGAACTTTGCTTCGTTGAACATAAACTATGAATTTTCCAAAGGTAACAAATTCTTGTGCGAGTTTTGTCAAAAAATTTTGCATATCTTTTTGAGGTATTGAACCTTTAATGTACTCAAAAGCCTTACCAGTTGTTCCTGGAAGTTTTTTTAATCCTTTTAGCATTCCTGAACCCAAAACACCAACAAAAACTCCCGCTTTTCTTAGTCCGTTGAAATTTATTTTTCCACTCAACGAACTACCACTAAAGAAATGACCCAAAACCAGCAAAAAATTAACAAATACTATTGCACCCATAGTAGTTATCAAAAGTGAAAATAATGTGTCAATAAATTGCAGTGATGAAAATGATTTAACAACAACATTTCGCAAAATTACAAGAAGAACCTGTGCAACTGCAAGAAAAACAAAACTAAACATTGGATTAGTACCAAAAACTTTTGTAACTAATTTGTACAACATAAAACCTATATAAATCCAAAATCCAACAAATCCTAAAAAAACTAAGAATCCAAACATACCAAACATAGTAGATAATAATTCAGCAGGAATCCCAACTGCACCAAGTATTCCAAGAAGAGCAGCAACCCACTTTAAAGGCTTCACAGCAGAATCACCTAACTTAGCAGAAAACAATCCAATTCCTATTTTAAATAATAAAAATAAAATGACCCAAATAATAACTCGTGCATAAAACTCACCAGGTTGACCTGAGCCCGTTCGAATAAAATCTTGCAATGACACAAGAATAGGAGAAAACAACTCAAATAACGGTTCAAGTGCATCAATCATATATAAATAAAAGAGTCAACGGATATTTAAACGTTTCTTGTATGACAGTCACAAAAAGATATTTTTTTATTAAATATAAACTAAAATCACTAGACACTAGACAGCATCGCGCAGCACTTTTAAACCTACAGCACCATAATAGCATTATGCACAAACGTGCAAAAAACGAGGTGATGCTCAAATGAATAACGATTTATCAAACGCAACAATAGAAAAGCTTTTTTTTGAGCAAATCAAATGCTTAACAATTAGCTGTTAATTTTATTTTCTTTCAACGCACAACCTAACACACTAAACACCTCTTTCCCCTTTTAGCAGGCTTTCTACTAAAGCCTCTAAAATTCTTTTTTTTATTAGTAATATTAAAGTTAAATTTTTAAAGAAATCAGATATCTAAATAAGTATGAAAAAAATATTACTGCTTATTACAATATTAATTATTACAACAGTACAAGTAGTTACATCAAATCCTTGTGAAACATTGAATGAAACCAGTTGTATTGACTCATACAACAACGGCTACACAACATCAGATGAATGCAATTCAATGTACTACTGCTATCCAAAATATAATAATAACATTTTCACAGAATGTACACTCATAACAAGAACAGATTTTACTAGTTGCACATATTCATTTAGCACATGCTACAACAACCTAGCAATTGATCCAACACAAACAAAGTCATGTATGTGTGGACAAGGAACTGAATTTAAAACAATTGATGCGTGTGGCAATCCACTAAATTGGTCAGGTGTTTGCATAAAACCTCAGACATGTACAAAAGAAACAAGAACTTATCTGAATAAAGAAGTTGAAATTTACACAAATTGTGAAGTTATTGAAGAACAAACAACAATTTCATGTGATAAATTAACACACGATGAAGAAAGTTGTTATTCAAACAAACTCATAACAACAAGATTATTCTACAAACCAAACGAATGTGGAACTGAATGTGTTCTAGACAAAACAATTATTGTAGAACAACTAAATTGCGATACATGTCAAAATAATATCTGCTATAAAGAAGACAAACAAACAACAACAAGTTCTACAACTTCACAATCAAGTACAACTACATCATCCAGTTCAAGCAAATCAACTGAACAAGATTCAACACCTAATCAAAATTTTATTCCTGAAACAACAAATGAGAATACAGATGAAGTTGATATAACTAAAGAACCAAAAAAAGAATTGACATTCAAAATTCCAGAAATAAAAATATTAGAAAAAAAGAATTTTCCAACAGAAATATTAACAATCAGTTTGGTATTCACAGCACTTCTATTAGCAGGTTTTGTATTTTTAGTAAAAACTAATTAAATTAATTTAAAATAAACGCGCCGATTTCCAGCACCTTTATTCTTCATATTAGTAATTACAATTTCACCAACTTCACTAGTATTCTTGACATGAGTTCCACCATCAGCTTGTTTATCATATTCACCAATTGAAACAATTCTTAATTCTTTCAAACTTGCTGGAAGTTCTTTTGCAAGTTTAAACAAACTAGAATCTTGTTCGGCTTCTTCACGAGATAAATAACTAACAGAAACAGGCACATTTTCACGAACAATCGAATTTGCAATCTCAACATAATCTCTTATTTTGTCTTTATCAAATTCTTCTAATGAAAAATCAATTCGACATTCATCAAGATCAAGTTGATTACCAGTTATCTTTGCACCAGACTCTTTATGGAAAACATAACTTAGAATATGTGCTGCAGTGTGACTTCGCATAAGTTTGTATCGTCTTTCCCAATCAACAAAACAAGTAAC
Organism: Candidatus Woesearchaeota archaeon; assembly: GCA_016938695.1. Classification (GTDB taxonomy): domain Archaea; phylum Nanobdellota; class Nanobdellia; order Woesearchaeales; family JAFGUC01; genus JAFGUC01. The sequence goes on along the minus strand of JAFGUC010000006.1, from coordinate 207,092 downwards.
AGAATCACCTTTCTTTAAACCAGGCTTATCTACCTCATGACTAATTGAATCAGAGAATTTACCAACAAAAACAACTTTATACTCATCACTACCCCACTTAATTATTCCAGTATCAAATGGTTGACCGCCAGAAGCGGGATAAAATGCGGTTTCTTCCAAAACCACATATTTATCATCTGTTACGCTCTTAACACTAGTAGTAAACTCTTTTAAGTACGAATCATTAAAGTAAAGAGCTACCAAGGCCAATCACCTTAAAAAAAACAAATCCACCAATTAATACCAATACAAAGATAATCTTTACAAACAAAATAAAAGACCACAATGCATTTTTGTTCTCAAGTTCAGCAACCTTTTGCAATCCCAAAACAGTGTAATGGAAAAACATCATTAAAAACAACATTATAACAAAAAATTGAACTGCTGAAACAAAAAAACTCAAGTATATATTACTTCCAAGTCTCAATAAATTACTAAAGATAATTCTCAAAACCATACTAACAACTAACAAATAGGATACATTATATCCATACAATCCTAAAATTTTTGGAAACTTTAATTTTGAACCAAAAAATCTAGCAGATAGACATAATAAAAGTGGAAACAACAAATACAATACGAATAATGAGCCAACTAAAACAATTCCAAAAATAACCCATGAAACATCGCTAGGTTTACCAAAAACAACATTTCCTAGAATTGTTAGCAACAAAAATACACCAAAGAATTTCACAGACGTTAATAAACTCTCATCTTTGATTCTTTCAAAAAAACTTTCTGGATTAGTAAAGAAACTTTCCAGATGGTTGTTAAAACCAAAATCACTCTCAACTTTTTTCTTAACCATAATTTTCACCTCTAATTTTCTTCATCTAAATCTTCATCAGAATTTCTTCTCTGTGATTTACTTATCTTTTCATTCTTTAAAATTCTTTGAAGTTCTTGAACATACTTTTGTGACAATTCCAAATTATTTGTAATCCTTACTCGAACCTTTTCAAAGGCAGTTTCAAGTGTAGAACCATTTAATTTGTAACCAATAATGACTTTACTATCTTTAATGTAAGATGTCTTTACAATAAAATTAAGATTAGTCCACCGACGCAAATAATCATACATAGTTTGCCTAGAAATTTTTGCAAATATTGCCATCTCTTCTACAGTTAAAACAGCAATCTCAGGATCCTTTTGTTGCGCTGCTTGTTTTGCACGCTCATAGAATTCTAAAAAAGTTCGATACATATCTTGAGTAGAATTTGTCTTCCGCGGATCTAAACCCATTCGGCTCACTAACACCTTAGCTAACTCTTCACCTGTTGGATTCATTCCTGGTTCCAGATCAGTTAAAACAATCTTTTCCATTCAACCACCTCTAAAATAATTAGTATCTAGTGTTTTAAATACTTTTAGATTATACCGACAACACAAAGAAAGAAAGCCGAAAAGTTAAAAGCAAAAATAAAAAATTAATGCTTAAAGCACTTGAGATTCTCGCCACTCAACTCTATCATCGGGTGTGATAATAGGTCTAGCATAAATTCTCTCTTTGTACTTTTTAACAATAAAAGTAGGATATTTATCTCTAGTTTGTTTTAAAGTCATAGTTGATAATAAATAAGGTTTATTTCTTTCATCAAAAACTACTTTAGTAAACTCAGGACCAATTTTTCGTTCAAGAAGTAAAATCTCTTTGTTAAACTGTTCAACACGTTTAACCTCCTCACGAACATTATTAGAATCTATTTGTTTAAATGGTTTAACTAGATTATATTTAGACTGTTCACTCCAAAGAAAACATTCCCAAATTTCACCTTCTTTAACACTAAACTTAGAGTCATTACATACAAAATGAACTTTTTTGTTATCAAAGCCCATCATCTGACCCTTTTTCTTTCTATTCTCGGTAAATTTAAGAATCACATTAACCATTTGACAACAATTCCCCCAAACTTCATATATATAAGTAAATAAACATTTTCCATTTAAAAAGATTGTGCTTATTTTGTACAAAAACAAAAAGATTTATGAACAAAATACACAAAGTTAAAATTCAATATGCTTTCAAATACAACAATAATAATCATTCTATCAAGCATTGCTTGCATAGAATTCGTCGGACTAATAATTTTAGCTTTAACTAAAAACAAAAAAACAAAAAAAGAAGATGCTAAAAAAATTGAAACAAAACCAGTTAAAAGAAAATCTTCTCCAAAAAAAAGAACAAGCAAAAAAAAATAATTTTGCACAAAAAGTTCTAAATTTAACTGAAAAAATTCCTCGCGGGAAAGTTACAACCTATAAAATAATTGCAGAAAAATTAAACTGCCAAGCATATAGGGCTGTTGGAACTGCATTAAAAAATAATGCACATCCAATAATTATTCCTTGTCATAGAGTAATTAATACTAATCTCGATATAGGATCGTACGCTGGAATTTTCCACAATCCCAAAAAAGAAACTATTCTCAAAAAAGAAGGAATAAAAATAAAGAACAACAAAATCGATAAAGAATACTTATTTTACTTCTAACTACAATTTAGCCAAAATTTTTACAAGTTCACTAAAATCCTTAAAGTCTCCCTTGCCATCTAACGAAAACAATAAAACATTAGTTCCATTTTTCTTAGGAATAGCTAAATCTTTAGTATAATTATCACCAACAAATAAACATTCACTTGGTGAAACTCCAAGACTACTAATAATAGAATCAAAGTATTCCTGACTTGGTTTCATAACACCAATTTCAGTTGAAGAAATAACAGAATCAAACAAATTACTCAATCTAAATCGTTTCAACTTAGCATCTAAGACATCACGAGTATCTTCAGTTAATAATGCGACTTTGTATGAAGACAAAGCAGGAAGAAGTTCTCTAAATCCAGGACTCAATTGAATATTTTGAGTTAAAGAACCTAAAAATGCTTCAAAACCACCATCAATATTTCGAACCTTAAACTTATTACATAATAAAGTATAAGAATACTTTCTGTGACGTCGAATCGGATTCTTATCAGCTACAAGCTTAGAAACAATATTCTTAATCCAATAATTATACAAATATTCAGGACTTTTATTAGTTTGACCAGAAAAGAAAGTCATTGCAGCCATATCAGCTAACTTAGCAACCTCTTTAGTTTGATAAATTGTATTATCAGCATCAAAAATAATTGCCCTCAATAATAAATCAGTTGTGATATTTTGATTGACAATTTTATTTGGAAAAATCATTTTTCCTGGTTCACTGTAAAGATTGTCACCTATTACAACATCATTAGCACAAAATAAACCCAAAGTATTTTTTCCAGATAAAACATATTTATCCTTACAAAAAACCTCTACATCAGAACTTTTTGTTTTGGTATAAAAATTCTTTCCTATTTTTGTGTTTTCACCAATGACACTATAAGATATTTTAGAACCAGAACCAATTACCGTTCCAGCCATAATTACAGAATTAGAAATAACACAATTATCCTCAACGATACCATCAATAGAAGAATAATCTCCAAGTGTAACATTTTTTCCAATTTTAGCATTACGTCCTATGTAAACCCCTTTACCAATCTTAACTGTATTTGAAACATTTTTTGAAAGTATTCGTGGTTTTGAATTTCGTAATTTGTCTATCAATAATTTGTAAGCATCAAGAATATTCCAAACACGTCCAACATCAACTCGTTTACCTTTGAAAATCCAAAAACTTGCACGTCCCTTATTTCTTAATACATATTCAACAGGAGGTAAAACCTCACCAACACCAAATCTGTCAATAGAATTGAAAAAAACTTTTCCATTAACAAGAGCCAAACCAACATTCGCAAGATCAGAAGGAAAATCCTTTTGAGGTTTTTCAACAATCTCAACTAATTCATTATTTTTATTAAATCTTGCAATTCCATACTCTTGAGGTTTTGTAACTTTTCTAAGTGTTGCAACAGCATCAACACTGGTGTCAGAATCAAATGTTGCAAGCATTTGTTTTATCTGATCGTCAGATGCTAGGCTATCACCATACTTAATTACAAAATAATCTTTTTCTAATAATGAACGTGCATATAATATTGCATTAACAGGACCTTTTTGTTCAATTTGCAAAACAAACTCAAGATTAACATTCAATCCCATACCAATATCTTTCTCTATCGTTGGAATGTAATCCTTCTGGAAATAATCTTTAATGTAACCAATATTTTCTTCATTACAAATAAATATAATATCAGTAATACCATTTTTGATCATTTCCGTTGCATGACGAGCAATAAGAGGTTTTCCCATGAATTCAATCATTTCTTTTGATTTATTCAAAGAAAATGGTTTCATACGCTCTCCTTTTCCTGCAACTAAAATAACACCTTTTACTTTTTTCCGTGGAATTCTAAGAAGAACACTTGCTAATTTCTTAGGATTATGTCTTATGTAATTTGCCTTACCAAATTCCTCAACAAATTTTCGTTGAACAATGTCTGCTAGAATAACATTCTTACAAATTGTTTTAATCTTTGCGATTTGAGCATCATCAATCTCTAAAAAATATGCACCAGCCGCACGATATTTTTCTACTAAACGTTTTGGTGGAGAACGATTGTTAACAACAACAGCATCTAAAACTCCTTTACCAACATACTTCTCAATTTCTTTTACATGATCATATAAATTTAAATCGTCAGTAACACCTTGTTGAGTTGCAACATTTGCAACATAAACTTTTTTTGCAGTAGTATTTTTCAATGCCTCAACCATTCCAATTGGAAGCAAATTAACAATAACAGAAGTATAAAGCCCACCAGGACCAATTACAACTAAATCAGCAGACATTATCTCATCAATACAATCTTGATTTGCCTTGACATTTTTATCTTTCAAAAATAAACGTTTAATTTTCTTTTTAGTGCCATAAGCACGAGCAATTTCTGGTTCACCAACCAAAACTTTACCTGTTGATAATTCTGCGCATACTTGAGTATTAGCAAGAGTTGATGGCAAAACCTTACCCTCAATTTTTAAAATCTTTGAAACCTCTTTTATTGCTTCTCCAAAATTATCATTATTAATTTTAGTTAACGCAGCAATCAATAAATTACCAAAATTCATGCCATAAAATGCAGAATCCTCGTTTATAGAAGTAAATCTGAATTGAAACAATTCTTTTAGAACCTTTGGAGAGTTTGACAATGCAACTAGACAATTTCGTATATCTCCAGGTGCAAGCATATCAAACTCATTACGTAAGACACCAGTACTACGACCATTATCAGTCACACCAACGATTGCAACCAAATCTGTCGTAACTTCTCGTAGACCTTGAAGCAACTTAGACTGACCAGTTCCACCGCCAATACAAACAATCTTTACCATACTACGTCTCTAAAGGAAGAATCCTTTTTTAAATATTATGAAAAAACACCTAAAAATTAGAAAAAAAGAAAAAATTACTTTTTTCTTACAGATTTCACTTTTGTTTTTGATTTCTCAACAACAACTTTTTCCTTTGTTTTAGATACTTTCACTTTGCCATTAAAATCAAACTTAATATCTAGTTCCCTTGTAACAAGAACAAAGTAATACGTCCTAATCCAAACAAAACCAATAAAAATCAAAAACATTGGCAAAAACGTATTAAAAAACGAACCAAATATTAAATAAAACAACATAAGCAAAACAAAATATATCGCAAATACAAAAATAAAATCTAGAATAAATCTAAATCTAAACGATGTAAAAAATCTTGAAAATAACTTATTTTCATTCTTAAAAAACAAGATTCTAACAAACGTCATTCCAGATAATACAAATGCAAAAAGCAAAAAGCTTGCAAGTAGTCCAAATAAATCTCCAAAAGATCCACCAATTATCTTAAGGCCAATTATAAAAATTGAAACAACGTAAAGACCAACAAACATAAGTAAATCTAGTCTAAACTCAGTCCAAACATATTTGAAAAAATGTTTAACACTTTTTGTATAACGTGTCAAAAAAGCCCACTTAAAGTAATTAAAAATTAAAAATGCAAAGTAAATTGACAAACCCAACATAAATAAAACAAGAGTAAATGATATAGAAATCACTTGCATCCTAGTCAATGCTGTTGCTGAATTAAACATATAATAAGTTATATCATTTTTTGGAAAAGCTGAAACAGCATCCGAAAAAAACACATTAATAATTAAGTTATGAAAAACAATTAAAAAAATAGTAGACAACAAAAACAAAATATCGTAAGCCATAGGCACAACATATACTTTATAATTTTGCTTAAACACATTAAAAAAAACACTTTTCTTAACAGTCTCAAAAATTTTATTCATTTTTTTATTCATTCTAAAACCACTCTCTCAGGAACTAAAAGCAAAGATCTATTTTCAAAGCCTGCGTCAGGAACATCTTTTGTATGACGTGGTAAACCACTATCCAAAACAATCAACTTCATTTTATTATATGAATAAAGTTCTTGAGGAGTAAAATCATACCAAGTATTCATTGTTCCAGTAACATAAGATGACAAATTAATTGGTTCAGATTTCATTCCAAGTATACTCTCACATGCAGATTTTAAAATAGGATTGCTGTTACAAGTATCCATAGGATCCATTGTAAAATTCTCATTCCTAACGACCATAACTGAAATTGAATAATTTCCGGGTATCAATTCTAATGGACTAACTAGCACAGTGTTGTTAACAATAAAAGTTGAAACCATAGGAACTGGTACTGATTGTTCAAAATTTGGTTTAACAGTTACAATTACACTATCATTTACTCCAATATCTTCTAAAGAAAATGAAGCTCTGTAATAATCCAAATCTTGAACCATTTGAATATATTGTGCGGATGGAACAGGGAAATAAACACCCATTTCAGACAATGCATACGTAACTCCTTCATAAGCTATATTAACAATAGCACTAACTAATGTACCCCAACCAGGAATAAAATTCAAAGCAACTGAACCCGCTGATTTTACAACACCAAAAATTGCATTCGCAACTTGAAGTTCCGAAACTCTATCTCTTAATGGTTCAATTGGACGCTCAGTTACACCTAATTGTTGACCAATGGAATCTAATAAACCAATACCAGTCAATGTTGAAACCATTCCAGAAAGCTTATCAAAGAAACTTGCATCTTCATCAGCAAATTTATCTATTCCTAACGTCAAAACAGACATAGCTTTTTCAATTGGAGTTTCACCTTCAACAAACTCAGAAACAATTAATTTCTGTATCGAAACATTAAGTTCCTTAATCGGCCAAAGTTTAATTGCAAGAAGACCATCTTGTTTATTCTCATTATTTGAAAAAGAATAATATTGAGAAGAATATCCATCATTTCTAACTTTAAATTTACCACCAGACATACACGCAGGCATTTTAGTTACTAAAACACCAAAGTCATCTGTATCTCCTAGATAATATCTCTTACCACAAATATATTCTACTTTGGAGTTTGGCAAAATTTCATTAGTCCACGCATTATATGTTCCAATGATAAAAGTTCTATTAGGATACATCAATGGATTATTTGTTAAATCAAATTTTCTACTAATATTAAATGAATGCAAAACAACGTCAGCAGTATAAGGCTCATTATTTCTAAAATTTAACTCCATTGCAATTCTAAAAGAATAACCTTGGTCATTAAATGCTTCAGTATCTGCTTGAGTATCAGTAATTGTAACAATTATTGGATAAACAGTATCATAACGAGTTTTATACACATTAAATACAGACATAAACATTGTAATCAAATTACCACTTGGCATTGCAGACATAATATCAACAGGTTGAACCAAAAATTCACCTTGATTCAAGCTTAGATATAATTTATCAGGAACATATTCAAATTCAACTTTCAAATTTCCATATTCCTTCTCAGAAATAATATTGCTTGTCAAAGATGAAAAGAAACCATTTGAAATATCCGTAACTGCTTGATTGCCATAATCACCAGCATTAAATAATGTTTCCTCCAAAGTTCCACTAATATGTAATAATGGAATATACATTGGAAATAAATCATCATTCAAAATATCATAAACATCAGACGTTAACCAATGTCGTGGAGATTCAAAACTTAATTCATCAATTGGAGGCAATTCATAACCCATATACAAACTCATAGCGTTAAACATTGCAGCTTCCAAAAAACCAGTACTAGATTCTGATTTAATTAAATCATTTGCAAACTCATAGATATCACGCAAATTAACACGAACTGATTGAACAAAAGTATCGGCTTTAACAGTATCACTTTTCTTATTAGTAATAGTCATTGGCATACTTAATTTAAAATAAACATCTTTATCTCTAATGACAACTGTTGTAATTGGCGCATCATACACAACTTTGTATTGATTTTTAAAAATTTCATACCCCAATAAACAATTTTCTAAATGATCATCTACATAATTTTCTAATTCTTCTTGTAAAGAACGATCATCCTCACCTTTATTTAATGCTGGTTGATTTGTTGCACCACAACCAAATTCTTTTGATGAACATGGTTCAACATAATACCAAAAAGGAATATTATCGTATTTATCATTTAATATTTCTGAATTAATATTATTATAATCCTCTTCAAAAGAACTAATATTATAATATCCTCCACGCATACCAACAAAATTTAAAGCTTCAATACTAATATCCCTCAAACAAGTATCTGTAAATTCTTTAACAGGTAAAACATCCAAAGGAACCTTTGATGCACTTGCTTTAATTTGTGCAGAGATTCTATCCTCAGAAACAGAATTTCTAAGGAAAAAAATCAATCCTGATGAAAAAACTAGTAAGATACCAATAATCATGAAGATTGTAACTTGAGATTTTTTAGGCAGTCGCAACGTCCGTACTCTCAAAGTCCTCACCTCCATCATCACTTGAACTTGTGTCATCAGTTGTAGTATCCCCAGTATGTGAATATACATAGTATGGATCGCCATAAGCATCACCATCTGTTTCATCAACACCAAGTCCATTGTCATTGATTGAAACACAAATGAAATCATTACCTTGACCTGAATTTGTTCTTTGATACTCAAAAGGATCTTTTTGTGTAAAAGCCTGAGCAATACAAGAATCATTTCCACCCCATAATCCAGATAAATGATCTCCTAAACTACTCCAGTAATCTGCACTAAAGAAAGGTGCATTTCCACCAAATAAATTAGAAGTATCATCATTCTCCGGAACATTTATTGCGGTTCCATCAGGGTCCTTATATCTAATGCAAGCATAAGTATATTCTGTATTAAGGAATCTTCCTTTCAAAGTATCAGGAGTTGAATGTGAATCACCCTCAACTAAATTAAAACCAAGACAAGTATTTTTGTTAACTACAACACCTGAATCATCATACTCAGTTTCATTCAATCGTTTAAAACAATAATCTTCTGATAAAATATCACTATTTGAATTATCATTTGTTAACCAGACATTGTATGAAATGTTTTGTTCAAAACCACCAATCATCCATGTGAAAATGTAAACGTACAAAGATTGGTTATCCTTTTCTGAACCAATTTCATCCATATAAGGTTGCCTTGTAACCAATAAATTAACTAAATCATTAGAATCATCAGTCATTGTTGTCAATCCCAATAAATTATCAGTTGGGAAACCATAAAATCCATCTCCTTCACAAAAAGCAGTTATTTGTGCAGATGGCGACATTGCTCTAATTGATTCACTCAAATCCCCAATCATAGTATTCCAAACACCTAAAGTAGATTGATATAAGGCAGTCTCTCTAAATGCAGAATCCATTGCATCAACACTCTTGAAATTATCAGGTAATATTCCACCACCAATCCAATCAATTGCAGTCAACATATTGTCTACATAACCAGAATCTGCTGAAACTTCTGCAATCCAAGAATTTACAGCACCTATTCCAATTCTATCTGCCAAACTGACATAGGAATAAATACCTCGTTTCAAATCTCTAACTTTTCTAGTAACACCTACACAATATGGTGATCCGCCCCATTCATCACAACGACTAATCAAACCAGGAGTAAAATCAGTATCAACTGAACTTCTTGAAATTGCATCCCAACAATTATCCCAAAATACTGCTGGAGCTTTTTTATCCGTTGAAGAACCTTGGTTAGTATTTGCTAAAGCACCACAAACCTCTTGAGCATCTCTCATTCCTTCTTCAATTGCTTCACTCCAACTCAAAGCATTTCTAAGACCAGAAGTTACAGATCTATTACAACAGTACATTGTAAGTCCGTTTGGTAAAACTTTTGGAGGAACACCATAATCCTTAACATCACATTGAGTTGTTGTCCAATCTTTAGTTCCATCACACAACTTTTCTCTACAACAGGATTTATCTGTTTTAACTGTTGAATTTATACAATTCTTTCTAGTAGTTGCATCAAATTTAAAATATCCTGATCCAAACTCTTTTTCACAAGAATCTCTTGCAACACAACATACCTTATTATTTCCTTTTCCCGTTGGAGAAACCTTAGCTAAATCTAAAGGAGCATAACGTTCATCACAATCTTCATATTCATCAACTTGCCAAGAATATGTTTTACCATCAGTAGTTTTATATGATAAACATTCAGGATATGAATACTCACATTCTCCTGTTGCTACAGAACGTACACCATTAACTATTTGTTCTTGAACTTTTGGAAACTGAATACTTTTCTCTTCACAATCACTAACAACATTTGGAATACAACAAATTTTTCCTGCTTGAGAATCTGTAAATAATACAGAATAAGTTACAGGATCAATTAATGGATAATTAATATTATTACAATTTGATCTGTCATTCCAAGACAATGGTTTATTATCACTTGTTTTATATGCTGAACAAGCTTGTGAATGTGAACATTCAGATTTTGTAGCATCTGAACTAAAAGCAATTGCATTCATTCCTCTAAAATTATAAACAATACAACCATTTGCATCCGTTTGCAATACACCTTGTTCTTGATCATCATTAATTTCTATTTCAGATTCTTTCCCAGTTAGGTATTTTGTTATATCCATTGAACAAGCTGTACCTTGAGTTCTTGCAACTGTAAATGTATTAGTACTTCCACATACTTCCTGATATTCAGATTTACAATCATAAAATTCACTACTGTAAGTTATTGAATAAGTAGTGCTATCTGAAATATAAGTACAACCAATTGTATCTGGTAACCCAAATGCATTAGTTGCTAACTTATTACAATAAGAATCACAAGCATATACTGGTATTGTTGTTGATTCATCTACTTTAGTTACAGAACAATCATCTCCAAAAGTATACAATGAACAAATATCATTTTCACATAATTCATACTTGTTTCCTTTAATGTAAACAATTTGTCCTGTTCTATCAACCTTGTCTTGCAAAGCAACAGGTAAAGAACACAATTCAGTATCTTCTTGTGCAATAACCGATTCTTTTTCTTCTAATTTTGTAGAGTAATCAAAATAACAATTGGTAAAATCAGTAACTTCTAATGTTCCAGTTGATTCTCCAACCAATGCTTTGTAATAACCTGAATCATAATTCAAAATATATTTTTTATTGACTGTGTCAACAGAACATTGCACTTTTCCTACTCCTTCACTTGGTAAATTTAACAAATTACAATTCAAATCACATTCCATTGCGAATGAACGTGAACCATCTAGTGTTCCAGATGTAAGTTTTGAAAGAGTTGCACCATTTGCAACATTAAGTATTTGAGAATATCTAAAATCATAAGTCCTAGAATGATCAGCATAATGTGGAATCTGTAAATATCCTTCTTCTAAATTTGACAAAGAACTTAATAATAAGGCAACATTAATATCAAGTCTAACTTTAGTATGGAATGCAACAGTATCTCGTTTCAAAACTCCATTATCATTACAAGAATAAAAAATAGATTCGCCCACCCAATCTGCATATTTCAACACTAAATCAGTCCCGTAAATTAAATTACTTGAAGAATCCCTGTCCGAAAAAACAGGGAAACTTGTACAAGGAATCAATGACGAAGAACCAATAACACATCCTACAGGAGTACTATCACCAACATTTGTTCTAACACAACCATCTGCAACACTCGGAAAAACCTTATCAATATATACTGAATGTGTTTTTGAACCAACTGCAGTTCTAATCATCTCCAAAGTTATTGGAGTTCCTGTACTAAAAGGATATTTAGTATCTCCTAAGAAACGTGCACCAACTTTACACTGGCCGTTTTCTAAAGTTAATGAAAATACTTTTCGTAAAACTGAATCTTGAGTTGAATCAAAAGAACAACCATCAACTTCTCCTCTTTGAGCATTACAATCTGAGGAAATAGTATATATTTTACAATCAGAAGTTCCAGCAGTACACAAATTGTACCGTTCACCAATAATGTAATAATTTCTATTCTCAGGATCAGTAAAACCTTCCGGAAGTAAACAATGATTAACTGGAGTTTCAGGTGTTCGCAAATAATCTACAACATTAAAATAACAATTATTTATTGAACTCTTTAAAATCTCAAAAGTTCCATCAGAACAACTAACTCCAGAACAACTATTTCCTATAGCTCCTGTTTTTTCCTCAAATTTCTCAGAATCATACCTAATAGTATATTTCAATGGTATTTGTGCTGAAGACGCATAATCAGTATCTACCGAACAAGTTACATCAGAAGGCATAGTTAACAACTTACAATCCAAAGAACATTCAGTTTGCTGTCCTTGTGAAACTTCAATTACACAATCATTTCCATTAACTGACTTTATATCATAGAATGAATCTACAGAACCAGAATTCAAACTATATCTATGTCCAACCAAATAGAAATTTCTGCTTTGTGAATCAGTATAACCACTTGGAAGATTTGTACATACATCTTTTACTTCAACAGTAAATGCAATTTTACAATCAGACGCTAATTCTTGTGATGTTGAATCAGTAAAATCAAAATATGTTGAAGTTACTTTTGAAGCACCAGTAGAATCAAACAAACCAAAATTCTTTGTGCCTGTTCCAACATTAATACAAAGTGGTGTTGTACCCAAAGCACAAACCTTGTAACTTGGTAAATGTTGTATTAACTCTGAACCAAATGATAATGTTTGATCACCTTTTTTGAACACAAATGTTGCACCCACTGTTCCACAAGTATTTACTGAAGCTTGTGAATCTGATTCTGTTCCAGTATAATTAATCGAATCTAATATATCAACTGAACAAGAATCAGATACTCTTACATTTGTAAGAGTTTTAGATGAAGTTGCATCTGCAAACTTAAACAAACTTGATGTTATAGTAACTACAATAGAACCATACTGAGTATTTGAATTAATAACACCAGATGGAGTTACTACAGTAGAATATCCAATCAAGTTAACATAATCTTGCTTTTGAGCTGAGTCAACTTCAACCCAACTTCCAGAAACTTTGTGCATTACTGCACCTTTAAAATTAACATTCAATGAAGAACAAACTTCACTTGAAGGTATAGTTATTCCATTAGATGAAATTTCAAAATTCATTCGTGAACTTGAACCTTCTCCAACTGCAGTAAACATTGTTCCAGTTAGGCTAAGAGTAACTGTTTCAACCCTTTTATCTTCACCATCTTTCGATAATGTTGCTGTAATAGTCTTATACAAATTAACAACATCTGAGTTCTCCAATGCTTCAGTAAAATCCGAACTTGTTAAAGGAACATCAACTTCTGTTGAATATCCATCGTTCACATTAGTAATTTTTAATCTTAAAGGACTAACTTGTATAAATTGACCTGCATAATAACTTGCAGGTACACTGTATGAATATGCACTTACAACAGAAATTTCATATTGTTTACCACCAGATACGATAGTAAACTTCTTTCCAGCAGATAATAAATTCTGTGACAATATGGATAAATATGCCAATCCACCATCAGCTTGTGTCTGAACTTGTCCATCTATCACAAAAGAATTTTGTAAGAACAAATCAATAAATTTTAATTTAGTACTATAATCGACAGAATCATACCGCAATGCAACTGGTAATTCTATATCATAAATATTTGCTGGGAGTTCTTCAAACACATCAAAAATCTTTGATACAATTTCTAAAACATTAGGATTCTTAGTATTTGTTACAGACAACAAACTAACTGAGTTAAAAGTAATAGAAGATAATTTATCCTTTTTAACACCAGCCAAATTACTCAATACAATATTAAAATCAAATTTTAAGTTATCTTGCAACAAAGAATCAACATTTGCAAAATCTTTTTTAGCAAAAGTATATTTATTTCTTCCATTATATGATAATCCAGAGTTTGATAAAAATTTAAATTCAAAATTATTTTTACCATAACATTTTCCTGCAATACAACTAGAATCTCCAACAAGTTCTATTCCACCTTTTTCATATGCAACTGGTAAAACTGTAGAAATTACTTCAGTTAAAGAATCGCCCAAATCCAATTCAAAAACTTCGTTTGCTGTTGAAGGAACAATTAATTTTGTTTTAATTTCTTCTGGTTTTGCTTCATCATAAAATTCTACAGTATATCTTGAACTAGGAACAACTTTACACAAAGCTTCTTTGCTTGTTTTAGTAAATTTTCCTTCACAAGGACCATCTGGATTTCCAATTGCAGAGTTCTTATCAAAAACTGCACCTTCAACTTTAAACTTAATTGCATCAGGACCAAATAACAAAGGAAATTTACCTTGCAATTTCACAACAATTCTATTAGCTAATGAAGTAACATCTTCAATTCCAAAAATAAAATCTTGATTATAACTTTGTAAACTAACAGGACCAATAACTAATTCACTAGATCCAGATACAACTTTTGCAGTTTTTCCATTAACATTTAAAGGAAAGTTATTTCCAGAATACTCAACACCTTCTATCTTGAACGTTCCTGGTGAACCTAAAGAATTCGTAACTAAAGATTGAGCTTCAGATGAAAATGGTGAAACAGAAAGTAATATCTTATCTGTACATGCAGGATTAACGGTATAAGAATAAACCGCAGGACTACCATCAACATCATTATTTAATCCACAAGCTTCCAAATAACCTGAATCCAAAGTAACTTTAGAATTTTTAACTTTAAAATCAACTCTATCTATTGTGGAAACACCGCGCAAAACATTTTCTGCTTGTGTTAATACAAATTTATCTGCTCCTGATATTGCAACAAAATCAACAAAAGATCTATAATTCTCAACACCTGAAAGCTTAACAGTTACACTATCTCGTGTTAAATCTCCACCAACTGATGGAACTGCAACTTGTATTGCTCTTCCAGATGAAATAGCATCAACAACATCAGAAATCTTAACTGTTTGTACTGGTGCAGATGCAGCAGAATCAAATTTATATTCAACTACAAAATCATCATTAGAAAATAAATCGTTCAAATTACTTTGTGCAACTGTAACAGTTATAATATCAGTTGGAGTAATTGACATTGAAGGAATTGAGAAACTTCCTACAGACTTTACAAAAACAGCATAACTAAAAACTAAATCAAAAGTAAGTGAACCAGATATTGAACAATAATCTAAAATGTTTCTATTATTTAATATATGTGTTTCAACCGTTGTTTGATCAACTTCATAACTCTGTGCAGAAATATCTGAGCATAACATTGCACCATCACAAGAACCACTCATTCTTCCAGAATCAGATGATAATGTCAAAGTAGTACAAAATTCATACAAATCAGTTCCACGCAAACCAGCAACATCAGGTTTTAAAGTTGATGAAGTTAAACTCAAATAATCATACTCTTGACCATAACCTCTCAATGGAGTTCCAACAGAATATGAACATGACAAAGATAATTTACCTGTTGTTAAAAAATCATTTAGAAATATAGAATTTCCTGAACAATCATGAGATGAATCTAAAGCTAAAACATCCACAATTCTGGATCTATAGTTAAATGTTGGATTTGGTGCATAATCAATTGATATTTGCTTTGAGTGGGTTTGATTATAATCAACATCTAAATTAAACTTAATTGAATATTGACCAATTATTCTTGAAATATCAAAATCTTGGTCTGATACTAAATCCATTGAATATGGAGAACCAGTAACACCAACATAAGGACAAATTGAAATCAACTCAATATTATAACTTGATTGAGCACGTGAAACTAAACTTGGGTTCAACTCTCCATCAATTTTATAATCCAAACAAATTCCAATATTTCCAACATCAAAAACTACTCTTGCATAATCATCATCTGAATTCAAAGTACATTCATATGTTTTCAATTCTGTAATTTCAACTTCAGAACTACCACATTTAAACTTATCACCTAACTTAGTATCATCCAGAAATCCATTACTATATGTTGGATTTGATCTTTGAAATGCAATAGGATCGTTAACAGTAATTGGAATCTTAAATTCAACTGCATTTGACCTAGCAGAACTTAAACAATCTGAAAACGGAATTACAGTTGATGATAAAGCAGAATCAACTTTATAAGTTCCACAAGAGACTTCAGTACCTTCCGTATAAACTGAATGCTTAAACTTAACTTCATAATCAGTATTTTTTCTAAGATTACTATCAGAAACTAACAAAGTTCCAGCAGACGCATCACCAAATACAAAGTAATATCTTTGTTCAGATAAAGAAATATCTATTCGTGGCCCATCAGCACAAGAGATTTGAAAACTTTCTTCTCCTAAAACATCCTTACCTTCAATTTTATTAACCACAAAACCTTCTGCTAAAACATCAATAGTATGTGATTCTCTTGCATTAACAGTAGCGGTTCCACCATTAACAACAACACCATCTATTTTTACAACAGCATTAGAATCTGAAGGACTTATTGACAACATTAATTCACAATCAGCAGCATTTGGTTCAGTGTAAGCAATTTGTGATACCAACTGTTCAAATGGTTTGGCTAAAAAAGACCTAACAACTGTAACACTATCTGAAACAATTTCCTTTAATTCTACATAATCAGACCCTAAAGGAACAAAGTTTGAAAATGTTGTTGTCTTTGTTAAATCTTTACAATCATTTTTACCATTTGCATAATAACAAAATTCATATTTTGCTGTTGAACCTATTGCTTTATTTAATGTAACAACAAAATTCTTAAAATAAAAATCATCTAAAAAATTACTAGGAACATAATATGTATAAGATCCTACTAAAGAATTCAAATTTATATTACCCACAAATTCAGATGAAGATAATCCAGAATATACATCCTTCAACTTAATAACAACGTCAGCAGAATTCCAATCAACAGTTACTGGTCCATAATACGGAATAGATGTTCCACCAAAAAATAATCCTGGCTTTCGAACATAAATATCAAACTTACTCATTTGTGATGCCAATTCACCTAACTGAACAACAATTGTCTTATCGCCTTCTTTTTCTTTAATTTGAGCAGAAGGAAATGGACAACAAGCAGAGTTTTGTCCTTTATTTACAAAACTTGAACTAACTGAATTTTGTGCACCAGAACAACTTGAAGAAATAGTCATTCCAGGACATGTATAAACATCAGTATCAATACAAGTACCATAACCTGCTTCACAATCATTAATAATTTGAATTTTAAAATCCTTAACAATTTCAATTTTAGTATTATCAGAAACCTTATAACCATAAACTCTTAATTTTATTATTTTTCCAACATCAGATTGAGTTGCCTGAATCAAAAAATAATCTGGCTTTTGTGCAATTCCATCTAATTTATAGAACATTTGCGCAGTTATTCCTTTATTATCAACAACTTCAAATCTTATATTTTTTAGACCTGTGTAAGTTGCATTAAATCGATGAGCCACATTTGCTTGCAAAAAAAGTGAAGCATCAGATGAAAGACTTGAACTAACAGCAGTATATGGAACTTTAAAAGTTGTCTCAACAGTATCATCAGATAAAACTAAACCTGAAAACAATCCTAACAACAAAAACAAATTTACAAATAATCCCAAAAATTTAATCGCTCTCATTCTTCAGTCTCCTCTTCTTCATCATCACCAAAATCAGAATTAACCCAAGGGTCACACATATCAACATCTGGAACAACCCATGGCGTTATACTATCTAAATAACTACTCCAGTAACTACCGTCCCCACCAAACATTGAACTCAAAGTACTGTTAAACAAATCAACTGTTTGTTTTGCATTTGAAACTGCTGCAGGAACTTTACACATAACAGTATCTACTCCTTTGATAAACGCAGAACTTGGAGTTTCTTTATTCCATACAGCACAGGTTACCTTCATAACTAAACCTGAAATAACAGCAGCAGGACTGGCGTCTATTGCTAACTGCGAAATACTATCTGCAATCGAATTAATATAAGCATCAACAACCCTCATTGGACCAAGCGCCATTAATTCTCCGGACCAATATTTACATGTAAATTGTGCTCTATCAACACGACAACTTGAAACACTAAGACCCATTGTCGCTTTCTCTTGCAAACAAGTCATATAGTTACACTCAATTTGTCTTAATTCTTGCAATCTCTCAATAATTCCAGGTAAACATGCACAACTCACACTTGCAATAAAACTATTTTTCCAATCTGCAGTGCCTGCACTAATCGGTGGAAGAATATCACCAAATCTAGCAACGTCATTCAATCCATCGGCCATTCCTTCAGAAAGACTTTGTTGAATTCCACCAGTTAAAATGTCACCCTTCTCACATTGAGAACATTTGATTAAATCACAAATAGTTCTAATTGGTTTAAATGCAGTGTCATGTCTTTCCTTTGCAGCTGAATCCGTATTATCAGATAAAGTTGCTAAACCTTTTTCATCTACACCTAAATTAAAAACATTATTTTGTAAAAAGTCAGTAACTGAACCTATTCCTTTGTGAACTCCACCTTCTGCATTATTTGAAATCTCATACACAGGAGCAACAAAATCTCCAATTAATGGAATTTCTTTAAGACCTTCCAAAGCAGTGTTTATACTAGTCCACAATGCTAATAAATCATTTAATGGTTTTAAGAAAGTATTAATGTTCTCTAATAAATTACAAGTTTTCTCAGCAATACTAAGTATTTTTTGAGTTTGGAAAATCCAAGCACCTTGAACAATACCAGATTCATTAACACTTTGAATCTCTTCCCAGATTTTCATACCTGGTTCAAAAAGACTATCTTTTAAGTCAATACTCCAATTAAAATCATGAACTTCAGGATCCTTGAACATATATTTTCGTGCACCACTAGAGTAACCATAATATACAGCAAGTTTACAAGAAAAATTCAAAGCAGCAACTTCATTGATGTTATCATTTTCATTCAAAACCGTTTTCATATTAAACTTAGTTTTGTAACCTGGATTCATTGAATCTGTTGCAGCACCTTGCAAAAATTGATATGGTAAATAAAATAATTCATCAAAAGAACGTTCGATATAAACAGGACTATTATTAACGTCTTCATTATTTAACAAAGTACATTCAGTAAATCTTTGCGATAAAACAAATAAATCGGAACGTGAATTCTTTGAAATAACAAAAGGAACATTAACTTTTGCAGGAGCAAACATAACCATTCTTCTATTTATATAACCAGGAACAAGATTATCTAAATCAACAAAAAGACTCAATAAATTTCCATCATTCTCTGCTAATAAATACACATCAGTATCATTTATCCCAGAAACATAATGGCCCACAGAATCTGTAAAATTATAAAATACACCTGCCTTAAAGGCATAATCACCTACTAAAGGAATTGTAACTCCAGTATTTGATTCCCAAGTACATTTCCATAATCTACTTGGAGTACCATCAGAATATGTTGTAGCAGAATCAAGAACACAAGTTCCATCGACTAAATATTTTGGTTCTCCACCAACCGAATAATATTTTCTGCTAGATACGCCATCATAAGGAATAAGATTAGTCATATCAAGCTTCATTGTTGGAGGACTCAAATCAACAATCTCCGCTTCAACTCGTACATAATCCCCTTCACGAACATGAATTCCATCACCACCAGATATTCCTTCTCCACCACCTAAAGGTTTAATTACAAAACTCTTAATTTCTGGAACACGAGAATCTCCAATAGAAACACCTTTAATTATATCTAAACCTCTATAACTATTTCCAGAATCATCTCTAGTATCAGATACAAACGTAACCCTACTACTATTCTCAGTAACAGAACTTGCAACAAAACCACCAACACAACTCCATAAATTATCAGCAACAGAACAGGATCTCATTACAGAACGCTGATTACTTTTTGAAGTCCAAGATGAAACATCAACTTTAACACCTAGACCATAAACAGAACAACCCAGATCAGATGATACAAAACAATAGGACATTTTAAATCCAGAATCTTCATCAAGTATTTTTACATTAATTGGATTAGGCCAAACATCTCCTACGAAACAACCATAAATATCAGAACAAAAACCAACCTCTAATGTCTTTGGAACAGGATCAATATTATCTAAACCATATCCTGGAGTTAAAACAACATTCTCAACATTTCCTAAAGAATCCCTAACAGATACATTTAAAGATGCTTTAGATAAATCTGAAACCATAAATTCTAATTCACTAGAAATATAACAAAAATGTTTTCCATTTTGAGGATTACAAATTACAGATTTAGATAAATCAGTATAAGTTCGTGATTTGATAGGATTAATCGTAATACCAGAAGCATCCAAAAAAGTAACATCAATAGTATTAACATCATCAACAATAAATCCTATATATCCTTTAATTGCAACCTTTGAAGAAACATAATCATAATTTTTATCAAAACGCGTTGAAGCATAAATTTTGTATGTTCCTGCTGGTTCAGGAGCTTTATTATCAAATTCTAAAGAAATTGTTTTATCGACATAATTTCCGACAACATCGTAAACTCTTACAACAAAATCTTTAACACCATCATAAACATAAAAGATATTAGGAACTAAAAAATCAGTAATTACTTTTTGATTTCCAATTTTTCTTGAAACAACTAATGAACCAGAATCAGATTCTAAAACATCAACTCGCAATAAACCCTCATTATCTGATGCGTCTAAATGCAAAGTATAATTGTTACCATTATCAACTTCTGATGTAACACTTAAAGATGTAAAATTTGGCAGCTCAGGTTCAAATTTAAAATTTGCCTGTGCTTGAATGTAATTCTCATTTGCCTGTTCTGATTCATCTCCAGTATCAGTTAAAAATCTAACTGTAACTACATGATTTTGTACTGCTGTCTCAGTTTCCGACATATAAAAATTTGGCAGAACTCCTGTACAATTATAAAACCCAATTAATTCTTCATTACCGACATTATTTAATCTTGCACAAGAAAAATATGAAGTATAAGAAATGTCATCAACAAAAATTTTAAACTCATTTCCATAAACAACATTACTACCTTTTCTAGCTAAAACATTTAACAATAAAGAATCTTTCAAATAAGACTTAGAACCAATTTCACTTAATTTAATACCACGCATAAATCCTTGTTGACTACGTTCACCTAAAGAGTTAACATATTTAAAATCACCACTTGCAACAAGATTTTTTAATTCTGGTTGAGGATTCCAAAAGAATATATCTTTTCCCTCGTTACCAAGTTTATCATAAACTTTAATGGAAATATCTTCTGCACCATATAATGTTCCAACCAAAATATCCACAAACTGTGAACAAGTTCCATCCAAAGTTGAACTATTAATTGGAGTTCCTGAAAAACTTCTACCAGTAAAAAGTTGAACAGAAGCTAAGCCAGAACATTTTCCAGAACAAAGAGAATCAGAACAAGCAGAATCATTCAAAAACAAACGTAAACCATTAATCAAATTATCGCCATTTTTCAAAGGTTCAATCTTAAAAATTCCAGGAACCAAAACGTCAAAGAACATGTTAACTGTTTTAGTATTTAATAAAGATCTTGAAGGAGTATACAAATTAATTACAACATTTTCAACTGAAACATCATTATAAGTAACTGTTCCCAAAGAACCACTACAATTCGCAGCACCAATATATGCTTGAGTTAAAGAATCTGTATTCTCTGCAGTAAACTGAACACAACGTGTAAAAAATAAACTCTTTCCTGCATATATAAATTCAACTTGGTTTGGAAGAACTGGAGAACCATCAGTATAAACAATCGAATTTATCGAAACAGACTGACCAGATTTAACGAATTTATTTCCTGTTGGACCTTGAATTGAGACAGACATTATGTCCGCATATGAACTCCTAGCTATAACCAAAAGTAAAAATACAATCAGTGCAAAATTAAAAATTGTTCGTTTCATCTTATATCCAAACCCTCAAAACATACATATCGATAAAATGGCATCTGTATTAGTTCACAAACTCTAACTAAACTAGTACCTGGAAAATTATCTCGTGAAATTACTGAAAAACTCAATAAACACACATCAACATCTTCAGCGGATTGACAAAAATTTATTCCATCGTCAACATAACTAAAATCCAACAATTTTGCTCCATAATCAGTCACTGCGTATGACAATTTGCCTAAGACATTCATAAATACAAAAATTCCGAAAACAGAACTAACTATAAAAATAAAAATCAAGAAAAATATAAAAAATTTATCAGCAATTGAATGAACATATTTCTTCTTCGACAAAAAGAAATCACGTCGAATTACTAAGTACCACAACACTAAACCATTGATTAAAAAAACAACCAATAAACCAATGAACACAAGTTCAGATAATAAACCGAACATACTCATGTCTAGAAAAAACAGAGAACAAAAAGAACCAACAAGACTAAGAACATACCAAAAAATAGAAAGATAAAAAACCCAACGTTTAACAAAAATTAAACCAAACAGTAATACCAAATACATAATCATAGACACAGAGAGAATTATTCGCGCTAAAGAACCCTCAATATTGAAACCAAAATAAACTAAATAAGGAAATTTAATCGCAAGAATAAGAAATAACAGAGAACTAATCAAGCTAAAAATAACTAAGAACCTAATACCCAAAGGAAACTCAAACAAAGAATCCAAACTACTCTTTTGAGATTTCCTCAATCTACCTCTTTTCTTAGCCAATGCTCAAAAACCCCCTCTTTCAGATTTATAAAGATGCAATATCCATATATAAAGCTTTCTAAACTCATGTTACAAATCAAACACAATCCAAACCAAAATAATAAATACATACCAAAAATATCCCGTTGATACAATAAAAATAAAGAACTATAAAAAAAATAATTGCAATATGTCAAACCACAACCGACAAAAATTGACCAAAATAATCCAACTAATTATATTAATTCTCTTAACAAATACATCTACAATTGCAACAACAGGAAGTGATTTTTTAATTCCTACAAATTTAACAAACATAATAACAAAACTATACAACAACACACAAATACTATGTGATATAAATAACGACGGAATAATCGATTATAAATTTAACATTGAAAATACAACAAAAATTAACTTACCTTGGAATTTAAAACAAGGAAGCAGAATTAAATCAACAAAACCAATAATTCTACAACAAATAACATATTCTGAAAATAACAAACTGAACAATTATGAAGAATATCACATCTGTACAATACCAGATATCTCCAGTTACGAGAAAGAATATTTTCTAGAAAAAGGTATACACCACATAACATTTCTAAACAACACAAAAAAAACAATACAAACAAACAATACAATACTAAAACAAAGTATTCCTTTTATCAGTATGAATTCTTACTGCACAGATGCCAAATTAAAAAACGAAACATACACAACACAAAATAGCATAATAATTTTTCAGACAAAACAACCAAATTATACTTTGACTACAACAATGATCATAAAATTGATTACCATAAAAATATTACAAATATCACAATAGAATTAAATGTTCCAAAAGGAACAAGAATCATAAGCAACACAAAAATTGCAGTAAAAGAAATATTGAATTATTTTCTATACAAAAATAAAAATCTAACATTTAATGCACGAAATAATCCAACAAATGAAAAAATACTAATTCCAACATTAAATAGTCTGTTCAAAGTAAATGCAAACAATCAATTCAACATAATAATCAATTCCAAAATAACAAACAACACAATACATGAAGAAACAAATAAACTTAAACAAATAACAACTGAAAACACGAGTACAGGGTTTGAATTTACAAATAAGTATAAAGATAAAACATATGTAATAATTAACGAAAACATTCCAGAACCAAAACTATCAACAACCGAAATAATAGATAACGATATAACGATCAAAATATTCAATCCAAAAAAAACAAAATCATACAAGAACATAACACTAAAACTTAACACAACAAACAATATAGGAACAATTACAATCAAAAACTTAACTAATGACAATATAATTAATACTCAAGAATTTTCTAACAATATTTTTTTCTCAGAGTTAAAACCAGAAAATTACATAGAAATAATTACCACGAACATAACAAACTACGTCTTAACAGCAATTGAATAAAATGATAGGAATAATACTAACAATAATTGTAATTGTCAAAGAAATACTTGCTCCAAGTATAATTGACATTACTCAACAAAACAATAACATAGAAATTGAAAAAAATATAACCTCAAAAAACACAAACATCTCAATAGAAATATCGAACTACATAATAATAAATAAAACAATATCAAAACACAATTTTAAAAAAATAAATATTCAACAAGAAATAATTCCCTCAGAACAACTAAAACTTTTTCTCAACCATAACAATTACACACAAGACAATAAAGAAAAAAAAATCACAATAAAAATAAACAAAGAATTAATTTTTTGTAATACTGGCTACATAAAAAAAGAAAAATTCAACGAGACAATAATTGAAATTGAAAACAAAAACGCAATATACTTCGCAATACTATATGGTATTCTAAAAAATGAAACAAATAATTGTGAAATTAAAAGTATAACATTATTTGATATTGCAATAAACAATATAACAAACATACTCGAACCAACTCAAACTCAAACAATAAATGTTGGTAACTATAAAATGTTACAGATTCAACCAAAAACATCACCAAAATTAAACCAAATATTAGATTACCAACCAACAATACTATCATCAGGATTGTGGAGTAATTTATACACATGGTATTCTCTCGCAAAAGAACTAGCACAAGAAGGATATCATATATATAAGATTGAATTAACTGGAAACCCAAAAACGGAATGTAATACTTGCGAAAATTATAATTTCAACAATATAACAAATAACGTATTACCAAAATATCTCGAAAAAATAAAACAGATAACAAACAAAACAACAGTAACATATATTGGACATTCAAACGGATGTAGAAGTGCAATTTATTATCTCGAAAAAAATAACAACAGCATAATAAAAAACTTAATAGGAATAGGGTGTCCTGGAGAATTCAATCAAAACATAACACTAACAAACATAATAAATGAAAATTCACAAAAAGCATTAATTGAATTTGCAAAAAATAACATCACACATTTTACTTTTGATGAATTAAAAAAAATAATATGGAATATTCCGTTTTCAATAAATAGCAACAATAAAATATCAACCAATCTAATCAGAGATTATTTCTTAGCAATGAATACAAGTAAGAATAACATTGGACAAAACATACACATAACTAACGCAAAAATAATTTATGGAAATCTTCTAATGACAAATGATTTTATTGTACTAACAAAAGATCCAGAAGAAATATTTCAAAACATCAATGCTAAAAATAAAACAATTATAAAAATATTCACAGACCATTTAACAATTGCAGAACACAAAAAAACAATTGAAGAAATTAAAAAAAGCCTTACCGCTTGGAATCAACAATCTTAGAACCACCTGCAGGAAGAAATCTAATAATATCATCTAAATCTCCACCTTTTAGTTTCTTAAAAATTTGTTTTGCAACAGCACCAGTCTTATCAGTACCAGGAATAACAACACAATAGTTTTCTGTTTTTGAAGAAATAGATTCTATCGGACCACCAATTATCTTACCTTCAAAAAGACCAATAGATAATTTCATATCAGTATCAACGTAATTAGTTTTACCTCGAATCATAAATGCACCTTTTGGTAAAAATTCTCCAGTTTGCGCTGTTTTTGAAACTTGGTCAGGATTCACATAAAAAACAGAAGCATCAAAAATTCCACGTTTCCACGCTTTAGAATAACAAGCTACTGCTGTCGCAACCTCTTTCTTAGAAGCTTCTCCAACGTCTTTACCATCTGATTTAATAACAAAAAAAGGAGAACCAGCCATGTCTGTGTGAAAAACTAAATCTTTACTATCAGTATGCTTTTTAATAATTATTTCGTTAGTTGTAGCATCTCTTCCACCTATTGCCAAAAAACCTTCACTAGTAAAAAACCAATGGAACTTCTCATACCACAATTTCTCAACTAAAACCGTTTCAACAACATCAGGAACTTCAATTATTTCTGATTCAGCTTTTAATAATTTTTTATTATAATCATCCAATACTTTTGAAATACTGTCAACCTTTTTCTTATTCTTTTTTGATTTATCAAAATATACTGAAGCATTTTCTTCTAAACTTTTTGTAATCTCTAACTCAATTTTCATTCTATTATCCCTTCTAATTCAACAAAAGAATCAATAATATAATCTGCGGCATTTAGTTCAGATCTTAAAAAAGATGTCGTTATCGCAACAACAGTCAACCCTGCTTTTTTCGCAGATAATACACCTGCAACTGAATCTTCTATAACAAATCCAGAACCTTCAAATTTAGATTTACCTATCAAATATATCTCGGGATCTGGTTTTGGTTTAGTTGTATTTTCCATTCCAAAAATATACTTAAAATATTGGTAAACATCATAATGTTTCAACACAGGAATCATGAATTTAATATAGGAGTTTGAACAAATTGCTAACTCATATTTCAAAGATAATCTTTTGATTTGCTCAACAACACCAGGAATAATTTCATAATAACTTACATTATTCAAAAACACTTCACGTCGTTTATGTGCCCAATAATTTATTTTATCCTCAGACAAAAAAGTTACTTGTCTTAAGAAATCTTCAGAAGAATATCCAACTTTTTTAGAAAAGTCCATATCAGAAATATCAATATTCTCATAAATTTTCAACTCTTTTTGAAAATACTTAAAGATGCTTTTTTCAGAATCTACAATTACACCATCAAAATCAAAAATTACATACATAAAGAAGATATTAAAAACCCTCTTTAAATATTTTACCCCATAATAGCTTGCGATATTGTAATCGCCAAAAATGCAATCAATGTCAAAATAAAGCTGTGTTTAATACCTTGTTTTGCTGAACCTGTTGCCAATTGACCTAAAACAAGACCTGAGAAGAATCCTTGGAACAATGCAAGCATCATAAACATCGTTTGAAAACTTACAATCCATTTTACAATACTTGTAACAAAAGCAGGTAAACTAGAATAATCAATTTCAACTCGTTTCCCAAAATCAATTGTAGCCTGAGAAGAACCACCACCTAAATCTCCAAACTCATCAACAGCACCAGAAGTTGATAAAGATGAAATGTAAGGAATTAGCAAATTCTGAATAACAATCATAACTCCTAAAAAAATAACAAATATAACATAACTCTGAACAACTTGTGAATGAACACTTGAATCTCGCTTCATCTTAATCTCTTTGATAGAAATTAAAGACTTAGTAATAGAATCAAGTACATCTTCAATGTTACCACCCGCCATTTCAGCTTCAATAACAGTAGAAATTGCTCGTTCAATAATTCTGTTTCCTATTGAATTTGCAAAATTCAATAAAGCCTTATGAATAGGAATAGACCATTCAACTTGGTGAGCCAATTTATGCACGTGTGGCGTCAAAGGACCATAATTATTTTTACTTGCATCTATAATCGCTGCAGAAATTGGCATACCACTTTTTACTGCTCCAACCAAATTTCTAACAAAATCCAAAAATGCAATTTCATAAATATTTTGTAATTTTACATTATTAAAATAATCTGATAAAATAGGAAATAAACCTACAATAATAGATAATATTATTCCTGGAAAAAACCACAGACTACCAAAATAAGAAACAACATCAACAATTAATAAAGTTCCACCTAATGAAAACCCAATATAATGTTTTTTCTCTATTTTTACTCCTAAGATTTCCATTTATACCTCTGGTTGATTGAAATGTACGAATATCAAAAATCCTACATTAATCAACGGTAAAAACAAATAAATAGCATACGCCAATAATGAATTAACATCTAAATCTCCAACTTTACCACCAAGCAAATTAACAATTGATAAAGTGGACATGAAAAATAATGGAGCTGCAACCATGATACCAGTATAAATATCTGAGTACGTTGAAATTGTTTCATTATATTTTTGCCTTTCCAAATTATAAGACAACATAGTCTCATCAGATTTTTGTTTCAAGTAATCAACAAGATTTCCACCAGCTTCAACCGTTGCAACAAATCCATCAAAAAATTCTTTTAATGATCTTGCAGGCGTAGTTGATGAAACTTGTTTTATTGCAGTCAAAATATCGTAACCAAATAAAGCTACATAATCAGCAATTTTTCTAACCTCTTTTGATACCTCACCATACTCATCAGACATAGCAATTAATTTAAACATTGTGTTAGGTGGAACTCCACTTGCTGCAACCGCTGACATGTGGTTTATTGCGAAAGGTAAATTACTATTAATACTTCTTCGTCTTGATTTAATCTTAAATGAAGGATAATTATACACAACTAAAAATGTCAAGACTCCTAAAAATAGTGAAGTGAAAATTGCATTGAGAATTGCCTTGAAAAAAATAATTCCTGTTCCGATATTAAAGATTAAAGACAATGGAAATGCAACAACAGCTACACAAAAAGTCATGAAAATCATAATGTTCACATACGTATTTGACAACATCTTGATGTCTGCAAATCGCATATATTCATACAAATTCTTAAATAAACCAGGAAAACTATCAATAAAATATAAACTAAATTTCTTCACATATATATTCAAAAATCTATCAACAAAATTATATTTAACCCAGAAATCCTCTTCTTTTTGCCGCTCTTTTTCTTGACTTTCCAAAAGCAACCTCATATGATGTGCTTCCTTCATCAAATTAGTATCAGTGACTTCTGAAGATTTCTTCTCTTTTCCTTTTTTGCTTGCTAAAGAAATTAAACTATCTCCAATATGAGTTTCAGAAGACATAAAGTCATCCTCTTTTAAAACTCCGTCGTCAGATTGTTTAGCTTTCTTAATTCTACCTTCACGAACAGAAACATTAGAAACAATCGAATCCAATTCACCTTTTGTAGGAAGACCTAATTTTTTAAATTCATCTGCCAACTCACTAGATTCTTTTTTCAATCCAATTTTTATTTTAAAATTTTCAGCTAAAGATTGAACATATTTAATTACACTGTGAGTTGTAGGACTTGGAATATCAGGAAGTTGATCAAGTTCCATTGGTTTTGGAACTAAACGTTCAAAATCGTCTTTCATACGATCATAAACACTATCAAAAGAACGTTTCGCTATATCTGCTTGACCATTTACTAATTTTGAAGAATTCTTAAAACTCTTACTTTCTTTAGCTAAAGTTTTTTTATCTAATTCACTTTCTAACTTCTTTTCAAAATCTTCATCATAAACACTATTTTGAAGAGATTTACGCTCAGAATCCAACTGTTGTTCTATTTTTTGAGTCTTAAGACTTAATTTTAATTTTCTTTCATTTCCATCTCTAAACAAAATAACATCTAAAATTTTTTTCTTAACTGAAAAAAATAAATCAGTATTTTGTTTTTTGACTTCTGAAAAATCTTTCTTAAGCTCGGCAAGTTTTTGTTTTTCTAAATGTTTACCTTTAACAGAAAGCGCAGATACCTTTGAATCCTCTTGAACCTTCTGCAAATGCCTTAATTGATTTTCAACTTCCTCAGGAAGTTTCAAATTCTTATATAATTCATCATGATAAGCAATGTAAAATACTTGAGAATTGTAAAATTCTATCTTTTTCAACAAATAAAAAATGTAAGAATTGTAATAACGAATTAATTCCTGTTTAGATTTGTTTCCCAATAATCCCCTTAGAAAACTTTCATATTCATCGAAATCAATTTCGGCCCTAAGATATCGTTTATTAATTGTTTCGAGTTTTTCAATTAAATCTTCCTTGTAAAACTCGTAAACTTCCACCTCTTTTATTAGATCCAATATTTTTTCTAAGATAAGCTTTATACTATTCATAGTCTTTCTTCAAATTCTTTAACATTTTTTTTAATATCAATACAATATTCAATAATCTGCTTTCTAGTAAACATCATTTTTTCTTTAACAACAGAAAGTTCGGCTTTATCTTTTAACTTACGATTTGCAAGTTCATCGTAAAAATCAAACAGCGCACCAATCTTTACAACATCACTTTTTATTTTTCTCGATATCAAAATCCCCACCCAAATTCAATTATTTTTTTGATGAAATTACAGCACCATACTTAGCAACAACCTTTTCAGGCATAGTATAATAATCAGATATTACTTGAGCAAATTCCTTGAAATTAAAAACTTCTTTATCAAATAAAGCCTGTAAAATTCTAATTCTTACCTCAAATTCTCCAGTTAAATCAGATTCTTTTTTACCAGTATTTTTAGAAATTTTCTTTAAAATATTTGAAGGTTTATTAAACTTAAATTCATCTTTAGCCGGATCCCAAGTAAATACTTCCTTAAAAGCAGCAGAACCTAAATTTTTTACTTCCAATAATTCATTAACAGATTTTATTCTCCTAAAGTTATGTTCGGCATCTCTAATATGTGAAGCAATAACAATTACATCTAAACTTTCTACTAATGAAGATGATAAATTAATCGGAGGAGTTTGAAGTCGTCTAAGTAAAGTATTTACCGAACCTGCATGGAACGTTCCAAACGATGGATGTCCTGATGCCATTCCTTGAAATAGTACTGACGCTTCCTCTCCTCTAACTTCTCCAACAATTACATAATCAGGATTCTGACGAAATGATTCTTTTAATAAATCGAATAAACTAACTTCTCCAAATTGTTGACCTAACATATTTGGAACACCAAAACCACTTCTGCTAACTGCAGGTAGCCAGTTCTCATGAGCTAAATTCAATTCTCGAGTATCTTCAATTGAACAAATTCTTGCATCAGGAGGAATAAAATTAACAATACTATTCAAAAAAGTAGTTTTACCAGATGCAGTCTCTCCGACAACCATAATATTCATTTTATATTCTATTGCTAACCAAAGATAAGCAAAAATCTCTGCATTAGCTGTTCCTTGTCTCAACAAATGTATTGGAGTCCAAGGCTCTTTTGTAAATTTACGAATGGTAAAAGTTGGACCTCTTGTAGTAACATCATCACTGTATGTTGCGTTAACCCTCGACCCATCAGGCAAAGTTCCATCCAAAAGAGGTTTTGCATATGAAACATAACGTCCAGATTTTTGTGCAAGTTTTTCTACAAAACTTGTTAAATCAGAATGCTTAGGAAAAATAACGTTTGTTGCAATATTTTCAAACGATCTATGAACAATATAAATAGGAAATCCAACACCATTACATTCAATATCTTCAATATAATAATCATGAAGAAGAGGCTCAATTTCATTTAAGCCAACAAAATCCCTATAAACATAATACATAATTTTGTTATAGCTTTCTTCAGAAACCTTAGTTCCTAGTTCAACTAAAATCGACTGAACATTTCTTTCCAGATATTCAATAATTAAATTATCTTTTGTAGCCTTGACAAAACTAATATTAATCATTTCTTCAAGACCAAGTTTTATTAGGTTAAAAACCTCTTTTTCTGTTTCTGATAATACTGGTTCCTCAACCTCGTACAAAAGGTCATTTCGTTCAGAACCCCAATGAATATGAACAAACGCATAAGGTGACAAAAGCGGATACCTTACATCAATTTCTTCTCGTCGATTAAATTTAGGAATCGGACTTAACTTAGGAAACAAATCTATCTTAAAAGAAGATTTAAACTTTTTACTATCTCCACTACTTCCAAATAATGCCATTTTTTAGTTCACTTTAAGATTTTTTACTTTTGCTGCAATAAAATCAGCTTGACTTTCTAATGTAATTTCTAAATCATATTCAAATTTAGTTGAATTAACATGCGCAACAAC
The DNA here is from genome assembly GCA_016938695.1 of Candidatus Woesearchaeota archaeon. Lineage (GTDB taxonomy): Archaea > Nanobdellota > Nanobdellia > Woesearchaeales > JAFGUC01 > JAFGUC01. Next base: position 174,925 of record JAFGUC010000006.1, on the reverse strand, counting down.
AGTTGCAAAACCTAAATCATTACCTTCCTCTAAAATATAAGTATAACCTGTTCCAACAGCAGTATCTTGATCATTATTTATCAAGAAAGAAAAAGTACCCGATACTGTATTTCCTTGGTAATCCATATATTGAATCAAATCGTTAGTGTTAATTGCACCAGGTGAATCTATTGAATTAAATCTAGTAATATTTACCGATATTCTTGAATTAGAAAGTAAATAATAATTTGCATATTCATTTGCACTTACATCTGCATTAGCAGTAATAATAAGATTTCCTAAAGACACTTTTGTTCGTGGTTCCATTATCTTTGATTTAGTAGTCATTTGCCAAACAAGTCTATTATCTTTAACGTCTAATGTACCTTTGTCAATTTCAATAGGAACAATTCGCTGAGAACCAAAACCTTCTGATGCAACAGCACGTATTTCATCATTTAGTTGAAGCATTGTTTGTTTTGCTTTACTAAAATACATCTTATCTTGCATCTTTTCAACTTGAGGAACACCTGCTTTTAACACTATAAGAACCACTGCAACTGCAATCATCATGTACAAAACAGCAGATACCCAAATATCGCCTTTCTTATTAACTAATCTCATTCTATCTTATGACTTGTTTTTGTTAACGCGCAATCCTTCACCATCACATCAAAAGTACTATTGATATCAATATCGACACTGACAGATTTTGTTTCACCCGGAGCTAATTTTTTTGGAAATACAAAATCACGCACAAATGTGAAATTATTATTCTGATAAAATTTATCTGGAATAATTGTTAAGGCCTTTACTGAATCTTCACTAAAACCTAAAAGATAAAAATCAAAACTCAAAGTACCTTTGGAATAATAAATTTGACGAACATCGAATGAATAAGACATACAATCTTTTGCCTGACGCATTGTTTCATTAGTTGAATCTGTTGTTTGCGTATAAACTTTTTTAGACCAAAATGCCAAGTATAAAAAGATAAAGAGGAAAACTACAAAAATTAACGCGTGAATAAATTTTCTCACTCCAACTTTTTTATCATCATATTCATCAGGCATTGTAAATCTTACTCACATTCGTAAATTTCATCTACTGATAAAACATTCTTACTACATAAAACTGGTTTTTGAACACCTGCAACTAAAATCTTAGGTGTAAAATCAACTTGACTAATTATTCCAAAATCATCTTGATCGATTTCTAATTCAACCTTAGTTACTCCTCCGCCTGGAACTAATTTGTCAACTTCTTGAGCAAAAACTTCATCAGTATCACTAATTACTGACACAGAAAAACCCTCGACCGTTCCGGTTCCATCATTTTTCAACATCGCACGTAATGTAGTAACTCCACCATCGATTTCATAACAAACTTTAGGTCGACCATTCAATATATATATACTAAGCTCAACATCGCTTTGACAAGACAATTGAGCGTTTGATTTTGTCTCAACTTGAATAGCTTGAGATTGTACATATCCCTTACCCCAGTTCATCACAACAGCACCTAAAGCTACTGCAAAAGCAATTAATAAAACTGTTGCGATAAGAGGCGATACTGCTCTTTTCGAGCTAAACAATCTAAATTTCTTTGGCATTTTTTTCATTCCTCTTCGTCATATAATAACGTTTATCATCATAATAATCTTTCAAACTTGCATCCTTAAGCATTAAATTGAACAAGACAACATTTAATTTTTTTCGTTCACCAATCATCGTCACAACATAAGGAATAACACCAATAAGTAAACTTCCTAGACCCATGAAAACCAAAGTAAAGAAGTATTTCTTATCAATATAATTTTGTGTTAATCCAAGTATTGCAAGAAAAACAAATATGAAATAAAGCGCAATACTATTCTTAAAAGCTAACGTTGCAATATCACGATTCATTCGAGACTTCTCAAGCAACGTATTTACATATAATGAATCCTTGTTTTTTACATCCATCTTAACCACAGTGTCTTATTTTACTAACCGTTACAGTATTATCATTGCAAGTAATAACCTTATCATCAGTAAAAGCTTTAGGAATCAATTCAAACTGTTTTACAATTCCTTGCTTTAAAATAGTCAACGTCTCTTTTTTATTTACACGTAAACTAAAATTCAATACTTTATTGTAAGGATTATCATAAATATCAACATAACTAAAAACTAATTGATCTACATTCAAACTTTTTTTATTAACTATTTCAAGACGTAGTTCCTCTACCGTCTGGCAAACATCAAGAATACTTACACCAATTAAAGTACAATCGGATTCCTCAACTTTTGCAGAAAGTTTTTCAGTAGTGCTAGTTGTAAAACCAGTCATCCACTTAAACATAAATGCACCTAGACCAACTGAAAATGAAATAATTAACACCCAAGAAAGCCAAGCTGCAGCTCCATGTTTATCTGTAAAGAGATTAAAACTCGAGAAAGACAAGAAAGGAAAACTGCCAAAAACACTAATTGCACCTCTTTTTCCCTTCCTCATTCAATCACCTTCTCAATTCACCCTTAAAAAGAACCTTCAATTCCATATCCGATAACTCGTCTAAATCAAAATTATATGACTTATCCGCAAACCGTACAGTAACCTCATCAATCCAAGCGACATATGCAAGATTTGATGGTTCCAAAGGGCTACAGAGGCCATTTAAACAATCTTTTATAAGCGAATCTTTATAATATATGTTGATATTGTTATTTAAATAATTAACTATTTTTAAATGCCCGTCATAAGACAGAATAAAAACAACACCAAAATCAACATTCTTCGTCTTTGCATATCTTATAAATTTTTTAGTATAATCATCAAGTCTAACGAACGGATCTAAACCAGAATAGACTGCTTCATTGATGACTTTATTAGCTTCACGAACGTAATTAGATTTTAATTCTGAAAAAGAATCTTGTGAAGTTGACAAATACCACACTCCACCTGACAATGAAAATATCAAAAATACAAAGATAAACCCTGCTAGAAGATAAAACTGAGCTTTAGCCATAAACATCATACCTCGTATATTTTATCTCATCAGGATCCAAAGAAAAATCATTTAATGAAGAAACTGAAACAACTTTCTGCAAACCATTAACTCCCACGTTCTCAAAATAAAAAGTATATTTTCCAGGGACAAAAAATTCTGAAGAATCCAATTGGATATCTTCAGCAGTAAAAATAACATTTATAGCATTAACAATATTTGGAGGATATCCAAAACTAGGGCATTTAATATCTAAAAATTTACCATCAACTAACATAGAATCTTTCTGCTCAAAGTATTCTGATTTTTGAGTCATAAAAAAGAATAATTCTGAAGAAATATCTGCCGAAAGTGAAGCATCATAATCAGTAACTTCTGGCTCAGATATAGAGGATTTTTCTTTTGAAAAAAAGTAAAATTTAGGTTTCTTTTCTGAAGCAATTCCAAATGTATAATTATCAAAATCATAACGCACTATTTGAGCCATACTCGAGACATTAGTAATATCTCCATCTAATTCAACATAACGTAAAGATAAAGTCAAAGGTAAAACTTGAAAATAAATCTTTTTTTCAACACCTAATGCGCGAACATATAATTCATATTTTCCAGGAAAACTTGGGACTTGAAATTTCAAAGAATATGTACCATCACCAAAATCACCAATACCATAATCATTCTGAAATAAATGTGCAAAATACGAACTAGAATAATCGGAATTTTCAGAATCTCGAGATATAGAATTCTTTTTAATATAATCAATAAATTCATCTTCATCAATATCAATAGGAACAACATAAATTTCAAAAAAATCCGAAAGGCCAGACACCTGTGGGGACACTTCTAGCAATAATTCTAAAACACCATTAACATACTGAGAAATAATAACTGAATCGGATAAATGGCTGTTTCCATAATTTTCAGAAGGATATATTTTTATTCCCGATAAATCAGAATCTACACGTAAAGAAATAGAAAATGATTCTTCCACAGGATTATTTGCTAAATCCAAACATTTAACATATATTTTATATGAACCTAATTCTCCAGATAATTCATTTATGTACGCTTCATGATAATCTGAACCAGTGTATGAAAAAACAGAATAATTAACAGAAGTTTCTAATCTATAATAACAATTAGATATCTCATCTGTTGAAATTGCAATAGATGGTCTTGAAGAAAATAAAAATCCCGATTTTGGCCGAATCAAAGTCATAATTGGAGGTCTCAAATCAACCATCAAATCTTCTTGATTAGAATACAAACTTTCCTGATTCAAATTATCTCTTGCTTTTAATCTAATATAATACAAACCTCCAGTTATATTAATTAAAGAAAAATCAAAACTTGTTTCATTTGAACTAGTCCAAAAAGACGAAACAACTGTAGAGAAATCAGGATCAATTGCAACTTCAATAAAATAATCTTGAACCCCCGAATGATAATCAATTGAAGCGGTCCAAGAAATCATCTGATTCAAACTATACAAAATACTAGAATTAAAAATTGGACGAGTCGGAGGAGTATTATCAATCATAATTCTATTAGAAGATACCAATCCAAGATTTCCAGCATTATCAATTGCTATTGAATGTAAATAATAAATTCCAGATGGTAAATAAAAACTAATTGTCGTAAAATTACCATATGAATCAATTAAAGAATCGGGTGAAAAAACAGCATCTGAAACAAGTCTATAACTAAACCCCTTAACTCCTGACAAATTATCGTAAGCACTTAAATTTGCAAAAATCTGAGTACTGGTAGTCCAATTATTCTCATATACACTCAAACTTACATTCAACACAGGCAAATAAGGGTCATAAAAAATACCATCACTAGTAGAATTTGTAAATAGACCAACACTATTTATCGCAGACACTTCAACTGAATAATTCAGACCCATTTGCATATCATAAGGCAAATTCAAAGTTACACTCAAAGATTGACCAACATCAAACCAAGAAGTAATAGGAGTTCCATTCTCTAAAGCTCTAACCTTGTATGTTAAAGGAATATTCAAATGATTAGACTCCAAATCAATTGCATCACTCCACGAAACAAATATAGAATCATTTATACTAGTGTAATTACCTACGTCAGACACGACTGCAGGAACCACTGGAGGAGTTAAATCCAAACCAATTCCAGAATAATCATAATAGATACTATCGTTTGCAATTTCTTCAGCAGTACAACCAACACCCAAACAATCTAAATCAGATTGGGTAAAAACATATTTGTATTCTTGTCTATTATCACCATAAAAATCTTGCAATTCCCACAATCTAAAGTCTGAACAAATCTCCCATGAACTCCAACTAGGACTTGCAAAAACACAATGATTATTTCCCGTTGAAACATTATCATTACAATAACGGCAATAAGCACCAGTTGTGTAATTGATAAAGAGAACTACAGAAAGGTACGGAGTATATTCTTGATTACTACTATCAAAAGTTCTAAATCCAAAATTGTTAATTTCTAAATCAACCGCACTAACAACAGTCAAACTCAAAACAAAAACAAACAAAATTAAGAAAACAAATTTCAATTCGCATCACCAGTAAAATTCTGCGTCTTTAAAGCACTGATAAAAATTTGTTTTCTACCCCTCGAATCTTTTCCAATATTTTGTATGGAAATAGATTTTTTACCGGATAAATCTAAATAATCAGTCAAAAAAATAACATCATCCATTGCTAAAACAAAATTAAAATCAAAAATTCCTTCTGCTAAGAATCCAAATGTTGGATCTAATAAATTAACAAATCCTCCATAATATAATGAATCTTCACGTTTAGAAGGGTCAAATGATGAACTCGTCACAAAAACATAACCATCATTTTCAAGAGGAACTTCAATACTAAATCGCGATTTATCAACAGAAATATCATTTCCAATTCCAGACATTCCTACAGAAAAATCAACACCTCTTGCAAAAACAACATTTCCATAATCAGATACTAATTTTTCAAAAGATCTAATTGTTGAAGATTCTACAGCAATACTTAAGTAAGGTTCATCTACAGTAAAATCAAAATCATTACTATCTGTTCCGTCAACCTCTAACGATAAAGAATGATCTCCCGCAGAATTTGGAACATAAAACGAAAACAAATAATAACCATCACCCAAATCATTAACTACAAAATCAGTATATTTCTTCTTATCCAAATATAATGTAAAATCTTCTTTAGGAATTTGACTTACTTTAGGCAAAATCTGTAAAGGCATAGTAATTCGTTCACCAGGAAAAAAAGAATTCTTGTTAGACGATAAATACATAGAAGAAACAAAATAATCCTGCAAAACATCAATACCTAATTGAACATAACGAGTTTCATTCAACATATCAATGCAACGAATATCAAAAACATACGAAGAATAATTCAAACTTAAAACTGCGTGATGATAAGTATCATTAGTATAATCAAAAATAGAATAATCAGAATCAATAGATTGTTTATAGTAACAAACAGATATTCTTGACGTTTCAAGATATAAATATGGTCGTTTAGTTGCTACTTCACCACTTGGCCTATATTCAGAAATAATAAATGATTCAGCATGCTTTATTGTACGAGTCAAATCCGAAAATGAACTACTATGGTTCATACAATCAATTGCTTGAACACGAATATAATAAACTCCATCATCTAAAGTACTAAAATTAAAATACTGTGAACTAGATCCTGTTAATCCTGAAAAATCAGGCGACTCAAAACCAATATCATTGTCTATTTCTACAAAATGATTAACAACACCACAACCCACATCAATAACCGTCCAATTAAAGATAACACCAATTAATTCTGTATGGTCATGACTAACGTTTAATCCTTGATCATACAATAAAGGAGTTGATGGAGGTTCATTATCAATATTAATATTAAATGTAAAAACAGGACCCCAATTGCCTGCAGAATCTTTAGCTTTTATTTTAAAGTAATTCTCCCCTTCTTTCAACAAGATCCGCAAATTATCAAGTAAATAATTTGTCGTAAGATGAAAAGAACCAATTATTCCTTCAGGAATAGCATCAGGATTTACAGAACTATTCTGAGTTAATATAAAACTATACTCAACAACATCTGAACGAGTATCGTTAAATGTCCAATTAAAATACAATCTATCCAAAGATAATTCATCTGATAAAAAAGAATACCAAATACCATTGTCAATCTCTAATGACTCTATGCCAACCAAAAAAGGACCAACTAAATCCAAAGTCATTTGTCTAGAAACAATAGTGTACAAACCAGCTGAATTTTCAGCCCTAACTTGAATAGTTACATTATCGCCCTCAGTAAAAGAACTGGATGGAAATAATAACTCATTAGCCAAAATAATCTTCGCAAAATTATCAACACCAACACTAGTCCAATTAACTACTTCCAAACCCTCTAGAAGAATCCTATATGAATAAGTAATTGGTATCTGCAATAAATTTGATTCCCAATCATAAGATTCACTCCAATTAAAAGAAATAATATTAGACTCAGATAATGATATTGTTGAACCAAGACCTAACAAACTAAAATTTTCTGGTGGTGTTAAATCTAAACCATAACCTCTAGGATTATAAACTATTGAATCATGTACCAAAGTCACAATTCCATTAGTATGATTAATCAAACATCGAACAAACTTCGTCTCTTCAACCGAATTTAAAGATGTATCCAACAACCAATACTTAATGTCATCACATTTTTTCAAAATAGAAAAGTTATGAAAATCCCAAATATCAAAAGTTAAATTAACACCATCAAAATTACCACAACTACAATTAGTAGAAGAAGAATTGACTGATAAATCTAAAATAACGGTTGTTGTAGAAGTAAAATCTGAAGAAGTACCATTAAATCCGATTTGACCAACATTTCTAATATCCAAAGATTCAGAAGCGACAAAACTAGTAAAGTTCAGTAAAAAAACTACAAAAAATACAGACAAAAATACCTCTTTTTTAATCATACAAAAACCTTTACCCGATTATATAAAAGATAAGAAAAGATACTTTTTAAATCTTTTTTTTTAAACAAGGTTAAATATCAAAATTAAGAACGCAACAAAAAAACTAGGAACAAACGGAATGCCTTGTTTAACCTTAACTTCTTTAATTCCGTGCTTTTTTAGACTCTCAATTTGTTTCAATTCCAAGCCCAAATCATCAGAACCACATATTTTTTTTGTGCCAAAAAATACATCTTCAACTACCCAATCACCTTCAGTTAAATCAGATACTTTGACACTCTTAATCATCGCAGTTCCTTCAACACCTTTCAATAACAAAATTAAACCATACATCAGTATAAAAACTCCCGAGAACGAAAAAAACAAAAATCTAAAAATGAAATTCTGAGAAATTGAAAAAATAGAACCTAATAAAAATACAACAATAAAAGCGTATCGAATATAAGAAAATAATTTTGAACTAAAAGCGATTTTTATCTTTTCAAAAACACGCTTCCATTGCAAAACAGCAACAACACAAGTCCAAATTGTCGCATATATTGCACCAACTAAAAATATCAAAATAAAGAACTTGAATAATGGTTCAGTCAAGAAAAAATCTTTCAAAGACAAAATATCAAATGATTTTGGCAAACTTGCACCAATGCTCGCACCTAAACCTAAAAGCATTTTTGAATCACCACCACCCCATTGTCCAGTATAATACAACAAAATAGAAAACAAGAAAAATATCAAAAATCCAAAGATTCCTTCAAAAAAAAAGCTCCATGAAAAACTAAAAAAACTTGCAAAAAAACGAATAACCAACGCAGAAAGCAACAAAAAAAAGTTAAGATAGTCTGCAATTTCACGTTTTTTAATATCTTCTATTGAACCAATTAACAAAACAACAAAACATAAAATAAGTAATAACATATAATAAAAGAAAAAAAATATCTATTTAAACCTAACTATTTAGAATTCAAAGAAACCTCTGTTTTATTAGAATCATCTAGACCTTTGTTAGATAAATATAATATGTAACGACCATTTGTCAAACTAAAATCTTTTCTAAATTCAACATCAGTATAAAATAATTCTGCATTCAAAGTAATCTCTTCACTCAAGAAATCACCAAACGAAGGACTGATAAAATCCAATAAAGATGAATCTTTTAACAAACTACTAACCTTCTTTAGCTTATCATCGTTTTGAACAACAAATAGATAAACAACACCATTCTCATACTTAGTATTAAGTCTAATTAAATCATCATTTGTATCCAAATCCAAATTGTTTCCCTCAGATGCTAAACCAACAGTAAATAATCCAACATTTTTAGCAACCAAATTAGATAAAACTAAGTCACCTTTTTCTTCAACAAAATCAAAAACAACTTCAAAATTTAAATCAGCAACTTCAACATCAGAAGTATATTCTAACGTATCTAATTTCAATGAAAGAATATAATCACCTGAATTTTGTGAAATCATGAAATAAAATTTATATTGACCTGCACCCAAGTCATCAATTACAAAAGAGTCCAGAACATTCGTTTCATTTTCATCTAATAATTCTAAAGTAAAATCATCTTTAGATAACTCGCCAACTCCGATTCCATCCGAAGTTACAATGACATCAAAATCATACATTTGACCCGTAAAAGCTTGAGAATCTGCATTTTCAACTAATAATTCATCAGGAGTTGTATCCTTATACCTAATAGAAGTTTCAGCAACTTTTACATTTCCTAACGAATCAATACAACTAATTTCAATATCATAAATAACATCTTTTTCTAAATCTTCAATCCTAGTTTCATGATGTAAATAATCAGTAAATAAGAAACTAAATGAAGAACCAGAAAGTCCTTCAATTCTATAATTACAAACCGCATTTTTATTAGTTTGCACAACTAAAATAGGATCTGACGTATCAACCAATGCAACACCAGTTGAGGAATCTTTTGGTTTGACATGTGTTATTTCTAAAGAGCTTCCAACCAAACCATCCTCAGAAAACAAACCGGCTCCATTCTCTGCAATAACTTTTGCATAATACACAATATTTTTAACCGCAGACTCAAACAAATAACAATCTGCCAGAGTATCAGAAGATGCTACTAAATTAGAATTCCAATCATAAATTGATACGTGATATGCACTAAGACCACTATCAGAATCATATGCAGGAGTCCAACAAAATTCAACATAATTTCCTGTTGCTCTTTGTGGAGAATTAATTACAACTGGTTTTTCTGGAGGTGTAACATCAAGACCAAAACCATAGCTTACAGGATTTCCCCAATTTCCAACCAAGTCTCTGGATTTTCCATGGAAATAATAATATCCATCAGGTAAATTTGAATAAACTATATCAGATGTTCGCAAATCTACAAAATCATCCGGAATCGTACTTAAAGAATGATCTAAAACAATACTGTATCCATCTAAGAAACTATCAGTATCATTTAATGATAAAGTCACAGTACTATTTGGAGTCCAAACCCCTTCAGCATGACTTAAACTAGAAATTGTCAAATTAACTGGTGGCATCAAATCAACAATTATACCATCTGTATAAGCAACTGCAGAAAGATTAGCTCTGTTAGTTACGTCTAATCTAGCATAATAAATGTATCCATCAGACATATTCTGACCAAAATACTGTAAATCAACAAAATATTTTTTAGTCAATGGATCAGGAATAAAAGACTTATCTGAAATAATTGTCTCATTAATCAAGCCATTTGATCGTAATACACTAATCTTATAGGATATTTCAGAATCATAAAAAATATCCTCCGCATCTTCTGCATCAACATACAAATCAAAACCGTCTAAGGAATCTGTATAATTCAAATAATCTCTAAATTCATTAATAACTGGTGCAGAAGTATCTAAAAATTGACCTGAAGGATCATAGTAAATAGAATCCATATATATAAGATAGACATCTTCAAATGGAGGTTTGTGCGAAACATTTGCAAAAACGGTTTTAACCCCAATACCTTCAGATAATACCCATGTCTTGAAGATGTCACAATCTTCCCAAGCAGACCACTCACCAACATCATTCTTAAAAGAACACCTATCAGTACTATTTCCCAAGGAAATCATTAAATGAACTACTCTCGACGTTGTATATTTTTTACTTGCATTAATAAAACCTGTTTCACTCATAGGTTCAATTGCAAAATATTCCGATTCTTGAACATCTATCGAAAAATTTTCACTAACATTACTATTCATAGCCAAATCATAACAAATAACATTCCAATAATATTGACCTTTAGTAAGTCCAGTAAATTCAACATTATTGACTCCCTCTAAAGGATGGTCAAAACTCTGAGTCTTATATAAAACATGAGTCATATTTTCATAAATTCTTAAAAGACAATTATCTAAACTCCCATTATTATTGTTATCAGTAACGTTAAAAATAAAATCAATTAATGGTTGACTTAGATTCTTATTATTCTCTGGTTGCCACAAATGAACAATAGGTGGAACAATATCAATTCCTGAAAAATTGTCTCGTATCCAATTAGATTCTTGTCTTGCTAAATCTGAAACGCGACAACGTAAAGTAAGATTCTCAAGATAAATCAGCGAACTAACATTCCACGTACAATTATAAGTCGAATTAATACAACTTGAAATATTGTTCCAATCTGATTCTATTGGAGTATGCGTTGAAGCATACTGGAACAAATAAGAATTATTATCGATTCCAGAACCGATATCTGATGCACCCAAGCATTCCATATATACAAAATCTGAAAACCAAGAGTTCAAGGAAACATTAGTAATTAAAGGACCAACTAAAACAGGATCAGAATTATCACAGACCCCAACATAACATTGACCATCTTTTTCATAATTTCCAATTTGAACATTACTATCACAATCTAAATAAGTGTGATTAGTACAATCATCAAAAAAATGGGTTCCGTTAAATACAATTTCTGTTGATTTATCACAAGACGATAAATCAAAACTAGTATTCAAACAAGTTCCTTCTTGTACCCAATTAAATCCAGTTACAGTATCACCACAAGCTAAACCCGCAATACAACCAACATAAGATTGATTTCCAGTGATATTACAAACACCAGAATCACAATCAGAACTAACCATTCCTTCAAAACAAACAGTTGTTGAAGCACTTGAATTCATTGCACAAAATCCAGAGCTATAAAAATCTCCTGGTGAAACAGTAGGATCACAAACAAAACCACCCGCTGAATTTCGAGTAAGATTACAATCGCCCGTAAAAATCATTAACGAGGAATCATAAACACTACCTCCAACAATATCACAAAACGGATATAACAAAGTTTGGTCTAAAACACAAATACCATCTTGCATAAAACTATTAATAGGAACAAAAGTATCATCACAAATCTTTCCTTGAGAGCCCAATGGACCAACAATCATATCACAACCAAAAGTAACTTCTCTATCCAAAAAATCTCCTGGTTTAGAATCATAAAACGCAAAAGGAGTATTATTCGAACAAATCCATGAATCAGCTGATTGATTATATACTACATAACCATCCCAAGTAAAATCTAAGTCTTGATCACATAAAAATCCCTCAACTAATTCACCAAAACTTCCACATGCACCAGGGTCATCATACAAGGTATTATTATTCACATCCACATAACCAGCTTCACAACAAACTCCGCCAGTGCAAATTCCATTTCTATTATACAAATCATTTGTTCCTGTTCTTGAAGCATTAGAATCACAACCAGTTCCATCAGCAACAAGAGAACAACCATTAAAATAATTAACACCATTAAACGCAACATGTCCAGTAACATCACATTCAAAAGAAGTTGCACCAATATCTGTTGCTGCACAAGTTCCATCACGAACATATTCAAAAGAGACATCATTAACGCACGGCTTACCGTCATTAAAATCACAAATTGGATCATATTCAGCACCCAATCCAGATAAATTGCCAACATTGATTTGAACAGCTAAACTCTCAACACATTCAGAATCAATACAAATTCCTTCAGTACCACCCATAGTACTGCCATCAAAATCATTATCACAGGATTTTCCTTCATCAACATTATCAATACAACCACAATGCGCAGTTGACTCATTTCTTTTTATTAAGCAAATATCAGTACTTGTTCCAGAATCAACTACAATCTCGTCCGAACATATTACATTAGGATTTGAACCACAACCATTCGTTCCATTACACCAACCAACATAAGGAACACAAGAAAAAGGATCCAATTCATCACAAGTTAAAGCAGAACCACAAGAATCATCAAATTCACATTTTGTATCAATTGAATCAGTATCATTTACACAAGTATAACACCAACCATCATCAGAATCACAACCACCATTAAGTTGATAATTGGAAAAACATTCAATATCGTCAGAACAAAGACAAGAATCTGTTTTTCTCACATTATAAACATCACTAGATATTTGAGTATGGCTTTTTCCAACACTATCAGTAATCCTTGTAAAGAAGAACACTCCTGCACCACGATAATCACAAAAAGGAATGTTCTCACTAAAAGAAACTTTCTCTTGGTTTCCTGGTAGATCTGGTTCGGTATAAGAAGTATAAAGAAGTGAACCACATGCAGCATTCTGACAAATATCAAGATCGACTGGTTGACCTTCATAATCCAACCTTTTATCCATATTAATTGCAGTAGCGTTAAACTGAACAGTATCGTTAGACTCTAATGGAACCAAAGCAGTCGAACTCGCAAAAGTAGTAAAATTAGAAATACCACAATTACATGTATGAATATCAACAACAGTTCCATTATTATATCCTAAAGCCATACAATCCAAATTACATTCTGATTGCGTAACAATACAACCTGTTGTTGTAGCACTTGGTTCAAGTGCACAAATTTGTCCTAAACCAACAGTACAAACATCCACGTTAATGCAACCGGTATCCTCACAATCATCACTCCTATCATTTTGAAGAGTTCCAAATTGTTCATACCAGCATTGATAATTTAAAGCTACATCAGAATTATCATAATTAGTATCACGACAATTCTCAACATCAGCATACCAACCAGAAATTCCTGCTACAGCACAAGTTATACCATAATGACAATAATCATAAGTCGTATCAACCGCAACAACATTATCGTCTGTCAAACAATACTGATCACCTAAAGCAGGGTCACCATAAACACAATCTGTTTGAACTCCTGCAATAACAGAACTAAATTGATTTGTATCAACCAAACAACCTGATGAAAGACAATCATTCAATCTAGAAGCATCTAAGTTAACAGAATCATAATAGCACAAATCTGCACTATCTGTTAAACCTTGTTCTAAAGTTCCAGAAGCATAACAAGGACTATCAGAACTAGGAGAACCATCTAGACAAATATCACAAGAATCAGATGCAAAAGTAATACGTCCAAAATCATCATTTGTAGTATCATCACCACAACAATTTTCATCGCCACCAGTAAAACCATCCTTATCAGCAAACCAAACAAAACTAACTTCACACAAGCTTTGAGAATCATCTACAGAAAGCCAATTTCCACTAGTACAATAATATTGTAAATCATCACTATAAGATAAAGCACCATTATCACTAGAAACACAAACTAACCCACCAGCAGTATCATCAACACAATCATTTGCATTATTGCAACAAGCAAAACCTGCTCCAGTAATTGCAGAATCATCTATATATATTTCACCATCATCATCACCACAACATTCAGCATAACCGAAGGTATTAGAACCCATATCAGTTCTACCACCGTTGTCATTAACTGCACCAGGGCTGTACTCACCAACAGCCTCTCCAGCTAAAACAAAAGTTGCACCACCACAAATATTTCTACAATAATTATTTGCATAATAGTCACATTCCAACCATCCGTGTGAAGGATCTGAATTATAATATGAAGCAGAATATTTATCTGCACCAGAATATCCTGTTAAAACTGCAACTCCAGAACCTGCCGCAGTATATGACTGTACACAAGCACCAGTATAATCAATATTATCTCCTGCGTTACAACAAGCATCAACCACTACATTAGTCCAAGCAATATTACCATATTGCACATTGTTATTTCCATGACCATGTTGTGTTCGATACAATTCCCCTGCATCATCACCACAACATTGTGTTGTACAACTAGGTGGAGTACAATCTCCCACTCCAGCATTATAATAATAACCACAAGCAGTACAAGAATCACTATACGTGTCATGGTCAATTACATATGAACCGGACGAAGTGCAAATATCTCCATTTGAAGCATAACAAGTAACTGCTGCAGGATTTCCATAACGATCGTCATCAAAAGTCCATTTAGTTAATAATGTTCCTTGAGAACAAGTATAAGGATCTGTTGAAGAACCAATTTTTAAATTACCCCACGCATCATAAGTAGCAGAAGAACCCAACTTAGCAGCCATTCCACCTCGAGGAGTAATTGCAGTAGAACCACCAACAGAAATTTCATAAGAAAACGTCAAAGAATAAGCAAAATAACTCAAACCAAACAAAAGTACAAAAAATATTGACAATGTTGCAAAAAGCTTTCTCAAAAACATTCCCCTCTTTTATATTTAAATTGAACTCCAGTATATAAAAAAAACCAACCCCTTATAAGTAACAACATCAACTACAAGTATAATTCATCAAAACACTAGAAAATTTAATGGACTTATTCATTACAACTAAAAAATTACTTTTTGCTGCAACATCCAAAGTAAAATTATCAATATAACTTATCGTATCATTAAAATAAAATACAGAAATATTACACATTACAGGATAATTTTTCACATAACTAAAATAAAACTCAGTGTAATTATCATATTCTTTTTTAGAATCTAAAAAAATAAAATTATCATTACCTGAAAAAATAAACATAGCAACAACATCAATTAAAAACACAATAAGAAACAATGCAAAAATTCTATTCCGTGCAAAAACAACCATAAATTAAAAAAAAGAAAAGAACATTTAAATCTTTCTATAAGAACAATCATATTTTAACAATCTAGTAACAGAATTCAAATCATCAATAAAAAACTCTTTTGCAAATAACATAACACAAGAACTATCTAACTTAGCTTTAACCAAATCAAATTGATCAATATATCCTTCATTATAATCCATTTGTAATTTTAATCCATCATAAAGATAAAAACAATCGTCAAAAGTGTTATTATTAATCAAATCATCTACTAAAAAAGTTCTAGATTTTATTCCCGAATACCACACAAATAAAGGATAACGCGAAGTATATTGCAAGAAACTACAAGAAGAATCAACATGAAAATCTTTTACAGCCAAATATTCCAAACCTCGCTCTGTAATAAATCGGCTATTAGTATCCATAAAATAATTTTGAGATATACAAAAAACACCAATAACAAAAAATAAAACAATCAATAAAGAAATAAGACCAGATTCATTAATTCTCAATTTATCTAGTATAAATTCTAAAACAAAACCAAGTAAAAAAACGCCAGCTAAAAAGAAATTAATATTATATTTTAAAACAGAATTTACGCTCTCAACTTGAAAACTCAATAAAATTAATACATAAATAAACCAAAAAAGTCCAATACTCAAAAAAACAGAATTAAATTTTATTTTCTTCAATTTCAACAGCAAAATTAAAATCAGAGAAATTATAGATACATAAAAAACAAGAGTTATATTTCCAGCAACAAAACTAAAATCTGAAGCGTTTGATAAATTTGTAAATAAAAGACCAAATCCAATTTCAAAAACGGACAAAACACTTCCGCGCTCTGAATTAAATTTGCCATGAAGAAAAACATCATCTGACAAAAAATAAATATTAAACAATACCGATATCAATAACGACAAAACAACCAAAAAAAACATATTTAATTTAAAATATTTTTTGAAATTAGAAGATTCTAAAAACAAATAAATTAAAAAAGAAATTCCAAAAAAAATAGATAATTCAGATCTAAAAAAACAAGCAACTAAAAAACTACATAACGCTAAGAAATATGTTTTAGAATTATTACTTTTCACATGCTCTGACAAAAACAAAAATCCTAAGAAAATAAAAAACAACGCCATTAATATCGGTTCAACACTGTAAGAATTAAAGAAAAATGAATAAGAGAAAACAAATAAAGAAATTACAATAAAAGTAAATTTTTTTTTGAATAAATTATTAGCTAAAAATAATAACACAAAAACAAAAGCAATTGAAATGAAACGATTCAATATTGAAATGAACCAAGGAGTAACATTAAATCCTAAAAAACTAAAAAAATAATTAAAAAACGATAAAAAAGTACGATGATCAAATTCAATAACATTAGAGTTTCTAAAAAAAATATTTAGCAATACAAACCTTCCAGTCACCGACTTAATGTTTAAAAAAAAATGGGAAATAACTAAAAAAAAAAATAAAAAAAATCCAAAAATGACATTTAAATTTGGCAAATCAAAAAATCGTTTTACTATTTTCTTGAAATTAATAATAAATAGCAAAATGAAAAAAACAATCAATCCAATAAAAATTAATCCTAGAAAATAAATTTCAGCAAGATAAAATAAATTATTTACTCTCTTAAATAACGTCAATAATAAATAATAAACAATCAAAAACAAAAAAACAAAAATAATTTGTTTTTTTAAAACATCAAATTTCATGAGAAATTGCACCTATAAAAAACATACAAATTCAAAAAATTAGGCAAAGTAACATTAATTGAAAATGAATTTTGCATATTTTTCAAAACAGTTACATTTTTTATAACCTTAAAATTTTCAGAAACAAAATCAATTGAACAATCATAATCTGATTCAACTAACATCTCATAATTAAAACTGGCAAAATATAAATCACTACCTTCTACAGAACGCAACTTATCTAAATAAAGATAAATACTATTATTTCCATATCCATAATCAACATAATCTTTAAGGTAATTAATAGAATTATTCATGACGAGTTCAGGCAATTCTGATGTGTTTTCAACAGAATCAACATTTACAACTGAAATTCTAGAACTAGCAAAATATGCAACAAGTAATAATGCAAAAAAAATAATTGCGATATAATCAATATGCCTTAATTTTTTCATATTCCACCTCTACGAATACGGAAATCATTTCTAAAAACATCAGGACCAAATGCTTTAAAAGGATTTTCTGGAAACCTAATATAATCATCTAATATCTCTTGTGTTGATAAAATTTTCTTTCCAGGCACAGGTTTAAACTCAGACGAACCCCTTTGTTGAGGATATTCTAACCAAGGACCCTCACAAATCTGACTAAATGCACATTCTAAACATTGTGGAAATAAAGTTTTTCCTTGAGTCTTTCTAATTGTTTCAAAATCAAGTCTTAATTCATTTCCTTCTGAAATTCTTGTCTGAGGAATATATAATTCAGAAACATACCTTTCATACCCTTGCATAACACAATAAGGCATTGCTTCTGCCATAACTCGCTTATTATTATCAAGACCAATTTGTAATCCTTTTTTCACATAAGGTGAAACCAAAGAAACAAACGGAATCATTTTGTCATAATACAACATCGCATTACCAACTGCATGGACAAAAGCAAATTGAAACTGATCAACATCTAACTTGACAAATAATTTTGCCAATTCAGGAACATATCTATAGTTTGGTTTAACAACAACTGAATTAACAATAGTATTATAACCACGTTTCACAATATTTTGTATTCCTTTAACAGTTTGAGACCACGCACCATTAGCACGAGTAAGATAATCATGAATCTCTGCAGTATAACCGTGTAAAGCCGGAGAAAATTCATTTGCACCTGCTGCAATACAAGCATCAACAAATTTCTCACTTGAAAAAGAACGACCATTAGATTGTAATTGAATTAAATCAAACCCCAAATCATGAGCATACTTAATAAGCTTAATACAATCAGAACGTAATGTAAACTCTCCTCCTGTAAAAACAACACCTCTAACTCCATCTTTATATGCATCATCCAAGACTTTAGTCAACTGATCAAAAGTTCGATTGCCATATTTTTTATTATGGGCTTGAACACAAAACAAACAATTATTATTACACAAATAACCGGTTTTAATATCAATTCTTTCCAATTTCCATACCCGACCAATCACAACCTTTAGTTGAAAGTTGATTATCTCGATATCCGACCCATTCTTTGAAATATTTCAAATGCTTCTCGCTATGTATACATCTATCAAAAATATAATCAAACATACCCTTATGCATCTTACATCTATAATTAGAAGGCATATTAACCATGAATGTTCCTTCAGATTTATAATTCTCTAATGGACAAACTCCACAATAAGGATAGTAAGGACATAAATCACAACCAAACGACAAATTATTTGATACTGAAATCATTGTTTTTGTAACGTCATGATTTAACAACTCAGATAATTTTGATGTAGAAACGTGACCTATTGCAAACTCTTCATGCGTTCGTGATTCATCACAAGTATAAATCTTTCCATCATAATTATACAACAACTGACCAATTACTGCGCCACAAGGAAAATCTAATTCAGAATAACCAGGATTCTCAAAATTTAAAATTTTCTTAAGCATAATCGTTGCTAGTTGTTCTGAAATAACAATACCTTTCGCATTTAAATCAATCATATAATCAATAACTTGTTTCCAGATTTCTAAAAATTCTTCAGGAGTATAACCTAATTCTTTCCAATTACCTGTTGCAAACCCAAAAAAACCTATGTACTTAAAACGTAGAGCTTGGAAATTAAATCGAACATACTCATCAACTAATTCTTTCCAATAACTTAAAGATTTTTTAGTAATAACAGGTAATGCATTTACACTAGGATATTTAATATCACGTAAATGTGAAATAATCTTAATTACATCATCATATGTTCCAGGCATACCTGGTAAATTTTTCATTCTATGATAATCGTGCAATTCTTTTGGTCCATCTAACGATAAACAGAGACCGACTTTATTATCATAAAAATACTGAATTTTCTCATCATCAAACAACAAACCATTAGTAACAATTGAAAAAACAACACTCTTAGAATATTTTTTTGCCAATTCAGTTGCATAATCAACAACATACTTAACAATATCAAAACGTAACAAAGGTTCACCACCAGTAAACTCAATAGAGTATATTGGAGAAGGTGTACTAAAAATAAAATCAACTGTTTGCTTTGCAGTTTCTTCAGTCATGTCATAACCTTGTAAATCTTCTTTTACTCGTAAAGCATAACAATACTTGCAAGTTTGATTACACCTTAAAGTTGGTACCAAAATATGTAAAGTTGGACCTTTAGAAATATTCCATTTGTAATTTGTCAATGAAGTAAATAGATTTGCTTCATTTCCTGGAGTTATAATAATTCCAGAGTTCTCTAATTTTGAATAAAGTTCATGATCCAAATTTTTAAATTTGAACTTCTTATAATCTTCAGAATTTAAAACTATCCACTGACCAAAATCACTAATGACCAAAAATTTATCATCATATCTCTTTATTTTGTAAGGTACTACTTTATAATCAAAATTAGACATTCTAAATCACCTATGATTTTATCAAAGAAACTTGAACTCCAACTAAGTAATTGAAAAATTCATAAACTGCTTCCTTAAAATCTCCTTTTTTTCTATCGACCAAACTAAGAGAAAAATAATCTGCTGATTCATCAAATACGAAATAAAAGATTTCTAAAAACTCTGAACAAACCTCTAAAATTAAAGATTTCTCATAAAAAAGTTTATTAAACTCGACATGCGCAACTCCAGAATCAAAATCCAAATTTAAACGCTGTTCAGTTATTTTCATTTTTCATCTCCAACAAAAGATTCATCATCATAGAGTTTTTTCAATTCTGCTAAGTCTGATTCTGATAATTCAATATCTTCTTCAGACCAAGGTATAGAAAAATCATCTGAACCATCATCTGTCTGTTCAGATTGTACTGGTTTTTTACCTTGTTCAGATTTTGAAGGTTCTTCCTTAAAAAGTTCATCTAACTTTTCACGCTCAGATTCCAATAAATCTGCATCATTTTTATCTTCCCAAGGTACTCTAATACTATCCAAATCTTCAACCTCAAAATCATCAAGATTTACATCATCAACAGATGGTTGCTGGGAAAAAACATCTTCATCACAATTTTGAATTTCACAATCACATGGTTCTTGTGGTTGAGAAACAGATTCTTCAGTTGGAATACCAAACAAAGATTTTGATAAAATAAATTCTTTCAATTTTTTATTCTCGGATGAACGAATTTTATAATATGAATAATTAATCAAATGATTATTAAATTCAAGAACACAACTGTACAAATCTTGTGGTTTTTTTGCAAAAATATATACAATTGCTTTTTGTGAATCTCCATCAAAAAAGAAACTTGCTTTATCAAACATCGAGTACGCTGCTGAATAAATTGATTCTAAATCGTATAATTCAAATCGCAAAGAAATCTTCGCAAAACCTACACCAAGAGTAACAAAATTTAACTTTTCTAAAACTGGTTTTAACACTTCCTCAGTAAGAGTTTCCATATAAATCCCCCCATTAAAAATTATTTGTATTTTATTTAAATGTTTTTGCTTTATTTAAAAATCAGTACCACGAACTTCAACATATTTCTTCCAAATTCCTGAACAAAAATCATAATACTTACAACCAACACAAATATCTAAGTCTTTAGTCTTATTTAACCTTCTTAAACCCAATTCAGACTTAGGACATCGTAAATCAGTTATCAAGTAATGATACTTTTCATCAATAAAACAAAAAGGAATATTTTCAATTTGAACTAAATCTGGATTTATTACCTTATTAAGACGTATAACCTCTTGAAGAGGTCCAGCCACCTCAGTATATTTTGGAACAATCTCATCAAAGTCTTGAGCAGCATTTCCAATTGGGTTCAAAAATGAAAATTGTATTGTAACTGAATTAAAAGCAAGCATTTGTAGATACATTTCTAACAAAAATTTATAGTTTTGACGAGTTATCACCGAATTAAACGAAATTTCACAAGATCTTGCTTTTAATAACAATAAAGCAGTTGTCAATTGCTTATAACTACCAGGGACCTTAGTAATAGAATCGTACAATTTTGCATCGTGAGCAAAATAAGAAATCTGAAATTTAGTCACACCAGATTCAATAACTTGATTCAAAAAAACAGGATTAGATAACATTCGAGCGTTACTCACTAATTGTATATAACTAAAACCAACTAACTTAGCATATCTAATTGTTTCTAGTAAATATTCAGATATAGTCGGTTCACCACCGGTTATGATTAATTGTCTAAAACCCTTTTCGAAACCAATATCTATTTTTTTTTTAATTGATTCAAATGAAGGCGGTGCAATAGTCTTAATAGATTGAGAATCTGCACAAAAATTACAATTGCAGTTACAATTATTATTCAATTTTATGTGAAAATATCCTTCTATCACCATATAAACACCATTTATTCCATAACTTAAAAATCATCTAAAGTATTACCAAAAAAATTAACTCTTTCTAAATCTAAAAATCCTAAATTCTTTTTTTCTGCAAGCACATTTGTTGGAAGTGATAAAATATCTCTTAAAACAATATAAGATGCAACAGTATCAACTGCCAAGCCATCACGAGACAATATAATAAAATTTGATAATATATTATTCAACGCAAAATCTTTTGAATCATGTAATGTTGTCGCATCAAGAATATTCAAACTAATTTTTGATTTAAAATAAGAATAAATATCAACAATCAAAGAATTATAAGATTTCTTGTCCTGCAATAAATTTAAGTCATTACATGTCTTTGATGAAACTAAACCAAAAATATTAGAAATTGCACAATGTAGATTAGTCATATCGTGTTTTCTCAATTGTGAAACATTAATTATAAAGTCAACCGTATCGACAACATCACTAACTTCAACTGAACTTGAAAGTAAAGGATTTTTAATCGTAATTTTATGATAACCATACGATAACAAATTAACACAACTAACATTCATTTTATCACAAAATTCTTTTAATCCAGAATTATCAAAAGAAGATATAGATTTATTTGAATCGCAATCAATTAAACCATCACAAACAACAACTTCATTTTCATTGGATTGTAAAGATTCTATCAAATTTTTCAAAAGAGCAAAATTAACAGAACTTCCTCCTACATCAAACTTCAAAAGGACTTTCCGTTTTGGTTTGATTAATCTTGAAAATCCATCAAGGTTATTAAAACCATTCAATAAAGTTTGTTTCAAATCAGTATAATTTAGAGAATCAATTTTATTGATAAATAATTTTTCCTTATAATTATTTTGAAGTTTAATTTTCATCTCTATTTGAGAAGCATCATCAAAAACAGGATATAACTCACTAAGTCCATAAATTTCAGCATAACGACCAGAAATTCCTGAACAAATACTATTCAAAGAACACAACATACAATCACTAGACTTAACAAAACCATATAGATTATAATTAGTATCTTTTTGTTTAGAATCAGTAAATGTTGTATAATAAAATTCTGCACCTACATTTCTATTTGCATCACTAGAATATTCCTCAAAACCTCGAGCATAACATAATGGAGAACGTTCAAATCTAAAAACAATTCGATGTTTAATTAAATATCGAAAAACATCGTACAAATACTTCTCACATTCACTATACTTAGGAACAATTGATTCTGCAGAATTTTTTCCATTTACAATATTTCCACAAATATCAACAAAATTAAAAGTAAATGCTCGAACGTTTTCATATTTAGGAACAAACTGCTTTGCAATATCTAACAAAACCTTGTAATTCTGTCGAATAATTGTAGTATTAATACAAACATCAACATCAGAATATTTTGTTACATTATCTATTCCTTTTAGAGTATCAATCAAATCAGGATAATCTGCAGAAGATATTTCCATAGACTCTTTTGGATCAAAATGATGAACTGAAATGTAAATCCTACGTAAACCAGCATCATACATTTGTTTTACAAACACAGGATCTTTAAGATTTACACCATTAGTAATAACCCGAAAATACAAATTTCGTTCAGATAAATATGAAAAAATTTTCAGTAAATCAGGATGTTTTGTTGGTTCACCACCAGTTAAAACAAAATCGCCTGAAGGAGTTTTTCCCACACCTTGTGTACTAAATTTATCAATTCTAGAAATGATATCCTCATACGAGAGATATAAATCATCTTTAGGAGCAGAACAAAAAATACAATCATGATTACAATCCCTTGTTAACTGTATATACACATCCATGCCTACCAAAACCACAAAAAAAATAGAACTATAAAAATCTTTGTATTAAACTAATAACCGTCAGAATGAGAACCATGACTACCATGCGTACTATGTGACGAATGCGTTGAATGACTACCATGACTACCATGAGTTCCATGAGTACTATGAGTACTGTGAGTACTGTGAGTACAATGGCTTCCATGACTAGAATGGCTAGAATGCGTTGCATGACTTCCATGACTTGCATGAGTATTATGACTAGAGTGAGTTCCATGAGAACTGTGAGTTCCGTGAGTTCCGTGAGAACTGTGTATTGAACCTACAACTCCACCATTTACAGAAGCATACTTTGCCAATAAATTATTAGTATGTGCTGCATATGATAACTGAGATAAAATTACAGCAGAAGGAACTACAACCGCAGCAATCTTCAATGTCGAAGATCTCAAAACACTGCCATCTTCATTACTTAAATAATCCCCTATCTTTTTCTTTAATTTCGGAAACATTTTCGTTAATAACTACTATGAGTACCATGCGATGAATGTGTTGCATGAGTACAATGATTTACATGTGAATTTGAATGACTGCCATGACTTGCATGACTACCGTGCGTACTATGATTTGAATGAGTGTTATGTGTGGTATGTGAACCATGACTACCATGACTACCATGACTACCATGCGTACTATGAGTCAATACACCAGCTAAACCATCATTACTACAACTATAACCAAATTCATTAACTGAACCACTACAATGCGTAGAATGTGCTGCAACTTCTTTTCCCAATAAAGCAATGCTACCCGATAAAACAACGGAACCTAAAGCAAGCATTTTTTTGCTTACCACAAATCCATCTTCAGAACCTAAATAATCAGCAACTTTGCGCTTGAACTTTGGGAAAACCATATAAACACCTAATAAAAAAGAAATATTATAAGTTTATAAAACTTATCTTGTTGTAAGAACTACTAATAAGTGAAAAATGAAACAATATATCAAACTTTCAAATGAATGTAATCTAAATTGCAGTAATTGTTATAGAAAATATAATCTAGAAGATTCTAGCTCAAATATAATAAACAAAATAAAAGAAAACAGAATAATTATTTTTGGAGGAGAGCCTACTCTTGACATAAATAAATTAAAAAGCATAACAAATCAACTAACAAAAAAAGAAGTAGTAATAATAACAAACGGATCATTTTTACAAGATTCAGACAAAACAAAAGTCATTGATGAAATCAGTACAGAAATCATAATTAAAGCAGAACCATTCATACAACAAAATATAAACATAAATCTACTAAACAAAATTAAAAATAAAACCAAAATTTTAATTCAAATTAGAAAAACAACAAATATTCCAAAAATAATAAATTATTTTATTCCAATAATTAAAGAGTTTATATTTGAGTTTTTTTTCCCAGAAAATACTAACGAACTTAACAACTATTCTGAATATATTAATTATGTAGAATTCTACGAGAAAATCAATCAAATCAAAAATCAAGAATTAATTTTACACACAGCAAACATTCCAGAATGCATTAAAGTATTATTTAATGATAATACAAAAAAATATGATGGTAGTAGTTATGACATAAAAGAGAACACAGATAAAACAATTTGTCAACTATGTGAAAATCTCGATAATTGTGACGGACTTTTCGCACATAAAAATGATTTAATAATTAATCAAATAAAAAACATTCCATTAAAACCAATAGAAGCTAAACTAGAAATAACATATGATTGTAATTTAAATTGTGAATTTTGTATGAATAAAAACAGTAAACAGACACAGAATGAATTAACAACAGATGAAATCAAAACAAACATAAAAATCCTAAAAAACAACGACATTCAAACAATAAGGTTCACTGGTGGAGAACCAACCATTAGAAAAGATATTTGGGATTTAATTGAGTACGCCAAAGAATTACAATTAAAAGTTTTACTTAATACTAATGGACTAAAATTAGAAGAAAATGATATTGAATTTATTAATAACAATGTTGATCAAATCATGATTTCAATCCACAAAATTAATTCTGAAACAAAACAAATCAAAAAAATTCTAACAAATCTAAATAAACCAAGAAAAATTATCAATGTCATAACAAATCATGAAACAATTAATAATTTTGAAATATATGAACAGTTATCACAAGATTGCAAATCTGAAATAACATATCTTAGACCAATTGACAATCCAAACACAAAAAATTCAATCAACTTCAAAGAACTTGAAAATCTAATTGATAAAATACATATACATAATACATCGTCAAAATACAAAATCCACATTACCGCACTACCATTTTGCTTTTACAAACCTGAAATTTTAAAAGATATCAGTAACGGATTCTGGACGTGTGGAATTGGAAATACAATAGTTCTGAATCCAAACGGAGAACTAAAATACTGTTATTCAATTAATGAACCAAACACGAAATTAAATGAAAACAACTTCAAAGAAATAACAAACTCACCTATTTTTTCAAACACAAAAAATGGAATATTAATTCCAAATGAATGTAAGGTGTGCTACCTTCTATCACAATGCCTCGGTGGATGTAGATTTTCAGCACTAAAAAATAAAGGAAATATTGCAGAATTGGACCCTTTCGCAAGACCAGAAAATATAAAATGATAATCAATCCTAACGAGCCAGACTTTGAAATAAAAGTAGCTACTGCAATTATTAACCAAGATACAATTACTTTTTCTCAACCAAAACTACTTATAACACCAAAAGAAACAAAAATATTAAATTTAAATTTCCTACAAAATATTAGAACTCCTAAAGGATTGTATATAAAAATCGAAAAAACACAAGAACAAAATGAGATTCTACAAAGAATAAAAACAGAATGCATTAAATTAGAATTCAAAGATAAAAAGAATTTTCTTATAATTATAATTTCAGAAATCCTAAAAAACAAATACAAAGAAATAACTGGAACCGCTTCAAGACTTGCAGAATTTATTGGATTAGATAAAAATATTGAAATAATCGATTTACACGGTAAAAAAAACGAATTATTTCCAAAAGAATTAGAAAAAATAACAATTGAACCAGACGAAATACTAATAACAGGAACATTCACATATAACTACAAAATAATAAATGAATACATTAAAATAATAAGGAGAAAATTCAAACAATCTAAAATTAGTGTCGGTGGAACATTAGTAACATTAGCTCCAAACAGCCTAAGACAATTTCAAATCGACAGAGTTATGACGGGTAAATTATGTATTAATGAATTCAGTTTTCCTAATTTAAATATAATTAAAAAGTTTTATTCAGATTACGATACTTTAATTTGCTATTCCTCACACGGATGCCCAAATAACTGCACATATTGCGGTTTTAGCGTACTTGAAGGAAATAAATTAAGATTTAACAGTCCTGAAAAAATACTAAATGATATTAAAGAAACAAAAAAAATATTTCCGAAAATAAAAGATATTTTCTTTATGGATGAAAATATATGTTTAAACTACAAAAATCATCTCAAAAAAATAATTTTAGAAACAAAAAAACAAAACATCGACATTAAATATAGCTTACTTTTCGATATTAAAAAACTCAATGAAGAAACAATAGAAGATTTAGAAGGAATAACTAAAGATTTACGAATTTCATTTGAAGACATTAATTTAGAAAATATAAAAAAATATAACAAAAGCGAATATAACTTCACAGAATCACGACGAATGTTCAAAAAATTACTTGAAAAACAAACAAAACCAATTATTGAAGTCATTCTAGGAACACCTCACCAAACAAAAGAAGATATGATTCTTAGTATTTTGTTTTCAATCGCAATGGGATCAAGACTCGAGATACATCCTTTTGTGCCTGTTCCAAGAACACAAGATTTCAAAACATTAAAACCAATAATAAAAGCAAAAAAAATTGATTATGCAGATTTAGCTCCTGGAAAATATCAATATTATGATTCAAAAAAAGAAAGATATATTCAAAATCTAATTGATATATTTAAAAGTGATACTGAAGAAGAAACAACAATAAAATCATTAGGCACAATTTTTAATAAAAAATCAAAAAACAAAGAACAAGAAATAATAATTCAAGAAATCAAAGAAATTTTTAGTAAAAATTACTCTTTTTTCTGGGACACATATACAATAAAAAATGAAGAAAGTTTATTCTGGAACATTAATAATGAGAAAATATTAAACACAAATATATCTGAAGACAAAAAAACAATTATAGATATGGGTTGCTCAACTGGAGAATTTACAAAAAAAATTGCAAACGAAAACAAAAAATCTAAAATAATTGGAATTGATTTCTCAAGCGAAGCACTAAAAATTGCAACCGAAAAAAACAAACTAGATAATATTGATTACATAAACCAAAACATTGAAAACACAATATTTATAGAAAAATCTGACCTTATTTTTGATAGAGGATTACTTCACTGCATTAAAAATCCCACAAAATACTTTGAATTTCTAAACAATAATTTAAAAGAAAAAGGAACAATAAGAATATTTCACCTTTGTAACACCAAATACAATTCATTACTAAACACCATAGCAAATGAGATGCTTTATACACTTAGAGAACCTGACGAGATAATAAAACTATTCGAATCCAATAACTTTATGCTTAACTACAAAAAAATAAACAAAAACAAAACAATTGAAGAATCTGCAATCTTTGAATTCATAAAAATAAATAATAAACCAAACAAAAATAAACTTCTCGATTATTTAAAATATGCAAAATTAAAACAAATATCAAATACAAATGAAGAAAAACCCAAGATAATATATTTCAAGAATGAAATAAAAACACAAATATCAATAAATAAAAAAATCATAGAACCCCTATTTAGAACTTAAAAATAATTCTCAAAAAAGTTAACAAATTAGATTGCAACAAAACAGTTAGTATATATCCTATAAAAATAAATGGTGCAAAACTATCACGTCGAGATATTAAAATTTCACCATTACGAATATCTTGCTTAATTTTTTGTATATCAGATATTGAATCCAAAGACAAACCTTTAAACTGATCATAAGAAATAATATCAGATAAGAATCTTGATTTCTTTTTTCCATCAATCACAAAATCTTGAGCTAAATGCATACCTGGTTTTAATTCGTCAATCTTTACAATAGATACATTAGAAATAGATAAATAATCCATAAACAAACGTATAAATGTTAAGAATAAAAAAATACCAAATAAATTCTTCCAAAAAATAATATTTAAAAATTCATTTCTATTAAAGTATAAACTAATACCAAAGAAGATAAAAATAATGTACTTTTGAATTTTCAATTTTCTTAAAAAGTAAAAAAGAGAAATCATGAATAAAATATTAATATAAAATCTATCGACGGAATTAGAAATAAAGTTAAAAATTCGTGATACAAAACCAAAAGAAAAAACAACCAAAAAAAGATTAAAAAAGCTAAAAAAAGAAAACTTAGGCAAGTAACCTAATTTCTTCTTATCAAAAGTTTTTAAATGCCTTAACGATCTAAATATGAAAAATATGATATTAACAAAAACTACATTATAAAAAAAATTAACTCCATATAATGAAGAATAATTATAAACTACAGTCGACGGTGGAAGCGCTAATGCGAAAACAGTTATAAGTTTTGAATCTGCAGCATTCCAAAATCCAAAAATCCACAAAATAAGACTAACCAAGAACACAAAAACAACACTTAAGATATAATCTCTATAATAGGGAAGAACATTAGCCATATTAAAATGATTGAATTTCATTATTGCTAAAAAAAACACATTAATTAAGATTATAAAAAATAAACAATACTTAAGAACATAATTCTTAATTTTTGAAGATTTTATATCAGAATAAGACGTAAAAAAACCAAGTAGCAAAGCAAAAGGAAGAATATAAACAAAAAGCTCCATTTGTGAAATTAAATATAAAGTATTTAAATAAATTTCTAAAAAACGAAACACTTTTTAAATGGAACTAATACTCTTGGAAAAATGAATATACTTTTCATAAATGCTCTATTCAAAGCAGATTACAGCGCATTAGATGTCGCAATTACTACTCTTGCCACCAAAATAAACGAATCTAAAAATCACAGAGCATTTATTGCAGATACCACTTTTCATCAAAAAGATTGGAAAGAATATCTAATTAAAAAAATAGAAAATACAAATCCTAAAATTTTTGCATTTTCATGCAACAACTTATACATGCAATATGTTGCAAAAATATCATTATTTCTTAAAAAAAGATATCCAGATATTCCTATTATTGGTGGAGGATACTATACTTCAATCTATCCTGAAGAAGCAATCAAAAAAAGTTTCTTCAATGGAATAATTATTGGAGATGGAGAATATACCTTACTTGAAATACTCAACAAATACGAAAAAAACAAAAAATTACCAAAAAAAGTTGATGGTTTTTGGGTAAAAGACGGATCAAAAACAATAAAAAACAACTCTGGCAAATTTATAACTGACCTTTCAAATACACCCCACTTAGATTGGGATTTATGGGACGATCTAGACAAATACTTGTATTTTTTACAAATGATATACTTCGTTGGAAGTAGAGGATGCCCATACAATTGTTCTTTTTGTGAAGCATGCGAGATAGAAGACCACGTTAAAGGAAAATATTACAGAAAGATAGATCCTGAGTGGTTCGCTGAAGAAATCTCATTCCAATGGAATAAATACAAGAAAAGAGGGATGAAATTAGCCCAAATTTTTGATCCCGTTTTTACTCTAGATAAAAACTGGTTGAAAAGATTTACAATACGTTATAATGAACTTCTAGATCCAAAAAAGCATCCTATAAGTGTGTTTTCAAGAATAGATAATCTAGATGAAGAAAAAATTGATTTACTAGCAAAAGCAGGATGTAAAATAATTCGTATGGGTATTGAATCTGGAGATGACTTCGTACGAAACAAGATTCACAATAAAAGAATTAGTACCAAAGAAATACTTAAAATAAACAGATTACTAGATTCTAAAAAAATCAATAAAACACTATATTATATTATCGGGTCTCCAACAGAAGATAAAAACAAGATAAACAAAACAATAAAACTTGCAAAACGTCTAAATGCTAGTAGAAGTGCATTCTTCATATACAAACCAATCACCAAAAAATCAATGAAGATTCTTGGGGAAACAAACACAACTTTAAACCTAAAAAGAGCAAACCATGTAGACAATCTACAATATGGTGCAGTAATTGAAAACAAACAAATTTCATTTAAAGAAATAGAATTTCTTCATGCTAAAGCATACTTAATTACAGTTCTTCCAAAAATAATCAAGATGATTAAAAAACAAAAATTAAGTTATTTCACTAGATTAATTACTTATACTTACAAAGGACTAAAAGAAGGACAATCACTAAAATACATCATACCTTACTATCACATATATGGATATGATAATATAACCGAATAATCAATTCAATTTGTACCACTCAAAATAAGTAGAATTTGAAACAAATTTCAAAGACAAATTCTCAAAATTTAATCTATTGATAATTTCTGAATATGCTAAAGAAGATAAAACATCACAAAGTCCGTTAGGAATTCCAACAAAAGAACCATCATATAAAACAATATCATACGGTTTGTTCATTATAAAATTATAAGAAAACGGATACGTCTGACGATTCTGTACTGTATAAAATTCAAACGAATTAACTCCAAAAATATATGTCTCATTCGAATTAAACGAGTCAAAATCATTTAATAAATCATTTGGAGTACATGAGACATCCCCTGGAAAAAATACAGAATTGTAATTAACAAGCAATAAAAAAACTAATAACAAAATAACAAAAAGTCTAACGAATTTTCCAAAATTAAAAAATAATACAAAATATATTATCAACAAAAAGACAATCCCCGATAAAAATCTAAAATCCACAAAATTGTGTTCCAACACAGAATAAGAATAAAACAAACTCAAGATTGCTAAGAACAATACTTTACCATCCAAATTATTTTTTTTCACACATAAAATAAAGCTAAACAGCACAACACAAAAGAAAAGAAAAGATAAATTAATACCAAAAAAATTGAACAATGGAAACTTAAACAAGTCAAAAAGCCACAAAGGCAACTTATACAAAAAAACATTCCAAAAGGAATATTCCTTAAAATAGTTAAAATGTGAAAGAAATAACAATAACAATAAAACAAAACCAGATAAAGAAATTAATAATGATTCTTTTAATTTTAATTTTGACTTTAAAATAAAAAATAAAACAAAAACAAACGGAAAAAACAATAAAAAATTAATATTCGAAGATAAATCTAAAGTTCTATATTTCACAAGCAATAAAAAAACAAAAACAAATAGAAATGTTACAAAAAAATGTAACAATCTTAAAGACTTTTTA
Organism: Candidatus Woesearchaeota archaeon; assembly: GCA_016938695.1. Taxonomy (GTDB): domain Archaea; phylum Nanobdellota; class Nanobdellia; order Woesearchaeales; family JAFGUC01; genus JAFGUC01. The sequence goes on along the minus strand of JAFGUC010000006.1, from coordinate 142,292 downwards.
TTTTCTAAAAAAAGAATAATAACAAACGGAAACATAAAAAAAACAAACTCCACACGAACAAAAATTAAGAAAAGTATCGTGAACAAAATAAACCAAAAATTTGTTTTTAATATCTTACGATTAACAAACAAAAAAATAAAAAATAACAAAAAAACAAATCCAAAAACAAAAGAACTAAAATGACATTCATAAAAAAGAACAATTGAACATAAAGAAGCAAAAAAAGAAATAAATCTTGAAACATTTCTTGATCTAAATATAAAAAAACTAATTATCAATGATAATATCATAACGAAACTAAATAATAATTTAACAACTAACAAATTCTGTCCAAATATTTTAAACAAAAAACCAAGTATTAAAGGCATAATCAATTCATGATCACTACCATATAAATTAAAATTGCAAAAACTTCCCTGACCAAGGTTAGAAACACAAGATGCTTGAAAAATATGCGTCCAAATCTCAGAAGAATATATAATAACAATTACATTTAAAAAAAAGAACCCAATAGCAATAAAAATCAGAACAAAAACAAAATCGCGCTTGAACAAAGACTTAAAATAAGATTTATTTAAAATAATAAACTTAATCAATAACGATAGCCATATAGCAAGCACTACAAAACTAAAACCTAATAACATTTCTGATATCATTTTAACATAGACAACAAATAATAATAAAAGTGTTTAAATGCAATTTTAGACGAACCATTTTTTCTGAACTGGAATTCAAAATATAATTCTTGAATTATCTTTGAAGAATTCATTTGCTTAAGAACGTCATACAAAACCTTGTAGCCTTTTGGAACAAATCTGCGTAAATTTAACAATCGAAAAATAGATGTTCTCATTCCAAAAAATCCCGATAATGGATCTCTAACAGTAACACCATTAACTTTCAGTCGTAAAATTCCTAAAAACGTACCAAAATCAGATATGAATTTTCTAGAATATTTTTCCCAATGAATTGTTCGTCTTTTCCGAGAACCAATTACAATACTAGAACCAAGTATTAAATTTTGATAAATATTCGAAATAAATGTTAGTGGATGTTGAAAATCTCCATCTAACACTACAAAATACTTTGTTTTAACATAACTAACTGCATGCACAACAGAAGCTGTTAGTCCATGGACTTTACTAGAGGTTCTATCCAACAAAAAAACAGAATGAGAAAAAGATAACACAATTTCTTTAGTGCCATCAGTAGAACCATCATCTGAAACAATTATCTTAACCTGTGGATATAATCTTAAAATCGTCCCTATTAAATTACCAATATTTAGACATTCATTATATGTTGGAATGATTACTGTAAGATCGTTCATTTAATGGTTCTAAAAAACAGAAATTTATAAATTTTACACATTTACACAAGAAAATGAAAATTTTACTTATAAACTTACCATTCAAAGAACAAATAATACGAAGATTTTCTTGTACATATTATGCAAAAGAATTCTTATTTCCACCATTAGAGCTAAAATACATTGCAGAAAACATTGACCAAAAACATCAAATAAAAATTATAGACTGCATTGCAGAAAAAACAACAATTACCAAATTAATAAAAACCATAAAAATAACAAAACCAGACGTAATAATAACATTAATCGGAATTGAAAGTTTCAACGAAGATATTAACTCAGTTTCAATTATTAAAAAAAATTGCAAAGCAACAGTAATTGCAATAGGATATTATCCAACTATTTTTCCTAAAGAGATACTTCAAAAAACAAAAATTGATATTATCATCAAAAATGAACCAGAAAAAACAATACAAGAATTAATTAAAAAAATTGAAAAAAACACAAAATTCGAAAATCAAAAAGGCATTTCATACAAAACAGAAAATAAAATAATAGACAATGAAATGCAAAAAAGAATAAAAAATCTAAATCAAATTAGATATCCTAGAACAACATCAAAAAAATACAAAGATATATTCAGTAACAAAAGATTCACAACAGTTCTTGCAGGACGAGGATGTCCATTCAACTGCGATTTTTGTATACAAACATACGGAACAAAATACTATCGAAGAAGCAACAACAACATCATAGAAGAATTAAAACATCTAACAGAATCTGAAAAAGTCAAAAACATAAGATTCATGGATGATACATTCAACATAAATAGTGAAGAAACAATTAAATTATGCAGACTAATTAGAACAAACAAACTAAAATTAAAATGGTCGTGCTTATGTAGAGTTGATCTACTTGACGAAAAAATAATTTCAGAGATGAAAAAAGCAGGATGCTATAGAATTTACATAGGAATTGAAAGTCTACAAAAAGAGAATCAAAAATATTCAAACAACAAATCACAAAATTGTAGAGAAATAATAAAGATATTAAAAAAATATAACATTGAAGTAATTGCTTGGTTCTTAGTAGGATTTCCTAATGATACCATAAAATCCATAAAAAAAGATGCAAAAGACGCTACAAAATTAAACATAGATTTTGCAATAGTTAGTCAATTAACACCATATCCAAAAACAAAGTTCTTTATAGAAAATAAAGACAAAATAGAATTTTCATTATTTCCATATTCAATTAAGTACACTAAAATAAATCTTGAAAAAATATTTTACAAAACATACTACTTTAATTTTTTAACAATAATAAGAACACTAAAATTTTTAATAAAATATCCAATTCAAACAATCAAAATTACATTCCAATTTATAAAATATTTCTTTTCAAAAAAAAACAAACTCAAGAAAGACTTCATTTAGATACTGAATCAATTGGAAACCACAACTTAAATACTTGTATTCCATAATCTAAAGAATTAATTTTAACTAATTGTTGTTTCCTAACAACATTAATGAAATATTCCAATTCAAGACTAAGCGTATAATATTTTGGCAATTGTTCTAAATTTATACAACCATTCAAACAATCAATAATTGTAAACGACTCATTTGAATGAATTTTAACCAAACGCTGTTTAATTTCTGAATTCCAACTCAAGGAAATATAGAAAGGAACAAATCTTTCAGAAATCTTAATCGTTCCATAAATACTAGTTAATAATTTACTTTTCTCGACACAATCAATATTAATATTTTCTGAAAATCTATTCAATATTGAAAAAACATGAGGTCCTAAATCCGCAACAATCGAACAAGACTTATCACGTAATAATAAATCATTCCAAATTATTTCTATCTTATTTAATGAATTTAAATCCGAATTGTTTTCAAAAAAACTATCTAATGCTTTATCAAAATTATATAAATATCCAACCATTAATTTATCATGATTAGGGTTTTTTGAAAAATTATTCAAATCCTCAGAATCAACACATAATGGTTTCTCTAAAAAAACATAAACATCTTTAGACAAGAAATAATCTGCAATTTCAAAATGTGTTTCTTCTGAAGTAACCACATCCACAAAATCAATTTTAGTTACATCAATATCTCTATAATCTTTAACAAAATTAGAATCTGGCAATATTTTATTTTTATCACACAAATAAACTATTTCAATCTCTGAAGAATTCTTAAAAAATTCGAGATGTTTACTACCCCAATATCCAAGACCAATAAGTGCAACTCTAATTTTTGCCATAATTTAACTTCCAAAACAATTTAAAAGTAGAATATAGTGTATCCAATCCATCTTTAAAGATATTAAACTTTGAATCACGCTCCCTATGAACATACAAACTAGGTATTTCTTTTATCCTACAACTTGCCCGCGTAATTTTTGTCATGAATTCAATATGATAATCAAAACGCCTCGATTTAAACAAAATTGCTTTTACAACATGACGTCTAAACCCAACAAATCCACTTTGAGTATCATTTAACTTAACTCCAAATAAGACTCTAATAAAAAGATTATATACCCTACTCAAAAATAATCTTTTGAAACTAATTTTAACTGAAGAATTTTTATGATACCTTGAAGCAATAACAACATCATTATTCAATAACTGCAACAAAATAGAATCAATAATAGTGACTGGAGTCGATAAATCTGCATCCAACTGGATTACATATTCTCCATCAGAATAATCAAATAATTTTTTCATAGAATATCCTAAACCCATATTTTTAGAAAATGAAATAATTTTTACAAAATTATAATTTCTTTTAATGTCTAAAAGTTTTTCTAGAGTATTATCAGTTGAACCATCATTACAAAAGATAATTTCATAAGAATATTTTTTTGATGACAAAAAATTCAAAATAGATAAGAAGGTACTAGAAATAATTTTAGATTCATTATAACAAGGAACAACAACAGATAAAAATTTAGTCATAATAACCTAGAATTGATATTTATTTTTATTACTTACTATTTTCAACGGATATGAATTTCAACAATATCACCATCAGCAAGATGATGTAACAAACCTTGTTTTTGTCCGGGGAATTTTGCACTATGACCCCATATTCTTGAAAACTTAAATTTAGAAACAAAATCCTTATGTAATTTATTACACATATCTTCAACAGTTGAATTCTTTTTCATAATCAAAGGAACATCCAAATCAGCTTTCTTACCTACTTCTTTACAAAACACACTTACAAAATTAAGCTTATTGTATATAAGCTCTTTAAGTTCTTCTAAATGTTCAAGCTTTTGAGCAGAAATCATAAGATCAGGTTTACAAATTTTCTTGGAATTCTCAATTATCTCAGGAGACGCAATATCAACTTTGTTAAAAACTATAGCAGCAGGCAAATACACTTTATTATTCTCGATAATATCAATTAATTGATCAACATCAATATCCTCACGTATAACAACATCAGCATTGTTTATTCTAAATTCACGCAATACATCAACAATAGTTACAAGATTAATTTTTGTAAGTTTAACTGTTGTACCAATATTTATTCCACCTTTAGATGTTTTAATTATTTTGACATCCGGTTTTGTTTGATTTATACGTAAATTAGTATCATAAATTTCACGTAGAATAATCTTATAATGGTCAGGCCTAAAAACATCGATAACTATTAAAACCATGTCAGCTGCACGCGCCGCAGTCAATACTTCCTTACCTCGCCCTCGTCCAGATGCAGCACCTTCTACAATTCCTGGAACATCCAGAATTTGAATTTTAGCATGCTTATATTCCATCATTCCTGGAATAGGACGTAATGTAGTAAATGCATAAGCTCCAACTTCACTTTTTGCATCAGTAATACCATTAAGAAGTGTAGACTTACCAACTGAAGGAAAACCAACAAGTATCACACTAGCATCTCCACTTCGCCTAATAAAATAAGAATCTGCTGAACCACCTTTAGAACTTGACCTTTGCTCTTGTTTCTCTTTTAACCTAGCAAGCTTAGCTTTATACAAACCAATAGCACGTTCAGTACGTTTATTATACTTTGTACTACCAATCTTTTCTTCAAGTTCCTTTATCTGATTATAATCTTCTTGATTAGACATTACAACAATACTAAAGCGATATATTTAAAAAACTAACTATGAAATACATAAATAAAACTTTAAAAACAAAAAAATTTATAAATAGCGTATTTTGTCAATAAGATAGCGCACCGATGGTCTAATGGCTATGATTGCGGCCTTCCAAGCCGTCTATCCGGGTTCGAATCCCGGTCGGTGCATTCTTATTTATTGAATGTGCTTGAGCTTTAGCGAAACACAATATCAAATTCTATAAACAAAATTCTAGGTCTCAGTATCCAATTGATGCATTTTGTTTCTAGTAAATTCTATATTTTCTATTAGATTTATAAAAGAAAGAATAACAATGTAGACAAAAAAGGATATAAACTAATAATAATTGTTAAAACAAATAAAAATGGCAGAAAAATCGGGAAAAATTCTAATAATTTGTGCACATCCTGACGATGAGATAATTGGTTGTGGTGGAACTATTGCCAAATTTACCAATGAAGGTAAAAAAGTCCATACATTAATATTCTCATTTGGTGAAAGTAGTCATCCATGGTTACAAGAAGATAAAATCAAAGGAATAAGGATAAAAGAATCAGAAAGCGCAGGAAAAATTGTTGGAACAGAATCTACCGAATTTATTGGTGTTTGGGATGGCGCATTCAAAAAATACGTTCAAAAAAATCCAGACATAGTAAAAAAAATAAAAGCTTATATTAAAAAAATAAATCCTGATAAAATATTTACCCATTCATTTGATGATGTAATTTATTACGATCACAAAATAACTCATAACATTGTTATGCAAGCAATTGAAGAAATAAAATTTACTGGAGAAATTTATACATTTAACATCTGGAATCCATTAACTATAAGAAAAAGAGATTCTCCAAAATTAATTGTTGATATAACAAATACATTCACTAAAAAAGTTGATGCACTCAAATGTTTTAAGAGCCAAAAAGTAGCATTAGTACAACTAACTCCAGTAGTATATATTAGAGCATTCATGAATGGATTAAATAAAGGTTTTAGATTCGCCGAAGAATTTAGTAGAATCAAATAAAATGGAAAAAGAAATAAGAAATGTTTTAATTGCAACAGACTGTTTTTTACCAAGATGGGACGGAATTGCTAGATTCTTATACGAAATAATTCCAAAAATAAAAGAAAATTTTAACATTACTGTTGTTGCACCTGATTTCCCTGGAAATAAAATAAACATCGAAGGAGTTAAAATTATCTATTTCAAAACATTTCTTCAAATTTCAGATATTTCTTTTGCAATTCCTAAAAAAGAAATTTTATCTAAATTAATTGCAGAATCAGATATTGTTTTTGCACAAACAATGGGACCAATTGGAACCAACAGTGTTAAAATTGCAAAAAAAATGCGCAAAAAAATAATTGCGTACGTACATTCTATTGAATGGGAATTAGTTTCCAGAAGTATAGGAAGTATATTTCGAAAAAAAATAAACTCCATTGTAAAATTTAAAGCAAGAAGACATTATAACAGATGCACAAAAATACTAGTGCCAAGCGTAGATGTTGCTGAATTATTTACATGGAATAAAATAAGACCAAAAAAAGAAATAGTCCACTTAGGAACTGATTCTAACAAATTCTGTGAAAGTCCAAATAAAAGATTATCAAAAACAGACATCAATATTCCTGTTGATCATACAGTAATTGGCTACATTGGAAGAATCGCAAGAGAAAAAGATTTAATGACACTTTATAGGGCGTTTGTACGTGTAAGAAAAGAACACGAAAAAACAATTCTTCTTATTGTTGGAAATGGTCTAGAATCACAGAAAAACTTTTTACGAACAAAAAGAAATGTTATCGTTCTAGATGCACAAAACAATCCAACAAGATACTATCAAGCAATGGACATATTTGTTTTGCCATCACTTACTGAAACAACATCATTAACAGTAATGGAAGCAATGTCCTGCGGACTACCAGTTATCAGTACAAAAGTTGGTTTCATTAAAAATTACATTACAAAAGGTGTAAATGGAGTTTTCTTCGAGAAAAAAGATGCATATTCATTATACACCAAAATCGCACATCTTATTGAAAATCCAGAACTAAGAGATAAACTTGGAAAGAATGCAAGATTAACAATAATAAATAATTATCAGTGGGAAAACACTGCAAAAAAAATAAAAAAAGTTCTAGATGAAATTTAAGATGGAAAATAGTATTGAAGAAAAGATAAAAGAAATTGCCGAAACTCTAGAAAACTCAAAACAAACAATTAAAATAAAAAATGTTGAATTTAATTCAATTGAAGAAGCAATAAAAAAGTATCCTAATACAATTAGTTCTTCGAAAGAAATAATTACAGCAATAAAAAAAGAAATTCTAAAAGAATACGTTAATACAATTAAAGAAATAACAAATACAAAACAAGAAATTTCAAATAATTCTACTGAAATTAAACTAATCTTAAAGATAATTGACACATTAAAAATAAAAAGAAAAAATGTAAAAATTCTCAACATTGGAACAAATATAGGAATATTTGTAAAATTCCTAAAAGAAATAGGATTTCAATCATACGGTATCGATAATAATGAAACAATTTCAAGAATAAACAAATATTTAGAAATTGAAAATACTAAAAACCAATCAATAGATAACCTAAACTACAATACATTCAATACAAAATTTGACATAATTATTTGCCGACCACTCATTGAAGATCTTACAACAGAAGAAATATTCAAAACATTCAATCAAATATTTCGAAAAGTATTTTCTCTTCTTGATGTTAATAAATTTTTGATTATAAAGGCAAACAGAAATAACATCAAATATAGTGAAATTTTACAAATAGCAGAAAAATATGGATTTTATGAATTAATTAATCTTAATAAAAATACAGAAAATGAAATTCACGCAATATTCATCAAAAAAAATTCATATCTATACAACCTTAAAGGATATGTGGTATTTCTTGACAAATGCAATAATAAATGCATTTTTTGTTTCCAAACACAAAATCATCGAGTAAAATACACTACATTAAATGAATTCAAAAAGAAAATTAAAGAAAATGAATATGATTTCGTGAATTTCTGTGGTGAAGAATGTACAACAAATCCTGATTTTCTTGATATGATTGATTTTGCCTTTGAAAAAGGACTGCAATTCACAATTACTTCCAACTGCAGAAAATTAGCATCAAAAGAATATCTACAAAATTTAATCAACAAAGGCCTAACACATGTATATACATCACTACATGGCGACACACCAGAACTTCACGAACAAATAACTAGAACAAAAAATAGTTTTGAAGAAACAAGTCAAGGAATAAGAAATTGTGTTGAAAACAACATATCAATTAATGTAAACACAGTAATCTGCAAACAAAATTACAAAAAACTCACAGAAATAAAAAAATATCTAATTGAAAATCTCAAAGTAACAAAAACTCGAACATCAGGATTAATTGATTTCAAACATGAAAATCCAACAGAAGTTATGCCAACATACGAAGAAATTAAACCAGAAATATCAAGAATGTTAATCTACTTAAACACAACTCAAACAAGCTTTGATTTTGAAAAAATACCGTTATGTGTACTCCCACAAAAAAACAAAAAATGGACATATTATCTCGAAGTTGTTAACGCAGGAAACTCTCCATATTGCTCAAATTGCAAAAAAAACAATGAATGCTCACAAGTACCTAACCAATACCTTGAACTCTACCAGACAACAGGATTACAAAAATTTTTGTAACTAGTAAAAATAAACACAAAATTCTTAATAAAACAAGCACAGACCAAAACATTTATAAAGAGGTGCCTTTTCAACACAATAAAGTAAATCTATTATGATTATCGGTGAAAACAATGAAAGTTCCAAAAGCGATTAAAAGACTTTGTCCTTACTGCAAAAAGCACACAGAACACAAAGTAACTCAGGCTAAAAAGAAAACTCCTGGTTCAGCACATCCTCTTTCACAATTTGCAAAACCAAGAACTGGTTTCGGAAAAGGAGTTGGAAACTTAGGTAAATACGGTTCAAAACCTCCTATTAACAAATTCAAAATGACTGGTAAAAAGACTACTAAAAAAACAGATCTTAGATACCAATGTAATGAATGTAAAAAAACACACTCACAATCAAAAGGAATCAGAACTAAAAAGGTAGAGTTGGTATAAATGACAACAGTAGAACCTAAAGGAAAATTCATAAAAGTAAGATGCTCTAAATGTAAGAATGAACAAATTACTTTTGGAAAAACTACAACAGAGGTAAAATGCCTTGTTTGTGGTAAAGAATTATGCGAACCAACTGGCGGAAAAAGCAGAGTTAAAGCAAGAATTCTTGAAGTTTTAAATTAATTTTAATAAAATGTTTTATACAAAAAATGGTGCACCAGAAGAATCAGATTTAGTTTTGTGTACTATTACAAAGATTCAATATCACTCCGTTTTTGCAAAATTGGATGAATATTCAAACAAAAGCGGTATGATACACATTTCTGAAATTTCTCCAGGACGAATTAGAAACATTTTCGATTTCGTTAAAGAAGGAAAAGTTGTTGTTTGTAAAGTTCTTAAAATTCATCCTAAATTAGGACACATCGATTTATCATTAAGAAGAGTCTCAGAAGGACAAAGACGAATGAAAATGGATGAAATCAAGCAAGAAGTTCTTGCTGAAAAAATTGTTGAACTTTTAGCTACAAAATTAGGAAAAGAAAACAAAAAAGTTTATGATGAAATTTCAGGTCACGTTCTAAAAGATTATGAATATCTTCATGATTGTTTCTTAGAAAGCATAAATGACGAAAGTGTTCTAGAAAAACAAGGTATTCCTAAAGAATACATTCCAGAACTTTTAGAAATCATAAAACTTAGAAACAAACCAAAGGAAATTCAGAAAAAAGAAGATCTAACAATTACTTCATACGCTCCAGATGGTGTTGAAATCATCAAAAAAGCATTAAAAAATGTTGAAAAAATTAGTGATTCAATTAACATAACCTACAATGGTGGCGGGAATTACAATATAACAATTACTGATATAGATTTCAAAGAAGCTGAAAAAACTCTTAAAAAAACAAATGAAGCAATCGAGAAATCATTCTGTAAAACAGATTGTATTGTTGAAATCAAAAAAGCAACAAGTTCAAACTAAATTTCAAATATTTTTATAGTTGCAAGTTCTATACTTTTGTTTACTAAATCATCAATGTTTTCTATTAAAGATTCAATTTCATTTATTTTATCTAAAGAACCATTTGTCTCTGGACTTGCAGGAATCATGAAAGAACAGCAATCAGGATACGGAATAATTGAAATTTCATAAGTTCCAATATTCTTTGCAATTGTGACAATCTCTTCTTTATTCATTCCAATTAATGGATTTAAAACAGGAATCTTTGCAGCGTCATAAATACAAGTAATATTATCTAACGTTTGAGATGCAACCTGGCCAACACTGTCACCAGTAACAATTGCTTTAGCATCGTCACGTTTTGCAACACGATTTAATATTCTCATCATGAATCTTCGATAAATAATCATTCTATATTTTCCTGGAACAATACCAATTATTGCTTTTTGAATCTCAGAAAAAGGTACTATATACAATTTAGAATGAATCTGGAATTTTGTCAATTGTTCAGTTAAAGAATATATTTTAGATAGAACTTTCTCACCCTCAATAGTATTATTGAAAATATGAACAAAAACATTTTTACAACCACGCTTTGCCAATAAAAAAGATGAAACAGGGCTATCAATTCCACCAGATAACGAACTAACTACTTTTCCACTGGTACCAACAGGAAGTCCACCAACGCCCAAGATTTTTTGCGAATAAACAAATATTGCTTTATCACAAACATCAACATACAAAGTAACATCAGGATTTTTCATTTGAACTTTCTTCTGGCCAAAATTATCATAAATAAAATCTCCAATTTCAACATTAATCTCACTTGATTTCTTGTTAAAACTTTTATTCGATCGTCTTGTTGAAACCTTGAATGTTGAAAATTCAACACCTTCTAACAATTTAGCAGTTTTATTCTTAATGTCATCCATTGAGAAATCAGATTTTAATGCAAAAATAAAATGAACGACTCCCGGAACTTTACTTAATCTATCACAAACCAAATCATAATCGTAATCTTCAACTAATTCACAATCGATTCGACCCATCAATCGCCAAACCTTTGAAAAAGAAGTACCTAGAACAGACTTTATATTCTCAGCTAGTTTAACCTCAAAAAAGTCTCTATTTTTTCCTTTAACTCCAATTTCACCATAGTGAACAATTACGTGATTGTATCTCATTTTAGTTAACCTTTTAAAAAAATTAATGAACATGAACTTAATAAAAAACACAAAAAATAATTTCAAAAATTATCTACAAATTGTGTTATTTCATCTTAGCCAGATATAGAAAGATTTATAAAGTATTCGTTGATTAACCAAAATACTGCAAGTTATTGCATATATCCGAGGTGTTTTCATGGAACCATCAAGACCACTAGACGCATTAAACAGATCAAGAAATAAACGAGTAATCATTGAATTAAAGAACGGTAAACAGTACGTAGGCGACCTTGAAGCGTTCGACATACACATCAATATAGTACTTAAAAACGCTGAAGAAAGATTTGAAGGCGAACTTAAGAGAAAACTTGGTACAGTATTTATCAGAGGAGATACAATCACAATTTTATCACCTGAAAATTAATTAAGATCATATAAAAAAGGTAAAAGAAAATGTCAAAAGGAACAGCATCCCAAGGAAAACATTCTAGCGGAAAAACACATATCATTTGCAGAAGGTGCGGTAATCACACATATCACAAATCAACAAAAATTTGTTCAAGCTGTGGTTTCGGAAAAACTGCAAAATTAAAAAAGAATTAAGTTCTTTAATGTGGAGATGCCGGAGCGGTCAAACGGGACAGGCTTAGGACCTGTTAGCTTAGTGCTTACTGGGGTTCGAATCCCTTTCTCCACATCAAATTTTTTTCTGAGGTCAAAATGATTCTAAGCATAATACTTCTGATTGTTGGATTAGCTGCACTAATTAAATCTGCAGATTTCTTAGTAGATGGTTCTTCTTCACTTGCCAAGAAATTGAATATTTCTAATATGGTAATTGGGCTTACCATTGTTGCATTTGGAACATCAATGCCTGAATTAGTTGTAAACGTAATCTCAGCATTCAATAATACTCCACAAATTGCATTAGGAAACATAATTGGAAGCAACATTGCAAATTTGCTTTTAGTACTAGGTATAACTGGATTAATTGCAGTAATAAAAGTAAAACATGAAAGCGTCTGGAAAGAAATTCCCTTTGCACTTTTAGCATCAATATCACTAATAGCTCTTTCAAAAAAAGGATTCTTATTACGAGAAGATGGAATAATACTATTATGCTTTTTTGCAATATTTTTGTATTATATTTTAGAAACTGCTAAGAAAGATAAATCAACTGAAAAAATTCAATCATTAACGCTCAGAAAAGACATTATTTTAATACTTGTTGGCTCAGCTGGACTTTTCCTTGGGGGAAAATTAACTGTTGAAAATGCAAGTATAATCGCTAAAGGATTAGGTCTATCTGAATTCTTAATTTCAGCAACCGTAATTGCTATCGGAACATCCTTACCAGAATTAATAACATCAATTATTGCCGCAAGAAAAAAGGAAATAGATATTGCAGTTGGAAACATTATTGGTTCAAACATATTTAACACATTCTGGATTATCGGAATAACAGCAATAATTAAACCTTTCAAAATACAAAACTTCATGATGACAGATATGGGTTTCTCAGCAATAATGACCGCGATTCTATTTTTATCTATGTTTGTTGGAAGAAAACATGAATTTCAAAAAAGAAAAGCTGCAATTTTCGTTTTAGCTTACATAGGTTATATTACATTCATAATAATTAGAAAATAAATAAAAAATTTAAACAACCTTTGTTCTAATTAAATTATGATTAATCCAAAAGATTTAGGAAAAATAAGAAAACAACTTAATCTAACACAAAAAGATTTAGCAATCAAAGCAAATGTTTCTCAATCACTAATTGCAAAAATTGAATCAAATAGCATAGATCCATCTTTTTCAAATATGGAAAAAATATCTAATGCAATAAATTCAATTATGAATAAGATTTCAAGAACAGCCAAAGAATTAATGACACCAAAAATAGTTTCTGTCAAACCAGACACACAAATTTCAGAAATAATTGAAATCATGAAAACAAACGGATTATCACAAATCATAGTTCAAGATACTCACATAATTGGACTAATAACTGAAAGTTCAATAATTGACTCTTTATCTAAAGAAAAACACGAAACTGCAAAAGATATAATGGTCTCTGCACCTCCAGTAATAGAGCATGACGCCCCAGAGTCAATAATTATAGAGTTATTAAGATTCTATCCGTTAATCGTAATCAAAGAAAAAGATGACCTTCTAGGAGTCATTACAAAGTCAAATCTTTTAGAAATAGTAAAAAAATAATTAAATGGGAATGATTAAAGATCTTTACCCATAACTGTTTTTCTGCCGTTTGCTTTAGCTCTTTCAACTGCTGCTTTTACAAGCTCAACAACTTTATCATTTAAACTTTCAGCAAAATCTCCAGCTACATTTGCGCCTTTAACGACATCTTTAATTTTTGCCTTAACTACTAGCATGTCACTCATATAATACCACCTTTTTTCTATTTTTATTGTTTACTAAAGCCTCAAATGATGAAATTCTTCATCAACAAGCCCTATAAATTTTATCTGATGCGTCAGAGTATTTAAATTTTTTGATGAAACAAACTCAAATCAGCGTTCTTCAAAATTTAATGCAGATAATGCTTTAACTCGCTCTGCAATTTCTATAAATTCATCAATTTTCATCCTAGGTCGAATTGGAAGATTTAAACTCATTCCTGCACCTATTTCTAACACAACACCGTCTACGGAACCAACATATCTTGATTGTGACTCTGAACCTTTAACAACCATTGGCGGTTCATCATTCAATTCAGACGGAATTATTTTCTTTTGAACTACAACTTCTTCATTCTTTGAAATTTCAGAATTATCAGTTGTAACTTCCATAGAAACCTTATTTTGAGAAACTTGAGGTTGAGATTCTGCAACTGCTGCAACCTGAGGCTGTTTTGTTCTAGAATCAAGTTCTGCCTCCTTACTCTTTAAATCGGCTAACTGTTGTTTCAAAGCCTCTAACCTGTCAACAGAAGAAGATGATGCATCTGATTTTTTTTTGCCTAGACCAAACATGATTTAACCCCTCTTTTTAAAAAACATATAAGATTTTTTATTTAAATAGTTTCTTGAGTATTTTAAAGTGGTAATTACTTCTTGACCAATTTTAAAATCACTTTTGATAAACTCTTATGCAAATAATAAGTAAATTTTGATTTGACTTCCCAAGGTGTTTTTGCAATAATTTTCTTCCAATCTACAAAATCTGGAAGACCAACTACAATAACATCACATAGTTTTGAAATATGAATTAAAAATTCAAAAGTTAACAAATTCAAATCATCAACGTTTCGTGTATTTTTTCCATAAGGTAAATCTGCAACGCAAAAATCACATTTAACACTTACCTGTCTTGCATCACATTGACGCAAGTCATATTTCAAATTAAAATAATCAAAATTAATCTTAGCACGATCAAGCATCTCTTGACTGATATCAGAACCAATTATATTAACACCCATAAAACCAGCTTCAATTAAGCAAGTTCCAATACCACAAAAAGGATCTAAAACTATACCGCCTTTCTTAACACCAGTTAGATTTACAAAAGCTCTAGATAGTTTTGATTTCATAGAACTTGGATGCCGCGCAGGAAGATATTGAGTATTACGTAGATTATAACTTTTATCTGTATCAACTAAATGTCTACAAAAATAAGAAACATTTTCACAAATTAAAAGCTCATATCTAGTTACAGCGTTAGATAAATCAACTACAATTTTTTTGTCTTTTTTCCATTTTTTTGCTAACTCATTTTCAGACCACAGTCGGTTGTAAATAAATTTTGCAAACATCTTTTCATCAACAGAAAAACTATTTTTCCCACGTAACTTTACTTTCTTAAAAGAATAATTCTTTTCATAAGTAGGCAATAATTCAAATGTCGTAAATTTATGAGAGAAATATTTTGAAAAATCAAAAGGATGTTCATTATATTCAACCGAACCATCAGCAGAAGATCCACCTGATTTAAAAAATTCTTGCACAAATTCAACGAACTCAGGATTAGAATACTCAATACCATCATTCGAAAAAGGAGAAATCAATTCATATATTGTATTTGTATACGCCAATCTAGAAGCCAATTCTTTATAATCTATGTCATCAGCAACCACAAGAACAGAATCATCCACATAATATTTTACTTCTTTTCCAATTAGACTTAAAATTTCTTCCTCAGCAAGTTTTAAATCATCTTTACTCAATTGAAAAAGATAAATCATTGTCGTTTAACTTCCAGCTTCAATTTCAAATCATCAATTCTTTGTTTTATAACTGAAAGTTCCTCTTCAGAATGCGAACCTGATTTCAATAAAGAATCATATTTTCCAGAAAGATTTTGAAGAACGGATTCAATTTCATCTAGTTCAGATGCAGTTTTTTCAACCCTATCTCTTATTTTAACTTCAAGATCTTCCATTCGTTTTTCACGTTCTTCTTTTCTAATGTCTTGAGAACTTATTTTTTGTTGCAACTCATTAATTGTTTTTGTCAGTAAATCAATTTTAGAATTTTCTTCTCGTAAAAGACCTAACTCACTTTCTAGTTTTGAAATTTTGTTAAACAATTCAGATTGAGAAGCAGTAACTGCAGTTGGTGAAACTGCTAATATTTTTTTTTCAGCATCTACCAAATAATTTACTTTTGACATCAGTTCTTCAACATGATCATTAAAATTAGAACGAATTTCTTTTGCAGGAGCATCTTTGACAAAAGAACGCATCTCATGAAGCTTATTATTCAAATCACTCTTTGCAGAATTAACTTGCATCAATTTCTCAGAAGCAATCATTAAATGTTTCATGAATTTTTTCATTCTAGGATTTGAACTAGTCAAATTAGAAACACTCTCATTCTTACCCAATTCATCAGATTTATCAAACAAAGATACCATTTTGAACTAAATTACTTTTTCAAACCAAATAAACCTTTTTTCTCAGGTGGTTTTGAATCAAAATGTGGCGGCACAGAATTTCCTCCAAAGTTCATTCCTGATTGTTGTGTCTCAGGAACATGACTCATTGAAAATCCATGATCAGTATCTTGAACTGGTGGTTTAGGCATTCCCATCTTAGGATTATTTCCTGAAAAATCTGAAAACGATGGCAAATCCTTAGAATCATCTAAAAATGGACCAGGTATTCCTTCCTCAGAACCAGAATTTAAACCTAAATCCTCTGGCAATGGACCCAAATCAGAACCAAAACTAGGTTGCTTCATAGATTGTTGCTGTGGAGCAGAAAACCTTTGAGGCTGTTGTGGTTGTTGAGGATTATACTGAGGATTCATATTAGGATTAAAACTTGGTTGTTGAAAATTTTGTTGTGGTAGTCCTGCTGCACTTCTAAGTTCATCAACAGGATTTACAACCTTGTTATTCTTCAACTCATCAATCATGTCAGCAATAGCAACTAAAGCCTTCGCAATTTTCTCATTCTGCTCAATAACCTGATCAACTTTCGAAAACAAAGGCTTAATCTTTTCTGCCAAGAATAACTCTTCTTGTTCTTCAGCTTTCATACCGTCTGCTGCAATTTTAAATAAATTAAGCATATTACTCATGGATTCATTTAAATTATCCATAGTTTTGTACAATTTAGAACTTTGTTCATTATCGCCCAATGGATTCTGTTTAATCTCTTTAAGTTCCTTCTTTAGATCAGAAATTTCTTTCTCAGGCATTATTTCAAATTCGTCTGCCATGGCTCAATCACCTTGCTTTTTAAATAAGGTTATAAATTTAAATAACTTTCGGTTAATTTTCAATATATAAAAGAAAGAAAATTATCTATTCTCGAAAAATTTGTCCTTCAAAAGAATATACATGACAAGATTCTTTTTCCCACGAATCTTTTGATAAACCTGCTTTCATACAAGTATTTTCAAGAAACTCTAATGAAGTCATACTATACTCGGTTGCAACTTGAGGTAAAAGTAATCCTGAATATACTCCCAATTTTACAATTAAACCATGGACACCTACTTTAATTCTTGAAACTAATTCATCCTTTTTACAAGAGAACTCCTGTGGTTTACTCAAAATAGTCACTTCAAATTTAAGATCATTAAATTCATCACAAGTAATAGGGCTAAACCTGCCGTCTTCAAAAGCAGCATAGACAACAGCGTCTGCCAAAGCTTGTTTTAAGGGAAAAACAGCATAAGGAAAACCTACACAACCCCTAAGTTTTCCATTTTTTGTAATAGTTACAAAAACTCCACGTTTTTCTGTATTATCCAAAATTAAAGATTTTTTCTTAAGAAATAATTTTGAGCGAAGAACATCTCTAACATATGCAATAAATATTTTACCGTCTTGTTCAGTATACATGACCAGTATTAAACAAAACACCTATTTAAATCTTACAAAAGCAAAAAACTTTTAAATAACTCAACTCAAAAAAAGTAAATATTAATATGGGCTCTTAGTTTAGTGGCTATAACGTCGCCTCGACTCGGCGAAGATCCCCAGTTCGAATCCGGGAGGGCCCATTTTTATTTCTTTACAGCATCTAAAGAATGTATACCAGCAGATTCACAATAACCTGTTGTTACATTAAACGGATGCCTCATTCCAACACAAGAAAATAGAATATCATCACGTTTTAATTCATGAACATAAGTTTCACAAAGTATTCGCATCGCTCGTCCAGTATAAACATCTTCTTCAAAAATTATAACTTGTTTATCATTAGATTCATCACGAATCATATCGATTTCATATTGAGTAAATCGAGGACTTTTATCGTCTTTTTTGTGAGCCGAAAGCCTGACAACATAAGAATCAATTGGAACTGAAATACCCAACATTGTTTTTAATTCTGATTCAAGCATAGCTTCAATGCTTAGTCCAGGCAATATTCCACCATTACCGGTATGAATGAAATAAATTCCTGAATTATTAAAAACATTATACGAGTCTTTTAATTTATCAGAAATTGCTTCAACAGTATCACCTA
Organism: Candidatus Woesearchaeota archaeon; assembly: GCA_016938695.1. GTDB lineage: Archaea > Nanobdellota > Nanobdellia > Woesearchaeales > JAFGUC01 > JAFGUC01. Next base: position 123,640 of record JAFGUC010000006.1, on the reverse strand, counting down.
AAAAAACAGGATTTGACCATTCCCAAGATGCACTATCACATATAGCAGTCATAGGTTTATCATAAAACTTGAATGGTAAATATTTCAAAGAATCTTCAATAGACTCAACAACATCATTTGCATCTGAATCTTTATATGTATACAAAGACTTGCATAAAGTTTTCATACTCTTCTTCAATCCAACTGAATGTTCATTATCATTCTCTAAATCAATTATGAATGCATCAATTAATTGTTTGTAAATTAAAGTAGGATATAATAATCTAACAGAATCTTCAAAAATTCCACAATATCTACCAGTAACTAATTTAGAAATATCTTTTAACATCAATTTTGGCGTTTTAGGTATAATTAAATCCATAACACGACCAGTTGTTTTCCAAAAATCAACATCGTCTTCAAATTCTTCAGAAGCCTTATTCAATAAATCAGTTAGTGCTAATTTCATGATAAAAACCTAGTTTCCTCTAAAAAGATTCAATCTTGAATTTTTCTTTCTCAATTTCTTTGCAATACTTATAGGAGAAACTTCATCAAATATTGGATTAGGACTCATTTCAATTGAACCTAAAACGATTGGATTATGTCCAATAGGATGCACATCCCGTCCATGAATACCAATTATCGAATCAAAATCTAAACGTTCAATTATTTGTGCTGTCTGCTCAACAATTTCATGTGATTTCAAATTTCGATTTATTCTTTCCATTGTTTCTGTAGCTATTCGTTTAGAATAAGCACAATTCGCAAAATTCTCTAGACCTATAAAAGTAATAAATTCAGGTTCTAATTTATTCAAAACTCTTGCTGTTTCAAGTACATGAGAATCAAAATATTTTTTTCCACCTAAACCAGGAATTATCATAACTGATGATCTTATTCCAGAACTTCTCAAATTATGCGCAGCAATAAAAAGGTCACTTTGATTATATCCCTTATTGACATATTGTAGTACCTCATCTGAACCACTCTCAATTCCCCAATATAATAATCCTAATGAAACCTTCTCTCCAAACTTTCCAATGGAACAGTTACCACAAGTTCCACCACAATTAAGTCTATCTAAAGCTCTAGAACCTTGAAAATTAATGTCTCGAGTATTTCCATACATAGCAACTCTTTTAGGAGTACTGCCAACATGTTTAACAAATGATGAAATAGAATAATTAATTGCATCTTGCAAAAGATGCTCTTCAACACACAAAGCGTTACCAGAACCAATAAAGATTCGAGTCAAGTCATCAATTGTTTCATGTTCACCAATCTTTTCCAACGTGTTCCAAACATTATCCACGTGTTTCTTAAAACCTTTGAAATTCAATTTTGAATGTTTAGTTTCATACATATTACAAAAACTACATGCATTATAACTACAACCAGTCGTTAATTCAAACGGAATTACATGCGGAAGAGTTTCTGCAGGAGGAGGAAACATATTTGAACTATACACACCAAATACACTAAGTTTGTCAATTATCGATTTTTTCTCTTGCATTTTTAATCAACAAAAGAAAACCAAATTTTACATATATAAACTTTTCTGTTTTTACTACTTATTAATAACAACCACAATAAAGTAAAATAAATAAATTAAAAAAATACCAGAAAACAATGAAAGAACCGTCTCAAAACATCAATTACAATATTCTCTTAATTGATTGCTATCCAAATCAAACAACATTTCCATTAAACATTTCAACAATTAAATCCTACATAAACAACAAGACAATTTTCTTTGCCAAATGTTTTGATTTTGGAATAAAAATAAAAAAACATCTAAATTTCACCAAAGAACAAGAATTAAAACTCAGCACAATAGAAGAAATTGTAAATAAATTAAGAAATAAGAATTTAGAATATACTAATCTAGAAAAAAAACACATACACATAATAAATTCAATCTTAAAAAAAATAGATTTAGAAAAATATAACAATATTGGATTCTCAATCATGAGTACCAAAACATTAGGATACTCAATACTAATCAGCAGAATTATCAAAAATAAATACCCAACAAAAAATATAATTTTTGGTGGATCAATGTTTAATTATAACAATAAAATTTTAACTAATTCTGAAATTGATTTCTTAGTACAAGGAGAGGGGTTTACTACAGTAGAAAATATATTAAATCACATTAACAAAATAAGCCTAAAACATAACTCAAAAAATAATAAAATCTATTACAAACAAAATAACAAAATAACTGAACTTAAACAAAAAATAAACGAAAATATTTCAGAAAGCATTCCAATTCCAGATTTTGACGATTATGACAAAAATGATTACTCTGAGTTAACAATTCCAATGAGATTTATTGAAGGATGTGGTTTTAACTGCAGTTTTTGCTCCGATCACAACAAAAAAATAAAAACACAAAAATTAGAAACAGTTATTGAACAAATTAAATACTTAAAAAAAAAATACAATCCAAAAGCATTTATTTTTTATAATAACAACAATGTAATTGTAAAGAATAAAAAATATTTCTTAAAATTTGCATTACTATTATTAAAAAATAATCTCAGAATAAATTATTATATGCAAGACAATCCTAGTGGTTATGATGAATTAACATTCAAGATTCTTAAAAAAACAGGATGCAAACTAATTTTTTTTGGATTCGAAAATATTAATGACGAAATATTGCATGCTATGAAAAAACCACACAAAGCACAAGAAGCACTAAATATAATCAACAAATGTCACCAATATAACATCAAAACATTGATGTTTTATATGACTGGATTTATTAATGAAACAGATGAAATGTTCCAAAAGACAAAGAATTTTATTACTACAAATAATTGGAATAAAAACAACCAAATAGAAATTTTTCTATTCGGAATAAGACCCGGTTCTGATGCATTTGATAATTATGAAAAATATGGAATAACAAAAATCAAAGTTGAAAAAACTTTTTTTAATATTCCAATTACATATAATTACAACACAAAAAATAAAGATTGGAATGAAATAAAAAAAACAAATGAAAATAATTACAACGAATTGCTAAAATTATATCATAATAAAAAATTCAAATATATGAATTAATCACAATCTACTCGCAAGACCATCTGTCTGACTTTTTCTTAATTCCAAAGCAACTGATAAATCATCACAAGAAATATAATGCTCTTTATGACATAAAATCACATACTCATTGGAAGAATCAAACTGACCAGACATTAAACCGTCTAAAACAAAATCACTTTTTTGTTTAAGTCTTGCTTCTAACTTTTCAGTTTTAGAATAAACATTATCAGGTTCTTGAAAAACAAAACCTAACTTTTCAACATCAAGACGAGAATCAATTGAATTCAACTCTTGAATTTTATCTCGTACTGCATAAGAAGCATAAACTAAATCATAAGTTAATTTCTTTTGATGAACATATTCTTTTATTAGTTGTGGAGAAACAGTCTCACCATTTTCAATCATTTCTAAAATCTTGTTTGGATGTAAATCTTTCATATTTAAAACCCCCATCATATCAATTGTTTTAACACACCAAGTAAACTTTCACGACCAATTTCATCGGTAGAAAAATCATCAATAATTGTTCCACCGTAATGACTTAAATTGCCAATAACTTTCATTCCTTGAATTAGCATCCAATGGTGAATAGAATCTAAAGTTGTTTCACAACCACCATTCCGACTATGACCTAAAGCTATTCCCGCACCAAGTTTTCCTTCTAGTTGAAAACCTTTACGTAAAACTCTCGCTCGATCAAATAATGCTTTAAGTTGACCAGTAACGTTACCAAAATAAACAGGACTAAAAAATAAAATAACATCTGAACTAAATGCCAAATCACTAAATTCCAAAAAATCATCTTTTTTTGCACAACCAGAATTACTCTTACAATAATCACAAGCAACACAAAAATCAACTTTTTTAGAAGAAAGTAAAAAAGAATTAACAGTTACACCAGACTCTTCCAAAAACTTCCGAGAAAATTCAACAGCTTTTTCGGAATTTTGACCACGTCGAGGTGAACCACTTACCAACAAAACTTTCATTTATGAAACACTTCCATTAATTACACGTTCTGCCTTAACTTCTTCAGTACCAGCAAGTAAAATTTTATCTTCAAACATTGCTTTACCATCTTTAACTGAAAGCTTAACTTTTGTAAATTGTTTATAGTTAATCAATTCAGTTGAAGCTTCATAACCAGCAGGTAAAACACTAGTTCCTAATTCAGCATCAGAAACAAAAAGAACTCCAACTGTTTCTCCTTCTTCACCTGCAAGTAACATTCCTTCACTCATGACACCACGAAGCTTAGCAGGTTCTAAATTTGCAACCAATATTATTTTTTTGCCTTCTAATTCTTCAGCAGAATAATATGGAACAAGTCCAGATACAATTTGTCTTTTTTCGCCGTTTCCTAAATCAAGATGCTCAATATAAAGCTTATCTGCTTCAGGATGTCTTTCTATTTTTTCTATTTTTGCAACTCTTAAATCTAAATCAAATTTCATTTTTCCTATCCTCAAATCATCAATCTTTCTAAAGTAAACTTCAGGTTCTTTTATTGAACCTTCAATAATTACATCCAAATCTGCTAAAGTTAAACTTGAAACACCTAATTGATTTTCAATTGCTTTAACATATTCAGGTAATATTGGTTTTAAACAAATCGCTAAATTCTTTGCAATATTCACACATGTTGATAAAACCATTTGCGTTTTATCTGGATCTTCTTTTATCAATTTCCAAGGTTCATTTGCTTGCATATATGAATTTCCTATTGAAGATAATCTCAATATTTCTGAAACTGCTTTTCTAAATTCAAAATTAGAATAACTTTCAAATATTGAATTTACAATTTCAGTAGTTTTTGTCACTTCATCCAAATCTGGTTTTACCAATTTTCCTTCAAAGTTAGCAGATAAAAATGAAAAACTTCGATGGAAAAAATTCGCAATGTTTGACACTAACTCGTTATTGACACGATTTTTAAATTCATTTAAGTCTAAATCAATATCAGTCATGACTTTATTCAAACTTGCAGCATAGAAAAATCTAAGATGCTCTGGTTTAACCATTTCTAACAATTCTTGTGCGGATAAAAAAGTTCCCCTTGATTTGGACATTTTTTCTCCATTAACTGTCAAAAATCCATGAACAACTACCTCATCTGGTAATTTTATTTTTGCACTGTGAAGTACCGCAGGCCAAAATAACAGATGAAAATACACAATATCTTTTCCAATAACATGAATTATTCTTGAATCTGAATCATCTTGATTTCCAGATACATTCCAGTATGAATCAACATCAAGACCATTTAAATTACAATAATTTTTTGTGCTAGAAATATAACCGATTGGTGCATCCAACCAAACATAATAAAATTTATCTGTTCCAGGAATTTGAAATCCAAAATAAGGACCATCTCTAGAAATACACCAGTCTTGTAATCCTTCTTTTACCCAATTCAAGATCTGGTTTCTAACTTCTGGCTGAATTTTTGCAGAATTTAACCAAGTGTTTAACCAATCAGAATATTTAGATAACTTAAAGAATAAATGTTTTGAAGTTTTACGTACTGGTTTTCCTTTGCAATTAACACAAAAAGGTTCTACCAAATCAACTACATCATAAGTTCCGTTGCATTTTTCACAAACATCACCATACTGATCTTCAGCTCCACACTTAGGACACTTTCCTTTAACATATCTATCAGGTAAAAATCTTCCACAATGTTCACAATAGTACTGCTCAACTTCTTTTTCATAGATATCATCATTTTCTTTCAATCTAGAAAAAATTAAATCTGAAAATTCTTTATTCTCAGGACTATTTGTTGAATAAAAACTATCAAATTCAATTAAAAAACTCTTAAAATCACGTTGATGTTCAATAGCATATTTTGCAACAAAATCCTCAGGTTTCATACCTGCTTTTTCAGCATTAATACTAATAGGAGTTCCATGAGTGTCATCCGCACAGCAATAAATAAGATCCTTACCCATCATTTTCTGGCTTCTAACAAACACGTCTGTTTGTATATATTCAACCAGATGACCCATGTGGATAGGCCCATTTGCATAAGGCAGGGCACTTGTAACTAATGTTCTTTTAACCATTCATAGAAAAATTAGAAAGTAATATATAAATTTAGTGACTAAATACTAAAATTTAATCAAATTTAAACCAACATCTTCATTAAATTCTCTATCAACACTTCCTTCATAGACATCAATAAAAAGCTCACATGTAGCACTAATTACTGCAGAATTTAAATGTCCACCAAAAGAATTCTGATTTGAATCACAAATATTAGCGTGCAAATGAAGATAAGTTTTATCATTCATTGTTGAAATATTCCCAACAACTGGCGCAATCTCAAAATCACCATTAAATTCCTTAGAAAAATATTGTTTCTTATTGACATCAAATAAACCTAAAACGGCTTTATTAGTCGCACCAATTCCAGAAACACTACCCAAAGTTATATAATTTTCAACACAAAAATTCATAAGAATTGAAACCAATTCTTCATTTTTATCAATTCTTAAAATAAATTTAGAACCACATTTTTTAAAATCCATTTTTCACCTAAAAATACATTTTTTTCTTATATGCTAAAAATCCACCTTTCAGCATAAAAACTAAAAATCCTTTTTTCTTTAGAAGTTTATACGCATAAAAAACATCCTTTGAATTAGAACCATATAATAATATTCTTTTTCGCTTAAATCTAATCAAAGATACCCACAATTTATTAAAAAATGTAAAAGGTATATTCATTGTTCTAGCTTTAGTATCCAAAACAATATGAGAATCAAAAAATTCTTGTCTAGAACGTAAATCAATTATGAAAAATTTATCTCTATGTGTAAGCAAATAGTCAATATCAATTATGGGTTTTTTAGTAAAAAAACCTAAAAAAAAATTAAAAATCATTTCTTCTTAGCACCCTTCATTTTTTTTGTAATACCGATTTTATTACCACAACCACCACAAACAAAAACGTAGGACGGGATACCATTCCAAGATTTTCGTTTGTACTCTGTTGTTGCAGTACCATGATGGCCACAAGTACAAGTATAATCAATCATAACTGTACACTTTGCTTCATGTTCAAGTTTTTCTTCAGTATATCCACAATCAGAACAAACATATTCAGTTGCTCTTATTTTTGGTCGACCTGTTTTAGAATCAACTGGTTTTCCCATTTTACCTTTTTTACATTTTGGACAATCTAATCTTAAAACCCAAGCTCTTATTTGACCAACACTTGGATCATCACGATTAGTAAAATAAAGACATTCATCCATAGAATTAGGTTCTCTAAACTCCATTCTCAACTCTCCTCCTCTTTTAATCGTTTCACTTCAATACTTATTGCATCACGTAAAACTCTAATCTCACGTGGACAAATTTCGTATTCTAAATTATGAGTATCACAATACTTTATAATGTTTTCTTTTGTTTTTAAATCTGAAAACGCGACGACAACTACAAGAGAATCAACGCCAGAAATAACTTCATAATCTACTTTTAATTCATCTGTTATTTTATTAGCAGTATCAACTAAAAAATTAATTCGATGAGGAAGAATTTGCAGTCTTTGCAAAAGCAAATCAAAATCAATAAAAAAATCACCAATAAAATTGATATCTAAATTTGTTGCAACAAAACCACCATCAGCATTCACAGGTTTATTTTTTCGTAATGATGAAACAACAAAGTCTGCATAATTTGCATTACACAGAACTGAATATTTTTCATCTACATACTCTAGACCAACTGCACCACTACAATCAATAATGACAAACGCATTTTTCTCTTTAGATATCTTGAAAATCTCAGGAACATCATTCTTTGCAAAATATCCTCCATGTGAATGATATAAAACAATGGTAGTAGAATCAACCTTAGTTCGTAAATCATCTAACGATAATAAAGCATCAACAGTATCAACATGACATAATTCCAATTTATATTTCTCAGCAACTTTTGGATAATGTAACCAGCCACCATCATGAGGAATGAGTAATTTAGAATATCCTTGTTCTTTTGCAAATTTAACTGCATAATCTATTGCTTTATTCCCACGCCGCGTAAACATGACATGTTTTGAATTAGTCAATTTACAAATTGTTTCTCTACATACATCCATATCCATTACGAAATAATGATAATAAATTTAAACCTTTGCACTTAACTATATAAAGTGAGAATCATAATAACAAAAAATCGGATGTATATCCCTTTACTCATTCTTCTAATTATTGTTGGAATAATTTTATATTTGATGTTCAAACTTATAATATTCTTTTTTCCAGTTATAATAATTTTAATTTTGATAAGCATAATTACCAGAAAAATCAAGAAAATAACTCCAAAAAAACAAAGAAAAAAAAATAATAACACAATAGAAGTCAAAGAATACAAAGTAAAATAATTCTCAAAACCTGTTTTCACTATTAAATAACTAAGAATCTTTAATAAAGATTAATTCCTAAAGTATACCAATGGGTACTGGAAAAAAATTCGGTGTAGGAATAGAAGAAACCATTCTTGTACTTTTGATTTATCTAAACGTAATAGATTTTCTAGAAGTTATCCCACCAGATTTAGATTATGCCAAAAAAATAATATCTTGGGTTGGACTTGGAATATTATTATATAAAGTTTCACCAACAAAAATATTCTTTGGAAGAAAACATAAATGGTATGATATTGCACTAATATTATCATATTTTTGTTTTATTACAAAAAACATGATTTCATACGCAAAAGTAGCATTAGAATTATCAAAAGGTCCACTACGAAATCTATATGAACTAATTTTAGCAAATAGTAATTTCTTTGAAATATCTCTAATTAATGTTGGATTTATCTCACTCATTATTCTAGCACTAATTATGACTTTCAAGCTAGAAATTTTTTCACCAAGTACATTATACATAATTCACGAACATGGAAAACCAACTAAAAATGTATTAAAACAAACATTTAGATTTTTATCAATACTGCTTGTTGTTTTTGGGTTTTTTTATATTGTATTCAACCTGATTATGGAATGGCTTGCAATTGCAGTTGACGCACCACTTTTAATGGTTGGTCTTGCGTCTTATTTCATCGTAGCATTTAGATACAGGCACGTTCTAAAAACAACAAATCTAATTTACAAATTAGGAAATATGGGAGAAGAATTTTATGAAAAATTTGTAAATCTCTTTCAAAGTGAAAAAATATATCTAGGAATTACGGGACTACTTGTATTACATTTACTAACTGATGTAGGAAACTTCATGCTTCCATATCTATTTTCAATTCATGATGATCTTTATTTTGGACAATTCTTACAACCACATCAACCAATAATCTCATTACTATCAACAGAAATTACTGCAACAGCAAACCCAGGAACCCTTGTTTTAGCATACTTTGCAAATATTTTCACAACACTTTCATTCCTGATAATTCCCGCATTCATATGGAACAACATTTCTAAAAAACAAAATATAAACTTCAATAAAGTCTTTCTAATAATATTTTATGCATGTATTTCTGTGTTCATATTTGCACCACTATTCAAATTCCAAAGATTAGGAAATGAAAGTCTAAGAGGAATTGATATTATCACACAAAAGATTCTAGTAAACAGCAGTTACACCATAGAAAGTACATTAATAGTGACAGCAATTGTAGGAATAATCTTTGCAATTCTAACACTGACAAAATTTAAACCTCTAATAGACATATTTACCTTTTTCATATCCACAGGATTTTTTGGATATTACATCTTCTTATATTTTTCAGATATATTTTTTTACTATCTAGAAAACATTCCTTACTTATTCAGCATATCTGCTACAATCCCAGGAATATTCACAATTCTTGCTTTAGGCTATGGAATGATATTTTATGTTGGAGGATTTTTTATATACATTTTTTCAGTTTTAACCAATTAAAAAGAAAATATTAAAAACACAAACAACTTAACTTGTTTAAAAAGAGGTGCTTTGGATGTTTAATCTACGTAAAACTAACTTTTTCGAAAAGCTATTACTAATTGTAGGTATTGCAGTTGGAGTAATAGGATTCTACCTTATTGACAAAATATACCGAGCTGAAGGATATCTAAACTGGTTTATGGTTGTAGCAATATTCTCTTGGTTGACATTGATATTCTTAATAATAATCTCTGACACTAATGAAGATTTAAAGGAGGAGTTTGTTTCAATTCAAAGAGATTCAAACGACCACTTAGCAAAAATTGAAAGCTTATTAGAAAAAGTCTATGGAGAACTAAGAGTTCTAACAAACATGCAAATAAGAAAGAAAAAATAATTTTTTTATTCTAAATTTATTCTTGAACCGTCAACACTTACCGAATTACCGTATTTGACAAAGTTCTTTGCGAAATCTAGAATGCTTGATTCTTCTTCAAACTCAAAAACAACTGGCGTTATACCAATAATATTTTCAATGTAATTCAAAGCATCGTGTTTATCACCTAGCGCATCAACAAATCCCATTTTTTTAGCTTCAATTCCTAAAAAGACTTGACCTTCTGCGTACTCTTTGACAACATCTACACTCATATTTCGATTTTTTGCAACATCACGGATAAAAATTTCATGCATAAGATCTAACCTTTTTTGAAGCATAGATTCTTCTTCTAAAGTCAAAGATCGATAAGGTGTGCCAACATCTTTATACTGACCAGCAACTAGACGTTGATAACTAACATTGTATCTTGTCAACAATCCTGAAAAATCCAGATAAGATCCAGTTACACCAATACTACCAACAATGCTTAATTCATTTGAAAAAATATAATCTGATGCAGAAGCAACCCAAAATGCACCACTAGCACCTAAATCTCTTATATAACTGACAACAGTAACATTCTTAGAACGTGCTCGTTTAATTGCATCAACGATTTCTTTTGAACCAACAGGAGTTCCTCCCGGAGAATTAATCTCAATCAAAATTGCTTCAATATTAGGATTCTCTAATAACAAATCAATTTGAGCTACAATATTTTCTGAACGAACAATACTATAATCATTTAATGAAGTAATTGCATCATCAACATGAATTAAACCAACATTTGACGATGGATCAATATAATTCTTTGAATTCAAAATAAATAGATTAGCAAATATAGAACTTAAAATCCAAATAACAACTAAAACAATACCAATAAACGCCATTCGTTTTCCATTAAATTGAACCATATAATCACCCTTGAATATTTATTAAAGAAAAATTATGCATAAATTTCTTGTACAACACCAAGTCGTAAAAATCTATCACTTAATCTTTCCTTTTTGAAAACCAAAAAGATAGGGTCAAAAACCCACATCAAAACTAATGGAAATACTGGAACAAAAATAATATTTCTGAAAAAAATCTGATTAAATGAAGGAAAAGCATTAACAACTGTTTTTGTTTTCATTTTAACAGCATCAACAATCTCTCCAGAATTTATCAATCTAATTTGCAATAACATCATTCCAGGTGTCTGTCCTAACTTATACTGGAACAAAAAATTATACAAGAAAAATAAAAAGCTTAAGACCACACCATATGAAAATAATGATGCATAAGAACCTGCAAAAGTAAAAGGACTTGTAAAATGTCCATATATAACATTTTTTAATGGACTTGTAACAAAATCAAAAATAAATAAATCTCCAATAAAAGCTAAAATTCGTCTAAAAATAGGAGCTCTAACAAAATAAACTTTTCTAGAAGGCAGATTTAAACCTAACTTTTTCAATTCAGATAATCTCTTAAGGATTTTATCTATACCTTTCACACCACTCTCGCGAGAACCACGAGACACCTTGGAAACTGCCATTTTAACTAAATACTAAAGAAGATTAAAACTCATCAAACTCATTATCTTGCTTTAATAAACCCTTATTCTTCAAAATATCAACTTGAACAGGACGATATTTGTAAACAACATCTCCTTTTTCATCACCGCCAAATTCCCATGGCTCAATTAACAAAACATCACCTTCACGAACCCATAACTTCCTTTTAAGTCTACCTGGAATTCTACAAAGTCTATTCTTACCATCAAAGCATCGAACTTTCATCCTGGAACCACCTACTCTTTGTTCCAAAATGCCAAAAACTTGAGGAGGACGAGGAAGCCTAACACGCCTGTTTTCTACTGAAGAATCGTCTCCATCATCTTCAAAACCAAATTCCTCGCTAGATAAATCGTCATTCATTTTAAAGATATTCTCAAAGTTATCTATTTAAATCTATCGATTACGCACCGCAGAAAAGTAAAATTTATAAACTATCACTCAGTAGTAACGTAATCATGGCTAAAGATCAATCTAAAAAGAAGAATAAAATTATTCCTATCGTATTACTAGCAGCAGGAATTGCTGGTGGAATTGGATTATATTTTAATGACAAAAACACAAAAGATAGATTAAGCCAATTAGAAAATAATCAAAACCAATATATAACAATTCAGCAAGCAAATGAAAAATTTGTACCTGCTGAAACATACAATTCTGAACAAAAAGTTCAAGACGATAGAATTTCTGCACTAGAAGAAGATTGTGTAACAGTAAAAGATCAAGTTGAACAAAATACTGCAAGATTAGACAATCACGAAGAAAGAATTACAAGCCTTGAAGAAAGAGTAACAATCGTAGAAGACTTTTCAAAAGAAAATAGAAGACTAATCGAACATTATCATCCTGAAGATTCAACAATTGACGATACAGTTACAAGTTATGATCCTTTTACAGTTCCACCAAAAACAGATGATCCTTTTATTGTTGATAATTTCAAAAGATACGAAGACGATTTAAAGAAATTATTCCCAGTACAAATTGATGGACGCTTAGACATCGCAGATTTAATTGAAAGTGTCGAATACAATAATTCACATGGAACAACACAAATAACACTAAAACCATCTTTATTAGATTCATACGACATTAGACAAGGAATAATCTACACTAATGGAACTTACCAAGAATCTCAAGAAGATGTCATCCAAAATAAAATGTTCTTTACGGGTGGCGAAGACAGAGTAACATTAGATGTTGCAGTCATTTTAAGAAATGCACAAGGACAAAATTTCCTTGCAGGAACATCAACACCAGTTGAATATATCTTTCCTAAACCTAATTATATAGAATCAACTTTAACACAAAATTCAATTCAAGTTAGAACAATAAGTACTTTAGCAGACAGACTCCAAATAATAGGATATGATGTCTTTGGCGCACCAACACAAATTTATAATGGTAAACCTGCTGAAATCACTGACGATTACAAAAGTATAGATCTTACATTCTTTCCTGTATTTCAAGAATATGAAATTCAAGCAATTTCAACAACAGGAACAACATTAGAAACAGAAAAATTAAGAAGATAAATTTTTTTATTCATATTTACATAAAAAAATCATATGATCTGCTTCAAAAGGAGCTAAATTCTTTGACTCAATTATCTTAAGTTCATTCTTTAATATAGCTCGCACTTCTTCAAAGACAATTCCTGGTTTTTTTGCAACATCAATACTTCTAGCCTTCAAACTCAGCATACAAAATTTCCCTGGTTTCAGGAACATTTTTACGTTCTTAATAAAAATTTTAACCTGTTCTTTTTGTGCAACATCTTGAAAAACAAAATCAACTTGTTTCAAGACATCAGAATAATTTTCAGGATGATTAGCATCTGCAATTATTGGAATAATATTTCCTCGCTCTTCTGCTAAATAAACTAAATCTCTCATAACTCTTGGTGCAAAATCAACTGCAAAAACAACACCATCACGCGCAATATCGGCAACATGACTAACAGTTGTTCCTGATGCACAACCAAGATATAGAATAGAACTATTTACAGTAAATCCTAACTCAGAAACGCCTTTAACAATTGCAGCTCCTAATTTACTTCGTGTTGGATCCCACATTCGTAAATTTCGCTCTTTATTGTAAATTACAGATTCTCCATAAACACTTTTAGGATGTTCAGTAACTGTATACAATTTATGCATAACGTCTACAAAAACTCTATTAAATTTTTGAGTTAACTTCATTCTAAATACTTCCTCAAGCTTTTTGAGATTATCTCTAATTTTGAATTATCTAAAACAGGATTATGAACATCAATTTTTAACGATAATGCCATAAAATTAGCAAGAGTTCGTGCAACTTTTCCTCGTTCTTTCGCCTTAACTTTTGACATGATTGAATGTTGATATAAAATTCCATACTTAGGACTTTTATGTTTTGAATCTTTTAAGAATCTAAAAAGAGCTTTTTCTGCGCCCAGTAATTGCAAAGTTGATGCAGGATATCCTGCTAATTTTGGTAAACCTCCTGAAACAGCAATCATTCTTGCTACAATAAGTTCACCAATATAAAACGAAGTATTAGGACATAATTTGTTAACTTCCTGTTTAACATATTCAGTTGTTCTCTCCTTAAGTTCAAATAAAGAAGAAATACTTTTTGCTAAATCTAAAATTGCAGTAACATCAGATTCAGATAAATCTGCACCCATACTATCAGCAATATTAAAAAAACTCTGTTGCTCTTCTCGAGATTTAGTTGAAATTGTTCTAATAAACTTTTCGTGGTCTTCTATTTTTTCAGAACTTTCTGGAAAGTATAAAGAATACCATTCACGAATTCTTTTACTCAACAAGTTTATTGATTTATTTAATTCATCAATTGAATTAACAGCTTGAATAATTAAAATATCCTTAGACACAGATTTTCTAATTAAACGCTTTGTTCGTTCTACTGAAAAATTAAATACTTCTTGTTGGTTGAATTTTAATTTAGAAAGACATTTTCCAACACGTGTTAAATCAAAATTTACTTTAAATCCATTTTTCTCTGCAAAATCATAATCATTCAAAAAATAAACATCATCATCTGCAGGATTTGGTAAATCTGAATCAGAATTAATCTGTTTAACAATATCAAGATTACCATCAAACAAAAACTTACCTGTAACGTGATTTAATACGTAGAATTTAGCCATTTGAAATCAAAAAATAAAAATTTATTTAACCTTAATAGCATATTCGCCTTTTACTGTAAGGTTCATTTTCTGTGCAATTGTCGACTTAGCTGCGTCAATTACATTTATTCTTCCTGTCCAATTAGGTGAAGCACTTCTCTTCTTACATATAGGACAAGCACCGGAATCATCCAGTAACAAATTACATGTTTTACAAGCTTCTCTCTTTGCCATTTTTTAACACCATCTATTATTTTTATGAAGCCATGAAACGAACAACATCGTATGCAGTTAAAATTCCTGCAATTTTTCCGCTCTTCAAAATCACAACTCGTCGTAAATTATTTTTAATCATTAATTTTGTTACTTCAACAAATGTTGCAGTTACATCAACCGCAAAAACTTTATGAGTCATAACAACCTTAACCAAAGTAACATCAAGGTCCTTGTTCTTATTCAAAACTCGGCGAATAACATCACGCTCAGTAATTATTCCAACAGGTTCACCATCCTCTTCAACTACTAAGGCACCGATGTTTTTCAAATCCATCATCTTAATTGCCTTTCGAATCGAATCGCTTGGTCGTACAGTATAAACCTTCTTGGTCATCCACTTAGTGATATCAATTATTTTAATTCACCTCTTTTAAATTAGATAAGACTTCTTGTTTTAAGAAGATTTTGCTTTTGGTTTCCCAGACAAATCTTCTTCAATCCAATCTAGTTTTCCTAATCCTGGTTGTCTCATTGTAAGACCTATTTTTGGATTTGATTGGTCTTTGAAACTAACTGCAATAACTCTTGCTCTGCAAAGGTCTGAAACCTTCAAACTTCGTTTAGTATCTTTACCTAACAAAACCTTATCTTTACTAAATGAAACGAAATCATCCATTGTTTGTGAAATGTGAATCATACCTTCAATTGGACCAATTGTCAAAAATGCTCCAAATTCTTGTAAATCTTTAACACGACCCAATAATACCTCTTGAAGACCCATGTTAAAAGTTAATAACTCAAATTCTGAGTGATAATATGCTGCACCATCGCCAGGAATAACAACTCCTTCGCCAAAATTAGATACATCAAGAACATCAACTACAAAACCCAAATCTTTTGAAATAAAACCTTCGTACTTAGCTTTAACTTCTTTAAGTAAAGCTGTTTTAACGTCCTCACCAAACAATTCCGGTGCTACACGAATATGATCCTTGATTTTTACTTTGTAAAACATATTAACAAATCCTCCAATCACTTAACCATTAAATATTTACCTTGGCGGACACAAATTACCTTTGCCCCCAACTCTTTAACCTTATTCTGAAGCTGCTTATCTGTTGTAGCAACATAATAATCGCTATGATTAGTCAAAAAACTAATAAGAGCATCATCAAGATATAACTCATTGTTCGAAGATATTGTTTTTAAACCTTTCGTTTTTTGAAGATGTTGCAAAAAAGTTCGTCCTAACTTAGCAAGTTGTTTTTCAGAACCGCTAAGCTTCAAAAACAAAGAATCCAATTCACTAAAAACCGCTTGGAAAGTAAACAATTCATATGCATTCAAACCAAAAAGTTTGTCAAATTCAGATATAATATCAACCTTAAAATCTTTAGGAATCATGAAAAAATTAGTATCAAGAATAATTCTAACAACCATAATACAAATAACCCGCTAGAAGTTTATAAATTTTAAGATAAAATCCTAATAAAATTCAACTACATCGTCAAAAATTATTCCTTCGTGCAATTCTACTGGTCGCCAAGTATCGTGAACCAATTTTGCACCCAACCAATCAGAAAGAGCTTTTTCATTACCAATTGTCGCAGATAAACCAATTAATTGTATATTTTTCAACAATTCACGCAAAATAGTTATAACAATTTCAAGTGTTGGTCCACGTTCAGTGTCATTAAGCAAATGAATTTCATCAATTATCACACAAAAAATCTCATCCAAAAAAGGAGTGTGATGTCTAATCAAAGAATCTAATTTTTCAGAAGTTGTAATAACTAAATCATATTTTGACAAATAAGATTCACTCGAGTCAGTATCTCCAATTGAAACACCAATTTTTATCAAATGACCATAACGTTTAGTAAATTCATTATATTTTTCAGTTGCTAAAGCCTTAAGTGGAACAATATAAATGGCCTTACCACGTTTTGTCAAAATTGATTGCAATGCAGCAATCTCTGCAACCAATGTTTTACCAGATGCTGTTGGAGAACACACTAAAATATTTTCAAAAGTCAAAAGGCCAGAATCAATAGCCTTCTCTTGACAAGGACGTAAGTCATCCAATCCTTTTGACTCCAAAACACTAAAAAAATCTGAATTCAATTTTGATTTCAAATAAGATAATTTCATTTTAATGATTCTATTTCCACTAAAAATCTTTTCAATGTTGAAACAATATGCTCCTTTTGTGTCTTTAATATTTTTGAGATTTCCACCAAAATATCTTCATCAGAAAGATCTTGCTCAACAAGATCGTAATTCCAATCCATCTCGGAAAAATCTCCCTTTTTAACTAATTTTTTAGATTTTTTCCATTTTGCAAAAATCTGTTCTGCTTTTGAAGCAGCATATTTTTTATCAACACCTAAAACAGAAATTACATCATCAAATAAATTATTAACTTTATCTAATAATTTTTTTGCAGCGTTACCCGCAACAAATTCAATTCTCACAATTCCATCTTGAACTTTTGTCGAACGAAGAATTTTTAATCCTTCTACTTGTGAAGTATTATCTAAATGTGTTCCACCACAAGCTTCAATATCAAGCCCATCAATCTCGACAATTCTTAGTCGTTTACCAGGAACTGCTCCACCTTGATAAATCCGCATTCCAAATTTTTTCTCAGCATCATTTCTACTGAAGAATTGTTTTTTAACAACAAGATTCTTTGCAATAATATCATTACATAAATCTTCAATTTGCTTCAATTCATCATCAGTAATACTTTGATAATGAGTAATATCTAAATGTGCTTTTTCAACCGTCTTTTTCGCACCAGCTTGATTTATATGATCACCAAGAACTTCACGCGCAGCAGCATTTAATATATGTGTTCCAGTATGATGTTGTGCTAATTGTAATCTACGATCACGGTCAATTTTACCAACAACAACATCACCAACTGCAAATTTTGAAGATTTAGCAACACTATGCAAAACAACAGTTCCTTTTTTACGAACATCAATAACTTCACTAGAATTCAAAAAACCTAAATCATGAAGTTGCCCTCCTGATGTTGGATAAAATGCAGTCTTATCTAAAACAACAAGTTTTTCGTCTCCAACTTCAATAACTGCAATGACTTTTGCGCCAAATTCTAATAAATCCCATTTATCAAAATAAAGAATTTCAGTTTCTAATGAAGAATCCACATTTAATGAATCATCTTTATTTGTCGCATGGATTTGTTCTTGTTTCTCATGAATCTCAGAAACCATCTTATAGAAATCTTTTGGAATATCGACTTCAACACCCAAAGATTTTGCTTCTAGAGTAATCATTCTTGGAGTAATACCATTAGAATCATATAATTCCAAGACTTTTTCTGTTGTCAAACCTTTTTGTAATTCTCTTTGTAAAATTGAACGTGCTTTTTCTTTACTTTGTTTGAACTTTTCTGTTTCAACATCAACAATTTTTATTACACTATTCAATCTTTCTGATAACTCAGGAAATAATGGTTGCAACTCTTTTGCATGCCAAGAACAAACATCAGATAATTTTATATTCCAATCAAATTCTTCAATAAATTCTAATGAACGACGTAAAATTGCACGCAAATTATAACCTCCTCCAACATTAGAAGGTAAGCCACCATCATTAATTGCAACAAGAAGTGTACGTGCGTGTTCAGCAATAGAATAAATTGCAGTCATAGGTTTTATTTTCAAATGTAAATCTTCTAAACTAACATTTAACTTCTCTGCGACATTTCCCCAAGCCGCATCAATATCATCAGTTTCATCAACATTCAAAAATGCCGAATATTTTGAAAACCTATTGAAAAAATCAAAATCAGGAACAACCCCAGTTATAGAACGCAACTTTTCTAAAACTTTTGGAAAAGTAACTTCATAGATATTGGGTGCACCCGCAGAGAACCAAGCAATTCGTTCCATACCTAAACCCATATCAAGAACCTTTAATTTCAAAGGTCGATTTCCATCTGGCGTTTGTTCAAATAAAGTATAAACTTGATTAAACAGTTCAACTCCTCTTGAAAAAAATTCCATGCAAGGACCAAAAGAACCTCCACCAGCCCAAGCATCCTCATGAATTGCTAATTCTTTTGTATCAAGTCCAACAATCTCAGTAATAAAATCAAAAACATCTTTAAAAGCAGTTTCTTGATTCCACTCTGATTCATCAACAAACATATGTTGACCAATCATCACAAAACCTGTTAAATGACTTCCAGTAATACCCACATTATCAACATCACCAAATCTCAAACTAAATTGAGGAATAACTAATTTTCGTGCAGGAGGTTCAACTTCTCCAGTAATTACATAAGGTTGAAATGCTGCAATTGAAGCCATTACAAAGTCTGTTGTTGGATTCCATCTGGCAATAACTGGATATCTGGCAATTGGCTTATAACCTCTAGATTCAAAAAGCTCTGAAAACTTAGTCCATACCGAAACGTAATCTAATTTTATTTTCGCAGGATTATTTGAAACAACATCAAACCCACCTGCACAAGTAGGATCACCACAAAACTCACGACTGGAATCTACATTCCAAAAGAAAGTTCCACAGTTAGAACACTTTTTCCTTACAAAACCTTTGCTTTCTAAAAAAGCAACAGGATAATACTTCTCAGGATTGACACTAGCTTCAACCTTGAATTCTTTTTTTATTGCCTTATCACTCATCATTGCCATAATGAAATACGATAATTAAGTGCAATTTATATAATTTAACATTTAGTATAAAAACAAAAAGATTTAATAAAAATAAGACATACAAAATAACAATGCAAAACATCCAGGAACTAGAAAGCATTTGTAAGACATGCATGAAATGTGAACTATCAAAAACAAGAACAAATGTTGTTTTTGGAAAAGGAAACATCAAAGCAAAAATTCTATTTATTGGTGAAGCTCCTGGAAAAAATGAAGACATACAAGGAATCCCTTTTGTTGGAGCTGCTGGAAAAGAGCTAGATAAACTTCTAAACAAAATAGGATTATCACTAGATGATGCGTATATTGCGAATATTTTAAAATGTCGACCACCTGAAAATAGAAATCCAAATAATGAAGAAATAAAACTATGTACTCCATACTTAATCGAACAAATAAAATTAATTAATCCTGAAGTAATTTGTACACTAGGAAACTATTCAACAAAATTAATTCTAGCAAAATGTAATCCTGACAACATGAAAAGTATAGAAGGCATTACAAAACTTCACGGAAAATCAAAAATTATTGTTCTAGATGAAAAAGAAGTAAAAGTAATTCCAATATATCATCCTGCTGCTATGTTATATAATCCAAAACTAAGAGAAACAATGAGTATTGACTTCGAAAAAATAAAAGAAGAAATTAATTGTGAAAAAAAAAACAAAAAAAATTTTTAATTTTCAACCGAGATTTTATTTGAGTATGTTACTCGTATTCTGCCTGATTTAGTAACAAACTTTGATTTAACACGAGGTAATGCAAGTTTCCCTAAAATTGAAAATTTAGACCTAATCTTATAAGTAATTATTCTTTCTTCTAAAGATTCAATATTTGGAATCAACCATTTTATCAATGCACCTTTCCGACTATCATGCAAAATTCTATCAGGTTTAATTGATCCTAAATAAGATTCACGAATAACCTCAGCCATATGTGGAACTCTATCCATTACTTGAAGATTATTAATCTGTTTTCTGCATCTATTTTTCACATAAACAATAACCTTTAGCTCATATATTCCGCCTTCTCGTTTATGAACTTTGAAAACTTCCTTACGTAAAACAATAGGACTTCTAAATACAAAATAACAAACTAAAACTAAAAATCCAAGCAATAAAGTATAAATAATTGGACGTAAATTCTTAACATAATGTAATTCATAAGTCTCTTGTGGTGAAAGCTTAATATGCCAAACTAAAAACGAGCCAGAATCATCAGTAACAAATTCTGCTTTAGGTTCTGATTTGAAAAAGAATTTAGATACAAAAGATGTTGGAACCTTGAATTCCTCATTCTTATCAATATTACCAATGTTTGATAGAATAATTTTCACATCTTCTTTAAAGAAAAAATTATCAGATACAACATCCTTCCTAAAAAAAGGACTGTACGAAATTATTTCATAATTAAAAGTTTCATCCTCGAAAGTCAAATTATTTCTTTTCAATTCAACATAAAAATAATCTTTTTGAGGAACTAAAGTACTATCAATTTTAAAATCAAAATATTCTGTAGTCTCTTCATAAGGACCTAAAGAAATATTTCTCATAGCATTCAAGTTTTTACCTGAAATAACAATTTGAATATTACCCAAATCAAGAGCATTTCTGTTCTTCAATTCCAATTTTAATGAAACTTTTTCACGAGGATCAACCTTACCATCATTATTAATTTTAGTTAAAATTCTTGCTGAAGGATTAAAATCAACCTCAGTTTCACTTGGACTTACATAAATGTAAAATTGCTTAACCAAAGATTTATCATCAGATGTCTTAAAAGCAATGTCAACACCTTTTGGACCTGGATTTGAAAATGCGGAAAGAATAAAGTACATAGTAAATGTTTTTATTTCATGTGGACCAATACTTGTAACCAAAGGGTTTCGTCTAATAATCCAATCTGTGTCCTTAGTAAAAATCTCAATAGAATCTTCAACTGCACGTAAATTCTTAACAGTTACATCAAAGGAAGCTTCACCATACAAAAAAATACTATCTTGAACTGGTTTGACTGAAACCTCGAGTTCTGCAAGAACAGAAAGACTAGACAGAATGAAAACCAACACAAATAATACACAAAACTTTCTCATTTTACCCCACCCATTCCTTATTAACTCTTGAATAATAAAAACGTAAATTCATATATAAATGTTGGCTTTTTAATATTCAAAACAATCAAATGAGCAAAAACACCGTCAAACAAAAGAAACTTTTATATATTTTTCAACCATTATAATATCATAAAGAGGATAAAATGGACTCTGCAGAAAATAACAACGATATACTAGAGCTTGGGGGAAATATTGAGCTCAGCGGTTTCTCCGATTACGACAGGTCAACTATGATTATAGTCAAGAAGATGGTAGGAACCTTCGCTAAGAAACTCAACGAACACAGCGTACCTATCGAAAAAATCTCTATAACTGCAAAAAAAGTCCACGGTAATGACCCAAAGACAGCTAAAGCAGAATTGCACGCAAAAGTCATAACCCAAGGAAATCCTGTTACAGCAGAAACGGTAAGCAACAATCTTTTCTTCGGAATTGATGAAGTTCTTAAAAAAATTGAATCACAATTTAAAAAATAAAGATTCAATTACCAAAGAAAAATGTACGAACTAAAGCAAGTAATAGTGGTAAGACAAGACTTAAACCTCCCTAAAGGAAAACTTGGAGCACAAGTCGCACACGCAGCGGTTGAAGCAGTCTTAAAATCTGATAAAAATTTAGTAAAAGACTGGCGAAATCAAGGAATGCCAAAAATAGTTCTAAAAACAGAAAATCTAGAATCACTATACAAACTAAATCAACAATCTAAAGATTCAAACATAATTACTGCAGTAATAACAGACGCAGGAAAAACCGTTGTAGAACCAGGAACTGTAACTTGTCTAGCTATCGGACCAGACGACAAAAATAAAATTGATAAAATAATTAAGGAACTCAAACTTCTATGAACCTATATCAGTTGTTCTTCCTCGGATTCATCATCATCTGAAGACTCTTCATCAGATTCTTCTTCTGCATCGCTGTAACCCTTCATGAATCCTTCCTCTTCTGCAGACACTTCGTCATTATCCAGAAGATCTTCCGCTGAATCTTCAATCAAATCAGATTCATCACTTTCCCAATCGTCGTACGCCATTAAAACCGACCTCTCAAATTTTGGTTACCCTAAATATATTTGTTCCGATGTTGTATAAAAACGTTTCGATTAAGGACAAACACAAAAACAAAAAATTTAAATAAAAACATTTTGTCCTATGCTCACATGTTACAAGAAAAAGATTTTATAGAATTAGAATACACTGGAGTTCTAAAATCAAATGGAAACATTTTCGATACTACTAACTCAAATTTAGCAAAAGAAAAAGGAATATTCAATCCAAAAATGAGATACGAACCAATCAAGATTTGCATTGGTGAAAATCACATCATCCCTGGACTCGATTCCAGATTACTTAAAGTTGAATTAAATAAAGAAACTGAATTAGAAGTTCCAACTGAAGAAGCATTCGGAAAAAAAGATCCAAAATTAATCATGTTAATATCTGCATCAAAATTTAAAAAAGAAAACGTTAGACCACTTCCTGGAATGCAAATTAACGTCGACAACCAAATTGCAACAGTCAAATCAGTAAATGGCGGAAGAGTTATGGTTGATTTCAATCACCCACTTGCAGGACAAGACGTTATATACAAAGTAAAAGTTCTAAGAAAAATAGAAGATGTTAAAGAAAAAGTTAATGCAGAATTAACAATGCTTCTAAATTCTAAAATTGAAACAGAAGTTGAAAAAGAAACAGCAAAAGTAAATTTAGATTTGCCTAAAGAAATTTCAACTAAAATTGAAGAAAAAATTATTGAATTGATTCCCGAAATTAAAAGCGTCGTATTCGAAAAAAAAGACGCTAAATAATTTCTAAGAAAAGTTTAAATAGTAGTAAACTGTTACTATTCTTAAGGGGAAGAACTAAAGCACTAAGTTCTTAATTGAGGGGAAAAATGGATTCAATAATAAATCTTGCAACAGAACGAGCTTTTCAAGAAGAACAACAAAGAAAGCAAGAATCACTTCTTAAAGAAAGCAATGAAGCAACAAAAAACATTGATGCTGAATTAAAAGAATTACTATCACGACAAAGAGCTACAATTAAAGTTGTAGGAAGCGGTGGAGGAGGAAACAACACCATCAATAGAATTTCTGAAATAGGTATTGAAGGAATAGAAACTATTGCATTAAATACTGACGCTCAAGATTTACTATACACAACTGCTGAAAAGAAAATTCTAATCGGTAAAGAATTAACTCAAGGTTTAGGTGCTGGTTCAATTCCAAAAATAGGTGAAGAAGCAGCATTTGAAAGTGAATCCGAAATCAAAAAAGCACTTTCCAATTGTGACATGGTTTTCATCACGTGTGGTCTTGGTGGAGGAACTGGAACAGGTTCAGCTCCAGTAGTTGCACAAATTGCAAAAAAAATGGGTGCATTAACAGTTGGTGTCGTAACAATGCCTTTTAAGATGGAAGGACAACGACGATACGAAAATGCACTGTATGGTCTTGAAAAAATGCAAGAAGCAACAGACACATTAATTGTCATTCCTAACGATAAATTATTAGAATTAGCTCCAGATTTGCCACTTCACACTGCATTTAAGGTAGCTGATGAAATTTTAACAAATGCAGTTAAAGGAATTGCTGAACTAGTAACTAAAGCAGGGCTAGTAAACCTAGACTTTGCAGATATTAGAGCAGTAATGGGTAACGGAGGAGTTGCATTAATTGGTGTTGGTGAATCAGATACTGCAAATAGAGCAGTAGAAGCTGTTGAAAAAGCAATTAAAAACCCACTTTTAGATGCAGACATAACTGGTGCAAATGGAGCATTAATTAATGTTTCAGGCGGAACAGATATGACTCTTGATGAAGCTAGGCAAGTCGTTGAAGCAATATCAGAAAAACTCGACGACGACGCAAGAATAATTTGGGGAGCACAAATAACTGAAGATCTTAACGGTGCAATAAGAGCAATGCTAATTGTCACAGGAGTTAAATCATCACAAATATATGGCACTACCAGAACTAAAAAAGGCGAAGTCAAAGAAAAATTAAATGATGAATTTGGAATAGAATTCATTTAATTATTTTCATTTAGTTTCTAATTAGAAAAATTTATAAATAATCGTTCCAAAAATATTTATATCTAGTTCTTAAAAATAAAAACCGAGCTAGATTTTAAAAGAGCAAAAATGGCACTAAAAGAATTTATCAAAGAATGTAAAAGGGTCCTTAGGATCACTAAAAAACCTTCAAAAGAAGAGTTTGGTGTAATAGTCAAAGTTTCTGGAGTAGGAATACTTATTATTGGCCTAATTGGTTTTGTATTACAAATGATTAAAGAATTATTACTGTGAGCAAAAAATGGAACAAGAAGAAAAAGCTAACATTTTCGCATTAAGAACAACTGCGAATAGAGAAGACCAAGTTATGAGTTTTCTAACAAGTAATGTTGTAAAAAAAGGAATTGAAGTTTATGCAGTACTTCTTCCTCACAATATGAGAGGATACGTACTTTTAGAAGCTAAAGATAGAGCTGAAGCAGAAAGAGCAGCATTCGGTGTTCCTTATGCAAGAGGACTTCTTAAAAATCAAATTGATTTCCATGAAATTGAACACATGGTAGAAATCGTCAAAAAAGAAGTCAACATCCAAAAGAACGATATTGTTGAAATCGTTTCAGGTCCATTCAAACGTGAGAAAGCAAAAATCATGCGTATTGATAAGACTAAAGATGAAGTTATCGTTCAACTCTTGGAAGCAGCTGTTGCTATCCCAATTACTCTAAAAACAGACAATGTTAGAGTAATTAGAAGAGAAGATGACGAAGAAGGAGACGAAATCTCCAATTAATTTTTTTTATTTTTCCCTTTCTAAACGTTAGATTTATAAATAGCACAATTTCTAGACAGAGTTACGGGTAGCTTAATGCGTCGATGAAGAATCTAAACGCAGTAATGATAAGAACATTAGGCATCCAACGTTTTAAAACACGGAGATAAAAATGGCAAAAGAAACTGTAGAAGTTTTAATTGAAGGTGGAAAAGCAACAGCAGCACCACCATTAGGCCCTGCATTAGGACCATTAGGAGTAAACATTGGATTAGTTGTTTCTGAAATCAACAAAAAAACAGCAGACTTCAAAGGAATGAAAGTTCCAGTTAAAGTTACTGTTGATAAAGATACTAAAACATTCGACATCAAAATTGGAACTCCACCTGCAGCAGAATTAATCAAAAAAGAAGCAGGAATTCCAAAAGGATCGGGAATGCCTAATAGAGAAAAAGTTGCAGATTTGGCAATTGAACAGGTTATCAAAGTTGCAAAAATGAAATCAGATGTTCTACTTGGAAAAGATATGAAACAAAAAGTAAAAGAAATTGTTGGAACATGTCAATCCATGGGAATTCTTGTTGAAAGTTTAACTGCTCAAGAAGCAATTAAAGCAATCAACGAAGGAAAATTCGATTCTGAAATTTTATCTGGAAAAACTGAAATCAGTGCTGAAGAAATGAAAAAACTTCAAGAAGAAAAACAACACCTTCAAGAGGAAATGAAAAAACACCACGAAGAAGCATTGAAAAAAGCTAAAGACATCGTTGCATCACTTGCAGGAAAAGACAACAAAATAATTCGAAAAAGATTAGTTGAAGATGGAATTCCAGAAAGTGTAATTAACGAAGTTGCTCCAGAAGGAAAAGAAAAGAAATAAATCTTTTCTAATTAATTTTTTTATTTTAAATTATACAGAATTCT
This sequence comes from Candidatus Woesearchaeota archaeon, assembly GCA_016938695.1. Taxonomy (GTDB): domain Archaea; phylum Nanobdellota; class Nanobdellia; order Woesearchaeales; family JAFGUC01; genus JAFGUC01. The sequence goes on along the minus strand of JAFGUC010000006.1, from coordinate 96,909 downwards.
AAAAAAATTTAAGGATACAAAAATACTCTTCTTGTAGTAATTGTTCCGGGAGTCGTTCCTTGAACAGTCATAACTGATCCAACTTTAGGAACAAACATAATTCGGTATGTAGAATCTTCACGTATTGATGAAGGCGGTCTATAACAAAATTGAACAACATCACCTGTTCCTACATAACCATTAATATGACCAGAACCATTTTTTAAATAACGCACACCAAATTGTAAAGAACCAACTGTTGCATCACACGGTGCAGTTGCATTATACAACAATTCAACTGAAGAATTAGTTAAATCAACTGTAATCATAGAATCATTTAAACTAATAAAATCAGAACCAGGAGTAAGTTTTACTGTCTGATACAAAATCTCAATACTGTTATCAATTAATGCATCCTCACCATAAACCATAACAGTTGTCAATGCAGTACCAATCTGAGCAGTACTTCTAGAACCTGTTTGAAGAGCTTTAGATTGCAACGTCGACGCTGTTTGAATTAACACTCCTGCAGCAATTGCCGCAACCAAAATCATTGCGATAAACAAAACAAGAGTTCCTATACCTACTTCTGCTTTTTTAGACATCATTATTTCCCCTTTAAATAAAAAGTTAAAAAATTAAAAAAATTTAATTTAAGGATACAAGAATACTCTTCGAGTAATCATTGTTCCTGGTGTAGTTACTGAAACTGTATGAACTGAACCAGATTTAGGAACAAAATTAAATCTAATCAATTCATCTTCCATAACTTCTCGTGGTAAAGCATAACATAACTCTACAACATCACCAACAACAATATAACCATCGATATGCCCTGAACCTTCCTTAATGTAATAAACTCTATAAGTATCACCCGAAGCAGCTTCACATGTTGGCAAATCAGAATAGTTTTGAGTGTTATCTAAATTCAAATCAATTGAAACATTATCAGTATCAATAGAGATAACAGAATCATTGAATTTAATTGCATCAGCACCAGCAACTAATTTAACATGTTGTCTAACATCAGTAATACTTCTATTAACAGAAGCATCTTCACCATACAGCAAAATTGTTCGAATTGCAGTACTTACTTCAGAAGTTGATCTTTTACCAGTTTCTAAAGCTCGTGATTGCAATGAAGTTGCTGTTTGGATTAAAACACCTGCTGCAATTGCTGCAACCAAAATCATAGCAATAAACAACACAAGAGTTCCAATTCCCATATCAGCTTTCTTATTCATCTAAAATCACCTATCTAAGGATATAAGAAAACTCTTGTTGTAGTCATAACACCTGGTGTTGTACCTTGAACAGTCATTACAGAACCAACTTTAGGAATAAATGTAATTCTAAATGTTGAATCTTCACGTACTGAATTTGGAGTCTTATAACACAATTGAACAACATCTCCAGTTACAACGTAACCTGCTCTGTGTTCTGAACCATTTTTCAAATATCTTGCTGAAAACTTAGTTGAATTAACAGATGAATTACATGGTTCTGTTGAATCATAAACTAATTCTGCAGATGAATCTTTTAAATCAACTGTAATTACAGAATCATTTAAATTAACAAACTCAGAACCAGGTGTCAACTTTACATTTTGATATAAAGTTTCTACTGAATTATCCACCGACGCATCTTCACCATATACAACAATTGTTGTTAATGCTGTACCAATTTGTGACGTACTTCTTGAACCAGTCTCCAATGCTTTAGACTGCAACGTTGTTGCTGTCTGAATCAATACTCCCGCTGCAATTGCTGCAACAAGGATCATTGCTATAAATAGAACCAAAGTTCCAATTCCCATCTCAGCTTTTTTACTCATTTTCCTTCCCCTCTAAAATCCATTTTTTAGCATTAAAAAAAATTCACGGATACAAAAAAACTCGTGTAGACGCAACCACACCAGGAGTTGTAACGTGGACTGTGAGAACAGAACCTGATTTAGGAATAAAACTTATCCTTAAAAGTTCATCAGGACCCATCTCTCTAGGAGCATTATAGCACAATTGAACAAGATCGCCAATTGTAAAATATTCATCAATATGATTACTGCCATTTTTCATATACAAAACCCTATATGTCCCTGCAGTAACTGAACCACTACAATCTGTAGAAGTGTTATCATACTCTAAATTCATAGATACATTATCAGTATCAACAGTAATTATTGAATCAGAAAACTTAACAGGGTCAGAACCCGCAATCAATTTAGCATTATGTCGTATTTGATCAAAGTACCCATCTGCACCATCTTGACCATAAATCATCACTGTAGAAACCGCTGTAGAAACTTGTCTAGTACTTCTAGAACCAGTCTCAAGAGCTCTAGACTGAAGATTTGTACCTGTCTGAATTAAAACACCAGCAGCTACCGCTGCGACTAGAATCATAGCAATAAAAAGTACAAGAGTACCTATACCCATCTCACCCTTTTTCCCTATAACCATATATCCAGTTATAAATAAGAACACATTAATAAACCTTTTCATTTAAAAACCATTTTCAAACAAAAAAAAGTATATTTGAATCGTTTTAAAAATAAAACTGATAAATTTATAACGTCAACAAAGAATAAAGATAAAGAAAAAAATTAAAAAAATTTAATTTAAGGATACAAAAATACTCGTCGAGTAATCATTGTTCCTGGCGTAGTTACTGAAACTGTATGAACTGAACCAGATTTAGGAACAAAATTAAATCTAATCAATTCATCTTCAAAAACTTCTCGTGGTAAAGCATAACATAACTCTACAACATCACCAACAACAATATAACCATCGATGTGTCCTGAACCTTCCTTAATGTAATAAACTCTATAAGTATCACCAGATGCCAATTCACAATGACTTAAATTTGTATAACTTTGATTATTATCCATATTCAAATCAATTGAAATATTATCAGTATCTACCGAAATAACAGAGTCATTAAACTTAATTGCATCAGCACCAGCAACTAATTTAACGTGTTGTCTAACAGTTGTAATACTTCTTACTGAAGACGCATCTTCTCCATACAGCAAAATTGTTCTAATTGCAGTACTTACTTCAGAGGTTGATCGTTTACCAGTTTCTAAAGCTCGTGATTGCAATGAAGTTGCTGTTTGAATCAAAACACCTGCTGCAATTGCTGCAACTAAAATCATAGCAATAAACAGAACTAACGTTCCAATTCCCATATCAGCTTTTTTATTCAATATTCCCACCTCAATAATTATAAATTAAAAAATTGCATCCTTATGGATACAAAAATACTCTCTTAGTTGTCATAACACCAGGCGTTGTACCTTGAACAGTCATTACAGAACCAACTTTTGGAATAAATGTAATTCTAAATGTTGAATCTTCTCTAATTGGTGATGGTGCATTATAACACATTTGAACAACATCTCCAGTTACGACATAACCTGCTCTGTGCTCAGAACCATTCTTCAAATATCGTGCTCTAAATTCGCCTGCTACAACTCCAGAACAAGAAGTATTAGTGCTATAAACTAATTCAGTAGACGCGTTTTTCAAATCAACAGTAATAACAGAATCGTTTAAGTTAACAAATTCAGAACCTGGAGTTAACTTTACGTTTTGATACAAAATTTCTACAGTATTATCTGCAGATGCATCTTCACCATATACAACAATTGTTGTTAATGCAGTACCAATTTGTGACGTACTTCTTGAACCAGTCTCCAATGCTTTAGACTGCAACGTTGTTGCTGTCTGAATCAATACTCCTGCTGCAATTGCTGCAACAAGGATCATTGCTATAAATAGAACCAAAGTTCCAATTCCCATCTCAGCTTTTTTACTCATTTTTCCTTCCCTCTAAAATATTTTTTAGCATTAAAAAAAATTTATGGATACAAAAACACTCGTGCAGTACTAACCACAGGAGGTGTTGTAATTCTAACAGTCATAACTGAACCAACTTTTGGAATAAAACTAACTCGCAAAAGTTCGTCAGAACCTAAATTACGTGGAGCATCATAACACAATTGAACTATATCTCCAACATTAAAGTATCCTTGAATATGATTTGTCCCGTTCTTGAGATAAGCTACTCTAAACTCATCCGCAGAAAAAGTTCCAGTACAATTATTATCTCCTGATGCATTATAAACCAAATCAGCAGATTGATTTGCAGTATCAACTGTTAAAATACTATCATTAAACTTGATAGGATCAGAACCAGCAACCAACTTGATGTTTTGTCTAATCTCGTCAAAATAACCATCAGAACCATCCTGACCATACATAAGAACCGTTGAAACAGCAGTAGCGACCTGTCTAGTACTTCTAGAACCAGTTTCTAAAGCCTTAGATTGTAAATTAGTAGCAGTTTGAATAAGAACACCTGCAGCAATAGCAGCAACCAAAATCATAGCAATAAACAGAACTAGAGTTCCAATACCCATTTCACCGTACTTTCCCCTAAACATCAAACCACCTCAATAGACCATTTACTGCCTACCTTTTATATATGAATCGTTCTCAGGTATTTAAAGGTTTCTTTTATTTTATAATTTTTAGGCAAAAAAAGGTATAAATAAAACAAAAAAAAGACTGATTCGGGAAAGAATATTTATCTCGAATAACAGAAAAACTAAAGAAAATAACAAGATATAGATATATCAATAGAAATAAAATAAAAATATAATTTTTAAGGATACAAAAACACTCGTCGAGTTATCATTACACTAGGACTCATAACTCTCAAAGTCAAAACAGAACCAACTTTAGGAATAATATTTATTCGAATTAATTCATCTTCAAAAATTTCTCGTGGTGCTTCATAGCAAATTTCAATAACATCACCAGTTACCAAATAACCATCTATGTGACCAGTCCCATTCTTAATATATCTTATTCTAAATTCATCATTTCGTGCACCATAACAAGAATGATTTGAATTGTACAAATAATCACGAAGTTGATCATTTAAATCAAGAGAAATAACAGTATCATCAAATTTAATTGGATCAGAACCCGCAACTAATTTTATATGATGTCTCAAATATTGAATACTTCGATTAACCGATGCATTTTCACCATACAATAAAATTGTTTTAATACCAGTACTAACTTCAGTCGTACTACGTTTTCCAGTTTCCAACGCTCTAGATTGTAATGTAGTCGCAGTTTGAATTAAAACACCAGCAGCAATCGCTGCAACAAGAATCATCGCAATAAAAAGAACCAAAGTTCCTATACCCATCTCTGCTTTTTTATCAATCACCATTTAAGAAAAAGAATACATCGTACATTAATAAATATTACTAAAAGAAAATTAAAAATTAATTTAAGGATAAACAAAGACTTTCTCACTCTTCATAATAGTTGGAGTCTGTGTTGTAATTGTTAAAATAGATCCAACTTTTGGAATCACATTAAATCGCAACCACTCATCTTCATAAGTTGACCTTGGTGCAGGATAACACAATTCAACCAAATCTCCTGACGATAAGTAACCGTTTCTGTAAGCAGCACCTTGTTTAACATAACGAACCGCAAAAGTTCCTGTGTTATTGGTCCCATTCAAAACGAATCCGCCATAACCAATTGCAGTCGAGTTATCCCAACCGACCCAAGAGCCAGTAGAATTGTAACCAGTATTAAAAATACAACTAGCAGAAGAATCATACAATAAGTCCACAGAATCATTTAACATGTCAACTGTTAAAGTAGCATCCTCAAACTTAATAGGATCAGAACCACCAACCAACTTAACTTGTTGTCGATACTCATTAATCTCAGAATCAAGACCTTCAAGACCATAAATAAAAGCAGTCTTAAGAGCAGTGCTAACTTGAGTTACACTTTTACGACCTGTACTCAACGCCTGACCTTGTAAAGTAACTGCGGTTTGAATTAACACTCCTGCAGCGATACTCGCAACGAGAATCATGGCTATGAATATGACTAAGGTACCTATACCCATCTCGGCTCTCTTAGCACTCCTAAAATGCATTAAAACACCTCTTTACTTACCACTTGATAAGCCTACTGTTATACATTTATATATACTACCTATTTAAATATTTCTATTTTTGAATGTTTTACAACATCAAAATATAAAGCAAATGTTATAAAACAAACAATTGAAACGATAAATTGATAAGTATATACTAAAAAAATTAAATTGTATTTAAGGATATAAAACAATTTGCTTTAATACGATAACGGATGGAACTACACCCTTAACACGTTCAATTGCACCAGTTTTTGGAACAATCTGCAATTCAAAATTATCATCTGTCGACAAAAGCTCAGGCAAACTAAATCTTAAATTAAAAAGTTCACCTTTCTCAACAACAGAATTATTATTCCCTAATTGAACATCATAACAAAAACGATTACTGGAAACCAAAGTATCGAAATTACATTCTTCTGGAAATTCAGTAATAGTTATCAAAGGAATTGTATAATTAATATCCGCTTTGGAATCAATTTGTACAAAACCTAAAACAGCATCTTCTAATTCAATCTTTTCATCAACAAAACGCAAGGATTTTGTATTATTCTCGGAAAGATTATACAAATCTCCAATTTCCAATTCATATACACCATAATCTGAAAAATTTAAAACAAGATAAGTAGTATTAAAAGTTGCATTTGAACCATTAGAATATTCAACAGTATAATTTCTAACATCTAAATATGCAAATTCATCTCGACCATCACTATCTAAATCTAAAAAAGAGTAATTTGTTCCATTAGTAAAATCAGTAAATTCAACTTCACCATATGTTGAATAAAAATTATCTTGCAAAGAAACTGGATACGAATAATTCTCCGTCGTGAATACCAAACTAACATACCTAATATTCAATGGATCCGAACCAGCTTTAAGACGAGTCAAAATAGTATAATCATTAATGGTCTCATTCTCAACATCAGCTTTCGCAACAAAATTAAGAACTTCAACACCAGCAGTCAATCGTTCTTCTGTTTCTTTAGCAACTAAAGAAGAACGTTGTTGTAAAAGGCCAGTTGTTCCTATTAGAAAACCAGCAACAATCGCAGAAATCAAAATTATAGCAATAAATATAATCAAAGTACCAATTGCCATCATAGCTTTCTTATTCAATTAAAATAGCACCTCTTTATTTAAATAGGAATACAATATAGAATATTTAAAGCTTTTTAAAAAACAAAAATTTAAATACGATTTTTGTTAGTATTGTAAATAAAATGGTTACAAAAACAAAAAAAACTTCTAAAATAAAAAAAGAAGTGAAAAAATCTTCCTTGATTTCAGGGATACTAATAGTAAGCATTGCAATAATAACATTCTTGTTCACACTATCAGGAACAAATCTTTTCTTTGATAGACCGCAGTACGATGACTACTGCCAATACAAATATTTTGATAAACCAATGCCAATCTCGAACAATTGTTCTAACGACAAATATAGAGATTGTGGAAATTTAATGGCAATGCCAAACTACGATGAAAACGGATGCATTGAAAGTTATACATGCTCAGATTGTAACCTAAAGTATAACGATGCACAGGAATCATTCAGTAAGAAGCTATTCGCATTATCAATCATAATTGGAATAATCTTGATATTAGTTAGTGCTAAAATAACAATTCCAACAATCCAAAATGGAATATTCATCAGTAGCATATTAACAATTATCAGAGGATGCATGGAATACTGGAGTGAACTCGGAAAAATATTCCAATTTCTGTTATTAGGTGTTGCTTTAACAAGCATAATCATAATAGCATACAAAACATATCTGAAGAAGGCTTAAAATGAGAAGAGGAAGACCTACTAAATCAAAAATCAGACAGAATATATGTGAAATACTTTTTGTTGTTAAAGAAGCATACGCATATCAAATATACAAAATATACAAAAATGTATTTGCTTCTTGTACAATGAGATCAATATATTATCATCTAAAAAAAGGTCTTACTCTTAACGAATTTATTATTAAAAAAGTTGAAAAAGAAAATGGAGACTACAGTTGGGGAACTGTTGCAGAAAAAACATATTACGGTCTTGGAGAAAAAGCAACTCCAACTCTAAACGAGAGAGTTAAAAAATATATAGACGAAATAAAAAAAGAGACTAAAGTTTCTTAAAAAATCCAAGTAATGCAAATAACTCTCGCTTAGTCAACAAAGATTTATCAACTAGTTTTTCTAAAACTTTTTGTTGAACTTCTTGTTTGGATTCTTCATCAAAATGTTTTTTTGCTAATTTATAAAAAATATCAATTAACAATTTTTTGTCTTGCTTTGACGCAAGTTCAACATCACTTTCTAAAGTAACATTCGAGATATTACAGAAAAATTCATACAATACAATTCCTACAGCATGACTAAGATTTAACGTTTTATACTCTGAACAAGAATTAATTGTAATAAGATAATCACAGTATTTTAATTCTTCAACAACTAAACCATTACCTTCAGAACCGAATAAAAGTAGAACATTTAATTTTTCAAAATCAAAATTTGACTCTTTTGCAAACTTAAGAAAATCTCTAACATCAACAGGACTACGTAAAATATTATAATCAGTACCAACAATTGCAGAAGTACCAACTACAAAATCAAAGTCATCTAAGAAATCAAAATTATCTTTAACTATACTAGATTCTAAAACATCAAGTGCATGTTTACTACGACGTCTAGCAACTTCAGAATTTACATCACATTCAGGAGTTATAAAATACAATTTAGATAAACCAAAATTCTTCATAACTCTACAAACTGCGCCAACGTTACCAGGATTCTGAGTTCTAACTAAACCAACTGAAATCATATTCACAACCTATGCGAAAATAAAACCGATTATTAGTAAAGATATTACAATAAACAAGAAAAATAAACTTATAACTTTCCATACATTTTGTGCACGTTTCTTAGGTAAGAAATACAATAAACCTACATGAAGCATCCGTCCACCATCAACAATTCCTAATGGAGCTAGATTAAAAAGACCCACACCTAAATTAAGCAAAAACAACCAATAAACAAAAGTTGCAATCCAATCATACACTTTGAAAAGTAAAGGATGTTGTGAAAATCCTGATTTTAAACCATACACCTCAGAAAGATAAACTCCCAAATATGGAGAACTTGAATTAGATGGATTTGAACTTAAATTAACATAATGGATAGTATTTCCATATTCATTACCTAATTTAGATATCAGAGAATCATCAATTGCAATTCGTAATTCTAAATAACCCAAATAAGAAGAATCTGAATTTGAACTTGATCTTACACTCAAATCAAAATTTTCTCCATTTGAATCATAATAAACTGTTTGATTATTATTTTTTACAACTTTTAATGCCTTAATTACAGAATCTAATTTTGACAAAGTATCATTATTAATTCCAGATAAACCCTCTATAAATCCACTAGCAGGAATATTAGATTCATCGAAAGTTATAACTTCAATAACATCTCCTGGATGATTATCTTTCAAAGCATAACTGATATTTTGTATTGATTTTATCTCAACACCATTGATTGAAACAAATTTATCACCAGATTTTATTCCAGAAGCATTTGCACTATAATTAGCCATAACATCAGTTATGTAAACAGCATCGTTAGTATAGACTAAAGAATTTACAGGTCTAAAAACACCAAATAATAAAATAACACAAAATAAAGCAATAATCAAATTTGAAAATGGACCAGCTGCAAAAACAGACAGCTGTTTCATCTTATCTTTTTTAGATAATTTCTTTTCATCAGGCTCCACAAAAGCTGCAGGAACCAATGGAATTAAAATTGACATGACTGCAAGACCACTTGACTTTATTGGAATTTTATGCAATCGTGCAATTACTCCGTGAGAAAATTCATGAACAAAAACAATGACAACAAGACAACTAAGCCAGTAAAAAAACGGAACATAAAAAGTCCCTTTAACTTTAAATGGTAAAACTAGTTGAACACCAGAAGCAACAGACGGAACTAATAAAGCTTTTACTAAATAATAAATCAAAGTTCCAGCCATTACAAACATTCCAAGAAATCCAACAAAAACACCAACTTTAGATAAAATATCTAGAAATTTACTATATTTTTTAGAATACTTGTCCATTTGTTTAAGACCTAAACTAGTCTTAAGCATAAGCATATAGAAAATCGGAAAGACACCCTCTCGATATAATTTACTTCTATTAAAATAAAGATAAACTGAAAGAGCTACAAAAAAAATAATTGCAAAAAGAAGTTGATAATCCATTTACTTCTTCTTAACCACACGTAAGTCTGGACTTTTACAATTTCTACAGCTAACTTTCCCAGCCAAAACTTTCATGATAGGAACACGTCTTTTAGTTTTGCATTTTCTGCAAACAAAAATGTTCTTGAATAATCGGTTTTCTGCTTCAATAAATTTTGCCATTAATAATCACCATTTAATCGTTTTTAACCTGTTTCATTACCTTTTCAGATAATACAATCCAATACAAAATACTACAACCTTCAACACAAGTTTCTCTTAAATCTTCAGGAATTTCAAGATCAAAAGTCTCATATGTTTCAATATCCATAACATTTGCAGTAGTTCCTGCAATTGACAGAACTTGTGCAGTTTTCTTCTCAATTACTGGAACTTCAATATTGTCGTGACCAGGAGCTACAATAACTCTCTTCTTATCATCAAGAAGACCAGCAGCAGTCAATCTAACCTTTGCGTGACCGTGTTTTCCAGGTCTTGAAACCTGTACATCAGTAACCTTAGATGCTACGCCTTCAACCACTACATAATTTCCTTTTTGAAGTGTTCCAATACTAACAAGTTTAATAGTCATGAATATAACCTCCGAAAAATAATCGTATACCTTCAGAATTTGGCGTCACTTTATAAAATTTACGATTTTAAAAAGGAAATATCTTATTAAAAACACCAATAAAATGCCCTTTTACTGCAATTTCCTTTAATTCTTGCTCACAACGCTCATATAAGGGATATTTACGCTCTAAATCCCTAAATTCTTTAGTATGATAAAAACGTCGCACTTTTTCTGAAGAATCAAACTTCAATTTTTTATGAAGCATTTCATGATACATCACATAATCCATTAAATATTCTCGTTCAGGCAACATTTTCTTAAAAATAGAAGACATTATGATACAATCTGTCGAAAAATCATATGAACCAAATTTCCGTGTTGAACGCTTTCCCCAAACAAGGTTGCAAGGCTCCATTATCCCATTAAAAAAATGATAATTCATACGCTCAAATGACGCCAATAACAAAGGATCTTGATTATCCTTAGGAATAATAGAACTCACCTTTTTCAGAAAAATCTCATATAAATCAATATTCAAGGTTCTAACCTTGGTTTTTCTAGAATATACTTTAAGCAATAAAACTTGTATCAAACCAATTTTGATTTCATCACCAATATCTTGCCATAAATGAGAAATGTGAAATTCTAGTTTAGTTGAATTATATTTAACAGTTGCATTGTAACCTTTAAAGCTCTTGTAATACTTAACTACAACATCCCTATTAAGAACTGAATCAGGATATAATGCTTCAAAAGCCTTTTCAACTAAAGTTATGGAATTTTTATTCAACATTTCACACACATCCAAAATAATTCTAATAAAAAGTTAGATGATTAATATATAGTATTTACGTTTTTATCAAACACATAAGAACATCGAAACAAAATCAACAACACATATAAACCAAAGCAATTAACACAAAAATATGGCATATATCTTCAGAAATATAAATAACGATAAACCAAAAAATAAATCACTTTTTGAATTTACTTCTGCAAATGAACTTGAAAAAGAAAATGACGAAGATAATTCAAGAATTAGTTCAGAAATAAAATTTGAAGAAGAAATTATGCGCGAGAAAATTGAAGAAACTAAAAAATTTGATAAAGAAACTCCTCAAGAAATAAAAGGAATACTATTTCCATACGAAAAAATAAGAGATGAACAAGAAACATTAATTGAATCTGCAAACGATGCAATAATGAATTCTAAACATCTTGTTGCACACGCGCCTACAGGTCTAGGAAAAACAGTATCAGTTATTGCACCAGCATTAAGCTATGCAATAAACAATAATAAACAAGTATTATTTCTAACGTCAAGACACACTCAACATCTAATTGCAATGAAGACTGCAAAAGATATACACGAAAAATTCAATATAGATTTTATTGCAACAGATATAATCGGGAAAAAATGGATGTGTATTAATTCAGCTGCAAAAAATGCAAATAGTAAAGATTTTGCAGAAATATGCAAATATCTTCGTGAAAATAATTCTTGTAAATATTATGCTAACACTCGGAAAAATGGGTCAATTAAAGCAGAAGTAGAAATATTAATGGAAGACAAACACATCAAGAAAAAAATTAATGCAACTGAAGATTTAATAAAATTTGCAACAGAAAATGAGTTATGTCCATATGAAATATCTTTAGCTCTAGCAAAAGAATCAAAATTAATAATTACAGATTATTATTATGCATTTAATGAAAATGTCATGGATAATTTTTTCAGACGTGCGCAAATTATGCTCGAAGATTGTATTCTAATCGTTGATGAGGGACACAATCTACCTCAAAGAATTAGAGACCAACAAACATCAAGACTAACTACAAATATGATTAATCGTGCAATAAAAGAATCACAAAAAATTCACAATGAAGAAATTGAAGAAGAACTAAAAACATTGAACAAAATTCTAGAAGACTGGGGAGAAGAATTAAACGAACAAAAAAACTTAGATAATTTCCAAAATCAAACTACATCAGAAGCTCTAATCAGAAAAGAAGATTTTGAAATTGAAATCTCTGCAAAGAGATTCAAATATGACGAATTTGCTAAGAGATTATTAAACATAGGAGAAGGATACAAAGAATACAATAATACTATGTCTTACATTTATCTAATAGGATTATTTCTTGAAAATTGGAAAAAAATAACTGACGAGTCATACATTAGAATATTACAAAAAGAACCAAAAAATACTTTACTTACAATTCGTTGTTTAGATCCAAGCGTAACATCAAAAAAAATAATTGCAACATCACATTCTACAATTCTTATGAGTGGAACTCTTCAACCTACACAAATGTATGCTGACGTGCTAGGATTTGATGACGAAAGAACTGAACAAAAAATATTCAAAAATCCATTTCCAAAGAAAAATAGATTAAATTTAATCATCCCAAAAACAACAACAAAATATCAAGCAAGAACATCAGAACAATACAAAAACATTGCAAAAATATGTACAGATTTAGTAAATAACATTCCTGGAAACTCAATTGTTTTTTTCCCTAGTTACGACATACTAAAAAAAACTTATGTAGAAATGACAACAACCACAAAAACAATGATTGCAGAGCATAAAGAAATGTCAAGAGAAGAAAAAATAGAAATTCTAGAAAAATTCAAAGAGTATCACAAAACAGGCGCATGTTTATTAGCTGTTCAGTCAGGTTCTTTCTCCGAAGGAATTGATTTACCGGGAGATTACCTAAAAGGGGTAATAATAGTTGGTTTACCACTCCAAAAACCAGATCTTGAAACACGACAATTAATTAATTATTATGATATGAAATTCAATCGCGGTTGGGATTATGGTTATGTATTTCCAGCATTTTCTAAAATACTTCAAAGTGCAGGTCGATGTATTAGGTCAGCTGAAGATAAAGGTTTAATCGCATTTCTAGATGAAAGATATAAGTGGCCTAATTATATAAGATGTTTTCCAGAAGACTGGAATCTTGAAATTAGCGAAAATCACATAATAGAAGCTCAAGATTTCTTTAAACAGCACAAATAGAGGCTAAAACCTCGAAATTCTACAATTAAAGCCAACAAACAACAAAAACCTAAATAGAGCACCAGTATACGTTTTTGTATACAAAACGCAATATTTATATACTAGTTGCACATACTATAAATTAACATCTGAAAAGATGTAAAAAAGGAATTGCCTTAAGCGATTCTATCACAACCAGCTGGCCAAACAATTGGGTCAGCTTAATGATCGCCTCCAACCTTCCCCCCTTCAAGATTTATCCTGAAAGGAATAAATCATATGCACACTCAACAAGGCTCTCACATTATCCTTTCTGACCTACCCTTCCCCTTGAGAGCCTTTAACTTTTTTTATCAAGCTAATAAAAAGACTTCGTTGCTTGATTTCTTACAACCCCCCCAAAAACCAACCCTTAGCAAACGAGTCTTTTTTATTTTTTTTATTTTCCTCAACTAACCCCCTTTCAAATTTTTCACAAAACTCACAAAGCGAGAAAACACACACCATAGCCTTGGAAAAAGAGGTGGGGTAAGCCTTTTCGAAAGCTTACCCATTTTTTTCTTTTTTCTAGGTTTGCCAACCCTAACAATGAACGAAAAAGATGCCCTAGAGATTCTAGACCGAAATATAGAAGATAAGAGAATCTTGAAAATAATTCTCAATCATAGTTCCACTGTTAAATTAATTGCAGTAAGTATTGCGCAAAAAATTAACAGAAAAAAAGACTATTCTAAAAAAATCGATATTAATACAATTAAAGTTGCAGCTATGCTTCACGATATCGGAAGAGAAAAATGTCCTCCAAAAACAGATTTAAGCATAAAACATAATTTAATTGGTGAAGAAATAATAAAATCAGAAATCAAAAGATTAACTAATGAACTAAAAACTGCAAATGAAATAAAGGCAGAAAAGTTAATCAAAGACATTGAAATCCTAAAAGTCGCAAAAAAAACTGCACGAAATCACATCGGTGTAGGATTATCAAAAAAAGACATCCTAAAAAATAAGCTAGATTTGCCTCCAAAAAATTATATTCCAACAAGTATTGAAGAAAAAATAATTGCATACAGCGATAAACTAGTTGATGACGCAAGAATAAGAGATATTAATTATGTTATGGATAGATTTGGAAATTGGTTAGGCGAAGATTACAAAAAGAAAATTCTAAAACTTCACAGATATTTACATAAATTAATGGGCGACAGTGCTGAAATAAAAATAGAAAAGAAAAGCTCCAAAATACTAAATGTTCTCTTTTTCTAGCTTAATTGTACAAAATAGATAAGGTTTTTAAATAAAACATCAAAAACAACAGTAGAATGGATACTAAATTACCTTTTGAAGAAAAGAAAAGAGACATTTTAATTAAAAAAAATGAAGAAACTAATCCTAACTACGGACACGATCCATACAATAGAACTACTGAAGATCTAATAAACTACGGAGTTATTTGTGTCGACAAACCACAAGGACCAACTTCACATCAGGTTTCTGCATATGTAAAACAAATTCTTAATGTAAATAAATCAGGACATTCTGGTTCTTTAGACCCAAATGTTACAGGACTTTTAGTAATTGCCACAGGAAACGCAACAAGAGTTGTTGAAGCACTACTAAAAGCTGGAAAAGAATACGTTTGCGTAATGCATCTCCACAAAGAAATTCCTACTCAAGATATCAAGAAAGTGATGAAAAAATTCGAAGGTAAAATCAGACAATTACCTCCATTAAAATCCGCAGTTAAAAGGCAGTACAGATATCGAAGAATATACTATAACGAAATATTAGAAATTAGCGAAGACAATAAAGATGTTTTATTTAGAACAGGTGTCCAAGCAGGGACATATATTCGAAAATTAGTGCACGATATTGGACAAGAATTAAACTGCGGTGCACATATGGCAGAACTTAGAAGAACTAAAGTCGCATGTTTTAACGAACAAACCAATCTTGCAACACTTCACGATTTAAAAGATGCATACAGCATATACAAAGAACTTGGTAACGATAAATTGTTACGAAAGTATATCAAACCGATGGAATATGCAGTATCACATTTACCAAAAATTTGGGTAAGAGATTCAGCAGTCAATTCAATATGCCATGGTGCAAGTCTAAACTTACCTGGAATTGCAAAATTAAACACAGGAATTGAACCTGACTTAACTGTAGCAGTTATGACATTAAAAGACGAACTTATTGCAATTGGTTCTGCAAAACTAAATTCTGAAAAAATGTTAAAAGACGAAAAAGGTCTAGCAATTGCAGTTGAGAAAGTATTCATGGATCCTAACGCATATCCTAAAATAAGTAGATAATTGGTAACACCCCTTGGTTTCCTAAGGAACACTCATTCTGAAATAGTAACAATAAGTAACGTTACAAATGTTACTTACATCTCTTCAAGAACATCTATTCCTAACAAATCCAAGGATTTTCCAAGAACAATTTTTGTTGCTTCAACTAAAGCAATTCTAAAATTCTTTAGAACTAAATCTTCTTCATTGGAAATATTGCAAGAATGATAAAATTCATTGAATAACTTAGATAACGTTACTGAGTATTTACACAATAAAAATATCTTCTGTTTATCCGCAGTATCCTCGACAACATCATAGAAATCATCTAACAATAACAGTAAACGATAATCAACGTCAGAAATTGAATCTACTTTGAACTCTGAAGAATTTCCTGCTTTGTTCAACAAGGAATTAATTCTTGCACAAACATACTGCAAATATGGACCCGTTTCACCTTCAAATTCACAAGCTTTCTGTGGATCAAAAACAATCATCTTGTTTGAATCCTTAGAAATCATATCAAATTTCAAAGCAGCAATCATGATTGCTTGAGTAACGTTACGAATTCTATCTTCAGACCAATCTTCATGACGTTTTTTTGTTTCTCCATATGCAAGATTCCAAACATCTTCTTTCATATCAGAATACAAAACATTCTGTCCAGTTCTAGAAGACATTTTTCCAGTAGGTAATCTTACCTCAGCATATGCTAAATGAAACAATGAATCAGAATTTGGAAATTTAATTCTTTTCAACGTCTCAAACAACTGTCTAAAATGCAAAGATTGAGCAGCACCAACAACATAAACACTAATATCAGGAGAATACATTTCTTTTTTCCGTTTTGCTAAAGCAAGATCCTTAGCTGAATAAAGAGTAGTTCCATCTTTTCGCAATAAAACCCAAATTCCAAGATCATCCAAATCAATAATTGAAGCACCATCATCAATTTTTGCGACATTAGAGTCAACTAGCTCTTTAACAATCGCTTTGGCTTCAGATTCCATCTCGCTTTCAAAAAAGTAGTTATCAAAATGAGCACCCAAATCCTTGTAAATTAATTCAAATGCATCTAAACTCCATTGACGAGTTTCTTGCCAAAATTTAACAATTTCAGCATCATCACGATTTTCTATATGCTGATTTATTTTCCTAACTTCATCTAAACCAGCAGTATCTTCTTCAGGAGTTCCTTCTTTTAATCGTTTAACAGCATCGACATAAATTGAAGCAATCCATTGTTCTCTGTTTTCAACAGGAATCTCTTCTGAAGAATGAAAATTCTTATAACACCAAATCCATTTAGCAACATGAATTCCAGTATCACCTTGATAATTTACTTGAGTAACATCGTAACCTGCAAATTTCAAAACACGAGCTAATGATTCTCCTAAACATGTTCCACGTAAATGTCCAACATGAAAAGCTTTATGAGTATTTGCTTGAGAATACTCAATTATTACTTTTTTATTTTTTGAAGAAATATGACTCAAATTTTTACTTTCTCGTAAAACAGAATTTGAATAATTTACTCTGTTCAAGAAAAAATTCAAATAAGGTCCCTTCGATTCAACTTTTTCAATAAAATCAGGCATTTCTGCTTCGATTTTTGATTTCAAATCTAAACTAGAATCAACAGGATTTCCACCTAAAACAAAACAAGGAAAAGCAAAGTCTCCCAAGTCAACAGATGGTGTTGATTTAACCATAGATTCAACTATTTCTTTACCAGTCAAATTAGAAATATAATCACAAATTTTCTTTCTTAAAACATTCTTTACACTCATAGCAACCACAAAAAAATCACCAGTTACAAATATTTAAAACCATCGTTTTGAAAAACAACACATGTAAAAGAGCAAAAACAAGTAAAAACAAGCAAAAAGTATTTAAAAAAAGAGCTTCTTGACTAGCATAGGGGAAAAAATAAGAATGAAACAACTAAAAAATAGTTCAATCTTTGGAAATTCTATTGATCCTAAATTTCAAACTCTTGACAAACAACTAAAAGTTGCATTTGCAGAAATAAAAAGAGATATGGATTTTCACAAAGATTTAATTTCAGAATTAAGAGAACAAGTAAAAGACTTAAAATCTGAAATGGAAAAACTAAAAGAAGACAAAGTAAAAACAACTCCACTAATGGATAACATTTTAGAATTAATCAAAATAAGACCAATGAATAGTAAAGAAATATATTATCAATTACAAAACAAAGGTCTAAACATACATGAAAAATCAATTCCAAGAGCAATAAAATACCTTCTAAAAATCGAGAAAATCAAACGAGAAAAAGAAGGCAAAAGTTACAACTACATCTTAAACAATAACATTCAGATTATTTAGGTGAAATTTATGACCGAAGATTCTATAAAATACGAAGAAGAAATGTTAAATTTTTGGAAAGAAAATAACATCAATGAAAAAGTTGAAGAGAGAAATAAAGACGCAAAACCATTTTATTTTCTTCAAGGACCACCTTATACTTCAGGAAAAATTCATCTTGGACAAGCATGGAATAACACCATGAAAGATTTCATCATCAGATTCAAAAAAATGAATGGATATGATGTATGGAATAGAGCTGGTTACGACATGCATGGTTTACCAACAGAACGAAAAGTACAAGCAAAATTTGAATTAAAAACTAAACAAGACATTATTAACTTCGGCCTTGATAAATTTTCACAAGAATGCTATAAATTTTCGCTTGAAAAAGCAAAAGATATGAATCAAGATTTAATAAATTTGGCAGTTGACATGGACTTTGATAATGCATATATGCCAATTAACAAAGAATATATCGAAGGAATCTGGTGGCTAATCAAAGAAGCACACAATAAAAACAGATTGTATGAAGGATTACGAACAACATCTTGGTGTTCATCATGTGCAACTGCATTAGCAAAACATGAACAAGAATACAAAGAATTAGAAGATACATCAATTTACGTAAAATTCAAAGTAAAAAATAAAGAAAATGAGTTCTTAATAATTTGGACAACAACACCCTGGACAATTCCATTCAACTTAGGAATCATGATTAATCCAGAGTTTGATTATGTCAAAGCAAAGGTTACATCCGAAAATAAAAATCATAACGGTAACATATGGATTGTTGCTAAAGAATTAATTGAAAAAATTGAATTCGCAACAAACACACAACTAGAAATTTCAAAAGAATTTAAAGGAAAAGATATCGAAGGTCTAGAATATGAACATTTTTGGAGTAACGAAATAACTGAACACAAAAAAATAAAAGAAGACGCTCCAAAAACACATACTGTTCTTATGACAACAGAATTCTGCACACTAGATGCGGGAACAGGGTTAGTTCACTGTGCACCTGGTTGTGGTCCAGAAGATTATGAAGTTGGTTATCAAAATAAAATTCCACCATTCAACTCAATTGGTGAAGATGGAAAATTCCCTGAAAATATGGGACGATTTGCAAATCTAGAAGCAAAAAAAGATGACAAAAAATTCATTGAAGAAATGGACAAAGACGGAGTTTTAGCAGGAAAACAAGATTACTTACATGATTATGCACATTGTGAAAGATGTCACAACCCAGTTGTTTTCAAAACAACAAAACAATGGTTCTTCAAAACCGAAGACCTAAAAGATCGTATGCTTGAAATCAACAAAAATGTAAAATGGAATCCAGAAACTGCTAAAAATGCATTTAATTCATGGCTTGAAAATTTACGTGACAACTCAATCACTAAACAAAGATTCTGGGGAACTCCAGTTCCAATTTGGAAATGTGAATCTTGTGAAGAAATAAAAGTAATTGGAAGTGTAGATGAGTTAATTCATCTAAATGCAGAAAATATTCCTGAAAGCAATTTACATAAACCCGGAATTGACAATGTAACATTCAAATGCGAAAAATGTTCTAACACAATGAAAAGAATTCCAGATATTCTTGATGTCTGGATTGACGCAGGAACAGCAAGTTGGAATTGCCTAGATTATCCTAAAAGAAAAGATCTTTTTGAAAAATATTTCCCTGCAGATTTTATTCTCGAAGGAAAAGATCAAATCAGAGGATGGTTCAATTTACTTATGGTTGCAGGTGTTTTAGGATTTGACGAATCAACATTCAAATCTGTTTACATGCACGGATTTATTTCTGGTGTAGACGGAGTTAAGATGTCAAAATCATTAGGTAACATAATTCAACCAAGCGAAATAACAAGCAAATACGGTGTTGACACATTAAGATGTTATATGTCCTCAACTACTGCTGGTGACGACGTATCATTCAGTTGGGATGAAGCAGATTTAAGATTTAGAAATCTAAAAATCCTATGGAACATCAAAACATTCTTGATAAATTATTCAAAAGAAATTGAACAAGAACCTAAAGAAATAACCAGCATTAAAGAAGTTAACGGACTTGCAGAAAAGTACATCCTATCTAAATTAAATTATACAATAAAAGAAGTAACAAGGATGTTTAAAAATATCGAGATTGATAAGCTTTCTAATTTCATAATAGATTTCTTCCTAGACATCTCTCGAACATATATCAAATTAGTAAGAGATAAATCTACGACAGGAACTGTTGAAGAAAAACAAGAAGTACTAAATACATTGTACACATGTATTTTTGAAATCTCAAAAATCTTCAATCCTATTGCACCATGCATTAGTGAGAAGATTTACCAAGATCTAAAAGAAATAAAACCAGATTTGAAAGAATCTGTTTATTTAGAATCATGGCCAAAACACAGAGAAGAATTTATTTCAGAAACACTAAATAAAGAAATGAAAAATGTCCAAGACATAATTCAAGTAATTTTGGCAGCAAGAGATAAATCAAAAATTGGAGTACGTTGGCCTTTAAGCGAAGCAGTTATCCAAGCAGAATCTGAAGATTCGCAATTAAGAGTAAAAGAAACTCTAAATAGTTTTAAAGAACTAATTTTAGAACAAACCAATTTAAAAGAAATTAAAATTGGAAAAATCAATCTAAAATTCAAAGTTAAACCAAATTACAAAACAATTGGAAAAGACTTCGGAACAGAAACTGGAGATTTACTTGTTGCAATAAAAGGAAAAGAAGAAGAAATTGCACAAGAATTAGAATCTGGTAACAATTACAAAGTTACTGTTAAAGACACAGTTCATGAGTTAAACAAAGAACATTTCAACATAGAAAAAGAAGCTCCTGAAAACTGGATTTGCAGCGAACTTAAAGATACCATTCTAGGATTGAATACAATTCAAACTGAAAACTTAATTCTTGAAGGATTTGCTAGAGAAATAACTCGAAGAATTCAACAAGAACGAAAAAATTTAGGTCTCAATAAAAAAGATAGAATTGAAATTAATATCAATTGTTCTGAAAAAATCAAGACTGGAATTGAAAATAATAAAGAAAGTATTCTCGCAAAAATAGGTGCTGAAGAAATCAAAATTAATTCAACTTTAAATCTTGAGAAAATTGAACACGAGATTAAAGATGAAAAAATATCAATTGAACTTAGAAAAATCTAAGTTTTTATTTTTATAATTATGCAAATAAAATTTTTAGGTCATGCATCATTTGAAATAATTACAAACAACATAGTAATCTACATTGACCCATATAAATTAAAAAACATTGACATTCAAAAAGCAAACTATATTCTCATAACACATGATCATTTCGATCACTTCAATGAAGAAGACATCAAAAAAACATCTGACATAAAAACCAAAATAATTCTTCCAGAATATATCACTACAAAAATCGAGAATGAAATAAAAATATCAACTCATGAAACAATAACTTTTGATAAAATCAGAATTAGTACAATTCCAGCATACAATATAGGAAAATCATTTCACAACAACAACCAAGGTGTTGGTTACATTATTGATGTTACTGAACATAATAAAAATTACACAATATATCATGCAGGCGACACAGACGTAACGCCAGAAATGAAAACATTAAGAGGCATTGATTATGCACTCCTACCGGTTGGTGGAACATACACAATGAATCCAAAAGAAGCAGCAAATGCAATTGAAATAATAAAACCAAAAAATGTAATTCCTATGCATTATGGAAAAACAATTGGAATATCACTCGAAGAAAACATAGAAGATTTAGAAAAAACTTGTAAAAAAAATAACATTAATTTAATCATATTAAAAGAAGGAGAAAAAATAAATAAATTTTAAAAAAATTAAATTCTGTTTTTATACTCTACAACTTTATCAGCAATAAAATCTTTGACAGAAATTTCACCTTTGATTTCATTATCTCTTGTTCGAACATTAACACTATTATTTGCTTGTTCTTTATCTCCAACAACCAAGATATAATTTACATATCTAAGTTGAGCATTTCGAACTTTTTTAGAGATAGTGTCATCGCTTTCATCCAATTCTACTCGTAGTCCAGAATCGAATAATTCATCATACACTTTTTGTGCATAATCTCTATGCTTTTCTGAAACAGGTAAAACTATGACTTGAACAGGTGACAACCACAAAGGAAATTTAGCTGCATAGTGTTCAATTAAAACTCCTAAGAATCTTTCAATGGAACCATAAATAACTCTATGAATCATAACAGGTCTATGTTTGTTTCCATCAGAACCTTCATAAGTTAAATCAAACCTCTCAGGAAGACTCATGTCCAATTGAATTGTTCCACATTGCCAAGTTCTTCCGATTGCATCCTTAATATGCAAATCAATTTTTGGACCATAAAAAGCTCCATCTCCTTCATTAATTTGATATTCTTTTCCTGTTGCATCAAGAGCTGTTTTCAATCCATTTGTTGCAGCTTCCCATTGTTCATCTGTTCCAACAGATTTTTCTGGTCGAGTAGATAACTCTAAATGATAATCAAGACCAAATTTTTTATAAAATCTATCTGCAAGATTTAATACTCCCAAAATCTCGTCTTTAATTTGGTCTGTTGTCATAAAAATGTGTGCATCATCTTGATGGAATGTTCTAACTCTAAATAATCCTGCAAGAGCACCACTTAATTCATGACGATGAACAAGACCAATTTCTCCAACTCGCATTGGAAGTTCTCGATACGAATGCATACTATCTTTGTATAAAATCATACCACCAGGACAATTCATTGGCTTGATTGCAAAATCTTCTCCATCAATTTGAGTCGTATACATATTTTCTTTATAGTTAAACCAATGTCCAGATGTTTCCCACAGTTTTCTATTAAGCATGATTGGTGTTTTAACTTCAACATATCTTGCACGTCGATGTTCTTCTCTCCAAAAATCCATTAGTTCGTTCCAAATAACCATTCCATTTGGATGGAAAAAAGGAAAACCAGGACCTTCTTCATGTAATGAGAAAATATCAAATCGTTTACCCAATTTTCTATGATCTCGTTTTTCTGCTTCTTCCATTAAAGTTACATAATCATCAAGATCTTTTTTAGCAAAAAATGCAGTACCATAAATTCTGGTCAACATTTTATTTTTTGCGTCACCTCGCCAGTACGCACCAGTTACTTTTTGCAATTTAATTGCTTTAATTTTACCAGAATGTCTTAAATGAGGACCACGACATAAATCTACAAAATTACCACATTTGTAGATAGATATTGTTCCATCATCAAGTTCATTTATCAATTCCAATTTAAATGGTTGATTCTTAAATAATTCAAGAGCATCTTTTTTAGAAATATCTTCTCTGACAAACTCTTGTTTTTCTTTAATAATATTTTTTATTTCTTCTTCAACTTTTACAAGATCTGAGTCACTCACATTAATATCATCAATATCATAATAAAATCCATTATCTATTGATGGACCTATTCCAAATTTTGCATTTGGAAATAATTTCATAATTGCTTCAGCCATGACGTGAGCACTACTATGCCTCAAAACATCTAAAGATTCTTTATCTCTTTCAGTCAAAATCCTAAGTTTTGAATCAGCAAATATTTTTCTGCTTAAATCAACTATTTTACCATCAAC
The DNA here is from genome assembly GCA_016938695.1 of Candidatus Woesearchaeota archaeon. Classification (GTDB taxonomy): domain Archaea; phylum Nanobdellota; class Nanobdellia; order Woesearchaeales; family JAFGUC01; genus JAFGUC01. The sequence goes on along the minus strand of JAFGUC010000006.1, from coordinate 72,877 downwards.
TTCTGCAGCAACAGCAGCATTTGCTAAACCGTCAGAAATGCTTTTTGCAATATCATAGCAACTTATCTCAGAGTCAAATTCTTTCTTTGAACCATCTGGAAATGTTATAACAACCATTTTTTATTCCTCCAATATCATCACATATTTTTCATCAACACAAGAAAAAACAATTTTTGAATAAACAATAAAAACTAAATAAAATGCTTTCAGAAATTAATAACCGGTGCACAGCAGATGCACCCCACAAAACTTGTGCGGTGGAACCATGATACAAAAGAAACCAATTTGTTATTTAAATGTTTTACTATAAATTTCACTTATTTTTATTTCTTCCACGGTTTTCTACAACTTCCAACCGTTTCAATATTTCTGTTTTATTAGTAGGAGAATAATTCTCCAAAATTGAATTAAACATCTTATTCGCAATATCAAAATGTTTAGAATCCAACGCTCGTTTAAGTAAATGCAAATCCACAGCCTTGTCCTCAACTTTTGTAGATACAAAAGATAATCCAAAATCAATAAAAAACAATTTTTTCTCAACAACTAACATATTGCTTGTCGTTAAATCAGAATGAATTATATTAAGATCATGCATTTTTGATAAAAACTCTGCTATTTTTTTTGCATAAATTGAATAGTTTGAAGAATCTAAAACTTCTTTTAATTGAACACCATCTAATTTTTGCATAATTAATTCAAAATCAGAAACCGTTTCAACTTTAGGAACATTTAAACCCGCAGAAAATAATTTCTCTAAAATTTTTGCTTCGCGCTTAGTTCTAGATTTCCTTAATTCAACATCCAAAGAATCAAGTCTATAAGATTTCTTAACTCTAACTTTAGCAATTCCTAAAGAATCGTCGTAAATTACAGCTTCCGCACCACGTGCAATTTCATTCATAAAAATAAAGAAATAAATAAAAGAATAAAAAGTTTATTCTTCTTGTTTTTCGTCTTCTTCCAAATCGTCATCAGATTCTTCAACTTCTTCTGACTCTTCAGAAAGTTCTTCTACTTGTTCAGCGTCTGCTTTTTTGCTTTTTTTAGGAGCAGCTTCTTTTTCAGGCGCATCTTCTTCAGTTAATTCAACTTTCTTTTTTGGAAGTAAAACAACTTTAAAGCTTGTATCAACCTTAGTTAATTTTACTTTAACTGATTTTTCTATAGTTACAGCTCGAATTTCAACAACTCTAACTGGGTATAGTTTCTTCAATTTTGCTTTAAGGTCGTTCTGAATCTTTCCAGATACAATATCGATAACAAGTTGTTCAAAAACATTCTCAGTTGCATAATTGAATAATTCCAAAGCAACTAGCTTTCGCATTTGTGTGTGAATTGAATTTGCACAATTGTCCTTAGTTATAATAAGTGGTTTGATTCTAAATTTTACGTCATCTTTTGATTTCAAAACAGGAGTCAATTCAATTTTGTCTCTCTTTCGTCTTACTAATCTTTTAATTGCTGAAGGGATAACTTCATAACTAACCAAATTAGTAACAGCCTTATCGTTTTGAATTTCAGAAACTTCAAATTTAACATTCATGTTCTGCTTTCTTGCGTTTCCAGTAATGTTCATTAAATTAGCCTTAACAGTCTTACCAACTAATGTAGCTGAATCCATAACAAAACTTTCGCCTAGCACAACTTCTCTGAAAACTTTAGGAGCAACTATTTTATACCATCTTTTCTTTTTCCATTTCAAAAGACTCTTAGTATCTTTTACTTTTTTTGCCATTTTTTTAATCAATCCTCAAATTTAAATAGTCATTAAACTAACAGTTAGATACCCAAGTAACCAGTATGGATTATGACCCATTTATAAATGTTACTATTAGAATGCTATAATTTGCGCCTATTTATATGAAAATTTCTTTTTCAGAAAGCTTGAAACATAATATGTTTTTGCTAAACCTTCAATTGAGTCAAAGCGACCGCAATCTGCATCAGGAAGAAGTTTAAACAATTCTCGAGACGGTTTAAAATATTCACGATTAACCCTTGAAATCTCTTGTTTCAAAAAATTATTAAAATTACCATTTTCTAATTCTAAAACTGCAGATGTCAATGTTCCATTTGCACGATCTTGATATACATCAGACAAATTATCTAAAAAAGAACAACCCACAGCGTAATTTTGAATTATTTTTCGTTCAATAGAATTTATTTTATTTGAACAAAAACCATCAATCACTGAAATTAAAACATCTGCATATGAAACTCCAACAATCTTTCGACTGTGTTGTAAATCAGCAGGTTTTTTTGCCCAAGCTTCATATATAGCAGATTCACCACTGATGTGGACTGCATCTAGAAAATCAAGTATATTTTCATTTGAAAAACGATTTGATAAAAAATGATATAAAGGTAATAATTCGTCAAAACCAACTCCTCTAGTGAAAAATGTTTCAGCATCACGCAAAACAGATTTTTTTTCTTCAAAATCAGTTAAGACATCAATCTTGTCATCAATATAACCCATCATTAAATTAAATACAGAAAAAACAAGATTAACATTAGGATCTAAATCCTTTGAAAACATTTTTCCAAAGATGCTTGGAGCGTAACCAGATAAAGCAATTTTTTTTCGATTAGAATTTAACTCTTTAACTCTAGAATCTAAACCTTGAAATGAAGAATTAAAAAAGAAATCCCATTCCTTTTGGTATGCTAAAACTTCAGATATAACTTCTAATCCTTTAAACATAAAATAAGAAAAAAATAATTCATTTAAAAAGTTTACTACTTATTAGTGGTTTATACATCCAAATCACGAACTAAGTCTGCATTCTGATAAATAAATTCTCTTCTAGGGTCAACTTCATCACCCATAAGAATGGTAAATAGTTTATCAGCTTCCACTGCATCCTCAATTGTTATCTGCAATAAAACCCTATTCTCAGGATCCATTGTTGTAGACCACAATTGTTCAGGGTTCATCTCTCCTAAACCTTTGTAACGTTGGACATATGCATCTTTTTCGCCACCAAGTTCCAAAAGAATCTTGTCTTTCTCTTTATCATTATATGCATACATCTTTTGTTTTCCTTTTTTAATAAGGTACAAAGGTGGTTGAGCAAGATAAACATATCCTCCTTCAATCAATTGTTTCATATACCTAAATAAAAACGTCAAGATAAGAGTTGTAATGTGGTTACCGTCAACATCCGCATCTGTCATAATAATTATTTTGTGATATCTTAACTTAGCAACATTAAAATCATCACCAATACTTGTTCCAAATGCAGAAATCATTGTTGTAATCTGTTCTGAAGATAAAATCTTGTTAAGTCTAGATTTCTCAACATTCAAAATCTTACCTCTCAAAGGTAAAATTGCTTGAAATTCCCTATTTCGACCTTGTTTTGCAGAACCGCCGGCAGAATCTCCTTCAACTAAATAAACTTCAGTTTTACTTGGATCCCTACAAGAACAATCAGCTAATTTTCCAGGAAGACTACTAGAATCTAATACATTTTTCCGTCTTGCCAAATCTTTTGCTTTTCTAGCAGCTTCTCGTGCTCTTGCAGCGTTCAAATTCTTTTCGACTATTTCTTTTGCATCACTTGGATTTTCTTCAAAAAATTCCATTAATTTTTGTGTAACAATAGAATCAACAATACCTTTAACATCACTGTTTCCTAATTTTGTCTTAGTCTGACCTTCAAACTGAGGTTCTTGGACTTTAACAGAAATCACAGCAGTTAAACCTTCTTTGACATCATCACTTGTCAAACGCATATCTTTGTCTTTTAGTAAATTACTTTTAATTGCGTAATTATTCACACAACGAGTTAACGCTGTTTTAAATCCAGTTAAATGAGTTCCACCTTCAACAGTATTAATATTGTTGACAAATGAAAAAACACTATCATTGTAACCAGTGTTATACTGCATAGCAATTTCAACAACTACAGAATCTTTTTCATACTCAAAAGAGATTATTTTTCCAGTTGGATTCTTACCTTCATTTGCAAAAGCAACGAATTCAGTCAATCCACCTTCATAATGAAAATCATTAGTCTTATTTGATCTTTCATCAGTTATTGAAATCTTAATGCCTTTATTCAAGAATGCTAATTCTCGTAATCTTGCAGATAAAGTATCAAAAGAAAACTCATCACTTTCAAAAATTTCAAGGTCTGGTCTAAATACAATCTTTGTTCCTGTTCCAGTTGAAGTACCTATTTCAGTCACTGAAGAAACAGGAACTCCTTTTCGATACTTTTGATAATATAATTTACCATTTCGTTTAACAAACGCTTCTAATTCATCTGATAAAGCATTAACTACAGAAACTCCAACACCATGAAGGCCGCCTGATACCTTGTATGTATCTTTATCGAACTTTCCGCCAGCATGAAGTTTAGTCATTACAACTTCTAAACTGTCAATACCCAATTGTGGATGAATACCTACAGGAATTCCTCGACCATTATCAATGACAGTAACTTTGTTGCCAACATGGATTATAACTTGAATAGTATCACAAAATCCTGCTAAAGCCTCATCGATACTGTTGTCTACAACCTCATAAACACAATGATGAAGACCTCGTAAAGAAGTAGAACCAATATACATTCCTGGCCTTTTTCTAACTGCTTCTAACCCTTCTAAAATTTTAATATTTGATGCGCCGTAACTATCGCTTTTTTCAGTCATTTTCTGTCCCCACTTTAAACAGAATTATCGTCGGAAAATTAAACCAACACAAATAAATCTTATAAGCTAAAAAAAAGAATTACTCTTTAAAAAACTTTCGTTTTTAACCCCGAAAAAATCACTCAAAAATCAATAAAAAAACAACTCTTGAAAATTAAATTACATGAATAAAAAAACAATCATATTTATGCCGTTTAAATTGTTCATGAATCAATTTTTTATCTTTAAAAATTTTCACAGAATTAGAGGAATTTTCAAAAGAATCACCTTCCAAAAAATGCTTAAAGATTTGGTAGGATTCATCAATTTTAAAACCATTTTGAGAATTTTGTTCAAATAATTTATTAAAATTAAATGTACACATAGAATAAGAATAAATTGAATTACCCATTTCTTTCAAATCAATAAAAGAGACAAAACATCTATTGCCAACATACATCAAAGACTGCTTAAGTAAATATTCAAACGATGAATATTCAATCGGAAATTTTTTCTTCAAATAATCAGTAATTTTAACAAGTTGTTTAATACTTTCTTCACAAGCATAATTACATACAATATGTTGACGTAAATGAGGAAATAAAAAATCATTTAACAAATAATTTACTTTTTCTCCATTCCTAACATTAAACAATCTCAAAAAAGGTTCAACATCATCCGAAAGTTCAGGACATAATTTTGAATCATTTAAAAAATCAGGACTATCCAATTTAGCAATATAACTCATAGTACAACATTTAGGATATCCCAATAAAGCACCCATTTTCAAGAAGAAATCCTCACTTGTTAAAGTATTTCTAGCACAATCTAACGTCTTCAATTCTTTAACAGTTTCCATATCTTTAGAAATATAAATAGAATATATCTGAGAGTTACTTGGTTTTATCTCTGAAACATCTTTAGTATATCCTAATGAATTAAAAGACCTATAAAAATCTGAAACCTCATAAAAAAGATTTTCAGATTTTAACAATCTTAAAAAAAATATCATCTGATCCTTACGTAAATAAATAATACTCGCACGTCTAATATTAAGTTTCAAACCAATTATTTCATTAATAAAACCCGGAAAAAATCCAATCATTGTGAATCAACTCCTGATTCAATTAAAATAACTTTGTAAGAATTAAAAACAAACTCATACAATAAATCAGCATTTCTAAAAATTCTAATTTTATTATTTGATATTTCAAAAGAGTTTCCCTTATTAAAAAATTCCAGAAGTTCAAAGATCTTATTAGAAGAATTTGAAAAACCATCGACATCAACAAGCGAATAATTATATCGTAGACCAGCAATGTTTATCTTGTTAAAATAAAATTTAAAACAACCATCTAAAATTAAAATTGGTAATTTTGAATAATAACTAAAATAATTGTAAAGATTTTTGTGCTTAGTTTTCATATACTCATCAATCTTTTTCATCTGTGAAATAGATTGTTTACAATTATAACTACAAACATAATAATTTTGTAACCAACGCTTACCAAGATCGTTCAATAAAGAATTTATTTTAACTGTAGAACTCGAACCAATTATTTTTAGTTTTGAAAAAGTATTAGCACTAAAAATAGTTTGAGCATCAAAATTACCAAAAGTTTCAATAAAAGCATTCACACAACACTTAGGATAACCTAAAATCTCACCCAAAGATTTATGATAATTCAAAATCTCATAAGGATCAAGATTTGTTTGCAAAGATAATATCTGTATCAATTGATTCAAATTATTTTGATCTCTTGAAAAACAAACAATTCGTTTTGAAGAGTATTCTAAATTATCATCCGAATCAAATAAAGATCGAAAATAAGAATTACAATCTCCAGAATCAAGTATACTATAGCAGTATCCATATTTATTAAATAGATACTCTAAGAACGGTAATTTATACTTAGGAACTATAATAAAACTAGATGGTTTTATTCCTAAATCAACACCAATAAATTCATAAAAATGATTGGGAAAAAATTCATACATTTTTTACCTCAATAAAAAAAGGAACATACGGCATAGAAAATATCATCTCAGTATCATAATAAATAATCAAAATATTATCTTCAACTGAAAAAGAAGTTCCTTTCTTAAAAAAAGAACATATATCTCTCCACTTATAATTGCTAAACACAGCATTACTCAAAACACCATTTGATGAAAAATCACAATTATCATAATATATCAAAGAATCTTCAGTACGAACATTCGCAAAGGATATCCAAAATTTCGAATTAAAATAAATAAAAGACCGTTTCATATCAGAAATTAATTGCAGATAATACGAAGAATCATTTTCTTTAAAAAAATTCAAGATACGTTCACTAATATCAATTGAATCTTTGCAATAATAATCACAAACAAAATACCCTATTAATTCAGGTCTCAAAAAATAATTCAAACGATAATCAATTGAAAAAACATTATTCAACAAATGAATCTTCAATGAATCCTCAAAATTAAGATTGTCACGTAAAAAAGAATCTGGATTCTTAACTAGATTTTGATATTTATCAAAGCAACATTTTGGGAAACATAACAAATCATTAATCTCGTTTACTATTATTTTAGAATATTTACCTGTTTTCGTAGGATATAACTGATGAAAGTAATCCAATTTTTTAAATCGCCTAACAATATCTGCATCTAATCCCACATAAACAGAATACTGTGATTTATCTGTAGGATTTGATAAAATAACAACATTTGAATGATTAATTTCTGAATAAAAAAAATCAGATACCTCTACAAAAAAACCTTCTTGTTCAAGTTTTGAAATAAGATTTGCCAAATTTTGCTTTTCGCAATATATAATTCCAACACGCTTTAGACCTAATTTAACACCTATAAGTTCAAAAGGCCAAAGTTTGTAAATTTCATTCATAAAAGACAAACTTGACTCAAATTAATAAAACTTTTCTCGATTTAAAAACTTATTCGGTAAAACAGAATAAACGAAACATTTATATATAATCTTATACCAATATACTAATAAGTATATTAGTTGTGTGTTGGAATATGTCAGGAAAGAGAGGTGAGATGGGGCTTTCAAGCCTAATTTTGTTTATAGCAATGATTTTCGTTGCGACTATAGCAGCCCAAGTTCTCACGCAAACAGTCCAGAACCTGCAGTCAAAAGCGCTAGATGTTGGAAAACAAGCACAAATGCAGATTTCAACTAATATTAACTTTATCGCAATAAATTCTGATGATGGTCAAGATGGATATCTAGACAATGCATTTATTCAAGCAAGACTAGCACCAGGCTCAGAAAGTATTAGTTTTAACGATTCAGTTCTTTCAATGTTCACATCAAACGGACAAGCAGATGTAATATACAGAGACGGACCTTGTTCAAACGCAACTGGAGGATTTAACACAACATCTGGAAGTGGATATTTTACAGTTGAATATCTTAAAAATTCAACAAACCATAAAGATGGGTACTTGGTAACAGGCGACATTGTAAAAATTTGTGCACAACTTCCAGAAACTCTTAGCGAAAATAGAGAACTAAAATTAACATTCATTCCAAAAAATGGAATGCCAACAAGTGCAAGAATGTTAACACCATCATTAATTTTTTACAATCAAATTCACCTATATCCATAGAACAATAAAGCTTAAAAGGATACAAAAACATCAATATCATACGAGGTACGATTAATATGCCAGCTAAAAAAAAAGCACAAAAAGAAACAAGTAAAACTAAAACATCCAAAAATTCTACTGATTCTCCAAAAGAAACTAAAAACGAAATTAAATTAACTCCAGAACAACAAAAACAAGTTGAAACTGTAAAAAAAGAAATTGAGAGTTTTCAAAAAAAGGTTCTAGAAAAATTTGATAAATATATTTTAGGAATTGCATTACTTCCACCAAAAAAGGAAGAACCTGATAACATCCAAGTATTGACATTAATTGATGATTCTGATTCTGAAAAAATGCCTAAGGCAGAACTAAAAACTAAATTAGGAACAATTATTGAAGGAATTGGAAAAGAAATAAATCCTAAACTGGTATCCAACAGCATAATCTTAAGCGAAGTATGGGAAAACTGCTATGATGGAAAATCAGAAATTCTAGAAATAATCGCAAAATCCGCAATAATGTTTGACCGAGGAATGCTTGCTGCAATGAAAATAGGAGACCTACATAAAAAAATGGTCTTATCAAAATTTGAAAAATATATTGTCGCGTACGCATTATTTGGATCATTGACACGAGGCGAAGCAACTGATAAAAGTGATATTGACGTTGCAATAATAATTGATGATACTGACGTCAAACGAATGACTCGTGCAGAATTAAAAGATAAATTAAGAGCAATAATTATTGGCATGGGAATTGAAGCAGGAGAAATTACAGGAATTCAAAACAAGTTAAACATTCAAGTTTACATCCTTACTGACTTCTGGGAATCAATTAAAGATGCAAATCCAGTAATATTCACAGTACTAAGAGATGGAATTCCATTTTATGATAGAGGAATCTTCATGCCATGGAAACAATTGCTAACAATGGGAAAAATAAAACCAAGCCCAGAAGCAATCGATATGTTCATGAACGCAGGAGACGAAATGATCAAAAGAATCAGAGGAAAAATAAGAAACCTAATTGAATCTGATATATACTGGTCAACATTAACTCCAAGTCAAGCTGCGTTAATGGTATATGGTATTCCACCACCAACACCAAAAGAAACAATAAAATTAATGGAAGAGATTTTTGTCAAAAAAGAAGAAATCTTAGAACCAGAATATGTTGAAATATTAAAACAAAATAGAAAGTACTACAAAGATTTAGAACATGGAATAATAAAAGACGTTACTGGTGCTCAAGTTGATAAGTTGCTAGATGATTCTGAAAAATATCTAAAACGAATCAAAAAATTATTTGATGAATTATATGAGAAAAAAGAAAAAGAATCATTTAAAGACGTAAAAGATAATATCCTTTCTGCAACTAGAGACTTATTATTGACTCAAGATGTTGATAAAGTAAAAGATGCAGACATCGAAAAAGAATTCCAGAAACACATAATCGAAAAAGGAATTATACCTAACAAATTCCTTACAATTCTAAAAGAAATTCTTGAAAAAATAGAAAATAAAAAAATAACGAAAAATGAATTAAGTAAACTAAGAAAAGATTCTGCAGAATATTTAAAATTCGTTATAGAAACAATTCAAAGAATAAAAATTAAAGACTTTGAAAAATTAAAACTTAAGATATTCTACAAAAAAGACAAATATGCTGAGTTAATTATTGCAGAAAATAAAGTCTTCTTAACTAAAGACATGGAAAAAAGAACAGAAATAGAAGAAGGAAAAATTGTTGATGGAAAAATTTCAAATTTGAAAAAAATCGAAATTGAAAAGCTAGATTCAGAATTAGAGAAAATTAAGAATTTTGAAAAACCAAAAATCAACAAAGAATTAATGGCAAGTTTGGAAAAAATATTTGGAGAAGATTTCTCCATAACTAATTAATTTCATATAAAAGGGGTGAATTGCAATACACTGGGATAATAAATTTCAGGAACTAAACAAGAGTCTAGATTTAACTCCATTCATTACTCCAGTTAACGATTCAAAAGAAAGAGAAATTTTTTTCAAGCATTACAAAAACAAAGAAGAATATAATCCCCAATACAAATATAAAAGCCCAAAAACTGATTTTGAAGAGTTAAAAAAAAGAATAAGCCGTCTATCACCAAAAGAGAGAGTATATTCTGAATTGCAAAATCACCAAATAATCAAAACAAATTTTCTACAAAATCTAAAAAATGGTGAAAAGCCAGAAATGATTTTCGGAAAACCTAATGAAGAAATAGTTGATAAAGCAAGAGATTTAATCAACAAACGAAAATCAAAAAAACAAACCAGAAATATTGATCCACAAATCACAAAAACAATCTTTCAAGAACATTTAAAAGAATTCAATCTATGCTGGAAAGTAACTATTAAAAAACGACTAACATCAAACCTTTTTGTAAATCCTACCAAAAAAGAAATAAACATTAAATCAAGAAATTTCTCATTTAAAGAGATTAAAACATTACTATGTCATGAAATCGAAACACATGTGTTACGAAGTGTCAATGGATATAACCAAAAATACAAAGTTCTAGGAAACATCGGAACACCAAGCTACCTAGAAACAGAAGAAGGACTAGCAACAGTAATGGAAGATTTATATCACAATAATAACGAGACAAGATTAAAATTTATTTGTGCACGTTGCATCGCTGCAGAATCAGCAATCAACAACTCATTCTATAAAGTGTTTAAAGAGATCAAAGAAAAGTATAATCTTGGAATGAACAATGCGTACGTCATTACAAAAAGAGTAAAAAGAGGATTAAAAGATACATCTCAACCAGGCGGATATATCAAAGACCATTTATACTTTCAAGGAAGAGAAAAAATAATAGAATACCTCAATCAAGAAAACAAACTCAAACCATTATTCGCTGGAAAATTTGGAATTTCAGATCTAGAATACTTAGGTCCTAGTCTAAAAGAATCAAAGTATCTTCCATTAATATTACAAAAACATCCAATTTTAGAGAAAAATAAATCAATTTTAGAATAATTAAAGCTTTGAGAATTTTTGAACAAATCTAGAAAGACTCTGTTTTAACGATTTATTTTTTTCAGACATTCTATCCAAAAAAATCCGAGATATTTTACTAGATGTATCATCAACTTTAACCTTAATTCCAACTAAATCACAATATGTCTTACATTCACTTAGGCTAACATTCAATAAAGGCTTCAAAAAATTTGTTTTCTTCAAAGTATAATTGCCAAGTTTTCTAGGAAATTTTCCACTAAAAATTTGATCTAAAAATAATTCATCTTCATCTTCACAAGTAAAAGGCAGTATCACAGTATCATATACAATATAATTATCTAAATTTTCAATTACAACATAAGGAACCGTTAAAATTGACTTTAATACAAAAAAAGAAGCAGAATCCGATTTTAATAAAGCAATTTTTTGATGATTTATTCCCCGTAATTCCTTTTTAACCTTACGCTCTATTAACCGCAAAAAGCAAGGCTTACAATATATCCTGTTTGCTAGATCACGTACAACATCCTTATACTCCTTTTTACAGCCATTACATAACATAGCATCAAAAAACATCCAAAAATTTATAAATATAGGGTAAAATCATCAAAAAATACATATAAAAAGTAACTACTATTCAATAGTATTAAAAACGAAAAGTTTATATATGAGTAATACACTAAGTAGTAGTAACAAATAACAAAAATCACACTCAATCACCTCTTTTTCCCTAGCTCAAGTGCGTCTGCATTTGAGTTGGGTTTTTTTATAATCACCTCTTTTTCCCTGGCACAGGTGTTCCTCGTGAACATTTGTGTTAGGGTTTTTTCTAATCACTTCAAATATCTTCTAATGTCATCCATTGTTTCTGAATTCACAATCATAGAAAACGCATCCTCTGGACCAAATTTATCCAATAATTCTGTAAACAAAGGAATGTGCGCACGATATTTCAAGTCAATTTGCATTCTAGCTTGATTCATAGGCCTTAAACAATCCTTGAATAAAATTTTTGAATTAGGATTTTCAAGATTATAATTCTTAATTCTCTCAAGTAAACCAGAAATACTGTCATACGCTTCAGTTGGATTTATTGGCGAATAACCCAGTTTAAACAAATTTTCTGTAGATTTTCTTGTATTTTCTGAATTCAAAACTCTAGAATAAATTAGTCCTTTCATTGAAAGTCTAGAACTTATCTGAGCAAAGTCCAATTTTGAATCGCTAATTAATTCTTGATATAACAACGCACGTTTTCCCGCAGAAAGCATTGATTTCTCAATTTCTGATTTATAGAATTCACGACTCTCATCTGTAAACTCAGTATCTGGAGAATATTCATCAATCATTTTTTTCACTAAATACAAACTAAAAGACTCAGCCTGAGTTTCAATCATTGCACCAAATTCGTCTTGTCTATTTTTGAAATATTTCACAAGTCTATCTAAAGTAACAACATCATGCCTATGTAATGCAGTCTTCAAACTCTTAATGTTCGCTCTAGCAATCCTAGTATTTGGCGTATCATCTAATTTTATTGAAGTGTAATGCTCAGTTCTAAAAGAACCATCACGCTCAAAAAAAGATGTTCCACGGTCAACTATTAAGCCCAAATCTTCAATATTTCTAATTGCAGAATCAATTCTCGATGAATTTAAAGAATCAACAGCGTCTTGTAGTTCTTTTAAAGATTTTGCATACTGAGATTTTTCAACAGTTTCAATCCAACTTTGTCTGTACAATTCATTTCTTTGCTTCTTATGTATTGCAATCTTCTGTCTAATTTTTTCAATTGCCTCAACATCATTAGAAGCTTTTGCCTGTTGTAATTCACTTCGTAATTTTGAAAAACTATCATCAGCCACAGAGGTTTGAGAAGAAATATATTCTTGTATTTTTTCTTCTAAATCATAACCCTGTTCAGACCATTCTTGTGTTTTTTTCTGCCAATCAACCAGATGCTCTTCTGCAATAATATTTTCATAATCTCTACGCTTTAACATAATTCCAGGTTGAACAAAAGAAACAATTTTCTGCCCACTCTTATTTCTAACAACACAACCATATTGAACATTAACCTCAGTAAACGCATTGTAAAGACCAATTTTTCTTAAATTATCAGCAAGATCTCCTTTACCAATACACAATGCAGAATATTCATCAATTAATGTTTCATAAAAATTTACTCTTGTCCTTTGAGTTTCATCATACTTATGAAACATAGAACTTTCTCGTGAAAAAGACGAAACTACATCAAGTTTATTTTCTTCAATATCTTTTTTGGCATTAGTTGCAACAAAACCCAATATAGAATTTAAAATATTCTTCCACATCAATGGAGTATTAATCTGCGCCAAATGAACTGTTTCATGCGCATAAATCTGAGATAAAACAACTGTCGAAGAGAAAGGATCAATCTCACGTACAGATTCAAAAGAATCTAGAACCTCAATTTTTGATTGATATGGAACATATATCTGGAATAAATTTCCAATCGAAAACACAGTACATACTCCAGAATTTCCTCCTTGAAAAATTTCATATTTCTCTCCAGGAAACAATCTAGAAACAGAAGATAACATTGATTCAACATTATTTCCAATTCTCTTAAAAGAAACAATATCTTCGTTTTTTTCAGTATCAAAGACATTAATTTGTTTTCGAATATTATCTGCCAGATGACTAGTATTAGATGAAAACAATCTATAACTACAATCATTTAAAGTTTTACCAAGAAAGTTTTCCATTAAATATTTCAACGATTCCGCAAATTTACTTCCTCGGTATTCATCAACAGTCAACAAATTCATATTATCAAAAACAACACCAGTTGCATCTACAAAAGAATTTGGAACATCAACAGTACCTGTTCCAGTCAATTGACGGTTCATTATCTCTAAAGAAAATTTCTCAGAAAGCTTAGTTGATAATTCATCAGAAATACCAAAATATCTAAGCATTTCATCCAATCTATTAAATGGACTATAAACATTTTTATGAGTAAAAACTCTAGTAAGACTATCACACCAAGCACCAACAAGTGTTGAAATTGTATCTAATTTTTTCTCACCTGTTTGACCTGCCAAAGAAGAGTCACTTGTAAAAGATTTAAATTGACCATCACTAGTAACATAGATAAATGGTTTCTTTCCCTCACTTAAATCATATGACAACAAAACATCAGACGCAATTTTTGCTTGAGTAGCTAAATCAATAACAAACTGCATCTCTTGACCGGTTCTTTCTAAAAAAGGATATACACTTGAAAACTTAGACGGAACTAGTCCATTATAAACTGCATGAGCTCGTAATACAGAATCCATATATTTTATTGATTCATTCTTTTTAAACTCTGAAAAAACTTTTTCATAATCTAAAAACAACTTAGGAATCAAATCAAGTTGTGATGCTAAAATAAAATCATTCTGACTTTCCAAAAAAACAGAATACTTATTAAAAAATTCAGAATAATGTGAAATACTTCTAATTTTTCGAATAGCATAATCATTAAACTCAAGAGTAGAATCTTTAAAATCAATTCTTGGAATAGAACTTAAATCAGATTCAATTAGCTGGAACAAATAATTTCCAACATTCAACTTTTCTCTATCAAAAATAAAACTTGGCGAAGTATATTTTTCTTCATCAAACAAAGACTCTGACGAATATTTTTTTAAATCATCAACAGAAAATACAATATATTTAGAAATATCAACTCGCCTATCCTGACTAAAGTTACTCAAAGTGTGATTAAAGTTACGTTGCGACTTTAATAATAAATACGCTAAAGAAGAACCTGCAAATGCTAAATATTTTTTCTTTGCTCCTTTGACAAAATCAGAAAATAAGTTTTCAAGATTCAAATATGATAAAACATCAACCGGAAGACTGATTTCCTTAGATATCTCTTGTGCACTAATTATTTCTTTTTTTGCATCCGAGCTGAACCTACCATCTAGCACTATACTTTCTAAACCACTCATCAAGCGTCTCCCCCATAACCTTTAAGAAAGTAAGAATTAACAAATATATAAAACTATATCTAAAAATCATTTAAAGTTTTTAAAAATTAAAAGAATATCTTTATAAATTATACATAATTTTGTCATCAAATGGAATTGCCTAAGAAATACGACATACATGAGTCCGAAGAAAAATGGATGAAATACTGGGAAGAGGAAAAAATATACAAATTTAATCCAGAAACTAAAAAAGAAATATTTTCTGTCGATACCCCTCCACCAACTGTCAGCGGCAAGATGCATATAGGCCATGCATTCTCATTTTCACAACAAGACTTTATCACAAGATACAAAAGAATGAAAGGATTTGAAGTCTTTGTTCCATTTGGTACAGATGATAATGGACTTCCAACTCAAAGATTAGTTGAGAAAGAAAGAAAGATTTCTGAAAAAACTCATTCCAGAAAAGAATTCGTAAAAGAATGTCTAGATTATCTTGCAGAAATTAGACCTGAGTTTGTCCAAGACTGGAAAAAAATTGGATTTGCTGCAGACTATGACATTTTCTATTCCACAATAAACGAACACTGTCAAAAAATATCACAAAAATCATTTATTGATTTATATCAAAAAGGCAGAGAATATAGAAAAGAAGCACCAAGTATTTGGTGTCCTCAATGTAGCTGTTCTATTGCACAAGTAGAAATTGAAGATGTTGAAAAAGAGTCTTTCTTCAACGACATAGTATTCAAATTACAAAATTCAGATGGTACTGAAAAAGATTTGGTTATTGCTACAACAAGACCAGAACTTCTTCCTGCATGTGTTGCTATTTTTGCACATCCAGATGATGAAAGATACAAACCATTATTCGGACAAAAAGCAAAAGTTCCATTGTTTGAGTTTGAAGTTCCTATTCTACCAGACGAAAGAGCTGATCCAGAAAAAGGAACAGGAATCGTTATGTGTTGTACGTTCGGAGATCAAACAGATATGGAGTGGTACTTTGCACATAACTTACCACTCAAAGTTGCAATTGATGAACATGGAATAATGACTAAACTTGCACAAAAATATGAAGGTCTAAAAATTGTTGAAGCAAGAAAAGCAATTATAGAAGAAATGAAAGAAAAGGGCCTTCTTCTAAATCAAAAACCAATCAAGCACATGGTTAACGTTCATGAAAGATGTGGAACTCCAATTGAAATTTTAAACACAAAACAATGGTTCCTAAAATATCTTGACATGAAAGAAGAATTACTAAAAGCAGGAAACGAACTAAAATGGTATCCTGAACACATGAAAAACCGATATGATAACTGGGTAAATGGACTACAATGGGATTGGAGTTTATCGAGACAAAAATTTTATGGAATACCAATTCCAGTGTGGTATTGTAAAGATTGTAATGAAACAATTTTACCATTAGAATCACAATTACCTGTTGATCCTACAACCGATAAAGCACCAATTGATAAATGTCCAAAATGTGGTGGAACTGAATTCATTGGTGAAAAAGATGTTTTAGACACTTGGGCAACAAGTTCATTAACACCAAAAATAACTGCAGAATTATTCAAAGAATCAACAGTTTACAGTAAATTATATCCTATGAACTTACGACCACAAGCTCACGACATAATTACATTTTGGTTATTCAATACAGTTGTAAAAAGTCAACTACAAAATAATATCAATCCTTGGAAAGAAACAGCAATTTCAGGTTGGGCACTTGACCCACATGGAAAGAAAATGTCTAAATCCAAAGGAAATGCAATTGCACCAAAAACTATGCTTGAAAAATATTGTGCAGACGCAATGAGATATTGGGCATCAACTGCAAAACTTGGTGAAGACGTTGCAACTCAAGATAAAGATTTCCAGAATGGTCAAAAATTAATTACCAAACTATTCAACGCATCAAAATTTGCTTTAATGCATCTAGAAGATTTTGATAAAGATACAAAACCAGCTAAATTAGAAGCAGCTGATAAATGGGTATTATCAAAATTAAACACTCTAATAAAAGAAGCTACTGATAACTTTGATAAATACGAATACTCAAAAGCTCGACAAGCAACAGAAAATTTCTTCTGGATTACACTCTGTGATAACTATCTCGAAATTGTAAAAGACAGATTATATAATCCTGATACAAGAGGAAAAGAGCAAAGAGTATCTGGACAATTTGCATTAAGACAATCATTATTGAGTGTATTAAAATTATATGCGCCAATAGTTTCATTCATTACTGAAGAAATCTACAGTTGGAAATTTGCATCTGAAGAAAATGAAAAAAGTATACACGTTTCTTCATGGCCTACTTGCAACGAAGAGTTAATTGATTCAGACATCGAAACAAAAGGCGACGAAATGCTAAAAGTTCTATACGAAGTTAGAAAGTTCAAATCTGCTGAACAAGTATCAATGAAAACAGAACTTAGCAAAATAACAATTTCAACTTCAATTGATATTTCTGAATTTATGAACGATCTTAAAGCAGCAACAAATGCAAAAGAGATTATTCTACAAAATGCAGAAGAATTCAAAGTTGAAATTGAAAAATAATTATTTTTCAAATATTTTTTCTATTATTTCTTCAACACTGTAACAAGGATGAACTAGTTTATTGCCTGAAAGACTTTTAGATAATTCTGCAACACCACCACTAGTAACTAAAGAATAAATCTGTTTTTCTGAATGGATTGCATAAAAAAATTCTTCATAAGTTCCTTGTCCACCATTAAGTAAAATAACCTTGTCAGATGCCATTGCAAGTTTCTCTCGCCGTTCTAACATATCACAACCACCAGAAACTACATCTAATTTTTGATGTGCAATAGAAGCAAGAATAATATTAAAATTAGCAATTGAAAAAAATCTTAATGTTGGAAGAGATAATATTAGTTTAGCTTATGCAAGTATATATGCATCTTGCTTGATACATAAAGTTCCAAAGACGCCATTAGAAATAATAGCATATTCTGAAATTCCAAAGAAAAAAATGCTTAGAACATATATGCTATTAAAGAAAAATTTAAAATTAAATGTTCACAGAGCTGATGCACTAGATTATCTTCCAAGATTTTCTTCAAGACTTGGACTTAGCCATAACACTATGAGAGAAGCGGGAGAAATTTTAATCAGAATTAGAGGAAAGCCTATTACTTATGGTAAGCATCCTGAGACATTAGTAGCTTCAGCCATATATCTTGCAACTAGAAAAACAGGAGAAGAAAGAACTCAAAGAGATATTACAAATGCAACTGGCGTAATAGAAGTAACTATTAGGAAAAGAAGTAAAGAGATTATTAATTTGATTTAATTTTTTTTTAGAAATTTTTTATTTGAGTTACTGTGACACCAAAATATAGACAAACCACTGTAACTATGACTGCTAATAAAATAAAAAGAAAAGGATGATTTTCTAATAATCTCAATAAAAAGTTTCCAGCTCCTTGTTTTATGGAACCTTTTGGGTCTGGAATAGAATTTACAGTTTCCAATGTATTTGTTGTGACTCCTGTAGAATCTACTTTCGCAACTTCTGTATTTATTTTATTTATTTCTGGAGTAATGATAGAATAAATAATCATACTAAAAAATAAAACCAATACTGCTGAAAAGATAACCTTGAATGTAGCCATTAAAAATAGAAAGTAAATAAAAAATATAAATTTATCTTATGCTGTTAAACTTTCAAAATACTCCTTTTTTTCAGGCTCATCCCTAATCATTTTCTCAAGTATTGCCATTTTGATATAACTTGACACAGATATGCAATCTGATGTTTGTTCAAGTAATTCTTTCCATAATTTATTAGGGCAAAAGAAACTTCTTCTTTCAGATCTTAACATTTCAAAGCTATCTTCCATCATAGTACACCTTTTTGAATAATATATAACGGATATATTCCGATTTTTTCATAAAACCCTTTTTTCTAGCCTCATATTCTAACAATTTCTCTTGATTCTCAGTTATACGAATAATGAGCATTTTAGTTTTATTCATACAAGGCTTAAGATTGTCATTTTAAAAGAGGACTTAGGCTACAAAAATGTATAAAAAAAGGGGTACAAATGCGGTAACACAGCAAATTCAAAAAAAGAATTAAATTTAATTTGTCGTCGATAAAATGAAATGGGGCAACCAAACCGTGAAAATATTTTAAGAAAAAGTCCGGGAATCCGCATTAATGGGACAATCTTTATAAATAACGGCAACCAATAACCTCTCAACACCCCAAAAGAAAAAGACCTTTTTGGATGCCAACAATTAATGGCAAAAATGCCAAAAAACTGCCAATTTTTAGCAAAAAAATGGGTTGAAAAACAGTTAAAATTTTCCGAAGGATTTCCGGGTTTTACGGGCTAAGGCTTATGAATCTGGGCGTTTTAAAGATTTCATGTTCGCCCAAATAATCCTAGCAATCCTAGCCGGTGTGATTTCCGGGACTTTTACTGGCCTAACTCCAGGAATTCACGTAAACTTAATTGCAACAATATTAATTAGTTTAAATTTAAACATAGATTCAAATCTAAAATCTGCTTTCATACTATCATTAGCAATAACTCACACATTTTTAGATTCAATTCCAAGCATTTTTTTAGGAGCACCTGATGATTCTACTTTTTTAACAGCCTTACCCGGACACAAAATGCTTCTAGAAGGAAACGGAAAAAAAGCAGTTGAACTTACAATAATTGGAAGTTTCTTTAGTCTTATTACTGCAATAATTCTAGCACCAATTTTAATTCCATCATTTAAATTTCTCAATGAAATACTAAAAGGAAAAATTGTTTACATCTTAATAATCTTAATTGGATTTATTATTTTCAAAGATAGCAACAGATTCAAATCATTAACTATTTTTATAGCATCTGGAATTTTAGGTTTAATTGTTCTAAAAATTCCAATACAAAACACACTACTTCCATTATTAAGTGGATTCTTTGGAATATCAGGATTAATATTAAGTTTAAATGACAAAACAAATATTCCAAAACAAAATGAGATAGATGCAAAAATAGAATTAAAACCATCAATAATTGCAACAATTGTCGCAGCAGTTGCTGCATTCTTACCTGGTTTTGGTTCATCACACTCAGCAATATTTGGTCAATATTTTATTAAAGAATCAAACAATGAAAAATTTTTAATTTTAACTGGTGGAATAAACACTGCAAATATGGCAATCTCAATAATAACACTCTACACAATTAATAAAGCAAGAAATGGAGCAGTATTAGCAATTACAAAATTTATTCCAAATCTAGAAATGACTAATTTTTTATTATTATTAATTGCTGCTCTAATTACAGGTTCAATTGCAGTTTTCTTAGGATTTCTACTGACAAATATTTTTGCGAAAATTATAGTTAAAGTAAACTACAAAAAATTAGTAATATCAATAATCGCACTAATAACAATTTTAGTTCTTATTTTCACAGGATTTGTTGGAATAATTATCTTAATTTCATCAACCACATTAGGATTAACCACAATAACAAAAAATATCTCAAGAAACAATATGTTAGGTTGCTTAATAATTCCAACAATATCTTACTTACTCTAAGGATACAATTGAACTCTTTCTGAAACAATAATATCTGGAACAACTAATCTTTTTGTCTCAGCTCGACCATTATGAGGATACATAGATAACTCTAAACCTTCATCCTCATATACTGGTGTTGGAAATATAAAAAATATTTTTATGACTTCTCCAACCTTCAATGTAATATCGTTATGAGTTCCATCATTAGTTGTAGAAACAAATTCAACACCATACTTTGAAGAAGTTCCATTAGCGGATAAAACTGCCTTATCACGACCAATTCCACCAAAAGTATAAACTCCTTCTCCATGACGAGTTGTAATCTTGAATAAAGTCTTATCCAATCGCATTGCACCGCTAGTTTCAGATAGTCGCATCATTCCTGTTCCATTAGATAAATAACCTTCACGACCATCAACACCATCAACATAAAATAAATCAGAACCAACAACAACCTCATCTCTAATATAAGCATAACTCATAAGAGCACGGTCAGTTGTATAGTCCATTTGAGTAAGAAGAACAAAAACAACAATAATTGCAATAGAAACTGACATAAAGAAAGCTATTATCATCCCTACAGAAAACATACCTTTCTTATCGCCACCTCTTTTCGAAAACATTTTAATCATATTAAAGCTAAAATCAAATCTGCAGCAAGAGCACTTAATATGTTCTTAATGCCCCACCAGAACAAGAAAGCCGCTAAAGCAAGAGCAATCCAATTAGACTTGTCTTTCCAATCAACATAAGTAAACTCTTGCAAATCCATAATAAATATTTATATAAGGAACTTTTTAAAGGTTTCTAATAAAAAACATTTAAATACAGAACAAAACACAGAAAAAATAATGGATAACATAATCACCAAAGAAAAAATAGAGAAATACTACGATATCACAACTAGAGCTCTTAAAATGGCAAAAGAAAGTGCAAATCGTACAAAATTAGATAAAGAGCGAGAAGATATAATAAATATGGTTGAATGTTATCTAAACGATACTATGTTTTTCTTCAAAGATAAAGAAGATTATATCAATGCATTTGCAGCATTAAACTACGCACATGGTTGGTTAGATTGTGCCGCAAGACTCGGAATTTTTGATGTTCACGATTCAGTATTATTCACCGTAGATGAAAAATGATTCGAAAAAAACAAATAGCAATATTTTTGTCAACTTTAAAAAGTTTTGATGAGCCTAAAGTTCATCTAGAACAATATCCATCAGATTCTGAAGAAATTACAAACATATTATGGGAAGCTCATCTATATGGTGACTTACACGAAAAAGTAATCTTAGACCCTGGATGTGGAACAGGAATAATTGGTATTGGAGCATTACTCTTTGGAGCAAAAAAAGTAATTTTTCTAGAAAAAGATCCTGATGCTTTAGAAACACTTAAAGAAAATTTAGTTGAATTAGAAGGGTTTACTGAAGAAGAATACAATTATGAAATAATTCAAAAAGACTATCTCTCATATGAACCATCTGAACAAATTGATACAATTATAATGAATCCACCTTTTGGAACAAGGGATAAACACATCGATGCAAATTTTCTAAAACAATCATTTCCAATTGCATCAAACATATACTCACTTCACAAATCAATAACTGAAGATTATATAATGAAACTAATCGAAGATAACAACTTCGAAATATTTTACAAATACGATTTTGACTATCCACTAAAAAACACATATGAACATCATACGCGAAAACTAAAGAGAATTAAGAGTGTTTGTTTTGGAATGAACAAAATAGAAAAACTTTAAAAACAAAAAAAACAAATTTAAGAGTACAAACCCGGGGTGATTCGAGAAATGAGAAATACAACAATATTGAGTATTTTGGTTGTTCTGCTTTTAAGTCTTAGCGCATGTTCTCTTGTTAATCCTTTGGAAATTATTAAAGCAAATCCAGAGGTAGCAAGTTTTCTAGCTGAACACCCAAATGCAGACATTCAAATGATAAAAATAGATTCTGATTTTGTTCAAGAAAAAATTGACGAAATAAGACTTCTATGTGGCGAACAAATGCAAGTCAAAAATTATTATCAAGCAACAATTTTTGATCCAGATACAAACTTCAGAATGGTAGTTTATATTGACCACGAAACAAAAGATCTCGATTGTTTAAGAAAATATTCTGAAATAACAAACGAGACTATTGATGAAGAAGCTAAGGAATACAAAGAAGAATTCATAGAAAAAGAACAAGATAAAGAAGAAAAGAAAATAAAAGAGGAATATCCTGAAACTTTTTCACTTAAATATGAAGTAACTGAAGATAATAGAATAAAGTTAAGTTGGGACGCTGTTCCTGAAGATGAAAATTTTCAATACTATAAAGTTGTTAGAAGTAAAGAAAATAAAAAACTACAATATCCAGAAGATGGATATATTCAAGTAGAATCTAACAGACTTAATACAGGATATACTGACGAGAAACCACTAAAAGAAGCATACTACAGAATAACTGCTGTTTATTCAGACAAAAAAACAAATAGTAATGTGATAGAAATTGAAGTTGAAAATATTGAAGACAACGAAAACAAAGAAGAAACAGAATTTAAAAATGATGTAGAGCTTTCATATGAAGTTTCAGACAACTCAGTAAAATTATTCTGGACTGCAACTAAACAAGAAGGAAACTTCCAATATTATAAAATTGTTAGAAGTGCAGAAAACAAAGAACTACAATACCCTGAAGACGGCTATTTAGAATACTTAACTGATAAACTAAACACACAATACGTTGATGAAAATCCTTTACCATTTGCATATTATAGAATTACAACAGTATTTGATGATGGAAAATTCAACAGCAATGTAGTTAAAGTTTATTTTGGAGAAGAACCTGAAACTTCAGTTTCAGTTGGCGTCTCAGATGATTTAGAAAACGCTACAGTTGAAAACGAAACAGACAATGTCACAGAAAACAATGAAACAATAGATAATAACGAAGATTCTGAAGACAACGAAACTATTTCAACTGAAAACGAAGAAATAAATCAAACAGAATAAAAATAAAAAAATTTTTTTAATTTTTTTTATCTATTTTCTACAAACAGATAATGCTTCTCTTCTCCTTCAAGCTCTTGCAAAATTCTCTTTACAATCGCCTTCTTTGGGTCAGGAACCAATTTCAAACGAGCCTTAATATCATCAAAACTCTCAAAAGGTTTTTCATCCCTAAACTCAATTATCTGAAGCATATGTTTCTTTCCAAAACCTGGAAGAAGTTCAATTGCATGCATTCTTGTTGAAAGAGGCATTGCCTTATTAAAGAAATTAACAAACTCCTTCTCTCTAGAATCAATTACACTCTCAATTGCATGCTCTAACTCTGCTCTTGCTGTTTGAGTTAACTTATTAACAGGAAGTTTACCTAAAATATGATGTATCTTGTCACGTTTACCATCACCAGCGTATAATTCTTCGAACGGCTGAATAAAAATTCCTTTCTTTGGAACTAGTTCCAATAAAACAAACTTTTCGCGTCCAAGTGCCTGGATTATTGGCAACCTCTTGTGAGATGGAGTTGAATCTAGTGGATATCCGTTTGGCAAAAAATCAAGAGCTATAAGATACTCTTCTCTAAATGGTTTAGTCTGATTATACATTTTCCCCCCACAATCTAACAATCTACCTAAAAAAATAGCCGAGATTAGTATATAAACTTTTTGGTGAAAATATCCACACGAGACCGTAACTTTTATAAATACTTGACTTTTCTTTCATGATATATTTATATGGGCTCATGGTCTAGTGGCTATGACAGCGCCCTTACAAGGCGTTGATCCCCGGTTCGAGTCCGGGTGGGCCCACCATTCTATTTCCTAATACGCGAGGATGGTTGAGTGGTACAATACGCCCCTGCCACGGGTGTGGTCCGGGTTCGATTCCCGGTCCTCGCATTCTTAAAATATGCTTGAGCATTTGCGAAACATATATCGAATGTTAGAGGCGAAACTCTAAGTTCTGTTTCCCGGTCCTCGCATTCTTAAAATATGCTTGAGCATTTGCGAAACATATATCGAATGTTAGAGGCGAAACTCTAATTCCGTTGTTTTTTTAGAATACGTTTATTTGTCCAATAAATATCATTAACAACTACTGCAAAATCTTTCTGTTTATATCCCAAATCAATTACTGAAATTTTAGGATACTCTTTTTCAATTTCATGTGCACAATAAGATTTACTTGAACCATTACAAGGATAAAATATTAAAAACTCAGAATCTGAAAAAAACATATCTGCAAATTGTAATGCACGGGGAATTTTATAAGTAAAACCATGTAAACTTGTTGATTTCACTTCCGAAAAAAAAACATTTGATTCGTCCATAAATAATCCATCATACTCATGACAAATTATATGGTGCGAATCATCAATCACTTCAATTCCCTTTCTACCACGTTGCAAATAAAAACCATCTAAAACGCAATCAGAATAATCAAATATTTCTTGAGCATTACACTTCTTTAACATTTCACGAGCTAATTTTTCAGAAACAAAACACCGTAAGACTGCTTGGTCTACACTTAACGGAGCGTCATTAATCACCAAATCCGAAACTCTAATTCTAATATCTTTTAGTCTCTCAATAAGACTCATAAGAAAAATAAAAGTAAAACATTAATAAAAGCATTTAGATACAATAAAATAAGTTTTGGAATATATATAATCAAAAACCTTTTGATGCATCATCAACAACATTCTGAATAAGTTTTTCAAGATTTTTAGGTAACCCAAAAATTGCTACATCCATAAAACCACGAATAATAGTTGATACGGCTTCATCTTCAGAAAGTCCTCTAGTCATTAAGTAAAATATTTCTTTGTCTGCAATCTTACCTACTGCAGCCTCATGACTCATCTCAGCTTCATTATCATTTGCCTCAATCTCAGGAACCGCAATCACACTGGAATTTTTTTCCAAAATAATTGCATTACATTCCATATGAGCTTTAGATTTTGTATTTCCTATCAATTGTCCTCTAGAATAAACTTTTGAACCCTTAGTTGAAACAACACGTGAAATAATTTCACCACTGCTGTTTTCTCCATTAAGTTCAATTCTCGCACCAGAATCAATTTTAGAATTTTCTGTTGCATAAATAATTCCATTAAAACTTGCTTTTGCCCCTCTTGCACATTTAGCAACCGGATTCATCTGAATATCTTTTACGGGATTTAATAAAACATAATTTGAAACAAATTCACCGTTTTCATCAATTTTCACAGCAGTTCTAGGTCGAACTAAAGATTCTGTGCCCCAATTATGGACCATTGTAAAATTTAATTTAGCATTCTCTCTAACAAAAATTTCAGAAATTCCAATGTGAGTTACTGAACTATTTGTATGTTGCAAACACCCAGTAATTATTCTTAATTCTGAATCTTTTTCTAGAACAATGATATTATGTACTCGTTGCTCATAATTTGGTTTACAAATCATCAAACAAGATTGCATTGGAAGATCAATTTTTGCACCTTCCTTGACCCAAACAAAATATCCACCATCAAAATTTTCTGCGGTCCTCTTAGTATATTCATCTTTATCTTTTGAAACCAAAGAATTCATTAACTCAGGAACCCAAGAATATTTTTTCATTGCTTCTTTAATATCCAAAATCTCTAAACCATCTTGAGTACTTTCTGATCCAATCAGATTACCATCCTGAAGCATATATGAACCTGTCCTCAATTCTCCATCAATAGAAAAACCAGACATTTCAAGGTCTTTTGAAAAACTAGAATCAAGTTTGAAATTATTCAACATCGCAATCACATCCTCGACATCCACTATACCCATCCTTAGTAATTCTATTAAACACTTTACAAGGATTTCCACAACATCTTATTTTTCCGTCCAATAAAACATAAGCAATATCTGACTCAATGTAATTGAACATATCTCCATGATGAGTAATAATTATTGCACTTGCACCAGTTTCTTGAATATAAGCATTAATAGCACGTCCAATTAAGTTAAGACTCTCAACATCAACACCAGAATCAGGTTCATCTAATAATAATAATTTAGGTTTCAAAAAAAGCATCTGTAATATCTCAGCACGTTTTTTTTCTCCACCGGAAAAATTATGATTTACATCACGATCTAAAAATCGTTCTAAATCAAACTCTTTAATCATCTCAAATTCATCTTCGCTAAAAGGTTCATCCAGTTTTTTCTTCAAACAAATCTTAAAAATATCTCTTAGCTTAACACCAATAATTTCAGGAGGATTTTGAAATGCAAATCCAATTCCAAGTTTTGAACGCTTATCTGGAGACAAATCTAATAATTCATGACCATCAAAAATAATGCTCCCTTTTTGAGGCGTAATCATTCCACCTATTGCAGAAAGTAAAGTTGATTTTCCAGTACCATTTGGACCAAAAATTATTGCAACAGAACCATCATCTAAACTAATACTAAACTCATCTAGAACTTTTCTGTTTTCCTCAACAACAACAGTTAAACCATCAATATTTAGCGTCATAGAAAGACTTAAAAAGGGGATGATTTATATTTTCTTTCTTTTGAAATAAAAAAAGTTTTTAAAAATAAACAAAACGAAAAACTTTATAAATAGACCCAGTTTCCTTTGCTGTATTCGGGCCTGTAGCTTAGCCTGGATCATTTGAGGGCAATTGGAGCGCTGGTCTTATAAGTCCACGTTTCACACACTAAGTAAACCAGTGGTCCCGAGTTCAAATCTCGGCAGGCCCATTATACTTACATTTGCCGCTGTAGTGTAGTCCGGCCAATCATTTCGGCCTTTCGCGCCGAAGACCCGGGTTCGAATCCCGGCGGCGGCATTTTATTTTATTAAATTATTTATGGTGGAAGTAAAAAATGAAGAGAAGTTCAAGACGTTGGAAAAAGAAAGGTCAAATGCGTTGGAAATGGCAACGTAAAAAGATGAAGAAAGAGAAAAGAAAGAGAGCACGAAAGTAGGTTCTTCCTAATCATTTTTCTTAAAATTTTTTTAAAATATTTACTTACTTAAGTTATTTCCATTCTAATTAAAACTAGCATTAAACTAAATTAAAAGAAAACTAAAAAATAAAAAAATCAAGTTCGAACAACAATTCCTTTTTCTTCTTTGAATTCTTTTTGCATAGTAATATATGCAACATTATTCAAAAAAGTTTGAACTATTGGAACTCCTTTTTTTACTAAACTTGCCAAAATACTTTTTATTGATTCTTGATCAAAACCAGTATTATGACTAATATCCAAATAAGACAAATCATCTTCAGAAGATTTTAGTATACCATAAATCTCAGATTCAGATTTTGTCAATTCAAACAATTTATTGAAAACAGGTTTTTTCTCAACAAGGCCCACCTGCTCAAGAACTAGATATATGTTATCAATTTTTTCAGCGAGTTTATCAATCTTGCAATCAAGTTCCTCACAAAAAGATTGTAACGATTGAATCTCAGTTGTATTTTCATTTATAGAATCAAGATGTTCATCAGATTCTTCTTGAACCTTTTGAAAAGCAATTTTAACTTCTTTTTTGAAAGTTGTTAACTCTTTACCGATACTAAAAAAATCCAACTTTTGCTCACCCCAACTTATATTCTTGGTGAACAAAAGTTAATATAAAAAGCTTTTGTTTATTACAGATTTCGTTACTCATGGGTAAACCAAAAAACTCTTGTTCCATCTGATTTAATTTCATCAAGTCTGCAAAATCCAAATCTTTGGAATTGAATAACTTCATCGACTTTAATAAGATTCAAATTACGTTCTGCCTTAGCTTTAATTAAAGTATTATCGGGCATTAGAACTTCAATATCAATTAAAGAATCATCAGCAGGAAGCCAATGAATAATAATGTCTCCATGACCTCTAAATTCTTCATAACTCCTACCTTCAAATTTGACTTGATCATTAACACTGAAATTAAGCCAGTCAATTAATCTGCATACTTTACCTGAAGACTTAGCATGCTCAAAGTCTTCTTTCTCTATAAGGAATTTTTGGGCAGTAGAAAAGGATCTTCCTCCTTTAAGATTATCAGGATGTAAATCAAGCTCTTCTGAAATTTCAGGAGCATCCTCAATTGTAATAGGCATAGGATTTTTAATCATAAAAAATCTTTTTGCAATCGGGTCAATAATATCTTTATTATAAGAATCTAAAGCTTGGAAAAAATCTTTAGCATCAACACTCTTATCAATACTTGTCAAACCAACCAATTCAGTATACTTCAAAAAAGAACCAGGTCGATATCCTCGTCGTTTCAATGCTCTTAAGAAAGGCAATCTAATATCGTCCCATCCACTAAACTCACCATCTGCAATTTTAACCTTAGTTTTAGAACAAGATAATTCTAAACCAGTAAAATTATATCGACCAGTAAAATAAGTTTCAGGATACTTTACACCAAGAACATCATACATCATTTTTTGACGTTTAGCGTTATCCATATGATCCTTTGCACGGATAATTTGCGTCATCCCAGCTTCAATGTCGTCAACAGTAACAGACATATTCATCAAAGGCCAAACCCTATACTTCAATCCTTGTCTAGGATGTTCAGAATCATTTATTCTAAACAAAGGAAAATCCCTCATTGCGGGATTTTTATCTTCAATATCAGATTTGAATCTTACAACAGCTTCACCTTCCTTAAATCCATTTTCCTTATCGAACATCTTTTGCCATCTAGCTAACTGTTCCTCTTTAGGTAAACTTCTACAAGGACATGGTTTTGATTCAGTAATTAATTCCTTGAATACTTCTCTATCACAAGTGCAAACATACAAAGAATCTTTTTCAAAAAATTTCTGAGCATAATCATAATAAATCTGCATTCGGTCAGACTGAATCCAGACTTCATTCACATTCCCAAAAATCCAAGCAGCGTCCTCAGGAATCTGTTCATAAGCAGGAGGATAAATATTATCACTATTAGTATCTTCAACTCTTAGTATAAATTTTCCATTATATTTTTTAGCATAAAGACAAGTAAGTCCACCAGTCATTGCGTGACCTAAATGCATTGGTCCAGAAGGTGACGGAGCGAATCTCATAACAACTCCTTCAGTTACATTCTTAAGTTCTTTTAATGATTGACTCTTTTCTTTGTTTTCTTTTTTCTTGTCTTCTTGTTGTTTATCAAAATCTGGATTAATATCGTGTAATAATTTAGTCTGCTCTTCTAAAGACATAGAATTAACTTCATTCACAATTTTATTAATAATCGGAGACAATTCCTGCATACGTTGTTTTATTGTTTGGTCATGAGCCATAAGCTTTCCAATAATAACACCTGCTGCAGCCTTTCCCTTAAACTTAACTGCATTCTCTAATGCATATTCTCGTATTTTATCTTCCATTTTTTGATTTTAAGAATTAGAATTTATAAAAGTTATTGAATTACAGTTAAACAAATAGCAAGTTTATCCAAAACTAATAATAAATCTGTTAAGTAAAAACCAAAAATTTATATATTAACTTAAGTTAACACATGTTAACTATGGTAAATATATATAAACTAAAGTTAACACAATTACAAAACGAAATATTAAAAGAACTATATAAAAAAACAGGCGTAGCAATAAATCAAAGACAACTTTCTATTAAACTAAATGTTTCGCAACCAGCAATTAAGAAATCTCTGCCTGTCCTTGAAACTCTATATTTCATAATTGTACAAAAAGATACAGAAACAAAACGACTCTCAATAACACTAAACACACAAAATCATAAAATAATACAACTAAAAAGAGCTGAAAACCTCAAACAAATTTATTTATCAGGTCTTGCTGAAGTATTAGAAAAAGAATATGCAGGAGCTACAATTATTTTATTTGGGAGTTATTCTCGTGGTGAAGATACAATAAACTCAGATTTGGATATTGCAATTATAGGACGAAAAGAAAAGAAAACAAACCTAAGCAACTATGAAAAAGAAATTGAGAGAAAAATAAACATCAATTTTTACGAATCATTCGATAAAATTCATAAACACTTAAAAGAAAACTTAGCCAACGGAATTATTATCACAGGAGGATTTGAGTTATGAAAGAATTCAAAAGATTTATTGAAAACGGCACTGTAAAAGAGCAATCACCAGATAAATCTAGAGCAGAA
This sequence comes from Candidatus Woesearchaeota archaeon, assembly GCA_016938695.1. Taxonomy (GTDB): domain Archaea; phylum Nanobdellota; class Nanobdellia; order Woesearchaeales; family JAFGUC01; genus JAFGUC01. Next base: position 42,001 of record JAFGUC010000006.1, on the reverse strand, counting down.
TTTCTAAAAGATGAATCAGAAAAATCATATAATTTTTTACAAAAAAAGATTAAAGCTTTTGGAATTAGTAATGAAACAGCAAACGACATAATCAAATCATGTTACGACATCATAATGGAATTAATACGAGCAAAAATGTTTCTAAAAGGATATAATGCCTCGGGTCAAGGTGCACATGAAGCAGAAGTAGCATATTTGCAAATTCTAGGATTCAAAGAAAAAGATATTCAATTTACAGATCAATTAAGATACTTCAGAAATGGAATGTTATATTATGGAACATCTTTAGATGAAGAATACGCAACGAAAGTTGTTGAGTTTGTAAATATTATTTATAGCAGATTACAAAAATAAGATTTAAATTTTTCTCAGAAGTCAGGATAATTCAATAACCATCCCATCATATCCTAATTTAACTTTTCCAATATCATCAGGTATTTTATTAATTTCAGGTTCTTCAATATGAGTTAAAATAGCATACTTTGGATTAAGTTCTTTTATTCTAAGTAACATATCACTAAATGAAATTTCAGTATCTACCGAAAAAATCCCACACTCAGTAACCCAATAATCTAAATTTTTAAAATTCTTATAATTATCAAATTCAATAGTATCACAAGAAGAATACAATAACTTATCATTAATTAAAAAAGCATACCAATCTGAATTAGGTCCTTTGTAACCAACTACAGTTACATTAAATCCATTAAATTTTATTATTTCTTTGTCTTCTATAAATTTAAGTTTTGCAACTTTTAAAACATCTACATAATAATTTATTACTGGAAATTTTTCTTTTAAAGTTTTATACACTTTTTTCCCCAAGCAAACCGTAATTACTTTATTTGCCTCATGACTAATAAAATCATAATTAGCTTCCAAAACAACTCTCAAGCCAAATGTATGATCGGGATGCCAATGAGTTAAGAATAAATAATCAATATTAGTAATATTATTTCTGTTCAAAGAATCAGAAATATCTTCAGGACAATCAATTAAAACATTTCCAATACTTGCACAAGAACTATTCCTTTTCAATTTAGAATTTAGTCTTGCTTGATTGCAAACTTCACATTGACAAAACGGTCTCGGAATTGGAATTGCTCCACCCGAACCTAATATTTTAAATTGCATGTGATTAAGAAATACTAATTAATATAAAAAAATATCTACAAACTCATTGCCTTTTCAATCAAATGGTCATCAATGCCTTCTTCTTCAAGAAGTGTTTTAATGTGATCTTCAGAGAATTCTTCTCTTAATTTTTCAACTCTTTTCCTTAAGAGTTTAACATAATTCTCAACAGCATCTGAATCTTTTTCTTCATCTGTTGGAGGAATTGCAAATTTAGAAAAGTAAGAATATACAAAAAATATTATTGGAATCAAAACAATATACACCCACCAAGAATTGTCAACTTCAAAATCTGCAGAAGTCATAACTTTCAATTGGTCAAAACATTCTTTTGACACTTGTTTTTTTACTCTATAAATTAAATCTTGTTGTGATAATGCCTCTTTAAAATGCCACATAATCAAAGGGTCATCAATTAAAATTTGGAACTCTTCATTATCAAACTCAAGTTCTCTAACAGATTCTGCCATACATTTTGGAATCTGTAAATATACTTCTAAATCAGTTACATTTTCTTTGATATCTAAAGAAGTTGTAATTTGGCTAGTTCCATTTATTTCTTCAATTGTGTTTTGAACTGTAATAATATCTTTTAACTTATCCTGTGCACCATCAATTTGTTTTATTTTTTCTTTTGACAAAACTTGTTTTAATTCTGCAATTGTTTCTTCAACCTTAGTTGGTTCATCTTTTTGAACTTTGTAATTATACCAAGTATTGTATACAAAGGACTCACATTCAATCGATAAAGAATTATTTCCTTCTATTGAATTTCTAAGTTGAATTGGTAACCTAGTTATAGTTTCATATTTTCCATTTAACTTGAATTTACATTGTTCTTGATTATATAACATAAAATCCAAATAAGGCAAATCATCGTAATTGATTCTCTCTGGTTCTTTTGGGATAAATTGTAATTTATTTAAACAAACAGATTGACAAGTTCCAGGTAATTGACAAACATCAATAGTTGCTTCATCATTATCATCACACTCAGAATCAAAAGAGCATTCCATATTACAATTTGCATATTGACAAGACGAATCTTTTTTACCCGGATTTAAACATACAACACCTTTTGCATCAATAGGAACTTTACCAACACAATCTTGTTCACTTTTACAAGTAATATTTTTATAATCACAATAAGAATCAACTGAATAAGAATTCATACATTTAATATCATACGCTAATGGAAATTCTTTAGTTATAATTTTATAACAATCTTCATCATTAGAACAAACCTTTGTTTGACAGCTAGAATTCAACGTACTTGGGTTAACACATATCTGATTAGAACAATCATTATCAGACATACAAGTTACAACATCCAAATAATTTATTTGATTGTCAGCAGTTATTCTATATCGTCCTACTTCTAGATCAGTTAATGTAAGTTCCTTTGCTTTTTGATTAAAAACAATTGCTTTATTATTTGAGTCTAAAACTTCCCAAGTAACTTCTATATTTGAAACCAATTTAGCTTCTTGGTCAACTGTTATCATGTCAGGTGTGTTAATAATTGCAGCGCCAGTTGTACTTGTAGTTGGTTTTTCACAAATACCTTCTCCACTGTTACATAAATTATCAGATAAACAAGTTTCTTTCAATGTTTTTTTAACTTCACACGCACAAATATCATCATCAAAGTTTCCAGTTTTTGTAATTGAATAAAGGTTCTTTCCTTCACAGGAATAATAATTATTCAAAGTACAATTACTTTCATAGACATCTGAATAAACGGTCCCTACTTTATACACAAAATTTTCTGTTGATACATCACCACAAGGAGTTAGTAAAGCATACTTCTTATAATTTGCAGAACAAGAAGACATATCAATTGGATTATAAGCACCAAAATCAGAACAATTATCTTGGTTTACTGAAGGACAGAATGAATAATCTGTTAATGAAAAAATATGATCGTCACAAGATTCTGATGATGAAATCTCAGAATAAAAATACTCAACAATTCCTGAATCAGTACAACCACCAACACAAGTTTGTGTAGATACACCTGTGCTTTGCATCCTAAATCTATAATTGCTAGAATCTAAATCAGTATAAAATACAAAAAAATTAGAAGAAAAAAGAGAACTATCAAAACTAAAACCAACCCTGTTGTTAATAACCAAACCAGAACCAATTAAATCACCATTAGAACAACTTCCACCACTACAATAAAAGCTCACTGAAATAACATCTTCAGAATCTAATTCTAAAACAATATTAACAGAACTACTCAAAGGCGTACTAAACAATACTCCGGGTACTAAATCAGCTTCCGTATAAGTTAAATCAAGACTACTAATAGTGTAACCACTAACAACGTTAGAAATAATTAATAACAAAAATAATAACAAAACACCTCTTTTTATTGTCATCACCTAAAATTTATTTTACTTTAATTACTTTTACACTATAAGCAGTAGTATAACCATCAACACAAATTCCTTGATTATATTCATCTATGGAACATGCAATTGGAGTCCAATCAGGTTCAAAGGAATTTAAAAAATATTTTTCATTCATATCCAAAGATCTATAATACTGCATCATTTGAGTCATATTGTAAGATAATCTATCAAAACGGTTTTCTGAATTTAACCCTCCAACGTGGCCGTTTGTATCAGTAACATTTTCCCATAAATTATTAATAGGAACAATCAAACTCAAATCATTTGTTCCTAAAAATTTTTGCATAAGTAAAACATCATTATATCCAAAGACCCATTCAGTTGCATTAACATCAGTTGGAACTGTTGCAAGAGTTTCATTCAAACCATTACCAGTTACATTTGTTACATCAACACCAACAAAAAATGAATCAACAAAATCATAATCTCCTTCTGCAACATCAACAACAACTTCTCGATTTACACTTCCAACTTCATTAGTACAAGTTACATTAAAAGTATACGTCTTATTTGTATTTGCCCAAAGAGGGAACCATTGATAAACATTTGAACTTACTTTATCAAATGGATTACTCTCAGACAACAATGCTAAGTCATAATCATAAACACTTAACAAATCAACAGACATATTAAAACTATTAAGATAATCTCCAATATTAGATAATTTAATTGTTCTGTTTTCATTTGTATACAAATAACCTAAATAATTGTTTGAACATGTACATGCAAAAGCACCAACATTTTCCCAACCATCTGAAATATTCATATCTTCACAAATTAAAGTTGGTAATTCAACAGCATAATTTCTTAAGTCAACATTAACAGTAACAATACCTGTAGATGCACCTAATTCGTCAAAAACTTCAACTGTAAAAGTATAATTTCCAACTTCTGATGGAAAAACAATTTCTGGTTTAGCATAAAAATTACTTGAATGTAAAACAGTTCCATTCCATAAAGTCACATCAATAGAAGTTTGCTGTGCCCACCAAGAACTTCCAACATGCATAACATCATTTTCATTTGTTGAGTACCAAACATAATAATCTGCACCCAAATAATCAACAATATTAACAGTTCTTGTTAAATCAAAAGTCGCATTTGAAGATGTATAATACACCAAATCATTTCCTCTTGAACTGTAGTCTCTTAACAAACTCAAACTAACTAACTCAGGAACATCGTTAACAATTGTAACATTTGAAGTATCAGATACTGTTAATGAACCTTGATATAAAGTAACATTACAACCAACAACAGTTCCTACCTCAACAACAGAATATCCAAGACGTTCCGAGATGTTATAGTTATATGAAAATAATTTATCAATATTATAGGAAGTAGTAATATTACCATCAAAGTAAGTATTATACTCTTCATTATCATTCCATAAAAATTGAACAACAGGTGTATACCACTCACCATCAGGATCAGCAGTCACACTAAAATTACAATAGTAAACTGGGTCATCACCAGATGGACTACTTAAAGACGAAAAACCAAGTATAGTCAAAACAGGCAAAGCATCTGCAACAGTAAAATTAAGTGAATATTCAGTTGAACAATATGACCAGTCACATGCAGTAACTTTTAAAGTTACATTATCATCTTTTGACCATAAACCACTAAAAACATCACTGCCATTAAGAACAGATACACCATTGACAAACAATTCAGATTCTAAAGAAATTGGATCTGAATCAGTAACATCACAAATAACTTTAAACTTAGTATTTGCATAAACTACGCTCTCATTCAAGTAACATGAATTAATTACAGGAACATCCAAGTTAGTTCTATTAACAAAAAAATAAACATCTTGAGTAACATTACCACCAAAACCATCGTCAGCCGTAAAATCTATTGAAAAATTTCCATACAGTTTTGAGGAAACATTTGCAATCGAACCACTAATTGAAAAGTTAATTGCATATTCTGTATAACCAGTATAACTTAAATCATCCAAGTCAATATCTTCAAACTGAGTATCTAAGTCAATTAACAAATATGAATATTGATTAAATGTGTAAAATGTATCTCCAACAAAAGTTGGAGCATTATTTAGTCCTTCATCAACTAAACCATCACAATCATTATCTAAATGATCTTTAGTACTTTCAGTTAATTCATAACCAACAATGTCTAAATAATAATCTACAAAAGTTGCAGACGAACATCTCTGGTATGAACCAGAACATACACCATTTTGATTTGAATTCAAAGGTGCATTAACATCAGTATAAGATGAACAAGTACCAGAAACACAACTACAATTCGAACATACATCTGAAACTGAGTTATATGAACGCAAAATACTACTACTCAAACAATAGTTTGATGCTGAACAATCAGTCAAAGGACAATCAGATGAAGACTCACAAGAAGCACCACATGATGCAATTGAACATGAAGAAACTACATTAACAACGGAAGTAGTACAGGAATCTAAAACTTCATTACATGTAGAAGTAAATCCTGCAAAAAAATCCCAAGTTAATGGAAAAGCATCATAATCACATTGTCCAATAGCTGATAAATCATTAGATGAACAATCAACTGCAACACCAGCTGAACAACTACCAGATGAACAAGTTTCTACACCATTACAATAAAGACCATCATTACAAGATGCATCAGAATTCTCATCAGTTGTTCCATCACAATCATTATCTAAAGAATCACAACTTGATTCAACAGCTTCATAATTAGCAATTGAATCTAAAACCCAACTACCTAAAGAACAACTTTCAGTTGAACCAGAACATACTCCAACTTGATTAGAATATAATCGTGATAAACCATCGTCAATAAATGAGTTACAATCATTATCAATATTATCACAAATTTCAGCTGTAGGCGATAAAGGACTAGCACTACAAGTAACATCAAGTTTACTCAAAGCACAAACATAAAAACCACTATTAGTACAAGCACCAACACCAACAAAACAAGCAGAACCTAAATTATAAAAATCTTCATCCTGTGAACCATCGCAATCATTATCATAAGAATCACAAAGTTCAGCAGCACCGTAATAAGTATCTGCTCGTGAATCATCACAATCAAGACCAGAACTAACAGAACATAAAGCAGGAACACAACCTACACCAGTACAATTACCATCTATCTCCATTCCAATCTGTCCATCGAAATCAGAATCACAAAAATATTGATATATTGGAACAGACGTAACATCAACAGCAAAAGGCGAATCAGTATATCTAGAACCATCAGATGCTCTAACTACTAAAAATAAATTTCTAACTCCAACTGTTCCAAAATTTAAAGTAAAAGTTCCTGAACAAGTTGAACCACTACATGCTCTACTATCTAATAAAGTTCTAGTATCTAAGTTATACAATTGAACTGTAGTCAAACTAGTTCCGCTAGCAACAAAGTTAACATTAAAGTCAACTCCGACAACAGTTGAACCACTAACACTATGTGAATCAATAGTAGGAACTAATCCATAAACTAATGATAAGCTAAATACTAAAGCCAATAATAAAGCAAATCTTTTCATTTTAGTTCAACCAATCCGCATCTTTTATTTTATTATATTGAGTTTCACTTATTCCAAAAACATGAATCAAACTACCTTGTGAAAAAAGGACATACCGACTAGCAGTATCACTTAATCCATAAGCAAACTTATTTGAATTAGGAACAATTGATGTTCGAATCTCTGAATCAGGAACATCAGTAAACATTGCATCAAAGTCACTTTGTGAATAAGCTGAAGTTGAGTTAACAACTCCTGGTGTTAATGCATGCATACTATTATATTGAGATTCAAAATCAATTAATGATTTGAAAACATCAAGTAGACCTACATAAGTATTAGGTAAATCTAAAACACTAGAAGCATTTGCATAATCAAAGCCTACAACTTTATCAGACAAAACAAATGCAACTTTATTACCATCAACACCTAGTTCTGTAAAACTATTATCATCAGCAAAAGTTCGTAAATCTCCACTAGTGTTTAGGAAAGTATAATGTTGAACATAAAATTCGGGAAATCCTCCTTCACCAATTGGAGCACTCCTACTCATTGAATCAAATTCGAAACCATAAACAGAAGGTAAACTTGCTAAAGGACAAACTACTTCAGATCCTTTTGGACCATAAGTCAATCCAGTAACATCAACTGAAGACATATCTCCAGAAGTTCCATAACCATATAATCTAATTGTTAAGTCTCCTAAATTAGGATTACCAATAATGCTAAGTGATTGAGTAGAAGGATTGTAGTCAACTGTACCAATTGTTGAACCTTGTCTCCATTCAGCAGAATCAAATGATCCATTTTGAACCAATACCTCTAAACCAGACATAGTCTTATCAGTACTGTTAATATCAGTTCTATAATCATTCTGAGTTGCACCAGTTAAATTATAACTAACAACAACTGGAGTTGGAGAAGGACCAGGGCCAGGTGTTGGACAACCAGTCAATAAAAGTACTAGGCCTAAAACAGCAGCAGTAACGCCACCAGCTTTGATTAAACCTTTACCGGAATATGATTTCATATAAGTTAACCCCCTGTTTATTTTTTAAAGCGAATTTATATTTAATAATTTCTAAAATGCAACAAAGGTATTTAAATATTACTGTTTAGTGACAACAAAATAATTATTTTCAATATAGAAATTAAGAACATTTATATATTCAAACCAAAAACACCAAAAATATGGGGATGAGGTTAACAGTCACAACATTAGTATTACTAACACTACTAGTGTCAGCTGCAAACATAATCTACCACGAATCACAGTCAGAAAAACCAACTGAAAGAATCAACAGTGAAGAAATTACTTTTGCACAAAGCAACTTAACAACAAGTAATCCTGAAAAAGAAACAAAATCTCTGAACCAACAAATTTTAGATTATGTTGTAATAAAAGAAGAAGATAGAGAAAAAGCGTCACCTTCAAATTGGATTAAAGAAGATCAAATCAAAGTATACGATAACAAAATCATAATCGAAATTGACAACGCGCAATGGGCAAGGTTTACCGATACAAATTCAATGGACCCATTTTTTGATTCAGAAGCAAATGCTATCGAAATAGTTCCAAAATCTGCAGACCAAATTAGAGTTGGCGATATAATTTCATTTACAACAAACTACATGGACGGAACAATAATCCATAGAGTAATTGAAAAAGGTATTGATGAAAAAGGAATTTATTTCATAACAAAAGGCGACAACAACGAAAATGCAGACCCTGGAAAAACATATTTTGAAAACGTAAAAAGAGTTCTAGTTGCAATTATTTACTAAATCCAAAAGACTAATAAACAAACAAACTTCTAAAAATTTAATGGATGATTGGATTAAAGCAGGAAAGATAACTGGAGAAGCAAGAGACTTAGGTGCAAGCTTAATTAAAGAAGGTGCAAGTGTAAAAGAAATTTGCGACGAAGTTGATAATTTTATGATTAAACAAGGAGCAAGACCAGCGTTTCCAGCACAAATTTCAATCAATCAAATCGCAGCGCATTTCTGTCCTACTATAGACGATAATCTTACAATAAAAAAAGAAGATATGGTAAAATTAGATGTAGGCGCATCAGTAAATGGTGCAATCGGAGACACTGCAATTACTGTTAATCCAAATAACGAGTTCAAAGAAATTCTAAATGCATCAAAGGAAGCTCTAAACAACGCTTTAAAATTAATTTATCCTGGAACAAAACTAGGCGACATTGGAAAAGAGATTCAAGAAACAATCATGTCGCACAATCTATCTCCAATAAGAAATCTTGGTGGACATGGTCTAGGAATATTACAAATACACTGCGATCCACATGTTCCAAATTATGATAATCACAGCAATATAGAATTAAAAGAAAATCAAATAATTGCAATTGAACCATTCGCAACAGATGGAGAAGGTTATGTAAATGAATCAAGCAATCCAACAATATTTTCATTAGTAAATCCACAACCAGTAAGATTACCAATTATTAGAGACGTTCTAAAAGAAATACAATCAGAATACAAAACATTACCATTTACAACACGATGGTTAACAAAAAAATTTCCAGTAAACAAAGTAAACTTTGCACTCAAAAAATTACAAGAACAAAATATAATACATGCATATCCACCATTAGTTGAAAAAAGAAATGGAATAGTAAGCCAACATGAACATTCTGTAATAGTTAAAGAAAAATCGATAATAACAACAAAAATATAAAAAAAATTTAAGCTACTTTTTTTACAGCATCGATAATTTGTTCCATTGATTCTTTTGGAAGAGTAACATTGTACCCACCCATAAGCATTTTCAAATCCTCAACTGATTGAGGTAACAAATCAACAATCTTAACGATGTGTTCTAACCTGATTCTAGAGATGCCCATCGATTCAATTTCAGATATCAAAGATTTCGCATCGGATTTCTTCAATGTTTTGAATTGATCTAAATATTCCATAGCTTTGTTAGCTCTGAAATTTAATTCACCATCTCTTTTTTGTATTTTTTTAAGCTCATCTTTCATTTCGCTTGAGCTTATTGGATTCATCTCGATAATATCAGGTTTTGCCAATATATTCACCTAGCCTTCATAAGGTGCACTGGATGCACGATAAGTGTCTTGTCTTTAGTATGATCAGTTATAGCAACATGATAGCAACTTCCTCGCTTACCTACAACAGTTCCAACTAAACCGTGGAATCGTCTAAAGTAAATACCTCTTTGGTAAGATGTGTTTGCTTTCAGAACTACTTTTTCACCATCATTGAACTCTTCAAAGAACTTGCTAACACTAAACTTTCCTTTCTCACGAGCACTTCTACTAAACTTTCCTCGTGTTTTTCTTCTTGCTCCGCCTTTTCTTTGTACCATGATTAATCAACCTTTAATAATTCTATTTTCTGTTGGGAACTACACCTATTTAAAAATGTTTCTATTCACAAAGCCTAGAAATCATCATCATCAGGCTGTGAAGTCTTAACTTCCTTAGGTTCTATCTTTTCCCGATGTATTTTTGCAAAAGATGGAGTTACTATAATATAATCTTCATCAAAACCAGCAATATCCCCTTCAATCGCATCGCAAGTTTTCTTCAATTTACCAACTGCTCGTTTTAATTCAACAATATCCTTTTCTCTCAAAGGTTTTATGTTAATTAAAGCAATAGTGTAACCTTCACGTAAAGCGTCAAGAACAGCCTTAATATCAGAAAAATCTTCAATTGTATAAGGTCTAACTATTATTTTTGACTTTTTGTCCTTAGAACCTGCTGTATCAAGTTCAACGTAATCCTCTTCGAAATCGTCGTTTACTACTTCGTCCTCTTTGTCTTCCTGAGAGGAGAACTTGTTAACAAACTTTGAAAAAAAACCTGCCATCTTAAAATCCTCCGAAAATCATTAGATATCGATTATTCCCCTTTTATTATTAACTGAAATAAAAGATATATCTATTTAAATCTTTTGATTAGAAACATCAATAATACGCACAAAATTAAAACTAAAAACTCTCGACAAATTTCTAAAAAACAGTAATTCCAAACGTCGAAAGCATTTTGCTTAGAGTATATAAAGGAAAACCCATCACATTAAAGTAACAACCATCGATTTTCTCAACTAAAACAGCACCTTTACCTTGAATTGCAAAAGAACCTGCTTTATCTAAAGGCTCGCCTGTCGCAACATACGCCATTGCAACATCCTTACTATAAGGCGCCATCTTAACCTTAGTTATAACACAATCAGACTCTAACTTACCACTAACAACATCTAAAATACAAAGTCCAGTATAAACTAATATTTCTTTTCCAGATATCAAATTTAGCATATCAATTGCATCAACAGAATCAACCGGTTTTCCTAAAACCTTGTTATCATACACAACAAAAGTATCAGCAGAAATAATTAATCCTGAATTGACTTTACGATAAACACTCTTTGCTTTTCCAATAGCTTGATCAACTACTAAATCACGAGGGCTAATTTTACGAGAATTATCCTCTTCATAATCACCAACAACAACCTCAAAATTATTTCCTAGAATTTGTGATAACAATTGTTTACGTCTTGGAGAACCCGATGCAAGAATTATTTTTACCATAAAAAACAATAATCAACAATAAAATAAAAACCTTTGCTATATTCGTTCATATACACAAAATTTTCCAGAACTAAAATCAACAGAGCTTATTACTTCAAATTTAGAATAATCAACAACGGGAAAAAACGAATCTCCTTCATAATCATCATTCAAGTGAGTAATATACATTCTATCAACAACATCTAAAAATTCAGAATATATTTTAGAACCACCACAAACAAACACTTCAGAAGCACCCAACCTAGAAGCATATTGTATTGCATCTGAAACAGAACTAATATAAACAAAATCTTCATCCTCACCCATCAAGACATTACTCAAAACAATTGTAAATCTATTAGGAAGAACACCAACACTCTCAAAAGTCTTACGACCCATAATCAAAACACCACCAGAAGTAACGCGACGAAAATACGCCATATCCTCAGGAATATCCCAAGGAAGTTTACCATAACAACCAATAACACCATTTCTAGCAATAGCAGCAATTAAAGAAACAATCATTTTCAAGCACTAGAACTTCCAACAAAAAACAAAGCAAGTGATGATAACACCAAGTAAAGCAATAAAGGAACTTGAAACGTACTATAAAATGGGATTCCCAATGCCTCAAAAAATATCATAATAACAATAGAGAACAAATTAATTTTAAAGATTTTAGAAAAACCAACATGGATTTTGAAAAATCCTGACAATATGAAAAACAATAAACTTGCAACCAAAGCAATTGCTACATATTTGAAAAACAAATAAAAAAACAAATACAAAAATACAGATGGAAATACAAACATAAAAAACTTAACAGGATTATCAAACAATTTTAACACAGATTCTAACAAAAATGTATTCTGGAAAACATCAACAGAAGAATTCTGAGCAGGCACCTCAATTGTAAAATTAAGTGCAAACAAAGAATCATAATTAAATATCAAAGTAAACACCGTAGCAATCAAAATAATCATTGAATAAAATAGAAATGACTTCGAATAAGATTCCAGAACTAATAATCTATACTTCTTAGGTCTAAAAACACGTCCCAAAATTCTAACAAAATTAAATCCCGAATCTTCACGTTTTGTTGCAATATGTTTCATTAGAATAAAGAAAAAGCAGTTTCATATTAAAAAGGTTTTGAAAATTAAATTAAAAAAAAATTAAAACTTAAGGATTTTATCCCCAAGTAATTACTGGAGCTCTGTTAACATCTTCTACAATAACAGTAACATCTTGTGAATCAGAGTAAACTCCATCACTTACTGTAACAGTTACAGTATGAGTTCCTGCATCGTTGTAATTTGTTAAATAGCTACTAGTAGTCATCCAACCACTGTACTCAAATGATACTGGCTCTCCCTCAGGATCTATTGCAAGTGGGGAAATAACAACTTCTTCACCCTCGTTTACATTAATATCCTTAATTTGTTGCAGTACAGGTGCTTTGTTCAAAGACTCAACAACAATGTCAACACTCAATTTAGCGGATTTATCGCCATCGCTTGCAACAACTGTTGTTTTGTATTCTCCAGCATCTCCTTCTGCTGTCTGCCATTTACCATTAGAATCAAATGGTTCTTCAAATGTAACTTCAACATTATCTCCATCAAGGTCACTTACAACTGGATTCAAAACCAATTCATTTCCCTCTAATACAGATAACTTTGGCATTTTCTGTATAACTGGAGCTCTGTTTGCATTATCAACTACAATTTTCAGTTTCTTGCTAGATTCTCTATTTCCATCTGAAGCTAAAATAGTTACAGAATAAGTTCCTGCATCATCATAACTTGTTTGATAGGAATCAGAATTCATCCAACCTGAATAACTAACAGTAACTGGTTCTCCTTCAGGATCACTAACTTCAGGTTCAAGAACAATCTTATCGCCTTCTGCAAATCTTAATTCATCGCCAATTACAATAACTGGTGCTTTATTTTTTGCATCAACAATAATTTTAACTTTTTGTTCACTAACTGATTGACCGTCGTCAGCTTTAACAGTTACAACATAAACACCAGCGTCACCTTCCTTAGTATACCATTGACCATTCTCATCAAGTGGTTCTGAAAATTCCAATTTAATTGGATCTCCATCAGGATCAGTTACTCTTGGTTTAAGTTCAACTAATTCTCCTTCGACAACTTCTTTAACTAAAAGTCCAGTCGAATCTTCAACAGGAACAACAGTTTCAGAAACGTCTTCTTTGTCAGACTCAGTTTCAATAACTTCGTCTTTTGAAGTTGTATCAACTACAGAATCATTAGTGTCCATATCTTTCTCAATTTCTGCTAAGAGATCATCAAGATCACTCAACTCATCAGCTTGTTCTTCTTCACTTGTTTGCTCTACACCGCACTCATTAAGATCATTACCATTAACATCATATTTTGGAATGCAAACGTCGCCATTACCATTCAATTTATCAATGACGAATCCTGTTTGAGAACAAGCAGACAAAACTAGTGTTGCTAAGACAAGCAAAGCCAAAACCACACGCCTAAACATTTTTCAATACACCTCTCTAAATTCTAGTTTCACCTCTTTTTAATTAAGGAACAGTAAAACTACTAGAGCCTTGGAATTTTCTCTACTTAAGAATAACGTCTCCAATATATAAACTTTTTGGTAGTCACTTAATAAAATTATATAAATTCCAATCAATGTAAAAAATAAAAATGTTAATTAAAAGTCTCTCTCTAAAAAATGTACGAAGCTACCAAGACACAACAATAGATTTTACTAGAGGCTCAACATTAATTAGCGGAGACATCGGTTCAGGAAAATCAACAATTCTTTTAGCAATTGAATTCGCATTATTTGGATTAATAAAAGACAATATAACTCCAACAAGTTTACTAAGACGAGGAGAAAAATCTTGCGAAATAATTCTTAGACTAATAATAGATAAAAAAAATATTGAGATAACAAGAATTCTAAAAAAGACACAAAACGGAATTAAGCAAGAAGCAGGATTTCTTACAATTAATGGAGAAACAAAACCATTAATGCCTATTGAATTAAAATCACAAATCGAAACTCTATTAGGATATCCACAAACCAAAAAAAATCTTCTGTTCAGATATTCAGTTTACACTCCACAAGAAATGATGAAACAAATACTCTTCGAAGATGAAGAAGCAAGATTAGACATCATAAGAAAAGTATTTGGTATAGACAAATATAAAACAATAAAAGACAACATAACAATCGTTTCAAGAAACCTTAGAATAAAAATAAAAATCAACGAAGAAACAACAAAAGGAATTGATGAATTAAAAACAAAATTATTACAAGAAGAAACAAAACTAAAAGAATTCAATCAAGAACTTAAAAAAATAGAACCACTACTTCAAGAAACAAATCAGAAAAAAGAAACTGCAGAAAAAGAAGAACAAACAACATCAAAAGTAATTCAAGACATACAAAAACAAGAAAATGAATACAAGATCAAGATAAATGAAATAACATCTGCAAAAAAAGATATACAAATAACAATCCAAAAAATCGAAGAAATAAAAAACAAAATAAAAGAATTAACCACAAAAAAAGAAAGCATAAAACTTATAGAGAATCTTGAAGATGAAAACAAAATCAAAAAAGAAATTGATGAAATAACAACTAATTATCACAATAGACTCCAAGATATAAACCTAACAAAGGAAAAAATAAACAACCAAGAAAAAATAAAAACAAACCTAACAAAAGAAATATCAGAACTTCAAACAAAAATATTAACAGATTCTAATCTAACAACACAACTTCAAGAACTAAAAGACAAAACAAACCTTGAAGAAAAATTCACAAACAAACTTAATGAAATAGAAAGTGAAATTGAATTTCTACAAAAAGAAATTGCAACATATACTGCAAAAATAAAAATAAACCAAGAAACGATTACTAAAATCACAAAAATAGAACACTGCCCAACTTGTTTACAAGATGTAACAAGCCAACACAAACACGAAATAACAACAAAAACAAACACAGAAAACATATCAATAAAAGAAGAAATAAATGCCAAAAATAAAAAACTCAACGAATTAAAAATAAAACAAGAAGCACTAAAAAATCATTTAGATGAAATAAAAATAACTAAAGAAAAAATAAAATATCTAAATGAAAAGAAAATAATTCTAGAAGATAACACCAAAAATCTAAAACTCAAAAAAACAGAACAAGAAAAAACAAACGAACAAATACAAAATAACATTGAAATTCTAAAAAAGCTTGAAGAAATAAAATTTGAAAAAGAACTAGAACGAAAAACACAATTGCAAACCAAAATTATACTAATACAAAAAAACAAAGAGCAACAAATAGAATTAAACAATATAATCACAAGAATCAACGAATCAAAAACACAACTTGAAGAATTGCAAAATAAAACAATAACACTCCAAAAAATAATCGAACCAGAAAACAAAATAACAATTGATTTAGTAGAAACATCCTCAAATAGAAAAATTTTAGAAGAAAAACAAAGCGACATCAAACAAAAAATAAATGAAATAACATCTCAATTATCAACAATATTATCAAAGAAATCTGCAACTCAAAAAGATATAGAATATACAACTAAAGCAATAATTGAAATTACAAACAACATCAAAAAAATCGAAGAAATCACAAATGAAACAACAAAATTAAAACAACATAATATTTGGTTAAACACAAAATTCACAGAATTAATTGATACAATTGAAAAACAAGTCCTTCTTCAAATTCACGATAGGTTTAACTCAAAATTCCAAAAATGGTTCAACATATTAATCGAAGATGAAGATATTACTGCAAAACTAAATGAAGACTTTACACCAATAGTTACATTACAAGGACACGATGCAGACATATTAAGTCTGTCTGGTGGAGAAAAAACAAGTTTAGCACTAGCATATCGACTCGCATTAAACAAAGTAATAAATGAATTAGTATCAAACATAAAAACTAAAAACATAATAATCTTAGATGAACCAACAGATGGTTTTTCAAGTCAGCAATTAGATAGACTTAAAGAAGTTTTAGATAATCTAAAACTAGAACAAGTAATAATTGTCTCACACGAATCAAAAATTGAAAGTTACGTAGAAAATAATATAAGACTACAAAAAATAAATCATTCAACAATAATACGATGACACGAAAATTATTCATTGCAATTGACAAAAACGGTACAAAATATCACATAGACAAATTAGAAGATCCGAGTATGGAATTATTCTGTCCATTCTGTAAAAAAGCAGTAATACCTAAATTTGGCAATGTAAAAGTAAATCACTTTGCACATAAAGATTTATCTTGCGGACTAACAAAACAAAATGAAGGAAAAGAAACTAGTCTAAGCAGTTTCAAAACCATATCATCAAAAGAATTCTTTGATAAAAAACCCGAAAGTGAATACTTTGCATGCCCAATATGCAAAGCAACAATCAAAAAAGAATATGGAATAAAATTTGATGAAACAAGATTTGTATGCAAAAATTGCATCCCAAGAATAAAAGAATTAATCTAATAATTCATCTAAATCTTTTTGATGTTCTGTTCCCAAGACCATATCACGAAGAACAACTTTATTCTCTTTAAGTTCGTCTTCACCAACAATCACAGTCCACTTTGCACCAATTGAGTTAGCATAGAATAATTGTTTTGCTAATTTTCTTGAACTCAAATCAACATCAACACTAAATTTATTTCGTAGTTTCATTGCAATTTCATAAGCTTTCATCCTAACAGAATCACTTACACAAGCAACAAAATACTCTGGACCAATTGAAGGCTTAGGCCATTTCTCACGATCACGAAGCAATAATTCTAAAGTAACATCTCCTATTGCAAAACCAATTGCAGGCGTACTTTGTCCACCAAACAGGGAAACAAGATTATCATAACGTCCACCACCAAGAATTGCTCTAAATTTACCTTGTCTATCAAAGCACTCAAAAACAAGTCCAGTATAATAAGACAAACCTCTTGCAATAAACGGATTAAACTCTACAAAATCTTTCATTCCTAAACATTCTAACATAGAAAAAAGACCCTTTAATTCAGTATAACCTTCACGCATAACTGAATCCATTTCTAATTCATTAAGGTCTTCCAACTTAACAGTCATAAACTCAACAATATAATCAACTTGTTTTGAATCCAATCCAATCTCAGACAATTCTTTTCTAAAATCTTCAGAGCTCGATTTAGTATAACTATCAACTACTCTAAAAACAGAATCAACATACTTAGAACCAATCTTCAAACTCTCAATAAAACCTTGAAGAAGTTTTCGATTATTAATTCTAATTACAAAATCATCAGAAGTCAATCCTAAATCTTTTAAAACACTGATAGCTAAAGCCACAGTTTCAAAATCACTATCAATTGAATTAGTACCATACATCTCAACACTAAGTTGATAAAATTCTCTTAAACGACCCTTTTGAGGTTGTTCATAACGCCACATTCTAGAAAGTCCATACCATTTTACAGGTTTTTTTGAACTCATCTGAACTGAAGTAAACATTCTTGCAAATGGAACAGTTAAATCAAATCGTAATCCAAGATCTTCTTTGCCTTGTTTTTCTAATGTAAATATTTGGCTTCTAATCTCTTCGCCTTGTTTTGCTGAAAGCAAATCAAAACTCTCAAAAGCAGGAGACTCAATCTCACTAAATCCAAATTTTTTTACAGTATTTCTAATACTTGAAAAAACCTGCCATCTAGAACCAAATTCCTCTGGATAAAAATCCCTTGTGCCTTTTACCTTTTGATACATAGAAAAAAGAAAGAAAATTGTAATATTTAAGTTTAACCTTTAACAACTGATAATGGAACTAATTTTGCAACTTTTTTTGCAATTCCTAAAGAATCAGTAATTCTAATGACTTCATCAATATCTTTGTAACACTCAGGTCCTTCCTCTACAATTCCATTCAAAGAACCACACTTCAAAGTTATTCCTTTGTCTGTTAAACTCTGCTTAATACCTTCAGCAGTAAATTCCTTCTTAGCTGCAAATCTACTCAATCGTCTACCCGCACCATGAGCAGTAGAACCAAAACTTAATTCCATTGCCTTTTGCGTACCATGTAAGACATAAGAACTAGTTCCCATTGAACCAGGAATAATAACTGGTTGGCCAACATCTCTATATTGAAGAGGAACATCTTTATGACCTGATGGAAATGCTCGAGTTGCACCTTTTCTATGGACATAAAGTTTTTTCATAACACCGTCAACATTATGTTCCTCAACCTTAGCAATATTATGACAAACATCATATAATAATTTCATAGATTCCATTGGAACTGAATAAATTTTATTAAATGCAATTCTTACATTGTGCATAATTACTTGACGATTTGCCCATGCAAAATTTGCAGCAGCACTCATTCCTAAAAAGAAATCATTTGCTAATTCAGAACCACTTGGCGCATATACTAATTCACGGTCAACTAATTCACTAACTAAATCTGGATATTGTCGTTCAATTTCACGCAAATAATCACTACAAACTTGGTGTCCTAAACCCCTAGAACCACAATGAATCATGACTGCTAAATAATCTTTTTTCAAACCAAATGTTTCAGCAACCTTTGAATCAAAAATCTCAGAAATTCTTTGTATCTCTAAAAAATGATTACCTGCACCTAAAGTTCCAATCTGACGTCTACCACGTTTTTTTGCTTTCATTGAAACCTTCAAAGGATCTGCTAACATAGTACCATTATCTTCACAGGAATCTAAATCATCTGGAAAACCATACCCTTTAGAAACTGCCCACTTAGCGCCATCACGAAGAATCTCATCCAACTCATCATAATCAACTCGTTGATCAACATTAGTCTCCGCACCAACACCAACAGGAATCAATCTAAATATTAAATTAAGAAGTCTTTCTGCTTTCTCAGGATCCTTTTGATACTCAGAATACGTCAAAGGAACAAACATCAACCTAACTCCACAATTCTCATCATAACCAATTCCACCTGGAGAAATCCCACCGGTCTCAAAATCTAATGCAGCAACACCACCAATTGGAAATCCATAACCTTGATGAGCATCAGGCATACAAAAAACAGATTTAACAACCCCTGGCAGTGTTGCAACATTTGCAATCTGTTCAGGTGTTTTATCTTGTTTTAAAGCTTCAACTAAAGACTCAGAAGTAAAAAGATAAGCAGGAACTCTCATTCCAGAAACATCCTTAACCTCATACACAAATTCGTCTTTCTTTTCAATAAACATAATAGAACACAAAAAAAGGCATTAGTTTATATTAATTTCCTTTACAAATCAATTACAACCGTAGCTTTATATCCAGAATCAGTCTTTTCAACCTTCATCTCATTATAAGTCACAGCTTTAAGATTATTCTTTAACTCATGCTTAGAAGAGTCAATTTCTTCACCAAAAACTTTTGCAAACAAAGTATTTTCTTCTAAATCCATTTCAACTATAGAAACCTTTGAAACTAAAAATAATTCAGCGTCAATTAAAAAAATAATCTCCTCTAAAAAATCATATAACAAAGAATTAACATCATTTGAAGCAACATTAATCTTTTTCAAAACAGTAGGTTCAACCTTACTAGTATCTACAACTAAATTTTCAACAGCATACGCACAGTTTTCAAACAATTCTTCATATGTTTGTCCAAAAGCCTCAAATTTAGCATCTGCAGTATGTTCTAGATACTTGTACCCATCCATAGATATAATAAAAGATGTTTCATTTAAAAAGTTTACCCCTAACTCCAGTAAAATATCTTTACAACCCGAGGGGAATACTCAAAATATTTCGCGGAAAAATAATAACTCTCAACATAAACTCTAACGTCAGGTAAATCATTTATCTTGAAATTAACATCCTCAAAAATACAGACCTTGTAATCAAGATATTCTGGAAAAATTTCATCAATTTTATCAACCAACAAAGTTCCAGCACCCTTATCATAACAAACATTAGATATGTCAAAAACTAAAGAGCGAAATTCAGAATCTCTTGCTAAGACATCTAAAGCACCAACTGCAATCTCATTTGCCTTAACAATATTGTTATTATTAACATAAAGCGCAAAAACAAGAACAATAGTAATAGCAATAAAAACTTCCATTGTTTTCAAAAAACCACGCTTATCAAATATCACAAAATCACCACGTCATAAGACTAATACTAACTCTAGTTAAATTACCATACTTATCAAGAATATAATCATTATATTCTTTAGCATAAATATCAACTGAAGCATCAGGCTCAGCAGTTTTATAATCAAAATAATAATTTTTATTTGCAGGATCAAAAATAACAATTCTAAAATCATTAGAATCTGGAAAACCCCATTCATCTTTAACTTCATCAACTGTTTTATTAAAACTATATAGAAGATCTAAATTCAAACCGTATAAATTCTCAGAGATTCCAACATCCATTGCAGGAGTATCCGAAAAAGTTTGCGCTATTTCATAATTTCCAGTAAAAAAAATATACTTATAATTAAAATCTTCAGACATATTGTACAAGAATGAAAATTGTATTAAATCTCCCTCATCAACACAAAAATCAACCCAAACAGGACTACTAAAAACAAAAACTAAACCTTCGGTATTGTCATAAAAAGTTAGAAATGATGTCGAAAAATTATAACAGTCACCAAAATTATAAAGAGTTCCATACTCTTGATTATTCGCATAATATCTATCATAACCATCCAATTCAAAAGAAGAATCTACTAAAAAAGTATTTCCAAAATTATCAAACATCTTGAAAATATTGTAAACTGCAGGATTATTTGCAAAAATCATCTGACTATAATTAAAACTATTTGTTGCAGTATAGTATTCTGCAAAAATTGGAGTTGATGAATAATTCAACGAATTAACAAGTCGCTTACCACCAACTTTAAGACTGACATCTTTAATTCTCTCCTCAGAACCATAATATACTTGGTTAACCATTCCAGAATCTAACTCTGCTAAAAAATCAGTATTTTGAAGTTGAACTCTTGTATACGATGAAATTAAATCATAGAATCCATAATATGATGGATATGAAGAAACACTTTTTACCATCCAAAAAATATTGTATTCCTCAGACATGTTCGCTAAAAAAACAATACCGCTACGAGATTTCTGAAAATGTCGACCCGACTGAAAACTATAATTAAAACTCGGATTCAAACTAATTGGTGCAAAAAAAGGTTCAAATTCATTAAAACCCACTGTCCTATTAGTCTTAACAAAAAGTGGAATTCTATAAACATTCCAATAATAGCTATCAAGACCCGATTCTAACAAATAAATTAAAGATTCAGACCTAGTAACAGAAGGCAAATTAGGAATAATAAAAACAAAAAAACTAGCTAAAAATAACATAAAAATTCCTAAGCTAATCGCCCAATCTACCTGAGATAGACCTTTTTTAGCTGTAAAAGTAGCACCCCTTTTTTTCATCTAAAACCTTAAATACCACTGCCTTTAAATATTTAATTATATATTTTAGTAAAAATGCAATACGAATTAAACAAAGATAAAGTACTAGAATTAATTAAAAAAAATAAGGCAAAAAAAGTCTGTTTACAATTTGCAGATGGTCTCAAGCCAGAATCTAAAGAGATTTATGATGCTGCTAAAGAAATTTGCGAAGTATACTTGTGGGGAAATTCTTGTTTTGGAGCATGTGACACACCAATTGTTCTAGAAAAATACGGATTTGATTTAATAATCCAATTTGGTCATTCGAAGTGGAAGAATTAAATCAAATGAGTTATTGTGTTTGAATACCAATTCTGTAATTTAGAATCCGTCGAATGAACAATACCATCTGAATCAGTTACAATCAATTTAGAATGTTTAACAGAATCCAAATGATAAAAAGGATTTGAATTTAAGTGACCTACAGCATGAACATATGTTCTTACCATATCTTCAAGAATTGCAGAAACATCAACTGACTTTGATTTCAAGTTCTCATAATTCTCCTGCATATTAGAAAATAATTCATCAAGATGCATTTTAGACTCGCCATTTAAAGATTTATACAATAAAGTTATAGGAAATACTGCTTCAAGTTCACCAATTTTTTGAGTAATCATTTCTGCAAATTCTCCGGATTTTCTAAAAGTATGAACATTTCCATTCATTAAAATTGGTTCGCCATATTTTACAACAGCATCTAATTTTGCTCGATAATCTGATTCACAATGTTTAGGATACGTTTCAAATACAAATCTTTGTTGCCAAAAGTATTTTTCCAATTTCCAAAGAGGATTTTGTATTTCATCATCATGAACTACATATGGAGCGTCAGGATATTTTGAAAAAGAAAAATTTGCAGGAACTGCATAAAATTTAACTCCATAGTCCTCAGAATATTTTTCAATTAAATCACCAATAGTCTTCAAAAATAATCCACCAATGGGACGCAACTCTCCCGTCTTAGTCCTTCCTGTTTCACGACCCGAAGAAGTTTTTCGTTGCCCTAAAAAACACATCATATCATGACGAATAGGACCTTCAATCATCTCCCTAAATAGATATTCTGGCAATACAAACTGACTATAATCTTTTGCACGAATATGAGTGGGTATCATTCCCTTTCGAAAAAGAACTGTATCGTTTCTAACAAACATAAACGCACCATTATTACGTAACGATGGACCAAACTTTAAATGAAATAAATTATTGCCAGCCATCAACATTAAGTTCTTATTAATAACATCGTGATGTACTGGTTGACCAACTAAATGATCATATAAACTCTTATGTCGCGGTAAAACAACCATAACAGAATTTGGGTCCTTTGCAATTTCAAAACAAGAATCAGGAATATCTGCTTTAACACTATTAAATATAGGATTTTCTCCAGTATAAACGTTACCTGAAGAAACACTAAATAAATCTCCCTTAAGTTCATTCAAATGAAGAGTATCACAACCAACATCTAACTCATGATGAATATAAGGAATATAATCTTCATAATTCTTTTTAGCTAAAATAAAATGTAATATATCATGAATCTTCTTATCTAAGGACATAAAACAAAAAAAATAAAATCAATTTAAAAAATTATGCCTTATTTTGACTACCAAACACCTTAATTTTTCGCTCAACTACTTTTGTGATGTCATCACGAGCCATAATTAAATATTTTCTTGGATCAAAACTTGTTTTATTCCTCATAAGGCTTTCTCGTAATGCACCCGTAAAAGCAAGTCGTAAATCAGTATCAGTATTCACTTTATTAATTCCAAGTTTACATGCTTTCTTCAACAAAGAATCAGTAACACCATGAGCATTTTCCATCTCACCACCATGAGAATTAACTTTTTCAACTAATTCAGGATAAACACTTGAAGCACCATGTAACACTAAAGGCATTTTTAGTTTAGACTTAATTTCTTTTAAAATACTAAATTCCAAATGACTTTCTCCTTTAAATTTGTACGCACCATGACTTGTTCCAATTGCAATAGCCAAAGCATCAACTTTAGTTTGTTTTACAAATTCAAAAGCCTCAGCAGGATCAGTATAAATTCCACGTCGTTCAGAAACTAAATCCTCTACACCACTAAGTTTTCCAATCTCAGCTTCAACAGTTACACCTTTTTTTCTAGCAAGAGCAACTGCACGCTTAGTCAACTTAACATTTTCCTTAAAATCATAATGAGATGCGTCAATCATAATAGAAGTAAAACCCTTATCAATACATTGCTTAATTATCTTAAAATTTTTACCGTGATCTAAATGCAATGCAATTGGAATCTTAGTCAATTTAGCAGCAGTCGTAACTAAATTAATTAAATAATCAATACCAGCATATTCAATTGCTCCTTCAGAACAAGAAATAATTAATGGACTTTTCAGGTTTTCACCAGCTTTAATTACACCCTGCAATATTTCCATATTATTAATATTAAATGCACCAACAGCATATCCTTCCTTGTTTGCTTTTGCAAGGATTTTTTTCATAGTTACAAGAGTCATATTAATTCACCTCATTTTAACAAAAAAATAGCTACTCCTAAAATAATTGCAACAATAAATGATAATAAATATTTTTTAAAGATTGTAAAATACATAGACACTTGTTCAGTTAGCTTGAATTTTGTTTGCGTTGTAAATTTCTTATAATCATGAATCGCAAATATAAATTTCTTTGAATCTAAAGTTCCTTGCATCACACCATAAAAAAATGTAAAAGGAAAAAACAATATTCTAGTATCATAACCCAATAAAATTGACTTTGAAGCACTAACAAAAACAGAAATTGTAATAATCAACATAAAAATTATTGAGTCATAGTATTTCTTAGAATTTAATACAACAATTAATATTCCAGACAACACCAAAAAACCAAATGAAAAAAATGATATACCGAAAATAGCATAACTTCCAAACAAAAGCAAGATAAACAAAGAAACTTGACGAACTAATACAAAATATTTCTCACCGGAATGTAATTCTTCACAAGTTTTCACAGCAAGAAAAGCACCGAAAAAAAGCGATACATACGTTAGTAAACCAGACAATATCTCAATCATAAAATAAAAAGAAACAAAATCCATATATAACACTTTCTAAAAAAAGAAATGCCACCGCCGGGATTCGAACCCGGGTCATCGCCTCGAGAGGGCGATATGATTGGCCGGACTACACCACAGCGGCAAAAATGAGTCTAAGGGGATTTGAACCCCCGACCTACTGATTAAGAGTCAGTCGCTCTAACCAGGCTGAGCTATAGACCCAAAAAACGAATCTGGTTATCTGATTTAGAAGCAATTTAAAAAAGTTTCGCTTATAAACCAAAGTACTATAATATATTAATAGGTAAATTTAAAAACAAGCAGCTCTTTTAAAAAGACATGAGTGACAGGCTTGAGCGTATAGAAAAAAAACAGCTTGAAATTGACAATAAAATCACTATGCTGGAAGGCATACTTACAGAAATCTATAACATACTCAAAAATAAAAAATAAAGAAGGGGTAAGTGATGAGAGGTAGGTTGAGAACATTACAAACATTCCTAGTTCTAGCTTTCGCACTATTAATTTTAGCTCAATTTACTTTAGCAGGAATTACACAAAAAACTCCAAATTCTAATTACGCAACATTCATACAAGGAAAGAATGAGTACTTATCTATCAATCATAACTACAATACAGCATCAATTTTCTGGTCAGTAAACGGAATAATTCTAGAATCAAACAACAATCAAAAAGAATTTTTCTTAAATACAACAAAATACATAACAGACCATCCAAACATCAATTTTGAAGATTCAGATTTTGATGCAGAAATCTCAGTAAATGTTATCGACTCAACAAATCCATTTAATTCAGATACATACACGTGGGATTTATTTATTGAACCTCAAGATTTTTCATTTACAACCGACTTGAACACATATTACACAGGAAATACAATCCTGTTAAACCTTAATGTTCAAAAAGACACAAAGCTAGACATCACAATAAAAGATTCTAATCAAAACACAGTATTACAATATCCAACTGTAACAGTTGAAGACATTAAAGAATTCATAATAGACGCACCTGACGTTCCAGGAACATACACTATAATTGTTAATTCCGATTTCTACGAATATTCAAAGACAATGACTAAACAAATTACAGTTGAAGAAAACACAATAATCAATTTAGAAGACAACTTCAATAAAATAACTATTTTCCCAGAAAATCCAGTAATTAACGAATCAATAACATTCAAGGCAATCGTATATGATTATGATAATCTAAAATTTGAATGGGACTTTGATCTAGATGGAACTTACGACAAAACAGGTAAAGAAGTAACTTACAAATTTGAAGACGAAGATAACTATGTTGTAAAATTAAAAATCACCAACCAAGACACAGGCGAAACACTAACTGAACTTTATTCCGTTGAAGTTGGTGGAGAAAATATTGTAGTTAACTTTATAGTAAATGATTTCTTTACAAAAAATAGCATTTCAAATGCAAAAATAGTAATTAATGGAAAGGAATATTCTACCAATTCAAACGGACAAATTACAATTACAGTTCCAAAAGGAACATATCTTGTAAGAATTGTTCATCCAGACTACAATGAATATGATCAAAGTTTACAAATTCTATCAAATTACATCCAAACAATTTACTTGTACAAAACAGATGAATTTGAACTTGCAATAAAAGGAGATAAATCAAAACCAAAAATAACACTAATAGAACCTGAAGAAAAATCAGTAACTAGTGAGCTTTTAACAGCATTTGAATTCAATGCAAGTGATGATATTTACCTTGAAGAATGTATGCTATACCTAAAACCAAAAAACGCTGTTGACTGGACACAAAAAATAGCAAGAAACGAATTAGGCGAAAAAGCAAATGTAAAAATTACATTAGACTTAGGCTTTAACACATATTTATACAAAGTCATATGCAAAGACAAAAAAAATAATCAAGTTTCATCAGAAGCAAGAGAATTCAGTGTAAGTCAATATGCAACTCAAAACATGTATCAAGATGACATCAAAAAATTAACAGAATTCATCAATACAATTGACGATGCAATTACAAACCCGAAAGGAGATGATGAGTTAACTGCAAAAGTGTATGAAATCTACAACACAGAACAAAGTCTCGTAACACTAGCAACAAAAGCTAGAACATTAAAAGATGATTTTGTAGCACTCCTAATGGATAAAAAAAGTCCTTCTGATATAAACAATAAAATAAACGAAATCAACAAGTTCGAACAAGAAACATTACAATCAAATATCAAAAGAATAAAAATCCTAGAAAAAAAGCAGGTTGTTAGAGTTTCAACTGAAGATAAAATCAAAAGTATAATTGATGATTTATATCAAAACCTATTCAGTGAAGAAATCTTAGATGAACTAACAAGTAATATCTTCACAAAACAAACAAATCTTGATATAATAACAAAATTTGTAAAAGTACAACTTGAATACCTAAATAATGAAACAAAGGAACAAATTCTAATAATTAACACATTCTCAAGAAAAAATCTAAATGAAGGAAGTTTAATCTATCAAATAATACCAGAAACAATTACAACAAGCCAAAGGAATATCGAGATTCCTAACAATTTTGCAGAAGTTACTAAAACTACTGCAAACAACATAATAATAACAATATATCCTGACAAAACTAACGGAGAATCTGTTTACTTCATCAACGGAAATGCAGACATCTCAAAAGTTGATGCATTAAACACAATACTAATTGACAACGCAGATAAAACTGAAAATATCAAGAAAATAACAGAGAAAACAAATGACGTTAATTCATTAAGCGACGAAGAAAAACCTAAAATTCTAAGTAACATTCAAACAAAATCAAAAGAAAATCCATTAGAAACAATACAAGGACATGCAATTACCGAACTTCCAACATCATACTCAGCCGGTCCTGAAGATTTAATACCATACATTACTCTCGCAATAATAATTGCAATGATGCTAACAACAGGAGTTGTAATGTTTGGTCCAAAAAAAGAAGAACAAAAAGAAATTAATATCGATGATGAATTAGATGTGCTTCAAGAAGAAATTAACCAGATACAAATTAGAATCACACAAAAAATTAGCACATTAATAAAAGATGAAGATACATTTATAACAGAAGTTACAGAAAATAATGAACCAGAAAAAAAACTGATTGAAGAAGTATCTGATGAAATTATTGAACATCAAAAATTAGAAGAAGAAATTCATGTTAAAGAAGAACAAATAGAAGCTGAAAAAGTTCAACAACAAGAACAAAAACCAGTTAGTAAACCAAGACTTTCTGAATTTTT
Source organism: Candidatus Woesearchaeota archaeon (assembly GCA_016938695.1). Taxonomy (GTDB): domain Archaea; phylum Nanobdellota; class Nanobdellia; order Woesearchaeales; family JAFGUC01; genus JAFGUC01. Next base: position 13,579 of record JAFGUC010000006.1, on the reverse strand, counting down.
TGTTGGAGAAGACGATGATGATACCAAAAACAGAATTGCTGATTTTGGGTCTCAAATCGAACTTTTAAGGAAAGAAATCCTATAAAATAAATTAAAAAAAATTTTTACCTAATCTCTTGCTGGTCTATGATTAGGATAGCAATCTCGACAGTAAACGTCTCTACCTTCTACAGGTTTAAACGGAACCTCACATTCTTTGCCACAATCTGCGCAAACAGCCTTGTGCATTTCTCGTGGACCACCAAAGGATCTACCTTGTCCACCGCCATTTCTACTTCCACCAAATTTTGGTCTATCTCTAAAACCACCAGGTCTAGAGTTTGAACGACCACCCGAAAAACTTCCGTTCATTTTTTACCTCAAAACGAAAAAGATAAAGACAAATTGTAAAGAATTCTAATTTTTAAAATTCCATTAAAAACAATAAGTCAAATCAATTTCAATACATAAAATACAATAAGGGTTATTAAACTCTTCTATTCTAACAAAAAAACACTGAAAAATTAACATAAAACAACGACGCACTAATAAAAATAATAACAAAACATTTATAAATGAGTTTCGTTTTTTCAAATATATTACGAAACTTGTGCGTGCGTAGTAATGACTAAGGAAAATATTACTTATTTAGAAGTAGAAGAGATAATAGACCTAGTTAGAAATACGAAGAACACACGAGACAAGATTCTTATTCAAATTCTATATGAAACAGGTTGCACAGTCTCAGAACTGACAAATATCAAGGTTAGAGACGTTAAGCTTCGAAACAAACAAATCGTTTTCTCTGAAAATTCGCACGCAAAAGAAAAAAGAGAAGCGCACATTTCTTTAAACCTGTTAAACAACATTAAGGAGTATCTAAACACAAGAGATAGCACAAGTTCCCATCTTCTAAGCACAAGACAAAGTGCAAAGATGACTCCTAAACGAATCCAACAACTAATTTCTGAGTACATTACAACAAAAGGAAAAATAACGCCACAAATTCTACGATACACGCACATCGCACATGCATACAACAAAGGCGTAGGAATTTCTGAAATAACAAAACAAGTTGGATTAAAGCGATCAAGAGCTATCGAAATTTTTTCACAACTAAAAGAACCAAAGAGTTCATACAATAAATTCTTGGAGGAGAGTCCTTTTGAGCGAATCTAATAGATACAACAAAACCAGTATCGCGAAGATTTTGCTAGTTTTAACTTTAATCCTCCTAACAATGTTTACAACAACAACTCTAGCATCAATTAAATTAGAAGCTGTAAATGCAACAAATCCAATTAAATTGAATGCTAATAAAGACATAACATTGAATCTTGTCCTAGATACAGACACATACAAAACAAATGAAGAAATCTTAGCATGGGCAATATTTAGGATAGACAATATTCCAGTTGCATCAAAAGAATTTGATGTAGAAATAAGTAAAGGAGACACAATAATAGATAGATTCTCAACTACAAAAACATACATAGCAACAACAATAGAAAACCCAGGGATCTACAAAATAAAGGTATCAACTGAATACCAAGGAATGAAGGTTTCAACATCAAAACAAGTAATAATATACGAAGACAAAGAAGAAACAACAAACATCGAACAGCTAAACAAGACCACATTACAAATCAATATCGATAGCAAACAAGAAGTAGATCCGGCTAATAACAACATAACAATAAAAGGAAATGTTGAAGTCCAAAATAACAATGGCGAAATAAAACTAAACCTATTCATACACAAAAAAGGTTCAGACGAATTAACACTTTGTAAAATAACATTAGAGCAATCAAAAGAATTCCAATGCCAATTGAATGCACCTATTGAAATTGGAACATACCTAATTGAAGCTAACTTAAACATAATAAATGAAAATAGTAATCTAACAAAATCAAAAGAAATAGAATTATATCTAAAAGACTCAAACGAAATAAACCTAGAAACTGAAATTATTGGAAATACAACATACGAACCAATAATAATAACCACAAAAACAGAAAAGCAAACAAATCTGGGAATAACAATTATATCTCCTACTAACAAAGAAACATACAAATACACTTCAAACGAAAGTTTCAAGACAGAATTCTTACCAGAAGAAGAAGGAGAATACACAGTACTCTTTGAATTAACAAAAAGCGACAAATACAGAAAAGTAGAACAAAAAATAACAGTACATAAATCAGAACAACCATTCAAAATTACAGCAATACAAAAAGAATTTGAAAATAATTCAATTACATTCAATATCGAACTACCTTCAATTAAAAGAAATAATAACACGAATCTACAACTAAACATAACAACTCCAGAAGAAGGAATATGGACTGTCTGCGAATATATAATACAACCAAATGAATCCAAATTCAATATAACTTGTCCAACCAACACAGGAATAATATTAGGAGAATATCAAACAACGGCAAAAATAGAAATCAACGGAACAAACCTAACAACAAGTACAACATTCAAAATAGGAATTGATGAAAGCAATATAGAAATAACAAGCAAAGGCATCCAAAGATATACTCTTGAAAAAATAATCCTAAAAACAAATGATGAAAACATTACTAAAGTATACGGTAACTTACTTGGCGAAAAAGAAAGTATAAATTTAGTATTCACAAGAATTACAAAAGATCTCTTTGAAGCAGAAGTATTCCTAACTGAAAAAGAATACAAACTACAATTAAACACACTAAACAAAGAAGGAATATCCAGTAAATTATTCGAGATAAACACAACCCTTCCAAATCAAACAATAAAATTAGAAAATAGAGAATACACACAAAATTCAAATAACACAGTTCTAATTAGTACAATTTCAGAATTCAACTCAATAGTTGCTAAATTCATTGGAAATGGACGAGATATTCAGACAATAGAATTTAACAAATTAGAATTAGGAATATACACTGCAAATATGCTATTAACTGATAAAGAATATACAGTGATCCTAACCGCAACTATTGAAAATATAACAATACAAGAAGAATTCAAAATAAACACAACAGATAACAGTCAAACACTACAAAAAGAAGCAAAAATAAATGAAAATGTAAAATGGATCACAATTAGAAGCTCAAATAAAATAGAAGTTCCAATAACTGCAACAGAAATAACTATCAAAGACACAGACAACAACACAATAGTAACCAACAACAACATAATAGAAACAAAAACAAGACTAAATCCACAAGAACTAGTAAATAAAACAAAAGAATTAGCTCAAAAAGAATTGGCTCTATCAAAACTAGAAACACAAAAACAAATTCTTGATGAAAAAACAGGTAAAATAATCACAAAATTAATTGCTAATAATGAAATCTCAAAATCAGAAAAAGAACTAAACATAATTAAAAATCAAATAAAAGAAGTTATAGAAAATTCTACTTTAATTCCTGATCAAAAAATCATAATTACAGATACAAACAACATAATTTCAAACTACAATGAAGTAATTGTTGAATATAAAACACCAGCACCAACAAAACAAGAAAAAGTCATATCTGAAAATAGAAAACAAGTAATTGTTAAAAGTGACTTCCATTACCAAAACATAACAACTGAAACAATAATTACACCTACAGAAAAAGGAAAAGTAAAATTATTCTGGTACATAAATGGAACAAAAACCGAAGTAACTAACAATGAAGAAATCAATCTAGAAGAATTAGATGAAGATAATGATGGATTAATTGAAAAGTTAAGATGGAACACTCCCCACACTTCAACTCAAACATTTGAAATAGAAATTATAATACCTGAAAACATAAACATAGAAAACATACAAACAATCGACGACAAGTTACTTGTCGTTTCAGCAAAAATCAACACAACAAGTACATTAAAACTTGGAAGTATTAAAGGTGTTTTCGCTTCAGAAATATACTGTGGAGATCTAAATACATACATTGATTCATTAAATGAAACAGAAATAGAAAATATATATCAATACATCCAAGATGCAGAAAATGATAACTTAGTAGTTTCAAAATACAATACAGCAATCAACCAAACATACTATAATTGGAATTGCGAAGACACAATTGTAACATTCACACTACAAGATCCTGCAAGTCTTGAGAAAGAAAATATCTACTTACAATTAGATCAAGAAAAAGAATACATAACTCCAAATAACAATCTAAATCTTGAAATAATATATAGCCAAGAAGACTTGACTAACAGCTCAATAAAAGATGTAGAGTTCTCAATAATAACAACAGAAAATGGTACACAAATAAATCCAGATGAAATAACAATAGACCTAATAAATATTGATGATACAAAAGAACAAAGAATATTCACAAACATATCAGGAGTATTAACATTCACAATAAACAAAGATAAAAACCTCTACAAAGAAATAGACATTACTACAAAGAAAGACAGCTCAATAAAAGTTCAAAGCATAATAATAAATCCTTCAATTGAAAATAACATAAATATTGGAGAAAACGTAGAATTTAGTATCGATAATATTATCAGCGCAGAAATAAAAGATATAGATGACAATAATGCAGATTTCACTACAATAATTACAAGTACAAAAATAACAGCAGTTCCAAATGAAAACATAAGACCAGGCCTATATCAAATAATAATAACTCAAGCTAACTATACACAAAAAATATGGTTCACATACGGATTATTAGCAGCTAACTTAAACAAACCAATATATCACAATGAAGAGCCAGCTAAATTTGAAATAGTTGTTCTTGACAACAAAGGTTTCTTAGTAAAAGATGCAGATATCTCAATAAGAATTGAAAGACCAGACGGATTCCTTGAAATTCTAACAACAAGTAGTAATGAAGTAAAATTAACTAGTAGAGGAACATACGATGCAACATATTACCTAGAAAATCTTGGAAATTACAATGTAACAATAACTGCAACAACAAACGACAAAATAATCTCAATCACTAAAAACATATTAGCAAAAGAAAGTTATGATTTTGATATAATAAGAAATTCAAAAACAACAATTGATCCTTGGACAGAAGACTTCACAACTGAATTCACATTAAAATCGTACATCGGAATAAATAAATTTACTTTCACAGAAAAAATACCTAAAGAATTTAACATAACTAAAAGTAACAGCAACGAAATAAGAGAAGACAATGAATACAAATATTTAATTTGGAATAACATAGATAATTCATTCGTTCCAAAATATACAGCACAAACTCCATTACTAACTCCATATTTATACAATATTGGTGCTGCAGAAATTACGTACGGCGGAGTACTTGGAATTGGAGAAACGAAATTCATTGAGAATAGAACTTGGATGCTAGCAATCGACCCAGTGTCACAAGGAAATGCATTACTATTCTGGGCGTCAGGATTCCATAACGCAGAAATGCAATACTCACCAAGATACAGAACATTCAATCCAGACACAAGCACATTAGGAAGTACTCAATCAGACATTCCAAATGCACCTGCTGGAAACTTCAATCATCCTACATGGTTAGAAGTTGCAAGACATCCATTCAAACCAGAAGTAATTGCGATTTGGGAAAGTAATGAAGGTGGACCTAGAAGAGTATATGGTGCAGTATGGAATGGAAGTAGTTGGGGAGCATTACAAACATTCTCAGCAGACACAGGAACAGCATATAAAGCATTAGACGTTGCATATGAAAGTAATTCTGGAAATGCAATGGTAGTATATGCGGTTACAGGAAGCAATGTTCCAAGATACAGGGTTTGGAATGGTACAACTTGGACTGCAGAACAAAATGCAAATGACATAGGAAGTACTCCAAGATTCATAAGATTGGTTGCTAATCCAAGTATAACTTCAAATGAGTTAATTCTTGCAACAAACGATGCATTAGCAGACGTAAATGTACAAGTTTGGAATGGTGCAACTTGGGGAGCAGTAAATGAAGTTACAAATAATTGTTGGGCAGACCGACAATGTTTTGACATTGCATACGAATCAACATCAGGCGATGCTTTAATTGCATATAGACATGATGCAACAACAAACATTTACTACAATACATATTCAGGAGGAGTATGGTCAGGAAGAAATGCACAAGGATCATTAACTGCCCAACCAAGAGTAATACAATTAGCATCTGATCCAAACTCAAATAGAATTATTGCAGGAATTGTAGATGATAACACTCAAGATTTCCACACATTCATGTGGAGTGGAGCAGGCTGGACTGACATGGGAACTCCTTCAACAAGTGTTAACTATGAAAACGGAATGCCTTTTGATATTACTTTTGAAGCATTATCAGGAGATGCAATTATTGCATACGGTGAAGGAACTGCAATGAGATATAGAATCGTTGCAAGTGGAACAACAACTCTTGGTGCAGAACAAACAGTCGACACATGGGGATGGACTATTGCAGGAGTAAGATTAGAACATGGAGAATTTACTGACCATGTATACCTAAGTGGTATGACTGCATACTATGATATTGGATTTGGTATATGGAATGGAGCAACATGGGCTGAAACAGGTCTTGCAATCGGTGGAGGATTAGATACAACTCACCAGCAATATAGAATGTTAGCATCGACTGAATTTTTTAATACAAAAGCACCAACTGCATCATCATACGGACTTAATATTACTAATGGTGCATACCTAAGACGAAATGGACAGGTTCTAGCATACTCATATTGGAATGATGCAGATAGAGGTTTAACATATCCAGCATATATAGAACACAACGGAAATGGAACAAGTCTTGAAAAAATAATTACTCCAACAGATAAATGGGCTAACTACACATTAGATATTTCAAATTACACAGAATTCAATCATGTTGGAAGAGTTGATGTATCAAATATTAGAGCAACAGACTTAGGACAATACGGCGAAACAGGATACATAGGATGGTTCTTCATCTTAGATGAATCAAATGTAACTACAATTACAAGATCACAATCAATTGCAGATCAAAATGAATTATTCAATATTTCATGTAGAGTATATGATAAAGACATGACTAAAACAATAGAAGACTATACAGTATTCTTCTACATAAACAACACATATGTTGGAAATACAAGATCAAACTCTACAGGATGGGCAACTTATCAAACATCAATTAGTGAACCTGATTTTTACAGAATAAATTGTTCAATAAAGAATAGCACATACTATGTAATTGATACAGCAGAAAATATACTTTCAACAACAATTACAATTTTAGATAGCACTGCTCCAGAAGCTACATTAAATCTACCTGATAACAATACTCAAGATATTGACGGAAACATTGTATTTAACTACACTGTAACAGATACTTATTCAAACATTGCATCTTGCGAATTAATCATTAATGGGACAGTACAAGCAACAGACAACACAATAACACAAGGAATAAACACATTCCCTATTGCATTAGCAAATGGAAGATACCTTTGGAGTGTAAATTGTACAGACGACTCAACAAACAATAACGAAGGACATTCAATAAGTAGAATTATAACAGTTAGACCAGATACAACCCCACCAGTAATTCAGCAATTAGAACCACCAAATGGAGCAGATTCATTCTCATTTGTACAAATCAAATTTAATGCCAGTGATGAATTAAGCGATGTAGATTCATGCACACTAATTTTAGATGGTATTACAAATGAGACAAAAACAGTAAATTATGATGGAGAAATACAAACAATAAATTTAACATTAGCATCAGGAATCCACACATGGAGAGTAAATTGTTCTGATGATTCTCCACAAAATAATTGGATATTAAGCAATTGGTGGGTCTTTACAGTTGGTAACGATAATACACCACCAGTAATAACAATTCTATCTCCAAATGACGGAGCAACTGATACAGATGGAGATATACACATATATTTCACAGTAAATGATTACATGTCAGAAATTGATAGTTGTACATTATATGTAAATGGACTTGCAAACCAAACTAATAATTCAGTAAATGAATCATACACTCAACATTTCCTAATACCAGGATTAAGCGAAGCATCATATAATTATTACATCAGTTGTATTGATGACTCTACAAATAGTAACTGGGACAATTCAGAAACAAGAACAGTAATTGTAAACTACGATTATGATGCACCAGTAATCACATTACTATATCCTGAAAATGAATATCAAAGTATTAGTGGAAATATTAATTTCATATACACTGTTGCAGATGAAACTGAAATTAAAAATTGTTCATTATTAATAAATGGAACAATTAACAAAACAGATACAACAATTACAAGAGGAATAAATCAATCATTCTCACTAACAAATATTCCAATCAATAAATACGAATGGAATGTTGAATGTTATGATAACAGCGATAGTCATAATTATAATACTGGAACGGCATTAAATTTTTCAGTAGGTCCTGATACAATTGGTCCTGAAATTACTTTAATATCACCATCAAACAACAGTATCGATACAGACGGAGAAATATTATTCACATACATCACAAATGACGTAACATCAAACATTGCATCATGCGAAGTATTTGTAAATGGTTCAAGTGTTGATGTAGATAACACAGTTAGTGAAAAAGTATATCAATTCTTAACAGGTACTTTAACAGATGGAAGATATGAATGGTTTATAAGCTGCACAGATGATTCTCCACAAGCAAATGTAGAAACAAGTCCAACACAATATTTTAATGTTAGTGTGAATTTCAAGACATCATACGATATAGAATTAGATGATCATTACGTTGCTCAAGGAGAATTAATTGCACCAAATTCTTCATTTAGAGATTTTTATAACAATCCATTAGATAACGCACAAAGTTATGCATATATAATTAGAAATCTTGGAGTAGACAATCAAACAACAGGATGGTGGGATAATTCTTGGACAAGAAGAGTTGAAATTCCAGTAACTAATGTTGGAACAAACAGTTACACAAACGGCATCATAAGATTTACATTAGATACTCAAAGCCTAATTGCTGCAGGATTATTAAGAGCAGATTGTGCAGATTTAAGATTTGCAGATCAAGGAGCAATTCCATTAAACTTCTACTTTTGGAATGCAGATAGAGCATGTAACAACGCAGCAACAGACATATTATTGGAAATGAATAATATCTGGGATTCAAACACTCATAGAATTGGAGTTTACTTCAATAATTCAGCTGCAAGCACTCAAACAACAACACATAATGAATATTTAGTTGTTGATAACTTTGACAATGGTGACACAATTACTGGAGGATATTGGAGCGCAGGTTCAACAACCCCACTTGGAGGAGTAAGCATTTCAAATGCACAACGAAGTGATGGAACTAATTCTGCAAGATTAATTGTTGACTGTACTGGAAACGCATGTGATTGGGCTATCGAACGAACATCATTTGAAAAAACAATTATTGTAACAGAAGATTCAACATTAACTTGGAGATGGATTAGAGCAACTGCTACAAGTGACTTAAGATTCTATCTAGATGGTACATTAACTGATACAAGTGGAACTGCTTGGGCAACAGCAACTGAAAACATTCCTGCAGGAACACACACAATTAAATGGGAATTTAGAACAACTGGAACTGGCGGAGCAGTTGCAACTCAAACAGCATATGTAGATCAAGTTAGAATTGAAACAAATAACATCAATATTGGTACTACAACAACACAAAGTGAGCCAGTTACACAACTAACAACACAAACAACAAACATGGAAGGACAAGCATTCTTCTCATGGGATACAACAGGACAAGCATACGGAAATTATGCAGTAACTGGATATGGTAAAAAATCAAGTTACTGGTCAGACTATAGCGGTTATCATTTCAAAATTGGTCCAGATATTGAAGCCCCAACATTTAACACATGGGGACTTAACGTAACAGACGGAACAATAGTTCACAGAGGAGAAAGAGTGCTAGCATACTCAACTTGGGAAGATAAAGTTAATTTAAGTAATGCGCTTGCAGAACACAATGGAACAGGTAGTTTCACAAATTATACAATAACTGGATTCACAAAAGACAAAACTGCAACAGCAAATTACATCTTAGATACAAGTGATTTCGTAGAATTTAGCGAACTTGGAAGAATCAATGTAAACACAATTTATGCAAATGATTCATCTGATAATTGGAATAAAACAACTCCACCAAAATACTTTATTTTAACATCCGAATCACAATTATCAGACATAACGACAAATGCAACAATATTAACTGAAGGAGAAAACATATCAATAGACTGTAGGGTATTAGATGAATTTACTGGAAACCCAATTCAAAATCACAACATAATGTTCTATTATAACAATAATTTGATTGGAACTTCAAGTACAGATGCAACAGGATGGGCAACAATTACAACACTTGCAAATATTCCTGGAACAAATGTTGAAATAAGATGTAGTATAATTAACAATTTAGATATATATTATTATGCAGGAACTCCAAACAGTATTTCAACGTATGTAAATGTAACAGACATAACTCCACCAAATGTAACATTATACTCTCCACAAAATAACACTCAAAAGATATTCCCAACATTCGCATTAGGATTTTCATCTTTTGATTCCGGAGTATTAGATACTTGTAGTCTTTACGGAAGTTGGGGAGGATGGCATTTAGAACAAACAAAAACAAGTCTTGATAATGGTAATTTCCCAACACTAAACTATTTCTTACCAGTAACATTTAGTCAAGGACAATTCTACTGGTATGTAACTTGTAATGATACACAAGGAAATATAGGTTCAAGTATAAATTTCACATTTAATGTTTCATTATCAGCTCCAACAGTAACTTTAGTTGCACCACAAAATAATGGAACTATGGGAGCAGGAGAATTAAATTTAACATTCAGTGCAAACCAACCTGAAAGCGAAGTAGGAATAATGAATTGTACATTATCCATTAACAACGTATTAAATGACACTCTAATAGGACCATTAATAAAAACTCAAAATTACAATTTCACAATTCCACACATTACATACGGAACATACAACTGGACTGTTGATTGTTACGCTAACAACACACTAAGTGCAAATGCAACTAGAACAGTAAATATCATTGAACTAGATATGGATACAATCGCAGGAAATAAAGATATAGACAGAGATAGTGTTTCTGGTGCAATGCAAGATGATCTAAAAATAATTGCAACAGAATTATATGGAAGAGAAAATATTAATGTTTCCTTCCTTGTAAACTTAACTGATCCAATAATTGGAACAGAAGTAAATAAAATAATTGGATGGAACTTAACAAATTCATCTGGTAAAACAAGTATAACATTTAATCCAAATTCATCAGTATATGCAGGAAATTATACAATTTGGACTAGGTTCAGTAATTGGACTTATTCAGTAAGTAGAGACACAGAATGGTTTGATATATTTGCAGGAATAAATATTAATTTCAATAATCCAGTAATCAATCCAAATAATCATTACTATTACGGAGAATTACTTGATATTGAGTCGTCAATTAACAGTCTAGGAATAGAAAGCACATCACAACTTGGTATAGACTATGGATTAATTCCTAAAGTAATTTTAGAATCCCCTAATGGAGCTAAAAATACTAATCTAACATTACCATATATAACAAACAACTGGACTAACTCAATTAACACAGCAAGTATCCACGACCATGGAATTTGGAATGCTACATTAGGAATGAATACTACACAATATTTCATAGTAAATAATGTACAAAGTAAAACATTCTATATGAATTTAACTGGATTTGGAATTCCAACAATAACAAGAATAATTCCACAAAATAATTTTGCAACTGCAAATCCTTCAATAACTTTCGAGTGGACAGTAAATGATAGTCTTGAAAATAATAATTGGTGTAATCTAACAATTGATGGTGTAGTCAACAGAAGTAATCTTCCAACATTCAATAACACCCCATATTCAATAATTATCCCTGGATTCAGCGAAGGTCAACACAACTGGAGTTTGATATGTTGGGATTATGCAAATAACACAAACTCAACAAACACATGGAATTTCACTTTAGATTTAACAAACCCACAAATTAATTTCACAAGCCCAACTGAAATAAATAATATAGTTGTAAATAGAAACTGGACTTTTGTTAATGTAACAGTTATCGAATTAAATCTTGATACAATTACTTTAGAATGGAATAATGTTAATGAAACATTACCATGTACTGGAACATCTCCAAATTATTTCTGTGAAGTTAACAAGACAAACTTAATTGATGGAAATTATAGTTACATTGTATACGCTAATGACTCTTTAGGAAATGAAAATAAAACAGAATATAGGTACATAGGAATAGATACAACTAATCCATTAGTTGATTATGCATTACCAACACTTCCAAACGCATCATCAACAAATCACAATTGGTTATATGTAAGAATTGATGTAACAGAACCATATTTAGATACTGCTATCCTAGAATGGAATGGAGTAAATGAAACTATGACATGTGCAGGAGTTGCACCAAATAGATTCTGTTATGTAAACAAAACATCTCTACCAGACGGAGATTATACTTTCAAGACATACGTAAATGATACTATGTCGCATAGAAATCAAACAATATACAGAGTAAACTATATCGATACAACAAATCCATTAATACAATTTGTTCCACTAACAGACTACAGTAATTTTGTTACAACAAGAAATTGGACTTATATTAATGTAACTGTTAATGAAACTACATTAAGAAATGTAACATTACAATGGAATGGAGTCAATGAATCTCTAATCTGTATTGGTTCAACTCCAAATTATTACTGTGGAATCAACAAGACAAATTTAATTGATTGGAACTACAGTTATATTGTTTATGCAAATGATTCCTTAGGAAACAAAAATAATACTGAAATAAGGTATATTGGAATTGATACAACAAACCCACTAGTAAATTATTCAGCACAAACACTTGCTAATGCAAGTTCAACAAACAACAACTGGTTGTATGTAAGAATTGATGTAACTGAAAGTTATCTAGATACAGCAACACTAGAATGGAACAATGTAAATGAAACTATGACGTGTGCAGGTGTCGAACCAAACAGATTCTGTTATGTAAATAAAACTTCACTAGCTGACGGAACTTACACATTCAAGACATATGTCAACGACACAATGTCACACAATAATCAAACAGTATACAGAGTAAATTATGTAGATTCAACTGCACCAAAAATACAATTTGTTGCACCAACTGAAAGTACAAACACAGTAATTCCTAGAAATTGGACGGTAATAAATGTAACAATCAATGAAACAACTTTAGAAAATGTTACATTACAATGGAATGGAGTAAACGAACCAGTAACTTGTATAGGATCAGGACCTAATTATTATTGTGAACTTAACAAATCATCACTAACAGACGGAAATTATAGTTATTTCATCTTTGTAAATGACTCTGTTGGAAACAGCAACAACACAGAACTTAGGTACATTGGAATCGATACAACAAATCCATTAGTAGATTATGCATTACCAACACTTCCAAACGCATCATCAACTAACAACAACTGGTTGTATGTAAGAATTGACGTTACTGAGCCATATCTAGACACTGCAATACTAGAATGGAATAGTGTAAATGAAACTATGACTTGT
>JAFGUC010000055.1 GCA_016938695.1 Candidatus Woesearchaeota archaeon | reverse complement strand
TACATCTGTCCTACGGTGGAGGATTTAAGCAACTTGCTACTCTAACAAAATCTTTTTCAACGCAATAAAATAGTCCCGAACAGCGTACTGGTTTGTGAAATAATACTACCTTTATACTGCATAGATTAAGACACAGCTATGCAACAGCTTGAATGGACGTTGGATTAAGGATAATCCAAGAATTTTTGGGATATAAACAAAAGAATGTTATCCCAAGTATTTTGTTTCATAACATACCTTATTATTGATAATATAAACAAGTTGTGTGCCTTTGCATGAAAACAAATAATGAAATTTTGAATGGGACATTTTAGTATTGCCATAATAAAGAAACAATCGACTAAGTCTAACATTAAAGATTCAAAATTTGACTACTTGGTAATCAAAGATGGTTCTGAGAAGTTTAAATTCCTTGAACAAGAAACTAATGCGATGGGTGGCAGTTTTGATTATTCTGGATTTAAGAATTTCATAACAAAATATTTAGAGTTACCTACTACTTATGAAGTTTCTCCGAACAACTTTGAAAAAGTAGATTTTGAAACTCGACCATTACCATTTAAAACGAATAAACGAGATCCGTATGCAACAGCATATGAATATATTTTATCAAGAATTCAGCTCGAACATATTGAGCAAATGATTAAAACTAAAAAAGGAATTTGGAAGAATTTAATATGGCAAAGTGAAAAACAATTACTTAATAACCGGAAAAATTGGAAGAATAACCAACAGTTCATATTTGAAAGAGAAACAGCCTTTCATCCCCCTAAATTTTCCAATAAATTGAGAGCAAGCTTAAAGAACATAGTTAAAGCAAGAGAAAATGGAAAGCTAGTAATTTTTGCAGGTGCTGGAGTTTCATTTGATTCTAACGTTCCAGGTTGGTCACAACTAATAGATGAATTGAAAGGTGATTTAGACGAGAAAGAAAATGACTATTTAGCAATTGGTCAATTATATTTCAATTCACGTGGAAAGAAAGAGTATATAGACAAAATTCAGGAAGTACTGAAACATGGAAAAACAAGATATAATCCCATTCATGAAAAAATTGTTGAGCTTAAGCCACTACATATAGTAACTACGAATTACGATACTCATTTCGAACAAGTATTGGATGAGAAAAGTTATCGTTATTCCATAATAAAAAAAGATGTTGACCTCCCATATTCAAAAGGAGCTTCTCTGCTTATTAAAATGCACGGTGATTTTGATGAAAAGAATATAGTACTCAAAAAAGAAGATTACGGAGATGGATATTCCTCCACCTTTCCTCTGATAGAAGGGTTTGTTAAAGGTGTTTTCGCTTCAAAGTTAGTTGTGTTTATCGGTTTTTCTTTTACAGACCCAAATCTCATTCAAATTCTTGAATCCGTTCAAAATATTCTAAAAGATGATAACCAACCTCCTTATTTACTAATGATTCCTGACCAAAACATGAGTAAGGAACAATTAAAGAAATATAAAGAAGCAAAAGAGAAAATAGAAGAAAAAGGTGCAAAAATCATAGATTATGAAGATACTCCCTTCAATGAATATTTTGATCAAATTATTTCCGCAGAAGATGAAACCCGAATAGATGAATTGTGTTCAACTGGACAAAAAACATATAAGTTCCTAAAGGGAATTGAACAATTTGACACTTTTTCAGATAGCCTTGAAAATCTTAAAATAGGAAATCAACTCACAAATTCCATCCTTAGATTTAAAGGATTAGGCGCAATTCCGCCAACTGTTCTTGAGTCAATAACACCATTTAGGTTAAAGAGAAAATCTAAATCTGAATTAAAAACAGATGCCTACTATGACCCATATAATCCTTTTCATTTAGAAACATTAAATGAAAATCTACTTTCTTTTTTACAAGATAAAATGAAGAATGGTAAAGTTGACTTTTATAGCTATTCTGATAAGTCTCTTTCCATCAATGAGCAAGAGTTGAATAAAGCCCTGTCATTACTTTATTCAAGTGGGATACACTGTATCCTAAGAAGAAATGATACATCCCCAGTTCATATAAAATTAAACCCAATCAATAAAAATGAAAAATGTAACTGTCATAGATGCCAATACTTCAGATTTGAATTCGATCAAATGCTCCAAACATTAAATACGCTTTCAACTAAACTAATTTGCAAAAATGCCCAACAAGATGTCGGTTTGATAGAAGCATATGGATTCCTAAAAACAGGACAAGCTGCAAGAGCATTTTATGTCTTAGAAGAGATAAAAACGGAAGCTTGGAAAAATCAAGAACATATTACATATTTTCTTGCCCTCTACAATCAAACTTTGTTATATCCATTCATGTCGAATTTGGAAGACAAAACCTTTGGAGAAGATGAACTTGAAAAAATTAGAGATAAAATAAAGCGAGTTGACTTAAACCAAGCAATCTTCGAATTACCTGTTGATACTCCTGTAAAGAAAACGTTAACAATTATTAAGGAGAATATATCATTTCATTCCGCACAAGCCGTAATTGAAATGGAATATCCAAAAATCATCGAAAATTACACCAAATATAAAAAAGGTGGTTTTCGTAGTATGGGACCACATTATTGGCATAAAGTTGAAACCACTTTTTATCAGCTTTGGAAGTTTTACCATAGGAACCTTCTATTCAATGATGAGTATAGTTATTTTCTTGATTTGGCTCATATATATATAGAATCAATGATTGCTAGTTTTTGTACTTCTCAAAAATACGAGCAAAGATTAAAGCATTTTTCCCCATTCTTTGCGCATGTATTTATCACTTATGGTAAACCAAATGAATTAAAGTCACTCTTAAGAAATTATGAAATAAGTCTTTTCGAATTCGAAAATCAAAAAAAGTCAGTCGATGACATTCTTGAATCATTTAGCACATTTTGTAATTCAGGATTTCAAGTCAGCTCTTTTTTTAAAGACATCAATGAAAATCCCTTGTATCATTCTGCTATTTCGAACTCAACATTCTTTGAAAGTAAAGTGAGGAATAGTTTTAATAACTTTTTGCTTCTAATAGGAAAGTTGAAACTGTCAAAGAAGCAAGTGAATATTGTCATTGACGAAGCGATCAATTACCTGATAACAAATCCAATTTTTAAAGCACACACATCTTTACAGCACTTCACAAGTTTTATTACTCATTATATTAAATCAGTTGATCAACCTAATACTGAAAGGCTTATTAATTATGTCTTATCTGACAATATATGGTCGGATGATCTGATTGAACCTATATGTGATGCTATTATTAATCATCAGAAAAGGGAAAACTTTCTTGGTGAAGAATTCTACTTAAAAATTATTCAGAGAACTGAAAACAAAAATAAATGGTCTGTCAGACTTAAATCAATGATCCCTTTTTATAGTCTTTTAAAGCAGGAACAAAAAGCCCATTTTCTTAAAAACATATATCCAATATTGAATGACAGCCAAACAATAATAAAAGCCTATAATTGGGGGCTTTGGAGTCCTAAGAAAGATAGAGAAATATTAAATTCATTTTTAGAAATTCTACTTAATGAATGTAATAGATTTCCTGATTTTGAGATCAGAGATGATGGATTACCTCAAGAAATAAATAGTTTTTCCGTTTGGAATGACCTTCACTTTATTGTTAACATCATATACGTAAATGACTTCTTTAAGGAGGAATTTATTTCGGATATATATAATTCCGTGGAATCCAAAATGTTTAAATGGATTCTTAAACCGGAGGAATTCGACTATTCAGATTTCAATATCTCTTGGGTGTTGCCTTTTAGAAACAAACAAATAACAAAAGTGCTGAAAAATATTGATGCAATAAAAGATTCTATTTCGATTGGATTGCAAGAAAACTACAATGAAAATGTAGCTAAAATATATTTTGAGCAGTTAATAAAAAAAAGGTAGCGCACTAAGCTAAATCTCCAATTAAGCTTGATTATAGCAAGGGTCTCCTAGCCACTTTTTGTTGGTAAAACATTAGTCAGAGACGAATCATTCATACGACCTAATCAGAGATTAGAAAGAGCAAGGGCTATTTAAAAAAGGTCTGTCCTGCCATTAAAATAGCCAATAAGAAAAGAAAGACCCCAAAATATTTAATGAGGCGTGCCGAATGAAGTTTAACGGAAATCATGCTTCCGGCAAGAGCCCCAATGGTCACCGGAATAACAAGGATCAACGCCGAATGCCAATCGAAATTGCCATGGCTAAGATGACCCAACAAACCTCCTGCAGCTGTTATCCCCACCATAAAGGCACTCGATCCAACGGCAATCGACATAGGAATATTAAATATAATGAGCATGATGGGAACTTTCAATATTCCACCCCCGATACCAATCATTCCGGTAAGGGCACCCACCACAAACATGATGGGAACCATCAACCGAATATCGATCGAATAAATCAGTCCGTTTTTTTTGTGCTGAATAACCCAAAATAGCGACTTTGTATTGAGCACTTTTTTTTGTCTTTCCTTGGGTGGAAAGAATAAAAAATAAGCAGCAATCAGCAGCAATCCCGACAAAAGGTAACGCAGTGATGTGGATGAAACAAAATGAGATGCATAACCTCCAACAAAGGCTCCAAGTGCTGTTGGAAGCTCAAAAAGCAAGGCCAAGATCCAATCAACTTTATTTGATTTGCGGTAAACAATGGTTGCCGTAAACGAAGTCACTACAATTAAAAACAAGCTAATCGATGCTGCTTGATGGAAATCAGATCCATTCCATAGCTGGATAGGTGTATACAGCACTCCGCCTCCCTGTCCGAAAAGACTTGCAATAAGTGCCCCCAGCACCAATTCTATATCTTCGATTAGATTCATGCTCTTTTCTTCTTCTAAGACTTTGCAGAAACAAAGAAATTCGGTTCAAATATAGAATAATTGCAATTACGGAGGATATGTAGTTTTCCCATTTCATTTGAAACTAAACAGAAGATAAATTGAAATCACTCTATTTATTTCCGGTTGTATCACATCATGCGCGAATTCAGGGTATACATAACCCAGATGGTCCCGCCAACAAAGATAATCAGCATAAAAACAGTAAACGCAATGGCCACAAGGTTCCACCG
>JAFGUC010000054.1 GCA_016938695.1 Candidatus Woesearchaeota archaeon | reverse complement strand
TCTAAACTTAATTCAAAAGGACATACAGTATGTTTTTTTGCATAAATTTTAATCTTTTCTTTTGTTAATAAGGTTTCATTGCTGTAAACATCCTCTATGGTCTTAAAAACGCGATTATAGTAACCTTTAGCATATTTGCATACTTCTGGATCACAATCTCTTTTTTCTAAAAAACACATAGAATCTTTTGCGGTTATTTCAATACTTTTAGCAATTAAGCCTTTGTCTTCTAAAAGTTTAATCGTATCTATAACTACTTTCTTACCATCATTTTTTGCAGTATTATAAAACAATTTTTGTCTTGGTCGGCTAATGGCTTTTAGTCCAGCAAATAGTGCCGCTATTGTCTTGCCAATTCCTGTTGGAGCTTCTAAGTAAAGTTTACCTTGATTTAAAATATTACGGTAGATATATGCCATCATCTCTCTTTGATTAAGGCGATATTCGGGAAAAGGAAATTCTAGTCCAAGAATTGATTTTTGTCTTGAGTTTTCATGTTCATTGATTAGTTCTTGCCAATCTAAATATCTCTCTACTGTTTTTAAATAATAATTCTCAAGTTGTTTCTTTGTGAAGCTTTTTTCAAATTGTTGCGTTTTTAAATCATCGACATTTATATATGTTAAATAAACTTTAATTTTTTTAAGTTCGTTAGTTATTAAATAGATATATGCATATATTTTTGCTTGAGCAAGGTGGCTAGGTGTAGTTTCTATTTCTAATTGACTAAAATCAAGATGAGTAGATTTAATCTCTTCGATAATAACTTCATTATCTCTAAATAAGACTCCATCAATTCGTCCTGATATTTCTAAACTCAAGTCATCTCTTTCATATTTGATTTGGCAGACTACTTCTTTTTTATCCGCATCAAGATATTGATTCTGCCAGTATTTATGAATTTCTGTTCCTTCTTGAGCTCTAATCATTAAATTTTTTGTGCTGGAAATATTGCCTGAACCATATAGAAGTTCAACCATATCCTTAACACTTATTGTCAATTCTTTCAAAGCTATCACCTAGAAAATATTATACATTAATTTAATTGAATTTAATTAAAAAAAACCAAGTTGACTTGGTTTTTCGTTAAAATTTAATATGAAATGGCAAAAGTGGTAAATTATTTGTTGTGACGATGTCACAAATTGGAAATTTTTTCATTGCATATCTAATTTCTTTATAATCTTTTTCTCTTTGGATTACTATCATATTGTTAGCGATATTAATGCCTTTTAAAGGATAAAAATCTGAACC
>JAFGUC010000053.1 GCA_016938695.1 Candidatus Woesearchaeota archaeon | reverse complement strand
TCTTCCCGAGGAAGTTATTCCAGTGACAGGCCACGACGTTCAAGCGAAGGTTCTTCTTCCCGAGGAAGTTATTCCAGTGACCGACCACGACGTTCAAGCGAAGGTTCTTCTTCCCGTGGAAGTTACTCTAGTGACCGACCACGACGTTCAAGCGAAGGTTCTTCTTCCCGTGGAAGTTACTCTAGTGACCGACCACGACGTTCTGGCGACTCACGAGGAAGTTCTAGCGATAGACCTCCACGAAGAAACAGAGATTAAATTCTCAAATTAATTTTATTTCTTTCTTAAATTTTGGAACATATCTTGTTTCCAAATAATTTATTGTTTTCTCTATTTCATTAGGGTTTCCAAGTTCAACATTAAAATTTCCGTTTGTATCATGAAGAGGGCTAACTCGTGAATTTCTAATCCTTTCAAAATACTTAGATTTTATTTTTGTTTCAAAACCATCTGGAAAATTAGCCAATGCAACATTAGCACTAGAAATATATAATTCAATTATTTCCGGAAAATTTGCAACTAATGGAATTGAATTAGACTTTGCAAAATATTTTCCAATTTCAATTAATTCTGTAGCAAAAGGTGTAA
The DNA here is from genome assembly GCA_016938695.1 of Candidatus Woesearchaeota archaeon. Lineage (GTDB taxonomy): Archaea > Nanobdellota > Nanobdellia > Woesearchaeales > JAFGUC01 > JAFGUC01. The sequence goes on along the minus strand of JAFGUC010000053.1, from coordinate 6,718 downwards.
TTTGTTCTAATCCATTTTTCAATCCATATTTATTTACTGCTGCTTGAAGAACAGAATTAAAATAGACAAAATCTTCATTTAATGCATCGTAATCTTTTAATGCAAAAGGATCGTCGTTAATTACGACTTGTGGAAATATTCTACTTTGGCCTTTTGAATTTAATATTAGTTCCAAAAGTCCATCAAGGTTTTCAATTGAAACAGGTTTTCCAAATAAAACTTTGCCAATAGAAAGTAATTTAAAAAATTCTTTAGGGTTCTCTTTTACTTTACTAAAAACAAGATTTGCGATTGCTTTTGTAGCTTCGCCACCTTTTCTATTGTTATACATTAAATCGAATAAATATGATATTTGTTTAATCGCTTTATAATCCTCAATTTCCCAATTACCCTCTTTTGTTTTCGTAGAAATAATCTCGCCATCAACATTATACGAGATAGGCCAGTAAAAATTTCGAGAAAACATTTCATCTTTTCCTCTCCAAATTGCTTCTTGTGGATTAATAGAATATCTAAAATCAAAAAATAAATTATCCTCAACTGATAACTGAGGAAGCATATTATAAAAAAAAGGAATGTCTCCTGCGACAAACATGATTGGATCTTCATGTCCTATTTCAAATTCATCATAATGAAGTTTTGCAAGTTTTAGTCGTGAACTAGATGGTGATGTAATTGAATCTTCACTAACAAATTTGATATCTGATTTAGCAATAGAATTAACAACATCAACAATTGTTTTAATATCTTGATTTCCAATTATTCCAACGTCACATTTAGTCTTAACAGAACTAAGCAATTGGAAAACAATTTCAGGAATTACTAACCGTTCTTTTCCTGAATTCAAGATAAATGGATGAACAAATTTAAGATTATCATAACTTAAACCCGAATAATCAATTTTTGATCTATAAGAATTAAGACTCCATATGTTTCTTCCTTTTGAAATGTCAGATGCAGCTTTTAATACTGCATCGTCAACAGCAGATTTAAATGAACTATGCCAATTATAACTTGCAGAAATTGCGATATTATTACACGTTTTCATACATAAAGTAATTACTATTTGAATACAAAAACCTTTCGCTTCAATAAATTTATAAAAATGCATTCTATTCCTTTCTTGAGTTTGCCCTGATAGTGTAGTTCGGCCTATCATACGGCCCTGTCGAGGCTGTGACCCGGGTTCGAATCCCGGTCAGGGCGTTAATGATTTTAACATTAGCAGGTTCAATAAGAACTGATGAAAACTTTTCAAATGCACTAAGAGTAATTGAATATCTTGGTAGTGAGAATATCAAGCTCACGCTAATTGATGAATATAAACGTAGAGATTCAATACTTAATCCTGCTTTATATCATGATTCTTGTTTTAATAAATTAAAAAATTCAGACGCTGTAATAGTTAATTTAGAATACGAAGATACTGGACTAGGTGCAATTATTGCAGATGCTTTTTTTTTAGAGAAAGAGATTTTCATAGTTTCAAATACTAGTTTTAATAATTTAGATTTATCATATCAAAAAGAAAAATATTCAGATGACGCTGTACATTTTTTAGAATATTGTTACCCAAATGATTTATGCAGTAAAATCGAGAAATATCTTGGTGAGATTGCTCCCAAACGAACAGTCAAAACTCAAGATAGATTGGTTCGCGACATTTCAAGACAATCATTAAAAGAAGGTTCAATTATTTCAGACATAATAAATTCTAATGATAGGACAGTTGTTAGATATTTTAATTTTTTATCAGTTCCAATGTATTTGTATGGTAAACGTGCGTCACCATTGGTAAAAGGTAATTTAACATTTATACCCTACGAACATTGCTAATTCTCAAAAGATATAAAAAGAGAGAAATTAATTAAAAATTAAATGGAACGTTTTTTTAAAAAAGAGGCTGAGAAGAAGATTGCATACTTTTCCATGGAAATAGGAATAGACAGCAAAATTCCAACATTTAGTGGTGGACTAGGAGTTCTAGCAGGAGATACGATTCGAAGCGCCGCAGATTTAAATGTTCCAATGATTGCAATTTCATTAATTCATGAACACGGTTATTTCTCACAAACAATAAACAATGATGGAGTACAAGAGGAAATTCCACAAAAATGGAATTTTAACGAATTTTTAACTCCGTTAGAAAATACTGTAATTATTCACATTGAAGGACGAGAAGTAAAAATAAAAGCATGGCAAATTGATGTTGTTGGTGTTAAAGGATACAAAGTTCCAGTATACTTACTTGACACAAACTTGCCAGAAAATTCAGAGTACGATAGAGAATTAACTTCATATTTATATGGTGGCGATTTAAAATATCGTCTATGTCAAGAAATAGTCTTAGGTATTGGTGGACTTAGGATGATTGAATCCTTAGGATACTCTGATATTGAAAAATATCACATGAACGAAGGTCACGCAAGTTTCCTATCATTAGAATTAATGCGTCAAGGCCGTGATTTAGAAACAGTTAGAGATAGTTGTGTTTTTACAACACATACTCCAGTTCCTGCAGGTCACGACAGATTTGACAAAGATCTAGTAAAATCAGTATTTGCAAACTTTCCTTTTGACACTCCTGATATAATTGACTTTGAAGGAAAAGTCAATATGACTTTAATTGGATTGCACTTTAGTGGATACGTAAATGGCGTTGCAAAAAAACACAGTCAAGTATCCCAAGAAATGTTTCCAAATTATCCTATCCACTCAATAACAAATGGAGTTCATTCCGGATTTTGGACCTGTGATGAATTTTCAAATCTATTCGATAAACATATTCCTGAATGGCGAAAAGAATCGTTTGCATTACGATATGCTGCAGGAATACCACTAAATGAAATAGAAGAAGCGCACAGGAAAGCAAAACAAAAATTAATGGATTACATTAACGAAAAACACAATGCAAATTTTACATCAGACATTTTAACAATTGGTTTTGCAAGACGTTCAACATCTTACAAAAGACCAGATTTAGTTTTGCGCGATTTAGACAGATTAAAAGACATCGCACAAAAAAGAGGTCCAATTCAGTTTGTTTTTGCAGGAAAAGCTCACAAACGAGATTTCAATGGTAAAGACATTATCAAAAAAATATTCTCGATGCGTCTTGGACTAGGTGAAAACATTAAATTAGTTTATTTAGAGAATTATAATATTGATTTGGCAAAAATCATAATACCTGGAGTTGACTTATGGTTAAACACTCCACAACGTCCAAAAGAAGCATCTGGAACTAGTGGAATGAAAGCAGCCCACAATGGTGTTCCAAGTTTGAGTATTTTAGACGGCTGGTGGATTGAAGGTTGTATTGAAGGTGTAACTGGTTGGGCAATCGGTAATAATGATCCTTCAACAGATGACGTTTCTGATTCAAATTCTTTATACAACGTTTTAGAAGAGAAAATAATACCTTTGTATTATCATCACAAAGAAGAATGGGTTGAAATTATGCGAAATTCAATAGCAATAAACGCATCATTTTTCAACACATGTAGAATGTTGAACCAATACGTTGTAAAGGCTTATTTTAACTAAGAAAAAGAAATATTTATAAATAATTCCTTAGTCTTTTCTATTATTAGTGCTTCCATGGCTCAGTGGTAGAGCAGCTGCCTAGTAAGCAGCAGGTCCAGGGTTCAAATCCCTGTGGAAGCTTTTTATTAAAAGTTTAAATCTCTTTTGAAAGAAATTCAGGAATCGATTCTCTCGGATTATTTGGATTGTATAAGACCTTTATTTTTTCAGTTTTTAGGAATTTTTTAGCAAGAGAATTATTTTTACGAATAAAAATTTCTTTAGTGTATTTTTTATAGTTTACAATGTATGTATATTTGAAGTATTGATAAATCCCCCACCCCCTAGAATAACTAACTATTGATGAAATTTTAATTCCTGTTTTTTTGAGATTTTTAATTAAATGAATTTTATATTCTGTAAATAACAAGAAGATTATTGTGACAATAATTAAACTGAGGATTAAGGATTTACTGTATGAAATATTTTCTGTATATTTTTTAATAATAAATATTGTTAAACCCATTATTAAGCCAAGTACACGGAGCTCAAGATACTGATATTTCAAGATATTATAGATTTGTTTAAAACCCATACTTGATTTATACTAACACTGATTTATTAATATTTTCTAATGTTGGTAATAATTGAAAGATAAATATATTTAAATTTGAATCATATTATAAGTTAATAACATGGATGATGAAATTAAGATCTGTTCAAATTGTGGTAGTACCGACATAGATTCAATTAATGGTTACAAAACAGGTTCAATTAGAGATTACTGTAAAACTTGTAATTATGGTGCGACTAATCAAGGTTTATTTCCAATAATAAAAAAGTCAGATATTAAACTTTTTAAAAATAAGATAAAAAGTCGAGGGAATATTCGAACATATCCTTATTTTAAAAAAATGAATCCCATTTTATCTTGGATTTTATTAATGTTATTTTTATTAATGCTTATTTTGGGCTTTATTTCAAAATAAATTTCTTAGTTAAGTCTCCGTGGAAGCTTATTTAATTCTGATCAAACAAGTTCTTAATATTATTCATTAAAGATGGAATTGAGACAAATACTCCCGCAATTAACCACATTACAACAGTAAGAGCAGTTGCTGTTTTCTTTTCAACTTGTGTTGCTTCAACGAAATTTACATCATTTGCAACAACTAAGGATAAATTCTTACCATTATTAATTCCTTTTAATGCAAATTTAATTCGTTTAGTTCCTGAAGGCGCAGTAAAACTTAAATCTGAAAAATTTTCAATTCTAGTAAGGTTATCTGGTAAGTAATAAATTACAGCTCCTTTAATATCAGACAAACTAGGTTCAACAGAGCATTGAGTTTTTGTATTGTATTTAAGATATCCATCATCAGGAACACAATCAATTCTTCCTATAACTTTAGTAATATCATCGTAATCTCTGAGAATAAGATGAATTCCTGTGAAATTAAGAAAATTCAGAACAATAGTTAAACCAATAACTAAAACCCACGCCATAAGTATTATTGTAGCATTAAACCACAGTTTTTTTCTTTTCGCAAAAAGAATTGCAAGACCATAACATATTGTAATTAGTCCAAGTGTAGCAGTTGATATTATTAAAGAAGATTTTAAATTTGTACTAAAAAACAAGAATTGATCTTTAAGAAATACTGCGATTACGAATACAATAATTCCTAAAGAAATAAAAACCCAATACCAAAAGAAAAAAGGATTGTGTTTTTTTTCATCAACTGGTTTATTTTTCTTAGTGCTCATTTCAACCAACAATCTTCTTAACTTTCTTAACCAATTTAGGAGAAATATAATGTGCAACAGTAACAGAGTGACTTGGCTCCCACGTTTGTTTTTTCTTAGAAAACTTCTTGTGCCCTAAAGCTAAAGCGATTTCATCATACAAAGAAATAACATCCTTTTTAGTAGGATGTTTATGAGACAATAAAAAATCCTCCACTTTTTTAGTGGCATAATGAGATCTAACAATATGTGGATAAAACTCTTTACCACAATATTTCTTAAATGCACGAAGAAATTCTGTCTCATGTAAACTCTTAAAAGAGTCATCTGAAAAAACAAACTTATCACGAACCTTTTTCAACCGTTTAGTCAAATTTCGTAAATATACTTCTGGAAAACTAACAGAAATCGTCTGAGGAACTCCATCTTTTCCAATAAAATCAAAAACAACAGTGTCTGATGAAATAGAGATATTTTCTTTCTGTAATGTTGTCAAACCTCTATGTCCATTTTCTTGGAAATAAACATCATTTCCTGCACGCATGTAAGTTTTTAGTAAAGTAAATAATGTCAATGCAAGACTTTCTTCTTTCTTTAGTCCTAATAATAAATTTTTAGTTAGTTTAGGCAATACAGAATCAAATTCATCAACAAGGTGATATTTTGCTTTAACTGATTTATCGACCTTGTCTAAAGTGTATAAGTATGCAAATTCTCCATTTGGATTCTGATAGATTACGTCCCAATGAGAATTGTTAATTTGATCGTGAACTGTTAAGTGTGGAGAGAATAATGAAAACGCTTTATCTAATTTTTTTCCATTAGGCAAAAAAACAATACGTTCCCCGCCAACTCGTCCGTCAGCTTTCAAAAAACCCTTTAAGAATTTTCCATCCTTAGAATCAACAAGCAAATCAAACTTATTATGTGCACGATATAATTTGATAACATTAAGAATATTTGTGATGTCAAATTTGACAGGAGTATAACCTTTTGAAGTCTTTTTAACAGGTTTAAAACCTTTAATCTCAATCCTGATAGATCCGTTTGGAATCTCCATATTTAAAAAGAAAAAGCAAAGTAGAATTTAAATGTTTTTATCTTCTATCCTTCAAACCAAGTCGTCTAAGAAGAGTCTCACTTACAATTTTTACATCTGCTTCACGAATAGCATAGCCCATTTTAGTGTATAATTTGGACGGAATCAACAAAATCTCACGAGGGTCACCGCAATTGAACTGGTCGCCAATTGGCTTTATTCCATGTCTTTCAAGAGTCTTATAAGAAGGCGGATTACATGTGTAATGAAATACATTATTCAAACCATCATAATTGATGATTGTATATTCCAAACTATGAGGTTCTTGTGCCATAAAATTACTATGGAAAAAGAATATATAAACTTTACTAATTTAACCACTTAAAAGTAACAAAAAAGCAAATATTTATA
>JAFGUC010000052.1 GCA_016938695.1 Candidatus Woesearchaeota archaeon | reverse complement strand
TTAATCTTATCCGCAATAAAATCAATATTATCAACACGATTATAAAGATAAAAAACTTGTCCGTTTCTAGCTAATTCTCTTTCGATAGCATCACGGAGGATAATATCATTTCTTTCTAAAACATAAGTTTGGATAGGATATCTATTTTCCGGAGCAGTTTCAAGAATTGACATGTTTTTAACACCCATAATTGCCATATTTAAAGTTCTTGGTATTGGTGTTGCCGATAGAGATAATACATCAACATTTATTTTGAATTCTTTTATTTTTTCTTTGTGCATTACTCCAAATCTTTGTTCTTCATCGATAATTAATAATCCAAGCTCTTTAAACTTTATATCATCACTCAGAATTCTATGTGTTCCTATCAGTATATCTATAGTTCCTTGTTGAACTTCTTTTAAAGTTTGTTTTTGCTGTTTGGTACTGATAAACCTATTAAGTAAAGCAACATTAACACCAAAATCTTCCATTCTTTTTTTGAAAGTTTCAAAATGTTGCTTAGATAAGACAGTGGTCGGAGCTAAATATGCGACTTGTTTTTGGTTTAAAACCGCCTTAAACGCTGCTCTTAAAGCGATTTCGGTTTTTCCGAATCCTACATCGCCGCAAATTAATCTGTCCATAGGAATTGGTTTTTTCATGTCTATGAATACTTCTTCAATTGCTTTTAGTTGATCAGTTGTTTCAATATATTCAAAATTATTTGCAAATTCGTCTTCCATTTTCGGAAAATCTTGGAAAGCAAAACCATTAGCTTTTTCTCTTGATGCATATAATTTTATAAGTTTATCGGCAATTTCTTGAACTTGTTGTCTTACTCTTTCTTTAGCATTAGACCAGTCTCTTCCGCCTAGTTTCGATAGTTTTGGTTTGTAACCTTCACTACCAGAGTATTTATGAATTTGATCTATTCCGTCTAAAGTTACATATAATTTATCACCATTTTTATATTCTATGTGTATATAGTCATTTTGAACATTGCCAAATTGCATTGTTTTAATTTCGAGGAACTTTCCAATACCATAATCATAGTGAACTACATAATCTCCTGGTTTTAGATCATTAACACTATTTAAACGCTCAGAACGTTTATAAACAGATATATATTCTCCGCGTTTACGACTTATATTCTTCCTGGTTAAAGCCTCTTCAGTAATTAGTTTGATATTAAAACTGCGAGAAACAAAATCAAAAACAGTGCTATTCTCAATTAAGCTAACCTTATTGTTTTCGGCATTTTTAAGGTCATTTGTTATATACGGTATTTGCTCAATTGCTAGTTTCTTTGCAAAAGCGACTAATGAATCCTTGCTTTCGAACGCTACGATTTGAAGTTTTTTGTTTAAGTTATTTTTCAGTTCCCTAAATAAGTAATTTAAATTCTCATTATATGTAATAATCTCTTCTCCAAAAATAGAAAACACATTTTTGAAGTCTGATTTATAAGAATAATCAAGATAATCAACTTTTACTCCACCACGATTGATTAGTTCGTTAAAGTCATAAAGTATGTCAAAATTCATTTT
>JAFGUC010000051.1 GCA_016938695.1 Candidatus Woesearchaeota archaeon | reverse complement strand
TGTCTTGTCCTGAAAAAAGTTGACTAAAAAACAAGAAATATGTCAACATTAAAAGATTCTCAAAAATTAAAGAGAGCTCCACAATTTTATAGTGAAGCATTCAAAAGACAAGTTGTAAGTGAATTTGAGCGAGGATTATTCACTAAAGCAGAACTTCGCAGACGCTACAATATTTTAGGTAATAATTGTATTCCAAGATGGTTGAAAAAATATGGTAAATTTACCTATAAAGATAAATTAACACTTGGTCGTCCTATGAAAGATCCTCAACAACAACGTATAAAAGAGTTAGAAGCACAATTGGCCAAAAAAGAAGAAGAGCTAAAAGTCTTCAAGCGATTTATAGAAATAGCAGAGAGAGAGCTTAAGATTGATATTACAAAAAAGTCTGGTTCCAAGCAGTCGAAGAAATAACTAGTAGTAGCGTATTGGCTACTTATGAGATATGTGAACTGTTTGGATATACTAAACAAGCTTTTTATAAGCGAAAATCAAATGTTACATCGATAAAATATAATCCAAATATATTAAGAAGTCTTGTTCTAAATATTCGAAAACAATTACCTAGAACAGGTGGGAAAAAACTTTATATAATGCTTCAAGAAGATTTTGTAAAGCACAATATCTGTATTGGAAGAGATGTTTTTTTAGATTTTTTGAAAACTGAATATTTACAAGTACCTAAAGTAAGACGCTATTATAAGACAACTAATTCAAGACACTGGATGAAACGGTATCCCAATTTAATAAAAGATATTCCACTCAACAGACCTGAGCAAGTTTGGGTTGCAGATATAACGTATTTAAGAACAAAAGAAAAAACGTATTATTTACATCTATTAACCGATGCTTGTTCCAAGAAAATTGTAGGCTATCAATTAGCTGATAATTTAATGAGTTCAACAACAATAAAAGCATTACAAATGGCTCTTGTTAATAGAACTACTCATTATCAATTAATACATCATTCTGATAGAGGACTACAATATTGTAGTAGAGAGTACACAGAATTGCTTAGACAAAACAACATATTAATAAGTATGACACAAGAATCAGATCCTTATGAAAATGCTGTTGCTGAAAGAGTAAATGGAATATTAAAAGAAGAATTTGGTTTACATGAAACTTTTAAAAATTATCATGACTTAAAAAAACAAGTAACTCAAGCTATCCAGTTATACAATAATTTAAGAATCCATATGTCAATAAATATGATTACACCAAGCATAGCACATCAACAAAATACAATACAATTAAAACATTGGAAAAAATTAAATGGTAACAGAATTAATTCTGTTACCATTTAATTATATTTGAATTATTAACGAGTCAACCTTTTTTAGGACAACTCATTTTA
>JAFGUC010000050.1 GCA_016938695.1 Candidatus Woesearchaeota archaeon | reverse complement strand
GCTAACGGTTGGTGCAAGTGGAGTGCGGGGCTTTGAAACGTTCGCCTGTCAGGTTTGCACGGAGCCAAGCCGGCTTTATATTAAACATCATTTTAAAACCGTCATCCGTCAAAGACGGATTGGCGGTGGTTGAACAGGGCGGAAACGCTGGAATACCACGCTCTCCCGCATTACATTTGCACTTTGTTATAGCCTGTGTTTTTTCTTGTTCTGGTTTAAAAATCGTTCATGTTTTCATCCAGATATTCAACTAAATACCAATCTTGATTCGACTTTTCAAAAATCATGTAATAAATATTATCTGATTCTGGATATCCTAAACTATAACTGATTTTATTATTTTCTTCTTTCTCAAATCGCCCAACAACTTCATCGTTGTCCTGGGTTTTTCTAGTACCTTCAAAGATTTCATTGTTACTCATAAATTTCCATTCATCTTTTGATGGTGCTGGTTTATCAAGTCCGAAATTCGATAGTGGAAATTTAATATGTTCAAGTTGGAATGATGAATTTGAAGAGAATTTGTTTATAAACTCAATAAAGTCTGATGGAAAATTTTCAATAGAAATATTATTATCATGTGTTGCAGAAGAACCCGTAGAATTTGCATTTTCTATGCTATTCCTGTCAACAAAATATAACTCTCCATCAACCATTTGGACTTGTTCAGTCCCTTCTTCTGTTTCAATGTACATTGTGTTATTCATAATTTCAAGAGAAGGTTCGGAAGAACCATCTACTTTTATATTTTTAACTGTACCAACAACAATTCCTTGTGACTTTTCCAGTTCTAAAAATAAGACAAAAGTTATTTTTGGATTGCTCAGTTTTTCACTTTCAATTGGAATTACAACATCAATAATGGACCATGTGTATCCTTCGGCAGAAAATTTGTCATTTGATGTTTCAATATCATAAGTTAATTCAGCGTCAACTAATGCTAATCCTGCAACAATGCTTGTTCCTACACCTTCTGCTATTTTAGTCCCGATAGCATAAATATCGCCACTGTTTATTTCTGGGGTAGTTTCATTGTCGATGTCATTTGAGTTAGATATTCTTTTCTGAATTGTTTGTTCTCCTTCACTATCTTCAGTTACCAGTCTTTTTTCGTTTAGCTCAACAATTTTGCATGGTTTTTCTCCTTCTTCAATCAAGAATTGTTTGAGCATATCTTTCATGTCATTTTCGATAAACTCTCTAAAATATTTAACAGCTTCTTTTTCTGAATAGTTACTTGCATTAGTATACTTGAATTCCAAAGGTATGTCAACATTATCGAAAGTATAGGATAACATTGAATTTTTAATTTCCCATTTACTTGTGCTAGGTTTCAAGTCGTACACAATAATTATGTCACTACCCTCTGGATTAAAAATCGAAAATTTTAGTGTGCCTTGCTCAATTGAATTTCCATTTTGAAAGAATTCTTCTTCACTTTCTATTGTCATGGACACTGGGATATCTTCATCTATGTCAAGGTCTTCAACGTATTCAATGGAATAATATTTCCCAATAATCATTTTTGAGTATTTGGAATCTGTATTATCGCAACTCATTAGTAGCGAGATGCAAAAAACCATAATTGTTATTAAAAGAGGATTTTTCATAGTTTTATTTTTTTGAGTAAAGTTTATTTAAAATTTGTTCGGGTAATCTCAAGAACCACCAATTATCGTTTTTATCAGCAAAGTTGAGTTCTTTCTCAAAGCCACTTAATACGCCGATTACTTTTACAATTAATTCTTTAGATTCGATAACAAAGTATAAATTATCAAAATCCATTTCTTTCTGTAATGGGTATGAATCTTTACAATGGTGGTACAAATAATCAAGACTCTGAAATTTAAAATTTCTGTCTTCTAACTTCTTAGATAATTCATCAAATTCCATTTTTATGTTATTTATGTTGAATTATTGCCACTTGTATTCCTTGGGAGTAGATTTCAAAAATCCGTTTTCAAAAAGAAATTTTGATAATTCATTTATATAGACCAATGCTTCTTCGTCGTACATAAGCCCAAATCCTAATCGAACTAATCCTAAAGTTTTTTCATTTATTACTAAATCGTGTCCAACGTAAGTTGAACCAAAACATGAATCATGTTCACCTATTTGAAATGAGTCAATTGATTCCAAGTTTAATTTTCTCGGTTTTTCACTTAACGGTAAAAAGCTTGCAAAATAAAACCTTTTTGTAAGTGAGAAGTGGATTTTCTTGTTAGTCAAGACGAATCCAGAAAAACCATAAAGTCTAACTCCTTTTTTTGTGTTTACCAAAACCAGAGGTTTTTCATCTCTGTCTAAATTCAAGTGTAATTTGCTTTTGTGAAAATGAATTTGTTTTTCTGTTATGTCATTTAAAACACTAAGATTTGGGCTCTTTTGCAATACATATTTTGTATCAAATTCTCTAATTGCGCCCTCTAATTGATTAATCTTTTCCATAATGAATTTTAAATTGGTTTTTTTATAGGATATTTTATTTTAGTTTTTTTCGTTAGTTCATACTTGCATCATTTTAACATTGGCTATAACGGTTGGT
>JAFGUC010000049.1 GCA_016938695.1 Candidatus Woesearchaeota archaeon | reverse complement strand
GCCCAACTTATCGAATGTGTATAAATTGAACCATAGCAATCAGTAATATCGGTTTGAAGCATGTAATGATAATCAAGCGAAAGAGAAATTGATTTTTGTTCTATCAATTGCCACCAAGTAAAAATCTGCGATTCTTTATCTGTTTTTTCTTCACTTTCCGATATAACTGGCAAACTTTGGCATTCTATTTTGTCGTTTATTTGATAGTCACAAAATCTTCTTTTTATTAATTCCCAATTTTCTCTTTCCGTAATACAATGAACAAGGGAAACATATATTGCAGGATTTATTAACTGAAATGGACGCCATGCATATTTTCCATCCTTATTATTTAAAATGAAATAATTTATATCATCAAAGTCCCTTGGATTAACACTCCTATAATCTGAGAGTTTTTTTCCAGTCAGTTGTTTATCAAATAGATTCAATAAATTCTGAAACGAAAAGTAAGTTGGAAGGTCAAAATTTACATAACTCCTTTCTTTCAAAAGGAATTCTCTTGCTTCAATATCGTTTAATTCAATTATACTTTTCATTATCAGTAGTTTCTTGATGATTCGTAGGCTCTTTTAGCATGACGCACAACGTTTACGTGTATGGTGTCGTTTGGCGATTCGAAGCACGTCCCTGTCATACCACTACAAAGTTTATTAAATGTAACATACTTCAAATTAGCACTATCCGCCAAATGCACTATACACGATGTTGTAAACCGTTTTTCTAGTGACTTGAATTGAAAGAAAACCTTCTTAAATGAATATTGTCGACAGACATTAAATTGTAACCACGTCTTGAAGCAAGTCCTTTATTTACTAATTCAGTGAAGTCTTTATCAGCTTTTGCAAACTCTTTAACCTTAGGGTCATCAGAAAGTTTTTTCGCTTCATTCTCAAGTGTTTCCAGTAATGATTGCTCTAAATTTCCCATGTTAAATAAATTTTCTTGTGTGTACAAATATAGGAAATCTATTTTTCAAAACATAATCAGATAATAATTCATAATAGTTTCTTATTAAATTTCTTAAAATATCATTATCACTATAATCTTCAATTTTTAGCTTTAACTCTTGTTCTAAACATTCTATATTAATAGGTCGTCCATGCGATTTCCATAGTTTATTATCACTTAGCTTATCTGCAATTTCTTCAGCTCTTTGTTGTTTCTGATCGTCCGTAACCTCCGAATTAATTAAGTCTGGATTTGTCATATGATGAGTCCAATTTTTAAACTTATATTTAACAAGCCATTTTTTTAAAAGTGAGATTGTTAATTCTTTTGCTTGTTCATAGCCGCGTAATTCGGCTAAATCAAAATCCTTTAATATTAAAAATTCTGCTTGAGTTAATTCATTGTTTTTGGCTTTTTCAATCAATTGGTTTATTTTATCTAAATAACCTAAAGCAGCAACAAACTTGCCTTCTTTATTCTGAACTTGTGGGTCAATTGGTCCTAATACAGAAAAGTAATCAAGATAAATATAATCACCGCTCATGCAAAATATTGTGCCAGCACTATATGCGTAATCAGGTACAATAAAATTGACTTCATTATAATGTTTTCTAAGAATATTTACATATCGCTCAACAGCAGTAGCACTTCCACCTCCTGTTGTTAAAAACACAAAGATTTTATCTTTTTTGTCTGGGTCATTTACCAATTCCTCAATAATATTCAATACAGACGTTTCATTCCCGTCAACGATTGAACCGTAATAGGATATTGCATCGCAATCAAAATGTTTTTCAATTTCGATAAGTTTTTTTATCAATAAATCTTGTATTGTTTTGTCTACTGCTGGTTTCATATATTAATCATTATTTATGTGCAGGATGTTTTTTTTAAATGGTTTACAACGTTTGACAATATGAAACGGTTGGGTTTTCGGAGTGCGTTCGTATCCACCGTTGCAGAAAGTTGAAGCGGGAACCAAATGCCCGCAAACCACTGAACCCCAACTGTTTTATATTGTGTGTTGTGCATAGTTGTTTTTATATCATCCTGAAAAAGAAGTTAAAAAAGTCAACAGCGCTATGAGCAATCACAGGAAAAACCAAGCTTCCACTTCTCTCTCTAATCAAGGCATATACAAATCCGTAAATTCCAGATATTATAATTGTGAAAAAATCGAATTGAAATTGTAAATTATCACCTAATTGAAATCCATGAAGAATCCCAAAAATCAAAGAAGTAATAATTGCTCCCCAACCAAAATTGGTTTTAAATATTCTATATTTTCTCTCAAAGATTTTGTTCAGCAATCCTAATAATAATCCCCGATATATTAATTCTTCATTTAATCCTGGCATAATAGCCGTAAAAAGTAAAGTTTCTCCATCAAAAGATGTTTTTCCACTAAGAAGTCCGATACTCGAAGCGATTAAAAAAAAGATTAGAATAAAAATCAGTGAAAATTTGATAGACTTGTCATTCTGTCTTAATCTCAATCCAATTTCCGAGGGAGTGATAATATTTTTTAATGGAATCAACAATAATAAAGCGAAAACGATGCTGTATAACTTAGAACTCCAATTGAAATATAAATTATTGTTGAAAATATGTGATTTTATCAATTGCGTATTAGGATATGTCATTGTTAGCGTGTTGAATGTATTATCAACGAATCCAATTACAAAAAACAATAATAATATATACCAGTACTTAATTGATTTTCTAAAATCAATCAACAAAACCAATAAAATAGAAACTGAAAAGATTAAAATATCTCTGAATATGTCATCTGTCATATCGGTGTCCTTTTTACAATTCTGACTAACGTAAAATTTAAATCCTGATTATCAAGCAATTGCAAATCCAAGATCTTCGGGATTTAATCCAAATTTATCGATT
>JAFGUC010000048.1 GCA_016938695.1 Candidatus Woesearchaeota archaeon | reverse complement strand
GTGTTTGCGGCTGACACCTTCGGTGTCACATCGAGCGACAATCATCCTCACGGCTGATGTCACACGATGCCATAGCGGCAACCGTTATGGGCAACTCTAGAAAAAGACACCAAAACGGACGAGAACCTCCAAAAACATCTAATTTATAGATAGTTATCAGATAAATATTTCTACTAATATTAACATTAAATTAAACAAAAATGGAAGATTCAACAACAAAACAAAAATGGCATGACAAGACTTGGCTTGTAATTATTCTTTGCATTATTTTCTTTCCTGTAGGCTTATTCGGATTATGGAAAAGTTCAAAAATCTCAAAAACATGGAAGATTATTGTAACTATAATTATTGGAATCATCTTTTTAGCTAGCATTTCAAACGATGATACTCCAACTACAAGTTCTTCTACTGAAAACACCACAGAACAAACTGAAACAGAAGCACAAACTTCTTATGCAAAAATTGGCGACGAAATCTCAATTGACAATTTCTCATATATGGTTAATGGAATTCGTTTTGTAAAAACAATTGGTGATGAATTTACGCAGCAAACTGCAGACGGAATTTACTTAATAGTTGACATTTCTGTTAAAAATATGGATAAAGAAGAACATATGCTTGACAATAGTTTATTTAAATTAACTGACGAAAGTGGAACTGAATTTGAAAGTTCAACTGATGCTACAACAGCTTTAGAAATGACTGGACAAGAAACACTTTTTCTAAAAGAGTGCCCACCAAGAATTCAAAAACAAGGTTTACTAGTATTTGAAGTACCTGAAGAAGCTGTATATGATTTACATCTAAGTGGTGGTTTTTGGTCTGGTGAAACAGCTATAGTTAAGCTTACAGATAAATAAAAAAAAGAGTATGCCCATAACAACCGCTCATAGCACATGCGCCACAGCCTCCGGGCAGTTTTTGGTGCTATGGGCGGTGTTGGCTGACACCTTCGGTGTCACATCGTCCGACATCATCCTCACGGCTGATGTCACACGATGCCATAGCGGCAACCGTTGGGTGCAAGTGTGAAAAACGGAACCTCCTATATAATAAACATTTAATAATCTAAAAAATTAACCCTATGCTCAGAAACAACAAAAAAATTTCTCTAATGATTAGTGTATTTTTTTTGGCATCAAACATTTTAGTAGCTCAAAATTCTGACAGTACGTCAAATATACCACCAAAAGCAAAACTTAAAACCATAAACTATTACTATTACGTTAAATCAAATAATGAAAGGAATAGTGAATACGATGTGAAAATTAATGAATACAAAAACTACAGTATTGTTGGGTATGTATTTAAAAAAGAATTTGTCATTGGACAAAAACTTTCGTTTTATTCAAATCAAGAGTCTTCGGTGGAATTTTTAAACGGTAATTATTATTGTTCCGAAGATGGTAATGCCTACATCAATGGTATTTGGAAATATAGAAAAAGGGATAATAGATACAACAATAGTTTTATAATAAAAGGGACATTTAGGATAAATAATAATATAAATAGAATAGGTATTAACACAGAAAATAGTGAGAAAAATAAACTGGAAATTTTTCTTGATAAGATTGAATCTTATCAAGAAAATTATGACGAAGGTAAACACCTAATTATAAATAAGAAGTCGGATAATCTCTATTCAATTAAATTTGGAGATTTGTCATTTGACACGTCAATTCCAAATCTAAAGAAAGATATCCTAGATAATAATGTGAATATAAATAAATATGTAGAAGAAGCTAATCAAGTTAAAATTGAATACGAAAATGGAGATGTATTCATCGGGAAAGCTAAAAGAGAATATAATTCTAGTTTTGACAAATACATATCAAAAGCAATAGAAGGCGAATATAGATATTCCAGCGGAGAAATATTTGTTGGAAATCTTGAAACTTATTATCATGGTTGGCCAACTAAAGGAACAATGACATTTAATGATGGAAGTATTGAAGTAGGTTATTGGTTAAATAAATATAAATATGACGAAGAGGAAATGTCAAAAGGGAAAACACCAACGGAAAAACATGACATCGCTATTAGAAGTAATAAGGACGAACTACAAAAGCAAGAAGAAAAAAAATTAATAAAAGAACATGAACAACAAAAAAGACTTCAAGAAGAAAAAGCTTTAAAAAACAAATTAATAAACAAATATGGAAATTATTGGGGAAATCTAATCTTCAAGAAAGAATATACACCTGGTATGACAAAAGAGATGGTATTAGAATTTTCTAATGAGAATTATTATAAAATAAGTAAAGTTATCCGTAATGGGTCTTCTATAGAGATTTGGGAATTTGACAAAGAAAAGATGGAAAATGAGACTATAAAAGAAAATGGGAAAGAAGGAGTTGTATCATTATTAGCTCTGTCTTATTTTGAAGGTTCTGGAATTGGAAATATTGAATCGAGATTTCCCACTTTAGTTTTTACAAATGGCAAATTAACGGATGTTTATCAAAAATAAAATGCAAAAAAATAATGACAACTATTATTCAATCTATTATTAATAATCAAATCCCTCAGGGATGTGTGTTTGATGCCCATTCAATTATAGAATATCTAATTCAGAATCAAAGCGATGTTTATTTATCGACACATCAGAATGGTTGGTCTACAGAATATTATCATAGCGAAATTAGTAAAAGAATAGCTAGTTTTGAAGGAATAAATATTAATAGAGTTGGTGAAAGTTGGTCATTAAATATTCATAAAAAGTTCACTCCAAACATTTGTTGGGTAAAATTATAAAAAAACACCAGCACCCAACAACCGCTATCGCACATATGCCACAGCCTTCGGGCAGTTAGTTGTGCAATATGTGTTAGCGGCTGACACCTTCGGTGTCACATCGAGCGACAATCATCCTCACGGCTGATGTCACACGATGCC
>JAFGUC010000047.1 GCA_016938695.1 Candidatus Woesearchaeota archaeon | reverse complement strand
GATAAACAAAATATTACAAGGCTAAGCACTAACTTAGTGTAACTTATGTGACTTTAACTTTGTTAACCATCTGCCTTAACGAACAGTTTAAAACCGAATAAATAGCACTCAATACTAAAAAACTAAAATAACCTACCATGAGAAAAATTTTATTATTACCTCTGATTCTTCTGGTTATATCTTGTACTCAAAATAAACCAGTAGTTGAAAAACTCGACCTTGATGATGTTGCAAAACTTGTGAAACAAGACTCACTTTATGAAAAAGTAATTTTGGAAGTTGAATCTGTCAGAAGCAAATTAGAACAGAATATTGTATTAATGAGCAAATTCAAAGATTTAAATTATTCTGATTTATTGGATTATAAAAAGAAAACATCAGATACAACTTTATTAAAAAACATTTTTCAAGAAGCTGACAGCCTGTATTCTATTGATGTCGAAAAGCACAAACTAACATATAAACACCAAATTGATTCTCTGTTTAATGTTTATAAGAAAATTCAAGAAGAAAATGACCCAAGTAAATATTTTAAAGTTGAATTTTCCTCGATTGATAAAGAATACTACAGTTATGGAAATGGGATAAAAAATGTAAACGTGAAATTTAAAATTACCCCATTACAAGGTCCTATTCAAGGTGGCTCATTTAATTATAAAATCATTCCTAAAGTTACTAATAAAGAAGTGGCGGATGCGGGATGTCGATTTTCTTCATACACGAAAAATCCATCAGTTTATATTTGGGAAGCACCATATGACATTGAAGATGAATTCGAAAATGCGACAACAGGTAGCATTAAAGAAAATTACAATTTTGAGTACACTTATTTAACCGTAAGAAAAGATGGGAAAACTTATAGTACCCTTGATTTATTTACTGAAATACCCATTAATTACAAAATACATCTTGACCAAGATAGTCTTGACCTTTGGGACTACAAATATATTATGGAAGAAGAATTCCATGTTTCTATAAAATCAAGCTATGAAATTGCAGATGAGTTATTCAATAAGAAAAAGCAAAGCATTAATAAACTTGCGTATGATTTTGAAAATCTAACCAATGAAGATAATTAATTGCTTTGTTAGCACAATCAAACCATAATTTGTAAAGCAATGAATAAAAAATTAATACTTGGACTTTTTGTATTGTGCATAAGTATTTTGACAAATGCCCAAACAAAAATTGCTGAATTTTCAGGGAATGGAGGTAAGAATACACGCCCATTCACAGTAAATGAACCTTGGGAAATTTCTTGGAATGCAGATGGTGATATTTTCCAATTGTATTTGTATGACATGACAGGTGATTTAATAGGCGTTCCTGCAAATCAAGGAAGTTCAGGAAAAGGCACCTCATTTCAGGTAGCAAAAGGACAATTTTATCTGCAGGTAAATGCAATAGGTAATTGGACTATTACAATAAACAAAGCAACTTCAAAAAATGAAAATTCATCTAATGTAAGTGCAAATCCAAATTTAGTTGCCGAATTTTCAGGAGACGGAGGTAAAAATACTCGTTCCTTTAAAGTTGTTAAATCATGGGAAATATATTGGGATGCCACGGGCGATATTTTTCAATTATTTTTATATGACATGTCTGGAGATTTAATTGGAGTGCCCGCGAATCAAGGAAATCCAGGGAAAGGTTCATCCTTTCAAGTTGAAAAAGGTGAATTTTATTTACAAGTCAATGCAATTGGTAAATGGAATCTAAAAATTAAATATGCAAACTAATCAATCCTCTTTAAAGATGATTTTAGTTATAAATTAAAAATTAATCAAAACCTTAAATCCTCACATTATGAAACAGAATTTTTTACTTGCGATTCTTATTTTTTGTTCTTTTAACTTAATCGCACAAACAACTGAAACTAAAAAAGAAATAAGTGATGACCCACTTGACGTTTCAATTCAAAAGGAACAAATAGAAAAATACGGTGTTCCAACTATCAGTACTGTTGAAGAAATGAAAAATAAGGCAGATGCTCTTTATGATTCTCAATCTTGGGAGGAAGCTGCTGCCGCGTATGAAGTTTATGCAAAACATGTTAATTGGTTGGCGAATCTTCTCGCACAATGTATCGAACCATATTATTCTGCAAGCTATGATGACCGAAAAGCAACTCCATATGCTAAACTAAAAACTTTCATTCCTTTGGAATCAAAAGCAAATGAATGTAAAACGAGCCGAAATCATGCTTATATAAAAATGGGACTTTGCTACAAAAATATTGGAGATATAAAAAATGCTGTTACTTATCTTCATAAAGGACTTGATTTGGTAGACGTAGAAGACATGGAATATTGGGGATTAGCAAAAGATGCAATGGTTGAAATCCTTGGTTTTAAAGAATAATAATAAAACCAGCCCATAACACGGTACATATTGCAGGGCGGGGTTTGGTGGTACGCCAACTGCGGATTCTCGTTTCGCAGTTCCGTGTCCTTCGGACAGGAACGCTCT
>JAFGUC010000046.1 GCA_016938695.1 Candidatus Woesearchaeota archaeon | reverse complement strand
TAAGTTAAATAGAGCACTTGAAGTAAAAAATGCTATTTAACAATAAGCATGTCGATTCTCAACAGGACGCGGGAAATTCTCAACGAGACCCGGGAAATTCTCAATAAGGTGAAAAAAACACCAAAGTGTTGTTTGTATGAATTTTGGTGTATATATTTAAGAAGCATTAAACGGATAATAAAACGATGCCATTATAACTTAAATAAAATTCTTAGACGAACAACAGTAATTTAAGAAAACCGGAAGCGAGTTAAAAAAAGAAGCCCCAACTCCCGAAAGCCGAAACATTTCGAAAATGGAGACTTCAAATTAATGTTAAATAATAGAGGTCAATTAATATGTAACACAAGATCTCCTCAAAACCACCATTATTATGAAATTAAGTTACAAAACAAATTACAACAACATTATCATCTTTATGTTTCTTATGTATATAATTATGAGTTGTTCAGAGCCAATATTTGAGTATCCAAATCTTCAGGATGATCAAAATGCTTATGAATTTAATGATTCAATAAAAAAGAAGCCGACTGAGTTTTGTTTTTATGATAAGAAATACAAAGTGCAAGAAGGAGTATCAATCTGGGAATCACAATTGAATAAAACAATTGAAAAGGATTCCATTATGATGAGAGATGGTTTGAAATTGAATCACTACGAGTATATCCGGGAAATAGTTAGCATTGAAGATCTTGAATCGGTTAAAACTCAATTGATAGAAGACAATACCTTATTTATTTGTTATGATGCAAGTAATAAACATTTTACAATTAGTGAAAATGAAGAACTGGCAACAAATTATCAACTTTTTATAAACATGCTATTGCCAACATCAGTGGACATATTGCAAACAAGAAAAATAGAAAATGAAAAGAAGGCTTTATCTGATATAGCGTACATTTTTGAAAAAAATGATCTTTGTTTGGTTAAATTAGAGTGGGAATATAAAGGAAGATTACTACACACTCAGTGTGTTGTTTCAAAGAAGAAAGGTGTAATATATGACAAATTTTTATTTTTCATACATTCCTTAACCACTAACTCAGAGGTAAAAGAGAATGTAAAAAGAACAGAAAATCTTTATTTAAAGAGTGGTAATCTTGATTCTATACGACAAAGTCTAAATGGACCAATATTATATGAATGGATTAATGAAGATGCTTGGTATAACGTCTATGGTAATGTTTTATATGAATATTCAATAAAAGTTAGAGTTTTTGGGCAATTGATCGATGGTGTTAAACATATACTAGATAAATCAATAAATCATCACTCAGATGCATTATGGCCTCTTTATAGTTGTAGTACAGTAGCTGCTACAAAAGATTACTCGACTGGGGCTGATGGTCACTTGACCTTTATGTGGGCTGTTGCTTATGGGACTGGTGTAGGTGTAAGTATTGGATGGAACGGAACTGGATTTGAATTTTCAGGAGGTGGTCATGGTGAAGGTGGTGAAGAATTAGTTTTACCTTGTGATTTAACAAGAGAAAGATATTTGGCCTATGAGGCAACACCTTTCTACCTTCGCTAATAATAAATTATACACTTAAAATCATTACTGTCCCATTAAATTCTAAAGTTGTTCTTTGAAATTTAGTTGGTTAAAGCAATATTTCAATTAAACGGATTTCAATTTGCATTTTGCAGTCTTTATGGTATTTGCAAATACATAAGAACAAATGCGTTTTCGCTCATTTAGTATCTTTTGTGGATGGGAACAAGTCTTCGAGACTTATTTGATAGAACTAAATTTTCAAAAAGATAAGGACAGTTTTCGGCTTAATGGGCCAAATTTGTTGATTTTTAATAACGTCCTGATTTTAATGGGACAGTAGTGACTTAAACCAAAAAAATATAAAAAATGAACAAACTTATTTTATCAGTTTTATTCTTTATCGTTAATGTTTCGGCATATAGCCAAACTAATATTGACTCCATTTCGAATTCATTATTGGGTAATCGTGTATCCATTTACGAATATGGAGATTCGCTTACATCGTGCGAAACAAATTTTGAGAATTTGTTTAAAAATTGGATGCCCCGCAATGTAACCAATGCCCGTGAATATAAATCACTTGAATATAAATTTGTTGAAACTATTGCCGATACAGTAAGATACAATTATTACCGTAATTACTTCTCGGGTGGAGAGGCCGTGTG
>JAFGUC010000045.1 GCA_016938695.1 Candidatus Woesearchaeota archaeon | reverse complement strand
CACCGTCTCCACTCATCGAGAATACAACAGAAAGCAGTGTGATTAAAAGAGCTGTGACAATAAATCTTTTCTCCATTTTGAACCTCCGGTTCTCTTTTTAGTATTTCTTGTTAATGTAACAATTTCTCGCTCTCAATACAAGAGCATTTCTTCCGGTTTTCCTCCGGCAATCAGGTTAAATAGTATTAGTCCATATTATCCTCCCGTCATGAAGTTGCAATGTATCATAACGGTCATGGCAAAAAATCCGTGCAATATTATTCCCCTGCATGGTTTTTGCCAATGTTGTACGCTGGCCATATTGTCTTTTAATTAACTGCAATTTATTTCAATGCTATTGCAAAATACTATAAGGGTAAATTTGGTTACGAACTAATATTATTTACAAATATATAGCTGTCTAAACCTCTATTATTCGCACAAGTTCGTTTAAAACTTCGTCTATCTTAGAATCAAGGTCACTTATATCTCTGTTGTGGGGAATATTAAGCTTCTCCAAAATATCAGCAAATCTTAAATATCCATCAGTATCTCTTAATTCGACCCAATTCACATTTAGTATATCTGCCTGTCTTTTATTTAGATCTGAAAGTTTATCTGCTACAAAAATATCACTTTCACGAGCAAATATTGCGTCTGCACTTTCGGGATTACCTTTTCCCATTAATTTTACTTCACATCGATAATATTTATCTCTATCGATAATATAATAGTCAACTTCACGCATACTACTTGGTATCTTTGACTGATCAAAATGCTTGAACGGTACATCAAAAATCATACAAAGAGTCGTCATTAAATATTTTTCAACACGCTTACCTGCGGTACTCCAAAGCCCACCTCTAAGAGCAGCTCTTTTTACAGCAAGTGTATTTATTACAATTAAACTCTCATTGATATTCAGCTCAACGCTAACGCCATTAAACTTTATAGTTAAAGTTAAGTCAATTTCGGGTTGATTTTCTATAAGACTGCTAATTGATTGATATAGAATATCATAATGTTCATTCGAGGCATCAATTACAATTTTCTTTGTTGCGGAATTATACATATTTGTAATGGTCTTTTTATTTAAACCGGAATTGATTGCAATATCATCAGAGTCTAATTCAGGATTTAAAAACGTCTGTTTGTACCAGTCAATAGTAATGTCTTCGCAATCTAATTTCGCTACGACAACTTTTTTGAAGAAGTCCATAGCAAATTGAAGGAATTCTGCATTAATTAATGCAACAATTTCTATCCTATAATCCTGTCCTTTAATTACTCTCTTAATAATATTTTTCATTACTTGGTCAGTTAATGTCATTTTCATTAGCCTTTTTTTTAAATTCATTTAAGTTAAGGTACTGAATTTGTCTTTCTTGTTCGAAAAGATTTTGTTTTTCTTTATCTTTCATATAATCTACGTATACGGATTCTTTTTCAGTTAAGAAAAAGAATCTACCTAATTTTTTCGCAACCCTACCTACAGTACCACTACCACCAAACGGATCAAAAACAAGATCACCTTTGTAAGAATAGTATTGAATTACTCTTTTACAAAGTTCATCAGGGAAAATTGCGGAATGCACTTTACTAAAACAAGGATCAATTTTCCATACATTCGTTGATTCATATCCGTCTTCAATTTTACTTTCATTTACAATTTCATTTGAGTAACTATGGATATTCCAATCTAATAATTTTTCGGTTTGTTTACGATATACCATTAAATATTCTGTAACGGAATTAGGTTTGTACCCAAGAGGTTTCCTGTGTTGTAAAAATCCCCCGATTCTATTTTTTACACTTGCTTCAGGTTTTACCCAAACAATATCATCTATAAATTCCCAACCATTCTGTGCGAGATATGGATGTAAATCAAAAGGAATTCCATATCTTTTACTAGAGTGTGATCTGCTTATCCGTGGAATTATAATAGGTGATGTATTAACAATAAGGAAACGACCTTCTTTTGTAATCCGATGAGTTTCTTTGAATACGGCATCTAAGAATTCAAGATAGGCTACATAGCTGGGATATATAGAGTAGTCTCGTGCATTGTAATATGGGGGAGAAGTAAAAGTAAGGTGGACGCTTTCATCAGGTACATTTCTTAAAGTTTCTAAAACATCAGCATTAACAAAAACATTTTTCAAAAAATCATAAGTATCGGCATGATTCATTTGATTTTTTGAATTTTTATTACTTGCAAAGTACTCTTTATAAATAACATTCCTGACCATTTCATTTGGGTGATTAACTAGAGGCTCAAGTTTAGATTTTACTATTTTATCGTTGTTAAAAACAAGAAGTCCCCTTATAGCTTGACAAACAATTTTAGGATCTGAATCTTCTAGTATTTCAAATAAAAAAGGCTTATTAGCTACATTTCTTTGCCTTCCGATAGAAGATACAATTTCCCTTCTCACGCTTGTATCAGTTTCGGAATGGAATAATTTTATTAGTTCCGAAATATTTGCATTTCCATTCAATTTGCCAATATTTTTTACAGCATTTAATCTAACTTGAGCGTGTTTATGACGAAGAAGATCATATAAAAATGAACTATCAAAAGAATCGGGTAAGCGTCCAAGACCTTCAAGAATAAAGTTTATCGAAGCGATATCTTTTTGCTCTTTAATGAGGTGGGATAGATCTCCATTTCCATTATTTTTTAGTTCTTTTATGTATTGTTTAGTGAGCATCAATTTCCTTATATTTTAAGTAACCAAATTTACCCAATAAAACCATTTTTGTCAATTGCATATAATTAAACTTGTCTGGCTTGCGTACAACGGTCATGGAAAAAAGCTCACAAGATAAAATATAACACGGGTCAAGTCATTTTTCCAATGTTGTGTGGTGTTAATTAATCTTTATATTTATTAAAACTAAATAGATCAGAAATGTCCCTCAAATCTTGATTAGCATTTAAAACACCACCCACAGATACTGTTAAAACTCTTGAAAGTTGAAATTCCTTATTCCGATTGTCAATGAATCGTTTTGCATCCCAAATATTAGAAAAAGATTTAATAGAATCATTACTTGGATTTAACATTTCAAAAATTAAGAATAATGATAATGGGATTCCGCTATTATACCTTTCAGTTATAATTTCCCTTTTCAATGATTTTGTCATTCCTGATTCTTCATCTTCTTCAATAATTGAAGAAATTATATTTGCTTTCTGAATTAATGGCGAAGTACAGTCTTGAGAATTCATATCGTAAAAACAGTAATAAGCAGCTTCATCTGCAAAATGGCTCAAATCTTTTAACTGATTTAATTCAATGGTAGCATGTCTATTAAATTTCTTTGACTGAATAATAGCAACATTGACTTTCTCAGGATAATCAGGCAAGTTAATATGAAATATCAAACCAAAATCAGCCCCAGTTATTCTTTCTCTATTATTTGAAGATAAGTCTGCATAATGAAAATTTAATTCCACTTTAGAATTATAAAGTTGAAAAGCTTTTTGCATAAAAGAATCGCTCACTATAGCAAGAGAATTCTCGATTCCTGAAATTAAATGACCAGTTAACCTTTCTTCATGGCTATTTTGAGGAATGTAATTTACAATAAATTTAATTTCAGCATAAACAAAAGCCTTAAATAAAATGAAAAATAAAGGATTCTCAAAAGAAGATTCATCTTTTAATAAATACCTAAGATAAGCAAGACTATTTCTTGAGATGAACCTATGAATGAGTCTCGGATGAAAACGATAATCAATTAATGAATCAAAGTATTTATCAAAAAAATAATGATTATTCTTTTTAAAATAAGGGCAAAGACCAATATTTTTCTTAAGCATTGAATTAATGTCTTTTTCAAAACTGATTCTGAATTTCATAATAATTGACCTGTTTTTAATTTATGTTTGTCTTCTATTGTTTTTTCCATACTTGATTCATCTAAACGAATGAATATCAATTTAATATTTTCTTTACCTACTTCAATTTCTTTTGTTTCAACGGTATATTCATCATCTTCTAACATGATGTTTGGGAGAACGAACAAAATCCCAGTTTTAATTTTTGAAAAGACCAAATACGAGATTAGTTGATCCTCAAACATTCTACGACTTAAAACAATTGATCTTTCTCTTCTTAATACTTTAAGCTCAATTAAAATTTTTTCTTTTGAATTCATTACAATTAAATCTGGTCTCAATTTTCTATCACTTGTTTCTATTATAGATTCAAGATCAACTTTTATTTTCTTGTCAATTGCTTCAAAATAAGCTTTTAAACTACCAAGTATTTCTGCTTCAAAGAAACCCCTTCTAACAAGTTCGATATCCTTAGAATAATTTCTTTTAGTGAATCCCAGTAAAATTGTTTTGACTTTATTTACAAAGTTTAAATTGGGATATTCTTTAGCAATTTTTTTATCAATTTTAGTTAATTCTTCACTTAATGATTCCATCTCTTTATGATAAAATATTTTTTCGAGTATTTGATTCATTAATACATGTACAAAAGCAGATATTGATATGATTGCTAAAAAAGCTTCACTGTAATCAAAAAAGAGGTTATAGTCATGAGTTGAAGGATTTCGCCATTTCTGTCTATAGTTTTTTAATAGCTCAATTACCCGCTCATTTAAAATATTGTTATCAAGAAGGAAGTTTTCTATGTCGTATGGAGTTTTATTTTCTGAGATTTCATCAGCTAATACTTGATATGCTTCTTTTAATATACCCTCGAAAGCATGATTAGTTCTGTATATTACATCAGTATAGAAGTGTTCATCTTCAAGAGTTTGAGCATTATTTAATAAGTATTCAGCACGTTCAATATGTGTAAGTACTGAATTCAAACCAATTAGAGAACTTTGTGTTTTCAATGCTTCATCAATCTGATCTTTAATTATTTTTAGAGTATTCATGTTTTTACTTCTCCTTTAGTATAATTAATGCCACACAACGGTCATGGAAAAAAGCTCACAAGATAAATATAACACGGTCAAGTCATTTTTCCAATGTTGTGGGCTGTAGTAGTTTTTCACGGT
>JAFGUC010000044.1 GCA_016938695.1 Candidatus Woesearchaeota archaeon | reverse complement strand
TTTATAGATTTTTGTTGTATTGCTTTTGCAATGCTCAAAAGTTTGTTTAAACTTTTGCTGTTCGTTGGGGGTCAATAACAACGGTTAATACCGATGGGGATGTGCGCTGTGTTTTTAGCACATCCTCGTTTTTTTTCAAGTCTTCTATTTTATTTGAACAAAGAATGATTATTTTTTAGATTTGGATTTCTTATTTTTATTTTTTTCAAACTCTTCAATTTCTATTCTTGTTCTCGACATAAAAACTGATGCTATTCCCCAAAGAGGGATTAGCCATAAAGGAATTATGAATGTCGGGTTTGTATATGTCCATGAACCAAGTATTATTGCAAAAACTTCAGATCCTGCACCTGCTATTGAACAAATAGCAAATAATTTTCTTTCAGATCTGGTTGATTTGTAAAGAAGAATTATGCTAACACCAATCATTGCGATTAAGGCTAACCATTGCCAAGGCCATAATAATGCTGCAACTAATAATGATAAAATTGCAGATATTCCTGTTAATATTCTTTTCATATATTTATTTTTATGTTTGTTAATTTATATATTTATTCCAAAGCCTTATAAAATTATTCTGATTGTCTTTTCACTATGAAAACGTGTGTGGTAGCTTATGGGGGGAGTATTGTTATTCCTGGTGATGCTTATGATCAAAGAGCGATGACTGAACTTTCAGATATATTGCGAGAATATCAAGACCTGAGGTTTGTTCTTATAATTGGCGGTGGAAAACTTTGCCGTAGAGTGACTAGTTCTATTCGTCCACTTTTAGTTGATGCTAATCTCTCTTCTTGTGAAATTGATGTTGCTAATGATGAAGTGGGCATTGCAATTACTAAAGTTAATGCAAGAAAAGTAATTTCTTCACTTATTGAATATCTTGGTGATGATATTGTTTATGGGGAGTATATTGATAATCCTGAGATAATTCCTAACACAAAACATAGGGTGTTTATTGCTAGTGGTTTTAAACCAGGTGTTACGACTGATTTTTGCATGATGCGTTTAGCTCAGAACTTTGGTGCAGAAACTGCTTATAAAATATCTAATTTTCCTGTTGTGTTAAATGTTAAACCGACTGAGTTTAATTCTGTTTTGGTTGATACCTATGAAAACATATCTGGTATTTCTTGGCAAGGAATTGTTGATTTAGTTGGTGATACTTTTATTCCTGGAGGAAATTATCCTATGGACCCTCCTGCGGCTAAATTAGGTCTTGAGATTTCTCAAAAAATAAATAATTTCACTCTTTATGTTGGCCAAAAAGAAGAGTTTGAAAAAATGTTAAAACAAACTGAATTTATTGGAACGGTGATAAGAAATGGATAAGATACGAGGATTTGAATTAGTTAGTAGGGTTGAAGGTAATTCTGATTATAAGTTGCCTGTTAGAGGTACGAAAAATGCTGCTGCGTACGATTTTTTTTCTCCTATAAGTTTTATAATTAAACCTGGTGAAAAAATATCTATTCAAACTGGTATTAAATCTTATTTTCAAGCAGATGAAGGTTTATATATAATTACTCGAAGTGGCAATGGTGCTAAACGTCGAGTAACTTTGGCAAATAATGTTGGTTTGGTTGATGCTGATTATTACAATAACTCGGGTAATGAAGGCGAAATTATTTTAGTTTTAGTTAATGATGGGAATTTGGATTTTGCTGTTGAAAAAGGCGATCGTATTGCTCAATGTTGGTTTCAGAAAGTTCTTTTTGCTGATGATGATAAAACAATTGGGACTAGATCTGGGGGGCTTGGCTCTACTGGAATGAAATAAGATTTATATACTTCAAAGTATATTATTTTGTATATTGATTACTAGGTGAAAATCATGGTTAAAAAAACTACAAAAAAAACAACTAAAAAGACTGCTAAGAAATCCATACCAAAAGATTCTATTAGTCTAAATGAGAATCCTATTCCAAAAACTAAAACGACTACTAAAAAAATACCTTCGACTGCTCTTGCAGGTATAATTTTAGGCGGACTTTCATTCTTATTTATTTGGCTTCCGTTCTTTGGTTTAATTCTGGCTGTTTTAGGATTAACATTTGGGATTTTAGGTATTAAAGACTCTGCTAATTATGAAACTGGTAAAGGTTTAAGCATTGGAGCTATTGTCATCTCTAGTATTGTTCTAATGGTTCAATTATTTTTGATTCTGGCTCTTTCAGTTGCATTAAGTGCTGTTAATGTTGCAGACACTTTCGAAGGTGCTTGTGTTATTAATGATTCGAATGTTCATTGTGATAACCTTTCATTCTCTCTTGATGGCTCTACTTTTAATGTGAATGTGGATGCTGGCGAGGATAGTTTGAATTTAGTGACTGTTAACGCAACCGGTCGATAAGTTTTTATTTTCATTTCTTTTTATTTAGTCGGAATTTTGCAAATACTTTGCTTAAAACTCCCTAAATGTCCCATAAATTTATTAATTTTCGAGGATTTTATTTCTTTATGATTAACGAATACCCTCTTTATGAGCCTGATGATGATAGTTTTTTGCTAGTTGAGGCTTTAGAAACTGAAATACAAGCTTTGAAGAAAACAAGGGTTAAACTCTCCACATTAAACATTTTAGATATGGGTGCTGGTAGTGGGGTTATTGGAGAAAGTGCTCTTAAAAAAGGTTTAAACGTCACTTTTGTCGATGTTAATCCTGTTGCTATTGATTTTATGAATAATAAATTTTCTAAGAAAAAAAACGCTTTAGTTATCCAGTCCAATTTGTTTGAAAAAGTTCCTGTAAAAAAATTTGATTTAATTACCTTTAATACGCCTTATCTTCCAGATGATGAAGATTTTCATGATTTAGCTTTGCATGGTGGCCCAAGTGGTTATGAAGTTACTTTAAGATTTCTTGATGATGTTTTGGATTATTTAGCAGATAATGGAACTCTTATTTTTCTTATTAGTTCTCTCACTCATCCTGATATCGTTGAAGCGCAGCTTTACAAACTTAATCTCGATTACAAAATTGTTGGTAGAAAAAAACTTTTCTTCGAAGAACTTCTAGTTTATAGAGTGGTGCGACGATGACTGAATACAAAGAAAGTATTGATATTAATTCTTACACTAAGTTATTGCCTGACTCTTATCAAGAAGTTTCTGTTCTTTCTTTTGGGAAACGAGGGATTGTTCTTAAAGCTAAAAAAAATGACTTGGATGTTGCAATAAAATTATGTCGACCTGAATCTAAAGCTAGAAATGCAATTCTTATGGAAGCCAAATATCTTGGAGAGGTTAATAAATTAGGTGTTGGTCCAAAAATTATTGAGTTTAGCGAACATTTTGTTGTTATGGAATACATCGAAGGGTTGCGTATTGATGAGTGGCTGCTAAATTCAACTAAAGAAGAAACTCTTGGAATGTTATCGGTTTTGTTTCATCAATTATTTTCTCTTGACAAAGCAGGAATAAATAAGTCTGAGATGACAAATCCTTACAAACATATCATTGTAAAAAAAGATTTAATTCCTGTTATGATTGATTTTGAACGTGCTAGATTTAATCCTAAGCCTCAAAACATCACTCAGTTTGCACAATATTTAACAGGTGGAAATATTCTTCCAATTCTTCAAGAAAAAAACATTTTACTAGATGTTGATAAGTTCAAGAATATTATTCAATCTTATTCTAAGAATAAAGAAGTTATAGATATTATTTCGTATATTTAAGGTATGAGTGTTAATCCGACCACATAAACAATAAATAACAAATACATTAAAAGAAGAACTATTCCGTCTCTTTTCTCAAGTAAATAATTTCTTAAGAAATAAAGTGATATTATTGTTGCTCCAAATAATCCAAAAATTATTTCCATGTGTGCAAAATCAATTCTGATTGGTCCGCTGTAAAAATAAGCAATTAGTAGCGGGATTGAAAGTCCAACTAAAATATCAAATATATTTGATCCAAACACGTTGCTCGTTGCATCATCAATGTCGCCTTTTCTTGCATTAACAACACTTACCACTGTATCGGGTATGGATGTTGCTGCTGCAATTATTGTAAAGGATATTATTATTGGATGGATTCCCACTGCTTGTGAAAAAACAATTGCTTGTTCGGTTAAGAAATAAGTTGCAAAGCCCATAATTATCATCGTTACTATTGCTACTATTATGTTTTTACCTAGGTGGATTTCTTTGCTTATTTTTTCTTCAATTGTTTTGATTTGTTTTTTATTTCTGTGTGCTTTAGTATCTTTAATTATGTCCTTTAGATACCAGATGTATATTAAAATAAATATTAATGGAATTGAAAGGCCCCACATTTTTGTTGATACTAATGCTGTTACTAATGCAAACACTGCAATAAGATAAAATAATGCATCTCGATTAAATATTTCTTGACTTACTTTGAACGCTTTAGGTGCAACTAGTACTGCTATTCCTGGAATTACTAATAAATTAAACAAAGCGCTTCCTGCTATTGTTCCAATTCCAACTTCAAATTGATGAAATGAAATTACTGAGAAAACAGCCACCATTAATTCTGGAAAAGAACTTGCTATTGCATCAAATGTTGCTCCTTTTACGCTTCTTGGTAGTTTTAGATAATCTCCTATGTTTGATGATGCACTTGCAAATCTATCTCCAACTTTCCATATTATGATGCTGCAAAAGATTATTATTCCAAGAGCTAAAATCGCTGACATTGGTTTAAACTTAGAATTCTTTTTTTATAAATTTATTGTCTTGTATTTTTTGAGAATCAGGAAATAATTCTGGATATTCTTCTTTTAGTTGTCCATCAATATCTGTTATTGTTAAGTATGATTCATCGACAAGAGTTACTTGACCACTGATCTGATTTACTGCACCAATTATTGCACTATAACACGTGTTAAGGCCACTGCTGTTAACTACGTATGGACTGTCGGGCGCTAATTCTTAGGTCATCAACATCTCCTTGGAAATCTCCTTTGTTTGCAGCTTCCACCAGTTCATCAAGGTAATGCGGTCCTTGATAGCTAACTCTTGATTTATATCCATTAAACATTATTTCACTATCGCTTAAATTTCTGTAATTTGATAGAATCTTAATTTAGATTATAAATCTTTTTGAGAGTTCAAATATATATTTTGAAGTGTTAGTTATTTAGAATTAGAAAAACAAAATGAAAAATTAAAAGAAACTAATCACGTTTCTTTTTTTTGATCTTCTTAATTTCTTTTTCAAGTTCAAGTTTTTCAAGAAGTTCTTTGTAACGATTTCTGATTGTAACTTCTGTTACGCCTGCAACATCTGCTACTTCTCTTTGTGTTCGTTTTTCACCATTAATCAAAGCTGCTACGTAAAGTGCTGCTGCTGCGATTCC
>JAFGUC010000043.1 GCA_016938695.1 Candidatus Woesearchaeota archaeon | reverse complement strand
TAAAAATTAATGATTTTAATAAATATTTCTCATTTACAAAAAAACGAAATAAATTTATACTAAATACGCATATTAGGCACTATGATAATAGTTAAAAAATAGCAAATTTCTAATTTACAAAAAAGCGCAAAAACAAATTTAAAGGCAAAATATTGCATAATTAAGCAAAAATGCGTAAAAAATAAAGAAATATTTATAAAGGAAATTTCTATATTACAAATTTAAGAAATTCGATGGTTGAGAAAGAGGCTGACAAAGCCATTAGGTTTTTGTCATACATTTCAGAAGATAGACTAAAGACTATAGTGTCAACTATCAAAGACCATCGAACTAAACTAATTCTTGAAGTACTTTATGAAACAGGATGCACTGTTAAAGAGCTTGTTAGCCTCAAACCATCGAATATTAAGGCACAGGCAATTGTTTTTGCATCAAAGGAGAAGAAAATCTCTGAAAAACTTTACAGAGAATTGCTCGAATTCATTGTTTTAGGTCAAGTTGGTTTTGATAAATTTCTTTTTTCAACAAAAGATAAGCCACTATCTCCTAAACGAATTGAACAGCTCTGTAAGGAAATTGAACCAACGCTTAGTCCAAAGGTTCTAAAGGATTCATTTGTAATTAATAATCTTGAAAGTGAGAAAGATTTTGAGTATAATGTTTTTTCACGTCAAGATGTTCTTGAAAAAATAAGTTTTTCAGGCAATGTAAAATTACAATTAATCACACACATGCTTTTAGAAGGTGAGGATCTTGAAAAGATTCTTACTATAAAAGTAAATGATGCTCTTCTGGAAAAATATGAATTCCTTAAAAAACAAATATTAAGAGAACACAACCATCGAAGCGAATTTCTATTTAGTTCTCGTGCAACACCTCTTACGAGGAGAAGAATTGAACAAAGTTTCTCAGATATTGGATTAAAATCAAAAGATATCGAGAGAATACTTTTACTTGAAACAATTCTTCAAAAAGCAAATTCTATTTCTAAAGAAGACAAAGAATGGTATGATAAATGCATTAATGACCGTTGTATTGTTGTAAGACGTTCTGGATTTGTGGAGGTGTACAGATGGTAGCTGTAAACCTTAAACAAATCTGGAAAGTCTTGATGACTATGCTTGTTGTAATAAGTATGCTAGCATCTAGCGTAATTGCACCAATAAGATTGACATCTATTGTTATCAATGAAACTAACACTACGACAACACCAATTGCATTAGAACCAATCTATGCGTCTGGCAAAGTATATAACGAATCAATAGAATTAACACAGTTAGATGCACTACGATTCAGAGGTAATCTTGATGAACTTGCTAAAGTTGATATTAAGCACAACAGGATTGCTTTAGTTAATAGCAACATTTCAATAATTGTAAATACAAGTGTGTTCGAACAATATAGAAATATTTCTGAATTACAAGAATTTAGAATCAGAACCAAAGATATGTACAATGTTGAAACAAACAGTATTGGAGTGAATAGTAGAATCAATTCAAGAATTAACTTGAATAAGTATTGGATATTAATTAATATTAGTGCGATGAATAGAACAGATATAATTAACTCACATATCGAGAATGTGACAATTAATGCAGTTAACCTTACAAATATCAATGAGAGAATATTAGAAGCATACAACATTACTGCAAGTAATGTTTCGTATAGTGCAAATACAAGTAAATATAATTTGACAGTCGATATCGAAAACACATCATTAGAGATTAATGGCTTAGAATTCTTAGAAGATATTTCAACAATTAAAGTTGTTGAGAATTTGACAACAATACATAATTCAGATACACAAGTGATTATGCCTAGAACAAAGATTGTATCTGCAGAACTTGGAATTGTAAATACAACAATCACATTGGAGAAATTTGGAAATATTGACAGCATCTTAAGATGTGCTGATTGGAATGGAACTTGTAATAGCGGTTGGGAAACAACCAATATCACATATAGTGAAAATGTAACACACGTATGGTTTAATGTAACTCACTTTAGTGCATATATTGCTGGTGCAACTGCACAGTTGAATATCTGGGACATAACTGAAGATGGTAAAACAGGAACTCCAGTAATTTATGAATTTGAACCTGCTGGATTCTTTGCAAATTACACTCAATTAGATGGAACGACAATTAATGAAACAGATGGAACTTGTTACATTGAATTTAATATTGAAGGAACTTGGACATTACCAACAATTATGGATTTCGATGGAGAAATATGGAATTACACTAGAATATTTGTAAGACCAAATGCATACGACTACAATGTAACTTGTAATGGAACTTATGATGAACTTGAAACAACAGATGATATAATTATAGACTTTAAGGGAATTGATGTATTGAAAAAGAAGAATATCATCTACGATCCAATTTTGGAGCAGTACAACACAACAATTGAATTATACAACCAAGGTCCAGAAGATATTGACTTCTTAGTATATGAGTTAATTGACTCTGCAATGAACATGACAAGTTACACTGTTGTATATGATACTAATGGAACATATGGTGGAACAACATACTCTGGTAAGTATTACATCTGGAATGTTACAGTATCTTCAGGTATTTCAGAATACATAGAATATACAACTAAACCAATTTATGGTTATGCTAGAACAAAATGGCTTGGTGGAATTAAATAAAATGAGTTTGACTAAAATAGTACAAGCAGCGATATTTACTGCAGGAATGGCAGTGCTGTCAAATGAAGGAACACTACAAGAAAACATCATACGATATGATTATTTATACCGTCCTGAAGCAGTCTTATCTCAAACAACAAGAGAAGTTTTAGATTCTTGTTACAAACAAAGATATGAAAGAATAAGAAATTATAAAAAAATTTAAGGAAGCCAAGTTTTATTGTCTTCTAATTTTGCTGGCAAGTAATCAGATATTACGAAATTGAGACCGTGCTTTGCTAATGCTTGTTGTTCGGCTCTTTTCTTCATCTGTACTTGTTCGGTTAATGCTTTTTGCCAAGCAGGATATGCTTTAACAAATGGATCATTTTTGATACCATCTTTAACTCGTTTAATATCTATATCCTTTAGGGGATGTGTTGGTAACTTGTAATCAATAATATCTTTTGGAGTAATACCAAAAAACTGTGCATTTGGAACACAGAAGAATTTATTGATGTGTGCTGCATTACCACTTCCAACTTTTAATGTTCTGTAAATGTTAAGATATCCGTATGGATCACCATCTGTAAAACCATATACAGGAAGTTTCATTTCATCACTTAATCTTCTAATAAATCGTCTACAAGCTCTTGTTGGAACTCCTCCTAAAGAGATTAAAATGCAGTTAGATTTTTTCCAGAATTGATGTTTTACAAGTCGCTGATACATACCTGCTGTTTCAATTGCAAGGATAAAATTTGCTTTAGTTTCAAATTTTAAATGCTCTACTGAACTTGGAACAGAATATGAACCAGAACCAAATTTTGTACAATCAATTCTTAGTTCAGCATTTGTTTCAGGATCTTTATCTATTACAACAAGGTTACCTGCAACATCTCCACCTTTTTCTTCTGGAATAAAACCGATTTGTTCCCTGTTAACCATGAGCATCGCTTCAATATCGTCCATTACTGTATCTGACTCTGGTTGTTCATGGAATCTTGCTTCTCCCCAGTTTTTAGAAATATAGTAAATTTCCCTCTTTGTTGCAATATCATCAGTATCTACTAAAGTCTTTGATTCTTTCATCATCAAAAGACTTTGTGCAAATGTTTTTACTGTTGATGCTGTTAAAGTTCGTGATTTAAATTTTCCTAATAATTCAAAATAACCTACTTCTGGTTTGTAACTAACATTATTCAAACTTCTAAGAGGCATCTTTAATTGTGGAAGACTTTTCTTAATAATGGAATTATAAATTTTTCCTGCAACTTCATTAATTTTTTCTGCTACGTTGTTGCTTGCGGATGGTTTATTATCACTCATTCTTCATCACCATTGTCTTCTTCATCATAACTGCTTGAATTACTATCTTCATCCTCGTTTTCAACTTCATCTTCTAATGCTTCGTCATCTTCATAGTAATCAAATTCATCTGAAGATTTTAGTTTTTTTGCTTTTTCTCTGAATTTATCAAGACTAGTTTCTAGTTGTCTATGAGCTCGTGAATCTTCTAATATTTCTCGTAAAATATCGTTTACATTTTCTGCTTCAACGTCACCCATTACAAGAATGTCTTTTAATGCATTTCCGATGTAAGGAATATATGTCTCAATGTAATTTTTCTTTTTTAGCTCATCTTTTAATTTCTTTTTCTTGTTAATGTAAAGTGAGAGAGCTCTACCACATTCTTGGAGTGCCAACTTAATATCTTTTATAATTTCAGGGTAATGTGCAATTGCTTCTTTTGCTTCACTAGTATAAGGAGTCCAAACTGAAGCAATATGAACTAAAATTATTGCAGGACCTACTGGTAAAGAATTTTTGCTTTGCTGTAATCCATAAGACCGAAAAGTTGTTTCTGTAATTGATTTTGCAATTGCTCCCGCATTTTGTTGGAATAATAATGGAACTCGGTTTGCGAATCGCATCACTTGGACTTGACCATCTGAAGGAATTTCTCCACCGTATGCTATTCCTACTTCAATTATGAATGGATTTCCTCTATATACTGAAGGAGATCTAGTAACTGAAGTATAAAACTCAGCTTTAATTTCTTTTTTCAGTCCTTTTTCAATTAACTCTGCACCAATTGGATTAATGCAATCTGTTGGCGGAGCCATTATTTTTGTTTTCTTAATTCCTTCATTTAATTTTTCAACCAAAGGTCGAGTTATGTCTTTTGGCTTCATTGTTGGAAGTAATGCTGCATTTTCACAAATTGATTTTGCAACACTCGGACTTACTCTAGAAAAATTGTTTTGTAAAAATGATGAAAGATTTCTTTCATCAGTTGTTGTTAACATTTTATGCAAAATTCCTAATTCAACACCGTAAGGGTGTGGTTTAATTTCTTGAGCTACTGGTGGACGTTGTTCAGTTGCTCTTGGAAAAATTAGTTGTTCTGCTTTGGGATTAGTATAAATTATTGTTGCATGAGGGTTAACAATTGCAGTTTGTTTAATATATTCGTCAATTGATTGTCGCCCTTTTTTGTATGTTGCTTCTAAATCCATCTCAATTCTAGTACCTGATTCTTTGTACCATTCTTTGTCTTCTTCATGCACAATCTTAGGTAAGTTTGTTGAAGTATCAAGATACAATTCACAGTAATATGCAGGTTTGTCTTTTTCAGTTTTAGAAATTATTTTTGCAGGTCTACCAGTTGTTAATTGCGCGTACATTACTGATGCAGAAATACCTATACCTTGCTGACCTCTACTTTGTTTTAGACTGTGAAATTTTGAACCATAAAGAAGTCGAGCGAAAATGTTTGGAACTTGTTTTTTTACAATTCCGGGACCGTTATCATCAACGATTACACGGAATCTATCATTTCCCATATCAATTACTTCAACTGAAATTTCAGGAAGAATTTCTGCCTCTTCACATGCGTCAAGAGAGTTGTCAACCGCCTCTTTAATTGTTGTTAGAAGTGCTTTTTGTTTATTGTCAAAACCTAATAAATGTCGGTTCTTTTCAAAAAACTCAGCAACGCTAATATTTCTTTGTGCTTTTGCTAGTTCTTCTGCTTTACTCATCAATACCTACCCCTAAAATAAATTGAAAAAAGTTAAACTTGATATTTAAGACTAATTGTCTTCGTTTTCTAATTCTTTAAGATCATCAAGATATTCTTCTTTAACAATATTTCTTAAGTCGTCTTTTTCAGACAATTCGGCACGAGTTACTTCACGTCGCTTTCGTTCAAGCCAACTGTAAACTGAAGCATGAGGACTGCCAGTCAAGAGAGATTCTATTGCTTTTTTTGCAATTGGGACCATTTCAATTTTTCCAATAATTCCAATTGTTTTACCGTAAACGCTAATACTGCATTCTGTCAGATTCTCAATCACTTTCCGACTTTTTCCTTCGTTTCCTATAACTCTACCTTTTAACCGTATGGAATCATTTTTTGTTCGAGCGTACTCATTAATATCGAGTAGTTCAAATAAAGAATCTTGTTTTAATAATTGCATTGCTAGTTCAGGATTAAATCCACGACCAACTGCTTTAATTAATTCTCTTGTTGCAAATAAAGTTACAGCATCTGACCCCGAAACTACTACATTTCCTTCTTTAGAATCTATGTCTAACTTTGTTCCAGTAGTATCTTCAAGATGTTTTTTAAAAGCACCTTTTGTACCAATGAGAACTGCAACACGCTCCTTTGGAATCTTGATTTCATAGCTATAATCGGTCATACCATGAAAAATAAAACGAAGAGTTTATAAGGCTTACTGTTTGAGGCTCCAATTTAGATTTATTTAATTATATATAAATAAATTAAGAATAATGCAGTTATAGAGGCTGAAAACTAAATTTTTTTGCCAACAATACTTCTTTTCATGTAATCATCAACTTTTATAGAGATTTTTTTTCCTAATGGAATTCTTTCTCTAATACCAATTGCCAATGGATAAGTTCCTATTTGTCTGGCAAAAGTTGTATTTCCATCATAAATTTCGGTTATTACATCGTTTAGAATTGTATCTTTAGGAACTAGTTTCTTTAACATAGGAATATCAATGTTTTGTCGTATTTCGTCTCGCCATTTCCAATAGTATTTTTTATTCTTTTTTAAATATTTTACACCACAGGATTTGTCTAATGGCGTGTTTTCAAAAACAACAACTTCACGAATGTTTATTCTTCTCAATAATAGGTCTTCATCTAGAATTTTATTCAACCAAAGCATATTTGCTTCATGAGTTTTTTTAGATTCTCCTTCAAGACCAAACAACAGATTTAAACCGGGAAGAAATTTTGGCATTCCATTAGATCCACGTTCATTACCGTATTTATTTATTATTTTAATTGCTTCAAACGATTCTTCAGGATTGGTATTAAGATTATTTTTTTTGATTACAACATCATCAAAACTTTCTACACCAAAAGCTGCAATATTTCCTTCAGTGGTATATTTGCAAATTGTTTTAGTTTTTTCTTCTGTAACAAAACTTGGATTTACATTATCAAGATGCAATATTTTTGCATATTTTTTTGCACCGCTTAGAAGCTTTTCTAATTGTTCATTTGAACCGTATGAGTATATGCAAGTTTGTTTACCTAATCGAAAATTTTCTACACCTTGCTCGCTTAAGGCTTTTATTTCATCAAGAATGTCTTTTATTGGTCGAGATTCAGCACCGGAATTTTTTAATTTTTCAGTACAGAAACTACAAGCAGTTTTACTCTTGCAACCTCGCATGGTTTCAATCTCTGCAATTTTTAAGTGTAAATCAGGGATTTGCTTAACAAGGGATGCACCAAGAATACTTGAATCTCTAATTAAAGAATATGGCTTTTTTTCTAGAACAAAGTCATCTTTGAAATTTGTTTTTATTAATTCATCAAATTTGTAATCTAAATCTTTAATTACATAATCGAAGTCATTATCAAAACTTCTACTGGTACTTTTCTTTCCACCGTAAAGTCCTTCCCCAATTTCTGCACCAGGACCTGAAAGGATTGTGATAAAAGAATTATTTTCTAATTCAGATATTAAATCAATAGATTCTTTTACGGTTCCAGGATATGCACTTAGATATTTTCCGGGTGTTTGTACTCCAGAATTTAGTATTAAATAATCGCATGAACTCAATAATTTTTCTACTTCTTTAGAATCTCTTGTTAGATTATACCGTTTTATATCAGTGATTAACTCCTCGTTTTTATTCAAGGTTTTTTTTGGTTTTATCAGATTTCTAAGATCATCTATTGTAATGTAAAATGCTTCATGATTGTTTTTTATTATTGAACCGTATAAATATCTTGGATATGTTCCAATATATGGAGGAACTCCTAATCCAGATGGTTCATCAGTATAACAATCAAGAATTACAAATCTCATTCGCTTCCAGGATCTCCTTTATTGTTAATTCTTGATTCGTATTTTTTTAATACAATGTCTAGAGCATCATTTAAATTAATGTCAAGTTCATTTGCTATTGCAATTAGTGAATAAAATACATCACCCATTTCTAAAACCATGTCTTCAGAAGGAGTTATTTTTTCTTTTCCGTAATCTGTTGCTTTTAAGATTTCTTTTGAGAATTCTCCAACCTCAGATACTAAATCTAGTGTTTTGAATTCTATTGCAGAATCGATGTTAAATTTTGTACAAAACTCATTTACCTTTTCTTGAAAATTCATTATTGACCACCCCAATATTAAATGTGAATATGAGCAGGGCCTAAATAAGCCACTTTTTGTAAAGTCCCCACATCAAGTATGGACGGACTTCTTGGTATTCGACTAAGCGCCCAAAATTGGACTTGCACCTACTAGGACTCGCCGTTCCAACGTTCCCTGTTTTGACGTCAGCTGGTTAACTCGTTTTTGTTACCAAAAACTTCGCAAGCATCATTCCATAAAAAACAGGACGTGTCGTTTCTTTTGCGGTTGCCACCCCTATTAAGAGTCTTGCGAAATGCAAGTAGTATTCTTATGGTGAGCGGACTTTCCTCAGGAGAATTAACCCCGGAAACCAAGTATAGTCCCTGCAATTTGGTAAATATTTTTGTGTGTTTAAAAAGTTTATTGAATATATCAATGAATATTCAAATTTTGTCGTTTGTATTTAAAACTACTACTGAACGATAATACAAAATATTTATGTAGCTTTTTTGTGATAGTCTAATTTAGACTATGCTAGATAAAATCGCTTTTGAGACATCAATTCTTGGTTTTCTTAGTCATAGACCTTTATCAGGTTATCAATTATACAAAGAAATTGAAGAAATAATGGGACGATTTTCTGATAAAAAAAACAAAATAAGAATTAGTAAATCATCAGTTTATAATATTTTGAATAAAATGCATGAACAAAAGTTCATACAATTTAGAGAAAAAAAAGATTCCAGAAATACAAAAGAATTTTTCATAACAGCTAAAGGTAAAAAATATCTAGAAAAGACTATTGAAACCAGGGTAACAATGCCTGTTTTTGATCCTTTAGAATATATCTGCGGTTTTTCAAGCATTATTGAATCCGACAAAAGAAAAAAACTTCTTGATAAAAGAATATCAGTGTATAACGATTATCTTAAAATTCTGGAATATAAGAAAGAAAAATATAAAGAAATTTTTACAAATGATAAGTACACTAAATTTATTATTAGTAGGGCTGAAAAGATAATTAAATCAGACATTAAAGAAATCAAAAAACTTCAAGATGACTAAAGAAAAAAAATCTAAAACAATTGTAGAACTTCGTGAGGTTTGGAAGGAATATCACGTTGGTGAAGAAACTGTTTATGCTTTGCGTGGATTAAATTTAAAGGTTAATGAAGGAGAATTTGTTGCAATTCAAGGTCCTTCTGGAAGTGGTAAAAGTACTGCAATGCATTTAGTTGGATGTCTAGATATTCCTTCTAAGGGTAATGTATTACTTGATGGAATTGATATTTCTACATTAAGTGAAAGTAGTCTTGCGCAAATTAGAGGACAAAAAATAGGATTTATTTTCCAAAAATTTAATTTGATTAATACTATTACTGCAATTGAAAACATAATGCTTCCAATGAGCTTTCTTGGCGTTCCTGAAGATGAAAGATATGAACGAGCAATGGAATTATTACATCTGGTTGATTTAGAAGATAGAAAAAATCATTTACCTACTGAACTATCTGGTGGACAACAACAAAGAATTGCAATTGCACGATCTCTTGCAAATGATCCAAATGTTATTTTAGCTGATGAACCTACAGGAAATTTAGATAGTAAAATGGGAAAAATAATTATGGAGTTCTTGCAAAAATTACACAAGGAAGGAAAAACAATTGTAATGGTAACTCATGATGATCATTTAGCACAATTTGCACAACGAGTTGAAGTCTTAAAAGATGGACAATTAGTTTCAACACAAAAAGGAAAATATCACGATAAAATATTTGAGGAAAAGAGAAGATGAAGAAAATTAAACAAAACATCGTTATTGCATTATTAGTTTTAATATTTGCAATAAATTTTGTGTACGCAAGTCCTGCAATAAGGATTACCCTTATTAATCAGGATCCAAGTCCGGCAAACCCTGGAAAATATGTAGATTTGAAATTTCAAATTGAAAATGTTGGCGATGAAGCTGCAAAAAATGTAGTTGTAGAGTTAATGCCAGAGTATCCATTCACATTGGAAAATAGCAAAGATGCGACTAAAACAATTGGTTCTATTGCTGCTGGACGACAAGGTGACGATGCAACACTAATTCAATATAAAGTTAGAGTTGATGATAAAGCAGTAGCAGGATACAACACAATTAAAGTTCGTTATAAGAAAACTGATCTTGAACAATGGACTTACGTGGATTATGATGTCAATATTGCAAGTTTAAGTAACGAGATTTCTGTTTATAGCATTAAAACAATTCCTGAAGAACTAAGTCCAGGAACATCTGGAAAACTTGAAATAACACTTGAAAACATGGGTTATAAAACAGTTAGAGATATTTCTTTAAGATTAGTTTTAGCTGCATATGACGGACAAACTTTCGCAAACATTGTTCCAATTGCAACATTACATTCTACATCTGAAAAGAAACTTGGTTATTTAGAACCTAATCAAAAGGTTACTTTAACTTATGATATTATTGCTGAACCAAATGCAGAATCCAATATCTATAAGGTTCCGATGATTCTAACATATTATGATTCTGATAACCAAAAAACCGAAAATTCAGATATAATAGGAATTGTAATTGGAGATAAACCTGAGTTGACAACACAAATATCAGATTCAGAAATAAAAATGGCAGGACAAAAAGGCAAAGTAACTATTAACATCGTGAACAAAGGAGTTACTGATGCAAGTTTTGTAAATGCTAAAGTTATAGAAACTGAAGACTTCTCAATATTATCAACTGAAAAAGAAGTATATATTGGTGGAGTTGATAGTGATGATTATGAAGATTTTGATGTTGAAATTTTTGTGAATCCAACTGATAAAGAAAAAATTCAAGTTCCAGTTGAATTAACTTACAAAGATCCTAACAACAAAGAATATTCAGAAAAAGTAATTCTTGATTTGAATTTATATACTTTAGAAAAAGCGAAAGAACTAGGATTAATTCAAGAACCAAACTATACTGGAACAATTGTTATTGCAATTGTAATTATTGGGTTAATTGTTCTTTGGCAAATTAAGAAAAGAAAACCTAAAAGAAAATAAGATGAATTACTTTAAACTGATTTGGAATAATTTCAAACACAAGAAGCTAAGAAGTTGGCTTACTGTAATTGGGATACTCATTGGA
Organism: Candidatus Woesearchaeota archaeon; assembly: GCA_016938695.1. Classification (GTDB taxonomy): domain Archaea; phylum Nanobdellota; class Nanobdellia; order Woesearchaeales; family JAFGUC01; genus JAFGUC01. The sequence goes on along the minus strand of JAFGUC010000043.1, from coordinate 259,010 downwards.
ATTATGGCAGTTGTATCCCTAATTGCACTGGGCCAAGGATTGCAATATGCAATATCTTCACAATTTAGTTTTTTAAGTCCAGATATTGTTACAATATCAGTTGTGAGTAGTGATCAATTTTCTTCATCTTCTAAACCTCTTGAAAAAGATTACGTTGAATTAGTTGAGCGGGTTGATGGTGTCAAACAAGCATCTGGAAGAATTATGCGACCAGTCAAAATCAAAGTCGATAAATCAACAGATTATACAATGGGAATTAGCGTACCCACAGGAAAAAAGGCAGAATTTCTTTACAATGCCATGAATCTAAAAATTGAAAAAGGAAGATTTTTAGATGACTCAAAAGATAATGAAGTTCTTCTTGGAAATATGTTTTCTGATCCTGATAATGGACTTAATTCTAAAGTTGGAGACGAAATATTAATTCAAGGAAAACCATTTATAGTTGTTGGAATCTTGAAAAAAACAGGAAGTTTCATGATTGATATATCAACTTACATAAATGAAAAAGGCATGGAAAATCTTTTTGATTTAGATAATGAATATAGTTTTATTGGTGCTAGAATTGATACTGAAAAAGACATGAAAGAAATAATTTCTAACATTGAAAAAGTTATACGAAAAAAAAGACACGTAAAAGAATATAATCAAGATTTTACTGTTCAAAGTGCACAAGCAACATTAAATCAAGTCAATAGTATTCTTGGAGGTGTTCAAATCTTCGTTTACATCATTGCAGGAATATCCATTCTTGTAAGTGGAATTGGAATATCAAATACTATGTTTACTTCGGTTTTAGAAAGAACAAAAGATATTGGAATAATGAAATCAATTGGCGCAACCAATAGAACTATTTTTACTTTATTCTTAATTGAATCAGGCCTTTTAGGAATGATTGGTGGAATTATCGGAGTAATTCTGGGAAGTTCTATTGCAGTTGGATTGGCAGCACTTGGTCGTCAAGCAATGGGTCTTGATTTAATTCAAGCAAGAATCTCATTTGCACTAATCTTTGGAGCAATATCATTCTCTTTTATTATTGGAACGGTTTCAGGATTAATTCCTGCGATAAAAGCATCGAAACAAAATCCTGTTGAGGCATTAAGTTATACAAAATGAAGGACCTAATAAAATACACATTAAATAACATGAAGAAAAGAGTTCTTAGAAATGCTCTAACTGTTTTGTCTATTTTAATTGGAATTGCGTCTATTTTTGCATTACTTAGTTTTGGTCAAGGATTAACAAAATACACTGAAGATATTTTCATGGAGATGGGAACCGATAAAATCATGATTCAAATGCGTACTATTGGCGGTCCTGGATCTGCACAAGAATTTTTTACAAAAGATGATGTTGATTTTATTGGAAAACAATCAACAGTTGATGAAGTTACAATGATGCTCTATAAAAGAATGCCTGTAACGTATGATAAAAGAGTAAAAGAGATTGCTGTTCAATTTATGGGAACTCCAACGGATAAATCTCAAGATTTGTTTATGGAATTTTCTACATACAAAATACTTGAAGGAAGAAATATTAAACAGGGCGACAGATATAAAGTAGTTTTAGGTTATGATTATCTTTTTGAAAACAAGGTGTTTAAGAAAGCATTGAAACTAGGAGATAAAATCTATGTCCAAGATACGGAATTTGAAATAATTGGATTTATAGATAAAATTGGAAATCCAGATGATGATAAGTCAGTTATTGTGAGTGAAGAGATTGCACGAGAAATTACTGGTAAAAATGGTTATGATTACATTGTTGCACGAATGAAAAATACGGATAATTTAGTTAGTGATGTTGAAAAAATAAAAAAGAAATTAAGAATACGCCTTGGCGATGAAAAAGGAGACGAGAGTTTTTTTATTCAAACTTTTGAAGAATTATTTAGTCAATTTACCTCTGTTATTGCAGTATTAAATGCGGTTCTTGCCTTGATTGCAGGAATTTCAATTGTTGTTGCTTCAATTAATATTATCAATACCATGTATACTGCAGTCTATGAAAGAACAAAAGAGATTGGAATTTTAAAGGCGATTGGTGCTAAAAATTCTGATGTTGTTTTTATTTTTACACTAGAAGCATCAGTTATTGGATTTTTTGGCGGACTTCTTGGAATCAGTTTAGGTTCATTGATTGCATATATTGGTGGTCGTATAACTGACGCAATAGGTTATTCTTTTTTACAACCTGTTTTTGCTCCAAGTTTGTTTATATTCTGCATGGTTCTTGCTACTTTAGTTGGAACGTTTGCAGGAGTATTTCCTGCTAGAAATGCATCTAGAACTGATCCGGTTAATTGTTTGAGGTATGAGTAGAAATAAAATTAAAAAAATTAATTAGGATATGCTGCATCAAACAATTCTTTATTCTCTTCTATTTTTGTTCTTAATGGAGAAATAAGTTTTATTATTTCATCAGCTATTCCTTGTTTTAAGTCAATTGATGCTAACTCTTTTTTTGCAAATGCAGATTCAACATCTTCATATGTTTTGAAAACGATTTTTCCACCGTATTGTTCTGGTCTATCTATTACAAAATCTTTTCCTTCGTCCTCAAGTTTTCTAAATATAACATATTTTGCAATTGCTAAAAGACCATTTTCATCGACAACACCGTCTATTGAAAATGCTTTTCCTATTTTCTTTCTTATTGCCTTGTCAGAATCATCAAAATCTATTTTTGAGTTTGGTTCGCTTGAACTCATTTTACCACTTTCGCCTAAGCCCGGAATTAATGGATTCATTAAATGAATTCTTTTTTGATAACCTATTTTTGGCAAGAATTCTCGTGCGAACATAAAAATCTTTCTTTGATCAACGCCACCGAATTGTGCGTCTACACCTAAATGTTCTTCATCTAATGCTTGCAAAATTGGATACAATAAACCACTCATCTTTGGATTATCAATTTGTTTTACAACCTGTGCTCCTGCTTTTTGAGTATCTCTTGTTGTTGACAGTGCTGAAACCTTATACATATCAAGAGTATATTTCTCGCTTAATTGAAAATCAGTTCCTTTAATGAATCTTAATTTATCTAACGGAACACCAATTAAAGTTAACATTTCTTTTATTATGAATTCATAGTATTTTGTTCTGTTATCCAAAAGTTCCCAAGTGGTCTTCATGTTGTCTAAATATGCGTGTATATTTGCAAATAGAATTGTTACATGACAACCTGCTCTTAGTAGGTCTGCAATTTTATACATTGGAACAAAATATCCTAAGTGAGGTCTTCCTGTTGGCGCAGTACCCCAATAAACTTTAAGGTCTCGCTCATTTAAAATTACTTTTAATTCTTCCTCGCCTACAATTTCTTGTAGATTCTTTGCTATTATATCATATTTTGTTGTTCCATCCATTAAACTACACCTTATCAGAGATTTGAAAAAAACAAACAATAAAAAGCTTGTTCTTTTGCTTTTTGATTACAATATTGAAAATAAATAAATACTGTGTATGTGTCTCTAAGGCGCACAAATGAACAAAGACTCATCACAACCCCTACGAAACCTTTATATATAACTGTGTATAATTACAGTTAAGTAGAAAATCGTTTCAAAATCATATTTAGAGGGGAAAAATGTCAACAGGTCAACAAGAAGGAGATAAGAAATTCTCAAAACAACTTATTGGTAAAACAGTAGTTAGTAAAACAGGAAAAAGATTCGGCGAAGTCGGAGATATTGTTTTTGAAACAAGATCTGGAGAATTAATCCACATCGTTTTAGAAAATCCAACTTCTTACAGTTTAAAGCTTGAACTTGAAAAAGACAAGACAAATAACTTATTAGTTCCTTTTAGCGCAGTTATTGCTATTGGCGACTTTATTGTTATTGCTGAAGAAGACGTCATATAAATTTCTTTTATTTCTAAAAATTTAAATAGTATTTTACTATTTTTTCTTAATATGTCAGAGATATGGATTGAAAAGTATAGGCCTGAAGATTTTTCTGAAGTGAAAGGTCAAGATATCATAATAGATAGGATTAAGAGTTTTGTTGAAAATCAAAATATGCCACACTTATTATTTGCAGGTCCTGCTGGTGTTGGTAAGACCACAACATCACTAATTATTGCTCGTAAGTTATTCGGGGACGAATGGCAAAACAGTTTTCTAGAACTTAACGCAAGTGATGAACGAGGAATTGATGTCGTTAGAACAAAGGTTAAGGATTTCGCAAGAACTAAATCTATTGGAAATGTTCCATTTAAGATAATTTATCTTGATGAATGTGATGCACTAACAAAAGAAGCACAACAAGCATTAAGACGAACTATGGAAAATTATGCAGGCAACACAAGATTCATTCTAAGTTGCAATTATATTTCTAAGATAATTGACCCAATACAGAGTAGATGTAGTATTTTCAAATTCAAAAACTTAGAGTTTGATGAAATCGTAAAAATAATTGATTCCATTACATTAAAAGAATCTTTGAAAGTAACAGATGATGCAAAGAAAGCATTATTTGAAGTATCTGGTGGAGATTGTAGAAGACTTGAAAATGTTATGCAAGCGTGTGCAACAATTTCAAAAGAAATAACTGAAGAGGTTGTTTATTCTATCTCAGCATCTGCTAAACCAAAAGAAATCTTAGAGGTCTTAAACACAGCAATTCAAGGTAAATTTGTTGATGCACGATCTAAACTAATGGATGTTATGTATAAACAAGCCCTTAGTGCATTAGATATCATTAAGCAAATTCAAAAAGAAATTTGGAATATTAATGTCTCTGATGAACAGAAAATTAAATTAATCGATAAATGTGGTGAAATTGAGTTTAGACTTGTTGAAGGTTCTGATCCATTCATACAATTAGAAGCGCTTTTAGCTCAATTTTACATGATAAAATAATAAAAATGGTTGCTAAAAAAACAAAGAGGGGTGATGTTGAAAAGAATGTAGAGTCTAATTCTGAAAAGATTGATAGATTAGTGAAAGAAGTTACAGAATTCAAACAACTCTTTGATTATCAAGCACCAATTAAATCTTCTGAGTTTATTAAAAATGATGAAACTAAACGTGAAGCAGATTATTATAAAGAAAAATTTCACGAACAGCAAATAATTATTGGTAAATTAAAGGATCGTGTTTTCCAGCTAATTGAGACCCAACGTGAAACGAACAAATTATTGCAACAAAGTTATCACGAACGTTCACTTAAGGTCGCAGAAGCAAGGGAATTGTTCCAAAAATCAATTATTGAGAAGAACGCAATTATTGAAAACTTAACTCGAAGATTAAACTATCTTCAAAAGGAAATTTCTGAGATTAGACACAGCATGAATACTGTTGAACTAACTGAAGAAGTAATCAAGAAAAAAGAAGAACAATTTAATGAAAAAATATTTGCAAAAGAACAAATAATCCATAGACTTGAAACAGATATATTACGATTACAAAGTGAATTAAGTAAAAAGGCAGATTATGAATCTGAACTTAAATCTAATATTTTCAAGAAAGATAAAGAAATAATTAATCAAAACGAACGTCTTATTGAAATAACTCAAAAAGAATCAAAGATTAGAAGTGGGATTTCTGCGATTTCTGATAAGGTCACTGATTTAAATAAAAAATTATATTTAACTGAAGAAGAAGTTCGATTCAAGAATAGAGCAATCAAGAAAGTTATTGAAGAGATGAAAAACCTTGAGAATTTGAATAGACAAAAAAACGCAGTTTTAATCAAATTACAAAAAGAAAATTCTGGACTTAACCAAGAATATAATTCATTGAAACAGAAGTTTGATTCATTTAAAGAAGCACAGCAACATAAAGAAAAAGCAACAATTGAACTTGAAAATGAACTTGGAATTAAACGTGTTAAGCTTGTTTCTGCTAAAAAAACAATTGATAAATTAATGAGTGAGAATAATACTTTACGTGAGACTTTGAAAAAAGATACTCAGGAATTTACAAAGCAAAATATCATCCTTGACAAAGAACTTAGCAATTATAGGAAGAAACATATGATTGAAGTTCAAGAGATGAAAAAAGAGCAAGAAATTAGAATTGAAGAGTTAATTAAAGAACATACTAATCAAGAAATATCCATGAAACTTAGAATTGAAAATCTAAATAAAATTGTTGCTGAACAAAACAAAGTTATCCTTGATAAACGTGAGAAAGAAAAAGAATTAGCTGTTGAATTTACTGCAAGAATAAAAGAAGCACTAATGCTTGGTTCTCATAAATTAGCAGATTTAAATGAGTATGACCCAGAAAAGGATTCACAAAGAATACTAGCTGAAGAATCTAGAATCAAGCAGGATGAAGATAATATCAAGGCACAGTTTCGAAAGAAACTTGGTGTCAATGATGAAATATCACATATTGAGCCACTTGTCAAAATGGCTTTAGATCATGGTGAGAATCCAGACAAAGTAATGAGAACTTTACTTGCATCAGGACATCCTGCAGAAAAAATCAAAGAAGCAATAAATAAAAATATTAAAAAAAATTAAAATAATTCTATCCTAATGGATGTTTTACTAAAATACTCTTTGATTTAGCTTCGTGATATACATAATCCATTGTAATATCAACAACCTTCTCAAAGTCCAAAGTTTGTGTTAATGTCTGAACACAAGTTATAGTTCTTTTTCCTTGGTACAATGTCACGTAACCAGAAGATGTCATTGTTGGATTTCCAGAACCATCTTCGAAAGCGTCGCAACTAAGTCCGCCTCCTAAACCAGTGTCAATATTCATATAAACTTTATTTTGCAATGCTATGTCATCTTCACAACTTGGTGCAGAGTCTGTTTTTTTGTAAACATCTCCAGTACCCAATTTTTCAATAACTAATGTAAAAGATATCTTGTCGCTTCCTGTTGGGAATTGAGATAGAGAAGTAATGTGTACAGGACCACAGGAGTTTTGTACTGTCTTTGTGCCTTTAACTTCGCATCCATCTCCACCGTTAACAGTTGATTTTAGTAAATCTTTTCTTACACACATTTTAGTTACAGCTCTTGTTTGATACTTGTAACAAAGGTCTGCAACAATTGGAAAATTAACATTTCCATTTAATTCATCCTGGTAATTAAAATTTGCAAAGTCAACATAAGTTACAGCGCCATCTAAAACATCGCCTTCTCCTGTTTTTCTAGCTGGATACAAATCCATTGAAACGGAGTTCTTTACTAAATCTGTTGATTGTTTTCCAAAATCAGCAGGGTTTATTCCAGACAATTCTATTTTAATGTCGCCAGATTTTACTTCAGCTTCACCTAAATTTTTAACTTCTAAATTAACATTAAAAGGAAATCTTGCACCATCTAAAACTTCTGCTGGAGGAGCACCTTCAACAAAGTCTACTGAAAGAGCATTAGTTCCACCGATGAAACTTACAGCGATTTCTTCGCTTTGAGTTTCAGTTCCCTGCTGGCAACCTGCAAGAAATAAGCAAAGTGCGAGCAAAGTAGTTAACAGAGCAAATTTTTTCATATTAATCGACCTCTTTCTCATTCTTGTTTGAGATTAATGATTGTTAAACTTTTTTGAACGGATGTTTTGTAATTGAATTCAATCTCAAAATTAATTACTGTTGAAAACGCACTAGATACTGAACTTGAATCATAATTATAAGTACAGTATAATACATCGTCAACTCTAACATTTCCGTTATCATCTGTTCTACAGTCCAGTGGTTGACCACCTAAACTTGCAGTAACATGAATTAAATCTTTGTATCTTATTCCAATTCCGTCTCTAGATGCTTCTTCTAAGGATTGTCTTGTTGAAAAAACAGTTCCTGAACCAGCATTTGAAAAATATAATTTAAAAATTGCTTTTGAAGGAGATGAAACTTGTTCAACCTTAACAACAGCAATTGGACTTCCTTGTCCTCCTGAAATTGAAACATCTTGAGCTGTACAGACTTTATCGCCTGAGTTTGAATCATATAAATCAGGATCAATACAAATTGGTACTGAACCTCTTGTTTTATACTTATAATATGCACTTAAGAGAATTGTTGGATTGTATTCTGTTCCGATATTATCTCGGTCAAGTGCAAGTTCTCCTAATTCTTTTATTGTGAAGCCACCTTCTGGAAGATATTGAGTCTTTCCATCAAGAGTTTCACGTAAATATTCAGATTCAGGTATTGTAATCATTGTTGGGTCAACACCACTAAGTGTAAAGATTAAATCTTGAGGACCTAATTCATATGTTCCTTCATTTCTTACTTCAACAGTTATTGGAAATGGAACAGGATCTTCAGTCAAATAAATCTTACTTGGTGGTTGATTATCCATAAAGAAAAAAGATACACCTAAAGTACCTTTTGCGTAAGTGGTATCAGAACTACCTGTTGATGAATTAGTACCACTGCATCCGCTTAAAACTAGCGAAAACAAAACAACAAGAGTAAAGACGAAATATTTCACTTAATCACCTTTTTTATTTTATAAAATTGGAGTAAAGTTACTATTTAAAAGTTTTGATTTTTAAATAGCCTTAAGAGCTCTTCTGAATTGCGATATTAAACGAATTAGCTGTTTTGTAATAATAATCAAATTTTGCATCTATTTTAGATAGATAATTTCCTTGTGTTTTAGAAATACCTTCTACAGTAGATTTTAATGTACAAGTTAGTTCCAATTTATTGTTATTGAAAATCATGTTTTCAGCAGAAGGAATGCAATCAAAGTCATTTAATGTGTATCCGCCGAAAGAAAGCTCACTTATGCCAACATCTCCTTCAGGTATGTTTTCGTTTGCGGATTCTTTACAGAAAGAATTATAGGTCTTCTTTGATAACGGGTTTCCTGTTCCTGAATTTTTTAATTCAAACTTGATTTTTGGCATTACTGTTGATTCTCTTGATAAAAAGTTTAATTCTATTTTTGAAACTTCTATTGGCGCACCTTGTCCTTTTGATAATGTCTTAGGACCAACTGTACATACTTTTTCTCGTTCTACTGTACCGAACACATCAGTATCCACACAAACATCGGTTTCAAAATTTGTTGAATAAGAATAACATAAGTTAAAATTTATAGTTTCTGTTCTTTGATCTTCTGTCACAGAAAGTTTACTTGTTTTTAGTGATGCAGGAATTATTATAATATCGGTTGTTTGCTTTTGAAGTGATAAACCTTCCAGTGTAAAATATTGATTTAAAGAATACTCAGAATCTAGAAAAGTTATTTCTGGAATATATCTTTTATCTCTAACAGGATCAACTATTTTTGCTTGAGTATCTGATGCACCTTGATTTTCAATTTTTATGACAAATTGAAATTCAGTATCTTCATACACTTTTTGGGTTTCACTTGCACCATCTAAAGTTATACTTAATCCCGTTTTTCCTTCTAAGACTTTAGTATCAACTGTACCGACGTTGGTTGTTTTATTTGAACCCGAGCATCCAGATAATGTTAGAACTAGTATTGAAATTAGAATGATGATATGTAAACTTGAATTTTTATTAATCATGTACTCACCCATTTAGGCGTCACATCTGACGAAATTTTTGAATCTTTAACTTCATAATCAATGAAAACTGCAATACTTCCCTTTAATACAGTATTTTCAAGTTCTGAATTTGCAACAGTTATTGGACAAGAAAATCGTTTTTCAGAATTTAGATAATCCATTTTAAATGAAGCTTTTGATGAATCGTCTAATGCATAGAATTTTAATCCTGTCGTTCCTCCAACATAATCTTGTATTCTTGCGTTTAATTGATCAGGAGTTATTTCTTTGAATCTTACTGAACTACAATCTGTTCCTAACGTGATTGCTTCAGGAATTGATATTGTAATGTCATTTGCTCGTGTAATACTTAATCCTCTAGAGTATTCGTTTATCTTAGCTTCAATTTTAAGATTAAGATTTGAGTCTGTTTCACTTTCAGTATTAATTGGGACAATTAATTTGTCTTTTATTACTTCTATTCCTACAACAATTGGACCGCTTGTATATGTTGATGTTTTGTATTTACTTACATCACCAGAATCGTATTCTCCAATTATTGCAAATTCATCACTTCCAAATTTTTCTCGTCCAGCGTCAACTATTTTTTCATCAATGAAATATCTTGTCATGTAACCTGCTGTAAAGAAGTCATATGATAAATTATAATTTGCTCTAAGAGTTGCAAGTTTTATTTTTGCAGGGTCTTTTAGATTTGCCAAGACTGTTGATTTTTCAGCAGAACACATTAAATCTCGGTCATAACGAATTTGATATAAATCAGTATTATAATCTTCTCCAACTTCAAGATTGTTTAATTTTCCAGGAACAGTTATCTTGGATTTTGTTTCGTCTGTAAACAAACCAGCATATCCACTTACAACGTATTCACAACCTACATTTACTTTGAATTTGGAGTATTCATCTGTGTCTGTTCCTTCACTTACTATTGTTCCTGTTACAAATAATTGAGAATATGATGATGGAGTTGTTCCAAATTCTATTGTTGTACCTTCATCAAAAGTCAATCCAGATATCGAAACTCCTTTTTTACTCGAGGATTGCTCAGAATCTACTCTTGTTTCAATTGCAGCTTCTTCAGGATTAAATCCTTTTGTTATTGGATTAATGATTGTGTCTTTAATTGTCGTTGTTGTGTCATTTATTCCTTTGTAAATATCACTTATTGCAGTATTTCCAGATGCTTGCAAAGAATTTCTTGCTTCAACTGGAACAGCAACATAACTTACAACCATTGTGATAGTTAAAATTACTAATAGCCAGATAATTAAAAATGCATATGCAACGCCAGAACCTTGTGCCTTTGCCTTTGCTAGACCACTTATCCAGAAAGGTTGCCATAGTAATGGAATTGAAAAAAATAGTTTTAGTAATGAACCTGTTTGATCAGACATTAACAAGTAATTTGAGAATGGAAATTTAACAATTAAAAATGGCAACAAGATACTCAATATTGCAATGAATGCTGTTCCCATATAGTCTACGGTTTCATCCTTAATTAAAGCTTGTGCGAAAAAAGAAGTTCCAAAAATAAGTATTCCGTAATATACGACTACTAATAAATCTTGACTTAAAAGATTAAAATGCGTAAAACTTGCAAGAGCATTCAATGCTCCAATATGATTTAGCAAAATACCACTAAAAAATATTGCAAATACTGATATGATTGCTGCTTTGAAAAAATCTTTTCTACATGAAATAAATATCAGGAATAGAAAACAAAAGAAAACTACATCAAAATACCATTTACTAAAACCAGTTCCAAGAAAACTCTTATTCATCACAAATTGTATAATTATTAGAAATATTCCAATAACAACTTCCCAAAGCGTAGAATGCTGAGACTCTGAGAATGATTCACCTTTAGAAGTAACTGGTTTTTTTGCTTTCTCTTCTTCTGCCATTTTTGCCTTGAAATTAAAATTAGTTAGATTCAGCAGCTTTTAACTCAACTTTCACAATAGTCATACTATCCTTTGGTCTTAATTCAAGAACATTTGTTCCTTCTAAAATATCAATAGGATTTACTTCAATGATATAAGTTCGATCTCTTGTATTAACACTTATTGTATGACCATTAAGGACTGCTTGTAATTCTTTGTAATCCTGGTTATTGATGAATGTAAAAGTCATATTTAGATCAACTTCATCATCGAAATTGTTGATTACATAATAATCGTCATCTGAAACATCAAAGAAATATGTTGGATATATGTTGTCTTTTAGATTTGTTTCTAACATTAAAGTATCAAAAATAAATCTGCCATCTTTAGCTTTAAATGAGATTTCATTTTCTCCTTGATTAAAGAAATTTGGACTGATGTGATTAATCACATTTAAGATTCCACAATCAGGAATTCCTGAGAACACTTTATTATCATTTATCGAGATATCAACTTTTCCTGCTGAAGCAACTTCGCAATCCACAAAGAATCTTAGATAACCATCTTCAAGATTTTTGAATTCGTCTTCAGATACCCAAAATGATTGTGAATTTTCTAAGTTTGAATAATCAGTAACGTCTGCAAACACTTTTGCTTGAGACACAACAATTGAATTGTATGACCAGAATTCAAAACCCACATTTTTTGGAACAAATTCTATTTCGTTCTCGCCAACATTGATGTATTTCTTGTTTATTGAAACTACATCTTCTCTAGTATTTGGAGTTATTTCTTTTACAGTATTGCCGTTTACAATTAATGAAACTGGTCCATTTTGAGAACTTATCTTGTAATTTATGAAGAAATTATCTAAAGTTCCAATGTTAGATACTGTAAATTTGAAAGATCCCGTATTTTTTGAAAAAGCAGTATATTTTGAGGATATTTGATTTGCTATGAAAAGTTCTGAAGCTTCGGTTCTTGAAAGAAGATTAAATGAATTTAAATCGTGTTCAAAATTTTTGTATGATAGGTAGGACCAGTATCCTGGTTCTTCTGAAAAGAAAGTTACCTTGTAATCGCTACTAACTCCATTCTCATCCCACGTTGTTCCATTTCCATTAAGAAGTTCTTCTCTAAAACTTGGCGGTATTAAAATAACATACATTACGACAAGAAGAGTTATTATTCCAAAGATGGTTGCAGGACTTGATGGAACTTCAGCACCTTTTTTACATTTTCTAAACATCAATACACCTTTTTTTGTACAAAATTTGAAAAGCTTTTTAAGCATAACGCCTGATATGTAATAATTATAAAGCTCTATTACTTTAAAAATAATAGAGTTTTTGTTTATAAAGTTTGTTGTATTATTAATATAATCTGGAAAATTTTTGTGGTGAATGTATGAAGTATGAAGGAGTTTTAGACTGGTCAATTCACTCAGCATGCAATTTTGAATGTGAATATTGTATTGCGGGGAAAAATCATAAAACAAAAGGACCAATTTTACCTGTTGATATTCACAAGTTTACAGATTCTTTGAATAAAATTAATAAGACCATAAAAGTTATAATATCTGGAGGAGAACCTCTTATAATTCCAAATATTGTAGAAGTTTGTAAAGAAATTACTAAAAAACATTATCTTGTGCTCATAACTAATCTTTCAGTTGAAAAAATAATTAGATTTTTTGATGAAATTGATCCTTCACGAGTTGTTATTGTTTCATCTGCACATTTTTTCGAACTTGAAAAAAGAAATTTAATGGATAAATTTATTTCATATCACAAATATGGAAGAAAAAAAGGATTCAATCTCGCATGCAATATTGTCGCGTATCCGGGTTATCTTGATAAGTTCGATTATTATTTAGATTTATTCGATAAAAATAGTATTGGATATTCAATTGTTCCATTTTTTGGCGAGTATAACGGGAAAAAATATCCTAAAGAATATTCTAACGAAGAATTAAAAAAATTTAGACTTAAAAACGTTAAAGAATTTTATTCATCACGTAATGAAATTTGTCCTGCTGGAAGCAAAGTTCTTGTTTGTGATTGTGAAGGAAACATATATAGATGCTTTAATTTTATGGTTTCAAAAGGATACAAACTTTCAAATATAGAAGAAAAAATTGAATTTACAAAAAATTGGACGATTTGCCCTTTCAAAAAATGTAAATGTCCATTTTATCAATATGAAAAAGATAACTTCAAATTTGATAAGAATACAGATGGCTTAGACAAATTCAATTTGATGTGGTTACAACAAATATTACCAGAAAATATAGTAAATATCGTAAAAAAACGTACAACAAAAGCATTAAAAAGAACTGTGAAATTTATTAGAAAAGCTCCAAGAAAAATTATTAAAAAATTAATAATTAAACCGTTAAGAGCAGTCAAACGTTTTGTGTTTGAAAAATTGAATTTAAAATGAAAATACTTAACCTTGATAGAAGAAAAAAAGAACTGAAAGTTGTTCCTGAGAATCTTGATGATTTGTGGGTCCTTTCTCAAGTAGTCGATGTAGGTGACACTATACGCGCAGTTACTGAAAGGAAGATTAAATTAGGAAATGGAGATGAAAGGAAAACCCAGATTATAAAGAAGAAAATTGTATTAGATGTTGTCCTAGAAAAAATTGAATTTCATAAGTACACTAACAATTTACGTTTATCTGGTAAAATCTTAGAAGGAAAAGAAGACATTAGTTCTGGGTCTTATCACACCATAACAATTGAACCAGGAATGGACTTAAGTGTTAGGAAAAAAGAACTTCTTAATTATCAAGTCAAAAAAATTGAAGAACATTCTAAGAAAAGAGATAGCATCTTGATTTGTACCTTAGATAGAGGAAGTGCAACAATATTTAGATTATTTTCATTTGGTTATGAAATTGTCTCAAAACTTAAAGGCAATGTCCAAAAAAAAGATTTACTTGAAGAAAAAGCATCCGATTTTTTTGTTGAAGTTTCTAAAGCATTAGAAGAAGAAGATTCTAGAAACAACTATGATAAAATTGTTGTTGCAAGTCCACAATTTTGGCACACGTATCTTCAAAATAGTTTATCTAAAACTAAAATTAATTCTAAAGTCACTTTGGCTGTTTGTAATGCTGTTGGTGAGAATGGTATTAAAGAAATTTTGTCAAACACTGAACTAAAAAAGGTTTTGCAAAATTCAATTAGTGCTGAAGAGATATCACTTGTTGAGGAATTACTTGAGAATATTAGTAAAGACAAACTTGCAACTTATGGTTTACATGAAACAGAAAATGCTGCAAATATGGGAGCAATCAAAGATTTATTGTTAACAGATAAATTTGTACAAAAAACTCGAGAAGAAGGAAAATTCTTAAAAATTGAAAATATTATCAAGACTGTTGAAAGTACGGGTGGTAAAGTCCACATAATTAGTTTTGAACATGAAGGTGGAAAGAAACTAAATGGTTTGGGTGGAATTGCATCAATAAAAAGATACTAAAATACTAATATTTTAGCGTATTAAAATAAAACAAAAAAAATTATTTGGTTAGATTTTCAGTTTCTTTAGCAATCATTAATTCTTCGTTAGTTCCTAAGACAAGTACTTTAACTGTTGAATCGTCTGCGCTAATTACTTCTTCACAAGCTTTGTTCTTTTCTGAATCTAATTTTAAACCTAGATATCCAAAACCAGACAATGCTCGTTCTCTAACATAATATGCTTTTTCTCCAATTCCACCAGTAAATACTACCGCATCAACACCATTTAATGCTGCGATGTATGAACCGATGTATTTCATAATTCTATAGGAAAATAAGTTTATTGTTAGCTTTGCTCTTGCGTCACCTTCATTTTCTTTTCCCCATAAGTCACGCATGTCTGAGCTTATTTTTGAAAATGCTCCTAATCCCGATTTTTTATTCAAAATTGAATCCATTTCATCAGTTGAAATGTTTTCATTCTTGCATAAGAAGTGAATTATTGCAGGGTCTAAGTCACCGGATCTTGTTCCCATCATAAGACCTTCTAATGGAGTAAAGCCCATACTTGTATCAATACTTTTTCCATTGTCAATTGCACAAACACTTGCTCCGTTTCCAAGGTGACATACAACCATTTTTTTTACATCGGGAAACTTTTCTGCAACTTCTTGTGTTATGAACTTATATGAAGTTCCATGAAAACCGTATCGCCTTATTTTGTATTTATCATAATAATCTTTGTCAATTCCATAATAGAATGCTTTTTCTGGCATTGATTGATGGAATGTTGTATCGAAAACTGCAACTTGTTTTTTATTTGGGAATAAATCAAAACAAGCCGTAATTCCTGCCAGGTTTGCGGGGTTGTGTAATGGACCTAATGGAATACATGCTTTTATTCCTTCAATTACTTGGTCATCAATTACAACAGATTCTTTGAATACCTCACCACCATGAACTACTCTATGACCAATTGCATGAATTTCATCTAAGGATTTTATAACACCGATGTTTGGATCTGTTATTTTTTTAATAACTTCTTTAAGAGCTTCTTCATGATTGTCCGCTTGGATGTTTTCTTCAAGTTCTTTTTTCTCGCCGTCTTTAGTATATTTGTAAATAAGAATTGGACCTATTCCTATTCTATCAACTTGACCCTTACATAAAACTGATTCTTCATCAGGATTTATTATCTGGTACTTCAAAGATGAACTACCTGAGTTTATAACAAAAATATTCATTTTTTCTTCCTCACTTTATCTTTTCTAAAACTATTGTGTCAACTGAGCTTGAATTGAAGTAATTGCAACTACGTCAACAACATCTTGAGAACTGCATCCTCTTGATAAGTCATTAACGGGTTTATTTAATCCTTGAACGATTGGACCTAATGCAGTTGCTCCACCAAACCTTTGCACTAATTTATATCCTATGTTTCCTGCGTTTAAGTCTGGAAAGATTAAGACGTTTGCATCTCCTTTCACTCTGGAGTTTGGTGCTTTTAGTTCCGCAACTTTTGGAACTATTGCAGCGTCTAATTGTAATTCTCCGTCAAATGTAAAATCAGGATTTCTTTGTTCTAGAATTTTTACTGCTTCTTTTACTTTGTCTACTTTTTCGTGTGTTGCACTTCCCATTGTTGAAAATGATAATAATGCTGCTCTTGGTTCTATTCCAAATTCTCTTGCTGAAGTTGCTGTTGACATTGTAATGTCTGCTAATTGTTCTGAAGTTGGATCTATTACAAAACCACAATCGGAGAATAAGTATATCTTTTCATTTTGTAACATGAAGAAGAAACTTGATGCAGTTTTGATTCCTGGTTTTGTTTTGATTATTTTTAATGCAGGACTTAATGTATTTGCTGTTGAATGAACTGCTCCAGACACAACACCATCAATTAAATTATTATGAAGCATCATTATTGAAAAACAAGCCCCATCATTTAGTTCTTCTCTTGCTTTTTCTAGCGTCATTCCTTTGTCTTTTCTTAGTTCGTATAAATCGTTTGAGAATTTATTGAAGTGTTCTTCACTCTGTTCAAAAATTTCTATTTCACGGATATTAAGATTTAATTCATTAGCTTTATTTTGTATATCATTTCTGTTTCCAACAAGAACTGGAATTGCAATTCCTTGCTCTTTAATTTGAACTGATGCTCTGAGTATACGTTCGTCAGTACTTTCAGGAAGAGCAATTCTTTTCAGATTTGTTTTTGCTCTTTGATAAATGTCATCAATAAATGCCATACATAAAAAATTTTTTGAAACTATTTAAAGATTACGCCGAGTATATATTTAATAAAATTTGACGAGAATCACTATTACAATAAACGAATCATCTTTTAATCTTGAAAATGATGACAAACAATCACTACCATCGACTAAGTTTTAACCATTACTCAATAAATAAAAAACATAACATTTATTAAGTAGTATAAGTTCTATTCCTTGTCGAACACACCGTTAGACACAAAAAAGAGGGGGTTGTAAAATGATTGTCAAAGAAGAATTTCTTAGCAAGCTCAGGAGGTATTTTGCCTTAAATCTATACGAGGTTAAAATCTGGACTGCGCTTATATCCAGGGGAATCTCCACAGCAGGAGAGTTGTCCGACATTGCAAATGTTCCAAGAAGTAGATGTTACGATGTTCTTGAAACTTTGGAAAAGAAAGGTTTTGTTGTAATGAAATTGGGAAAACCAATTAAGTATATAGCAATTCCACCAACTGAAGTTATTGAAAGAGTAAAGAAAAATATTGAGCAAGATTCTAAAAAAAGAATTACAAGATTAGATGACCTTAAAGATACAGAAATTATTGATGAATTAAATTCATTACACTCACAAGGTGTTGAATTAGTTGAACCATCAGAACTTTCAGCATCTCTTAAAGGAAGACATAACTTGTACAATCATCTTGAATTAACAATTCGTGGTGCAGAAAATACTGTAACAATTATGACAACTGCACAAGGTTTGATTAGAAAGGTTGAAGGTTTAAAACCAGTAATTGAACAAGTCAAAAAACGAGGCGTTATTGTTAGAGTTGCTGCTCCAATTACAAAAGAAAACTTGGCTGCTGCTAAAGACTTATCTGAAGTTGCCGAAGTTAGACATGCTAAAACAAACGCAAGGTTTGTAGTCGTCGATAAAAAAGAAATGGTATTTATGGTTCTTGATGATATGAAGGTTCATCCTACATATGATGTTGGAATCTGGATTAACACACCATTCTTTGCAAGTGCATTAGAAGAATTATTTGAACTTGCATGGAACGATATGGAACCTTTTGAAAAAGTTAAGTTAAATTAACTTTTTTTATTTTAATTTTTTTTAATAGAATTCTTCTTTTACTAATTCAAATAAATCAGTAATGTTTAGTTCTAGAGCTGCAACCGGCATTTCCAATTCAAAGTTTTCTAATATTTGTGGATGAATCTCACCCATATATGCAATTTCTTTGTTCTCGTAAGAAACTCTTCCCACTCTACCCGGAATGAATGAATCGTGTTTTGTTGATTTCATATCATATTCTTTTCCTAATGCTACAAAAATTGCATCCAAGATTTGTTTAATTTTTGTGAAATCAAAATCAGGACCACATAATACTACAGATAAACGCTCACTTTCAGTTATTCCTGTTTCGCCTTCGCCAGTTTTTTTAAAAACTCGTCCAAAGTCAAAATAACTTTGTGGATATTCATAACTTTTATTTTGTTTTAAGATTGCCATTAATGATGGTGTTACCCATGCCCTTAGACAATCAAAATCAATTGTTAATGAGTTTGCTAATTTAATTATTGGAATTTCTACGTTCATGTATTCTGTCTGCATTGCTGAAGAACTAATATTGTACGTTTTTGTTTCATACAATCCAAAGCCAGCTAAAACTTCTCGTATTTTTTGCTTGAATATTTCAATAGGATCTTCTTTTCCAATTGTTGAAACTTTTGGAATTATTGGTTCAAAATTTTCAAAACCATATGCTATTGCAATATCTTCAACTAAATCAATATTATCTATTACATCAGACCTGTATGCAGGAACTAAAACAGTATCTTTAGTTACGCCATAACCCATTTTTTCTAAGCATTCTTTTGCTTGGGTTTTTGTTAGGTTTAATCCTAATACTTTGTTTGTGTATTCTAAATTTAATGTCATTTCTTCGGGCTTTAAATCTGGTAAAATGTATTCTGATTTTTCATGTTTGTTTTCAACAGTTATTTCGTAGATTTCTCCACCCATATCTGCTAATGCAGTGACTATCATATTCAAACATTTGTTTAATACGTGTTTTTCAAAACCAGAACATTCTATAAAAACTTCTGAAGTGTTATCTGTTATTCTTCCAGTATTGTGTGAGTTAATTACTGGTGGAAGTGAAAGAATATTATTATTTGCATCAATAAAGTATGGAAATTTATCTAACCCTTCTAACAAATGACCGTAGTCTCTTCCTGTTGGGTGCATTGATAGTATTTGCAATGCAGTTAATTCTCTAGGATATTCTAAAGGTTGAAATTTTATTTTATTTGGATCATCAGCTTTAAAGTAAATTGGAAATTTAATGTGCTCCATTGGATAAATTCCAATTGCTGCACGTTTTCTATTTCTTCCGAATGTTACGTGAAGCTTTTCTTGAATTTGAATTATCTCTTTGATTTTTTCATCGTTGAATTTTAAATTTTTTACAACTGCACACGCAGTATAAGGTCTAACTGTTTTCACAGATGATTCGATAATCATTTTATAATTACTTTTCTTTGCTACGTATTTTCTAAGACCAATGTTTATTCCTAAGAAACTTGAAAGTGCTCTTGCAAAACCTTGCTCAGATAATAAGTCTGGCCTATTTGGAAATATTTCTACACTGATTTCTGTATCTGTTACTTCATCTAAATCTGTTCCTAACATAGGAATTCTTTCAGTCAATTCTTTATCTGTAAGTTTTTTTCCTACTAAATCAAGTACAGTTTTTTTGCTAAGTTTTACTGATGGCATTTTATTTCATATAGGATTTCATTTCCCGCATTTGTTTAATATCATTCTTGTAAAGATCTCTGAGATCAGTGAAATTAAAATATTCGACGATTCCTCGCTCCATTCCTTGACCCCACGCTAAAACTGGAACGTCTTTTCCTAACAAAGGTATTACAACTTCTGGTCTGAAAATTCCAGCACCGCCTAATTCAACCCACTGTTTCTTAACGGGGTGAAATACTTCAACCTCTAAACTTGGTTCAGTATATGGAAAGTGACCTGGTCTAATTCTTACTTTTTCAAATCCCATTTTATTGTAGAATTCTGTTAAGTACCCAATTAAATGTTTTAATGTTGCATTTGGGTCAATTACAATTCCTTCTACTTGATGAAATTCAAATAAATGTTTCCAATCCAATGCTTCGTTTCGATAAACTTTTCCAACTGCGAAGAATTTTTTTGGTAGTTGTTCTATTTTCAGATTTGCAATTGTTTCTGCTGAAAGAACAGTGGTGTGAGTTCTAAGTAAATTTTGTTTTGCGATATCGTCTGAAAATTTACATTGCCATCCTTTTGATGTTGTGTCGCCACCATGCTCATGCATTGCTTTTACTTTTTTGTGCAATGCAGTTGGTAGTGTTCCTTCTTTTGGATCTGCAATATAAAAAGTATCTTGCATCTCTCTAGCTGGATGATCTTGAGGAACGAAAAGTGCATCTAAATCTCTAAACGCAGTATGAACGTGATTACCAGTCATTTCTTCAAAGCCCATCTCAAGCCAGATTTGTTTAATGTATTTTATTGCTTGATTTACGAAATGAGATTTTCCGTGATATGCTTTTGGAACTTTACTTTCAATGTCAAATGAACGGAATTCTTTATTTTTCCAAGCACCAGATTTAATCATCGCTGGTGTTAACTTGTCAATTTTTTCTTTGACATTACTTGTATCAATACTTTTTCCTTCTTCAGTAATTGTAACGTAGACTAATTTTTTTGTGTCTTGTTTAATTATTTGTTTTCTTGAAAGAAGTTCTTTGTATGCAAATAATTCTTCTGGTTTAAGATCTTTTAATTCACAAGGAAATTTGTGTTTTAGAAATTGTTCTTCTAAGGATTCTTTTTCTAGAAGTTTTTTTCCTTGAGCAGTTATTTCGAATGTAAGATCGGGAGTTTTAGTTAAATTAATTGCTACTTTCTTTTTTAGTTGACCAATTGAGATATTAATTTCTTCTTTTGATAATCCTTGAGCTTCTAATTGTTGGATTGTTTTTGCTTCGTCTTTTATCTTAATTAGAAGTTGTCTTTCTGGAAGACCATTTTTAGCATAATCATTTCCGTTACTATCTAAATCAATTAACTCTTTGACTTCTTCGCGAATTGTTACTAAATTTTTATTTGAAAGCCATTGAACTGCTCTCATAACTTCAATATCTTTTAGATTAGTTTCTTCTACTATAGCTGTAACTAGCGTATCCTTGCCTATTACAGGCAGGACTTTTAATTCCAAATTTGTCAATTGGTCTAGTATAGACATTAGAAAAGCACCTTAAACATATTAAAAATGTTATAGAACTAATATATAAAATTAATTAAAAAATAATTAATTCTTGGAAACAATTCTGTACTTGTTTTTAGTACTTACTTCGTTTCTAAGATTTTGAATGACAAAGTCTTTTAGACCTTCTTTTGCTGCGTATGCTTTTGCTGCATCTTCAGTTTTGAAAGTTTTAGGTCTAGGTTTTCTATTTCGACCGTTTTTAACGATTATTTCTCGTCTAAGAACTCCTACACTCATTCTTCATCACCTTTTTTCTTTTTTGGTGCTGATTTTTTCTTAGGTGCTTCTTTTACAGTCTTTTTAACCTTAAGTCTCTTTGGTCTTTCAGTAGCTTTTTTCTCGCTAGCTTTTTTCTCTTCACATGCAATTCCTTTTTCAGATAATGCTTTTACAACATCTGTGTTAGATGCATCTTCTGAAATCTTAATTGTTAATGCTAGAGGTTCCAAATGAGCCTTGTTGACTTTTCGTCTTCTAGTTTGTCCGTCGACAAGTACGTAGTTATTGTCAAGATTCTTTACAATAACACATTTAAGTCCCGCATCTCTACCAGCAAGCTTAACGCATACACGTCCTATTTCTAGTACCATTTTTTTTCCTCGTGTATTATTGTAAGATTAGAAATCCGTAAACTCCTAACCTCCATTCAACCTCATCCACTGTTTGTCGCCATAACAGCTTCATATTCAATCAAATGAGATTTACTCGTTGTTGTCCCGGGCTTCAAGCAATACCAAATCTCTATGGCATCTTGAGCAAAGTACACCGCCAAAAGGTCGTTGTGGTCTTTTTTGAGTCTTTGGAAGCTTTTGCATAGCCTTTGGTCGTTCGTGAGGAACTCCGTTTAAGACTGCTCCGCAATTACCGCAGATTGGTCTTGAAGGCTTTCTTAGCTCATAGACTACTTTGGAACCACTAGTTACTTTTCTGTGCACTCTTCTCATAGTTCTTGACTTTCTGGATCCCTGAACCATTTTTTATATCTCCAAAGTATATTATTTAATGGGTTGAAATGGGTGGGGTTTATAAAAGTTTTGGTTGATATCGCCACAAAAAGTGCATAAAATTTAAATATTCACTAAATAAATAGATTATATGCACAAAATAAGTATCTCGTCATTAGGTCCCATTGAAAATGCTGAATTTGATTTAAAAGACATAACTATTATTACAGGTTCACAAGCATCAGGTAAAAGCACAATACTCAAAGCAACATACTTTCTTTTGATGATGAAAGACTTTGTTCTTCAAGCATTTCTTGATTTTGAAAGTAAAAAAAATCGAACTTATTTAGAAGCCATTGAAGATGTTTTAACTCAAGAATTCTTTCAACTATTTGACTTGTGTTTCATTAATAAAAATACTAAACTTATTTATTCAATTTCGAATAACAAATCTTATGAAATAAAGATAAAAAATTTAAAAAAAATAAGTATATCATTTTCCTATGAGTTAGAGAATAATTTAAAAGAAGAATACGCTTTTTTTAAAAATACAATTCATAATAGTGAAGATATTGGTGTAAGTGAGATTCAAACTCTTGTAGGAACAAAATATAGACAATTTCAAAAAATTTTTGATTTAGATAAAGATGTTGTATTTATTCCAGCAGATCGTAGCCAATTTTTAGATGTAGCAAATCTAAGTTTGAAAGAAGATAAAATTGTTAATTCTTTTAGTTATTACATTAAGCTTATAACAAAAAGATTTGTTAAATCATATATTGATTTAGATAAAGAATTTAAAAATGATGGAAATTTATTTGCACTTACAAATGATAGAATTAAGAACATACTGAAAGGAGAATTTCTTGTAAAACAAGATAAATACAAAATAGTATTTAATAATGGAAAAGAAATTGATTTAGCATCAGCATCATCAGGCCAAAGGGAATCAAGTTTAGTTTTGCATTTATTAAAATTCTTTATGTATTATAGAGAACGAATAAAATATATAGTTCTATGTGAAGAGCCCGAATCACACTTATATACTGATGCTCAATCGAAAATTTTAGAGTTATTTGTGTTATTTATTAATATCAAAGGTAACAAAGTTTTAATCACAACTCATAGTCCATATTTATTACAAAAAACAAATAACCTACTTTATGCAGGAAATTTAATGGAAAAGATTAGCATTACAAAAAAAGAAGAACTAAAAAAGGTTTTAGATGAAAAATTAATAATACATCCCAAACAACTTAATGCGTTCTTTACTAAAGATGGAAAAATTATTGATGTCATTGAAAAAGATTTCATAAACTATGATTATATAGATGCAACATCAGATGATGAATCGGACTTGCACGATAAACTTGTTAAATTTGACGATTAGGTGATTTTTTGAATTGTAATAGTAAATCAAAATGCAGTAAACATGAAAATCATGCAAAAAAAATAACTCTTTTTGTTGATCGAAAAGCAAATTCTAAAACAAAATATTATTTGGAAAATGACAAGAATTTAATAATTAATTCGTGTGAATTTGATTCCTGTCCTGAACGATCTTCTGAAAATGAAGAGAGATGCGACAGAATTATTTATACAAATACAAATCACATTATTCTTTTGGAATTAAAAGGTCGAGATGAAAAAAAAGCTCTTTCACAAATAGTTAATACCTACGGTTTGATTAAAGAGAATCTTTCACCCAAATCAATAATATATGGAATTGTTGTCACAAAACCACGTTCTCCTAAATTGAAAGTTAGCAGAGAACATACAGATGCGAAGAAATTGTTCAAAACAAATTTGCATTGTTTAAAATGTGATGGAGTACAAAATAGACAAAAAATATCTATTTTTGAATAATTAACTTTTTAAGCAACCTTCAATAACTTTCTCAAAACATTTCCAAATACTAAAGACAGAATAATATAAGTTCCTAACCAACCTATTTTCAATCCCAAAACGTTGAATATAATTCGTTCATTACCAATTATTATGGAATGCATTCCAAATGATTTTACAACCTTGACTGGATTTGCATAATGTCTTGTTTCAGAAATAATCAGATCTTTTGTCACAGTTAAATTATCGTAATGTATTGTTAAGTTGTATGTACCTGCAGGCCCATTTAAACGCCAAATAGCTACGTTATAAGAATCTTTTTTCTTGATGTCAGATAATGCACGATTTTTATCGATAAGAGTATCACGAGCGTCATCAGTTAGTTGAATTGCTTTAACATCTTGAGAAGCATTTGTCAATAATGTCAATTCATCTGGAATCTCCATTAGAACAGTTCCACCAATTTCATCAAACACTGCAAAAACAGAAAAATCTGCTGAAGGCTCAATATTCATGAAAGCCATATTAACATTCATCCAACCAAAAATAAAAATTATTGGAAGCATTGTAATCAAACTTGGTTTCATTGAGTGCTTGAATGTTTGCATACTCAAATCCATTGCTTCTTGTTGTTCTCGAAGCATTTCACTTTGATTACCTTTTTTTTGGTGTTCTTTAGCTTTATTTTGATGCTCTTTAGCTTCATCACGAAGACGTTTCATTTCTTTTTGATTTGTAAAAAACTTGAAAGCTAAAGTAGATAATAAAGAAATGAATAAACTAACTAAAAATATGCTAATGAAAGGATCCAAAGAGAGTAAAAAATTAGATAAAAAATTAGTCATTTTATCTATTTACCCATGAACTTTTTCATTGCAGGGTTTAAGTCCATCATATGTTGTCTTGCAATATCTTCATACAATTTGTAAATAATCATAACTGTAAGTAAGATACCAGTTCCTCTAACTAACGAACCACTTAAATCTGCAAGAGCCGCTAAGAAACCAACAGTCATTCCACCCATAACAGTTAGTGGTCCGATGTATCTTTCTAACAACTTTTCCATAACTCGTGGATCTCGTCTGAAACCTGCTCGTTGGAAACCAGACTGCATGATTTGTTCTGCTTGTTTTCTTGCGTCCATTCCTGAAGTTTGAACCCAGAAGAAACTAAACAATACTGAACCACCAATCATAATTAGCATGTAAACTAATGCCTTTGCAAAGTCTAAAGGTACTACTGTTCCAGTAATTAAATTGTAAACAATATTTGGTCCTGATATCCAAGATATAATTGCGTCAGGATTTGTTTTGTTAAACATCATAATAAACATTTGAATGTTTGATAATAATGCTGCAACTAAAATAACTGGAATGTTTGAAGTGTAGATGAAATTTAATGGCCATCTTACACCATGACCTCTTATTCTACCAAAAGATAATGGGATTTCAATTTTCATTGCTTGTGCAAATACTGCGATTCCAAAAACAACAACTGTTGCAACGATTGCTGCAATACTAATTACTGCTGCAATTGAATCACCGACTGATAATGCTCGGAATAACTCAGGAATTGCTCCAATAAATGCTTTTGCTCCTTCTTGAACGTGGAACCAACTAAATGCTCTAATGAATAATGATTTTGAAATACCTGCCGCAATGAATAAACTAATACCGGAACCAAAGCCCCATTTACTAATTACTTCATCCATTAACATAACAAGAATTCCACCTAATATCAACTGGAATATTATCAACAACTGCATCTGTAAAAGATTACTTGATGTAGTTACTGCAGGTAATCCACCCATGAAAACATAGATGAAACCTTCGAAGATAATAAAGCCAATTCCTAGAAGTTTTTGTACTCCTTGAAAAAATCTTTTTCCTTCAGATGTAGCAGTATTAAATTTTAAAATACCTGCTCCAACTAATAATTGTAAAACGATTGATGCGGTAACGATTGGACCGATACCAAGAGAAAGAAGTGTACCCATCTCTGCACCCAATAGCATAGCCATTTGTTCGAACTGCATCATTCTTGATGAGTCTACTCCAAAAAGAGGGATCATACCTAATACAAAGTATGCGACTAAAACAATTAAAGTCCACTTTAATTTTGTATTAAATGGCAACCTCTTTTCTGTTGGGTGCTCTACTTCCGGAAGATTGTTAATTAGGCCTTTCATTATTCTTCACACTAATAAATATTAATTGCTTTATGCCAAAAAGAAATGTTGTAATTTAAAAAGATTTGGGTTTAATAAAAATAAAATTTTAAAAAAAATTTATTCTTCCTTCTCTTCTACATCTTCGGATGCAGAGGATTCTGGAAAAATTACTTTTCCGCCTGCGCTTTCAACTTTTTCAATTGCCTTTGCAGAAGCTTCTGGAACAGTTACTTCAATCTTTACTGAAATTGAACCTGTTCCTAGTAGTTTTGCGTAACCTAATCTTGCTAAGTCAATTACGTAAGTATCGCCTTTTTTCTCAGCTTTTTTAGATTCTACCCATTTTTCAATGGAGCAATTTACATAAGTTAAATTTACTGACAAGTCTTTTGAAGCATGCACGGAAGTAAAACCGATTCTACCAAAGTATTTTCCTTTGAATTTTTGTTGGTAAGTTGGTTTTTTCGCGTCTCCACGTTTACCGGAACCAGCGTTTCCTCTTCCACCTCGGTGACCTGCACCTCTGTGTTTCTTCATTGATCCCCAACCGTGGGTTTTCGAGCCTCGTTGTTTCTTAGCTTTTTTATCTTTAAATTTTGCCATCATTAAACACCTAAAGCATCTTTTTGATTAATTCATTGATTGCGCTTTTTCTATTTCCTAGAACTCCGCCAACAGTGAATGGTTTTTTGATTCCTTTTCTTTCAAAACCGCCAATTGGAGGATGAAGTCTAAACATTGGTTTAAGATTTCCTTCGACGTCTTTTTCTCCTCGTTTTTCAACTAAAAGAGCATATGTTTCTTCGTCGATTGGACCGAAAGTTGTGAAATCTTTTACTTTGTTAATTGCTCCTTTAACTGAAGGAGTATCTTCAACAACTACGCAACCATGTTTCTTTACAATGTTTAATCTTCTAAGTGCTTCTCGGATTTCGCCGTCAATTCCAACAAAACCTCGAACCATTATTACTGCGATTTTACTCATTGTCTTCAACCTCGTCATTTCGTGATAAAGCAGGTAGTTTTCCTTCAACAATGTTAAGTGTTTTAACGTGTTCTGGTCTAATTTTTGTTGACATCAGTTTTCTTAATGCACTTTCTGTTGCTTTAACTAAGTTGATCTTTGCATCTGTTGCACCAAATGTTTTTGACCAAACATTCTTAATACCACATGCTGCTAAGATTTTTCCTACTTCTTTTTCACAACATAGACCTGTTCCTTTTGGAGCTGGTCTTAAAATAACTTTAACTGAACCACATTTACCTTCTACTTCGAAAGGAATACTGTGTGCTTCTTTTGCTGCATCTTCCCAGGAACCAGTTCCTCGTCTAATTTTGAAGATGTTCAATTTAGCATTTCGGATTGCTTTTTCTCTTGCTGGAACAGTTTCTTTACTTTTACCAAAACCAATTCCTACATAACCATCCTTATTACCAATTACAGCATAAGTTGAAAATGAAGGAACATTACCTTCTTTTGTTTTCTTTTGAGTTTGTCTAAAAACTCTTCGTTGACCGCCACCAAATTTACCTTTGGACTGACCTATCATTAATAGTTCGTTTTCCATATTTGGTAAAAGTGTTTCGACAACCTCAGGTTCAAGAATTTTTATACCTTTATCTAAGATGTCGTCAATGTCAGTAATTTCTCCTGCTTTGACTTTTCTACCTATACTAGTTTTAGGTATCCACTCACTGGAATCTTGTTGTTCTTGTCTCATTTTTATTGACCGTCAATTTTCTTTTTCATGTCTTCAAAATCTTTTTCGATTGAAGCTGATTTTGCTACGTAACCTGCGATGTGTGAACCTTTGATTCTATCTTCGGATGGGAAAATTCCTTCTCCTACAGGGATAGTTAATCCACCATCAACAACACCTTTTAATGCTGCATAAAGTCTTGAACTTGTTGTTTGAAATCCAAAATCTGCAATTGCGGTTACATCTTTACTTGCTCTTTTTGCTAAAAGAAGGCCAGTTAAGTAACAACCAGGTGTGTTATTTGGTTTATGAGTCCAACCTAATTTTACTAAGTCTGCTGAACATGCACTTGCCAAAACCTTATCTCCTTTGTGCTCGAAAGCAACTAATTGGATTGTAATTGAATTTGAAAATACTCTTACAACTAATCTTGGACTTGATGACTTAAGTAGGTCTAACCTTTTGTAGTAGTTAGTTTTGTTCTCTCGTTTTCTTCTGAAAAGAACTCTCTTCATTTTTTTTCGTGCCATTTTAATCCTTCTTTATTAGTTCGTGCTCGTCAATATAAAGGTTAATGTGTCTTTTACTTCTGAAAAATCCACCTTTTGCTTTCAAATACAAATCTCTAAAAGTTTCTTTTGAGACTTTATTTGCTGTCCTTAAATTGTTAAGCAATTCTCTTTGTGATCTTATCTTGTTCATCCAAGCTAATTTTGCAGGGAGTCGTGCAGTTGCTCGTCCTTTTCTAGAACCAGGTCCTTTTCCTCGACCTTTTCTTTTTTGAGCAGCTCGTGCTTTAGCTCTAAATCTGGAAACTCCAGCATCCTGCTCTTTAGTTATTGCTGATTTTGAGATTAGTGCTTTGATGTCTGCTCGAGTTATAGCATCACCAATTTTTTCAAAGGATCCACTATCTAGCTTTACCTTGTTAGGTGAGCATTTCAATACTCTTGCTGCAATCCGTTTCTTTGTTTTTAAGTTCATTTCGATTACCTATATCATTTATACATATGAGTTTAGTTATCTTCTTCTTTGGATTCTTCTTTAGTTTCTTCTTTAGTTTCTTCAGATTTATCCGCTTTTTTTGTTGTTTTCTTTGCTGCTGGTTTTTTCTCAGGTTCAACTTTAGCTTTTGCTTTAGCTTCTCTTCGTTTTTTATTTGCAGCTTTTTTGTCTACTACAGCTTTTATGAAAGCTTCAACATCTCTAATGTTTGAAACAACAATTTTTGCTTCTTTGCATTTGCTCAAAATTTCGATTTTTTTCTTAGCACCTAATTTTGAAGCAACTATTGCAACTTGTAAGTCTGATTTAATAGATTCCAAATCTTTTAAGGATGAAACCATGACAACTTCTTTTCCTTTGACTGTTCCTTTCTCACTTTTTGATTTACCGTAACCAGACGATACACCTTTTGAGTGACCTGCTTGTGCTTTTCTTAATTTAGATTGAAGTCCTTTTGGTCTTCTCCATTTAGCTTCAAGCCTTTTTTTCTTATGGACTGATTGTCTTAAAAATTGTTTGCTCATCTTGACACCCTTACATTAATTTACCGTTTTTATCAACGATATATATACCGTCCTGGAATCTTCGCTTATCAAAGCCAGTTCTACCAGTTAGTTTTTCAATTCTACTTGCACAAAGACCAACTTTTTCAACATCAATTCCTGTCAAAGTTATATCTTTTCCGTCGATTTTTACGTCTACGTTTTCTGGAAGTTTAGCTTTTCGTGGAACTGCTTCACCAATGAAATTTTTAACTGTAATCTCGCCATTGTTATAAGCGACAGTCATTGGGAAGTGACCTGAACAAATTGCTAATTTGTAAACGAAACCTTCAACTACACCTTTTAGGCAGTTTTTAATGTGAGCTACCATAGTGTAAATAAGTGCTTTTTCTTTCTTTGTTGCTTTAGGAGCTACTAGTACAACTTCGGAACCTTCAACAGAATAGTGTAATTTAGTAGATTGTAAATCTCTAACTAATTCTCCTTTAGGACCTTTAAAAGTAAAAATTCCTGTTTCTACACTAACCTGTACACCATTTGGTATAGGTACCTTTAATGTTAAATTTTCGACTTTCATTTTAATAACAGTAGCTAAATAGCACTCCACCTAATTTTTTCTCTTTTGCTTCGACGTGAGTCATAAGGCCTTTTGATGTACTTACTAAAAGTACTCCAAAATCTTTAGCTCTTAAGAATCTCTTTTCGAATTTCAAAAAGTCTTCTAATTGTACTGAGTATCGTGGTTTAATTGCACCGCACTCGTTGGTATTACCTAACAAGTTAAGGACTAAATGATTTCCTTTACTGTCTTCAACTTCTTCGTAAGTTCCGACATATCCTTCCCTATTCATGATGTCTAAGACACCTTTAATTACTTTTGAAACAGGGTAAATAGTAACTTGTTTCTTTCCAACTTTGTCCGCATTATTTATCTTTGATAGCGCACTTGCCAATGGATCATTCATAGTCATTTATGTTCACCTGTATTTCTTGAAACCTAGTTTGGTTGCATTTTCTCTAAAACACTGTCTGCACAAGTGTAGACCATAGCTGCCTATATGAGCTCCAGTTCTTCCGCAATTTCGGCACTTGAAGTTATTTTGTCCACAGCTCCTTTTTTTAGGTGCGCTATGTTTCAAAAACTTTTTAGCCTTGACTGGTTTTGATTTAAGCTGTTTTAGTATTTTTTTATAAAAGCTAACTGTCATTTAATTCACCTTTATTCGACTTTCACACCAAAGATTTCTGTCATGAAAGCAATTGCTTCCTCTTTGGTTGCGTGTTGAGCTATTCCAATCTTAGCAGGCCTGATTTTTCTTTTCTTAAGTCTGTAACCTGGTTTTTCGAAAGTAACACAGAGTTCAAAACCCATAATTCCAATTTCTGGATTATACTTAAGAGATGGAATATCGATGTATTCGTGAATACCAAATGCAAGGTTTCCACCTTTATCAAATTGTTTTGCCTTTAAAGTATTGTTCTTTCCTGCAAGAACATTTCTTAAAACTTCGTCTGCTTTTGCTCCTCTCAAAGTAATTTTACAACCAATTGGGAGTCCCGGCCTTAAGTTCCAAGCTGGAAGTCTTTTATTAGTTATAGTCTTAACAGGATCGATTCCAGTAATATCTTTAAGGAGTTTTATACCTTTTTCTAACTTAACAGGGTCTTTACCAGCACCTACATTAAGTGTTACTTTTTCAATCCTTATTTTTTGCATTGCGTTAGTCATTTTGATTAACCTTAAGCTGTTTTAATTGCAGATTTTGTTTTGCCTAAAACGAAAAGTTTGTCTTTTGATGTTTCGTAAGACTTGTCATCAAGTTTTACAAAGACACTTGTGTTTTCAGCAACTTTTTCTATAGTACCTTGCTTACCTGCATATTGACCTTCTAGAAGCACAACTGGTGCTCCTTCAGCTACAGGAAGAACTTCTTTGATATTTTTAGTTCCGATTTCAAAAAGTACTGAATCTCCTACAGCACATTTTACGTCACTAATTATGTTTGAACCATCATTGAAGTTCAACTGGATCTTTCCTCCAGCAATAACAGTTTTTTTGACAACAGTTTTTAATTTGATTCCTACTTCTTTCTTATCGATTTCAGTAACATCAATTTTATTTTTGTCTGTCAAAATCATTCTGTAATTAATATCATAGTCAGGAAGAGATATTACATCAAACAAACCAACTAAAAACTTGTGACTTTTGATTTTTCTTCCGTCAACAAGAACGTTTTTGTTGAATAACATATATCTAACTTCTCTAGTGTTATCAGCGATTTTTAACAAATCTCTAAATACATTAACAATTGGAATTCCTTGGCTTAGCACGTGACCACTACCGTTTGGTCTTACTGCGAACTTAGCTGCTTTTTTTCCAATTTGCCAAGTTTTAGGAACTGAAAGTCTTTTTAAGTGAAATTTTACCATTTTTATTCCTCTTTAGCCTCGCTAGCCTTTGTAGTTGTTTTTTTAGTTGTTACTTTTTTTACAACTGGCGCTTCTTTAACTATTGACTTCTCTCTTACAGAGTCTTTAGTATTCAATTCAATAATCATTACATTTGAAGCATCCATTGGATAAAATGATTTTGAACCAGATTTTTTTGTTGTGAAAGCACAATCAACAAAAATCTTGAAGTGACTTACCATAATTTCTGATACTGTACCAGTCTTTCCTTTAAAGCTACCTGTCATAATTTTGACTTTATCTCCTCTAACTACAGGGACTGCTCGTCGACCGTACTTATTTCGTAAGTCTTTTGACAATGGTGATGATAATAGCTTTCTTTTTATGTGCAACGGAGCGTTGAATCTATATTTCCTTTGCTTATTTGGGTTCTTACTCGAAATCCAGTTTTTTGAAAATGTCTTCATTTTAACTCCCTACTTATAATATAATACTTGCAACCTTTGCAACTGCTGGCCATCTTTTTGCAACTTCTTTTGCAATTGGACCTTTAAAGATAGTACCTTTTGGGTTTCCTTTTTCATCTTTAAGTACAACAGCAGCATTGTCTTCAAACTGAACTCTTGTTCCGTCTGCTCTTCTGTATTCTTTCTTTTGTCTAACAAGGATTGCATACACTACTTTTTTTCTCATATCTGCTTTTCCTTTCTTAACTGATGCAACAATCATATCTCCTACAGCTGCTGCAGGGTATCTTCCTTTAACTGTTGTCATGCCTTTAACTGACATAACTCTAAGTTCTTTTGCTCCACTATTGTCGCATGTTGGAATTACTGCATTAGTAGGAATTCCTCTTGTTACTCTTGAACTAATTGCTTGCATCTTGAACTCCACTTACAATTTGAACAACAACAAAACTTTTAGTTTTACTAAGAGGTCTTGTTTCTGCAATTTTTACAACATCTCCCTCTTTTGCTTTCAAGCAATCAGGGTTATGAGCTTTAATTTTAGTCCTAACTGGAACATATCTTTCATATTTAGATATGTATTTTCTGGATGCAATCTCAACAGTGACATTTTTTGCTGTTTTGGCAGACAGCACTTTACCTGTTAAAATCTTTCCCCTAACAGTTATGTCACCATGGAAAGGACACTTACTATCATTTTCACATCCCTTTTCTGGTGATGGGATACCAAAACCAATGTTTTTCACTTCTGCCATTTTTCACCTTTGAATACGATTTTCAATTGTTTTCATGAAATTTATACCATGATGTTTTTTATTTTGTGTTACAAATGTTATCCGTTCTTTTAAAACAGTTTTCAAACCTTTTGGAGTTGCAAGCACAAATGTGTTTCTTGTTTCGTCAACAACGAAACCGTGCGTTCCAACCAAAGTTGAATCTTTTGAATCAGTTACAACCATTGACTCTCCAAACAAATTCATGTTTGTTTGCTCTTTGGTTCTTGACATTTTCAAAAGCTGTTTACGATTTGAATGGTTTCTTCCTGAAAACCAAGTGATACGAGGAATTTTTTAACATTCTGGACATGATCGCCCTGAAGTTCAACGACACCTGTTTTTGCAGTACCACCACAAGCAAATTTGTTTTTTAATTGCTTTGTTAGGTCCTTAATGTCGATGTCTTTACCCTCGATACCTTCGATAACCGTGTACTTTTTGCCGAACTTTTTTTTGATCGTTTTTATAACGATATTTTGGCTCTCCTTTGCGATCGTCTCACAAACACAAAGTTCCTGAGGTAATCCACATTTCGGGCAAATTTCACTCATTGTTCTTTCGAATCTCCATCCTTTTGTTTTAGGATCGTGAGCACTCTTGCAATGTCTTTTTTGATTGTCTTAAGAGCTTTTGAATTTTTTACATTAGCTCCTAAAGCGACTTGCGCGTTGTGCTTTACAAGTTCTTTTTGAAGTTCCTTAAGTTTTGCCTGAAGATCTGAAACGTTACTTTGTACTAATTCTTTAGCTTTCATTTTATTCTTCACCCTCTGCTTTTTCTACTTCAGCTTCTGGAAGTGGCTCTTCTTTTTTTACTTCAACATCTTGTGATTTTGTCAAAACGTCTTTCTGAATTTCTTCATCGACTATTTCTTCAACTTTTTTAACGTCTAGGAAATCTACTGCGTCTGGAAGTACTGCATCTCCTGGCATAATACTTACTTTGATTCCAACAGTTCCTGTTTTTAGTTCTGCTCTGGAATAAGCAATATCTACTTGAGTTACTGCAGCATCGCCGGACTTCTTCAAGTAACCTTGATAAAATCTCCAAACTCTTGCTCTTGCACTTGGAACTTTTCCTGCAACTAAAATTTCGACACCTTTAGCACCTGCTTCAAGTACATGTTGCATTGCTGTGTGTGCTACTCCTTTGAATCTTTGGGAACCAAATTTTTCAAGTGATGAAGCAATAGTATTACTTACGATAATTGCGTTTAAGTAAATGTCTTTGATTTCGTTTATTTCCAATTCTGGATTATCTAGATTGAATTTGTTCTTCAAAGTTGTAGTTAATTGTTTGATATTTTTACCTTTTCTACCTACAATTAAACCTGGTCTTGAAGTTGAAATAACAACTTTGTCTCCTAATGGAGTTTTTTTCAAGTTGATTGCACAAATTCCTGCGTTTCTAAATTCTCCTGCAATGAATTCTTTAATTTGGAATTCTTTTAACTTGTGAGCAACAATTTTTCGTTCAATCATTTTTGTCCTCTACTTTTGCTTCTTTTTTCTCAACTGCAGGTTTTGCTTTAACAGTTGTTTTTGTAGCTTCTTTTTTAGCAGGCTTCTTAGTTTCTTTTTTCTCTACTTCTTTAAGAGCAACTTCGATGTGTGTTCTTTTAGTTTCACGTCGTCCTTGTCTTCCTGATCTCATAGGAGTTGAAGCTTTTTGTGACAATACATGAACAAGTACTAATAAGTTCTCATCCATATTCTTGAACTTAGCATTGCTTTGTGCGGACTTAACAATTTTCAAAATTGCTTCTGCTGCATTTTTTGGAAATCTACCAGAACCAATTCCTGGTCTATGACCAACATCCATATTGAATCTTTTGAAAGGAACTGCTTCCTTTTCTTCAATAACATTTTCAAGGAATTTTATAACTCTTGCAAGTTTTTTTCCTCTAATGTAGTTGCAGATTTCAATGGAGTGCTTAGTTGAAATTTGAAGATCTCTACCTACCGCAACTGCAAGCTCGTCCTTTTTTTCTAGTGCGTAATTATATTTTGTCATTGTAAACTCACTTTCTTATTGAAACTTTTTTCTTTGAACCGACTCCAGTCTTGCTGTGATTTGCTTTCTTTCTTGTTAATGCAAGCTCACCAAAAAAGTAACCTAAGTGGTCTGGCAAAATTAACACTGGAACGAATTCTTTACCGTTGTGAATTTTGATAGTTTTTCCAATCATTTTAGGAACGACAACTAAATCTCTAAGATGTGTTTCAATATTGTCTTTTCCTTTCTCAAGTTTTCTCATGAAAGCTTGTTGTTCGTCTGAAAGACCTCGAAGTATACTCCTTCTTGATCGTGAAGGAATTAATTTTAAGAATTCATCCTCAGATAAATTCTTAACTTCATCAGCAGTCTTACCGTGGAATTTGAAAATTTTAACTACCATTTTGTTTACCTTTTCTTCCTACCAGTTCTTCTTGCTGCAATTAATCCTACCTTTCGTCCAGGTGGTGCATGTCTTGAAGTTGGTTTTGCTTTAGACTTTCTTAAAGTTCTCTTGTTACCGAATGGGTGGTCTACAGCGTTCATTGCGCTTCCAGATACCTTAGGCCACAAGTGGTTCCTTGCTTTCATTTTATAATATGAATTTCCTGCTTTTAGTAAAGGTTTTTCAGGTCGTCCACTTCCACTAACAACACCAATTGTTGCTCTACAGTTTCCGTCAAAAACTTTTTTCTTTTTTGATGGAAGTTGAATTACAACACTTGTTCCTTGTTGTGAAAGGATCTTTGCAAAAGTACCTGATGCTCTTACAAATTTTCCACCGTCTCCTGGGATTCCTTCAATATTAAATACAGAAGTACCTTCAGGAATTCTAATTAGTGGAACAGTATTTCCAACCTTTGCTTCAGCGTCATTAACTTCAACCATTTCGCCAACAGCAACGCCTTCATGAGCAATCATAAGAGTTCTTTCTCCATCTTCAAACTCTATAACTGCCAAAGGTGCTGTATGTGCTTGGCATGAAATAAGATCTAGAACCATACCCTTTTGAATTTCTTTAGAGTAAGATTTGTGTCTAGCATCTCCTTTAAATCTGAAACTTGGGGCACGATATGCTGTGCTTCCGGATCCCCGTCTTTGTGCGATGATTCTCTTTCCCATTTTACATTATCCCCAAATCAGTTGCTACGTCTAATGCGGAACTGTCATCTGATAATTTCACAAATGCTTGTTTCTTTCCTTCTCTGTTGATTAAAACATTAATTTTCTTAATCTTCAAATTGTAAAGCGATTCAAGTGCAGATTTAATCTGTTGTCTTGAAGCTCTTCTGTCAACTACGAAGACCAATTTGTTTTCAGACTCGATAAGTCTCATACTTTTCTCTGTTGAAAGAGGAAAAAGTATTACTGTTTCCATTGATTGTTCGGTTGCCATTTTATTTCATGAACAGATTATTCTTTGCTAATTCTTCAATCGCGTTCTTAGTGAACAAAGTTGCTCGTCCTGGATGAGTTCCTGGAGCCAAAATTTGTGCATTAAGTTTCCTTGCTTCTATAATATCAACACCAGGTAGATTTGCTGCTGCTTTTGAAAGCTTACATGGTTGAGATACAACGATCAACAAACTCTTTTTAACTTTAAAAGGTCGTGATCTCATTTTACCTTTACCTGCTCGGACTTTCTTATCTTCGCCTCGTCCCAATTCATCATCGAAACCAAGTTTTGATAAAAGCTTCATTAGATCAGCAGATTTAACAACATCTTCTACGTCAGATGCAAAACCTAAAGGATATTCTGAAGGAATAATATGTCCTCTTGCCTTAACAAGTTCTGTATCAACTGTTGCAGATATTGCACTTCTTATTGCAAATCTTTTTTCTTTTGCGTTGATTTTCAAATTCCAATTCTTTTCTGCCTTAGGAGGATGTGCTCTTCTTCCACCAACTGTTCCTGGTGCAAATGCTCCTACCCAATTCATTCGTGTTCCTCTTCTTGAAAGAATTTTTCGAGGAACTCTGGAGATTCCGAATCCGTATGAACCCTTGTAGTCGTGTCTTCTTCTTGATAGTTTTGCATTAACTTCCTTACCTGCTTCTTTGTAAGCACCGTATGGTTGTCTGTTATTGCTCTCTACTGCTAGAACAGCCTTCTTAATAAGATCTGTTCGTAAGACTTCGTCGAACTGTTTAGGAAGCTCAAACTCTTCGCTTCGTTCTCCTGTTTTGTTATATAGTCCGATTTTCATTTTTATCAGCAGTTACTTCCGCTCATCACGTATTTTTCAGCCGGGAATAACTTCATCATTTAGCATCCCTGTGGTGATTCTTTAACTATTTTTGTAACCTGTGGTGCGATTTTTTCAATCTTAGGGCTAAGCCTTATTGCTCCAACAAGTCTTACCAGTCTTTTTTTAGGCCCAGGTACAGATCCTTTAACTAGTACAAAAGTACTTTTAACTTCTCCATACCGTATAAAGCCACCCTTTACATTGACATCTTCAGGTTTGTCTGAAATAAGCATTATTTTCTTATTATAGTCAACTCTAGAATGGTATCCCATCTTTCCTGCCGATGGCACTCTATACATTATATGACCTTGTGATGTCCAAGGACCAAGAGAACCTGTTCCACGTTTAGTTTTTTCAGATTTTCTTTGTCTAATGTCAACACCAAATCTTTTAACAGCTCCTTGGAAACCTTTTCCGATGGAAACTGCGTGAGCGTCAATGTATTCTCCTGCTTTGAAAGCATCCGATACTACGATACCTTGTGCTGCATGAGCTTTAACGTATTCGATTTTATCTTCAATCTTTCCGCCTAGAGCCATTTCGAAAACTTCTGGTCTTTTTTTACCAATACCAGCTTTTTTAGGTTCAGTATAAACTAGAACTCTTAAATCGTCTGCTCCTTCAGGAATAGTTGAGATTTGTTTCTCAAAATCGATTTGTTTCTTTGGCAAATCTAAAGTTCTTGATAATTCTTTGTCAAATTTTGAGTTTAGAACTTCTGTAACAACTTTGATTCCGTAACCTTCTGGTCCATAAAATCGTACACCAGCAACTTTAAGTTGTGGGCATTCGATTACAGTTACTGGAACTGTTATGTTTTGACCTTTAGTCATTGAATTTTTGCCATTGTCTTTGACAACTATGTGTGTCATACCTGCCTTATAACCTGCAAATTCTAGGGGTTTCGCCTCGCTAGCGCTTGCCCTTGCGGATACACTCGTAAATGGTCTTTTGGATCTTGCCCTAGGCCAATACTGCATACTTCCTCGTCTTGGTGAATGTCTTTTTCCCATTTTTAATCCTTTGTCGAGTAGCCTATACTTGAAAATGTCAATAGAATTAGCCGGATATTTACTACCCCAACACTAACCTATTGATGACACGCGATTTTTTTTCAGAAACGAACAATAGTCGTACTGAAAAACTGTGTCTTTTCAGGCTATCTATATATCTTGAAAGTACAATTACATTCAATTAAGGTCATGGAGAAAGTGCCGCTTTATAAAGGTTTCTATTTTATTACTAATTAGTGTTGGTTTTTTTTAATTTTTCAAGTTTCAGACGTCTAGCTTCTTCTTTTTCTTGTTTTTTCTTGTCTTTTAGGGCCTGTTTTTCAGCATCTTCTTGCTCTTTTCTTATAAAGAAGGCTTTCTTTTTAGCATACGCAACAGGATTTTTTATTTTCTTGCATAAACCATCTGGATGACATATCATTAAATCTTGATAATACTCCTTTCTATCACAATTTGGTGGAAGAACTTGCTTTGTCATATATCTTAATTGTACATCTATATCTGTTTGCCTCAATTTTTCTAAATTGAAATCATTCCACTTATTGAATAATTTTGCATATTCTTCTTTGGGCCAGTTGCAATAAGTGAGAAAATTTCTTAGAATAAATGCAAAACGTTTTCTACCATCTTTAAGACCATTTAATCCGCACAAGATACAAGGCGGAAATGATTCTTGAGGCAGTATTTCGCCAGAATCATCTTCAAACTGATTATTCATTGAAGATTTCTCAAAATTCTTTTTTTCTTCTAGAACATCTTTATACACGTTATTTTCTTCTGCAGCATTATAATCGTACGCTTTGATGAAAAGATTTTTTGCTAAATCTTTTTCTACATTACGATTCATGAATTTTATATTTTCAAATTGTTTTTCATTCTTAATTACGTTACTTATTTCTGCATCAGTTTTTTGGAAATCTTTTATTTTATGAATATCAACAGGAATGCTTACTAATCCGCTTTTTTCGTTAATTGAAAAAACTGATCTGAATAAATGTCTTGATGAAATTAACACCGTATCAATTTCTAAAATTTCATCGACTAGAATAGTGTTATTTTTTGCAAATTTGTTTATTGGTTTTTTTATTTTCTGGGAAATTATTTCTAAATAGTTTTTGCCTAGACGAGTTTGAAATTCTTGAATCAACAAATCATTTATCTCGTGTGTTAAGTATAATGCAATCTTTCGTGGACTTTCTGGAAATAAATCTTTAATGTTTATTCCATTGACTTCTGTTGGGAATGCTTCAAACGGTATTGCAATGTGAAATCCATGATTTCCTGAAAACTTTGCAGTAATACACGATTCATCAACTAAATATCGTAGCAGTTCAATAATTAATTCTGCTGCAATTCTTGAGAATTCAAATTCTGGACAATCGATATCTAATATTAGATCCCAACCATCTCGTAAGGAGTCTAATTCTTTTTTTCTAAGTCCTGTTTGTAGTAACAGTGGATTAGACCAAGTCTCTTCGGAAATATGAAAACTAGTAATTCCTTTTTTTGCAAATTCAACTACATCTTGAGGGTATTGAATCATTTCAGGACGTTTTGCAAATCCTTTATTGTTGTATGAACCTACTGCTTCTTTGCCTTCAGCTAATTCAACAATTGCATTTTTTACAAAATCTTGATTATAGTATTCAATTATATTCTCAGATTCAGCCATATTAGACAGAATTTATTCTAAAATTATAAAGGTTTACTTTTTATATTCTCTAGAAAATATTTCTTGAATTTTATTTTCAGTATCTTTTCCTATTCCTTTCGTTTTTGATAATTCGTTGGAATTGAAAATATTTTTTATGGATTTGTAATTTTGTAAAAGTTCTCTTGCAGTATGAATTCCAATTCCTGGAATTGCAGTTAATAAGTATTCTAGTTCTTCATCATCTGAACGTTTTTGTTTGTTCATATGAAAATTTGGCGATGAACCTAAACGTTTTTCACGACGGGCTATTTGATAAATCATTAGTGCAGTATCTTTAGGATCTTTTGTGTAAACAATATTTATGTTAAAACCCAAAGTTATTGATGTGATTAAACCACGTATAGCATTTGGATGAATTTGTCTTAATCCATATAAATCGTCTTCACCCTCAACAATTAAAACCGGTGTTGCGAAATTAGATTTTAGATTTTTTACTTGTTCAATTAATCGTCCATCAATTAATGAATCTACAAAATCTTTTCGTGTCTTAAATTCAATACCAACTTTTTCAGAAACGATATAATCGCCAACTTCAAGATTTTCTAATCTTACTTGTGCACCTTCATCTAAAAGATTCTTAAAGATGGCAGAAGATTTCTCTCTATAATCAGCAGTAATTATTATTGAATCATAATCATCTAACGTTTTTTGTGGTTTAGGATTTTCTTTTACAATTGGTTTTCCTTTTATTTTTGCAAGAATAGAATATTGATTTTTTTCTTTTTGATGTGCACTCCAACGATATGCTTCATCTCTTGTTCCTTTTGTTGTTAGGATGAAAACTTTTCCTTCTTCTAACCTTCCTGTTCTTCCTCTACGTTGGATTGCTCGAATTGCGGAAGGAACGGGTTCATAAAAAATAACTTCATCTACTGCAGGAATATCAAGACCTTCTTCGCCAACAGAAGAAGAAACTAGAACATTAAATTTACCTTCTGAAAAATCTTTAAGCATTTGAATTTGTTCTTTTTGAGAAAGACCAGAACCATTTTTTTTTGCTTGACCTACAAATAGTTTTGCGTTAATTTCATTTATCATGTTTAATTTTGTAATTATTTCTTTTGCTGAATCTCTGAATTGAGTAAATACAATTGCTTTAAATGTTGGAGTTTTTGTC
Source organism: Candidatus Woesearchaeota archaeon (assembly GCA_016938695.1). Taxonomy (GTDB): domain Archaea; phylum Nanobdellota; class Nanobdellia; order Woesearchaeales; family JAFGUC01; genus JAFGUC01. The sequence goes on along the minus strand of JAFGUC010000043.1, from coordinate 217,751 downwards.
TGCTCAATTAATTCACTAAGTTTTTCTAACTTAGGATGTTTTGTTCCTGCATCGTTTAATCTTTGAATTAATAATCTTGCAAATTTAAAATCAGAATCAAGTACTAGATTTTTTGCAGCTTTACTAGTGTCTTTACTGCAAATCTTTTCAACGTAATCATGAAGTTGTTTTATTCCTTGAGTTTCTAGAAGTTCTTGTGCATGTTGCACTTTTGTGATTTCAGCTAATGTTGAGATTATGACATAGTGTTCTGGTCGTGCATCGCCTTTACCTAGGATACCTTGCAATTGTTTTTGAGCAGCTATTAAATCTTTTTTTGTTACATATTTTTTATTTGTAAAAACATTTAATGCCTTAAGTCTATCAAGTCTTGTTTTTGATACTCTCTCAAATGCTAATTTAACTTCCTCAAAATCTTTTGGAAATCTTACTTCTAGGTATGTAACATCACTACTTTGAACATATGGTTTTACGTCAGGATCATTTTGAGTCCTATATTCAATGGATTCAATTCCGAGGTTTTCAAGAATTTCTTCTATTGATTCTTGATTTGAACCAGGAGACGCAGTTAATCCAAGTATTAAATGGTCTTTTACTTTTCGATATTCACTTGCAATAAAAGTATAAGCATAATTTCCTGTTGCATGATGTGCTTCATCAAAGACCATTAAAGAAATGTTATCTAATGAAATTCTTTTGTTAATTAAATCATTTTCAAAACCTTGAGGAGTAGATATTATTACTTGCGATTCTTCATAATATCTAACTCTATTTTCAGGTTTTACGGTTCCAGTTAGCAAAATTGCATCATCAAATAATTTAAGGTGTTGGGCTGCTAAGGGTTTAGTTGGAGCGAAAATAACAATCTTGCTTCCTGGACGTTTTTGAAGCCTGTGCTCTGCAAGAAGTTTTGCAATCAGAGATTTACCAAGGCCAGTTGGTAAAACTACAAGAGTATTCTTCATAGCTGCTGTTGCAAGTATTTTTTCTTGGTAAAGCCGTGGTTTCATGAAATAAATAATTACAAGTTTACTTTATAATTGTTACCAACATATGTCTTGTGGGTTGTGATTGTCAAAAATCGTTAAGTTTAAAAATAGAATACTAAGTTTGCAAATTATGAAAAGCAATATCAAAAAACTTGAGAAGGAAATTAAACATAATGCAGAAGTAATCAAAGAAGGACTTGTAGGAATTATATCAACATTTAATCTTCCTACGGATTTTAATCTTGACAAGTTCAGCCATATTGCTGCAACATATCTAAATACCGAGATCCTGTTTGGATCTGAAGAATACAATCCAGGCAAAAGAGATTCTGAGGTTGCAATATTTTCTTGTTATAGACGAGCATTTGAAGAAATGAAAATATTGGAATGTAATGAAGTTTTTACATTTGCATCAACATTAACATATGCATCATATAATAGCATTAAATTTGGTAATTTTATTGAGTATCCTATTGAAAAACCAACCATTATTAAAGAGCAAGCAAAGCCTTCACTAAAACAGAAGATTTTTAAATTTTCTTGGCGGTAATTATTGATATGATTGAGTTATGGATTCTGTTGGCATTGATTTCTGCAGTATTTTGTGGAGCTAAAGACATACTTTCAAAAAAAGTTCTAAACAACAAAACTGATCCGTATCAATTGATATTTATTGAATACTTAGTCCTTCTTGTAGGAGTTCTTATTTTTGGATTTACAAGAATTGATTTTGGCGCAATTATATCTAGCTTTAGTATATTTATCTTGAAATGTTTTACATTATTTTGTTTTACATTTTTTTATTTTAAACTTTTAGAGACATATGAGATCTCACTAATTAGTCCACTTACTAATCTTAGTCCGGTCTTTTTAATCATACTTTCATCAGTATTTTTACAAGAAAATCCGTCTGTTTTACAAATTCTTGGAATTTTATTAATAATACTTTCAACATATGTTCTAGAGGTTAACATTAATCACCATTCACATGACAATCCACATAAAAAACATCTAGAGATGCTCAAGAAACTTAATTGGAAAACAATTGGAATGGCAGTTCTTATGTTATTTTTAATCAGCATTACTGGAATTTCTGATAAAAAAATATTTATTGCTGGAAATAATATTGCAACAAATCTTTTCTGGACATCTGTTGTTATGATTATTTTCTTGTTTGCTCAATTAGCATTTACTAAAAAATTGGATTTAATTAAAACTGCAATCACAAAAGAAAGACTATTTGTCGGAATTATTACAAATATATCCTCATTATTTGTCTTATCGGCACTTGCTATTCCTACTGCAAATGTTAGTCTTGTAATTCCTGTTAGACGAACCTCAACATTGTTTGCGTCTATTTTTGGGGGATTAATGTTTCATGAAAAGCATTTGTTGAAAAAAGGAATTGCAACAGCAGTAATGCTTATTGGTGTTGTATTAATCGCGTTGTAAAATGGCATTTATCAGAATAAAAAACATCAATGGAAATCCGTATGCGTATCTTGTTAAAAATAAGTGGACTAAAAAAGGACCTCGACAAGGAGCGTCAAAATATTTAGGACCGGTTTTTCAATTTCCATTTGTTGAAGAAAAAGATTTTGAAAATTTCATCTTAGAAAAATACAAAAAAAATGTTGATGAATTCTTTAAAGATAATAAAGCAAAAGACATTCTTGAAGAAATAATTTTTTGTGAATTAAACAAATTTGGATTTTTAGAGTATAAAGGAAAAAAAGGAACTAAAAAAAAATCAGTCATTCTAAAAAATGTTGTAGTTGATTTGAACAACATTAAAGTATACAATGTTGATGATGAAAAATCAGTTGTATTAAAACTGAATTCAGATTTTATGTGTGCATATTCCTTGAAAAAATTATTTGGATTTTTAGAATATGGAAATGAAATGGAGGTTGCACCAAAACTCGCAAAAGCATTCATTTTTGCAGACATTCCTATTGATGATCATATTTTTGTACGATTTTTTAAAAAATGTTTTAAGAATGATTCTTTAAGAATTTCATGAAAAGATTTTTAAAGTGTAATTATTAATTTTCTATTTGTAAGGAAAGCCCAGGTGAAAATCCTACACTGACCCGCAGCCGTAAAGTCGGAATACTTACAAAATATTTTGGATCGTGGAGATGTCCGTTTAGAGATTTCTTCGGGAAAGCGTTAATTAAATGTTTTTACTTAAAATAATGAGTTTTTTGGATTTGCTGACAGTTATTATTTTTGCAGGTGTTCAATTTGGATTAATTGATCCTTTTTTTAGACCATTATTCATCTCTGCAATATACTTAATCGGAAAAGGAGTGGTATTCTGGGGAGATTTTGCAAGCATAATTGACATGGTTTGTGGACTTTACATGATTATTGCATTCTTTGGGGGAAGTACTTTTATTGGATATATTGTTTTATTATATTTAATTCAGAAAATATTATTTGGATTTTTTATGGATTAAATTATTTCATTTTTTTGGTAATGTTATAAAAAAAGTAGTACCTTTTCCAAGGCCTTTTGATTCTGCCCAGATTTTACCATGATGTAAATCAATTAAACGCTTACAAATACTTAGTCCCAATCCTGATGATGCTGCGGCATCATGACGAGAATCATCTATTTTGAAAAACTCTACAAAAATCTTATTTAAATTTTCTTTTGCAATTCCTATTCCGGTATCTGAAATAGATATTTCAACATCGGAACGTTTTTCTGTTATAGAAAAGGTTATTTGTTTTTTCTTTGTACCAATGTACTTAGTTGAATTGATTAAAAGATTATTTAGCACCTCATATATTCTCATTTTATCTATGAATAACATCACAGGTTTTGAAGATTTAACGAAATGAACTTTTATTTTTTGATTAGTTAGCGTTGTTTCATTTGCTTCTATTACAGAAGAAATTAATTTTTGTAATTCTATTTTTTCTTTATTTAATTGTAAATTTCCAGAATCTATTTTTGAAATATTAAGTGTTTCAGTTACCAGATATGATAAATATTCAATATTATTTGTAACTCTTTTTAGCTTTCCTGCTGCTTCAGAATACTTCCTGCTCTTTATATCTTTAACAGCCAAAGGTATCAATAGACTTATAGGTGTTAAAGGCGTTCGTAAGTCATGTGCAACTTGATTAATAAATTGTGATCTTACATTTAGCAAATTTTTAACTTGAATATTTGCTTTTTCAAGTTCAGAAGTTCTTTTTTTAACCATAGAATCTAGATTTTTATTGAACTGTTCAATATTTCTTTTAGCTTTGTTTAATTCTCTAACTTTCAACGATAATTCTTTTGTTCGGTCTTTGACTTTTTCTTCTAAAGTTTCGTTGTATTGTTTTAATTGTTCTTGATTTTTCTTTAAATCTTCTGCCATAGTATCAAAAGAAATTGCTAAATCTCCAATTTCATCGTTTGAAGATATGTTTGTTTTAATATTATATTTTCCACCTACAATTTCTTTTGTTTTTGCCTTAAATTTTAGTATAGGACGAGTTATTTTTTCAGAAAATATTACTACAAGGAATGTTGATATCAACAAAAAAATTAAGAATATAAGTATTTCATTTAATATTTTTTGAATTATTACAACTTTTATTTTTTTTGAATATTCGTATTTTATGTTTATTATTCCACGGATTTTATCTGTAGAATACTCAATAACATCTCGTCTTGCAGAACTCAAATCAGGAGTTACATAATAGATATCATATACTTTTTTATCATCTAATACTAAATCTTCATAATATAATGTTTGATTTAATATTTTTGTTAGTAATTCTTGATTTATTCTTTCGTTTGGATATGCTAAAGATGTATCGGAATAAGAAAAAGATACGTCACCATTATTATTTATTTCTCTAATTTCAATTATATCTGGTTTCTTTTCTATTATGTCTTGTAATATTTGTTTTCCTTTATCTTGAATTTCTTGTTTTAGATATTTACCAATATTCCACTCTGAAACATCGAAGATAAAAGATGCACTCATCTCGGTAAATACTTTACCTTCATTCAAGTCTCACTTTTAATTTTATTGATTTCTGAAAAAATATTAAATGTTGCATGAGTTATTAGTGTAATTAATAAAATACCTAATACCAATAGGATTAATTTTGTTTTTAGAGATATAAAACGGCGACCCATTTTATTCTATTGAGATTTTTCCCTCAATTAATTTGATTGTTATAGAATTTAAAGTTTCATTGACTGTTTGGTGACCGTTAAATAGATTAGTCATTTCAATTAACATTATTTCATTAAACTTAGCATAATTATTAAAATCTGGAATTTTTATTGCATTTTCTGCTTCACTTAATAGTAAATTCCATCGTGCATCACTTAGTTGAGTATATGTGCTTTTTAATGGAGACATTTTTCCATAGTTTTCTTGACTCCATTTCAAAAAATTATCATTTAATATTTCTTCAATAATAAAAGATTTTGCCAATTCAATATTCTTTGAATTTTTTGGAGCCCAGATTCCATGCATAAATGCTAGTGAACCATAATTATTTCCAAACCAAGGCATTATTGTTATTTCTGAACCATCTACAATTATTTCATTTTCTACTTCTGGCCAACGAGAATGTGTTGCAACTAACATTGCAACAGTTCCTTGCTTCATTCCGTTTCTGCATAAAGACGTATCGTTTACTAAATATTTTTTATCAATACTCTCTTTCCAAATACCTAACATTTCCTTTACAGAATTTGATTCAAAATCTAGATTGTTTGAATCGACATTGAGTATATTTCCAAAAGAAGATTGTAATCCATAAATATAATTTTGTGAGATGAATTGTCCTGTTGACATAATACATCCACCATATGTCTCAGGTATACCATCCTTATTAGAATCAACTGTTAGTTTTTTAGCGTATTCTAGAAATTCATCCCATGTTTTTGGTGGAATTGGATTATTGTTTTCATCTAATAATCCTGCTGATTTAAATAAATCTTTTCGAATTGTTACAGCCATCACTTCCCCAGTCATCGGAATTACAAATATTGAATTTCCTGATTTTCCTAAATCTAGAAAAGATTTTACAAATTTATCATGGCCATATTCAGTTATTAAATTATCCCAAGAATATAACAAATTTTCTTCAATATAACTCTTTAGTGATGTTGCATCCCAACCAAAAGCTAAATCGTGTTCCGCAGAGCCATTTCTCCAAGAATAAAGTAATATATTTGGATCTTTGTTATCCATTGTGTCTATTGAAACTTTAACTCCAGGGTGATTTAATTCAAAATTTTTTGCAGCATCTTCAAAATTGTATTTTGATAACATCCATTGATGGATTATAATATTTAACTCTTCAGAATAAACTTTTTCTTGCGTTTGATTTTCAATTAAAGTAGTTGTTTTTGTAGAACATGAACTAATAAACACCACACATAATATTAAAGACAAAACTAAACTAAATTGTTTTTTCATTTAACCTCTAAGCGATTTTTTCTAGTAACTTCATTCCAAGCCAGAAAAATAGACCTGAAAAAATAATTGCTATAACTAGTGCAAGCAACAAATTATCAATTAAAAGTACAGATAATGATAATCCAATTATAGTACCAAAATACATAAAATATTTTTCTCTAGAATCAAAAATTATGTGAAGGCCATTCATTTTTGGAAGCGGAAGCATTGTATAGACTGCTAAGAATGTTGCAATCTTTATACTTTCTGCAAACCAGAAGGAATCTATTTGTGCCATGTTCATAAATATCTTGAAGAAAAAAGACATTAATAAAATTGCAAAAGGACCTACGAAACTAATCATAGACATCTCTTTTAGGTTTGCTTCATATCTGAACATTCCTAATCGTAATTTTTTATTATGAGAGATTGAGAGTCCCATTATTGGAAAGAACCACACAACGCCATAACTGATGAATGAAACCATTATAGAAATAAAAATCATTATTGGAGAGGTTTCTATTTTTACATCATATCCTCTCTTTATTGCGGTAAACTTTGTAACTGAAATAAACATTAGTAAAATTACAAGAGAGATTATTGTGCTGATAAATAAATTTGATAATCCAACAACAACATCAGGCGTTGCATCTGAACCCCATTTAGTAAAAGATGTAATGAACCCAATAACTAGTGCAACGATAAGAACAATAGCTACCTCTTTTTTGTCGAACTTAAAATGTTTATGATAAGTTCCTAAACTAAACCCTTGATCAGGCATAATATTTTAGATAGAGTGATTGTTTATAAATATTTTTATAAACAATTTAATTTTTTCCAGACGAGCCAAATCCACCTTCGTTTCGAAGAGTTGAAGATAAATCATCGTTGGTATATTCTATTTCAACTTGTTCATATGGTGTTATGACCATTTGAGCAATTCTATCATTTTTTTTAAGAACATATGGATTCTCACCTAAGTTCACCATAACAACACCAATCTCACCACGATATGTTTCATCGATAACTCCTGCAAGATTGTGTACTCCAAACTTAAATGCCATCCCACTTCTATCTCTTATGTTTCCCCAAAAACCTGTTGGAATCTCTACTTGAATTCCTGTTTTTGCTAAAATTCTTTCACCAGGACTTAATTCATATTCTTCTTGAGTTATCTCTTTTTTTTCAGAATCTAAATCTATTACCCAAATTCCGGATGCACGTAAATCAATTCCTGCATCACCAGCAGTATTGTAAGAAATTTTATCCAGACCTTCAACTAGTTGTTTTACTATCAATTTTGAAACCATTTTATCATTTAGAATCAAATATAAAGTTAAAAACTTATTGATGTTTATAAATTGGAAAAATAGGCCAAAATCAAAACATTTAAAAACATTTATAAAAAAAACCAGAAAGATTTATAAATAAAACTTCCTTTTTAAACAGCATCGTATGCTGGGGGTGTACTAGAATGGAAAGTAAACATAAAGTCAAAATTGTTAATATTGTTGTTTCTTCTAGCTTAGAGCACGATATACCATTAGAGAAGATGGCTGCTACTTTGAGCAATACAGAGTATAATCCAGAACAGTTTCCAGGACTTGTTATAAGAATTAAAGAGCCTAAAACAACTGCACTGATATTCTCAAGCGGTAATATTGTTTGCACAGGTGCTAAGAACTTAGAAGAAGTTGAACGTTCAATTGAAAAAATAATTGAATACGTTGGAAAATTAGGAATAAAAATAACTATTAAACCTAAAATAACGATCCAAAACATGGTGGCATCTGGTTCAATCGATATGGATTTGAATCTTAACATGCTTGCTATGAAGCTTTCAAACACTGAATATGAACCAGAGCAGTTCCCTGGACTTGTCTATAAGATTAATAGCAAGACTAGCGCAACATTTTTGCTTTTCTCAAACGGTAAAATTGTATGTACTGGTACAAAAAGTGAAGAACAAGTTAATGATGCTCTTGATGAGCTAAAAGAAAGACTTGCGAAAGTTAAATAGGGAAACTTTTTATAGTTCTTATTTCTTTTTTGTTTTAATTTATTTTGTTTTATTAAATTGGGGGTTTGGAAAAGTTGGATTTAGTTAGTCTCATGAAAAAGTTTCAGGAATTCATAGAGATATTCTACCTTGAAGAACTTCAAAATCAGATTATGCATGACAGAAATTTTATTGTCATCGATTTTGCAACACTTTCGGGTTTTTCTCCAGAGATATCTGATAAGGTATTAGAAGAACCTGTTGAAACAATCCAATCTTTTGAGCTTGCAATAGAACAAATTCAACTTTCTCATGAGATTAAGAAATTTAAAATTAGATTTTCTAATCTTCCACCAAGTAGAAAGGTCTTAATTAAAAATGTTCGTTCAAAGCATCTTGGTAAACTTTTGAATCTTGAAGGAACTATACGACAAAAAGGAGATGTTAGACCACAAGTTACAAGTGCTAAATTTGAATGTCCTAGTTGTGGCAATATCCAAACAATTATTCAATTAGACCAAAAATTTTCTGAACCAACTAAATGTGCTTGCGGAAGAAAAGGTAAATTCAAATTAATTGATAAAGAAATGATTGATTTACAAGGTCTTGTTTTAGAAGAAGCTACTGAAAATCTTGAGGGTGGAGAACAACCTAGAAGGATGCAAGTTGTTCTAAAAGATGATTTGGTAAGTCCAATATCTGAAAAGAAAACTAACCCTGGTTCTAAAGTTAAAATATGTGGCATTGTTACTGAAGTTCCTATTCCTGCAAAGGACGGTGGAAAATTAACAAGATTTGATTTAGTCTTTGAGGCTAATTTTGTTGAATCTATTCAAGAAGATTATAGTGAGATTGAAATTAGTGAAGAAAAAGAGCAAGAGTTAATTGAAATTTCTATGATGCCAGATGTCATGAATAAGATTATTGATTCTTTTGCACCAGGAATTTATGGACATGAGAAAGTTAAAGAAGCAATTCTTTTGCAGTTTGTTGGTGGAGTCCAGAAAAAACGTGGAGATGGTGTAAAAAATAGAGGAGATATTCACATTTTACTTATAGGAGACCCTGGAGCAGGTAAATCTCAATTGTTAAAACGAGCACAAGTTCTTGCACCTAAAGGACGTTATGTTTCTGGTAAAGGTGCATCTGGAGCAGGTTTAACTGCTGCCGTTGTAAGAGATGAATTCATGAAAGGTTGGGCATTAGAAGCTGGAGCATTGGTTCTTGCAAATAAAGGTATTTGCTTAATTGATGAGTTAGATAAGATGACTCCAGAAGATAGAAGCGCGATGCACGAAGCACTTGAACAACAAAGTGTTACAATCTCTAAAGCAAACATCCAAGCGACATTAACCTGTGAGACTACAGTACTTGCTGCAGCAAACCCAAAATTTGGACGGTTTGATCCCTTTAGTAATATTGCAAGACAAATTGATTTACCTCCTGCATTAATTTCACGATTTGATTTAATATTTCCAATCAGAGATATTCCTAAACCTGATGCTGACGAACGACTTGCAGATTTTATCTTGAATATGCATCAAGAAAATACAACTAAAGAACCTGCAATTGATACTGAAACATTAAAATTATACATAATTTACGCAAGAAAGACATTTGCACCAGAACTTTCTACAGAAGCATTAGAAGAAATCAAACAGTATTATCTTAAAATGAGGAATTCTGGTTCTAAGGATGAAGATGGAATTCAACAAGCAATTCCTATCACTGCAAGACAGCTTGAAGCAATGGTTAGGTTGGCTGAAGCATCTGCAAAATTAAGATATTCTACTGTTGTTGAAAAACAAGATGGCGTACGTGCAACAGAACTTATGCAGTACTGGTTGAATAACATGGGTATTGACCCAGACTCAGGTAAAATTGACATTGATAAAATTACGTCAGGAATTACATCTACGGAAAGAAATAAAATTGGAATTGTCAGAGTTGTAATTGATGATTTAGAAAAGAAACACGGTAAAAAAATTCCATATGACGAAGTCTTACAGATTTGTGAATCAAAAAGCATTCCTAAAGAAAGAACTGAAGAAATTGTTGAGAAAATGATTAGGAAGGGAGATTTATACAGACCCGACCGAGACTCTATTTCAAAGATTTAAGGATTAAAAATGGCAGAAGAAAATTCATACAAAAGAGAAACGGCAAAATATGCAAAAATCAGTGAACTAAATAGTTCTGAATATGTTAAACAAGAAGGATGGACTCCAAATTATTTAGATACTGAGTTTGGAAAAGTTTCAAGAGTTAATTTGTATGGTACAATTACTGTCAAAGAACCAAGAAGAATCATAATTGATGATTCAACTGGTGAGATAGAAATTAGATCATTTGAAGAAATTGTTTGTGATGCTGATGTGGGTGACACGATTAACGTTATTGGCAGACCTAGAGAATTTAATGAAAGAATTTACATTATGCCAGAATTAATTTCAAAAGTAAATAATATTGAACGAATTAACTATGTAAAAACACTTCTAGATTTAAGAAAAAAAATTAATACCAAAGCTAAAAAAATTGATAGAAAAAAACCAAGTATGCAACAAGCATCATTTGACAAGTTTGAACCTAAGCGTGTTGTAATTGAAGAATCTATTAGTAATAAACAAGAAATTATTGAAGAACAAATTGTTATGGATTCTGAAACACCCGCTACAGAATCAGAACCACAGTCAATTTTAGATTTGATAAATGAAATGGATTCTGGCGATGGTGTTTATGTTGATGAAATAATTTCTAAATTAAATGTTAAAGATTGCGAGAAAAAATTAAACAGACTTCTAGAAAAAGGAGATATTTTTGAAGTAAAACCAGGAAAAGTTAAGGTTCTTTAATAGAACAAATTTCCTGTAACAAATACTTCTAAGAATGCTGCTAAAAATAATAAAGCTATTGAAATCAAGATAAGAATAGATGCATCATATAAAACAAAATGGTATTTTTTTGTTTTGAAGTTATATCGGACTGAAGCGTAAGATATTAGCGAACCTGCTAAACCTGCTACAAAATATGCCAATATTTCTGGAATACCGTGTATTAAGTATCTAAGTAAACCTAAGGAGATTGCCTGAAAATATCCAAATGGTCCACCAATTTTTACAAGAATTTCTCGCATCATTGCACCTATTGCAACACCTACAACAGATGCGTTCCAAGTTAAAATAAAAATTGCACCACTTCCATAGATAAAAGCGAATAAAATACATAGCGCTAGAACTTTTATATTATTGAACAAGATTGAATTAAAATGTTGCATTGCAATATTTATTGCGACTAGATTACCATTTATACTTTGAATCGTATCCATTTGTGAAGTGAATAATTGAATTAAATATTGTTGTGGTAAAGCTATGTAAAAGAAAGCATAGGATAGCGCAACACCAATAAAAAATGCGATAAAAAACTTAAATGCCTTAAAATGTTCCTTTAAAAGTTTTATTTCTGGTAGATGCTTTTCATCTTTATTTTCTTCGTAAAGCATAGTTTTGTAAAATAATGGAACTGCTGCAAACACAATTAAAAAAACACAAATTATACTTGTTTCACCAGTAAAAATAAAACTTCCAATTAGAAATGCAATGGATGTGTACAAAAAACCAACAACAGATAAAATTATTGGCTTATCTTCTGCAGCTTTTGGATCCAATATGGATTCTAATACCATATATGTAAAAACTACCTTTTTGTTTATAAACCTTTTTTATTTTTTAATCGTGAATGTAGACGGCCCACATCGCATTATAATGCATTTGTAATGTGTTTTATCATTATAAAACCGATATATTTATAAAAGACACACTCACAAGGTAAAATATGAATTACGAAGAAATGCTAAAAAAAGGTCGCGAACAGTTACCTGATTCTGCTTTGCATCATGAGAGATTCGAGATTCCAAAAGTAAGAGGTCACTTGCAAGGTAACAAAACTGTTATTAGCAACTTCAATGAGATAGTTGATGCGTTTAGTCGTGAGCCAGAGCATTTTTTAAAATACTTATTAAAAGAACTTGCAACAAGAGGCGAGTTACAAAAGACACAACTTATTCTAAATAGAAAACTTACATCTACTCAAATTAATGAGAAGGTTGAAAGTTATGCTAAAGAATTTGTTCTTTGTAAAGAATGTAAAAAACCAGATACTAAAATTATTAAAAAAGACGGTATCTTGTTTATTCAATGTGCTGCTTGTGGTTCAAGACATCCTATCAGAAAAATTCTTTAAGATGATTCTAAAAATCTTTGGACGTGTTCAAGGAGTTGGGTTTAGATATTTTGTTTCTAGAGTCGCAAGAGCATACGGCCTTTTTGGTTTTGTAAGAAATGAAATGGATGGTTCTGTTCTTGTAGAATTTAATGACACAGAAAAAAGCGAGATTTTTTTACAAAAAATAAAGTCCGAAAGTCCAGGCAACATAGATAAAATTTTAATTGAAGAATCACATCCAAATTTTAAAGATTTTAAAATTACGTTCTAAGCAAAAAATTGATTTAAACTTACTTGCTTATCTGGATCTTTCCCAAATACACTATCAACTCTGTCTTTTAGTAATTCCAATGTTTGACAAATATATGGTGGGAGATGATATTTTTTCATAAGCTCTAGACTTGGTTCAAGATATTTTATTACTGAACCTTGTGCAATTGTAAAAACAAGTCTTGTTGAACCACAGACCTTACATTTTTGTGATAATGGTGGACGCCTATATTTTGTGTTGCAGTTAATACAACGTAATTCTTGCTGTGAAAACTTTCGTAAATTACCTTTAATATCTTTTAAAAAATGTTTATCAATTACTAGCCTTGCAACGTCTGATTCATCTACCGCCCGTAATTTTTCTGCAACAAGCATTTGATTGTCTAATTTTTCTTTCATGCTTGGAAGTGTTTTGTATGATGAACACAATATTCCATCATTGAAATCTGTTGTATCGTGAGTAAAACCCATATTTTCAAACTGATCAGATGTTCCTAAAACATCACCAATTTTCTTGAGCTTAATATCCCATGGATTTTTGAAATCACAACAAGCGTTATAAAATTCTAAAGGATATTTCCATACAATATCCATATCAAAAGCCATATCATCTACTTCTGAAGGATTGACAATTGATGTTAATACGAGTGGTGCATCCATTGTTGAACCTCGTGAAGATGGTAAATATTTTTTTGAGAAATTCAAGAATGCATCCATTAGTAAAAAGAAACAACCTTCATCCCCATCACAGTCTCGTCTCATTGCTGCGTGCATGTATGGATGCGATAAGAATGTTTGAGTTTTAGAAAAACCAATAATTCTACAAACTGAACCTGAACTTGTGTGTGGAGCTAGTGCAACAACTAAGTGACCAATTAAATCTTCTTTTGTTTTTAAATTGTAAAATGGTTCTTGCTCATATAATTTGACTAGCATTTCGTCAATATAGTTACATACTCTAAATAGAACATCATCTGCTCGTTCATCTGGAGAATCTGGACATGCCGGTATTATCAAATCTTGTGGCTTAATTTCTAAAATCTGATTATCATCTACTAAATCTTTTCCATGGATGTCTTTTAGGTAACCTATTTCTCTTAATTTTTTTACACTTGCTTGAATCTCTTTTGGTTTAAAATGAGTTACTGGAACTTCACTACAATCATAACGAATGGTTCCATCTTTGTTGACATAAATATCGTGTTTTGCTCTAAGAATTCCTTTGAAGAAATTTTCGTAATATGAACCTTCGTTTGTTGTTCCACGAACTCCTTTTATTAAATCAGGAATCACGAGATCTTTTATTTTGACGGAATAGAATTTAATATAATCATTTATCGGAATTTTTACTATCTGAGTTGATTTCTCTTGTCCTTGATGTTGCTCACATTCGCCATCAACTAATTTATTACATACTGGACAAAAATTCTTTTGTTTTGCTAAACCACCACAATATATGCATTCTTGTGTTGATACTTGCTTTCCACAAGATTCACAAATATATATTGCGGATTGTGCGGTTATGAAGCCTTTTTCTATTGCTGCTTGGAATGAACGTAGTCTTCCACCTTCTTCACCAACAGGAAATAACATGTGAGGAGATCCTTGCATTTTTCGCATCTTTGCTTTTTCAGGACGACCCATTCTTGAACCAACAAATACTCCGCTCTTATCTCGTATTTTAATATAAGAAATCTGTTCTAAAATTTCTAAGAAGTTTCCTTCAAGTGGCGTTACTTTCTCAATAATTTTAGGAATATCTTTTTGTTCAAAGCAACCTAATAGTTTTGTTATTGCCGTTGCTTCATCATGTTCAATTACTATGAATTCATTTTGAACTAATTTATGTGGAAGTCCAATATTTTCCAAAATCAACTTGAATTTTTCATCATTTTCTATAACTATTTTTTCTAATGAAAAATCTTCTGTCTCATATTTTGCTTTTCTTAAAATTTCTAAGAAGTACAATAAATCTTCTTTTGAAGATAATCTGTAATGCTGTGTATATTTTGGATGTAAAGGAATTTTGAATTTTTCAGAAATTGTTAATGATTCTTCTATTGTTGGTCTTTGGTATAAAAAGTCATCAAATAATGTTTTTATTCTATCCGAATCCATGTCCAAAAGAGAAGCAATTTTTATCTTGTCTGCTATTCCAAATTTTTCTGTTGCGGATTCTTCAAATTCTTGAATCCACCATTCTTCACAGTATCCTGGTTTAGCTAGTTTGTGAGCTCTGTTTAAATAATCTCCATAATTTTGAAGAATATCACCAAGAAATAATATTTTTTTAACTTGTTTTTTGAATTCTCTTCCTTCTGCATCTGTATTAAGTTGTACAACATCTCCATTTTCTAAAAGAACTGTTGGTCCTTCAATTGTATCACAAGGACTTAAAGCAGCTGCTTTACCTGGTCGCTCCATTTTACACTGTGTTCCCGTCGCAATAAAATCTAAAACTACATGCATTGCTGCAGGATTAATACTTTGAGCGGAAAATCCGCTTGTTCTAGATCGACCATATCTTAATCTAAATCCCCCATCACGCATTGGATATGCAAACACAGGTCTACCTGCTACAAGATCAGCAATGAAAGTATTGTTAGGTATTATTCCATTTTTTGCATATATATCTTTAGTTTCTGTTTCTTCTTTCTTTGTTTCTTTTCCTGTGTCTGTTGCGTGAACACTTTTTTTGATTTTAATGAAGTCTTCTAAAAAACTCCAGTGTTCCATCCCCATTTCTTTTCCCCAAGCTTGAATTTTTTTGTTTAACTTCTCTGCTTTTAGAGGAAGACAACTGGAATGTAGAAGACAAAATCCACTTCTAATTTTGTTTGTTGGAACTCTTGGTAAATCTTTATAGTTTGAAACTTCAAATTTTTCTGTTGGATCTCCGGAAATTTCAATTGGACATTTTGTAACCATAAAATCAGATTCTTCTCTTGATGGAAAATATTGTAAGTTAGTTACACGTTCATGATAATCTACAACTTCAGTATGACATCTTGCAATCTCTTTTTCATCTGGATCATACTCAACAAAACCCATATTTACTCGAACATAATCTGCAATCATCACACAGGTTGCTGCTGCAGTTCCACCTGCATTTCTAATTGGGCCAGAAAAATTTAAACAGAAGAATTTTCCTTTTCCGTCTCTTCTTTCTTTTAGTTCAAGATTTGTAAAACCTTCTAGTGGTGATGATACAACACCTACTGTTTGATACGCGAAACCAATTCTAATTCCAACTTCTATTGCTTCTATTTGATCTTTAAATTTGCAGAATTTTTCTTGAGCTACTTCTAGTGAGATTACCATTGCAACTCGCCAATCAAGTGCTCCGTATTGTTTTTCTAATTCAATAATTCTATCAACTATTTTTGTATCAATTATCTGTGGAGCAATTGTTGAAACAAGACCTACTACTCGCTCAGCCATATTTGATGCCAGGCTTATTTCTACATTAGAAACCGGGTCTTTATTTTTTTTACGTGCAATTTTAGCTATATCAAAAGTAGATCTAACATCTGCTTGTATCTTTGCAAAATATTGTTTCATTTCTTCTGATGCTTCCATTTTGTCTCTAGCTAAATTTTAGTATTTTTACTTCTCTTGTTTTTAAATTTACAATTGGAACTCTGCATGGCTCTGGATTATGACCTAATTTTTCTTGGAATGCAGTCATGTCCTGCCACGTACTTCCTGAAATTAATGTAATATTTTTATATGTTGAAACCGAAGTTCTGTGAATATGGCCAGTTAAAAAAAAATCCGGCAACTCTTTTATTACTAATGGATCTTCTACTTCATCCATTAAATATAGAGTTGAAGTATAACTTGGAGCAAGATGTCTTCTTTGAAGTAAGAATTTCATTATTAAATCTGCTCTATCGTATCCACCGTTGTTTCTAATTTCTGAAACATTTGCTACATAGTAATCAAAGCTATAACCATGATATAGTAAACAATTAAATCCGTCAAAATCACCTGTCTTATGTATTTGAACCATCGATGGATTGCTTACAAAAAAGAAATTTGAGAAATCTGCTCCCTTCCTAAAATAATCAAATATTGGTGGTTGTGGTTCTGCTAGTCTTTCTGCGTCGTGATTTCCTGGACAAATTATTATTGCTTTGTCTTTTGGTATTTTATCTAGATAATTAAAACAAAGTTCATATTGTTCAAAAATATCTGTAACTTTTAGATCTTTTTCTTGGCCGGGATAAATACCAACACCATCGACTAAATCTCCTGCAATGAAAATATATTTTATTTTTTTTGCAAGTTCTTTTTGGTTTTCGTCGCCTGCTTCACCACGAATCCATTTCAAAAAACGTTCGAATTCATTTCCTAAAAATACGTCTGAACCTACATGAATATCACTTAAGAAACAAGCATGAACATCTTCTTTGAACTTCTTGAATTCTTTTGTATGTGGAACTTCTGGTAAAATTACGTTGTTTGCAAAAATAATTTTATCTCCTGAATTACCTGAAACGCCTATCACATCATCTAAAACTAATCCATCTCCAAATTTTTTTAGATTTTCTTTGTCTTTATTTATTAGAACTTTAATTTCTGCTGTTTCATCTTCTAAAGTCAACATCAAATTTCCGTTTTTAGTTTCTGAAATGTCTGAAATCATTCCTATTGTTGCAACTTCTTCTTTTTCTTGCTTTGCTAAAATTCTAGATATTGATGTTAATGCTGCAAGTTCAGCTCTTGCTGATAAAATTTTTCTCATTTCTTTTAATCTGTTTTTGAAATATTTTGAGAATGTTGCTACTTCAACTTTTTTTGTTGTTTTCTTTGTATAATTTGATATAATGTTAACAAAATATGTTGGTGTCTTACTTACCTCCTGTTTAGGATATAATATTTCATTAACGAAAGAAGATACTAGAACTGTTGAATCAGAATACTTGTCGTATGTTGTATCTACATAAGATTTTATTTTATTTATTAGTTCTTCTTCAACCATAAAATCTTTGAGCAATAATTTTGATACAATCTGCTTTACAAGTATTTCTTTAGGGTCTTTAAAGGGCATTTTACTATTTTTGAGCGCTCAGCTTAACTAACTGAATATATCTTCTAATAATTTTTCAATATCTTTTAAGTTTTGTTCTGGAATATCAATTCCGATTTCTTTTGTTCTTCCATATCGACCTTTACTTACAACTCTTGCACATATTATTCCTAACATGTCTAATTCTGCAACAATATCAGAAAATCTTCTTTGTGTTAGAGGTCTTAGATGAACTTTCTTCACAACTGTTTTGTAATATTCGTAAGCATCTCCTGTAAAGATACTTTTTGATTTACTATCTATATATAATTTGATTATTGAATATAATACTACTTGATGTTGTTTTGGTTGAGTTGAAATAATATCTACTAATCTATCTCTTTCTATTTTTTCTTCAGCCATGTCAAGATGCTTCATTTTTATCTTGTTAGAATTTTGACGTTCTGCTAATTCTCCAGATACTCTTAATAATTCAAGCGCACGTCTTGCATCTCCGTGTTCTCTTGCAGCATAAGCAGCACATTTTTCTATTACACCATCCTCTATACTATTTTCTCTAAATGCTAAAGTGGATCTGTGCCGTAGAATATCTTGCAATTGAACTGCATTATATGGTGGAAATACTAGTTCTTCTTCAGATAGCGACGATTTTACTCTTGGATCAAGATTATTTGAAAATACTAAATCGTTACTTATTCCTATTAAACTAATTTGACAATTATGTAAATCAGAATTTATTCTTGTTAGATTGTATAAAATCTCATCTCCTGCTTTTCCTACTAATTGATCAATTTCATCTAATACTAAAATAAGAAGTTGTGTTTTTGATGGAAGCATATCAAAAAATAACTTATATACTTCATCAGTTGGAAGACCTGTTGCTGGAACATCACTACCTAATTCTCTAATTATCTGTGCTATTAGACGATATTCCGTATCTGCAACTCTTTTTAATTTGCAATTAATATAAACAAACTTAACATTTATGCTTTTTTTTTCGCATAAAGTTCCTAATCTTGTTAATACATATTTTACAGTTAATGTTTTACCTGTACCTGTTTTACCATAAATGAAAATATTTGATGGTCTATCTAATCTTAATGCAGGAGCTAGTATACTTGCAACAGAGTCAATCTCTTTATCTCTATGTGGTATTTCTTCAGGAGTATAATTGGATTGTATTATTTTTTTATTTAAGAAAAGTGGATCTTTTTCAAGATAACTTTCAAAAAAACCATCTAAATCACGTTGAACCATATACTTTGCAAATCACAAAGTATATTTAAAGCTTTATGAAAATGCACATATAGGACACCCCTTTGTTTCCACTGGAACATTCAAAATGTAAAAAAGATGTCCTTAGAGCTTCTTCTTCATGTTTTTTTTAAATTTCATTTGTTGTTTTTTGTTGTTCTCGATATTATTATATATATATATTGTTTTCAATATAGAAATATAATATATATAATATAATTTCATTGGAAAAAAAACTAAGAAAGACTTTTTATTATGATTAAGAAAGTTCCACTGGAAATGATGGTGTGCCCACTTTATATGATTAAATTAAATAGTTGTTACTATGTGATAGTATCAAAAAGAAAAACTTTAAATACTAGTTGATGGTATTTCTTCTTATATGTTCGGAATGAGGTTTTCACAATGATTGTTCAAAAGGATTTTTTAAGCAAATTAAAAGATTTTGGTCTAAATAGTTATGAAAGTAAACTATGGACGGCTTTGCTTTCTAGAGGAGTTTCTACAGCAGGTGAATTATCTGATATTGCTAATGTCCCAAGAAGTAGAAGTTACGATGTTTTAGAGAGTTTAGAAAAGAAAGGGTTTATTATAGTAAAACTAGGAAAACCAATAAAATATGTTGCTGTACCTCCTGAGGAAGTCCTAGAGCGTGTTAAAAAGAAAATCAAGGAAGATGCAGATATAAGTGCTAGAATGCTTGATGAACTTAGGGAATCTGATGTTTTGGACGAATTGACACTTTTACATAAACAAGGTATTGATTTAGTTGATCCAACTGATATATCTGGTTCTGTTAAAGGAAGAGATTCTTTATACAATCACTTAGATTATATGATTAAAAGTGCAGAAGTTTCTATTACATTAATTACTTCAACTGAAGGTTTATTAAGAAAATTTGAAATGTTTAAACCTGCTTTGAAAAAAGCACATAAACGAGGCGTTGCAATTCGAATTGTTGCACCTTTAACTTCTGAAGTATTACATATTACTGAAGAATTAGATGGAATTGCTGAAATAAGGCATAATGAAAACTTACCAGCAAGATTCTGTGTTATTGATTCAAAAGAAGTTTTGTTTATGTTAATGGATGATAAACAAGTTCACCCTAGTTATGATGCAGGAGTTTGGGTTAATACTCAATTTTTCGCAACAGCATTAGAACAATTGTTTGAACTTGCTTGGAAGGATATGAAGCCTTTGCAACAACTTAAACATTAATTTTTTTTACTTATTATTTCTTTATTATAACAATTTTTATAAATAGTGTTTCTCTTGAGTAGGTATAGGTGGTTGTTTTTGAGTCTAACAGATATGAGTTTTGGAACTATATTATATTATCCAGGTTGTTATAGTAAATTCTTTCTTCCAGAGATTGTTGAAAATTATAGAAAAATCTTTGATTTTTTAAAAGTCAATTACGTTTATCTAGATGAAATTAGTTGCTGTGGTGCACCAGCACGTGAAGCAGGCTATGTTTCTGATTTTAGTTCTTTAATTGATAAAAATGTTATTGCATTTTCAAAGAAAGGAATTAATACTATTGTCACAAATTGTCCAACATGTGCTTATACTTTGAAGAATAATTATCCTTTTGAAGTAATTCATGTAACTGAATTCTTGAATGCTTTTTTGAAAAAAGGTTTTTTGAAAGATTCTAAACATAAGGACTTGAAAATAGCATATCATGATTCTTGTAATTTGGGTCGTAAATTAGGTATTTATGATGAACCAAGAAATATATTAAAAGCTGCAGGATATGAAATAATTGAATTTCTTAGTAATAAAAAAGATGCAATTTGTTGTGGTGCTTGTGGAGGATTAAAAGAAAATTTTCCAGAGATTGCAGATGCATCAGCTAAAAAATTATTATATCAAGCAGATTTTTTGCAGGCAGATGTTCTTGTGACTGCGTGTCCAAAATGTTATAAACATTTCATGGACAATAGTTCTGATTATAGAGTATATGAGTTGAGTGAGGTCTTAGTTGAAGAGTTGAACAAAAACAGTATTGAGGTTAAAGATGATCGATAAATTAAGAAAAATCTTTAGAGAAGACCAAATATATTCAACTCATAAAGATATTGATTGTTTTGCATTTGATGCTTCATTATATACAGGTTCTCCTGTTGCTGTAGTTAGACCTGAGTCAACAGACCAGATAAGAGATTTATTAGGTCTTGCTAGACGTTTTGATTTCTCTTTAACTTTACGTGGTTCAGGAACATCTAAAACAGGTTCAGCAACTGCAAATGATTCTGTTGTAGTCGATATGTCTTATTTTAATAAAGTAAAGGTTGTGAATACAAAAGATAAATGGATAGAAGTAGAGCCATTTGTTTCAGTTGATAAGTTGAATTCTATTCTAAAAAATAAAGGATTTTATTTTCCATTTGAATCAGATAATAAAGTTGCAACATTGGGTGGACTTGTTTCAACAGGATATGTTAGTAAATATTGTTTTAGATATGGAAAACTTGAGGATTATGTTCTAGGTATGGAGTATATAGATGGAACAGGTAAGATTTTTTATGTTAATGAAAATAATTCTTACAAGGATATACTTGGTTCTGAAGGTTCGTTGGCAATAATTACAAAATTGCGATTAAAAATTGTTGCATCTGTCAAAAAAAGATCTTATGGCAGATATTATTTTCAAAGTATCAAAGAATTACTGAAAAAATTAGATGACATTAAGAAAGGAGAATTTTCTTCTAGAATATTATCTATTTATTTTGTGTCTAAATCTGTTTACGTTTCAAATCAAAGATATTCTTTATTTGTTGAATTTGATACTACAGGTATTTCATTGGATGACGAAATAAGTAAAGGAAATAATTTTGTATTAAAAACCAAGTCTATTGTAAAAAAGGCATTAGGTTTTGTGATTGATAATACACAGAAATATCCTTGGAATGTTTTGGAAGTTGAAAAAGTAGATGAGGAACTTTTAAAGGTCGAATCTTTGTTGGTCTCAAGAAAATACATTGTTGTTCATGATCCAAAATTTTCATCTGAAAAATATTTTGATTTTATACGTTTATGCGAAATTAATGCAATTCCATTGACAGCAGACTTAGGAAATGGAATTTTCTATCCACGATTTAATACTAATTCGTCCAATCTAGAACATGAGATGTACAGTTTTGTTTTTGAAAATGATGGTTTAGTTAGTGGTGGACATGGAATTGGTCTAATGAAAAAAGAGTATTTAACAGAAGAAGAAAAAGATTCTTTTTCAGAGAAGAAATATAAATTTGATTATGACAATTTATTAAATAATGATAAAGTTATTGATATTACTCGTTTTGAATTATTTAAACAAAAGAAAGGACAAACAAAAAAAGACGCTCTATTAAAAACAAATAATTTGTTTTAGGTGAAAATGGTAATTACAAGAATAATAAATGATAATCTAGAAAGATGTAATTTGTGTAATTTATGTAAAGAATCTTGTACTATTATTTTTGGTTCTGGAAAAGAAATAGATTCACCACGTTCTAAAGCAATTAAAGAAAAACTTGCAATTGTCGACGATATATATTATAAATGTTCTTTGTGTGGTGCTTGTACAACTAGTTGTCCAATGTCAATTGATTTTGACATCATTAAAAAAAGGGAAAAACTTGTTGCACGTGGAGTTGAAACAGAACCTAATAAAGTAATGATTGAAAACATTAGAAAGTATGGTAATCCTTTTGGTGATTACAAATAAATTAAAATTTTTTAATTTTTAAGAAATCAAAAGCACAAACGGTTTCTGGAAAAATATCTTGAGCTTCTTTTTGTATCTCTTCAACACTATTATATCTTTGTGAAAAGTGTGTTAAGTACAGTTTTTTAGCATCGTTTCTTGATGCGATTTGTGCAGCTTGTTGTGCTGTTAAATGTTTGTACTTGTGTGCTTTTTCTGCCAAATTATCTAGATGTGTTGCTTCGCAAATTAATATATCGGATTCTTTTGCAAGAATATCGCAACCAGTGCAAAGTCCGGTATCCCATATGAAAGAAATCTTTTTACCTTGGACGATGTAAGTTACGTCTTTATATGATACTTTCTTTCCTTTGTATTCTATATTCTGACCTTCAATTAATTTTTGTAAATGTGGTCCATCAGGAATATTTAGTTCATCAAGTTTTGTTTTTCTTATTCTTAATTTATCTTTAACATAGAAAGAATAACCAATGCAAGGAGTAGAATGTTCTAATTTTACTGTTGTTATATGGAATTTTTCTTTATCTATTACAGTTATTTCTTCTTTTTCTTTTGGTTCTAATTCTGTAATTTCTACATTGACTTTATTTTCGAAAACACACATTTTTAGCAAATGATCAAAGTGTTCTTTAGTTCCAATTGGACCAAAAATTTTTATTGTCTTATTTTCTTCACCGTTACTTAATGTTTGAAGAAGTCCAACTAATCCACCAACATGATCTCCATGCCAATGGCTAATTAGGATGAGGGTAACGGAATTTCTATTGATTCCAGCAATATTCATTTGCCTTTGTGTTCCTTCACCACAATCAAACAAGATACCTTCGTTTTCGAATTTTAAGAAGATACTACTTGCATTTCTATCTTTTGTTGGGACCATACTTGATGTCCCTAAAAAAACTAGCTCCATTATTGTGTTTTACTTGGAACTTTGTTTATTAAATTTTCTAAAATTATATAGAAATCTTTTTAAACCTGTTTTGGACTAATTGTGGTTATGAAAGGTTATATTGTTCAAGAAAGAATTATTTGTGATTTTGATGATGACGCTAATAAAATTTTTTCTAAGAATTTAATGGGTGTAAAGGAAGAGACAAAGTTAGTTTTATCCTATATAGAAGCCCTGTATCTTATGTATAAGAAGAAATTGACGGTTTTTTCATTAAAAGAGAAAGAATTGTTATTTGATGATATTTTAAAATTAGCAAAAAAAGCAAATCAGGATTTATGGCCTAGATTTTGTGCATATAAAGATATGAGAGATAGAGGTTATATTGTAAAAACTGCTTTGAAGTTTGGTGCTGATTTTAGGATTTATGATAAAGGTGTAAAACCAGGAGAAGACCACGCAAAATGGATTCTTTTTCCAGTCAGTGAGACAACTAAATTTAGTTGGTACGATTTTGCAGCAAAAAGTAGAGTAGCACATTCAACAAAAAAGAGACTTCTTATTGGATTAGTTGATGAAGAATCAGATGTTACATATTATGAGATTGCTTGGAAGCGACCTTAATTTTTTAGTTTTTGGTGTGTTAATAAAATGATTACAAAAGATACGGTGTTTGAGTTAGTGAATAATAAAGGTCCTTTAATTCCAATAGACATAATGAGGGAATTAGGAGGAAATACTTTTTTTATCGGTGCTGTTTTGTCTGAACTTTCTGCAGCAGGTAAAGTTAAAATTTCTACAGTAAAAATCGGTGGTTCTCCATTATACTATACTGAAAATCAATTAGAAAAATTACAAAATTTTCGTAATTATTTGAATGAGAAGGATGCAAGAGCTTTTGAAATAATAAAAGAAAAAAAAGTTTTGCGTGACAAAGATCAAAATCCTTTAGTTCAGGTTTGTTTACGTTCAATAAAAGATTTTGCAAAACCATTGAATGTTAAGTTTGGTGATAATGAAGAAATTTTTTGGAAGTGGTATCTTTTAAGTGATGCAGAAGCAGTTTCTGAAATCAAAATTTTAGTTGAAGGAACATCTAAAAAAGAGGAAGAACCTGCTAAAGAGGAAGAGATTCCAGTCAAAGAAGAAATTATTCAAAAACCAGTTGAACATAAAAAAGAGGTTGTAGAATCAAAACCAGCAAAATCAGAAAGTCAAAAAGAGGTAAAGGATTTCCAAAAACCAATATCTTCTTTAGATGATGATTTTTCAAAATTTGTTCATGATTATTTAGATGCAAGTAATATTGCAATTGTAAAACAAGTAATTGATAAGAAAGGAAAAGAGATTAGTTATGAGTTATTAGTCCCTTCACAAGTTGGTCGTGTCAAATTTTATGCAAAAGCTTATAGTAAGTCTAAACTATCAGATTCTGATTTGTCGAAAGTTTTTGTTCAAGCAACATTAGATAAACTTCCTGCACTCGTTTTACATCAAGGAGATTTAACTAAAAAAGCAACCGAGGTTATTTCGAGATTTACAAATTTTGTTGTAAAGAAAATGGAGTGATTTTTAAAAAATGGGAATTTCATTATCAAAATTAGTTGATCAAAAAGAACTTGATTTTTCAGAACTTAAAGGAAAAATCTTAGTTGTTGATACAATGAATATGCTTTATCAATTTCTTACTACTTTACGAATGCCTGATGGAAAACCTTTAGCTGATAATCAAGGAAGAATAACTGCACATTTAGTTGGTATCTTAAGTAGAGTAACTGGCTTAATTTCAAAAGGATTGAAACTAGTTTTTGTTTTTGATGGAAAGCCTCCAGAATTAAAAGCAGATGAACGTGACAGACGAAAAAAAGTTAAGGAAACTGCTCAAGAAAAATATGAGATTGCAAAAGAAAGAGGAGATTTAGTTGATATGCGTAAGTATGCGCAAATGACAACTAAAGTTGATCAAGGAATAATAGATGATTCTAAGCGTTTATTAGAAATTTTAGGTTTACCTGTGGTTCAAGCACCAAGCGAGGGCGAAGCGCAGTGTGCATATATTGTAAAAAAAGGAGATGCAGATTACGTTGTAAGCCAAGATTTTGATGTATTTTTATTTGGTGCTCCACAAGTATTACGAAATCTAACTTTGTCACAATCCAAGAAGAAAGGAACTCTAGAATCTATTTCATTGAAAACAATTGATCAACAAACATTATTATCTGAATTAAAATTGACGCAAGATCAATTAATTGTTTTGGGTATTTTAATTGGAACTGATTTCAATCGGGGTGGAATTAAAGGTTTAGGTCCAATGAAAGGATTGAAACTTGTTCGTGAATTTGGCGATAAATTTGATGATTTGTTTACTTATGTAGAATGGGATAAAAATTTTGATTTTTCTTGGAAAGATGTTTTTAATATCTTCAAAAATATTCCAGTGACAGATGATTATGTTTTAGATTGGACGAATGTAGATGCAGATAAGTTGAAATCATTTTTAGTTGATGAGAGAAACTTTTCCGTCGATAGAGTTGATATTGCTTTAGAGAAATTGTCTAAAGTTGATTTTTCTAAAAAACAAAAATCTTTATCTGATTTTTTTGGTTAAACAAAAGTTTTATTAACGTTCTATTTTATTATTTTTATAATGGAATGGTTAATTTTTGCAATATTAAGTTCATTTTTTAATTCTTTTGCGACTATTGCAGAAAAAAATTCTTTGAAAACAGAGCATGCTTTGCAATTTAATACTGTCCAAACATTGTTATCTTTTTTCATGTTAATTCCATTTGTTTTTCTAGTTGATTTTTCAGTACTTACTGCTAATTTTGTTATTGCTGTAGCAATTGCTTCTTTTATTGGAGCTGTAGCAACACTCCTTTTGACGAAGTCTACACGACACCTAGAATTGTCAGTTGTAAGTCCATTGGTGATTCTAGGACCTGCATTTACTTCTATTTTAGCTATATTCTTTCTTGGTGAGAAGCTAGACACTTTGCAGTGGGTTGGAATTGTTGTAATGTTATTAGGATCTTATTTATTAGAATTAGATAGTTTTAAACATTTTTTAATGCCGATAAAAACGTCATTTAAATCAAAATTTGTTTTGTTTGTTCTATTTGGATTATTGTTATTTTCTATTTGTAGTATTTTAGATAAAATCTTGGTTATGAAAGCTGACTTTTTTACGTACTTATTTATTGTGCATTTCTTTTTGTCGCTGTATTTTGTTTTATTGACTTGTTTAAAATATTCTTACAAAGATATTGTTATTATTTTTAAAGATAGAAAAGCGACAGTAAGTATTGTTGGAATCTCTTTTTTTGTCTTGTTAAGACGTCTATTTTACATCTGGGCTGTATCTTTAGGTCCTGTTTCTATAATAAACCCAATAAAACGGTCTTCTCAGTTGATTACGACTTTTGTGGGTGGCAAGATATTTCATGAAAAGAATTTATTACATAAATTGATATCAAGCGTTATTATGTTTCTTGGCTTGTTATTGTTGCTTATATTTTGAACTAGAACTAAATCTTTTTAAATCAAACGAGATTTTTTGTAGCTATGAATGGTCTTAAATGTGAGTATAAGGATATTGAATATTTTAAGAGAAAATTATTTGCTTCAAACCAGGTGGATTTAGAGTATGTTCCACAAAAGCAAGATGATGGCTTTGCTTTTCCTTTAGTTGAAAATTATTCTTTAGATTCTTTAAATTTTGAATTTAATTATTCAATAGTTGATTGTGAATTTGAGAAAAAAAATAAAATTGTTGATATCAAAGATATCTTATTGCAACATTTTAATGAATCTGAAGTTTCAGAAATAAAATTAGCATTTGATGTTGTTGGTTCTATTGCAATAATTGAAGTTGATGAGAAATTTAATGATCGTGCAATTCATATTGCTCAAGCAATTTTAGATACCAACAAGAATGTTAAAACAGTTCTAAAAAAATCAGGAATTCATTCTGGAACATTTAGAACACAAAACATGGATTTTGTTTTAGGAGAAAATACAAAAGAATCTGTTTATCTAGAAAATGGTGTTCGAATGAAATTAAATGTTGAGGATGTTTATTTTTCTCCAAGATTATCGACAGAACGAAAGCGTATTGCTGAATTAGTTAAACTAAATGAAGATGTAATGGAGTTATTCTCTGGTTGTGCACCATATTCTTTAGTTATTTCCAAAAGTACTTCTGCAAAGTCGGTTATGGGTATTGAATTAAACCCTCAAGGGCATTTGTATGGTGTTGAAAATATTTCTCTTAATAAAATAAAAAATATGAAGCTTTACTGTGGTGATGTCAGAAATCTTGTTCCTAAGTTAAATAACTTATCAGTTGGATTAAAATGTGGTTTATCAAATTTAAACATTGTACTGGAAAAGAATCCAGAAGTTCAACTAATAGAATTACAATTATCTTCAGATGAATTGGAAAATAAATTATCTGATGTTTTTTTAGCGTGTGATAATTTGGAATCTTTGGGTAAGCTTGTAATGTTCCATCACGTTCCTTTTTTCAAGAATAAAAGTATTGGTGTAGGAACGACGGCGGATGATTTTAAAGCGACTGAAGAAGAGATAAAAATATTTTTAGATTTATGCAAACGACGAAATGTCGTTGGTTTTGGATTGCATATTGCTGATGATTTTAAGCAAGGAAATGATTTATCTAATCAATCACGTTCAGTTTTGCCAGAAAAAGAATGCTCTTTGCTTTTGAAAAATGTTGTAAAAAATCTTTCTTATTTGTTCAAGAAATATAAAAAAGATAATATTGAACAGTATTTGTACGTTGAGAATTCAATACGTGCATTGAGAACTTTAGACGACTTTTTAGAGATACAAAAGAAAACAGGATTAAAAAATATGCTTTTAGATATCGTTCATTTATTTAATGCTTGTATTTATTCTAAATATTTTTGTCCAACAAAAAAACAAGATTACGAATATTTTGAGCATCTTATTGAAGGATTTAAAAAATATTTTAATGTGTATTTTCATATTGCTGATACCACAGGAAATCATCCTGATGATAGAGATGCTTGTGAAATTGGTAAAGGAATAATTGATTTATCTAAAGTCATTAATTTTATTGATTTTGGTGTTATTGAAGTGTGGGATTATTTTTCTAAAGAGTATACAGAAAACCAAAATTCTTATGAGGTATTTTGTAAATTAAGAGACCAAAAATTAGGTCCTAAAAAATTTAATAGAGTTTTAATGCCTTTACCTAAGACTGCAGAGGATTTTTTAGATGACGCATTAAAAATTTCAAAGAAAGGAACCGTTGTTCATTTTTACGATTTTTTAAATGAGAAATTAGGTGAAATTCCTGACGTTGCTGTCTTAAAGATTAAGCTGGCTTGTGAACGAAATAAAGTTAAATTCAAGGTTTTAGATTGGGTCAAATGTGGGGATCATGCTCCACACACATATAGAGTTTGTGTAGATTTTGAGGTTTTATAAAATGTTAAATGTAGATTTACACATTCATAGTTTGATGAGTGGTCATGCTTATGGTAGTTTTTACGATATTGTTAGTGAAGCTCAAAAAAAAGAATTGAAATTAATTGCAATTACTGACCACGGACCTGCATTAGGTTATACTTCTATTCATAATTTTTTAATGGGTTTTAGAAAACCTCATTTTGATAATCTAAAAATTTTGTGGGGTTGTGAAGCTAATATTCTTGATGATGGAAAAATTGATTTGAATGAACGCGCTTTAAACAAATTAGATTTGTTATTAGTTGGTCTACATATAGATGCAAATGGAATAAGTAATAATGGGTTTGAGAAGAATACTGAAAATTATATTGAAGTTCTAAAAAATTATCCAGTTAAAATAATTACTCATCCTTATTCATTGAAATTGCCTTTTGATTTTTTGAAGGTTGTTGAGTTTGCATTAGATCATAATATTTTACCTGAATTAAATTTGTCTTATCTTAATGATTCGACTGTAGAAAATGTGAAATTGATGTTGGATTTAGTTAAGAGAAAAGGTAAAAAAGTAATTGTTAATTCTGATGCACATTTTTTGCACGAGATTGGTGATGATTCTAAACTTGAATTATATTCTGAAAGAATAGGATTGACCCCTGACTTAATAATAAATAATAATTTAGAAGAATTATATTCCTTTTTAGGAATTGCTGAGTAAATCTTGTAATTCTTCTATTGTTTTTGCTTGTGTGATTTCTAGTCTTCTTTTTGGTCCAAGATTTAAACCTTTTGAGAAAGACATTGCATGAATTTTTATGTTTGCAAATTTTATATCTAAATTATATTTTTCAATAATTTTTATGTATTCTTCAAAGTTATTGCTGTTTTTTCCAATTAGCATTGCAGGATTATTCATTGCTGCTCTTCCAATCATAACACCATCGCATTTAGTCATCACAGTCATTGCTTCTATATCTTTTTGACCTGTGATATCTCCATTGCCAATTACTGGAATGTTTACTTTTTCTTTGACTTGTTTGATGATATTCCAATCTGCAGTTCCACTGTATCCTTGCTTTTGCGTTCTTGCATGAACGGTTATTGCAGAAACGCCTTCTTCTTGTGCAATTGTTGCAATTTCAATAGCATTAATTTTGTTTTTAGAAATTCCAGTTCTTATTTTGCAAGTTACAGGAATATTGCTAGATTTAACTACTGCATTTAGGATTTCTCGTATCTTGTTTGGTCTTTCTAAAAGTGCAGATCCTGATCCTTGTTTTATTATTTTTGACGCAGGACATCCAAAATTAAGATCAATTAATTTTGCGTCATATTCTTCTTCTAATATCTTAGCAGCTTTTACAATATTTTCAGTATTTTGCCCAAAAATTTGTGGTGCAAATATTTTTTCCTCAGGAGTTCTTTCAAGAAGTTTTATTGTTGCATTATTTTGCCTAGAAAGTGCGTTAGCACTAATCATTTCTGTGAAAGCCAATCCAAATCCATTTCTTATTGTAAGAGTTCTAAATGCGGGGTCTGAAACACCCGCCATTGGAGCTACAAATAATGGTTTTATGTCTAATTTTCCTATTTTCATTTGTTTTCTTGATTGTCTGGTGGCTATTAAATTTTATAAACTTTAGTTATTATTTTATGTGAATGGCAGAATTAATTGATTGGTTTATGCATTATTTGAAGCAAAAGGATTTGCATTATAATGGTATTAAGGGTCTTGAGAAGCTGTCTGACAATACTTTTTCTGTAGAAAAATCAAAATTGGGCAAAGTTACAAAAG
The DNA here is from genome assembly GCA_016938695.1 of Candidatus Woesearchaeota archaeon. Taxonomy (GTDB): domain Archaea; phylum Nanobdellota; class Nanobdellia; order Woesearchaeales; family JAFGUC01; genus JAFGUC01. The sequence goes on along the minus strand of JAFGUC010000043.1, from coordinate 186,710 downwards.
AATTTGGCTTTTCTGAACAATCTCTTGATTCCTGTGACTTTGATGCAATTGTAGAATTATTTAATTCTAAGCAGAAAGAGGATTTTATAATATCTCATTTAGTTTTTTATAATACTGCATATCACCAAAAAGTTATTTTTGACAATTGGAAAAAACTTGTTGTTTTTAGAAATTTAAAGGTATTTTTTGTAAATCCGGGTTCTATTCAAAAGTTATGGGCTTTTTGTCCGTTTAGCCACGATTTAGTTGGTGGAACTGCTAAAGGTCTTAAGGTTTTATCTGCAGATGTTTCTAATTTTAGTTCTAAAGATTTGACAAAATTGAAATCAGAAAATTATTCTATTTAAAAAAATTTGAAAACAATTATTGCGACAATAAAACCAATAACAATTCCGACTAAGACTTGTGGTACTGTGTGACCTTTAACCACTCTTACTTTTTTAGGAGTTTTAAATTTTATTAATTTACTGTCTATTAATCTATTTAGTGTTTGCGCTTGTTCTCCAACAGCATAACGAACTCCGGTAGCATCTCTTATTACAATAAATGCAAGAGCAAGAGTGACAACAAACAAAATTGAAATTCCTTCAATAAGATATATTCCTGTTGCAACCGCAGTAATCATGCTTGCATGACTTGATGGCATTCCACCTGTTTCAGCAAGTGATTTGAATAATGAGAATTCTATCTTCTTGTCTTTTTTAGCTTTGTATTTTTCAAGACTAAGTTTAATTACTTGTGGTATAAAAGCAGAAAGGAAAAGAATTATCAGAAGTTTAATTTCCATTCTTATTCTTCTTCTGGATTGTATGAAGGTACAGCAGATTTTGAAATAATCATTATGTCCCCTGTAGCTTTAACAAGTTGATGTGGCACAATAACGCCCTTTGCACTACCAAGAACTTTGTTTAAATATGAGTTTTTGGTTGCTTTAACTCTCCATCCGAAAACTTTGTTAGTATTCAAAATTGCTTCTTCAACGTCACCAAAGTAATCTCCAGCATCAGTAAACACTTTCATATCGTAGCATTCTTGAATTCTTTTCATCTTAAGCATTTTTACTCCTCCCCAATATCCCTAAATTTATTATTATTGAAGCGTTACTTCATTTATATAGCTTACTATTTTTTTTTACTATGTATTTTTAAATAAAAGCTCTTTTGTTGTGTTTTATGGAGTATAGAAACCTTGTGATTATTGGAACTAGTCATGTTTCTAGTGAAAGTGTTAAAAAAATCCAGACAGAAATAGAATTGGGTTTTGATGTAGTTGCAATAGAATTAGATAAAAAAAGACTGTATGCTTTACTTCATCCTGAAGCGGTTTCTAAAAAATTTTCTTTATCTATGATTTTCAAAGTAGGAGTTAAAGGTTTTATTTTTGGATTGATTGCGAAAACTGTTCAAGATAAAATTGGTAAGAGTTTAGGTATAAAACCTGGTTCAGATATGCTTGAAGCATTTACTCAAGCAAGATCTCGAAAAATACCTGTAAGTTTAATAGATTCTGATCTTGAATTGGTTTTATCAAAGATATCTAAAAAATTAACATTTAAAGAAAAGTTTAGATTTGTGAAACATTTATTGTTTTCATTATTTTTTCCAAAACAGTATGCAAAGAAATATGGGTTAGTTAGTTTGGATTTATCTAAGGTACCTTCTTCAGATATGATTAGAGAATTAATGCTTAAGATGAAGTCTGATTTTCCGACTATCTATTCTGTTTTGGTTGAAGAAAGAAATTATTTGATGGCTAGGCGATTATATTTTTTGATGCATAAAAATCGACGTGTTCTGGCTGTTGTTGGTGCTGGTCACGAAGAAGATATTATTAAGATTGTTTCAAGCTATTTTGATAGCCATATTGATGTAGTTTAAACAGAAAAGTTTTAATTATTGTTTGTGTATTTAGAGGATATATGGTTGAATTTGAAACCAATGTTGAAAAAGAGGTAGTTTCTGTACGTAAAGCTAGTTCTGTTTTGATTGGATTTATTTTTTTTGTGATCTCGATTTCGTTATTAATAATTTCAAAAGAATTATTTCTTTGGGCTATTGTTATATCTTTAGCAGGGATTATATTTTTATTTACTGGAATTTCTAAGGTTAGTTATGATGAACGATTAAGCCGTGATGGAACTAATTTAGATAATTTGAATTTACGTGAATCATGGCATATGGAGATGCAGATGTCTATTGTAATTTCTTTTTTTATCGGTGGATTTTTCTTTGTATCTTCTATTATTCTATTTTTTTTAGATTCAAAGAAATTTTTTATGTCTTTGTTGTTTTGTGATATAGTTGGGGCAACGATTTTAGTTTATGCGTTACAAATTCAAAGTTATAATAAACAAGTATTGTCTTATGAAGAGAAGATTGATGAAATTAAAGAAAGAATTGCACAGAAAAATTGGTATTATCAAGATATAAATTAGGTGTTTTTGTTGGGAGACGATGATGATGCATCTTTAACGATGCTTGAAAATGAAGACGCTGGAAAATTTTACCAGCGACAGATTCATCATAGAGATACTGTTACATACAAAACAATTTCAATTGCATTTGGTTTGTTTTTTTTTGTGGGTTCTATTATATTTTTCTTTATGGATGCAAAGAAATTTTTCTTGCCTATTTTATTTTATGATATTGTTGGAACAACCATGCTTGTATATGGTTTGAACTTGAGTGATTTTGAAAAGAAGAAAAAACGTCATGAAGATGATTTGGAGAATCTTGAAAAAGACCTTCAAGATAAGAAATTTGAGATGCAGTTTTAATTTTTTTGCGAAAAAACAGAAACTATTAAAAATGACTATGTTGGTTTTTTAAAAATGGATGTTGTATTTGAATCTGGAGAGCGTAAAACGTTGAAGTTTACTGGCACTGTTAAATCTTTATTTGTTAAGCTAGACTTGAATTTAGAAGAATTTTTGGTTAGTAGACTTGGTGAAATTTTGACATCTGATTCTAAGCTTCAGGATTGTGATGTTATTTTGTTAATTAATGTGGTTTCTGGTGGTTAGATGAAATGTTCTATTTGTGATTCTGTTGCTGTAGCTGAGTTTCCTAGTTTGTGCAAGAGTCATTTTATTGAATATGTTGAAAAAAAAGTTTTTGAAACAATTGAGAAATATGAAATGTTTCCTTCTAATATTCCTTTAGTTGCAACTAGTGGTGGGAAAGATTCATTGACAACTTTATATCTTGTCAAAAAATATTTTGGAAAAGCAAAGGCTTTGTTAATTGATGAAGGAATTCTTGGATATCGAGAAAAAACAATAGAAGATTTGAAATATTTTTGTAAAACTTTTGATATTAAATATGATATTGTTTCTTTTTCGAAAGAATTTGGTCAGACATTAGATACTGCTTTATCGGTGTTGGGAGAGAAACCTTGTAGTGTTTGTGGTGTTTTTAGACGAAATCTTTTGAATAAATTTTCATTAGGCTACGGGTCAATATATTTGGGCCACAATTTAGATGATGAAGCACAAGCAGTGATCATGAATTATTTAACCAATAGACTGGATTTATTGTCACGTTTAGGTCCTGTGACTGGAATTACAACAGATTCTTTATTTTCAAAGAGGTATAAGCCACTATATTTTGTGACAGAAAAGGAAGTTATGTTGTATACTGTACTTATGGGTTTTAGGGTTGGATTTATTGAATGTCCTTATGCTAATGAATCTTTTCGAGCACAAGTTAGAACAAATTTGAATTTAATAGAATCTAAAAAGCGTGGAACAAAGAGAAAAATAATAGATTCTTTTTTGAAAATTTTACTAGAATTAAAACAAAAAGTTTCTGCTCCTGCAGGATATTGCAAAAGTTGTGGAGACCCTTCTCCAAATGAATTATGTAGTAAATGTTTGATATTAGAAAGATTGAATAAAAAAAATTAAATTTTCTTCATTTCGTATGAACTTAATTCTTGAATTCTTTTTTTTCCAAGATGGTCGAGTGTAAAATTTCCGACTGCTGTTCTTTTCAGGTTTATTACTTTGTGTCCTACTGCTTCAAACATTCGTCTAACTTGTCTGTTCCATCCTGTTTTTATTGTAATGATGAAAAATGTATTTCCTTCCATTGGTTTTGTAAATATTTTGCATCTTGCAATTCCTTCTTCCATTACAATTCCACTTCTAATTTTGTCAACATTTTCTTTGGAAAGATTTCCTGCAACAATTCCTTCATATTTTTTTTCAGTTTTGTTACTTGGATGCATTATTTGATTTGCAAAATCTCCGTCATTAGTTAAGAATAATAATCCTTCGGTATGTTTATCTAATCTTCCAACAGGAAAAACATTTAATTTTCTATATTTTTGAGGAACTAAATCCATTATTGTTTTTTCGTGTGGATCTTTTGTACTTGTGACTAATCCTTTTGGTTTGTTTAATGCAAGATAAACTCTTTTTTGTGGTTTTAGCAATTTACCTTCAACAACTATCTTGTCTGTTGTAATGTCTGCTTTGTCACCTATAGTAATTACTTTATCGTTAACTTTTACTTTTCCTTTTTCAATTAATTCTTCTGCTTTTCTTCTAGATGTAATTCCACATTCACTAATTATTTTTTGTACTCTTTTCATCATTTTTTGTACTTCGTTAGGTCTTTTTTTCCTTCTTCTGGTCCATATAGGTCCTGTACTGTTTTTAATAGTGTTGTTTTTTTGACTATTTTTTTATCTAATGTCGTACAGATTATAATTATGTCTTTTTTTGACACTTCTGAAAATTCATTTAGATATTGCAGACACATTCCACATGGTGCAACACCGTCTTTTGATGCAATTGCAATCGCCTTAAATTTGTATTGTTTGTTGGTTATTGCGTTGTCTATTGCATTTCTTTCTGCACATGTTCCAAGTCCCGAGATTACACTTTGAACATTACATCCTTTGAAAAATTTGTCATCTTCTGTTAGAACGCATGCTCCAACTCCATATTCTGTTACTGGAACATATGCATTTTTTTGAACAGTAATTGCATTTTTAATTAGCTTGTCAATTTGTTCTTTAGTTATTTTGTATTTTGGTGCCGTATGCATATCTTTTTATATTGTTGGAAAATCTTTATATAATTTGCTAAGGTTTTGATTAAAGATGGTCTTTGATATTGTTTTTCCTTCAAGTAATGAGTCTGATTTCATTGTTAAAGCACAAGAATTAGGTTATGATTCTATTATTTTTGTGTATGATTCTATAAGTGAAGTACCTTCTATTAAATTTAATTTTCCTGTTAGAATTGGAGTCTTGTGTGAATCTAATAAAATAATGTCTGTTAAATCCAAGGGTTATTTATCTGTACTTGATCTTTTAAATTCTTCTTTTGAGTCTTTGTCTAATTTTTCAGAGATTGATATTTTGTTGAATTTAACAAGTACTGGTAGGAAAAAATATACTCACATTAGAAATTCGGGAATGAATCAGGTGGTTGCTAAATCTTTGCATGACAATAACATTTTGGTTGCAGAATGCCTTAAATTTGATGTAGTTGATTTATTTTCAGATTTTCTTGGTAGACTAAATCAAAATTTTACTTTATCTAAAAAATATGATTTTAGAATGTCTGTTTTTTCTTTTGCAAAATCTCCTTTAGAAATGTCTTTTTCGGCAGATGTTTGTTCTTTGGTTAGTTTATTTGGAATTGTTAAAAACAAATATATTCACAATGTTTCTTTTGATTATTTTTAAATAATTATTGTTATTTTTGATTTATTTTATTATTTTTTATTAAATTTGTTATTATTTTAATTTATTTTAATTTATTTTTGATTTTTACTATTATTTTTTTCTTTTCTTTTAGTTTTTTTGATTTTTTTTGTTATTATTTTGTATATTTTATTATTTTTTGTTTAAAAAATAGTTTTTTTTTGATTTTTTGCTGTATTTTTTTATTTTTTTATGTTTTTTTACCATTATTTTGTATTTTATTTTTATTAAATCGAAATATTTTTAAATGATTTATATATTATTTACTACTATATTATGGAAGTGGGGAAAGGGTTAGGTCATTTTACAGAATCTGTTTCAATTCTTGATAGTTTTAAGAAGTTTAATGATGAACGCTTGTTACATGAATTTGAAAGGTTTTGTAGTTTGCTTTCTGAAGAAGAAGGCAAGTTTCTTTTTGAGGTTCTTGTTGAGCGTATAAAAAAGAGTGGTGATGTCAAAGATTTAATCGCTCAGTTCAATTCTTTGGTTTCAAAAAATGAATTAATAATTCCTATTTCTATTTTTGCTTCTGGATTTAGTCCATATGAATCAATTGTCAAATATTTAAAAGAAAATCTGAATTTGCGTCATAAGGAAATTTCTCAATATTTGGGAAAAAGTGAAAGTAGTGTTTGGACTACATATAGAAATTCTCAAAAACGAAATCTTTCTTTAAAGTTAGATTTTTCTTGTGTTATGCCCCTTTCTAGTTATGTTTTAAAAAACAGTGTTTTGGAAAATGTTGTAATGTTCTTGGTCGATACTCAAGGAATGAAAATAAAGGATGTATCGGTATTGTTGGATAAAAGTCTTAGTACTATTTGGACGACATACAATAAGGTGAGAAGTAGATGAAAAAAGAGGTGGGACTTGTTGCAGGAATTATCTTGCTGCTTTTAACTAGTTTGCAGACTAGTTTCTACACTTCTGACGTTGATTTTAATGGTTCGTCTATTTATTTACATAATACTCAGTCATATCCAGTTAAAGGTCATAATTGGATTATTGCATTTGATACTCTTGGAATTGACAATCTTACTTTTTCAGGGATAGATACTGTTTTTGATTTGGATTTGCGTGTTGATGCTTTGTATTGTGGTCTTGAAGAGAGAAGTGATTTATTGAATCTTGTAAATTCAAATTATGTTATTTCGTCTTGGGATTGTGATGTAACAACTTTTTTGGTTGTTAAAGAATTAACAAGCGGAAAGCATCATATAAGAATTCAATACGGTACTGATTACGTCATTGCAAGCAATGCTGCAGCAGAGGCAAATCAAGATGGCGATCTATTAAATTTGTATAATCTTACTGTTCCATTTATTCAGGATCATTTTACAGATTCAGAAACACAGAAAATCTTTGTAGTTTCTGGTACACTTGATCAAACTGTAAATTTTTACATGCCTGAAGAATCTGATAGTGTTGTTGCTGGATTTAATATTGCTGGTACTGTTTCAACATCAATACAAGGAGAGAATACTAATATCTATAGTATTTCTGCAGGAAATGTCACGAATCAAACAAGCATTGTTACTGGTTTAGATGGAGTTTTAGAAATTTATGGTTATAATGATTCAACATCTGAGTGGTATATTAATCACACTATTGAATCAGCAGATATTTTTTCAAATGTTTTGGTTGGAGAATTTAATACCAGTTTTCCTTTAGATGAAGTAGTTTACACATCACAAAATTCTATTTATGTTGTGCGTGCAACAAATGCGGGAATTTATGCGGAATGGAATGATACTCCTTCCATGAATGATATTATAGATGTTGAATTAATGCAAACAGATGGTGATGCTTTGAATGAATTGGCTGTTGTAACTGACAATTCTTTGTTTATTTATGATGATGATGGAACATTATTAAATTCTGCATTAGGTTTTGCAAATGGTATTAAAGATGTTGCTTGTGGAAATGTTGATGCTAGTGCAAATGATGAAATTATTGTTGTCAGTACTGGTGATGATGTTACTAGAGTCTATGATTATCAAGCTGGGTTTTTGCGTTCTGTGCCTGTAACTAATCCTTACTCTGTAGCAGTTGGAGAATTAAATGGCGGTTCAAGTTTAAATGAAATTGCTGTTGTTAATGGTTCTTCAATTTCAATAATGAGTAATAATCTTATTAAGTTAAATTCTGTAAGTTACGATATAACTAGTCGTGCATCAAAACTTTTAATTTCAGATGTTATGTCTACATCTGCAGGAAATGAATTAGTTGCTGGTTTTTCTGGAGGTGGTGGTTTAGCAGGTCATTTTGTTATATATTCTACTGGTCTAGGTATACTTTGGGATTATGACACTGGTGCTGGAGCAGTAATGGATATGCTTAGTTATGATGTAAATAGTCAATCTGGAAATGAACTAATTGTTGCAGACGATGCAAAAGCATGGTATATTCAAAATGGAAATAATTATCCTCAAGATGTTAGTGTTTATGTTGGTGCAGATTTAATTTTTGAAAATCCAGGTATTTTTTCCAGTAATGAAAGTTTTTTCTTTTCAGGTAATTTATCTGAATATTTGTCAACTTGTTCAAATTTATGTTCTGTGCCTATTCGTGTTACTGCAAGTAATTATGGTCAGATATCTGTTGGGTTTTCAGTAGACTATGTTTATAATTTAACTGGAGTTTTAGATTATGCAATTGAAAGTTCGTTTTATAGTTTTGATAATATAACTGCAAATGTGAGTTACCCTTATGAACATGCACGGATATTTTATAATGATCAAATTTATGATAATCTTTTATTCAATTATTTGGCTATGGATTGGACGGCGTCAAGTTGTTTTTTTAATGGAAGATTTTATTCAAATTATACTGATACTTTGAATATGTGTGATATTACAACAAATCCCTATGTTGTACTTGGAAATGGAACAACTCCTCCAAATGCATATTATTGGACTAGTGATTATAAGAGTTGTTATCAATCTTATTATACTACTAGCAGTAGTTCAAGTGCATCTGAAACAAATATTACTTACACTTTGACAAGCAATGTTTCATCTGCATTAACAAATACTATTTTAGAATTTAATTTAACTAATCTTGGAAATATTAATAATGATACTTTGTATTATAAATCTGGTTTGACACTTTATGATATTACTCCTTTGATAATTGATCGTGAAAGTTGTAATTCTCCTTCTCCTGATTTTGATGTATTCAATCATGATGGTAGGACATTTGGAACTTGTTTTGAAGATACTGATGATAATACTATTGTTGATTTTGTAAAAATTAGATTAAATTCTTTAGCAGCTGCATCAAGTATACAATATTATGTTCATAGGTTTAATAATTATTTTCCATATTTAACAAATGTTTATTTAGAGGATTATAATCCACCTTGGGGAGAAAATATTACTTTTAATGTTACAATTGCTGACGCTGAGAGTGATTTGATAAATGTTAGTTTATATTTACGTACTCCTGGAAGTTCAACTTTTTCAAGATATGATTGGAAACAAATTGCTGCGGGAGCTAATGCTTCATTTGATGTAATTGTTCAATCATCTTGGATAGGAATGGTTGAGTATTATTTTAATTATACTGATGGATATCATCCACGAATAATTAGTTCAAATTATAATGATTTTATTGTTAGAAAACATTATGCAAGTGTTGAATATTTTTATGGAAATAATTCTAATGTTAATAGATCTGGAACAGCAAAAACAAAATTGAGTGTTAGAATTTTTGATTTAGATACATCTAGTTATGTTTCTGAAGGTGTTTTAGGACGACCTTATGTTGGAGCAAGTTCCTTTTCTTTAACTGCAACTAATTTGACTGGTTATTTATCTTTAGATTTTGATCCAGGATTTAGTTTTACTCCAGGTCCGACAAGTTGGTATTTTGCATTGCAAGATTCTTCTTATTTTGCAAATCAAAGTAGTCTTTTTAATGTTAATGTGTGGGGTACAATTTTTACAATACCATCAAATCCGACTCTAAGTCCAGTTTCTGGTGGAGATGTTGGTCGACAAATCAGTTCAGAATATCCTAATGAAATAAATTGGACTTTTTTACAAGTAATAGATGATTATGGTTTTAATTTAGGTGGTTCTGTAAATTTTACAGTTTATTGGAGAGACGTTATTGTAAATGATACTCCTAATTGTAATGATTTTATAGGAGGATTTACTATTCCTCCGGCAACTCCAATGTTTATGGATGATGATTATCTTTCATTTTGGATTAATAGAACTTGGTATAATTCTTATCATTATACGTCTGCAGATTATATTGTTCATGATAGTATTAATTTTACGTATGATTATCCCCCAAACAATACTATTGTTTATAGAACAGCATCTTTACTTCCAAATCAAATTACATTTTCAGTTCATTTAACGATGGATTCTGGAGATGTTGAAGGGCAGAATTTATTGATTCAAACAGATTTAGGTCAGTGTACTCCAGTAATAAATTATACGGGTGGAATTTATAATTGTACATATAATCCTGCAGATACTTCAATTCCTGGTAATTATAGTTGGTGGGCAGAAATTGATAATGGTGGGGGAAATATTGAACGTGCTCAAATTAATGGAACTTTTTTAATTCATAGTATTGTTAATATTTCAGAAATGGATCCAGAAGATAGTGGTTCAGTATATGGTCTTTCTGCAGATTTATATTGTAATGTTACTGATTATGATCTTCCAAAAATTTCAGCACAATCACCAATATATAATAAAACTGTTTATTTTTATAATGATACGGATTTGATTGGTTCTTCTAATACTAATGCATCAGGTATTGCGCATATTATTTGGGATATATCATCAATAACTGCAGATCAACTAATTAATATCACTTGTAATACTACTACTGAACCTTTAAAATTTAATACTGTTTTTGGTGGAATTTCGTCAATAACACACGAAGTTCGTGTTGATTTATTTGAACAACTTTTTATTGAAAGTCTTTTACCTAATGGAACATCTGTTGGTAGAGTTAATGTTTCAGGATATCCTGAATTTGCAAATTTATCAGTTCATGTTACAGATTCAGATGGAAGTAATATTACTAATGCAACAATTTATTTTGATGTATTTGGTGATAGTGATGACGATTGTATAACTGGTGTTGTTGAAGTAGGAAATGGAACTTACTATTGTTTATATGATCCTAAAGATGATTTAGTTCCTGGAGTTTATAATTGGTCTGCAAAAGCAGTAAAAGAATTCAAATTAAATTCATCTTGGTCAGAAAATCATACATTGAATATTAAAGCATTCGGTAGTTTAGATTTTGTATCTAAAGATTTAGTTTTTGCACGAAGTGCAAATGCTGATCTTTTTGCAAGATTACTAGATTATTCTTCACAACCGATTTTATCTAGTTTTGGTTGTGATTGGTATATTGATGGAATATATAATGGTACAACTGGTATGAATTCAACAGGATATTGTAATTATACTTGGATGACTGATACTAGTTGTTATTCAGAACTTCCATCAGGTGATTATAATGTAACTGTTTTTTTGGCTTGGGCAGATTCCGATTTTTATGTTTTAAAAAATAATGATACTGGTAACATTACTTTAGAAGATAGTTCATTTAATCTTAATATTGTTTCGCCATTGCAAAATGTTAGAAAATATAGGACAGACGATGTTTGGTTAAATGTTAGTGTTCAAGATAGTTGTTTTAACGATATAGTTGTATTTGATGTAGATTGGTATTATTATAGTTCTTCTGATATGATGAATCATTCTATTGTTTCATTGTCAAATCAAGATTCTTATTTTTGGAATATAAATGATAGTATTTTGCTAGGACCATCAATGATTTATGCAAATGTAACTGTTCCTTCTATTACATCAATTGTTGATAATGTTTCAGTTTCAGTATGGGGTTGGGGAAAAATATTTGGTGCGACAGATATTCCTGCATTAGGAACTTATATGGAAGGAGATATTGTTACTTTACGATGTAATGTTACTGATGCAAATGTTTCAATTTCTGAATTAGGTTATAATTTAACAGGATATAATGTTAATTTCTATGTAGATGGAATACATATGTTTACTAATGTCTCACAAAATGGCGTAGCGTATTATAATTGGAATACTTCTGGAAATATTTCTGCAGATGCGAATTATAATTTAACTTGTGGTTTGAATTTTAATTCAGGTTTATTTTACAATAGATCAAATGTTTTATCAGAACAGAACTCTAGTGTTATTGTTTATGTTGATATGCTTGATCCTATGGACGTCAATTTAACTAGTCCTGAAAATAATACTATGGTTTCAACATATAATGATTCATATTATTATCCGACTGTTATTAATTTAACTGCTGATGTTTTTGATGGCTTAAATCCAATACTAAATGCTGATATAACTTGGAATATTCCAGCAGGCTCATGTTTGACAGAAATTAATCACTCTAATGGAACATATAGTTGTTTATATCAACCAAGTTTGGTTCTTGTGCCAGGAACTTATAATTGGTCAGTATATGCTGAAGCATTTGGTAAGGTAGGTGTTCTTTCAGAAAATAGAACAATTGATTTGATGGGTTTGGTAAAATTAGAAGCTAATACCTCTTATATTTTACGAAATGAAATTTCACCAATTGTTGCAAATTTAATTGATTGGAAAAATAATAGTTTAGATTTTGCAGGTTATAATTGTACTTTTTATTTAGATGATAAATATTTAGGTTGGAATATAACTAATGCAACAGGCGATTGTTTGATATCTAATGATGTTCGTGGAAATTGTTCTTTTAATTTAGGTGAATTAGAATTAAAAACTTTTATTACTGGTAGTAGTCCTTATTGGAATTCATCATATTATAATGTAACGCAGAATATAACTGTAAAGGATAGCAATATTACTATAACTTTTTTGAGTCCTTTGGATGATTCAATTAATTATCGTACTGGAAATATTTTAATGAATGCGACTGCTGTTGATAGTTGTGGTCCTGTTATTGGTTCTACGTTTACTTGGTATGATGATTATGTTTTGTTGAATGTAGGAAATAATTTTTATTTTGATTCATCTGCTGAACCACTAGGTGATCATAATTTGACTTTACAAGTTTCAGGTCCAAATTATGTAAGTTATAATGATACAATTAACTATTCAATTTGGACTTATTCAAAGGTTTATTTTGTGGGACCTGCAACGAATAATTTTGGATTAGGTTATCCTGTTGAAATATTATGTGGTGTGAATACTTCTGATACTAATCAAGTGATTTCTAATTATCTTGTGACTTTGAAAGAAGAAGCAGCAGTTGTTGGTTCATCTCTTACAAATGGTTCTGGAGTTGCACGGTTTATTTGGACACCATCAGTACCTGGTCTTAGAAGTTTATTTTGTGAAATTTCAACATCAAAGCCATATACTCCATCTTTGGCTTCAGTATTAAAAGTGGCAAATGTAACAGATATAGATCCTCCAGTAATTATTTCAGCAAATGTTACGCCGCTTCAAGGATATGTGAATTATTTTACGTTTGATTTAGATGCAAGAGTATCTGATTTATCTAATGTTTCACAAGTTTGGTTTAGGTTTAATAATTCTTATCATGATCAGAATGTGACTTTAGTAACTAGGGTTACAGTCAATGCAACGACTTATGATTTTTCTGCACTATTTGTTCCATCTTTTGGTGGAGTCTTTGATGTGTATGTTTATTCGAATGATAGTTCTGGAAATACTGGACATCAATTAGTGGGAATAGTTAATATCTTGAATTCTACATATGTAAATTTGACAATAGATCCATTTCAAAATATGACTTTGAATAATTTAACACGTTCTAATCGCTATGAATTCCCAATTGCATTCAATGCAACAAATATTGGTTTAACGCCAATGTTCAACACTAGTTTTATTTTTTCAATACCGAAAGGAGTTCAAATAAATGTAACAAATAGTAAGGCAGAATTTTTGAATGCAATATCTACAACTGTTCCTGCAGATTTTGAAACTTTTAACATTACTTATACAAATTATAGTATTTCTTGTGGAGATATTTTGGCATCTGGTAATTGTTTTGGATTATCAAACTATAAAATTTATCCTAATGCAACAATTGGCAACAACACTATAAAAATTTATTTTAGATGGATGAATCCAAGTAATGAATATGTTGTTGTTTCACAAGAATTTTTAATTGATGTATTGAATAATACCGTTGTTCATTCGGATACTGATGAGATTAACGCTTTGATAACTCCAGGTCATGATGAGGTTATATCAAATTTTACGATTGAAGCATTTGGTACAACACCTTTAGAAAATATAACTTTAACAATTATTCCTCAAACATCACCGCCAACTTTGATGAGTTTAGATTGGTTTAATATTACTGCATTTGGTAATTTGTCTCATTTAGGAAAATTATCTGATATGATTGTTAATTTAACAATGAATATTCCTTCATCAAATTACACATATGAATTTTTAAATTATCATTATCCTGCAACTAGTTGGGATTATGAATTTACTTTGTTAGTTAATGTTTCAAATAATTCAAACTATTGTAGATATTCTTCTGCTTGTTCAATTGAAATTCCAATCACTGTTGTTGTTGGAGCATCAAAATGGTCTATTGTTGATGGTGGAATTGTTACTGAAGAACATATAAGTAGGAAGATAGCATATAACCAAACGGCATTTTTAGGTTATATTCCGGTTTACAACTATCAAACACAATCAACCGGAAACATTCCTTTTACTATATTAAATTTGCCAAACACTAATTCAACGATTAATACTAGTGACTTTTTGTTTTTCCAAAATACTTCTGCAATAGCATTAAAATCGTCAGAAACTAGAATTCCTGTTTATTATGCAACTAATGAAACAGTGGGTAATTTTACAGGATATATTGTTTTTGATGCAGTATCCGATACAATAACTCCTAATCAATTGAATATTTCTGTCGATTTAGAAGTTGTACCGTTTGGAGTATTTTTGGATTATCCAACTGAAATCTCTCCTTATAGAGATTTATATGCGGGAGATCTCTTGAATGCAAAAGCTAGAGTTTATTATAACGGACTTCCTTTGAGTGATAATGTTTATTTTGTATTAAATGTTTCAGGTGAACCTTCTGAAATTATTTTAAGTTCATATAATGCATCTGATGAAATTTGGTATTTCCAATTTGCCGCACCAGAAATAGAGCATAACCCAATAAGTAATTATTTGAAATTTACTGCAATTTATAATAATGTTGAAGCGTTTGCTTTTGAAAATAATTCTTTAATTTATGTAGATGTAATTCCTCCTTGGTTTGAAGATCCATATGCTGATTTTATTGAGCCAGGAGAGAATATGAATTTACGGGTTAAAATATTTGATAACGTTCAAGTAAATGAAACATATATTAATTTGACACATTTAAATGCGTCCGGTGCTAATGTAACTGAAAGATATAATTTGACATATCAGGGTGATGATACTTATTCCGTTCAGTTATTTAATATGGTGAGTGGTGACTACCGTGTTAAATTTATTGCATATGATAATTATTCGACAAATGAGTCTGTATTAAATGGTTCTGATATTAGACATATGGGTACATATAATTGGTGGTTTGGAGTCTATAATAAAACAAGAATTTTTGGTAAGGTAAATGATAGAGTTGGTCATGGATATAAAGGAAATATGATTTTATCAAATCCTTATCATGTTGATGAAACATTGTTTGAAGTACCTATGGATGATTTTGGTTCTTATGATGAAATAGTTCATAGAAGAAATTATTCATTGACGTTAAACTCAAGTATTGATTTGAAGATTTATTTGATGCTTAGAAATGTTGATTTATATAATGTTAGTAATGTATTTGATTTTATTGATGTTGATATGAAAGATGACGTAAATGGTTATACTATTGATGATAGGAAAGTTTACAAAGTTTATGGGTTTGATTCTCCTTTTAATTCATTAGCAGGAATCTATATTGATTATTCTGATGTTGTAGTTGATGATATAAATAAAATGTTTTTATATCAATGTAATTTGTGGGATTTTAATAATGAATCTTGTTTGGGAACTTGGACAAAAATTGATCAACGATCATATGTCAATATTGATGGAAATACTTATTTTTATTCTCCATTTAATTTTACTAGTCAGAGTGCAATTGCTTTAGTTCATGATGTTCCACCAATAGATCAAAATAATTTTATTTCTATGAATACTCAAACAAGTAGTGGTCAAATTAATCCGTCAGTACTTAAGAAAGTTTTAGAAGAAAAATTAAATGAGAGTCGGCAGGAAATTTTAAATGAGACTCATTCTATAATTGATCCTTATTTGGATAGTTTATCGACATTTGAAGAATTTAATAAAAAATATGGATTAAATTTTGAAGATATTACTAGGATGTTATATCAAGGTGAGAATCTTTCTATTCCCTTATTTTTGAAAAATTCTCAAGGAGTTGATTTACAAGTAAAATTAGGTTATAGTGATAGTTTAAGTGATTTTTTTACAATAAATACTTCTGAGTTTACATTGAAAGCAATGAGAGAATCTCAGTTATTATTGAAATTACATATTCCAAAAGATTATCCAACGGGCGTATATAATGGTAATTTTGAGATTGTTGTTGGTTCAGATGCAATACGATTACCTGTTAGTCTAAGAGTAATTGAACAAGATTCTTTGCAGTTGCAAATGTTTGTTAAACTTCTTGGAGATTATGTTGTTCTTGGAAAGAATTTAGGTCTAGATATTGAACTTTATAATCCGTCTGATGAGATGAAGAATGTTAGTTTAGGTTTTGAAGTATATGATATGAATAATAATTTATTATATGAGATCTCAAATTTAATTGATTTGAATACTTATTATAATAATGTTTCTTTGTTGTCAATTCCCCAAAATCTTTCAGAAGGAGAATATTATGTCAAGACTAAAATTTCTTATGCATTAAATGGATTTGTGAAAGAATTTTCACGTGTTAATAGATTTGAAATTGTAAATCCTTTGCTATATAGAGAAATTTATGGTGTTCCAATTTGGGTGATTTTATCATTTATTTTGTTGATTACTGTTGTTTTAGGTGGAGTAAAAGTTCAACAAGTTGTTGTTGAGAAATCTCGAAGATATCATTTACCTGTGTTTTTTAAAGAACTTCCTTTGGTTAAAACAGAAAGTAGAGTTCCATTAGGAAAACTTAGTGAGTATGAAAAAGAAGTTTTCTTTGATGTTGATAATTTAATGACTCACACAATTATTGCAGGAAGTACTGGTGGTGGTAAAACTGTTGCGGCACAAGGAGTTGTAGAACACGCATTAGATAAAAATATTGGTGTTGTTGTTTTTGATCCAACTGCACAGTGGACTGGATTTTTTAGAAAGAATGATGATAATGGAATGTTTAATTATTATTCTAAATTTGGTCTACGGAGAAAAGATGCTCGGTCGTATCCTGGAACTATTGTTGTTATTGAAGATGCTTTGCAAAAAATTGATTTAAAAAAACACATGAATCCTGGCGAAATAACTGTATTTTCGTTGCATAAATTAGAACCTCGGGAAATTGATATTTTTGTAGCAAGTACTGTTAAACAAGTTTTCAGTCAGGGTTTGGATGAGGATTCTCATTTAAAGAATCTGATGGTTTATGATGAGGTTCATAGGCTTCTTCCTAAGTTTGGTGGAAGTGGTGCAGGTTTTGTTCAGATTGAACGTGCATGTAGGGAATTTAGGAAGTGGGGAATTGGATTAGTATTAATTTCACAGGTTTTGTCAGATTTCGTTGGGGAAATTAAGGCAAACATTAACACCGAAGTTCAAATGAGAACTAAGGATGAAGCTGACTTACAGCGTTTGAAAACGAAGTATGGTGAAGATGTTTTACGTAGTGTTGTTAAGGCAGAAACTGGAAACGGTATGATGAACAATCCAGCATATAACAAAGGTAAACCATTTATGGTTAATTTTAGACCTTTACTTCATAGTCCAAGAAGATTAAAAGAAGCAGATTTAGAAAAATATATTGGTTATAGTAATAAGTTAGAAGAAATAATTCACAATGTTGGTTTGCTAGAAAAACACGAGGTTGATGTTTTTGATTTTAATCTTGAAATAAAATTAGCAAAAGAGAAATTAGCTTCAGGTTCATTTACAATGGTTGATATGTATTTAGAAGGATTGACATCTCGTTTAGATGAATCACTTCAAGCACATGGATTGACTAGAGAAAAAGTTCCAATTGAAAAAATTGATATGGATGAATTACGTGATGATATAGAGCGAGCGAGAAAAGCACACGGCGGTTCTATTGGCGTTAAGAAAGTTGAGAAGGTAGAATCTTCTGGAAGCTCTAATTACTATAATAAATTTTTAGATAAATTGGAGGGTACTAAGGAAACGTCTTCTGTGAATTTATCTAAGATTTCTGAATTTTCAGATATTGAAGTTTCTAAACCAAAGTCTAGCTCTAGAAAATCAAGTATTGATATTCCTGTAATTAAAGAAACTCCTTCAAAAACTAAAGAGGATGATGTTAATACTCAATACTCTAATTTTCAATCACGAGTAGATAATCTAAAACGTTCGGGTGTAAATACTAAAATGTTGGAATTGAATATGAAATACATCAGTTCTGATATTAATGCCTTGCAAAAAAATTATATAGATAGGTATTATACTAACGCACAAGAGAAATTAAAGAATATTGAAACAGATATTATTGCAGCAGAACACATTTTAAATATGCGTGATACTGTTAAAGGTTATATTAAAAAAGGAATAAGTGAATCTCAAATACGACAAAAGCTTAAAAGCCAGAAATGGCCTGAGGATTCAATAGATGAAATCTTTAAATTGTTATAAAAAAGAGGTGAATTTAGTATTATTCTTGATACTAATACTTAGTTTAGCTTCAGCTGTTTTAGCAAATGAAGCTTTAGTTAGAAGGATACTGGATGAAGAATTTTCTAAGTCTCAAGAAATTTTAAGAAAAGAGACTAGTGAATTATTAAAACCTCTAGAAGACAGTTTAGATGAAATTAATGATACTTATAGTCATGTTAAATTTTATCCAGGTAAAATTAAGAAAGTTATATTTCCAGGAGAATATTTTGCAGAAAATTTACAGTTAACTAATACCTTAGATACATCAATTGAAGTTAGTTTTAATGTATCTAAAAATGTTTCAAAATTTATTTCTTTTGATTTAAACAATATAGAAACAAAGATAGGAATGTTCACTATAAAGCCACAAGAAACAGTTATCCTTCCAATAAGCATAAAAGCTAACTATTCTGTAATACCTAACTTATATATTGGTTTTATTGATTTTTTCTTTCAAGAGAAAAAGTATAAAATGCCTGTTATAATTGATGTGTTACATAGTCGGGCTAATCAAATTGAGTTAATTTTAGATCCAATTAATGAAGGTTCTATTACTGAGGATTTAAAGATTCAATTGCAAGTTAATAATCCCTTGCCTGTTTCAGTTGATTCGCGATTAATTATATCTTTATTGGATACTCAAACAAGAGAAAATTTATTATCACAAGAGTATTCTTTACATGTTGAAGAATTTTTTTCTGATGTTGTTGTTTTTGAAATACCAGAATCTTTTGATATGGGAACATATATTTTATCAGGAGAATTAGTATATCCTTATCAAGGTTCTACAATATCTACTTTTTCAGTTGTTCCATTAAAATTGAATATCTTTGTTTTGAATAGACGATTATTTGGATTGAAACTTTGGTACTATGTTTATATTTTGTTATCTTTTGGATTAGTTGCAGGAGGAATTTTTGTATATCGTTGGTCTAAGGAAAGAAAGAAACGTTATCATCTTCCATTATATTTGAAATCTTTACCTTTAGAGAAAAAAGATTCACGAGTACATTTAGGTCTTCTTAGTGAGACTGATAAGAATATTTATTTTGATGTTGATAATTTGATGACTCACACAATTATTGCAGGAAGTACTGGTGGTGGTAAAACTGTTGCTGCACAAGGAGTTGTTGAACACGCATTAGATAAAAAAATAGGTGTTGTTGTTTTTGATCCAACTGCTCAGTGGACTGGATTTTTTAGAAAGAATGATGATAACGGAATGTATAATTATTATCCTAAGTTTGGTTTACACAAGAAGGATGCAAAATCTTATCCTGGAACTATTATTGTTATTAAAGATGCTTTACAAAAAATTGATTTGAAAAAACACATGAATCCAGGAGAAATAACTGTATTTTCATTGCATAAATTAGAACCTCGTGAGATTGATATTTTTGTAGCAAGTACGGTTAAACAAGTTTTCAGTCAAGGACTAGATGAAAATCCTCATTTAAAGAGTTTGATGGTTTACGATGAGGTTCACAGGCTTCTTCCTAAGTTTGGAGGAAGTGGTGCAGGTTTTGTTCAAATTGAACGTGCATGTAGGGAATTTAGGAAGTGGGGAATTGGATTAGTATTAATTTCGCAGGTTTTGTCAGATTTCGTAGGAGAGATTAAGGCAAACATCAACACAGAAGTTCAGATGAGAACTAAAGATGAAGGAGATTTAGAACGTCTTAGAACAAAATATGGTGAAGAAGTACTTCGTAGTGTTGTTAAGGCAGAAACTGGAAACGGTATGATGAACAATCCATCGTACAATAAAGGTAAGCCTTTTATGGTTAATTTTAGACCTTTACTTCATAGTCCAAGAAGATTAAAAGAAGCAGATTTGGAAAAATATATTGGTTATAGTGATAGACTAGAAGAAATAATTTACAATGTTGAGCTATTAGAAGAAAAAGGAGTGGATGTTTTTGATTTTAATCTTGAAATAAAATTAGCAAAAGAAAAATTATGCTCAGGTTCATTTACAATGGTTGATATGTATTTTGAAGGATTAAACACAAGGCTTGATGATGTTTTATCTTCAAATGGAATGTCACGTTCAAAAGTTCCAATTGAAAAAATTGATATGGATGAATTACGTGATGATATAGAGCGGGCAAGAGAGGTACATGAGAATGGTGGATGAGGAAAATAATAATTCAACAGAAGAGAATTCTTCTTCGCAGACGTCTCAAATACGGGCCGAACTTGAAGCAAAAGCATTAGGTATCTCTGATGCTATATCTGACTTGCAACAGAAGTTTGAATCGCAACAGCAAAAACGAAATGAAGTAAATCAAATGTTCTCAAAGATGAATATTTTGATTGGTGAGCTTCGTGGAAAACTGATGCAACAGGAAAAATATATTGAGAAATTGGAGTCACGTGCATTAAAATCAGAAGAATTAGTAAATATTCTTGATCCAATGGGCTTAAGTAAAAAATTTGAAGAAGAAAGCATGCACATTGATGCTGTAGAAGCAAAGATAGATTCTTTTATTTCTTTAGTTGATTCAGTTAAATCTGAGATTTCTGATGTTCGCGAAAAAGTATTAGGTCTTGGTTCAGTAAATGATCTTCAAGATTTGAATAAAAATGTTCAAAATCTTTTGAAAAATGTTTTACAGGTCGAATCAAAATTATCTTTAGAGTTGGAACGTTCGCAAAGTTTTTTTACAGAGATGCAAAAGAATTATACTCAATCTTTGAAGTATTTTAATAGTTTATCTATGATTGATTCGTCTCTTAAGAAATTGTCGACCCAACAGCAGATGATTGGTTTTCAGATGAAGAATTATGTTCCACGAGAATTACTTAATCGGCGTATGGAAGAATTGACTAAATTTACTGAGATGATTGATAAAAAATCTAAATTAGTTTTAGAGCAATCTGGAATTCGAGAAAGTTCTTTATCAAGTGATATCTCTATTAAAGATACGATAAAAAATATTTCAGTTACTGAAGAAGTCGATACAACAATAAAAAAGGTTGAAAAACCAGAAATTAAGAAGGAAGAAGTTAGTAAAAAACCAGTTGATGATGATTTAATATTCATGAGGTCTTATTAATGGATGCAAAACTAGAGGTTATTAAGGCTAGAATAAATTCATTTGATGAAATTATTGCAGCGGACTATGAGCGAGCTGAGGCTTTATTAGAATCTTTAGGTGAACTAGGTGGAATGTATGAAGAAGGTCATAGCAAATTAGAATATTCTGATTTGGTTTTTGATAATATTTCCAAAATAAATTTTGATAAGCATGGTTTTTTTGGAAGTATTAATGGGTTACATTCTCGAATTGAACGATTATATGATTCTTTGGATGATAGAGAACCTTTAGCTCAATCATTGATGCCTGTGTTGCAAAATTTCATGAAAGAAATGCGATTTCTTGATATGTTTGGCGATACTAAATCAATGTTAGATGAAGCTCAAGGATTATATTTGAAAATCACTTTACAAGTCAAAACTTTTAGGAAAAATGATTTTCCAAAATTGTGGAATGATTTTTTTAATTTGTTGGGTTCTGTTGACAAGATAAAAGATAAGATTGATTATTTGAATAATAGTTTTATGACTATTAGTAAAGGTGCTGCGACGTTGGAGTCACAAAGTAGTTTGATGGTTACAATGAAAGAACTTTCTGAAAGAAAAAAAGATATTTTTTCAAGATTTTTAGCATTGAATTCAAAAATTGAACAGTTATCTAAAAAATTGGTTGATATTGCTAGATTAGAAGATCCTAATTTTTTATTTATTGGTCAATCTCTTCATAATTATGTTTCAAGAATGTATGAATTGGGTTTTGATTCTGAGTACATAATTTCTTACTTGTCTAAGTATGGTGTTCAAACCGATTTGGTTAAAATGGTTGTTTCAAGGGTTGTTAAATAGGTGTTTGAAATGAATATGAAAAAATTTATTAAACAGTTGGAGCGTGAGAAAAAGAGAGGTAATAATAATTCTCATATTCGTGACAAATTGTTAGCTAAAGGTTTTCCTCAAGATATAATTGATGATGCTTTAGAAATGGACTATCCGGTTATTAAGTCTTCTCAAGTTAAGATTGTCTTAATTTGGATTTTTGTCTGTGCCGCTTTGATTGTATTTTTATATTATGGAATTATAAATTTTAATTAATAATATATATTGATATTGCTAAATTTATTTTCTTCTATTTCTTGTTGATTTATTGATATCAAAATTCTTTTTTTCCCAGGGTATTCTTTTATGGAAGTATATATTTCTTTTAGTTTATTATTATTAATTTTCTTAATTAAACTTTCTTCATCAATTGGTCTTATATGTAAAATTTTTTTATTTGTATCTGTTCTGTGTGTTGTATAAAATCTTTGAGCATTTTGAAGAAATATTTTAGTTTTTTTTGTTATGATGTTGTTGTTTTCAAGAAATTCTATATCTTCAGGGAAATATTTAGGATATATTTTATATTCTGTTTTTTCATTTTTATAGAAGTCGTATCCAAATAGAAGTTTGTTGCTAATTATTATGCTTTTGAAATTTTCAGAAGGATATTTGTCAAGTATTTTTTTAAGAATTTCAGCGTAATTTTTGCATGTGAACCATAGTTTTAATCTGCTTTTTTCGTTATTTCTTGAATCAATTCCCACACAAATTTGTTCTATTTTGCAATCTTTGTTAGTTTCAATAAATATTTTTTTAATGTTATTTTTATCAATGTTAAAGATTGTTTGAAATTCTTTAAAGAAACCTATTATTTTTCTAATTGAATTTTCGGAAGTATTAAACCAGAAATTTGTTCGTGAATATTCTGTTGTTTTTTCATTAATTTTTACTGAACATTCTATTACTTCAGGATTATATTTTTCAATATATTTTTTTAAAATTTCAGTTTCCGAACTATTTTTAATATTAAATTTGGTTTCATGAAATTCGTATTTATTCATTTGTTGGGTCTCTTTTTATATTCTTTATTATCTCTAAATTGTGGTAAACTTTTTAAATATGCTCATTTTTTTCCAGTTATGATTTATTTATATTTTAAAAGATTTCTGGACATTGTTGTTTCTTTTCTTCTGATTGTATTTTTATTTCCTATTTTTATTTTAATATCTTTGTTTGTTTTTTTCGATTCAAAGGGTCCTATTTTTTTTACTCAACGAAGAGTCGGTAAAAATGGGAGAATTTTTTATATAATTAAATTTCGAACGATGTATGTTGATTCTGTATTAACTAAGTTAGATTTAGCACCTTTTAATGAGGCTTCATTTCCAACTTTTAAGATAAAGAATGATCCTAGATTGACTAATTTTGGATATAAGTTGAGTCGTTCTGGTTTTGACGAATTGCCGCAGTTATTCAATATTTTAAAAGGAGATATGTCTTTTATAGGTTTTAGACCTCCTACTGAGGATGAAGTCTTGCATTATAATTCTGTGCAAAAAACGAGATTTTTAGGAACGCCCGGAATTATTTCTTTGTGGGTTGTTAAAGGAGGACATAATTTATCTTTTGATTCTTGGGTTGATTTAGATTTGAATTATAATAAAAATATTAGTTTCTTTTTGGATTTTGCTATTTTGCTTGAATTTATGTGGCTTTTATTGAAAAAATGTTTTCGAGTTTCTTTTTTTGGTGAATTCTTGTTTTGGTTTAGGAAACTATCATTTTTTGTAAAGTATTTCATTATATCTATTTTTAATCATACTGTTTCGATAAAGAAAAAAATGGGAAAAATAAAATTATCTAGAGATTGTTTTTTTTTGAGTAAATTAGGAAAAAAATACAAAATACGATTTTTTAAAAATAGGTCTTATTACGATAATTTTGTATATTTATCTTCTAAGTTTGATAATGTGTTTCCTCATTATGTATCAAAAAATTCTTATTCTGTTTGTTCAGATTGGTTATCTTCAGATAATTCTGATACTGATTTTGTGGCTGCAATGGGATTAGTAACGGGTAAATTTGATTCTTTAAAATATTCAAAAAATTCTTTATATATAAAGTTTTTTGATGATTTACGTTATCTTTTGAATAAAAAATTAATTTCTTTTAGAATGTATGATAAGATAATAAAAATGTATTCAGAGAATTATTATTTATCAAAAAATGTTTCTTGTGTTACTTTGGTTGATTCTTCCTTAAGTAATTTTTTAGTTCATGATAATACTTGTTATCTTATTGATGAAAATTCGATACGATTTTCAGTAATGGGATTTACTTTTTTTAATTTAATGTTAAGTTCAGAGAAAAACACTTTTAATTTTGATTCTTATTTGAATTCGTATAAGTTAAATAATGAACCTTTGTTTTTATCAAAGAAATATTTCACGTTTTGTTTCATTTCATTTCTAATAAAAAATATTCGTAGTGTTCATTTAAAAAATAAAACTTATTGTTTTAAACTGATTGAACATTTAAAAAAATTAGTGGCTAATTCGATTACTTTTTTTGATGATTTAATTTATTGATTATATTTTCAAATTCTTGTGTTTGTTTTTTATCATTAAATTGGGTTTCAATTTTTTGTCTTGCATTTTTTGTTATATTGTTAAGTTTTCTTTTAGATAATTGTTTTATTTCTTCTAATTTTTTAAATAGTTCGTTATGATCTTTTTCTGAGATTAATATCCCATTTATATTATTTTCAATAAGTTCAGGTATTCCGCTGTGTTTGGTTGATATACAAATTAGTCCAGATGCCATGGCTTCCATTAATGCAACAGGAATTCCTTCTTGATCACCAAGTTTACTTATTTCTGAGGGTAAAATAAAAATATTTGATTTTTTAATAAATTTTTTTATTTGATTGTTTTGTACATTTCCGACTAATTTTATTTCTTTTTTAAGATTTAATTTTTTTATTTCTTTTATTATCTTTTCTTCCATTGGTCCTGTTCCAATGAATATTGCGTTGAATTTTATTCCTTTTTTTTTAAGTTTTTTACATGCTTTTATTATGGTTAAATGTCCTTTTTTTTCGACTAATCGTCCAATTGTAACTATTTTTAATGTGTCTAAATTTTTGATTTCTTGATATTCAAATAGTGTTAGATCGCAACCGGAATGATTGACATTTATTTTATTTTGTTTGAATCCTAAATTAATGAGTTCTTTTTTCATAGATTCTGATCTGGTTAGTAGGAGGGTTGCATTTTTTTTTGTTAATTGTCGTATGAATTTATATTTTTTTAATACTGTTAGATCTTTTCCTCTTATGTCTAATATTATTTTCTGGTTTTTATCTTTTATTATTGAGAGTGGAACTATTTCCCAACCATAACATCCGTTTATTACTGTTGGATTTAATTCTTTTATTTTATTTTGGTAAAATCTTAATCTTGAATTTAGTTTAAATATTTTAGAGATGAGAAATATAATTTTTTCAATATTATAATATATTTTAAGCGTGGTATTATTTGGTTTTGATTCTTTATAATTAAAAATCGAGACTAATATCTTTTTAATTATATTTCTAGGACTAAATGTTTTTAATTGATCTTCTCTAAGAATTCCTTTAAAATAGTATATTTTGGCATCCTTTAATTTATCAAGATATTCTGTATTTTGTGGATTTATTCTTTTACAGACTATTGTTTTTTCAAATTTTTTTATATTTTTTATTTTGTTTGTTATGTGTGATTCAGATATGTTTGGAAATTGTCCATCCTTGAAAAAGATAATATTTTTTTTAGTCATTTTCTGGTTTCTATTAGATTTTTATATATTTTAGATGTATTTTCTATGTTGTGATTTTTTGAAGTATATATAAAGATACTTGTTGCATATTTTTGCCAATTTTTTAAAATTGTCTTAATGTGTTGTGGAATTATATTTTGATTATTGTTACAGTATAATCCAATGTTTTGTGTTTTAAAGATGTTGTTTGGATTAACATTTAATGATATTATTGG
This sequence comes from Candidatus Woesearchaeota archaeon, assembly GCA_016938695.1. Lineage (GTDB taxonomy): Archaea > Nanobdellota > Nanobdellia > Woesearchaeales > JAFGUC01 > JAFGUC01. The sequence continues at coordinate 160,242 of JAFGUC010000043.1, read as the reverse complement.
TGTTTTGTTTTTGCCAGCTTCTATGAACGTATTTGGAAATCCTTCTTTGGTTGAAGTATTTATGAAAATTGCTGCTTTTTTGAATATTTTGTTAATTTTTTCGTGTGGTATGAATTCTATAAATTCTAGATTTTTTATTTTAAGACTTTTAATTTTTAATTCTTGGTGATATTTTTCTTTTCCTTTTGCAGGATTACATACCATTTTAAAATTTTGATTTGGCATTGTTTTTGCAATATCTAAAAATATTTCTGGTCTTTTCCATTCAATTGATCGTCCGACCCAAAGTATGTACTCGCCTTTTTTTTTAATAAATTCTTTTGGAATTTTTTGAGCACTGTCGATTATTGTTGAATTTTTATGATAATACTTCAATAATAATTTTCTTTGTTCTTTTGTTTGTGTTATTACAATAGAACTAAGTTTTAGTCCTATTTTGTATTTTATTCCTAGTTTTTGTTCTTTTTGGAAAATTGTGTTGGTATCATTTTCATGAGCACACATAAATATTGATTTAAATTTTAATATTTTTGATATTATTGCAGAATACCATACTTTTTGTGATGCGGTTCTTGTGATTACTATTTCTGGTTTGATTTTTTTAAATATATATATGTATTTTAGCAATTTAATTTTTTTAATTATTATACTAATTGGTTTAAATTTAATTTTATTAATTATTTTATTTTCAGATACGAATTCAATATTAAATTTTTTGAAGTTTTCATTACAAAGTACAATTATTTTATACTTTTTATCTTCGGCTAGTTTCTTAGATAGTTCTAGTAATTGAACTTCTGCTCCTCCGTGACTTTTCTTATTAAGTACTAGGTCAGCGATTCCTTGGTACCAGAAAATTATTTTTATCATATTGTTTTGATGTTTTCTTTATATTTATTTATAATGCTCTTGTAACTAAACTCTTTTTTAATTTCTTTTTGAGCGTTTTGACTTATTTTTTTGAGTTCTTTTTTATCTGTGTTTAATACTGTTATAATTTTATTGGTGAGTTTTTGTGAATTATTTTGTGGAACTAAAAATCCAGTTATATTATTTTTTATTAATTCAGGTATTCCTGCATGATGTGTTGATACGCATATTGTTCCTAATGCCATGGCTTCCATTAATACTACCGGAATACCTTCTTCATCTCCATTGTGTGCTGTTTTTGATGCAAGAACAAATATGTCTGAATTAACAATTTTATTTTTTATTAGATTGTTTTCGATGTTTCCTTTTAATTTTATTTCTTCTGTTAATTTATATTCTTCAATTAGTTTACTTAATTTTTGTTTTAGAGGACCTTCGCCATATATTTCAAGTGTGAATTTTATTTTCTTTTCTTTTAGTTTTTTTGCACTTTTAATTAGGATGTCAAATCCTTTTTTTTCAACCAATCGTCCAACACTAATTATTTTGGGAATTTTATTTTTGATGTTTTTATTGTTATATTTTTTTTCAAGTTCATATCCAGCATGTTGTATTTTTATTTTTGCCTTTGGAAGTTTATTTTTAATTAATCTTGCTTTCATATATTTTGATCTGACTAAGAATAGGTCTGAATTTTGATTACAAATTTTTCGGAGTTTAGAATCATTTTCTAGTTCTATTACATCAAAACCATGAAATGATGTTATTATCTTTAGATTTAATTTTCTAAGTTTATAGTATTTTTTAATATCTTTTCCATATACAAAATTAATAGTATTAATTTTTTCTTTTTTAATTATATTTCTGATTTTATTTAGATTTGTATGATATATTTTGTTAATTATTTTTTTGATGATTTCTTTAGGTGTAATTTTTAAATTTGATTTGGAATTTTTGAATTCATATATTTTTATTTTATTTTCTTTTAATTTGTGTAAGTAAAATTTTACATCTTTACTTTTGTTTATTTTTTTGCAAATAATAATTGGTTCAATCGTTTTTCCTAGTTTTTTTAGAAATATTAATTTATTAACGATGAATGATTCACTGATTTTAGGAAATTGTCCGTCCCTGATGAATGCAATTTTTTGTATCATATTTCTATCTTTTTAGTGCAGAATGTGTTGATTATTTTTTCATCATGACTTGCGATAAATACTATCTTCTCTTTATTTTTTGTAATTTTTTTAATTTCTTCTAAACACTTATTTTTGAACTCATTATCGCCTACAGATAGTGTTTCATCGATTAATAAAATATCATAATCTATGTTTATTCCTATTGCAAATGCTAATCTTGCAATCATTCCAGATGAATAGTTATTTATTGGTTCGTGAATGAATTTTTTAATTCCTGAAAAATTTACTATACTAGTCAGTTTTTTTTTGGTTTGATTTGTTGTTTGTTTATTCATAGCACAAACAAGAAATATGTTTGAAATTCCGTCAATTTCTCTATTGAATCCGCTTTTTAGGTCCATTAAAAAAGGATGTCCTTCTACGTTAATACTTCCTTCATCTGGAATGTATATTCCTGCAATAGCTCGTAAGAGTGTTGTTTTTCCTGCACCATTTTTTCCAATAATTCCTATAACGTCTCCAGAGTTTGCAGTAATATTTATATTTCTTAATGCAAAAAATGTGGATTTTTTTGTAGAAGTTTTATTATGGAATTTGAATTTTATTCCTAGATTTTTTATTTCTACTTTGCTAGATTTCTTTTGCATAGTTCCCCTCAAATTTTGCAATTAATTTTATCGAAATTATAATTATCGTTATTGATATTGTTAGAATTATTGTAAGTCTTGTTAATCCTGGCATTTGAGCAAAAATAAGTACATCTCTATATGATGAGAAGATGGTTGTAAATGGATTTAATGAAAATATAGTTCTTAGTTTTTCTGGAACGTCATGTACAGAATAAAGTCCGGGCGAGATATAAAATAATATTTGTAATGCGTAATTGACTATTTTTTCAAAATCTTTGAAAAATACAGTTATATTTGAAATAATTCCAGTTATTCCTAATGTAAATAAAAATTGAATTACAATTATTGGAATTATCATTAGGGTATATTGTGTCGATATTTTCCCAAAGATGTTTAATACAATGGTTGCAATAATTAATGTAACTATAAAATTTATGAGCTGTAAGATGTTTTCGGATAGAATTAAGATGTATTTGGGAAAGTAACAGTTTCTAATCATTTCTTTATTTCTTTTAAATATTGTTGTTGTTGAAGATACTGTTCTTCTGAACCAAATCCAAGATAATACTCCTGGGGTTATGTAGAATATGAAATTACTTTCATTTTTTCTAAGAATTATTTGAATTAAAAATACGTATATTGTAATCCATATTATTGTTTCAAAGAGAAACCAGAAGTTTCCCAAAAAAAAACCTGCTTTATATTCTTTTATTTTAGATATTATTAGAAATTTAGTGAAATCTTTATATTCTCCGATTTTATTTAGATATGTATGAATACTAGTATTGGTGTTAGTCATAGTCCTTTTTTTTCGATAGTAATTGCAACTTATAATAGTTTTGATTTCATCGAGAAATCTCTTCAAAGTGCGATATTACAAAGTTTCAAGAATTTTGAGATTATTGTTGTTGATGATGGTTCTAGTTTAAATTTTAAAAATTATTTAGTTAGTTTGTGTTCTAAATTTACTTCAGTGGGCTTTAATATTAAGGTTTTTTTTAGGAATCATGATGGTATTAGTTCGACAAGAAATTTTGGTGTTTTAAAATCTACAGGTCGATATATATATGTTTTAGATTCTGATGATGAGTTAGTAGAAAATTCTTTAGAGTTGGTTTTTGATTTTCTAGTTAAGAAGAATTACCCTGATTTTATTTTTGGTAATATTTTGTTAATTAATTATAATTCTGAAAAAATTGGTTTTAGAAGATATAAATATTTTTCTAGAGATGTTTTTAAGAAAAAAATATTTTCTTCTTTTTTTATACCTTTTAAACATTCAGCTTTTGTATATAGTGTAGATGCATTTCGAAAATTAGGGGGATATAATGTTGATTTTTTACGATTGGTTGATATTGAACTTTTTTTTAGATTTCTAAATTCTAATTTTGTTATCCTGCATTTTTCTAAGTTTATATCTAAATTTAGAGTTCATAATAACAATTTTTCAGATAATCGATTAAAAAATTTGAAGTATTGGTTTAAATTTTATAATCTTTATTGTAGTAAATTTAAAATACTGATGAAGATTAGAAGAGTATTTATTGAACTTTTGAAATATTTTTTTGTTTTAATACGTTATAAGAGGTAAACTATATGAAATTGTTGTTTTTGTTGATTGGATTGTTGATTTTTATTGTTGCATGTACTGTTGAACCTCTTTTAGATATTAAAAATTTAACTTTAACTCCCGCAATTAATTCTACGAATGATACTATTGGTTTGAATGTTTATTCTCCAAAAAATCAAGCTTGTGTTTTTTATATTGCTGATTATGGTTTATCGTATTCAGTAGATTTGATACGGGGTTTTAATAATGTCTTTTTTAGTATTAATCTAAGTGATGGTTTATCTTCTTTTAGTGTTGATTACTCTTGCAATTGATTTTTTCAATTATTTTATTTAAATTTCTGATTAATTCATCTGCTTCTTTATTTTTTTGCTGTTGTTGATATGCCAATATTTGTGTTATTAAAATAAATATGTTCAAGTTTTCAATATTTTCTATTTCTATGTTGTTAGGATTAATTTCTGTTGTATACTCATCTATTATTTTCTGGATTATTTCTTCAGAATAATTCGCTAATTTAGCAGAAATTATCAATTTTGATAAATCGTATATTTTTGGTAGATAATCAATATTTTCAAAATCTCGAAATAATATTTTATTTCTTTCAGAGTAAATATTTTTTAATGTTAGATCGCCGTGGCATACGCAAAATTCTATATTGTCGATATTTTTTTTAAGTTCATTAATTATGGTATTGATTTTCGATTCATTTTTTATGTTTTGGACTTTTGGGAATGTTAAAATATCGTTTTTGAATTTGTCGTTTATGTATTCTGTTCTTGTTGTTTGAATTTTTTTTATGTTTTCAATTATTTTTTTGATATTGATTTCAGTTAGTTCTATTCTTTTGTTATTTGTAATCTCATATACTTCAAAGAGTACTTTGTTGATTATTATGCTTTTTAGAGGTGTTGGAATGTTTACTTTATTTTTAATCCATTTCTCTCTTATTTCTTCATGGGCCTTGGTTTTTATTATTTCTGTGAATTTTCTATTGTGACTATTGTAATATGCTTTTAGAAATAAGTTTTTTTGATCTGTTTGTATGATGTAGTTTTTACAACTACCAATAAGTTTTTGCTTTATCAAAATGGTATTAGCATTCAATGCTTTTTGTAATTCTTCTTTAATTTTGTTCATTTTTTATGATTTTTAGATATTCATTTATTTTTGTTTTATTTTTATATGATGTATAGGATGCACAAGGAATACAAATTTGGTTTTTGAATAAAATGCATGATTTGCATTTTTCATTGAATCCAAAGCAGAGTATTTTTTCTAATTCTTTTTTTCTTTTTAGAATTGTTTCGATTGAATTTTTTTTAAGATTTCCAATAGGGTTTGAAAATATAGGACATAAGAATATGTCTAGGTTAGGTCCAACAAAAATTCCATTTTCGTTTCCAATTTTGATTGTGCATTTCCCAAAATTAAAACCTTTTTTGATTAATTTTAATGCATCTTGTTTGTTAAAGACGCATATTGGCATTGAACAATCTTGCCTTATCTTAATATTATTATTTAATATTTCGTTTATAATTTTTAGCAGGTTTTGAGAATATTCTTTATCAAATTCTTTTTTGTATGTATTTGAATGTTCAAAATTTGGTAGTGGTGGTGTTATTATTACTGTGTCTACTTTTAAATTTTTTAATTCTTCAATTAATTCTTTATTGAATTGATAATTTTCTATTACTATGCTTGGTGTTATTTTAATTCCTTGATTGGATAATTCTTTTATGTTGTTCATAATTTTTTCTTTTTTTTCTGAGTTTAAAGGATATGTAAATGAAAATTCTGTTTTTTCATTTAGAATGTGTTTGATTTTTCCAAAGTTTTCAATTCCGCTTGTCGATATTGTAATTTTAAATTCGTTTTCTAATGTTGTTTTTAATATTTTGTCAAAATTTGGATTAAGAAGTGGTTCTCCCCCTAGAAGATGAATTCTTTTGTATTTTGTGTGTTTTTTCAGAATCTCAAGATATTTTGTGTAGTCTTCATAACTGGTGTAGTCTTTGAATTTATTAACTTCTTTAGCAAAGCAAAAATTACAATTTCGTTTACATTCTCTGGTTAGAAATATTTGGTTAAGTCCCATGTCCCTTATAAATAGTAACTAAGTTTTATAAATAAATTATTCTTTTATCATTCTATGCGGCGTACTAAACAAAAGAAGGTTTTTGAATATAAATTTTACCTTTTGGCTTTTGTTGTAATTATAGTTGCAGTTTTTTTTCTGTTTAGAAATCAACCAGTTGTTGATATAACTGTAAATGTTGATTGTACTGGAGTTGACTCTACTGCTTGTGCGTTTAGGAGTCTTTATTTTTTGAAAGACAAATCTGTATGTTCGCAGATTTCCGATGAAGATTTAAGAGGTTTATGTACTGGTAATTTGCTTGAAGTAAATCCTTGTGAACTTTTATCTCTTGGTGGATATTCTGATGCTGTTTTTTCTCAGTGTCTTGTTAATTATTCTATGTCGAGAAAAGATTCTAGTTTGTGTATCGGTTTAAGTAATTCGTATTGTATTAAAGTTTTGTACAATGAAATGGATTCTTTTAGTTGTTCTGGTGACTTTTTTTGTGAGATGACACTTGCTAATGCATCAAAGGATTCTTCATTTTGTACAAATGATTACTGTCTTTTGGTTTATGCTCAAACCGTTGGCGGTATAAGTTATTGTTCTGATATTGCGGATTCTGAAGTGAGGTTTAATTGTATTGATGGTTTGATATCGTCTGGTGATGATTGTATGTTGATTGATGATTCTTTAAGAGTTCTTAATTGCTTTAAAGATAACAATTTAACTTGTGAAGATTCAGTAGATTCCGATAAATGTGAGTCCTTCATTAAAGATACTGTTGCTAAAGATTCTTATGGTTTGGATGATTCTTCTAAATTTGTTATGTTTCTTAGTGTTGCATCTGTTTTTAATAAGAATGCTGTATGTGCTAGTATGCTCGAAAGTTCCGCAAAAGAAATTTGTTATGCTACTCAATATGTAAAGGATCCTTGTGACGATTCTTCGTTTGATGTTTCATCTACTAAAACTTATGATTATTTGTGTAACGCAAAATATTTAAATCAAGGTACGTTGAATGATATTTGTGCTGATTTTGAAGATAATGGTGTCATGACTTCAACAGACTGTCTTACTTTGGTGGAGATGTTTCAAAAATGAGAATTCCTTCAGTTAAAAAAAAAGTTGTTGATTTTTTGAGAAATGAGGATGGTTTTCTTAAGAAAGAAGATGTTTTGAAAGGATTTCTTTTGTCTGTAGGTTTTATGAAATTTATATTTTCTGATAATTCTGTTTATGCTGGTCACGGTAGTAATTCTGTAGATGCTATTACTGTTTCAACTGAGGCTATTAAAGCAAAAATGAGTACTTCTTCAAACTTGGCGTTTTGTAAAGATGGAACTTATTATCCTTATAGTGGGGATACTCATGCGAGTTGTCATGGTTCTGGTGGATGGTTTGGTCATGCGAGTTGTTCTGAGTCTCAGTCTATTACAGTTGACTTTAATGTGGCTTGTTATACTCATAATGATTCTTATGCTTATTCTGAAGCTAGTAACTCTTTATCTGTATCACACAGTCATTCTTATTCTGAAGGCCTTAATAGGGTGCGTAATAGTGGTTCAGTTAGTACTGGTGGAGATTCAGGTCTAGGTTGGTAAAGTTTTCTTTTTCTTAAGAAAAATATATAAATTGCTGTTTTATTTTTTCTGTTATGGAAAGTTATAACGGTCTTAGAAATATCTTTTATGATTCTAGCAACGATTATGTTTTATTCGATATTAATCCAAAGATATATCCTTTGAAGGTAGTTTATCAAGCAGCATATATTCTTATGGATAAAGCATCGGTTATCTTGGGTGGTAATCCTGATGAAGTTATTAAGGTTGAAATAAGACCTTTAGATGATTCAGTAGGGCTTGGTGAGTTGATAAGATTGTTTAACGATGAACTTTTAACTTATGCGAGTTATTTTGTTTTTTCAGAGGATTCTAAGAAGTTTCGAGATTTTTTGATGACTAATCTATTAGCGAATGCAACTTCAGAATCAAAAATTCCTTCTCCAAATAATGATTCACACTCAGATATTGATGATGTTGAAAAAATTTTTGAAGAATGGGAGGACGATTCTTAGAATCTTAAATACGATGTCTTTAGTTAATTTTCAAGGTGATGGTGCATTAGTTAGATTTTCTAAGTATTATTATTCGTCTTTAAAATTGATTAATCTTGCTGCTCAGTTTGATTTTATTACTGTTGATGAGGATTTAGAATCTGTTATTGTTAGATTTAATGGTTCTGATTTGGATTTCAAAATAGATGTACTCAATTTTTGTAATCTTGCATTAAATGAATGTTTTATAGAAAAATGGTAAAAAGTTTTTTTTTAAATTTTGAGAAAATGGATTATATTCTTAACTACTTTTTGTTTAAAAAATTTGGTGAGAAATATCTATTAACTAATGATTCTGGTTCATGGATTTTTTTAGATGATTCGGAATTTACACAATTACGTAGTGGAACAATAGACCAATCATCCTCATTATTTAGTGATTTGGAAAAATATGGATTTATTTTACTTAATCGCAATTTTAATTCTGTTAAAAATTTGTATTTGAATAAATTTCAAAGTCTGTTTAACCCTACTTCTTTACATATTATTGTTCCAACGTTACGATGTAATTTCAAATGTGTTTATTGTCATAGTTCTGTTAGGCGTGTAGATGACTCTTCTGATTTCGATATGAATGATGAAGTCTATAAATCAACAGTTGATTTCATTTTTCAATCTCCTTCAAAAACATTGACAATTGAATTTCAAGGTGGAGATTCTATGTTGAATAAGAAATTATTCAAAAATATTGTTTTGTATTCTGAAGCAAAAAATAGAGAAATAAAAAAAGAAATACGTTTTTGTTTGGTTACAAATTTAACTTTATTAGATAGAGATATTGTTGAGTTTATTGATGAGCATAAAATTTCAATTAATTCTTCTTTGGATGGATTTAAAGAATTACATGATAATAATAGATGTTTTGATGGGCATTTCAATGGATTGAATATGTTAAATAATGTTAAATATGATTCTACATATGATTCTGTTTTAGCAACGTCTGAAATTTTGAAAAAAGAGTATGGTCTTACAGCAAATTATTTGATGGTTACAACACGTAAAAGTTTATCTAAACCAAGAGAAATTATTGATGAATATCTTAGAATGGGTCAAAATTCAATTCAATTAAAATATATAAATAAACTTGGATTTGCAGAGAAAACTTGGGGTGAAATTGGTTATACTATTGATGAGTTTTTAGAATTCTGGAAAAAATCTGTTGATTATATCATTGAATTAAATAAAAGTGGAATTTATTTTGAAGAACGTTATATTAAATTGGTTTTGTTTAAAATTTTGAGTGGTAGAGATCCTGGATTTTTGGATTTTAGAAGTCCTTGTGGCATTGTTTTTGGTCAGTTAGCTTATAATTATAATGGTGATATCTATTCTTGTGACGAAGGTAGGGCTTTTGAAGAATTCAAGTTAGGTAATGTTAAGACGCATACGTATAATGATATTGTAACTTCTGAGAAAGCAATAAATTTGTCTAATTCATCAATACTTGACAATTATGCTTGTAGTGCTTGTGTGTATAAACCTTATTGTGGAACTTGTCCAGTTATTAATTATGCAGAGGATGGTAATATTATTCCAAAACTATCTAAGAATTCAAAATGTAAATTTTTTAAGTATGTTTTTGATTATGTTTTTGATAAATTGTTAAACGATACTGAAATTTCTAATATTTTTATGAATTGGATGCGTCAAAGATGAATTGTTATGATTTAAAGGTTGGTTATAGTTGTAATAATAATTGTGTTCATTGTGTTATTAAAGATCATTATTTAGAATGTAAAAATAAAAATATCCCTGTTGATTTAACTTATGATGAATTAAAAAATCAAATAATAGGTTTGCCTTCTCAAGGATTTGACGCAGTTACTTTAACTGGTGGAGAGCCAACTTTTAGACGAGATATAGTTGATTTGATTAAATTAATAAATTCTCTAGGTATGACTGTTTTTATTCAGACTAATGGGCGAGCATTTTATTATCCTGAGTTTAGTGATAAATTTAAGGATTTGAATGTTTCTGGTTTTGTAATTGCGGTACATGGTTCTAATTCTCAAATTCATGATTCAATAACTCAAAAAAATGGTTCATTTAATCAAACTATTAAAGGAATACAAAATCTTGTATCATTAAATAAATATGTTGTTGGGAAGGTTGTAATATCTAAGAAAAATATGTCTGATTTACTAGATATTATTAAAATTCTATCTGATATTGGGGTTTCAAGAACAGTACTATCGTTTCCACATGGTTTAGGAAATGCCTGGAAATATCGTGATGTTGTTATTCCACGTTATTCTGATTTGAAAGATGTTTTATATTCTGTTTTTGATTATGCTAAACTTAATGGTGTTTCTTTATCTATTGAAACGTTTCCTTTTTGCTTTTTACGAGAACAAGACTATATGTTTAATCAAGTTTTTTCTCAAGGTGAAAAGTATTATGTCAAGAATGTTGAATCATCAGAATTTGATTGGAATAGTGTTAGGATTCAAATAAAAAAGAAATTTGATTTTTGTAATTCTTGCATTATGAATCAAGCATGTGAAGGTCCTTGGGAAGAATATGTTGATTTATATGGTTATTCTGAGTTTAGTCCAATTTTAAAAAAATAGATTTTTTATAATAAATAATATTATTCCTAAATTGATAAATGGGCAGATTGCAATTTTTTTATGTATTTTTAATTTATGTATTTCTAGTTTTTCTAATTTAAATCTTGTGTTAGAGTCGATTATTTTTTTATTATCAAAAACAAATTCATGATTTGTTGATATTGGAAATTCTCTTACTTTTTTGAATGATTTGATTCTGAAGAAGTGATATATATGATTTTCAAAAGTGTATGTTGGATTTGTAAATATTTTGTAATTTATTTTTTCAAGTTTTATTTTTTTAGAATGTATTAATTCTATTTCATATTTTATATTCTCATAAGGTGTATCGGTTGGTTTTAGATGGATTATATTTTTTATTTTATAATTGCTATTTTCGACTAAATTACTCATTAGTATTCTGAACGTCATATATATTGTTGTGAATATTATGTAATCTTTCCAGAATGTAATATCAGATATTATATTAAAATTTAATAGTATTCCAATAATAGTTGTGATTACAAGAACAATTTTTTGATAATTAGGTTTTAATTTTCTTATGAAATCCATTGCAATATAAGTTATCATTATTCTGAGAACTGTGTTTATGTTTGTTCCGAATTTTTGTGCAATGAAAATTAAAATTAAATATGCTGGAAATATTGTTATGATTTGTAAAATTATTTTTTTAAGATTTAGTGTTTTTTTGATACTTTTCAAAAATTGTTTTTTTCTTATTTGAGTTATGATGTCTCCTATAAAAATAATTCCCATTGAAAAAAATATGAACGTTAAAACTCTTTCACCAAACATTGATTGTATGTGAAATCTAATAGGTATTAGGCCTGTAATTATTGTTGTGTATTTAACATCGCCAGCATTCATTAAATTGAAAATATATAGTACTATTGTAATTCCAAAAAAAAAGAGCATATTTTTGTAACTTGATAATATGTTTTCACTCGAGTACTGATTTGCGAGTATTGCGATTGTATCTAGAATTATTTTACTTATTAATGCAAGAACAATTGTTGAATTTCTTATTTTTTTTGATCTTATATCTGTAAATGATGATATTATTCCAAATATTACCAAGCATCCTATGTAAAAAAAATCGATGTTCATTTTGTAAATTTATAGATATAATTATTATTTTCGTTGTATATTATCTTTGCTTGTGGGCAGTCAAATGTAAATGATGTCCAGATGTAATCAATTTTTCGTTTTGTTATGAATTTCATTTTTTCAGTACAGTTTAATTTGATAAATGTATTTGGGATTGTTTTGTCCCCGTGATCAAGATTGCCCCCTGCAATTGTTAAAACATAATTATTAATTGTAGGATATATGGTCATTGCGGGGATTGTTCCTGTTAATATTGTGTTTTTTTCTCCAATTACTTTTTTTGTATTTAATAAAAAACTATAATCTTCTATTTCTATGATGTGGTATAATATGTCTTTAGTTTTTATTTTTTGATAATTTATTGTTGAATATGTGATGTTGATTAATATTATTATTCCTAGTGTTATTGAGATTATTTTTCGAATATTGTGATTATTATTTATTTTGGTTATTATTTTGAATATTCCTAATCCAATCAATATTGAACATATTGAATTTAATAAAAATATATTTCTTTGATATCTTAGTAGAATTGTTGTGTTTGTAAATTGAAATAGTAATATGTTTATTATTGTAATAATTGGTATTATTAAAAAAATTTTGTATTTTTTATTTTTACAATCTGTTATTAATTTTATTCCAAAAATAATTGCAATTATATTTAATCCAATTAATTTTATGATGTTGTATTTTATTTCTGTGTTGATGTATTCTTCAGATCGATATATTAGATATTTAATTATTGTTTGAAATATTTCCGGGTATAGTTTAGAAAAAACTATACTTGCAATGATTATTGTTGATGTTGCTATGATTATTATATTTCGTTTTGTTAATTTTGTTGTTATCAACCAGTTGATTATATATCCTGTTGTTATTACTATTGCAATTGGAGCGTATATAGTTAATAATGCTATTAAAGTGATTATAACTGGTGTTTTGTTGTTTTTTAAGTAGAACAAGATGTTTGCAAGAGCAATGAGAATGCCTATATTAACTGGTGTCAAGAACCAATTTGCGATTAAATTAATTGAATTTGCTTGTATTGAGTATGTTAATGTACAAATGGCTGTTGCTAATAGAATAGATTTTTTGAATTTTTTTTCTTTGTTTTTTAATATGTTTATTATTATTAAATGTGCGATAATTCCAAAAATAATGTTTGCTAGGAATGGAAGGATCCAGTAGTTTTCTAATATCTTTGAATTTGATAATATAAAAAATTCTGCAAGCATTATATGAAATCCTGATTGGAAAATGCCTGTTAATTTTTTTCTTGTGTTGTTTGTATTAAAGTATGGATTCTGTAGTGCTATTTTTCCATTGTCTTTGATGTATTGTGTTTGGGCAATATGAGTCCATTCATCTCCATGGAAGGGTAAACGATATTCTGTTGAGTTGATAATGTGTGGACTAGGATATAAACTATTGATTTCTTTAGTGTAATTGGTGTGAATTAGAATTACTGGCAGTGAGCTTATTACTATAATTAGTAATATCGCTAGTGTGTATGTTTTTTGTTTTAATATTTTTTTAATGTTGAATTTTTTTATTAGATTAAAATTTTTGATTAAAACAATGATAGTAATTGTTATTATATATGTAATTATACTAATTTTGTTAAGTTTGTATATTATTGTAATAATAATGCCAAATATGATATTTATGCTTATTCCTATTATTAGTCTTTCAAAAATACTTATGTTTTTTTTAGAACTAATTAAGTATCCAGGAATTATTGCAAGTAGAAAACTGAATAAAATTGTTGTTGCGTGCATCCGATTTAAGTTTTCATTTTTAACTTTTTAAACTTTTTTAAAGGGTATTTAAAGGAAATATTTAAAAAGGACAATATTTTACTATATTAAGAAATATTCATTTTGTTTATATTTATTTTGTGAGGGGATTGGGAATTTGCTAAATACAAAAAAGAGGAATATGCTATTTTTAGCTTTTGTCGTACTTTCTATTTCTTTACTTTCTTCAGTTATTGCTTATGATCCTACTGCAAGGATGTATGGTAAAGCTTGTGATGTTAATTGTGCTGCTGTAAGTTATTCATCTTGTGGTATTGCTGATGAGACTGGTACTGATTATGGCTCATTTGGAAGTATTTCTGGTCATTCAGATTGTATTTATGAATATTGTGGAACTAGTGCATGTTCTAGTGCTGTTACTAGTTGTAATTTTGGAGCTTGTACGTTAGGTACTTGCATGAATGGTGAAACTTTTACTTCAAATGTTAGAAGTAAGGATTGTTCTGCACCTTCGGTTTTTATAATAACTAGTCGTTATTTATTTGCAACAGTTAATCCAAATTCTGTTTATCGCTCAAATTGTATTGATCAAACCTTAACTACTAGTCTTCTAGGAACTGGTTTGGCGCAAGGGGTGTTTTCACGTGGAACGTCTTATTCTCAAGAGTATACTTCAGGAAATACTTTGTCTTTGGTATCTGATTCAAGATTTTCTGAAATAAAATTTTTACCATTGAATTTTAATTCGAATTGTGATTTAGTTTCTTTTCATGGAGCAAGTCCTGCTACACAAAATTTGGGTTATTTTGATTGTCCGGCCGGTTTAGGTTCTTGTTGTAAATCTTCAACTACTATTTCAATTAATGTTAATGATATCGCTCAGGATTCTAACTATGCATATCTATGTGCAGATTCTAGATTTCCTTTTTCAACTTTTACAGGAGAATCAATTCCTTCTACTGTTGGAAATGTGTTTTATAGAAGAAATATAGATTATCCTTTTAAGATAGATAAAATATCGGGTTTAGCTTCTGTGTTTTCAGGAACTGGTAATCGTGATGTACTTGCAACTAATTATGTGGGGGCTAGTTCTTATGGTTGGTTAGTCTGTAACGGCGAAAATTTTATGGCTTCTGATTTTACAACTAATGTTGGAGTTAATGTTATTAGTGATACTGTTGTTGATTCTGTTGTAAGTTCTTCTTTGAATGGTCAATCTACATATAGTGATTTTTATGATATTTATGATTCTGATTCGCCAGGTTCTTCTGTATCTGATTTTAGTACTATTTCTTTGGCTGATTTGACTAATTTGATTGATTCTGTTAGAATTGGTTCCGCATCTGGTGATGTTGTTTCAAGTGAAAGTTCTGTAGGCTATTATATGGATGAGAATTATTTAAATCCTGATGATGTTTTAGTTTTATTTGATGATGGTGACAATTATATACCTTCCGATTCTGAGAGTTTGTCTGGAGAACTTTACTTGGATGGTGTTTTATTTAATATAGATGAGCAATCTGAATTTTTGTTATCTGGTATTAAATTTGATACTGCAAAAAGATATTTGAGAATAGGTATTAGAAAGAATGGTGAAAGTTCTATTGCATTTTTTGATAATTCTAATGCTGGTTTTGTTTTCAGAAAACCAGGTAGTTCTACTGTTCAAACTGATTTAAGTTTTGTTAATGATGTTTTTAAAGTTCAGTTGGATGATTATTCAACGCCTGTTGATGAATCAGGATTGATTAAACCAATTTATGTTGGTTATGCTGAATTTTCAAAGCCTCAAAATGTTGGTTCAAATTATGATGTTGTTGTTTATGCTTGTCCGACTGATGATTTCTCTTCAGTTTCAAGTTGCGATTATTATCAATTCAAAAATGTTTTATCTGTTTCACAAGTGGCTGAATGGAGAGATACTAATTTAATTGAATCGTATTTTTGTAGTGATTCAAAAATATACGAATGTACTGGTCCAACTTATTATTCTATGAATCCTACTTTTTTAGATACTTCTAAGAAATGGTCTGATACTGATTATTATTTTAGTAGACTTAGAAGAACAAGTCAAGTTGTAGATTTGGTTTATGATCCAGATTATGAGAAATTTTCTGAAACTAGTTTTGATAATACTTTGTTGTATAGAACTTCAAGTAGTTCATTGAATAACAAAAAGTTAATAGCTAATTCTTTAGCTAACAAATTTTTGTTTAAGCGAACTTTTGGAGATTTTGATTATTTGGCTTTGGATTTTTTCACATGGAATTCTCCAAATACTGATTTAAAAGTTTGTATTAGAGATGATGCTTGTTGTGCAAATGTTCCTCAATCTGATATATTTTCAAGAGTATTTCAAAATTTTAAGTTATCAAAAGAATCCTTTGAGGGTTGTAATAATGACTATACTATAAATAACATTTATGTCACTGTTGATACGACGGGTCCAGTTGTTTTAGCACCTGATGGTTCATATTTTTATAATGTTTTTGCATTTGATAGAGTATTTTTAGGTAGAAATTCTCAAGAGTCTTATTTCTGTGGTTCAGATAGAACCTGGCATAAAGATTTTGATTATGATGGTTGGGCTTGTGAGAATACTGCTGGTTTATTTTGGGCTGGCGGTTTAGAATCTACTGAAGATTCTGATTTAATAAAAGATAATAATACGCAATGTTGTGGTGATGATTCTAAAGAAACTTGGGAATTTTCTAATGGTGTTGGTGCGTGTTATAGCTCAAATTTCGTTTATAATGGTAAGAGAGTTTTAGATTCATATAGAATGTCTGATGTTGATGTTCATGATGATAGTTCTAATGTTGGTTATTCGAAACTTCTTGCTCTTAATGGAGAGTTTTATTCCTGCAATTTAGGTTCTAATGATTTACCAAGTGATTTAAGTCTTACAATTGAAAATTCTGTTCAAGTGGGAAATATACTCAATTTAATTTCAAGTTCAAATCAAAAATCAAGTTGTGATATTGCAGGAACTTATTATTGTTCATCACACGAAGGTTGGAAGAATGATTATGCTGTTGATTTAATGGATAAGGTTTATTCTTCTAAAAGAACTACATTATCTTCTATTGCAGAAGACTTAGATGTAGATAATTTAAATTCTGTATATTTATATGATGGAACTTTAAATTCAAAAGATAGTACTATTGGCGAACGTGGAATTGAAAATCATGTTAAACCTTATTTAGATGGTTGTTGTCCTGATGATTGGTGTTGGAATGGTTATTCTTGTGTAGAGAATCAACGTGATGAACCAACTAATTGGTTGCGATTAGTAAGCGGTGATAATTCTTATCGTTGTATTGATGGAACTTGGACTTTATCAGAAAAAGTTGAAACTTGGCAAGAAACTGCTTCTAATTCAGATCCTTCTGGAACTGGGGCAGAAAGTTTGATTAGAAATTTTAATACTGGTGCTGGATTAACTCATGGTTATTGTCCACGTGTAAATGATTGTTTAGTTAATCCAACTGCAAATTATAATAGTTCTTTTGATAATTTGGAACAGCAAAATTTCTTGAATGGATACGTTTCTGGATTTATGTCTAATCTTCCTACTTTGTATAATTTTTATAGATTCAATGAAGTTCAATGTATTCCAAATGGTTATTACGTAGGTGATTATTATTGTGATTCTGGTTCATGGAAATCAAGAGTTGCTTTAATGTCTGAACAGTTATTAAATTTCACAGATGTTTTAGATATCAATGAATATACTCTGCATTGTGGACGATTTGATTTTGTATTTAATACAAAGGGTTCAATTCCTTCTGTTCAACATCCTGAAGAATACAATTGGAAAGGTTGTGTTTTAAGATATGTTTCATCTGATGAAGTTACTACTGAAAATCCAAATGGTAATAGGACTATTATGGCACTTGAATTTAATAATGATCCTTTTAGTAATGGCGTAATTGATTCAACAGATATTAACCGTATTGGTAGGTCAGATTTATTTTCAAGTGGCGATTATAAAATGCAACCATATTCATATTATGATTCTGGAAAAGGTATTTTATTTTTCAGTAAATCTGGAAGTTTACCTAGTATGCCTCTTGTTCAATCATCTAGAGGAGTATTGACTAGATTGTTGGATTTTTTCAAATCCGTATTTAGTTCTAATTCATTTGATGTTGATGAGAATTTGGCAGAATTTAGTGTTTATGACAAATTGTATTTATCAAAATCAGATTCTGGAAACATTTTTGCTGTTTCAGGATTTAATTCAGGTCAACAGATAATAACTAAAGTTGTTTATGATGAGTTTAGTGATAATGTTATTTCAAATATTTCATCTAAATTTGATCAATTTAAACAATATGAGGAAGATAGAGTCAGTGATTATTCAATAAAATTGTTTAGATCAAATCAAGGTTCGTGGAATGATTTTAGTAGTCATGATGACTCTAGTTTTACAATTTATTATACTGTGAACGATGCATTTGATCCGTCTCAAAGTAAATTTTACGATGATTTTGTTAATTCCGATTCGAGTTTCGACAAGGTTTTGTGGGAGACTTTAGTAGATGACTTTGCATTACAAACTCGTTTAATACGATGAAACGTGCTCAAGTAACTATTTTTATAGTTTTAGGAATTTTGATTTTTGCTTCTTTTTCTTTTATTCAAAATATTAGAGAGCAAGCAATTCAAAGACAACTAGATAGTGCTGCAGACAGTATTGTTCAAGATTTATTGCAAACTACAACAATTGAAAATTATGTTGGACTTTGTCTTGATACTATTTCTAGTGATGCTTTGTATTTGTTAGAACAACAAGGTGGAGTAATATTTCCTCATCAAGGTGCAAGTATATACCAGAGTAATCCTCGTTTTCTTCCATTTAATATAGGACACAATTATTCTGCAAATGTTACTTATGGTGTTTCACTTGATAGATCTTATACTTCTGTTGATGCTCCTCAGTATCCTTGTGGCAAGAGTGGGAAACCTCCTGCATTTTGTGGTTATTTGAATAATTTATCAGTATTTACTGAAGATATGATAAGATACAATAAAATACGATTTGGAGCAGATACTTTAAACCCTCTTTGTAGAACTGCTGCAGATTGTTTGTATATGTATGGAACAAAATCTGGTTTTAATTCAATTCAAGAACAGATGGAACACTTTATTGAAGTTAATATTCCTAATTGTGTTAATTTTTCGTCGTTTGCAAAAAAATTAAGTCATAATGTTACTGTTGCTGATAGCCCTGATGTTCATGTTCAATTTAAGTCTGGTTCTGTTGAAATTAGAATGGATTATCCGTTGAATATTACTTTTCAAAAAGATTCTGTTAGTAAGAAAGTTACTTTTACTTCTAATAAGCAATCTAAATTCATGACGTTGTATATTTTAGCTTATGAAATTATCCGTCGAGAGATTACCAATGTTACTTTTACGCCTATGGCGGCATATACTGTGTTTGATTATGATTTGTATCCGTATCAATACGTTTTGCTAAAAGATTATTATATGGGTAATGATGTTTTTAGAATAATTAATCCCAAAGGATTCTTGAAAGGAGAAAACGAATTATTTCAGTTTGCAATTGAAAATAGAAACCCTGTGTTAGATTATATTCCTGGAAAACTTCCTGTTCCAAAGCAATATGATATTGTCGTCATGGAAAATAACACTTTGGTAATTAAAGCTAAAGGTTATGATCCAGATAGTGATAAAATAGAATATCATTATCGAGGTTGGATGGCTGATTATAATATTACTTATGTTAATCCGTCTGGGAAATATGATTATCCAAATGTTTATCATGATGGTATTTATTTAGGAAAAATTGAGGATTTGATGGTTTCCCAAAATATAATTAGTTCAGAATCTGCAAAACTTCCTGACGATGTTAATGTTTGGGAGGATTCTTCATTCTATAAGGAAACTGAATCTTGGGCAAATTATTATTTGAATGGTTTATCTATTGGTCCTCATAATGTTACTGTGTTTATTTTCGATAATCAGAGTTTAATTGATTATCAAACAGTTCGAATTTTGGTAGATGATGCGTTAGAAGCAGATGCATCTTTGTCACGTTCAATTTTTACTGAATTTAATGATTATTATCCTGACGATAGGTTTACTTCTATTGAAGATCCATTTATACTTGATGCATCTGCAACAAGTGATGAAATTAATGCCGGTGGGATTGTCTACGAATGGTCTGATTCTAATGAAACGCCATCAATTTTGTTGATTACTGAGAATTTAACAATGTATTTTCCTGCAGATTACGATGATTTAGATATAACAAATATGAGTGATGTTAGATTTTCTGATACTGCGCGACCATTTGGAAATCATAATTTGCATTTTTTAACGTTGACTGCTAAAAGCGAAGGAATGACTGGAATTTCATCTGAATCTATTAGTAAAGTTCCTCTTGAAGTTTATAGTTGTATTCCATATCAAAGTGATATTGAACCTTATCCGTATAATGGAGAAGAAAATCCTTTTTTTGCAAATCATTCTTGTTGTTATGGTTCATTAGATGATAAGAATATTAATGAGTTTTGGGGAAGAGTCAAAGATATTAATTCTGTTTGTTATGAGCGAAAATTGAACGTCAAAGCAGGTGATCCAATTGATCGTGATGATATCTTAGATAGATTTTGTGGTTCTGATTCAGATTGCTCTTTATCATCTATGAGTGAAGTTGATGTGTCGGATTATAAATTGAAGAATGATGTCGCAAGAGTTTTAGTTAGGCGATATTGTGATGGAGATCGAGGAAATGTTTGTTTGGGAGATTTAAAGGTTGAAGCTGATATAATTGAAGCTTGTGGTGATATTGATATGTATGATGATTGGCAAAAAACATATCAAGTTGAAACTTGTGTGGGTGCTGAAGAAATTGCAGGAGTTGCAAAATGTTCGAAATATGTTTCTGGAAAATCTTTTGAGCAAAGTAATGGTTTGAATAAACTTCTTCCTGGAACATACAACCCTTCAACAAAATCTGCAGATGGTTCTTGTTCAAGTAGAACTTGGTGTGTTGATTCGATTGGTTCTTCTTTATCTTCTTTATCATTAAAAACATCTGGAAAATTTTTAGTAGATTTACGATGTAGTAATGGTGTTTGTGGGTATGCTGGTGATTCAAACTCTTTTGATTGTACTAAATTGAATGGTTATGATATTACTAATGTAGACAATGGATTTATTACTAGTATTACTGCTTTACTTTCTGAGGATACTATTTTGGCAGGAAAATCTTTGCAGTTAAAGGGAAGTAAAGGTTCTTGGTTTATTTATACATATTCTTGTGGCGATGATTCTGGACAATCAAAATGTTATAAAGATCGTGAGTATGATTTAGATAATTATCCTGAACTAATTTATGAACTTCAGCAGACTCCTGGTTTTGATGTTGTTGCAAAAAACTTAGCATCCATTCAAGGAATACAGTCTTATTCTTGGGATGTAACTTGGAAAGATTTAGAAGAATCTCAAAAACCTGTTTGTGGCGATGATGATTTTGAATATGTTACACCATTTAGATGGAAAAAAATAACAAGTGGAATTCCTTCAGGATATAATTCCGTTGATCAAGGTTCTTTTAATAATCTAAACGTTAATGGGGGAAATGCTTGTTGTAAAAATCCAGATTCTTGTTCGTATGATGCTGGTGGTATTGTTCGATATTGTTATGATTCAACAGATGATTTTTCAAATGGAATTGCTACAATTAATGCAAATTCGTTTAATTCACAATATGGTAAAAAAATAGAAAATCAATATATGATTTGTAATCATGGGTCATGGGTTGTTTTAACAGAAGATTAAGTTTTAAATCATAAACTTTTTAAAGTAGTTTATATTTATTTATAAAAAAAGGGTGATTGAGTGGGGAAGGAAAAACTCGTATTAAGCCTATTTCTGGTAGTTTGCTTAGTTTTTATACTATCGGCTTCAGTGTTATCTGAGGAATTAGGATGTTGTATTGTTTCAAAGACTGGTGATAAATGTTTAAATAATTATCCAGCTTCGGCATGTTTACCGGAGTTTTTTAAGTCAAGTTCTGACTGTTCTCAAGTTAATAGTTGTCAGATTGGTTGTTGTAAAGATTCCTGTTCAGAAACATTTGCTTATGAATGCCCTTCAGATTTTGATCCTTCCGTTGATTCTTGTGATGAAGTAGAATACTGTCGCCCAACATGTTATTATTTTTCCAATGATGGTTGTTACAACTTAATCCCTTGTTATGGTACGAGTAATTATTGTGTAGATGTAAGATTCCCTCAACAAAATAATTTTGATCAGTGTTTAATTGATAATACTAAAGATGGTTTTGAGTGTGTGAGTGAAATTCCAAAATTTGCAACAAGATATTCAATTTCTGGAACTGTTGTTGATTCTGAATCAGGACTTCCAATTAATCACGCAGTTGTGTATGTTTCTAGTGGTATAACTAATTTTACTGATGCTAGAGGTAATTTTATTTTGTCAAATGTTCCTTCGGGTTCATACAAAGTATATGCTAATAAGTTAGGATATTACGAATATGCATCTGAAAATTTGGATGTAGTTGATGATTTAACAGTTAATGCTGAATTAGATTCTAAGAATGTTGTTGTTATTCAAGGTTATGTTAAAAGTGGTAGTGCTGCTTTACCTGGCGTTACATTAAAGGTTGCAAATTCAAGAAACAGTTATTTTTTTGTGACTGATAGCAAAGGTTATTTTGAGTATGCTGATATTGAATCAGGTACGTATGATAGCGTTTATGTTTATTACAATGGAACTGATTCGTATCCTGCAGAACCATCGCCTTTTGTTGTTCCTGAATTTTCAGAAAATACAAAAATAATTGAACAAGATTTTGTTATTGGTACTGGTGTTGGTTCATCTGTTTCGGTGGGTGAATTTACATTATCTGGTCACGTTAATACTAGTGATGGTGAACCAGTTGTTGGTTCAAATGTTATGCTTTTGTATAAAGAAACTGGACTTCCGGTTAATGGTATGCAAGCAGTAACTGATTCATCTGGTGATTATGTAATTTCAAATGTTCCTTCTGGAAATTACTATATGTATGCTAGTGCAGATGGATATGTTTCAAAAACTTCTCCAGTATTTTATTTATATGAAGATAGTTCTTTACATTTTACATTAGTAAAAACTATGAAAGAAACTGTTGATGCAAATAATCGTGGTAATTTAACGGTTTATGTTAAAGGTTGTGATTTGGCTGGATGTACTAAGGGTAGTGATCCTTATGCATTAGAAGGTGCTGATGTATTTTTGTATGTTGTAGTTCAAACAGCAGGTGGAGAAAAAGTAAGATTTGGATATAATATTCCAGTTAAAACTGATTCTCAAGGACGAGCTGTCTTTGAAAATATTGCAATAGATCAATCCTATGAAATTGAAGCAAAGAGATTATACTTTGGTCCAGATGGAACTTCAAATGTTAAACAAAATATTGCATTCAATGGTTTAAGATCAATTACGATTGGAAGTTCAAGTTCTTCTGATAAAACTTTATATCTTTTACGTCAACCAGTTTATAGGGTTACTGGCGTTGTTAAAGATTGTTCAGGAGACTCCGATGTTCCTTTGCAAGACTTTTTGGTATATCTTCCTGATGCAGGAATTGCAGCAAATGCAGTTACTTTAGCGAATGGCGAGTATGTTGTGACAAATGTTCCAGCGGGTTCTTTTACTATTGAAGCATCTGATAAGAATCCTGAATCTCGACCAGTTTCGTACGTTAAGTATTCAAATGCATTTAATGTAAATTCTGAAAATTGTGCTGGCGGAGATTGTGTTGTTGATATTTGTGTTGAAAGAATAACTTGTTCTGAAGGTTTAATTAGAACTGCTAGTCAATTTAAGCCAGACTTAGGAAGCGAAGTTGGTCATAATGTTGGAATGCCGCCAGAACTTGATTTAACAATTACTTCTGCTGAAAATCCAGAGAATTGTAATTTAATGGAATCACGAGTTTACTATTGTAATGATTGTGTTTATGACGATGATGGAAATGTTTTGACTGAAGATTTAGAAATTAATTCTTTAAGTAGTCCTTCTATTTTCGAGTCAGCTGAAGAATTCTCAAAAACTGATTTTGAAACTCGTTCAGAATTATTCTTTAATGCAAATTCATATGATGAAAGTTCAACATTTGAATTTGGTGCTGTTGAAGAAAAAAATTATTGTTTTATGGTTGCTCATTTTTATGAAGCAGATAATGGTGCAATAGTTCCTAGATTGTCTGACATCGTATGTACTTATTCAGGTATAAAGCCATGTCTTCAAGGAAAACCAGAATTTTGTTTTAGTGATGATGTTGCTCCAGGAGAGAAATATTCTTACTCAATGGCAGATTCATTTTTTACTGGAGTCTGTGAAGAGAATATGTCTACTTATACTTTTACAGAATGTGAACCTGGTAAAAAGTGTTATGTAGATTCCATGGGAAAAGCATCTTGTGTTTATGAAAATATGTGTTTAAATTGTTCTAGTACTTTGGGTGTTTTTACTTTTAATGCAGAAATTTATGATTTAGATAAAACAGAACCTGTGAATTGTAATACTGAGCCAGGATACAAAGATGTATGTTTTACTGATAGAAATTATTTGAGTACAAAAGGTTCTTCAAGGGTTGGAGAAAACGATTTTATTTCTGCAGTTGATGTATATAAATCATGTAATATGGTTAATAGTTGTTACGATTACAAATCCGCAGAATCTTGTGTTGAGAATAAATGTCTTTTTAATAGAGGAATAGATTGTTCTTGGAATCCTTCTGATTTTTCTGTTTTTGGAGATGGTGTATGTACTCCTGTTGAAGAAGAATGGCAAGATTGTACAAAATGTCATGATCCAACGAATAGATTTTTTGGTTTGTGTGATGAAGACAGATGTGATTTATTTGGAAACTGTTATTACAAATATACTCCTGATGTTAATCAAGTTGATGGTGACTATTTAGGAAAGGAAAGAACTAGAGAGATTAATTATCAATGTATAAATGCAAGAGATGTTGCTTGTGAAGATTATAATAATCAACTTGATTGTGAAGATGGAAGTTATACTGTTATCCAGCCAACTTATGATAAATCTGGTATTGAATTAGGTTCATTTAGTTCAGTTGGTCAAGATAACAGCAAGCTTTCAACAAGTAATGATAAATTTGAATTAGGAACTTGTAGATGGGTTAGTTCAAAAAGACCTGATCTTCCTTATTTTGATGGTTCTTCTGGTGTCTGTATTAAAGATGCAGATTATACAAATCAACCTAAAGATTCTGAAATATATTCAAATAAACAAGTTGGTTCAGTTGATTGTGGAAATTGGATTAGAGTTTGGGATTGGTTATATCCTTATGAAAGTGATTTATCTTTCCACAATTGTTCGTTAGATAATGAAGCAGCTGAAACAGAGTTTATTCCTTTTGCTCCAAAGGTTAGGGGAGATCCTTTAAAATTGCCTTTCGCTGTGAATGATAATTCTGAATTAATTGGCAATTATGTCTTGCGAGCTTTTATTGTTAATGAAACTCCATTAGAGAATGAATGGGGAGAAGTTCAGGAGTATGGAAAAGGTTCTTCATCAGTTCAATCTGATTTTTCAGTAAAGAATAAGATGGTTCTTGACTTTGGTTATGTTCCAAGTGGAGATTATTCACTTTATTTCTTTATGAGAGATAATTCTAACAATTTAGAAATTTTGAAAAAGGATAATGTTGAGGTTGTTTCAGGTGCTCCTGGAGTTTATGTTGATTGGAATTTTACATCTACTGAAATTGATACTAAAGATCCTTACACTAAGAAGTACCAAAGTGATTTAGAAATTCATACACATACAGTTGGTGGAGCTGAACTTAAATGTTATACAACTTTAGTTGATTCATCTAGTGTTTCTGTTCCAGGTTATGATGCAATTAATCCGACTCCTGAACCATTAGGTGAGTCTGGTAGTGATTGGACTGTTCTGGTTCCAAGACTTGCAGATGGAGTTTATACTTATAGAATTAAATGTAAAAATGATTTGGGATTATTTACAAATTCTTACAGAGTTAATTATGATGAAACGGGTAATCAAACTCAAGCTGATGCTTCAGGTTATGCTGAAATTGAGCTTGTAATTAATTCTGATAGAAATATGAGATTTAATCCAAAAGTTTTAACAGTAAAAGATGGTGTGGGACTTCGTTCAGTTGGTGTGTATACTGCAATTCCTTCAGAATGCAGGGTTTTACAAGCTGGAAGTTCAGAAGAAGTAATTCCATTAAAATATGGTGATTTCTTAGATGTTGACAGATTTAATTCTTGGGGAATGGAAGCTGATAGAGTAAGTGATTTATCATCGAATCCAATGATCTTCAAAGAAGGAAGTTTATTACTTCCAATGAAACACTTGTATTCCTTCGATGTTAATACTGATGATTTAGATGAAAATGTTCCTTATAATTATTATATATGGTGTAAGCATTTCATGACGAATGGAGAAACTATTTACAGTGCAATAAATGAATTGAATAAATTTGTTGTATATGTTGATTCACAAGAACCATATGTTTTCTTTGAGGATGATTATGGTCAGTCTGTTGATGTTGATAAATGGATGAGTTCAAGTTCTTATGATAAGTTGAATATCCATTGTGCTGATCCAGGAAATAGTGGATATGAATTTGGTCGTTCTAATACAAGAGAAAACATGACAATTTGTTATGATGGAATTTGTGTTGACGGTAAAAATGAATTTGATATGTCTCAAGAATTTTATAGTTTAAGACCTTTTGATATGACATACTCATGTACTGATTACTATGAACTGGGACCAAAGAATGTATTAATTGATACTGAACAAACAATAAAAATTGATAACTTACAGCCAACAATAGATTCTTTTAGTTTAGTTGCTGAAAATTTAGGTGGTAATGTTTTCAAGAATACTTGTGATTTGCCTGTATTAAGATCTCCAGTTGGAAACGATGTGGGTTACTTAGCTGTTGGTGTAAATGTAAATAATTTTGCGATTTCATCATTAGATGAATTAACTTCAGATATTTCTTTTGGAAACTTTGATTTGAAATCAAAAGTTTATCTAGAAAGATTGCCTGGCAGTAATTTAGAAGTTAATTTTAGAGAAAATGGTTTAGGTGCTTATACTGTTTCAATTGGTAATGATGTTAGATTATTAGTTGATGGAAGTGCAAAAGCAGTAGTACCAAATACTGTAGTAAATTTATCTGATGGCTGGCATAACTTTAGACTTTTTGTACAAGATTCAAAAATTCAAATTTATTTTGATGAGTCGTTGATTATTGATGAAACCGATAGTTCATTTACTTCTGGTTCAATCTCTTTTGTTCAAGAAGGAGGATATGTTCTTGATTCAGAAAGTTTTGGAATTATTTCTGAGGATTTTGCTGCGCCATTAGATGCTGATAAATCTAGATATAAAATCGGTTCATCTGGAGTTTTGAAATCGGGATTAATCAAAGAGGACAATAGTAAATTAGTTCTTCTTTTATCCAGCGATGAATTGACTAATGATGTTGTAAATAATGTTTATTTTAAGGTAATGGATCAAGCGACTATGTGGAAAGAAAGTGTTTTTGATCAGAAGGGTTTCCAGGTTGTTTTAGATTCAAAGGTTCCTGAATTGAATGTAAATTCTTTGTATACTAAAACAAGTACAGAAGGTTTAGGAGAACCATATTATCAAGTTGGTAAAAAAGGAATTGATGAATACGATATGTATGTAGAGTATGATTTAACTACATATGCAGAAGTTGCTTATATTGATCCAGAAGGATGTGCAGGTTCGGGAGTAAATCCTGATTCTGTTGTGTCTGCAGTTTTAACTCAGTCTGAGAATGGAACTGAATATTGGGATAGAAAAATAATTTCACATGAATATAACGAAACATCTGGAATGCTTGTTTTAGATTTAACTAAACTTACTAAGACGTTAGGAACTAAATTTGTTATGCTTAATGTAAGTGATATGGTGGGTAATTACAAAGAATATTATTATTCTGTATATGTTAATGATACAATGGGTCCACGTTTTAAGATGAATATCACTAGAAAGTATGATATTGTTGAGTTGTCTCATGACGAGGTATCACCAGTATTAGGTGCTGGTCTTTATGACTTCTGTTTGTTTACTAATGCAGACGATGTGAATAAAGATACTTTCATGATTTTCCCAAGTTTACCATATGTTGCATTAGTTGATTTTGATTCTGATTCGATGTGTGGTACTTTTGCAGTTGTTGGTGGAACAAAATATACGCGTGACCAACTACCATTACCTTTTGAAGTTGTAGTCTATGATTTCCAAGGTACTCAAGGTGGTTTGACTGTTAAGTTGAATATTGATACAACACAACCAGCACTTGCAAGATTAGTTCCTCCATTTGAAGAATATAAATCTGGCATGATTGATGGTCAGTATGATTATCCGGGATATCCTGTGAATAAAATTAGATATGGTGAACGTGATACTGATTTTACGTATATATATACTAATGAAACAAAAATGATTGTTACAGGAATAGCTCCAAAAGATACTTATCTTAAATATAATGATGCAGCAGGAATTCATGACTTGCATGATTATAGCATAGGTAATGATGCTGTTGTTGTTAAGGATGTTAGATTTAATATTAGTCGGCCTGTAGAGAAAGGTTCATCTGAACTTTATTTTGGTGGTGAATGGTCATTAATGTTAAATTCGTTGAAGAATCTTAACGGTGGATATATTTATGTTGAGTTTATTAGAAACGATAATGAAAAATTATTCTTGAGGGATTATCCAAACTATGGTAAATATTACAAAATTACCAGTATTAATCCAAATTCAACAGATGGTGAAAGATTATACGGTGAAACACGGGTTTTAATTGAACCTCCATTAGATTATGATTTATCAGTTGGTGATGAATACAAGTTGTATAATCTTGAAACAATATCTCAATTATTTAGATTGGATTTAAATCTTACAGAGAATGGTGAAACTTTATTCTATATTGTTTCATTAAATGATTTGCAAACTGAGACATATATGATGCCTGTGTACAAGATTATCAATGATAATGTTGCACCAGTAATTATTGAAGAATCTGTTTATCCTCCAATTGGTACTTTTAACAAAGAGGAAGCAAATATTGAATTTAATGTTACAGAAACAATATCTGGAATTGAATCATCTGATGTAGAATTATATCTAAATGATGTTTTAGTTGATAACTCAAGAATTTTTGTTGAAGGTCAAAATCCTAATTACAATGTAATTTATGATCCTGTTGAGCAAATTGCAGACGGGGATTATGAGGTTTATATTGTTGTTAGAGATAGATCTGGTAATAAAGATGAATATGGTTATAATTTTACAATGGCTAGTGGAGCTCCAGAATTCCCAATGATTACAATTGATAAAGAAGTGTACAATACTGGACGAGGAATGATTTGGGTTAAAGATAGAGAGTTGCAAGTAGATGTATTCTTTGATGATGATCTTAATGTAACTTTACTTGATGTTGTTCCTCAAACAGGATTTGATATGCAGTTCTCATCAAGTTCTGATTTCTGGGAAGCAGGCCGTAATAGATATAAGTTCAATATTTCATTGGATAGTCTTTCAAACGACTATGTATATGAATTTGTTTATAGAGTTAAAGCATTTAGAACTTTTGTCGATGGAGAAGTTTCTCCAGTTGGATGGTATGAATTCAGAGTTTACTATGATTTAATGCCTCCAGATGTGAGATTGCATGATGAAGGTCTAGTAAGACATTTTAGTCCTAATGCGACTTATCCAGTGGGAATGGATGTCCGTGGTGAAAACTATGGTTTGAGAATAACAATAGATGCGCCAACCGGACTTGCCGATAGTACTGGAACTTTTATAATTCCATCTGCAGAACGTAGACAAATTGAAATTAATGAGAGTCTTGTTAATTTTGAATTTATTGGGTTTGATGTTGCAAAACTTGAAAGTTTAAGCCAAGTTTCAGATTGGTCATCAATCTTCTCAGGATTGATAGATAATGTCTTTGCGAAGATGATTAATCTTGAGGAAATAGGACTTTCATATTCCTATAGTGAGGTATTTGGAAGCGGTGTATCATCTGAAGATTTGGCTTTGATTGTTTTGAATGGAAAACAACATACTGTTGGTTTAGGTAATTATACACTTGATGGTTATGATGTTGAGGTTGAGGATTTATTCTTATCCAAAGATTATGAAGGTCAAGGTGCAATTAAAATTAAAGTTAAAACACCAACGGCAAATGAAACGGTTGCAACTAAGTTTTGGTCTTGGTCTCAAGGAGTTAAACTTTCCGATGGATACGAGGTTTATTTAGGATTGTATAAACTTCCATCAGAATTGTTACAAAATAGAATACTTCCATTGATAGTTAATATTTCAGATGTTGCTGGAAATTATGTGATTAAAGAATTGAATATGGTTGTTGATACACAACCTCCTCAATATGAAGTTGTCAATGTTACTTTAATTAATCCTTCAACAAATGAAACAAGAGCATTAAGTAAGAGAGTGTATGATGAGCTTGATAACAGTGGCGGTACAGATTTAGTTAATGCATCTTGGACTAGTGATGAAGCAGTAAGAATTGTTGCAAAAATGTTAACGCCTGATATTAAAACTGTTAAAGCACACAACCAAGTTTTGGATGAGTATTATACTGGTGTGGTTGATTTAAGAAATAATTTGTTTTATGTTGATATACGACTAAAAGGCGAATTAAATAAAAAGCCACAGTTAAACAGTATTGAATTGAATGTTTCAGATGGTACTGAACCAAAACCATATAGTGATGTTTCAGGTCTATTTGTTGAACGAGATTTACTTGCTCCAACATTGGAAAACATTGAAGTTGAATATCGATAATTTTTTTAATTTTATTTTTATCTGTTAATAGGTACGTTGTATGATAAAAAAAGAGGTATTTGTAGTTTTATTTCTGTTTCTTCTAGTTTTTTCTGTATATGCTGAAGATGAAGAAACTTATGTGACTCATAAGTCAAAGCCTCAAATTTTTATGGAATTCGACGAACCTATTAATGTTGTTGATATTACGATGACTAATATGGATAATCTTGAGGTTGAATATGGATTATCTGATTTTGATATTATTTATGGTTATGAGAGATTAAATGCAACATTAACGCCAAATATTCCTTTAGATAATGGTCCATATGATTTTGTTGTTCTTGTTGAAGATTTAGTTCACAATATCGGAACATATGGGAAAAAAATTCTTGTTGATGTACCTATAACAGATATTGTAATGCTCCAACCGAAGCTTTTTGTAATGAATGCTTCGGTTGGTGACATTATTATTAAAACTAGGGAGCCAGATACTTTAATTGATAAGAAGGCGTATTGTAAATATGCACATTTATTGGGTTATTCTTTATTGAAAAAATTTGAAGTTGGTTCTGAATTTGATGTATCTAATTCGAGTACTCATATTTTGGAAAATTATGATTTTTCTTTGTCGTATAACAAAAATTTCTATGTAATTTGTCAAGATTTTGATGGTCGTATGAATTACAAATTCTTTAAATTAGACTATGATGTTATTCCTCCAACGATAGTTAGTACAACATTTAATCCTCCAAAGATGATTACTTTAGAAAATAAATTTAATTTTACTGTTGTTACAAATGAAGATACTTTTTGTTTTTTTGATTTGCTAGGAACTAGACGTTATTTTGGAAATGATACTAAAGACAGTCAAAATAGTGTTGACTCTTATGTAAAGGAACATACTGTTTCTTTGAATAATATTTTGCCAGAGGAAAATGGTATTTATGATATTAATTTGATTTGTCAGGACAGAGCTTTATGGCGAACTGAACAATTAGTGGAATATGAAGTTGATTTAAGTGCTGCTCTTCAAATTTTGGTTGAGGTTCCTGCAGAATATACTTCTAAGGATCTTTTTACTTTAGATTTTTTTACAAATAAACCATCTTATTGTGAGTATAGTTTTGATGATTCTGAATTACTAAAAACTGACAGCACTCCTGCAGTTCCACTATCGCATCATAAATCTTTAAATGAAATATATGCTGAAGAAGGACCACACGTGATACATTTTGAATGTGTTAGTGATTCTGCTGAAATTACTCAGTTTAGAGAATTGGATTATAATTTTATTGTAGATAAAACTCCACCAAGTCAACCAGTTCTAAATGGTTCTGATGTTTCTTGTGTAAAGAATACTTTAGAATTAACAGCTGAATCTTTCGATAATGAGAGTGGAATAGATTATTATATGTATATGGTTGAAAAAGGCGGAAAACAGTTAGTGAATTGGACTCAATCAGGTTCTAAAATTGTTATAAAAGATGAAAATCTTAATACAACAGACAAGGATATCTTCTTTATTACTGTTGAAGCATACAACAAGGCAGGATTAAAAAGTATGTATGCATCAAAAAGTATTAATTTTGATGAAACAGGTATTTCTTGTGATTCACAACCTCCTGTTGTTTCTTACAATATGTCAACTAGTTTTGGGATGACTTTTGTATCATTAATATGTGTTGATGATTCTGGTCAGTGTATTGATTTACGTTTTAATATGGTTGATTTTGGTTCTTGTTTTCCATCACAATTGTATATGAATCCTCAAACAGTTGATAAGAATTATCGTTTATGCTATTCTGCAAGAGATGCTGCTGGAAATAAAGTTAATGGAACATTTAACATTAGTTTTTATACTAAACCTGGTGCTGATATTTTTTGTAATAATGATATTTTTGATTCAAACGAATCTGAGACTGATGTTGATTGTGGTGGTCCTTGTCAAGGATGTGGTGTTGGTAAAAGCTGTTTAGTTGATTCTGATTGCTTTGATCAGTTTTGTTTAGATAATGTTTGCATTGCTCCAACTTGTACTGATAATAGATTTCAAAGAACAATTGAAACTGATTTAGATTGTGGAAAAAATTGTGCACAACAAGGTTATAGATGTGAGTTAGGAAAAAATTGTGGTGTTCATTCTGATTGTATCAGTGGTTTTTGTGATAATTATACTTGTCAACCTTCCTCTTGTGATGATTCTGTTAGAAATGGTGAAGAAACTGATATTGATTGTGGTGGTTCATTTTGTTTAGGTTGTGGAATTGGTTCAGTTTGTAGTTTAGATTCTGATTGTGCAAGTAATTATTGTAAAGGTGGAATTTGTGAAGATTACAAGAAAAAAGATTGTGATGGTGATGGTCTTTTTGATTGGTGGGAAGAGAAATACTTTAAATGTACACCTCTAGAAAATGGTTGTATTGATTGTGCTGATCCAAATGATGATCCTGATGGCGATAGACTTCTTAACATTGAAGAATTGAAAAAAGGAACTGACCCAACAAGAAAAGATACTGATGGTGATGGTTATACTGATAAAATTGAACTAGATTTAAGTTATAATCCGTTGGATCCAAAAGATCATCCAATTAATTGGGTTATAGTATTTCTTGTTTTTATATTTTTGATTATTGCCTCTTATTTAGCAAGTAGTTATACTTTTGACTATTTTAAACCTATAAGGGATGTTGAGTTAATTAAATTACGACAAAAAGAATTACTTGAAAAACAACAAAAGTTACGACAACAACAGCAACATCCACAAGAGAAGGTAAATGTCGAGACTAATGTTAATACTGTTTCACAACATAAAGTTCAGACAAAGGTAGAAGTATCAAAACCTATTGTCGCAGGACCTAAACCAAATTCAAAATTACATAATCTTAAAGCAAAGCATTCAGTAGATTTATCTCGTGAGAAAGAACGAAGTAAATTGTTTAATGTTTTTGATGGCGTTGTGCCAAAATCTTCATTGACTAGCGAAGAATTCAAAAAAGTTCTTGCAAAAAAATTGAAGCTTAAGAAATTAAAAAAATCAGGAATTTCTAGTACAAAAAAAGATGTTTCATCAAGTTTACCTGCTAAGAAGCAAGATATATCTGAGCTAGAAAAATTTGAGAAACAAGTTAATGTTGAATCTCAAAAAGATTTATCGTCTATTATTAATAAGAGTTCTGAATTAGATGAATTTTTGCAAAAGACTTCAGTTAAAAAGTCCGATAAATCTGATTTTAGTAAACTAGACTCAATTGGTAAGAATACTGATAGTTTATCTAGATTGGCATCAAGAAAAATAAAAGGCGATGCATTAGATAGAATATTGAATAGGAAGCAAAATCGTTTAGATGAATTATCACAAAAGAAAAAAAATGATGTTTCAGATTTAGATAATTTAATATCTGGTAAACGGAAACAAAATTCAAATTTGATGAATACTTTTGCAGAAGGAATTTCCCAAGGAATGAATATTGGAATAATGTCAACTCTTCTTAAAAAGCTTTTAGAAGATGGAAAAATTAATAAAAGAGATTTGGAACAGTTATTATTAGAGTTATATTCGTCAGGGAAATTAAGTAATGTTGATTATATCAAATTAAAAGATGACCTGAATATGTGAGGTGTATTGAATGAAAAAGGGAATGGTTCAAAGTCAAGCAATTATGTATGTTCTTGGTATGATTATTGTAGCTGCTATTTTAATTTTTGGAGTTAAGTCAATTGGAAGTTTTAAGAAACAAGCAGATAGTGTTCAAATGGTTAAGTTCAAAGGAACACTTCTTGATTCGGTAAGTACAATTTCAACAGAATATAATTCAGTTGAACCAGTTACTGTTGTTGGAGTTCCAGGTATTAATGAGATTTGTTTCATTGGTGGATCGGGTACTGCGGATTTAATTCCAGATGATGAAAAATATTTTTTAATATATGATTCAGTTTCATCGGGTGCAGAAGAAAACACATTTTTGTTATCTGATAAAGGTTTAGAAGAAGCATTCAATATTGGAAAAATAGAGATTGATTCTGGATTTTTGTGTGTTAAATCAAAATCAAATAAATATGAATTTGTCCTAACTGGTTTAGGCGACGCTGCTAAAATTAGTTTAGATTAGGTTTATGATGAAAAAATCCCAGATTTCATCTCAATTTAATTGGATTTTTATTTTGATAATAGGTGCAGTAATTTTAACTTTTTTTATTTCTATAGTTTCTAAGCAAAAGGATCAAGCTGAGACAAAGATATCAATTAATGTTGTTATGAGTTTTAAAACAATTTTACAATCTAGTTTAGTTAAAGAGCGTTCAACTCAAGCAATTTCAATGCCAAAGCAAACTTTGGAGTTTTATTGTGAGTTGGATACTTGTACTACGCATGGGTGTTATTCGGGGTATCGTGTAGAAGGTTCTTCTGTTGATGTAAGTTCTGATTTGATGTCGATTTTTTCACCTAGAAAGATATCTGGAAAAAAAATGATTACATATAGTTTAGATTGGAATCTTCCATTTAAAACATTAAATTTTTTATTTGTCACATCTGATGATGTTAGGTATATTTTGGTTAGAGATAGTTTAGAAGATTATAAAACAGTGATGAAACATTTTCCAGACAATATTACTTTAGATGTCGTTAATTCTTCTAGTTTAGATTCTTTAATAGATGAAGGTTTTTATAATGTTAGATATATTTTTTTAAATGATGATTCAACTTTACAATCTGCAGATTTAATTGATTCTGTTGGTGGTAAAAATTCTAAAAATGTTTCTGCTGTAAATTTAGAATTTGAATCTGGTTCAATTGGATTTGGGAAAATTAGTTATTATTCTCATCTTTCTGGCGTAAAAGTTAAAACGGGTGAAAGTTATTTTATAGATAATGCAACTATGGTTGCTGCAATATTTTCAGATGACTCTGAAATATATGATTGTAATTTGATAAAAGCATTTAATCGACTTGGTAGATTGGCTGGTGTATATGAACAGAAAATTAATAATTTATGTAATTTGTATTGCAATGATTTTTTAACATGTGGTTCTGTTCTTTATGATTCTAATTTAGCAAGGACTATGAAGAATGTGGCTTTTGAGATTGTTAGTAAACAATCAATATCTGAAGATGATGCTAAAACAATTGAGAATTCTTTTAAAGGTCTTGAAGCAATGAATATGCGAGCGAGGGATTACAGTTGTCCAGTGTTATATTGAATAAAAAGGGTCAGTTGGAAACTGGACAGACTATGATGATTTTGATAGTTTTTTTTATTCTTATTATATTTGCTTTGATTTTTTTTATTCGTTTTCAATCTTCTGATCAAGCAGTTAAACAACAAGAACTTAATGAGCAAGAGATGGTTGAAAAAGCTCAACAAGTTTATTCGCTAGGTGAGTTTAGTTGTTCATATGATAATGTTTTGAAATATGATTGTTTAGATATTTTGAAATTAATTTCTTTTAAACGTAAAATGCTTGACTCTGAGGATTATTTGTATTATCGAAAAATGCTTGGGGATTTAAAAGTTGAAGTTCAAGAAATATATCCTATAGAAAATGGTATTAATTTTACTGGAGGAAACGCAGTATATGATGTTTTTCCTTCAAATTCTTTGTATAAACCGTTATTTAGATATTCTCAACGTTCCATTCAGATTCCAGTTGTTTTATACAATGCGTCAGATACTTCTGTTGGTGCGTATTATTTTGGATTATTGACTGTTACAAGTTATTTCAGGGTGACTGAACGATGAATCGACGTGCACAGATGGAAATATTTGGTTTAATAATTGTTGTTATGCTGCTTTTTATGGGAATGCTTTTTATGATGACAACAGGTGCAACAAAGAAATCTGATGCAAAAAATAGTTATGTTGCTCATCAAGTTGCTGCAAATGTTTTGAATTCATTATTGGCAACTAAAGTTGTTTGTACTTTGGATTATAATCTTACTTTAACTGAATTGTTGCAAGATTGTGCAACTGAAAATGATATTTATTGTGATCAATCGAACTTGACTTATTATGGCGTTAATGAAATGATGTCTGCATGTCAATTTTCAGAGATTGTCATTGGTCATGTCCTTAATGAAACATTGAATAAGTGGAGTGTTCGTTATTTTTTAACTTTGACAAAAGATGAAACAGAATTTACTAATGAATTTGATGAGTATACTATTAGTTTTGTTAATCCTTTAACAATTCCATATCGTGGAACTACTGCTCCTGGTTGTCAAAGAAAATATGGTGGAACGTCAAAAATGTTCCCAGTTCCTTTGTATCCTGGAACTCTTTGGATAGAATTATTTGTATGTGATTAAGTTAAAATTATAGATAAATTTTTAAATGTCTTTATACTATTTAAATACAATAATATTATTTGAGGTGTTTGAGATATGTCAAAAAAAGCACAATCTATGAGTCTTAATGTTGTAATCGTTGCTGCTTTAGCTCTGATTGTTTTAGTTGTTCTAACTGCAATTTTTATTAGCAGAATGAATACTTCTTCGGAAAAAGTAGGTCAAAATGATGATAATGCATTTAACAATATATGTATGAAACCTGTGGATGGATATTCACAATCAAAATGTGTTGCTGCAAGCCAATGTAACACTCCGTGGGAAGTTTCACGACCTGATGGAGGAACTGCAACTGGTGCAGGAAACTGGTTGGATTGTCAAGCAGGTTCAAACACAGCAGACCCTAAGGTTTGTTGCAGATTACCATCTAATTAATTAAAATGAATTTTTCAAAAAAAGCACAAGGTATGAGCCTTAATATGGTCGTTGTTGCGGCCATTGCTTTAATTGTTTTAGTTGTTCTTACTGCAATTTTTGCAAGTAAGATTCGTACTTCTACACAAGAGGGGGAGAAATCAACTAATAATATTCTCAATCAAGCTTGTGAAACAGATAATGAGTATAGATGTAGTTCTAATTCCGGTTGTGTTCAAAAAGGAGGAGCGACTAAACCAGGATCTTTTGTAGATTGTGGTTCAACACAATATTGTTGTCCTGTGTCAAATAGCTAAAATGAATAAAAAAGGAGATGGCATGAGTTTGAATTTGGTTGTTGTCGCAGCTATTGCTCTAGTTGTCTTGGTTGTTCTTTTGTCTGTTTTTGCTAGTAAAATGCGACAAGGAACTCAAGGTCAAGAGACCGCAGTTAAAGAATTTAATACTAATTTATGTTCGCAAACAAGAGAAGGTGCTAAGTGTTTATCAGTTGGTGAAACTGGCTGTTCAAAATCTGACGCTGATGCTAGCCAAGGATATATTGATTGTCCAAAAGGCTCTGGTTGTTGTAGATAATTTTTGTTTTCTTTTTAAGTAATATTTATAAATCATATTTCTTTTACAGTCGTTATGGAAAAAAAAGGGGAGATTGAGAGTAGTGGTCTTAAGATGGCTATTATTGCTGTTTTGCTTTTCTTATTTATGGTTGTTGTTTTGTTGATAATGAAGAATGCAGTTGATCGAGGTTTCCAATGAAAAAGGCACAATTTGGTTTTTTAGTTGGAATTATTTTGTTTCTTGTTGCGACGTTAGTTTTATTGGGTTTTAGCACTGGTATGTTTGATTTTATGATTAGTACTGCTGATGATTCAACTTGCCGTGCATCAGCGATTGCAAGTTCTTTAGCAAATACTGCAACAGCGGGTTCAAATCCAATTGACTTAAATTGTCCTATTAACTATATAAAAGTCCAAGAAAAAAAAGGAAAATCTGATGATGATTTAATTGTGTATAATGTAGATCAGCCTTTTACATCTGGTGAAGCAAAAAAATTAGTAAAATGGAAATTTTTTCAAGATGATTCTGGTAATAGTTTAAATGAAAAAGAAATTTTGGGATTTAATACCGATTCTAATCTTAAATGGCAAGTTTACAAATATCGTTTGAATCAATTGGTTGCAGGTGAGATGAAATCTTGTTGGTCTGAATTGGGCGAAGGAAAATTAGATTTATTTAGTTCTTGGTTTCAATATATAGGGACTGAGGAAGGAAAAGGTTGGATTAATTCATGGGTTCCTCATAGATTACAACCTCCAACTGTCTGTGTTATTTGTTCAAAGATTGATTTTGATCATGAATTATATTTAGATATGAGTTCAAATAATGTTATGAGTTCTAGTAGTTTGACACCATATAAAGATGACCCAAACTCTTTGATTTATTGGTTGACCCATATTCCTGTTTCAAATACTGCAATGTCTTATTATGAATATCTACAAGATGATTATAGCTCAGATATATTTGGAATAGAAAGTCGTAATTATGATTACAAAGATGGTTCGTTTGCTGTTGTTTTTACGAGAACAAAGGTACATGGATTTGATCAAATAGGATCATTAATTTCAAATAAATTAGGTATTCCTACGAGCGAAGTTGAAGAGTATAAAGATGGAGTTTCATCATTAGTTGTTATTCCATATACTCAAGACGCGTTATCAGATTATTGTGATGTTTTAGCAAATTAGGTGTTTTAGAATGGAGATGAAATATATTATTGGAATTATTATTGCGTTGGTTTTAATTTTAATTGGTGTTTATATTAGTGCTAAAGGTGGTGGAAGTATGTTTGGCGCTTTTGATACCTTGAAAGGAGCTTTGAGTTAAAATGGTTATGTTTTCAAAGGTTGTTGATATTATTGTTGGACTTTTTGTACTTCTTGCAGTATTAAATGTTGCAATTACTCCAATTGCAAAGGATGCATTAGGACCAATTTTTGGTATTCAAGATCAAGTCGAAACTTATGTAAATTCAAGTGAAGATGAATTCATGGCGTATAATCCAGAAGACGATTTTGGTCGTGCAGGATATAGTATTATGGGTCTAATTAATAGTGTTAAAGTTTTGACAACAAACCCTTTGAATTCTGAATTAGAAAACACAGTTTTAACATCAATTGATGGAATCATTTGGAATATGTTTGAGGAGGTAAATACTCAATATTATTCTGACCCTTCTAAGTATAAGGGAACTTATAATTTTAAAAATGATTTAATGACTGAAGCTTTTTTGAGTATGGTTCAAAAGTCTGATTATATGTATTCTTTAGATATTAATGTTAAAAAACATATTATGGATTTTACATCGTGTAGTTCAAGTATTTTAGATTATTCTGTTTGTGTGATGAATGGTCGACCATTTATCTATGGTTATTATGATGCAAACGAATATTTGGAGAATCATGATTTGTTTTATGAAAATATTGATTCCTATTATTTATCTGAAGCTCAGCAAGAGTCTGTTGTTAGTAATTTAATTCCAATTTTAACTAAAGCATCTTCTTTGAGTAATGGAGAATTGTTAAATTATATTAGTTCAGGGTATTCTTTAACTCGTAATCCTGGTTCTAGTTCATATTATGCAAAGTATATTGTTGATAATCTTAAGAGTGATATTGGAAGTCATTTTAGTTATATTACAGATGACCAGTGGAGTTTACTACAAAGTAAATTAGAAACTGATATTAGAGAAAAAGCGAGTTCTGCTAATTTTATTGCTGGGTTAAGAAACACCGTAAAAATGTTTTTTTATAATGGAAATATTATACGTGCTGATAATTTGTTTGGAACTCGTTTGCATCCTGAACAATTTAAGAGTTACTTGTGTAGATATATGGTAAATGCATCCGATCAAGTCTTGAGTGCATATGTTTATTTTACTGAAGATTTTACTCCTGATAAATCTATGTTTGGTTGTAATCAGGATGGAACTGTATCTGATTCTTTTGATTCTCCGGGTAGTACAATTCTTCTTCCACTTACTGATGCAAGAAGTTTACAACCTTCTAAGATTGAAGAAGGAAGAACATATTACATTGGTAGAAAGATACAACAAGATCAAATTGATGCGTTATTTAATTCTGAAAGAATTCCACGCTACACATCTATTTTTGACTGGAATTTTATAAAAATGCCTTATAATCTGTATGATGCAAATGTTGTTGGTTATGATTCAATTGGTTGTACTCAATATTTAGATGCAAATATGAGACGATATTGTTTTGTATCAAATTTTGAACTTCCTGAGAATGATGTTAATGAAGATTTGAAAGGGGATGCTGTTAAAAGTTTTTTAAAAGATATTGCAACAGCATACAAAAGTCCAAAATATGTTTTCTTTTATGAGTCAATGCCTGATGGTGAAGAAAATGCATGGGGTTATGATGTATCAACTAATATTCTAAAAAATATGATGATTGGTGGTCTTCTTAATTCTGCATTTGATGTTTTTTCTTTTGGAAAAGCTGCTTTTTCAGGAATGAAAAATGGTATTCAAAGTGTTGTTTCAAAAAAACTTTTTGGAATTGCTTCGGGAGCAGCAACAGATGGGATTACTAAAGAAGTTGCTCAAGAAATAGAGAAAGAAATTTTTGAAGAAGTTGTTGAAGAGGCAAGTGAAGGTGCTGTTCAAAGAGTAGTTATGGAAAGTGTTGAGAAGTTAGTTACTGAATCTTTAGAAAAAGGAACAGAGGTTGAAATTCAACAAGCAGTAAAAGCTATGTATTTTATGGAATTATTTCAAGAAGCTAAGCCACAATACGAGAATTTGTTAAGAGGTCTTACGTCTACTCCAGGTATTAGTGATGATTTTGTTATTGGTCTTCAAGAGGGAATTGCCCAAGGAATTAAAACCAATGGAATTGATGGAATAAAAAGTTTAACACCTGACGAATTAATGGAGATGGGAATTAGACGTCAAGGAGTTACTGATATTGGTTCTGCAAGAGAATTAATTGCTGATGATTTGCAACGATTAGTTGGTCAATTAGATGATTTAGTTGAAAAAATACCATCTGATCCAGAATTATTACAAAAGGTATTATCGTCAAAAAATAATATGAAGCTTATTTTAGAAACCGTTGACGCTGGTAAAATTACTGGTGAAATAATGGATAAAGTTGTTGAAAGTTTATCAAAAGTTGATTCATTATCTGTTGATGTTGCTAATAGTATTGCAAAAAGATTTTATTCTGAAACAGACGATATTTTTGAACAATTTGCGAAAGAAGGTTTTGATCCTTCAGTTTTGTCAGAAACTATTTCTACAAAAATGCAGAGAATTGTTGACGAAGAATTAGTTAAAAAATTAAATGAAAAAAGTGTTTTTAAAGGCCTTGGTTCAAAAAGTAGAATAAGAAAAGTAGGAATAACTTTTGCATTGATGTATTATGATTGGATGCAGAATGCTCGATTAGATAAATATTATTTACGAGATATGGAAACAAGTGATTCATTTGTTTTGTATGATCCAACATATCCTTCTGTTCAAGAGAGATTTGTTCAGTTTGATATTGGTGATGATTCGCAAACATATGTCAACATTAACAAACCAACGGATAACAGATTTTATTTGGCAAGTCCTTGTAAAGCAGATGTTATGGTTACTCGTGATGTTTGTTCTTGCGAAGTTAGGTCTGGAAACTTTCTGTTAAAAGATGGCGATACTTTAAAACCTGTTCAAAATGTTTTCTTGAAAACTGGTTCTATTGAACAATTTTATTTGTGGGATCAAATTAAAGATAGTTCTGATCCTTCATTAGTAAGAATACGTGAATCAGTTAAAGCAGCATACGACGATCATGGTTTTTTAGGTTTAGGTGGTATTGGTAATCAAATTAGTGCTGAGTATGTTTATTATAGTCGTTTATTTTCTGATTATCCAGAATTAAAAACAGAAATTTATGATTATTTTAATTCTGCTTTTGAGGAATATAAAACTATGTTAACTGGTGCGGGTTATACTCCTTATTCTTTAGATGGTATGACTTGTTATGATTTGAATCAACCTGAGATAAATACATTTGCAACTGATTTTAGTAGACTTTGCTCTTCTAAGTCTAATGTATTTTGTAATCTAGGTGAAAAATATAAAACAGCACACATGGCTGATCAGTTAGGTTATTCACTATTTAGATTCCTAGATGAATTACGAAGTTATACTTTCTCTTCAGTATATTATGATCCTCAATTAATTTATCAGGATTATTATGAAGCTGATGCGGAGTTAGATGATAGTTCTATATATTACAGTTCTTTGTATGGTGGAATGAGTGTTCGACAAACATCTTTAAATAATTTTGATGTAATTGTTCCAGAGGTATTTTTCAAATTAAGATCTGCTGGAAAGAATAGAGATTCTTACAAAGGAACATTGTCTTTTCCAAATTCTGTTAAAACTTATATGTTGTGTATAGATACAAATAATTATGCACAGTTTAGTGATTTGTTTGATACTGCAATGGTTGCATCTAATTTTAATATTGAATCAAATGAGTTGCGTAATGGTATCAATTCTGTTTTATATGATAGAGTAATCTCAAGATTTTTGAGTAGAATAATTGGTGAGCAATCTAAAGTTTGCTATTCTGCAGATCCAAATTATGAGGCTTGTAAAACAATTAATGATGAATGTGAAAGAATATCTGAATCGTCATCATTTTCTGTTTATGATCAATGTTCATCACGATACTATGATTGTTTGTATGAATTGAGTACTTATGCAGAATGTTATGCACAAGCACAAGAACAATACAAATCTATATATGGTGATTTAGAGGAAAACATGTTAAGAGAATGGTTTGTAAATTATTATTATGCTAATGTTGAGGACGTTGATACTAAAAAAATGGTTCAATATTGCTCTCCTCCATCTGATAACATTGAAAGGTTGAATCCATTGAATGAATTTACTAAATCATCTGGTTCTTCGTTTGGTACTTTAAAGAGTGATGAGTCTGGATTGAGTTTTTATACTTTTAGAGTTACTATTCCTTGTGTTGATGTTGATGTTAATAACATGAATTATCCAACATACTATGATGGAAATAATTTTTGTCATATGGGTGCAGCTGCAG
The DNA here is from genome assembly GCA_016938695.1 of Candidatus Woesearchaeota archaeon. GTDB lineage: Archaea > Nanobdellota > Nanobdellia > Woesearchaeales > JAFGUC01 > JAFGUC01. The sequence goes on along the minus strand of JAFGUC010000043.1, from coordinate 116,671 downwards.
ATAAGAATGATAAAATTAGACAGGTTGTATCGATTAGTTTAATGGCTGTTGATTTGGCTGCAAATATTGCGTTAGGTATTGCAACTGGCGGTTCAAGTGCATTGGTTCAAGCAGCTGTATCTGCAACAGCATCATTTGGTTCGGGAGCACTTGCAGCATTTATTGATGATCGTTTTTTAGATGCATATAGATGGCCTGCAAATCAAGAAAATACTTGGGTTGATTGAAATGACTGATTTAGGAAAATATATTCAAGAAAAGTTGAAGACAACATCGCCAGAAGAGATTCGTAAAGATTTAATTAGCCAAGGTTTTATGCCTGATCAATTTGAATCTTTTTTTAGTTCATCTCCTAAAAAAAGTATTTTTGGAAATCTACATGGTCGAAAATTATATTATTTCCTTTTAATAGCAATTTTAGTTTTTGCATTACTTTTGCGGTTTTTTATAATCAATCCTTCAATTTCAGATAAGGATGTATTAACTAATGGTGAAGGTTTGATAATTGGATTTCCTGATGAAAAACCTTTAATTGATGACAATGTCTTAAGTGTTTCTACAGCAACTGAAGGTCAAGGTTTTTTTAATGGAAATTCTTTGGATATTGCTTTTGATGATGTTTTGACAACTTTTACTTTTGATGGATATTATCATGGTATTTATTTTGAATCGTCTTATGTTGATAATACAACTAATGAGACATTAATTGAGATTACAAATAATTTTAACTTAACTGATGGTATTCCACAAATTTTTATTACTGAATTTATTGAAAATTCTTCAGTTGTCGCAAAAATTTATGTTGACGAGGATTGGAGAGAAAAAATAGTTCCTAATTATATTTGGTGGGGAGTTGGATTTTCGAATAAGAAAATTTTTGATTACTCTAATGAAATTTCTCCAGGAATATATGTTGACTCTGTTAATGATTCAAGTAGGTTTACTAACAATTATAATTTACATTTAGGTGGATTGGCTGTCGGAGATATTACTCAAGAAAAAATAGATTCTGATTCAAGTGATGTTACTTATGTGAGGGTAAAATGAATAAAAAAGGAGATATTTCGTTGGAAACAGTCGTGAAATTAATTATTGCTTTAGCAGTTTTACTTGCAATAATTGGTATTTTTGCGTTTCAAACAAAAAAAGGCAGTTCTGGAATAGATGAAGTTAGAGAAGGTGCGACTGACAGTGCTAAGTCAGGTATGTGTATTGGTAGTGATGATTCATATAGTTACAAATGCAATAGTACTTGTACTTCACCGGCAACAGAAACTCAAAATTCTTGTATGTTACCTAATCAAGTATGTTGTAAGATTCCCAAGTAGGTGTTTATTATGAATAAGAAAGGAGATACAACTATATTAAAAGAAGCAATATATGTAGTGATAGGAGCAATAGGTCTTCTGTTAGTATTTCTTATCTTTAAACCTTTAATAATGGGAGTTTTGTTTGATATTCCTGATCAGAATAGCATTAACAACTTTGAGCGTTTAGTTAAGGAAGTTCGATTATCTTTTAAAGAATATTCTGGTTGGGATGAAAATGATTTGGTGAGAGTAATGACTTCTTATATGCAAGAAGTTCCAATCAGTATTGATGAACGTCTAGGAATTAAATTTTATAACCCTGATAGTGAAAAGAGACCTAGTTCTTGTGGTAAACAAGATAGACCTTGTATGTGTTTGTCTTATGTAGAAGATTTTATTGATGGAAAAAAACCTTACAAATGTGAAAGTTTTAAGGAAGGTGTTGATTTTATTTTTGATATTAATTATGAAAGTTTTGATGGTAATTCTGGTGATTTGGGAGGACTTCTAGTTGGTTCTGGAATTGGTTCTTATGTTTTGAGTTTTTCAAATTATAATGTGTTGGCTATTGCTCCGCACCTTGGTAAAACAAATGTATTAGGTTATAATTACGCGGATTTTACTCCTGACTCGCCTTTAGTTGATGTTGTTGATTCAACATTTCAAGGTGAAGGAGAATCAATTCATTCGAGAAATGGACATAAAATTGATAGATTGGTCTTGCATTATTCTGTGACTTACTGTGGAACTAATTTAATGGGTGAATATGCTTGTCCAGGATCAACATCTGCAATTTTGCGAATGCGAGGATTATCAATACATTATTCTGTAGGTACTGTTAATGCAAATGGTGAATATCTTGATACAATTGTAACTCAATCAACACCTGAATCAGTAAGAGCTTTTCATGCAGGTTGTATTCCATCTGTAGAAAAATGTAATGCATGGTGTTCTTCAAATGATATTCCTTTTGAGGAATGGATGGTTGGTCGTGGTTTATGTAATGATTTAACAGCTCAGAAATCAGAACTCACTAGAGATTCATACGTCGATATTAATGATCGTTCAATAGGTATTGAGATAACTAATCTTGGTTTTTCATATTTAACAAAAGAAGAATGTGATTCTCGTGGTGGAGTTTATATTGCTCCTCAAAATGGAATATTGTCTTGGTACTCTGGAAATGTTTTGATTTCTAAACCAATGAGTGCTGTTTGTTGGTGGCCTTATAGTGATGAATTAATTGATAAATTGGCAAAACTGGTGACAGGAATTTTGAATAGAAATCCTGACATTAAATTTGATTATGATCATATTATTGCACATGAAGAAATTGCATATAATAAACAAGACCCTGGACCATTATTTCCGTGGGAGAAATTTATGCAAAAAGTTGCAGATGAGCTCGGAACAACTGCACCTGGCAGAGAAAATATATGTCCGTTAAGTAATTTAGGAAATCCTAAAAATCCTAATAATTTTGTTCAAAATACTTGTGCTTCTAGTTATATTCTAAGAACTCCTGCAATGGATGCAGAGGTAAGTTAGTAATGTTTTTTTCAAATAAGCGTGGAAGTAGTATGATTCTTGATGCCTTGGTTAGTGTGACGATTGCAGTTTTTGTTATTTTTTTGCTTTTGTATGCTGAGAATAAGTATTTGTCTGTTCAAAATATTCAAATGTCAAAAGACGTCAAAAAAATTGGATTTGTATTAGAAGTATTGCAATTACTGCCTGCTGATGCGAATGTTATTTTTAATAAAGATCTAAATTACTCTTTAGATATTACTTCTAAAAAAATTATATTAACTGACGATTCAAAAGATACACATGAAAATTATTTTAATGTTTATGATGATAAATATGTTTTTGATTGTACAGACAAAATTGAAATAACAAAAATTGAACGTGATTCGAAATTAGAAATAAAATCAGCTAGACTTTTGTTAATTAAGAATGCAGGAAAGTTTGAATGTAAAAATGATGCAAAATAAAAAATCTCAATTAGGATTCAAAGGACTTGAATTTATACTTAATGTTATTGCAGTCATTATTATTATTGTTGTAGTCAGAGCTTTAATCTCAAATGCAACTCAAATTTCTGCATTTACAAATAATCAAGATAATCTTATTTCATTGAATTATGTTTTATTTTCAGAGGAAGGATTAATGCCTGATCACTATACTTTATTATTATCTTCAATAGATGAAAAATTAAAGAGCATTCAAGTTGATGACTTGGGAATAAAATTTGAATTGACTTCAGATACTTTTAGTGAATTTTATTTTAATCAGTATTATTATTCGAATACTGAACCTTTGAGTAGATTCAAGCAGTATGTTTCAGGAACTGTTGTAAAACCTGTCTTAATTATTGATAATGATAAGGTAAAAGTTGGGAAATTAAAAATAACTTATGTTTTTCCAAATTCAGATTATAGAGGATAGAAATGTTTAAAAATAAAAAAGCTGGCGGAATAATTTCAATATATTGGTCGATTGTACTTCTTGCTGCTGTTATTTTTGAATCTTTTTTTATTTTGATGTTTGTTTCAGTACCTGAGGTTTCAGTGGCTGAATCGAATTTTAATTCTGAAATATTTGCTCCTGTTTTACCAGTATATATTTTTGGAAATAATGAAATATTTAGTCAATTGAAGAATTATGATCAGTATTCTCGTTCAGCAAGTGGATTATTATCTTCTGCTATTAATTTTAGAGATTTTAAAACAAAACGTGTTAGTATTGTTAAGAAAACAGGAGAGTTTTCTCTGAATCCAGAGTATACTTATTTGAAAAAGAATAATGGATTTGAATATACTGAGAAATTTTTCTTTTATGTTAATGATGAATATTATCTTGAAATAAATTTGGTGCTTGAATATGAAGATGTTGAATGATAAAAAAGGACTATTTTTCCAAATGATTATGATTGTTGGTTTTCAGATTATAATATTCAATGCACTGATTACTGGATTAGGCAATGTTAATGAGGAACCAGCAATTGCTGAAAGTTCTCAAGATTTTATTCGATTTAATAATAGGATTGCTTTTAATAATTCTGTAATATCTGGTTATTTTTATTCGAATATTTATAGTTATTTTGACAAATTTTTGGTTTGGGGCGGAGCATATAGGACTGATAAATTTTGTCCTAAATTTCAAGGATATTCTGTTTTAAATGGAGATTGTGTTGTAACTTCTGATGGTGTTTCAACAGAATTAGATTCTATAGTTTCTTCTTTATGTGAGAAATTATTTGATACTTCTTGCAGATCTACTTTTGATACAGATTCAGGAAAGGTTAGTATTTCTGGTATTGTTAAAAAATACAATTTTCAATTTAGTGAATTTTTTGGAGATTTAACTTATTCTCCTTTTTTTAGTTTTTATCCTGGTCAAATTGTAATTATTAATTTTCTACAAGATTTAATTTCAGAATTGAATGAGAATTGTAATGATATTTCTTGTGCGTCAACTTTCATACCAACTTATTCAGATTCAGTAAATGTGGTTGATACTGTGGATTTTTTTTCAAATTTAGTATCTAATCTGCAAAAATGTATGCGTTCGTATGATGGTAATTGTGTTTGTTTTGATTTTGATTTTTCAACAATACCGACAGGATATACTGTAAAATTCAGTACTGTGCCTAATGGCTATTTAGTGAGTTTATATCAGGATAGTCAATTATTAAATCAAGATTTTATTTATGGTGTTTACGATAAAATTTACGTTGATTCTTCAAAATTAGATTACCATCTTCTTGATGATATAGTTGTTAAGTATGATGGATTTTATTACATTGATGTTTCTAAGCAAAGAAAAATATCAAATTCAAAAATTGTTTTTAATGAGGGGTTGTTTTTTTCAAATTCAGGGTCGTCTTGTACATCAAACTTGTTTTATACTTCCTACGATTCGTCTTTGAGCGAATCAATATCTAGAAAATTAGGTATTCAATCATCAGAAATTAATTCAGATTTTAACGTTTTTATTGATGTTACTGATAAGAGTATTCAAGGTCTGCCATTGGGAAGTATTGTTGTTTTTCCATCATCATCTTTTGGGGCATCTAAAAGATTTTCTGATGAGATTGTTGGTAAGTTTAATGAATATTTGAAAGTAACTCCCGCTGTCGTTAATGTTTTTGATAAAACTGATTTTGGCTTTAAACCATTTGTTGTTGTTAATATCAGTGTTGCAAATAAAAATATTTTTGAAACAACTGATTCTGAATTTAAAGAAAATTTAACTCTTGCTATTGTAAATGCATTTAGAGAAAGTTTGGATGTTCCATTGTATCCAAATGGACAGATGTTAAAAATGGAATATGCTCGTGAACCATATTCTTTAAAATTTGCAATGATTTTAGACGATATAACGCCTCCTCCTTCGATAGGAAATCTAGAAATAATCCCAATTAATTATTCAAACAATTCCGCTTATTTGAAGTTTTCAGTTATGGCTTCATCAGATTTGGCAGGATTTAATGTTTATTATTATGATACTAGTTTTGAAAGTGTTGCAGGAAAGAGATTACAAAAACATGTTAGTTTGAATTTGTTTTCTAATTCAGATATTAATTTAGCTAATCGAAGTAAAATTATTCCTGTACCTACAGATTATAGATTGATGCAAATTAACCTTGAAGTTAAAGAAACTGGAAAAAATTTTATCTACGACGGAGAATACTATCTTTTTATTGATAATTTATTATCTACTGATAATGTTGCAGTTTCGACGTATGACTTTACCGGAAATGAAAATGAGGTAGTATCTTCAGTTCCTTTAGGATTTGACTTTCCTAAAATTCCAGTACAGTTGGGTTGTTCTCCTGATAGTCTAAATTATATGTCTGGAAATTTTATTTTTTTAGGTTGCACTGTTTCTGATAAAACTATTTTTGGAAAATCAGTAACTGGAGTATCTAAGCGAATTTTTGGTGTTTGTGGAAATAGAGATCTTATTTTTACAATGCCTAAATCAGATTTGTTAGCTTTAGAAAATCCAACAGTTGAAGCTTTTAATTCTTGTACTGATAATTATTATTTGTTCGTATTAGATGATTATTCTGGTGTTATGTTGGATTACAAAAGCCACATTGTAAATTTATTTCCAAGTTGGCAGTATATTATTGGTTCTTATGGGTTTAAAGTATATCAACTTGCAAAGAGTGTTGAAGGAACTACTGAAATTATAAAAGCGGTTTCTTCTACTTATTAGTTTATATAGATAACAATAATTTTATATATTTGAATTTGGTTTTTTCTTATATGCAATTAACATATGATGCGGTAGTAGGTCTTATTGTTGAAAAGACTGGTATTAAAAAAGAAGACGTTGAGAAGAAAATAAAGTTAAAAATTGATTCTTTATCTGGTTTAATTTCAAAAGATGGTGCGTCTCATATTGTTGCTCATGAATTGGGAGTTGAGGTTGAAAGTGATTCTCCTGGTAAACTTTCTGTTAAAAATTTAGTTTCTGGTATGAGAAATGTTACTGTTGAAGTAAAGATTACTAGATTGTTTGATAAACGTGAATTTAAGCGAAGTGATGGTTCTCAGGGTAAAGTTTTATCTGGATATATTTCTGATGATACGGGTTCAATTAGGATTGTTTTATGGAATGATGCTGCAGATTTATCTATTTCTGAATCAGATGTTTTGAGAATTTCAAATGCTTATATTAAAGAGAATAGGGGAAATAATGAATTAAATGTTAATGATCCTTCTTTAGTTGAAATTAATCCAGAGGGTGTGGAAATTAAAGAGGTTTTTCAGCCAACTTTTAGTTCAGAAGTAACTCGTAAAGAGATTTCTGGTTTATCTGCAGGAGATAATAACATTGAAGTTCTGGGAACAATTGTTCAAGTTTTTGATTTGAGATTTTATGAAGTTTGTCCTGAATGTAATAAACGTATTAAACCTGAAACTGGTTGTCCTGAACATGGTAATGTTGATACTAAATGGAATTATGTTTTGAATGTGGTTCTTGATGATAATTCTGGTAATATACGATTAGTTTTATTTAACGATTTAGTTGATGCTTTATTTTCAGTTAACAGAGATAAAATTTTGGAGTATCGTACGACAAGTGATTTTAATTCCTTTAAAGACTCTGTTCTTGGAAATATGGTTAAAGTTTCTGGGCGAGTGAATAATAATTCTATGTTTGATCGCTTGGAGTTTGTAGTGCGGACTTTGACGTCTGAAGTTGATTTTAAAAGTGAAATTGATTCTTTAAAATCTATGTTGAAAGTTCAAAAGGAAGAGCTTGAAGATTTAGATGATGAGGTTTCTGAAGAAACAGTTGATGAAGAGGAATAATGTTTTTTCTAACGCATTTATTTAGTGCTTTATTTTTTTATTTCTTGTTTTTTGATTTTAGTTTGATAGGATTATTTTTTGTTAGTGTTGGTTCTCTTTTTCCTGATGTTGATTACGCAGGTTCTATACTCGGTCGTTATTTTAAACCAGTTGAGTTTGTTTTTGGACATAGAAAGTTTTTTCATTCTATTGTTGGTCTAGTTTTCTTTTCCGCATGTTTGTATTATTTTTTTGGAACTATTGCTTTGTTCTTTTCATTTGGTTTTTTCATTCATTTGTTTTTTGATTCTTTGAATTTTTCAGGAATTAGGTGGTTTTATCCGTTAAAAATTAAGGTTAAAGGGGTTGTTAGAGCGGGCGGTTTTTTGGATATTGTATTTTCTATTGTTTTTTTTATTGGTATTATTTTTTTGTTATTTCTTTAATTTGGTCTGTAAATGCTTTTTGTTTAGGTTTGATAGTTTTCTTTAATATATTTTAGTACTAATTTATTATTTAAAAATTATTTTATTATTATTTTTTTAGTTTTTTATTAGTTATTTTTTAGTTTTTATATAGTTTTTATTTAGTTTAAAATTATGTATATTTAATTATCGAAAACTTAATAAATAAGTATGTATTATTTAATAAAATAATAATTAATTATTACTAAAAATGTCAGATCGAAAAAATGGTCAGAGTCGTAGTAAACAACGGGCAGTATAAGGTTACAATACCTAAGGATCTGGCAGAAGCAAAGGGTTGGTCAAAAGGTACAAAGTTGCTTTTTACGATTGATGACAAAGGAAATGTCATTTTGCGGGAATTTATTTCAAAAAATTAAACTCCTTTAGTTAAGGGCTTTTAAGGGGAAAGGGTGATTGGCGGCCATCTTCAATGATGGCTGTTCATTTTTTTTCATTAGGCTCAATTATCAAAAATCATACTCTCCGAACACCCCAACATACAGTTCGAGATTGTCAGTTGTCATTTTTTGACAACTGACGGATTTTTTTGTTTGGAGCAGAATAGGAATACCATGTTAAAAAATCGATTATCATTTTTCTTTTTGTTTTTGTTTAGTTTTTGTGTTATGTTTAGTTTTGCTTATTCTGTAGAAGTTGGTGACGAATGGATTTATCGTGCTTCTAATGCAATTTTGAATGTGAGTTTAAATTCTTCAGTTGAGATTATTTCTGGAGAAGATGCAATAATAAAAGATTTAGAAATAACTTCTCTATTTTTTCCTAAAACAACTATGTCAACGGTTGTAAAATCTGTTAGTTATTTTCCTAAGATTCCTTTAAGTGAAGATGATTCTTTAGTGTATAAGTTTAAATCTCCTGATTTTGATAGAGTTTCATACGGTATGTCTGTAATTATAGAGAATACTGTTAATTTTCATCGAATAGAGAAGAAGATAGATTATCCAATATCTGCCAAAAATGTTCCTCCTGAGTATTGGATTTATTTACAGCCTGCTAAAAATATTGATTCTGATAATAAAAGTATTAAATTATTGGCTCAAAAATTGGTTGGAAATGAAGATGATCTTTATGATGTTGCTTATATTCTAGCAGAGTGGGTTAATGAAAATATTAATTATGTTGTTGATTCTGCAACTGCTGATGTAAGTGAACGAGCGAGTTGGGTTTTGAAATATAGAAAAGGTGTGTGTGATGAATTAACTTCTTTGTATATTGCATTGCTTCGTTCGGTCGGAGTTCCTGCTCGTTATGTTTCTGGAATTGCTTATACTAATTTAGATATTTTTGATACTACTTGGGGTTTTCATGGTTGGGCGCAAGTATATTTTCCTGAATATGGTTGGATTGATTTTGACCCAACTTATGGTCAAATGGGTTATGTTGATGTTAGTCATATTCCATTAAAATTCTCTGTAGATTCTGGTGAAGCAGCAACTAAATTTTCTATGAAGACTTATGATGCAAGATTAAAAACGTTTCCAATGTCACATTCAGTTGATATAATTGATGTTGATTATGATTTGGAATCTGATTTTAAAATTTCTACAAATATTAATTCTGAGAGATATGGTTTTGGTTCATATGGTTTGTTGGTTGCTGATGTTGAAAATAAGGCACCATTTTATAACACAATAACTTTATTATCTGGAAAAACAACAAATCTTAAAGTTATTGGTAGAGAAGAAAAACCAATAATTCTTCATCCTTATGAATCAAAAAAATTATATTGGATTTTTAAGATTGATGATGAGGAAAATTTTGATACTAATAGCGAATATGTTTTTCCATTGATAATTTATGATTTTTATGGTAATACTTACGAAGAAAGATTTTTTGTAAATAAAAATTACCCCGTCTTTGATTTTGAAACAGTTAATAATTCTGCAAAAAAAATAGAGGAAGAATTAGGTGGATTTACTGATATTGAAATGCTTTGTATTTCTGATAAATCTGTTTATTATGAGTATGAACCTGTAAATGTTAATTGTACTTTTGAAAACTTAGTTAGTTCAGTGCAAGATTTTACATCTTGTTTTGATGGTTTGTGTGAGAATGTTACTTTAGGTCCAAATGAGTTAAAATCAGTTAATTTTGGTTTGTATAATTTTATTGGTAAATTTATAGATGGTTTAATTTATGTTGACGTTACTTCAGAACTTGAATCAAAAAAATTAATTTTACCAATTTCAGTTCTTCCAATGCCAAATGTTACAATTCAAGATATAATCTATCCTGAGGAATTAAAATATGGGCAAGGATTTGAATTATCTTTTAAAATAGTCCCAATATCTGATGCCTTGTATTACGGAAATCTAATTTTATTAAGTGATAGTTTTTCAGATTCTTGGAATTTTAGTTTTAGTTCTATAAAACCGTTTAAACTGCAAATGAACAGCGAATCATTTATTGATTCAGAGAATGATTTTAGAATTATTCTTAATTATAGAGATTTTAATGGTTATAATTATACTGTTGATAAGAGTTTTAAAGTTCATTTGGTGGATTTGTCTTTTTCTGATAGAATAAATTTGTTGTTTTCTAAAATCGGAATATCAATAATATCATTTTTTGACTCTTTTTTTGGTTGATTTTACCAGTTTTATAGTTGTTTTTCGCTAAGTATATAAATAAATCAGACCTATTATGTTATGTCTTTAACATAATTGTTTTATTTAAATTACTATTTTAGGTGACTTATTTTGTTTGATGATAAAGAAGAAAAGATTCTAAAAGAACTTGTGAAAAATCCTAGGATTTCTGATAATCAGATTGCTAAGAATACTGGTATTCCTGTTATGACTGTTAATAGGAAACGTAAGAAAATTGAGGAAGAAAACAAGGTTTTGTACTTTACATTTATTAATGATATGACTGCATCTAAGGCTCGACAAATGTATGTGTTGAAATTTCGAAGTGGTATTACTAGAGAACTTTATATTAACAAGATTAAGAATGATGCTAATTTTAAAGAAGTATATTCTAAGTATGTTATGTCTTCTTATTTAGGGGAGAAAGACGGTCATTTAGCTTTAGTTATGATTATTTCTGCAGTTGATGAGTCTGAACTAGTTGAGGTTTTTAATGGTTTAATTATTAAATCTTTGAAATCTAGTTTTGGAGAAGATGCTGTAATTGAAATTGAGACGACAAGAATCAGTGTTCCTCTTAGACTTCATAATAACTATTTGCCTTTGATTAATATGGATAAAGGAGTTATTAAGAAAGGTTGGAGTGATGATTATATTTCAGTTGGAAAAAAATCTGATGGCAAATTAAATACTCAAAGATACTTGTTTAATTACGAGTAATTTTTACCATTACTTTTAAATAATAGTTATAATAAATTCTGTTTACATTATTTAGGGTAGAAAACTATGTTAGACATAAAAATAATACGTGAGAATCCTGATATGGTTAAAGAAAATATCAGGAAAAAGTTCCAGGACGACCTTTTGCCATTGGTAGATGAGATACTGGCTTTAGATTCAGAGTATCGAAAGCAATTATCAGAGTCTCAGGAACTAAGATCATCACGTAATAAAATAACTCAAGAAATCAATGAAATCAAAAAAAATGGTGGAGATGTTTTGGCGAAATTAGAAGACGCTAAAAAAATCCCTGCTAGAATCAAAGAGTTAGAAGAATCAGTTGTAGAATTAAAAGCTAAAATTGATGTACTTCTTCCAAGAATTCCTAATATTATGCATGAATCCGTTCCATTAGGAAAAGATGATTCTGAGAATGTTGAAAGGAAAAGAGTTGGAACTCCTAGAGAATTTTCATTTGAAATAAGAAATCATGTTGACATCATTGAATTAAATGATTGGGCAGATTTTGATACTTCTGCTAAAACATCTGGTACTGGTTTTTATTATCTTAAAGGAGATCTAGCTTTATTGAACCAGGCTTTAATCAGATTTGCAATAGAATATATGTCTGGTAAAGGTTATACTTACATTGAACCTCCTTTAATGTTGCACAAGGAAGTATTGGATGCAGCAATGGATACTGCTTCATTTGCAAATACTATTTATGCGGTAAGAGATGAGGATTTGAATTTAATTGGAACTAGTGAGCATGCATTACTTGGATTGCATACTAGTGAAGCTATATCTGAAAATGATTTGCCAAAAAAATATTTTTCATATTCTATGTGTTTTAGACGAGAAATTGGATCTCATGGAATTAATGAAAAAGGACTTTGGAGAACTCATCAATTCAATAAGGTTGAGCAATTTATTTTTTGCAAACCAGAAGATTCTTACAAATTTTATGATGAATTGTTGAGTAATTCAGAAGGATTATTCCAAGCATTAGAATTACCTTATAGAGTAATTGAATGTTGTTCTGGTGATCTTGCGACATGGAAAGCAAAATCCGCAGATATGGAAGTTTACAGACCAACAACAAAATCCTATGGTGAAATTACTTCATTGACAAACTGTACTGATTTTCAATCAAGAGGTCTTGGCATCAGAGTTGTTTATAATAATGGTGAAAGAGCTTTGCTTCACACTTTAAACAATACTGCAATTGCAACATCAAGAGCTTTGGTAGGAATTATCGAGAACAATCAAAATGAAGATGGTTCTATTAATGTTCCTGCAGTTCTTGTGCCTTTTATGTTTGGAAGGTCAGTTATTGGTGGAAAAAAGTAGGATGGTTAAATTTGCTCATCTTGCTGACTGTCATATTGGTTCTTGGCGCGATCCAAATTTGACAGAATTAAATTTTCAATCTTTTTCTTTTGCAATTGATACTTGTATTTTAAGAAAAGTTGATTTCATTTTAATTGCAGGAGATTTATTTAATACTTCTATGCCTTCTTTAGATTATGTGAATAAAACTGTTAAGGAGTTTGTTCGTTTAAAATCTCATGGAATAAAAGTTTTTGTTATTGCTGGAAGTCATGATTATTCTCCTTCTGGAAAAACAATGCTAAAAGTTTTTGAAAGTGCAGGATTATTAATTAATGTTCTAAAGGGTGAGATTATTGATGATAAACTATCTTTAGATTTAATCGATATTCCTGAGTTCAATTTACAGATAACTGGAATTTTAGGAAAAAAAGGAACATTGGAAAAATATTATTATGACGCAATTGATTATGATTCTTTGAGTTTAAAATTAAAAAAATATTTTTTTAAAATTTTTATGTTTCATTCTGCATTGACTGAATTAAAGCCGAAAGAGTTAGATGATATGAGTTCTTCTCCAGTTTCAGTTTTACCAAAAGGATTTGATTATTATGCTGGTGGTCATGTCCATTATAGATTTTATGATGTTGTTTCTGATTTAGGTTTAGTTGTATATCCTGGTCCAACATTCCCAAATAATTTTAAAGAATTGTTTGACCTTGGTTCAGGAAGTTTTAGAATTATTGATTATTCTGAAGGTAAATTTAATTCTGAAGAGATTTTAATTGAACTAAAAAAAGTTATTTCTTTAGTAATAAATGCTAAAGGAAAAACATCAGTAGAAATTAAAAAAGAAATTTTTTCTAAAGTTTCAGGTATTAAAGACTCTATATTTTTACTTAAAATTTTTGGAACGATGATTGGTAACGTAGGTGAAATAGATTTTAGAGATATACTTGATTATTTACATTCAAAGGAACCTTTTGTGGTACTAAAAAATACTTTTTTGCTCAAGAGTGAAGATGAAAAAATTGCAAGAATTGCAATGTCTGATATTGATGATATTGAACAAAAAATTATAAATGAAAATTTTGAAGATTCATCTTATGTCAATTTATTGATTAGTATTTTATCTTCTGAAAAAGAAGAAGGAGAAACAAATATATCTTTTGAAGAACGAATTCTTTCTGATATTTCTTCTGCATTATTGAAACCAAAATCTATTTAAACGGCTTATTTGTCTTTTGAATTATGGTTCAAAAAACACATCCTTGGCATGATATAGAGATTGGAAAGAAATCTCCTAAAGTTGTTAATATGGTAGTAGAAATACCAAAGGATTCAACAGTAAAGTATGAATTAGATAAAAAAACAGGATTGCTAAAAATGGATCGTTTATTGTTTTCTTCAATTCATTATCCTGGCAATTATGGATTTATTCCAAAAACATTATGGGATGATAATGACCCACTCGATATTTTGGTTTTGAGTAATCGTCCAGTTTATCCTTTGACAATTTGTCAAGTCAGAGTTATTGGTGTTTTTAGAATGCGTGATGATAAAGAAGGCGATGATAAAATTATTGCTGTTCATGAAGATGATCCGCGATTTATTGAATGGACAGATTTAGATAAAATTCCTCAGCATTATTTGAAAGAAATAAAACACTTTTTTGAAACATATAAGCAATTGCAAAATAAACAAGTGAAAGTCTTTAAGATTCTTGGAAGAGTAGAAGCGTATAAATCTATTTTGAAAGGGAAAGAACTTTATGATGCAAAGTATGCTAATAATCTTTTTTAGAATTGAAAAGCGAGCACCCGGATTTGAACCGGGGATCACAGGGTTGCAGCCTATTGCCTTAGCCACTTGGCCATGCTCGCATGTTGTATTTTTGAAGAAAGTTTTCTATTTATAAAAGTTACTTATTTCTTTTTATATTGAATGTATGAGTAAACTGTTAAATAAATTACTCCTGTTAGAATTATTATAATCAACATATAGAATGCGAGTTTTGGTACTGCAATTGTTGCTAATAATAGAATTCCCATTATTTTGAAAACTTTTGAACCTTCTTTATGTGTTTTTTTCCAAACGTTTTCATTGCTTAAAGTCCATGGTGTTCGTATACCGATGAACCAATTTGGTTTTATGTTTTCAAATGTTGTTCCAATTGTTATGAATAAGATTGATAATGCGGGAATTGTTGCAAGAAATATTGGAATTTTTATATTCAGATTCCATAGCATTGTTATAACTTGCATATACGTCATAAATAACAAAAAGACGGTTGTGAATAAACTGTATTCTTTTTGAAAATCTTTGAAATTTTTTTTAAGTGGGTCTATTCTTGGAATGAATATTAAGAGGGCATATATGAATAAGGTGATTAATGGGGTTAGAAAAACTCCAAGGGTTTTATTCATTGTCCCGTTTGGAATAGAATTTTCATCCCAGTGAGTTACTATTTTTTCTGGTAATATTAAGAAAACTGATATTGAGAATATGAAAAGTAATGCAATTATTATTTGATCAATTTTTTTCATAGATATTGGTAATACTTTGATGTATAAATATTTTTAGAAATTGAATAAACGGATTTGAGGGGATTCGAACCCCCGACCCCCGGCTTAGAAGGCCAGTGCAATATCCAGACTATGCTACAAATCCAAGGTTTTTGGAATTGGTTTTATTTATAAATCTTATTGTTTTTCGCAACATTTATATCTGAAGTCTTTTTTAAACATCACATGGCAAAAGAAAAGGGGTTGATTAAGAGAATTGCGTATTCTGGTGCTAAATTTTTTAGGATAAGAACTATTGAAAATGATTATCATAGTCAAGATGGTAAAATTCTAAAAGAAGATTTAGTTAAAGATATTGCAACTACAAATACTGGTGTTGAATTTCGTTTGTTTGAGCCTAATTTTTATGATCATATTCATGATTTAAATCGTGGTCCTCAAATTCCATTTGAAAAAGATTTTGGGATTATTTTGGCTAAGACTGGAATTAATAAAGATTCGATTGTGTTAGATTCTGGTTCTGGTTCTGGTTATCTGACTTGTATGTTTGCGTCTTTTGTAAAGAAGGTTTATAGTTTTGATGTTAAGGAAGAGCATCTTAAGATTGCAACCAGTAATGCTGAGAAATTGGGATTGAAAAATATAACTTTTAAGTTGTTGAATATTTATAGTGATGTACTTCCAATTAAGACTCAAGTTGATTTAGTTTCTTTAGATGTACCTGAGCCTTGGCAAGCATTAGAAAATTGTTCTAAGGTGTTAAAACGTGGTGGGTTTATTTCTGTTTATGTCCCTTGTATTACTCAAATCAGTGAGTTTGCAGAGAACGTCGCTAAACGAGATGATTTTGTATTAATTGAAACTTTAGAGATGTTAGAACGGCAATGGATAGTAAGTGGTAGGAAGGTTCGTCCTGAAAATCAACAAATTGGTCACACTGGTTTTATTTGTTTTGTGAGAAAAATATGAGTTTTGAATTTTTACTTAGTGCAAAAAGGTATTTTAAAAAGCCGTATTTAGTTTTTTTTATGGCTTTATTCATTTCTAGTTTGTCAGTTATTTTATCGTATAATTTATTGGAAGGAATTTCGTCTGTTGTTGTTATTACTTTTACAATTATTCCATTGATTCCAATAATCACTAGGTTCTACGAGTATGATGACTTTGATTTTTCGAAATTAAAAAATATTTTTGGAAGAAGAAGTTTATTTACTTTTTATTCTTGGTTGTTTTTTGGTTTAATTGTTTCATTTTCATTTTGGTATACTTTTTTGCCAGAAAGTGTTAGTAGTAGGGTTTTTAATCAACAATTAAGTCAGTATTATGATTTGGGTTATAATAAGAATGGACAGGAGTACCAATTTAACTATAAGGGTTTTGATCCAAGAATTGAACGTTGTGATGCAGAAATCCTTAATGAGTTGATTAGTGCTTATGACTATGATATTATTAACTGTGAAGTCGTTTTGCCTGAAGATATGAGTAAGAAGTCTTATCTTATTTATCTGGGTTCTAATACTCGTTTTGCTGATTTAATTTATAGGTTGAGTACTGGAACCATTTATCCATATAAGGATTTTCTTCGTTATGTGATTTTATCGCATAACTTGAAATTGTTAATGTTTATTTTTTTGACATCGTTTATCTTTGGTGCTGGAAGTCTTTTTATTATTTCTTGGAATGCCTCAATTATTGCAGTTCACATTGGAGAGACGTCTTTGCGTTTTTTTAGTGTTATGAATGGTGGTTTTTTCGCAAAAATAGGAGCTTATTTTGCGGGTTTTTTTTATGCGATGGGACAGATATTCTTTCACGGTATTTTGGAATTTGGTGGTTTTTTTATCGCAGCGATTGCTGGTGGTGTTATTAGTATTTCGTTATTAAAGCACGATCTTCGTTCTAAGACGTTTAGAAAAATAGGTCTACAGTGTTTGGCACTGTTTTTATTAAGCATGTTTTTAATAATTATGGCTGCTTATGTAGAAACTCGATAATGTTATTCTTAAGTTGTTAAAAAGAAATATATATTTGTTGTACTTACCAATACTGTTATTTATGGGGTGATGTGCATGCATAAAAACAAATTCTACGGTCGGTTTGATAGGAAGTTAATTGGTGCTTTATACTCTTTAGATGATGAAGCCATTCTTGTCGAATAGAATTTTTTTAATTTCTTTTTTATAGAATAAAATGGGACGGCCGGAATTTGAATCCGGGACACCTTGGTCTTCAGCCAAGTGCTCTCCCAGGCTGAGCTACCGTCCCAAGAATGTTATAATTGTGGTAAAAACATCTATTTATAAAAGTTTCTAATTGAATTCTATTAGACATCCATCTGATTCGTCTATTTTGGTGTAGATATATTTCTGGTCTTTTTTATTGATCTCGATTTTTTTGTCTGTTATCGTCAATACATCGCCTTCTTCTATAAAATATTGAATTTTTTCTTGTTTTGATAAATTGATATTTTCGTCAGTATGCTCTGCATGAGAGTTCTGAGTTTTGTTAAGTATCTTAGTTATTGTAATTGAATTGTTATTTTTATTTCCTTGAAAATTGGAGTATAGATTTTGACTGAAATGCAGACAG
The DNA here is from genome assembly GCA_016938695.1 of Candidatus Woesearchaeota archaeon. GTDB lineage: Archaea > Nanobdellota > Nanobdellia > Woesearchaeales > JAFGUC01 > JAFGUC01. The sequence goes on along the minus strand of JAFGUC010000043.1, from coordinate 98,814 downwards.
AAATTTTTATATGAGCTAATTAGTGAATCAGGGTCTTTTTTATTTCGTATTTTTTCTCGGATTATTATGTGTTTATTTCCAAATTCAATAGATTCTTTACATTCTGGTGAACAAGGAATGTGCCAAATCATTGTTTTGTAATTATTTAGTTGCCATGGCCAAGGATTTTTAGTTACATAATGATATCCCACTGAATTTTTTTTATCGTTATTATAACTTTTTTCACAACAACATTTTGGATATCCCATTAATATTCCATATCTTATATGGGCTTTTTTGTTTTTTTTTAAGAATACTTCTTCTTCAAGATTAAATATTTCTTCGACTTCATTATTTGTTCCAACTATTAATTTAGGTATTCCTGTTATAGTTGTTAGTTTGTATTGAAGATTTAATATTTTCAGAATTGGTTCAATTGTTTTGAGGTTTTTTTCTTCAAAATATTCTATACTTGCATTTCTTTTAATCTTTAATTTAACTAGTAATATAACTTCTAGTATGTCTTTTGATATTTTGAGTTTTGTAAGCGTATCAATTAGTTGTTTTGTTTTTTCTTCCATTAGATGTCAGAAAATTTTATCTTGTTAGATATTAACTTTTCTATGATTTCCTTGCAAGTCTTTTTATTTATTCTTTTTTGTTCGCAAGTGTCTCGTTCTCTAATTGTTACAGTTCCAAAATTAGGAGATTCTTTATCCAATGTGTCGTAATCTATTGTTAAACAGAATGGAGTTCCTATTTCGTCGTTTCTAGCATATCGTCTTCCAATTGAACCTGCGTGGTCGTAAGTGCATTCAAAAATTTCTCTAAGTTCTGAGTAAATTTCTTTTGCTGTTTCACTTAATCCATCTTTTTTGACAAGAGGTAAAACTGAAACTTTAACTGGTGCGATGTGCGCTGGAATTTTTAGAGTATCTTGCTTTTTTTCTTCATCATACGAATAGAATATGTCGAGAAGTGCAAAAGTTGGTCTATCTGTTCCAAAAGCAATTTCTAGAACGTGTGGAGTCTTTTTCTCGTTTTGTTCGTTTCTTGCTTGTAAATTTTTCCCCGAGTGTTCTGAGTGTTTATTTAGATCATAACTTGTTCTGTCGTGAACACCACAAACTTCAGTCCATCCAAAACTTGATAATTTTAACTCAATATCCCATGCATCATCTGCGTAGAATGCTTTTTCATCGTCACAGTGCTGTCTTAATCTGATTCTATTTTCAGGAATTCCTAAGTTCTTAAAAAGTCTGTATGCAAGGTTTAGTGTCCACGCATACGCTTTGTTTTTTAGGAATTTGTTATTGAATGCTTCTTCGAGAGAAATATTAAGTGGTTCTTTGTTTTCTTCTTGAAGTTTAGCAGACCACATTGGCATTATGTCTGACTTTACATCATCGAATTTTTCAAAATCTTGCTTTTGTTCTTCAAATATGAATAATTGACCTTCTGCTTGAGTAAATTCTCTTGATCTTAATACGAATTGTCTAGGAGATATTTCATTTCTGTATGCTTTTCCTATTTGAAAGACTCCAAATGGAAGTTTGTCTCTAAAAAATTCTAAATATCTTGGAAATGGTAAATATGTAGTTGTTGCTGTTTCTGGCCTGTTATATGCTTCAATATCTAGACCTATTGTTGTTTTCATCATAAGGTTATGTTGCTTGATTTCTTGCACTTCACAAAATGATGTTTTGCATGAAGGACATTTTACTTCATGCAATTTAATTAATTTTAAGAGTTCAATTTTATCAGTAGGTACAGGTTGTTCTAGTTCTTTTTCTCCTGTTATTTCTTCATGTTTTTTTATTGTTTCTTTATCATTTCTAAGAAACTCTTCAAGTAAATTATCTGCTCTAAAATTAGCATTACATTTAGAACAAGTAATTACTGGGTCTGTAAAACCATCTAGATGGCCAGAAGCCTTCCAAACAGGAGCAGGAGCGACTGTTGGGCATTCAACTTCCCAGAATTCGCTAGCTTTAAACGTTTTACGAATAGTATTTTCAACATTATTTTTAAGTTCTTTTCCTAATGGTCCGTATGTATAGAATCCTGCAATACCATTGTATATTTCAGGTTCGGGGCCCCAAATAAAGGACTTTCGTTGGATGTACGCAATCAGATTTTTTAATATTGAATCGTTTTCAGCTGCCATATTCTTCGAAATGAAAGGGATATTTTTTATAAAGTTGTTGTTTTTATTATTTGCTATATTGAAATTAATATAAATGTACCAAAACGCAAACTTTAAAAATTGCAACTGTGTATTAGTGTATATTATGTGAATGGGTCCTCTATCGAGATTAAGGATTGTTTCCTTATCTGTGAGAATGAGACACTCTTACATGATTCAGCCCATATTGAGAGTACCTAATTGAGCCTACGATAAATTCAAGCAAGGACATTAGGAGTTGATTTTTGGGCAACAGCTTTTCATACTTAATTAATCACAACTTTGAATTGACCTTTAATTCCCGTCAAGGGAAATCACACTTATCAAATGATGTTAATGAGACTGATTCGGTGTTTTGAGTAAGTCGCATCGAAATTAGTAGAAGTATAGTTTGGTATTGTAAGTTAAGTTTGGTAGCGAATGGTTTCGCTATTGAGTTGGGTCTTATTCTATAAAGTTTTGGTTAATGGAAGTTGAGTTACCTATTTACTTTGATAATAGTGGAGGATTAAAAATGGGAAAAATAAGTCAAGTTTCATCAAAATATATTGTTTACGCAACGATTGAAATTGATGGCGTAGTTGATAGGCCAGATGTAATCGGCGCAATTTTCGGCCAGACAGAAGGTTTATTAGGTGTAGATTTGGAGTTAAGAGAACTTCAAAGAAGCGGAAGAATTGGAAGAATTGAAGTTAATGTTGATACTAAAACAGGAAAAACTCAAGGAGATATTATAATTCCATCAAGTTTAGATAAAGCTGAGACTTCTATAATTGCAGCTGCATTGGAAATTATTCAAAGAATTGGTCCATGTAATGCGAAAGTTCATGTTAATAATATTGAAGATGTTAGAATTTCAAAACGAACTTATGTTATTGAAAGAGCAAAAACTTTGCTAAAACAGCTTATGGATACAACAATGCCAGATTCTCAGGAACTTTCTGATGAAGTTGCTTCTTCAGTTAGAGTTATGGAGATTCAAGAGTATGGTCCTGAAAAATTAGCAGCAGGTCCTGCAATTGATGAATCTGATGAGATTATTGTTGTTGAAGGAAGAGCAGATGTTTTGAACCTATTAAAACATGGTTTTAAGAATTCTATTGCAATGAATGGTGCAAATTGCCCTAAGACAATCATTAATTTGAGCAAAGAAAAAAGTATTACTTTGTTTGTTGATGGTGACCGTGGGGGAGATTTGAACATCAAGAATTTGTTATCATCTGCTGATATCGATTATGTGACAAGAGCACCTGATGGAAAAGAAGTTGAGGAATTAACTCAAAAAGAAATCCATAAGGCAATTAGAAGCAAAATTGCAGCAGAACAAATGAAGTTGGAACTGCAAAAGGTAGACACTAGCCGACTTCAAAAGAACACTGCAAAGAATATTGCTAATAATATTAACAACATAAAGCAAGAAGAATCTCAATCTGAGAATGGTTTTGACTCAAGAAATCAAAATCATAACAATAGAGATAATAATGGACGACGTGAATACAATAATAAGGATCAAAGAGATAATAGAAACAATTCTAGAGACTCAAGAGATTCTAGAGATTCACGAGCACCACAACAATCTCAACCTCAAAGATTCAAGAAACCTGAACCAACTAAAGAAGAAAAAGACATTTTTAGTACAATGTTAGAAGATCTTGTTGGAACAAAGGCTGCTTGTGTTTTAGATGAAGGCTTAAATGTTTTAGGAAAAGTTCCTTTATCAGAACTAGATGCAACATTGAAAAGTATTGACAATGGAGTTTATGCATTGATTTTTGATGGAACAATCGATAAATCATTAGTTAATGTTGCTAGAAATACTTCAATCCAATACTTGGTTGGAATGGATAGTAATGTTAAACCAAATGAAACTAAAATTAAGCTTTTAACTGTTAATGAGCTTTAAATTTTTTTAATTTTTTAATTTTTTTAATATTTCTAAGGTTCATTTTGTGCTATAACTAGAAAAACTTTTAAACTACCTTTGTTTATTTATAAATACTAGAGGTGATTTGTTTGGTTAGTTCTGTTCGAAAAACTACAGTGAAAAAAGCAAGTAAGAGTGCTTCTGTAAAAAAAGTTTCAAAAAAATCAAGTTCCATAAAAAAATCTGATGTTTCTAAAGCTTTAGTAGCAAAAAAGAAACAGGTTTCAAAACAAGTAAAAAAAGTTTCTTCTGATGTTGAAGATAAAATTAAAATTTCTGAACCAACTTCGAAGTTGAAAAGAGAATTTTCTCTACCTAAATTTAACAATTATATGCTTATAGTATTTGCTGTTATTGCTGTTGCATTATTGTCTATTGTTTTGCTGAAACAATATGGTGTAATTGGTAACAAAGTTGCAGCTGTTGTTAATGGTGATGTTATTACTGTTGCTACACTTGAAGATGAATATTCGTTGTATCAAAAAGTTTTCCAAATAACAGATCAAAGTGTTTTCTCTAAACAAATTATGTTAAGTTTGTTAATAGATGAGAAATTATTATTACAACAAGCTAACAAATTAGGAATTGTTGTTGGTGATTCTGAGCTTGAAAGTTATTTAGATTATATTATATCTCAAAGTCCTGCACCATTAACTAAGAAAGAATTCAAAAACGAGTTTGAAAAAAATAATATTAGTTATAGTCACGTTAGAGAACTTTACAGAAAACAATTAGTTCTAAATGAATTGCTTAACATTACTATTTTGTCAAAAATTGAAATTACTGAAGATGAAATTCGTGCAGTTTATGAACAAGGTGGAAATGATATGCTAAATTATGATTCAGTCAAGTCTGTTATTGAATCTCAAATATTCAGTCAGAAAAAAGATTTGATGTATCGTGACTTTGTTGAGAAATTGAGAAATGAATCTTCAATTCAAAATAGAATTTATTCTGATTTAGATTCTTTTGCTAAATGTTTGTCAAGCAAAGGTGTTGTTGTTTATGGTGTATATAATGATATTTTTACAAAACGTCAAGCTGATGCTTTTGGAAAATCCTTGCAATACCTAAATTATGTTGAATGTAAAGATCCTTCAACAGGCAGAATGAAGGAAGAATGTTCAGATATGACTACTTTTCCAACATGGAAAATAAGTGATTCTTTTGCAACTGGATTTTTAACAATTGATTATTTGAGTGATTTAACAGGTTGTAAGTTATACTAAAATGAATGAAGTAGTAAGAAATGATATCCTTGCAATATTGGCTGACGTAGCTGATGCTTTGAAGGATCCATTACTTAAAACTGAAATTTTGTTTAATTGTTCGAATAGATGTATACACAATGCAAGTATCTTTCAGGATCAAGATTCTGTAAGACTTGCTGTTGTTGTTTACGCGCTTTACAAGATTAAGAAGAAATATTCAGTGATTCCTGAAGAAGCTGATGTCTATTTAGCAAAAGCAGTAGAATATTTGCGTAATTATAATGTTGAACAATACAGACGTAATATTCAACTTGCAATCGAACAGATTTCTAAGATAAGTCACTTTCGAACTTATGTTGAAAGAGTATTAGATGACGCTAAAATAAAGAAAGGTGCAAAATTAATTGATCATGGAATCTCTGTTGCTCAAGCATCCGAAGTGTTAGGTGTATCTCAGTGGGAGATGCAGAATTATTTAGGTAAGAGTGATATTTCAGATGATTTAGATGACGATAATAAAACGCGTCTTGTGAAGAGGATTGTTTTTGCAAGAAGTTTATTTGGATTGAATTAAAATGGATAAAGTCTTGGTTTTTGATACTGGACCTATTATTTCATTGGCATCAAACAATTTATTGTGGATTTTGCCGGAATTGAAAGAAAAGTTTGGTGGAAGATTTGTAATAACTCCTAAAGTTAAAGAAGAGTTAATTGATAAACCATTAAAATCTAAGAAATTTCGATTTGAAGCTGTTCAGTTATTACCTTTATTGGCAAATGGTGTAATTGAAGTTTATGAAAGTAAAGGTGCAACTTCTCTTTCAACTGAATTACTTAATTTAGCAAACACTTCATATGAAGCAAAAAATAATTGGATTAAAATTGTTCATCCTGCAGAAATTGAAGTTTTGTGTGCAGCATTAGAATTGCACGCTCAAGCAGTTGTAATTGATGAAACTGCGACTAGATATCTTATTGAGGACCCATCTAAGCTGTTAAATAGACTTGAGAGGAAACTTCACTCTAAGATGATTTTGAATAAGGAACATTTGAATTCATTGAAAATTCATTTTAAGAATTTGAAGGTAATTCGTTCTTTTGAATTGGCAATTGTTGCTTATGATGCTGGTTTATTTTCTAAATATCTTAATGAAGATTCAAAAAAATATGATCCTAACTTGAAACATGATTTATTGTCGGGTGTTCTTTGGGCTCTTAAATTAAATGGATGTTCAGTTAAGACTGAAGATATTGAAGATGCGGTTTCTTTAGAGTCTAAGCGCTAAAATAAACAGTAAATTTATTAAATACTGCTACAAATTTCTTGATTATGGGAGAACGTAAGGTAAAAGGTCAGATAGTTTCTGGTAAATTTGATGATATTTTAATACGTATCAAGGATAAAGAGCACGTCCAATTAGGTGAGTTGCTTGTTGTTAATTCAAATTATTCCGTTGATATTCTGCAAGTTTTTGATATTGAGTATTCATCACAAATATCTCAACAAAATCTTGAATTGTCAAGTGGACTTTTTTTGGAAAGAGATTCTACAATACAATTTTTAGATGACGAACTAAGAAATTATAAAGTTGCACATGCAAAAATTTTGTTTAAGATTAATAATTATGATTTTAAGGTTCCTAAAACTTTGCCTGATTTTTTTTCTTATGTTTATGAGTTAAGCAATGAAGATTTGAATTTTTTTAATATGACTAGAGATTCTATTTTTTTGGGAAAGATTAGATCTGGAGATAAAGTTTTAGATATTAATGTTGGAATTCCTACTGATAAAATTTTGAGTGAGCATGTTCTGGTTTGTGCTTCTACTGGGAAAGGAAAGTCTAATTTAACTAGTTGTATCTTGTTTGATTCAATTGACAAGAATTGTGCTTTCTTGATTTTAGATCCTCATGATGAATATTATGGTAGAAATTCAATAGGGTTAAAAGATCATCCTTTGGCAAAAGATTTGGTTAGTTATTATACTCCACAAAATGTTCCTCCTGGGCAAAATACTTTACGAATTAATATTTCTTCAATACGACCAGGACATTTTAGAGGTGCGCTAAATTTATCAGATCCTCAAGTTCAGTTAATGTATTCTTATTACAGAGACTTTAAAGAAAAATGGATTGAATACTTACTTTTGGGAGAGACATTAAAATCTCAGCAAATGAATTCTTTTAATGATGGAACAATTAATGTTTTGAAGAGGAAGATTCAATATTTATTGAATATGTCTGTTGTTGGTGATAATCTAGTTTCATCTGGGATTTTTGTTTTTAATTCATCTGAATCTGCAATAAAAGATTTAGTTTTGTTACTTGAATCAGGGAAATCTGTTGTAATTGATACTTCAAGTTTATCGGGTTCGGCGGAGATTTTAATTGGTTCTATTATTACTTCTGAAATTTTTTCAAAACATAAAGAATTGAAGATGTCTGGTAAATTAGACGATGCTCCAAATATTTCTGTTGTTCTAGAAGAAGCACCACGTGTTTTGGGAAAAGATATTATTGAATCAGGTGGAAATATTTTTGAAACTTTGGCAAGAGAAGGACGAAAGTTTAAAGTTGGATTATTTGCAATAACGCAATTGCCTTCATTAATTCCTAAACCTATTCTTGCAAATCTTAATACGAAGATAATTTTAGGTCTAGAAATGGGTAATGAGCGACAAGCAATAATTGAGAGTGCAAGTCAAGATTTGTCTAGAGATTCAAGGACAATTGCATCATTAGATAAGGGAGAAGCAATAATTTCAAGTACTTTTTTGAAATTTCCTGTACCTGTTAAAATTCCTAAATTCCATGATTATGTAACTTCGGTTCGTTCCAAATTTAATAAAGAACATGCTGAAACCAAGAAAATAAAGTTAGATTTGTAAAAACTTTTAAATATTGAATTTTCTTTATCATATTATGCAATGCGATATGTGTGGTAAAACGGTTGAATCATTAAAAAAGGTTCAAATTGAAGGCGTTTTGATGAATGTATGTTTTGATTGTTCTAGATTTGGTTCTTCAGTAAAATCAATTCCTAAATCGTTTAATCGTTCTACGTATGTTAAACGTGCATATGTTAATCCTGATGATAATATTGTTGTGAAATCTAATGCTGGAGTTTTGATTAAACAAAAGCGTGAATCTTTAGGAATAAAGCAAGAAGATCTTGCAAAAATGTTATCTGAAAAAGCATCAACAATACATAAGATTGAATCATCGGGTGCACATATTGATTTGACTTTAGCAAGAAAGATACAGAGAATCTTAAAGATTAATTTGTTGTCTGAAGATAAGAAAAGTGATGATGTGGTTACTTCTTCAAATTCAGATGGATTAACTTTGGGAGATATTATTAAACAGAAAATGCGAAAATAGTTTTTTAATATTCTTTCATTATTTCTTCTATGACTTCTGGTTGCCATCCTACGTTTACTAATGATTGTTGGATGTCACTTTTAGAAATATTATGAAGCTTAAGCATTTTTTCAACGAATTCTCTTAACTCTTCTTCTTTTCGTTTTGGAACATTTACAGTTTTCGTTATTTTATCGACTATGTCTTGAGACCAACCTTTATTTATTAGTTCTGTTTCAATTTTATGTATTGGTTCTCCTGTGCTTAATCTTATCGAAATAAATTCTTTGATTTTAGTTTTTTCATCTTTTGTTAGATCTTCATATTTCAAAACAGGAATTTTTATTGTTTTGTATGAATATAGTCCAGCACCAAATAATCCTGCGATTGTTAAAATTGAAATAATGATTGGTATGATTGGATTTTTTTTCTGAGGAACTGTTTCAGAAATATCATCATTAATTATTGGTGTGTTATTTTGTTTTGTTTTGTTATCATCAATTGTTATGTTTGTTATTGTTGGTTTTTCAATAATTGGTTGAACAGGGATTCCGGTTATTGCAAGATATTCTGGAATTTTTTCGAGTGTTGTTTTATATGTTGTGTATGTTAAATCTTGTCCAAGTTTAGTTATTTCTACATCTGTCCAGTTGTTATTATATGTTGAGATTGTAACATTTTCAATGTTATTATAATTGATCCATGAGTTTTTAATTCTGAATGTGAATTCTGGGCTTTCTGCAGAATAGTTTGTTGCTAATTCTGATATTTGGTAGACTTGGTATAACTTGTGATCTTCGGGTAATTTGATTGGTTCTTTATCAAGTAGTTTTACAGTTATTTTTAGTAAACTTATATTTCTTGTAGGTGTGAAAACAATTTTTATTAAATCAAAAAGAGGATTATCTAGAAGTAAAGTCTTTGTATCTCCTTCTTTTATTGAATACCACGTCTGACTTTTTGTTTTAGTTGTTGTTAAGTTGGTAATATCTGTTACAATAATTCCTGTTGTTTTTGTAGATGTTGTTATAGTATCTGATGTAGCAATACTTGCGTCGACTGAGAACGTTATGCTTTTTTCTTGTCCATTTCCTGCATAATCAATAGCATATACTCTGAATAAAAATGTTCCAGTTGCTTTTCTTACTGTTGCTGTAGTATTAGTTGTATTTTCACCAATAAGTGTCCAGTCACTTCCAGCTCCAATAGTGTAGTAGATTTTTGAACAAAATTCATTAGTTGCTATACTAATTGGAACAGTGTATGAATTGTCATTTGTTGTTTTGTATTGTGTTGCAGTCGGAGATATAATTGTAATCTCTGGTTTTGTTGAATCGTATATTGTAAAAGTGTAGATTGTTGTGTTACTATTATAGTATATATCTTTACATCCAATTGTTAAGTTATAATCGCCATTGTCAAAAAATGTATTTGCAAATGAATAATAGAATTCAGTATCAAATGAATTATTTGATAACTGATTCATGCTTAAAGTGTATAGTGTTATGTTTCCTTGTTTTATTGTTGCATTACATATTGATTCTTCTGTAGTTGAAAAATTAATGTTAAGTCCAATAGAATCATTGTGTGTAGATTCTGGATAATTTTTTGTAATCCTTGGAGGAATGTTATCAAGGTTTGCAGTTATTATTCCCATTTTAGGAACGTAAACTTTTGTTAAGTTATTGACTACTTTGTAACATGCAGTTGTACTGTTTGCTAAATATTCTGTAGCAGGACAAGAGTTGGATTGATTTAATCGTATTTTTGTTTGTAAATCATTAACATCTGGAAAATAGAATATGTCTGTGTATAATGAAGTATTTGCAAAATTTCCTTTAAAACTTTCAATTCCTGCATATTTTGAACTATTTCTAATGAATGGAGTTTTATTTATTTTTTCATTGATATAGATTAATGATTTGATTGTAGTAGTATAATTTCCTTCAATTTGTTGCATTAATATATCTGAGTTATACGTGTGGTTGTCGAATGTAACATTGATTGTTTTGTTCCAATTAAATTCTAAGAAATTTCCAGCAGGAATAAAATATTCAATATAATTGTTTGAAGAATTGATACTTATAGCACAGGCATCATTTTGACATAGAGATGCTCCTGGTAAAATTTGACTATTTATTTTTGAATATGTTTCGCCAATTACAAATGAGAAATAAACTGTTGTCACATCAGGATTTGTATTATTTGTACTTAGTGTCCAATCATGAAGATATGTTGTTGATGATGGGCCATACCACCAGTAAAATAATTGTTCATGAGTTGACGTTTTATTCATAATGTCAGTTGCAATTATTGTAATATTATGGTATCCAACATTTTCGTTAAGTGCTTTGTTTACTATGTATTCATCTTGTTCATTTGTTGCGTTTGAAACTCTTGTATCGTCTAGATAAATTACGTAGCTAGATATGTTTGTATCATCAGATATATTTATGTCAATAACATTGTCAGTGTAAATAAAAGTAGGACTACTAATGTCTGTTGCATTCGGGATAGTATTTGCAATTATGGTAGGACCTTCGTAGTCGATAAAGAATGGTATTTGCACAATATCTGTTTTGTTTGCTAAATCTTTTACTAATATTTTTAGATTGTTTGAAACAAGATTTCCTGTTATTGTGAGAATTGTTTTCCAGATATCTGTGCTGCTGTTCCATGTCAATGTTGTATTTGGCATGACAGTAGTATTTGCACTTACAAACTGTATTGTTGAATTTTCATCGATTGTTATTGATAAATTATATTGTGATCCATTATTGAAAACTCTTTTACCAACTATGGTGTTATTGAATGTTGTACTTGTAATATTTGGTGTGTGCGAATCAACGTATACATTTCTAATTGTGTAATTTTGGTAGGTTGTAGAATTACTTGCATTTATTGATATGTTGTAATAACCATCTTCGACTGCTGAAATATTAAAGAATATCTTATATTGGACAAACCCTGTAGATGCGTTATATCCTATTAAAGTTGAAGGTAATAGCTTAGCGGTAATATTTGTATTTTGGAAACTTGTTATGTTAAAGATTAATTGAGAATTTGATCCAATTACTGCATTATTTGTTGGATTAACAGGAGTTATTATAGCAGATGCTATAGCTATATTTAGTAAAAATAACACTAGAACTACTATACTCAAACTCCTCTTTTTACCTACCATAATACAAGTCTACTACCCTTTTAACTATTTATAAATGAAAAGAAAGTTAGTATTTAAATTTATCTGTGTTGAAAACTTGATTTTAATAGAAATTAGTTACATTACAGACCTTTTGGAGAAATTTGTGTTCTCTAAATAATGTGACGCAGGGGTCTGTGTTTATTATTATTTTATTTTCTATGTATCTTATTCTTCTGATGTAATTAAGATATGTCTCATCAAGGCCAAAAGTACTTTTACAGTCAAATTCTTCTTTGGGCATTGTTCCGTATATTGTATATTGGTTTGATTCATAAATAATTGGAAGATTGTATTTTTTGTTGAAACTTACAACAATCTCATCTTGTTCCATATGTTTGATGATTGAATTGTTTTCGTATGCATTTTTTCCAGGAACTCCAAAATAATCTAAAAAGATCCATTCTTCTGATCTAATTGAACAATGTGTTAGATTTAATTCCTTTATTTTATCTGCTGCATCTTGATATTTAATTTTGTTTAGGTACAATTCCTCGTTTGCTTCTATATACCCCATTGCTAGAAGATTTGGAATCAAGATTAATATTGTAATTGCAATATTTGCATATTTGAATTTTATCTTTGACGACAATCTAGTTATGGCAATACTGAAAAAGAATGCAACTGGGAAAATTATATTGAATAGATATCTTGAACTTTTTAGTGGAGTATTTTTGTAGCTATAAAATGTTATTAATCCAACAACGATAATCATTGTTGCAATTACCATCTTCTTTTTTATTTGATGTTTTTTCGAGAATAGCAAGAATAATCCAATGATTGCAACAATTGTTGTAATTGATAGTAATTGAAGTAAATGTGAGACATTTATTGGTTGCATTAATTCTATTCTAAATAGTATATTGTTTGCAAGACTACTTACTATACTTGTGAACCAATTTCCTGTTTTGATGAAATTATATAATAACCATGGAAAAACAATAACAAAACTCCAAAAAAATCTTTTGAATATTTCTATTGGTTTTTTTGTGATGAATAGAAAAATTACAAAATAAAAGTTTGTATACCTCGCAAGAAATAATAATCCAAAGATTATTCCTGCAACACTTATCTTTTTATTTGTGGTATTTAATTCTTTTATTATTTGTGCTATGAAAAATATTAGAATTGTTAATGACAGTAATTCACTTCCTGCAATTAATGCATTCAGGAAAAAATATGGTGTAATGAATCCTAACAGCAGATAATCTGTTTTTGTTAATTCTTCTTTTAAATAATTGTTGATTGCATTTGCTAAATATGTTAATGCTGTTGTGAATAAAGCTATGTTGATTATAATAAATAAATATTTAGTCAGAAATAATCTTTCAATAAATGTTAGCAATATTTGAGTTAATGGTGGTCGAAAGAATTCAAAATATTGTGTTTGACCTAGCCAATATCTAGCGTTTAGTTCATATGCGCAAAAATCCCAGAATATTCCTTTTGTATGTTGATAGAAAAAATAAATAAGAAGCAATGTGAATAGTCCAATTGTTATGATTCTATTTTCTTTTTTCATATTCTAAGTCTTATCTTTATTGCATCTATTAAAAATTTAATTGAGTCTTTAATTATATTAACTTTGCTGTCTTTATTATTTTTCCAAGTTACTCCTTTTTCTAGTACAGTTAATTTGTATTTTTTTGCAAGCCAAAGTAATTCCATATCAAATGCAAATCCGATGATTTTTTGTTTGATAAATAATTTTTTAGCTCTTTTATTAAATAATTTAAATCCGCATTGAGAATCTTGAACTTTTATTGGAAGAATAATTGTTGCTATTCCTTTTAGGGTTTTACTTCCTATTCTTCTAAAAAATGGTTGATACTGTGTTACATTTGCATCTTTTGTATCTCTTGAACCAATTATTATGTCTGCTTTGTTTTGAATTTGCATGAATTTTATAATATCTTCTAATGATGTTGAAAGGTCTGCATCCATAAATAATGCTGGATCATATCTTGATGATAGCATTCCTTTTTTAACAGAGTAACCTTTGCCCCTGTTTATTTTATTTTCAAGAATAATTATATTTTTATTATTTGGAATATTTTTAACAGTGTTATCTTTTGATCCATCATCGACAACTATTATTTCGTATTTTTTGAAATTTTTTTTACAAAATTCTTCAACTTTTTTAACGTTTTGAGCAATTAGCTTGCTCTCGTTATATGCAGGGATTATTATGCTAATTTGATTGAACATTTTCTTCAAGATATCCTGATCTATTTATTATTGGATATAAGATTGTTAACAAATCTTTTTTAGATTGAAATCCTTCGTATGTAACTCCATCGATTACAATACTTGGTGTGTATTTAATATTAAATATTGTTTTCATTGTTCGAATAGCAGGATTGTCAATTTCTGAATCAAACGAGTAGATATTGAAAACAGGATAATTTTTATGAATGTATGTTAAAATATTTCCTTGTTCTTCACAATCTGGGCACAGTTCATTATCGGAATAGAAGTAAATTATATTATCGATTGATGTGTTACATTTTGCACTTGCTTCTTTCATAAACATCCAATGGCGAATTGACAGTAGATGATAATTTTCTTTTAATGATTTTACGTATGGATCTTTAGGACCTAGTTTTGATTCTAAATATGTTAGTTTTGTTCCTATTTTCCATAATTCTAAAGTCATTTCAGTTGAATTAAATCTTTCACAAGGATTCTCTTTTAATAAGTCGTATTCTATTTGAACTCCTTGTAAGTTCATTGTATAGTCTTGTTGTAGTAGTTCAATTGTATTTGTTCTTTGATTGTTGATGTAATTACTTGTTGTTATTCCTGCAAAGAATATGAGAGCAGTTATTGCAAACGCTGCTAGAAATCTTGATAGTGTAATTTTTTTGGTCATATGTATCGGCCTCCCCATCTTATTTTTCTTTTTGTTATTTTATAAAATATTGTGATAGTCCATAATGTTGTGTACATTATTGAATATGTTAGCATGAAATAAATTAATGCTGTTATCCATGGTTGTTTTTCCTCAGAGTGTTTTTGTGCTAATATTAAAAATGTTATTCCAATTATTAACAATAATCCTGTTGTTATTGTAATTGCATCAATATTTAAAAAATATGGGTCGAAATTAAAATCAAATAATTTTTCTAAGTTGAATTCGTATAATATTAAATTTTGTATAAACTTTATTAAATTTTTCAGGACTTGATAAATTCCATATATGGTCATTGAGCCACCGAAAATAATAACTAGTACTGAAACAGGTAAAATAAATAATCCAAAATTTCCGTGTTTTTTTGAAAATAAATGTCTATATTTGTAGATATTATCAATAAATCCTCTATACCATCTAAGTCTTTGATTGTATAAATCTTTTAGATTGTTTACAGGTGTAGTATATACATTTACATCTATTGCGTTATCGTTTTTTCCAAATTTACTTTCTACTCTTAAACATAGTTCAATGTCTTCGCCAAGTGTCTTTTCATCCCATCCTCCTGTTTTTTTTAAGAATTCTTTTCTGTACAGTGTTAATGGTCCTGCAGTAATTGGGATTCCACCTAGTAATGCAAAAAGTTTTCTAAAAATTGCACCAGATAAATATTCTAAGTGCTGGACTTTTTCTAGCCATGTATTTGCTCCCCATACTTTTATTGATGGTGTGACAGATGTAATTTCGGGGTCTTCAAAATGTGCTGCCATTCGTTTTAATGCGTTAGGTAAAACAAATGAATCAGAATCTAGTGCACCAATAATATCTCCTGTTGCTGCTCTTAATCCTGCATTCATAGCACAACCTTTTCCAGGCTTTTTTTCAGATATTATAATTATGTTTTTGTATTTTTTAGCAATCTCTAATGTTTTGTCAGTAGAATTATTGTCTATTACAATGATTTCAAATTTATCCTTTGGATAATTTTGTTTAATGAGTGAATTAATTGTTTTTTCTATGGTTTTTTCTTCATTGTATGCTGGAACTAAAATTGAAATTTTAGGGTAATTCTTGATTTTTGGACTTTTGATCTTATTTTTGTTTTCTAGAAAAGTTATTAGATATACTACTGCAATAAATAGGAAGAAAAACAACATTGATATTGTAAATAGGTCGTATTTTTGCATTTTATTTGTTTTTTTGATTTAGAGTATATAAATTTAAGGGCATTTTTAAGAAAATTTAAAAAATTGATGTAGTTTTCTTTTTTTCATGGTTGGAAAATTAATTGTTATAGAAGGGGTTGACGGTATTGGAAAAAGTACTCAATTGCAATTATTACGGCAGTATTTTGAAGGATTGGAAAAGAAGGTGCAAAGTCTTCATTTTCCAACTCATGGTGAAGGCTTTTACGGTAATTTAGTTGATGATTATCTTCAAGGAAAATTTGGTAATTTATCACAAGTTCCATACAAATTTTCAGCATTTCTTTATTCAGGAAATCGTGATGAAAAGGCTTCTCTTATTCAGTCTTGGCTTGATGATGATAATGTTGTTTTACTTGATCGTTATGTTTCAAGTGCCTTGGCACATCAAGGTTCAAACATAGAATCATTTGAAGAGAGAAAGGAATTTTATCGGTGGCTTGATACGTTAGAATTTGATTTGAATAAGATTCCTAGACCAGATTTGGTTCTTGTTTTAGATGCTGATTACTCTGTTGTTGAAAAATCCGTTGAACATAGGGGTCGTGAAGACATCCATGAAAAGGATAATTCACATCTTATGCGTGCAATGAATGTTTATCGAGAATTATCTGGATTGTACAATAATTGGCATTTGCTTAAATGTGATTCAAATGGTTCTCTAAGACCTAGAGAGGCAATACATGAGGATATTAAAGGTATAATTTCCAGACTTTAGTCATCAGTAAGATTTATAAATAAATTAGTTTCCAAACCACTTATTGTGGCGGATATAGTGTAGCTCGGTTAGCATACGGGACTGTGGATCCCGGTGGGGGGGTTCAAATCCCCCTATCCGCCCTTTTATTTTTCTTAAGGAGAAAAGATGAGATTTCTAGTTGTAGGGGATTTGCATGGGGATTTGTTGGCTGCAAAAGATTTAGCCAAAAAAGCTACTTATGAGTCTGTTGATTTAGTTCTGATTTCTGGAGACCTTACTATGTTTGGACAAAATTATGAAGGAATTGTTGGTTCTTTTGTATCTGAAGGTCTTAAAACAGGAATTATTCATGGTAACCATGATGATTTATCTCTAATTGAATTCTTGAGTAATGTTTATGGTGTTACTAACTTTCATGGCGTTGGTAAAAAATATAATAATATTGGTGTTTTTGGTTGTGGTGGTGCTAATATTGGTCTGAACCGATTAACTGAAGATGAAATTTTTAATCATCTTGTTACTGCACATTCTGATGTATCTGATATGGAGAAAAAGATAATGGTAACGCATGTTCATCCCAGTGATACTAAAATTGCATCATTGTCTAGTTTTGTTAGAGGTTCAACAGGAGTTAGACGTGCTGTCGAAGAGTTGCAACCAGATGTTCTTTTTTGTAGTCATGTTCATGAGGCAGAAGGTCTTGAAGAACAAATTGGAAAGACAAAAGTCTTTTGTGTAGGAAAGCAAAGTAAAATTATTGATCTTTGATTGTTCCATAATATATTTTTGGTGGCCATTTACTTTCTGATTTTTGTTTAATCATTCCGCCGTAGATTTTGGTATTGTTTTTTAGTGTTAGTTTAGTTTGCATTTTATTTAGAAATTGTTTGATTATTTCTATGTCTGTTTTTTTAATTGTAAAATTAAGACCTCTGTAAAAATAAATTCCTGTGTCGTCGATATATCCTCTAAGAATTTCTTTGATGTCCCAACCTTTTTTATCAAACCATTGTGCATGGGAATTTGTTGTATTTTTTCTTCCCCAATAAAGTTTGTTGTCTTTGATTGCGAACATTCGTCTTTTTTCGTGGAATTGTTTTGTGAATGTTTTATTTTCTTTTAGGTTGTACATATTTTGTAATACTCAAATATTATATAAATAAGTTTTGTTGTTTAATTGTTATGAAGATAGCAACTTGGAATGTTAATGGTTTACGTGCAGTGTTACAGAAAGGATTTCTTGATTTTATCAAAAATTACGATGTTGTATGTGTCCAGGAAACCAAAGCTTCACAAGATCAAGTTGATGCTAGATTTGAAGGATTTTATTCTTACTGGAATTCGGCTGATAAGAAGGGATATTCTGGAACATTGATTTTGTCTCGAGTTGAACCTTTAGCAGTTGTATATGATATTGGTATTGAAGAACATGATTCTGAAGGTCGAGTGATTACATTAGAGTTTGATAAATTTTTTCTAGTTAATGTTTATGTTCCTAATTCTCAGAGAGGACTTTTACGTCTAGATTATAGGCAGAAATGGGATTCTGATTTCCTGAAATTTTTAAAAAGTTTAGAAGAACAAAAACCAGTATTATTTTGTGGCGACTTGAATGTTGCTCATAATGATATTGATTTAGCAAATCCTTCTTCTAACCATAAGAATGCGGGATTTACTGATGAAGAAAGACGTGGTTTTTCTGAATTTATGAATTCAGGTTTTGTTGATGTATTTAGATACTTTAATCCTACACTTACTGGGGCTTATACTTGGTGGAGTTATATGTTTAATGCACGAGTAAAGAATGTTGGTTGGCGAATCGATTACTTTTGTTCTAGTGAGTCTTTTGTTTCTAAAGTGAAATCTATTAAGATTTTGAGTTCAGTTATGGGAAGTGACCATTGTCCTGTTGAGTTAGAGATTAAGTGATGTAACTACTTTTTAATTAAACTCAAAGTATTTAAAAGAAGTTCCTATTAAAAGTAATATAAAAAGGGGTGCAATATTTTTGGAAACTAATGCTGATTTTTTATTTGAAGTAAGTTCTGAAGTTTGTAACAAGGTTGGTGGTATCTATACTGTTGTTAAAAGCAAAGTTCAGTTGATGCAAGATTATTATAAAAATTATTATTTAATTGGACCATATTACAAGGATAAGGCTGAAGTTGAATTTTCTGAAAAAGATGTTCCTGATTTTATGCAAGAACCTTTTGCTAATTTGAAAAGTCAAGGAATTATTTGTCATTACGGAGAATGGCTAATTCCTGGAAATCCAAAAGTAATCTTATTAGATTATTTTGAGTTTGCTAATGTTAATAGTTCTGAAGTGAAAAAAAATCTTTGGGAATGGTACAAGATTGAAACTCATACCATTTCTGATTTTGAAACGTTATTGATGTGGTCGATTGCTGTCGGAAAAACCTTAGAGCAGATTGAAAATAATTTACAAGGCAAAAAAATTGTTGGACATTTCCATGAGTTTTTGGCAGGTCCTGCATTGTTATATCTTAAACATGTTAATAGTTCTATTAAAACAGTTTTCACGACTCATGCAACTATTCTTGGACGAAGTATTGCTGGAAATGGTGGAAATTTATATGCTGATTTAGAAAAAATTAATCCTTACGAAGAAGCAAAGCGATTAGGTTGCATTGATAAGTTTACAACGGAAAGAGCTTGTGCACAAACTGCAGACATATTTACAACAGTAAGTGAAATTACTGGTATTGAAGCAGAAAAACTCTTGGGAAGAAAACCTGAAGTTTTAGTTCTAAATGGCCTTGATATTGGAAAATTCCCAACGTTTGAAGAAACATCAATTAGTCATAGATCATATAGAGACAAGATTAGAGAATTTATAGCATATTACTTTTTTCCACATTACACTTTTGATTTAGATGAGACTTTAATTTACTTTATAGTCGGACGATATGAGTATAAAAATAAAGGAATTGATATTTTATCTCGAGCTTTAGGTAGACTTAATGAGAGACTGAAAAAAGAGAATTCTTCTAAGACTGTTGTAGTTTTCTACTGGATTCCAAATGGTACATATGGTATCAAGAAAGAAATTCTTGAAAACAAAGATTATTATCGACATATCAAACATCTAGTTGATAATCATTTAGAAAAAATTCAAACAACAATTATTAGCGATATTATTTCTGGCGCTAAGTTAGAAGACATAAAAATTTTCCCAGCAGAATTTAGTGTTGAATTAAGAAAGCAAATAGTTCATTTCAAGAAGAAAGATTCTCCACAATTTATTACTCATTATATTGGTGATGAGAATAATGATGCATTGGTAAAAGGTCTTAAAGAATCAGGATTATTGAACAGGGCAGAGGATAGAGTTAAAGCTATTGCATACCCAGTTTATCTAAATGGTGCTGATGGTTTGATTGACTTAAATTATTATGATGCAATAATGGGAACTCATTTAGGAATCTTTCCAAGTTACTATGAACCTTGGGGATACACTCCACTTGAAACTGCTGCATTAGGAGTTCCAGCAATTACAACTGACTTAGCAGGATTTGGTAGATTTATTGAACAAGCTCCAAAAAACACTGATGAGAAAGGTGGTATTTACGTTCTTAAGCGATATGGTAAGAGTGATGAGGAAGAAGTTTCCGCATTTGCTGATATGCTGTATGATTATACAACTTTACGACAAAGAGATCGTGTTAGCCAAAAATTAATTGCTAAAAAATTAAGTGAATTGGCTGATTGGAAAGAGTTAATAAAAAATTATATTGAAGCTCATAATAGGGCGTTGGAAAAATAAATATGTCTGAACTTAGAAAAGATTATTTGTTGAATAAATATGTTGTTGTTGCTACAGATAGAGCAAAGAGACCAGATCAATTTGCATCTTCTGAACCTCATAATGAAAAACCCGAGGTTGACTTTTTTGCGTTAGGAAATGAAACAATGACTCCTAATGAAAAAGGGCGACTAGGCGACAATCCTTGGCGTATGCGTTGGTTTGAAAATAAATTTCCTATTACGACGTTAAAGCATGTTGAAGGACTTGATGTTAATCCTCAAACACATAATGATTTCTATACTTTTGCAAATGCTTTTGGTGTTCATGAAGTAGTAGTTGAGACAAATGACGACAGACAAATATATGATTTAGAAATACATGAGTTGGTTGATTTATTGAAAGTTTATTCTACTCGTGTTAAGGAATTGTCTTGTGTTGAAAATATTAAATATGTTCAGGTTTTTAAGAATCATGGTCCAAAGGCAGGATGTTCTGTTTGGCATAGTCATAGTCAAATTGTTGCATTTAATATTTTACCTCCTGCGATTTTAGATGAAGAGGCTTTCGCAAAAAAATTTATGGAACGAACTGGATTAAATCCTTTTGATGAAATAATTAAGCGAGAAAGAAATTCATCTCGAGAAATAGTTTATGATGGTAAAACTTTCACATTTTGTCCATATGCATCTGAATTTCCATTTGAAGCAAAAATTTTCCCTTTACGTAATGTTATTAATATTTGTGATTTAGATGATTCTGAAATAGGATCTCTTGCAAAATCTATGAAAATTGTTTTGAATAAACTTAAAGAGGTTAATGTTCCTTTTAATATTTTTTTCAGAAATGGTTTAGAGTATCAGAGGTTTTATGTTGATATTGCACCACGTCCTAATATATGGGCTGGTTTTGAATTATCCACGGGAATTATTGTGAATCCAGTTCCGCCTGAAGATGCTGCGAGATTTTACAAGGGTGAATAAAAAAACGGCAAGAATATTTATATCATTTAACCTAGAGGTTCCTTTTTTTAATTCTTTACAGCAGAACTTATATTCTTTATCTAATTGTTCACGACTTGTTTTTGTAAAAAATTTTCATTTGACTTTAAAATATCTTGGTGAAATTGATAGAAATAAAATTCCAGAAATCATTTCTAAATTGAAGACAATAATGTTTTCTAGTTTTGAGATAAAGACTTCTGATTTTGGATTTTTTACAAAAAAAAATCCTCGAGTAGTCTACATTGGACTTCAAAAATGTGAAGCATTAGAGAAAATAAAACATTCAATTGATGCTTTTTTTGGTGTTGAGAATTTTTATCCACATATTACTCTTTCAAGAATAAAAAATGTCTCTAATGTCGAACAATGTACTGCTGTTCTTCAATCAATTCATGCACCAAAATCTATTTCTATTAAATTAGATAAATTCTTTTTAATGGAAAGTAACTTAACTTCTCTAGGTCCTATCTATACAGTTATAGATTGTTTTAATGCAAATATCTAGTTCTCACTTCCCACTAGACTTCTTGTCGTGGCACTTTTAAACTACTCTTGCGTATATTCCATTATGCCTTGTCGGTGTGAAATAAAAACCGAATAGGATCGCGAGGTAAATAAAAAATGCAACCAACTAAAAAATTTATAGCAGGCCCTGTGTCTGCAACAGTTTGGACAAACAAGACAAAAGAGGAAGATGGAGAATATAAGACAATTTCTATTGATAGAAACTATAAAGATTCTGATGGAAATTGGAAATCAACTAATGTGTTACGTTCTTCAGATATTCCAAGAGCAATTTTGGTATTAAATAAGGCTTATGAATTTATAACACTTAAGCAGGAGGTTTAAGAATGAGTAAGAGAAAAGATATAAATAACCTAATAGGTACAGATGAAGAGGAAGAGGAATTAGAAGTGGCTATTCCAAATGATGATTATGAGGATTTAAGAAGTAAATCTGAAGAATTCGCTTTAAGCGATTTGGCTGGTGTTGGTCCAGCAACCGCGGAGAAGTTAGAATCTTCTGGTTTTGATAGTCTTATGGCTATTGCTGTTGCAACACCAAGTGAGATTGTTGATGCTACAGGAATAACTGAAAACGCTGCTCGAAAATTAATAAAAGATGCACGTGAAAAACTCGATATGGGTTTTGAATCCGGTGTTGATGTTTTGAAGAAGCGTGAAAAGGTTGTTAAGATTACAACTGGGTCAAGTACTTTTGATGAAATGCTGGGTGGTGGATTTGAAACAAGTTCAATTACTGAGTGTTTTGGAGAATTTGGTTCCGGAAAAACACAAGTAGGGCATTTACTTGCAGTACGAACTCAACTTTTGGATCCTAATGCAATAACTGTCTACGTTGATGCTGAGAATACTTTCCGACCAGAAAGAATTATCGAGTTTGCAAATGGTGCTGGACTTAATCCCGATACTGTTCTAAAAAACATTAAAGTTGCAAAAGCGTATAATTCCGATCATCAGATGCTTTTAATTGATAAGGTTGAAGAGTTAATAACTAAACAAAAATTGAACATTAAGTTGTTGGTTGTTGATTCCTTGACTGCACATTTTAGAGCAGAGTTTGTTGGTCGAGGTTCATTAGCAGAACGACAGCAAAAATTGAATAAACATATGCATTCTTTGCAAAAGATTGCAGATATGTACAATGTTTGTGTTTATGTTACAAACCAAGTCATGTCGAAACCAGATCAATTCTTTGGTGACCCAACTCAAGCAATTGGTGGTCATATTGTTGGTCACGCTTCAACATTTAGAATTTACTTAAGGAAGGGAAGAAAAGGAAGTAGAGTTGCAAAGTTAATAGACTCGCCTAACTTACCAGAAACTGAATGTAATTTCTTTGTTGAGAAGGAAGGAATTCGAGATGCTTAGAATTTAATTTTTTCTAAAATTTTTTTATTTTTTATTGGATTAATATTTACATTTGTGCAATCTAAATGTTGTATTCCACCTTGACATTTTTTGGTGATATAAAGAATGCATTCATTACATTTCTCGAATTGTTTTAATTTCAAATAAGACTTTGCAATTTTTTCATAATTATCATTCTCTTTAATCTTTGCAACATCATACTCTACTTGAAAATTTAGAAATTCAATGTTATTTAATTCTAGAAGTTCTTCTTCAGTGAAAAGACACGGAGGTAACCAAAAACATGTAATTATGTTTTTAGTTATTTTATTTACTTTTTTTATTGTTTCAACAATTTCGGTAGGTGTTATAGAATAATCATCTATATTTGTGTACTTGTCTTTTTCGTATCTAAATGGAATTGTTATTTTGTAAATACCTAAACCATATTTTTCTTGAGTGTATTTTATTAATTCAGGAATGTTGTCGATATTTTGTCTAAGAATTAAAGTTGTTAGTTTTATTTGTGGTGTTTGTGAATTAATTTCTTGTTTGATTTCTAATAAGTTAGTTAGCGCTTTATTTATGTCAAGGAATGCATTTACATTTCCTGTACAGTCATTATGGTATTTTTCTTTTGAACCATAAATAGGTAGAACAAGTTCGTCAATTCCAGTTTCAATAATTTTTTTACAAAATTCTTTATTCGCAAGCTTATTTCCTGGATCAAGTAATGTCGCTTTTTTGAATTTTGATTTTACATATTTTAATAGGCCAATTATTTTTGGATATTCTAATGGACTGTGGCCTGTCACATCAACACTTACTGTGCCTTTATTGTGATAATATCGAATTTCTTTTAATAATGATATCTCATTATCTTTTATGTCCATAATTTCGTGCTTTTTTTTGATTTGACAGAATATGCAATTGTTAGAACAATCTAAATTAATTCGTAGTATTCCAAATTTATTTTGCATGTTGTTTTGATTTGTTGCTTCTTTAATAAATTTTTGGTGTTTTTATTACAATATTGCAAATAATTATTTTTAAGAAATATTTATAAAGGGTTGATTGATTTTTCTACTTAAATAACCGAAACGTCTGAGGTGAAAAAAACGACGTATTGATTTTTTGGAGGAAAAATGGCTGAAGAAGATTTATTGATAGCTAATGATGTATACTTAAAAAGCGGTATGCATATCGGAACAAAATTTAAAACAAAAGATATGGAAAAATTCATTTACAAAACTAGAGTTGATGGTCTTTCTGTTATGAATGTAAAACTTATTGATGAAAGAATAAGAGTTGCAGCAAATTTACTTTCAAGTTATAATCCTGAAGATATCATGGTTTTATCACGAAGGGAAAATGGTTGGAAAGGAATTAAGTTATTTTCAAAATGCACTGGAGCAAAAGCTTTTGCAGGACGATATCCTCCTGGAATTTTGACTAATGCAAATCTAGAAAATTATACTGAAACTAAAATCTTAGTAGTAACTGATGCATGGCCTGACCGAAATGCTGTTCTTGACGCATTGAAAGTTGGTATTCCAGTAATTGCATTGAGCGATACTAACAACCAAACAAATGGTCTAGATTTAATCGTACCTTGTAACAACAAAGGTAAAAAATCACTAAGTTTAGTATTCTATCTTTTGGCTAGAGAATATCTATTGAAGAAGGATATTATTCAATCAGAAGAAAATATGCCAATTAAATTGGATGATTTCTTAAGTGATGATTAAAAAAATTAATCAAAGAAAAAAAATTATTTTTTATTTTTCTCTTTTTCTGAAACCATAAGTCTTGTTTTGATAACTGTATCAGGGTTAAGACTCATTGACTGGATTCCTATATCTACTAAGAATTCTGCGAAGTCTGGTTTATCGCTTGGTGCTTGTCCGCAAAGTCCGATATATTTTCCAAGTCTGTTTGCAGTGTCTACAACTTGTTTGACTAAGTATTTTACTGCTTCGTCTCGTTCATCGTAGATGTGTGCTACAATTTCAGAATCTCTGTCTAGACCTAAAGTTAATTGTGTTAGATCATTTGTTCCAATTGAAAATCCATCGAAAATAGATAGGAATTTTTCAGCAAGAATGACGTTTGATGGAATTTCACACATTCCATAAATTTCAAGTCCATCTTGTCCTTGTTTTAATCCTTGTTGATTCATTATTTCTATTACTTTTCTTGCTTCTTCTAAAGTTCGACAGAATGGAATCATTAATTTAACATTCTTAAGGCCAAATTCGTCTCTGATTTTTCTCATTGCTTGGCATTCTAATTCAAAACCAACTTTGTAACTTCCTTCGTAATATCTTGAAGCTCCTCTCCAACCAATCATTGGGTTGTCTTCAGTTGGTTCGTATAGTTTTCCACCGATTAAGTTAGCATATTCGTTTGTTTTAAAATCACTCATTCTAACAATTACTGGTTTAGGATAAAATGCTGCTGCAATTCTTCCTATTCCTTCTGCTAATTTGTCAATGAAAAATTTAGATTTATCTTCATATCCCCAAGTTATTTCGCCAATAGTTTTTTTGAGATCTTCGTCTTTAAGTTCGTAGAAATCTCTTAGTGCTAATGGATGAACTTTAATATATGAGTTAATAACAAATTCTTCTCTACATAATCCTACACCGTCATTTGGAATAAAACTTTGTGCAAACGCTTGTTCAGGTGTTGCAAGGTTCATCATTATGTGTGTTTTTGTAGGCGGAAGTTCACTTAAATTTTGTTTTTTAATTTCAAAGTTAAGTATTCCTTCATAAACATAACCACTGTCTCCTTCAGCACATGAAACTGTTATTTCTTGACCTTGTGTAATTTTATCAGTTCCGTCGTCAGTTCCAACAACACAAGGGATACCAAGTTCACGTGAAATAATTGCTGCGTGGCAAGTTCTTCCTCCTCTGTTTGTTACAATTGCAGATGCAATCTTCATGATTGGTTCCCAATCTGGGTCAGTCATGTCAGTAACAAGAACTTCTCCTTTTTTGAATTGGCTTATGTTGTGAACATCTTTAATTACATTAGCTTTACCAGCACCAATTTTTGCTCCAACGCTTTTTCCTTCAACAAGGATTTTACCTTTTTCGTTTAGAACAAATTCTTCTAGAACATTTACATCTTTTCTAGATTGAACTGTTTCAGGTCTAGCTTGAACAATAAATAGTTGATTGCTGTCACCATCTTTTGCCCATTCCATATCCATTGGTTTAAATTTACCTGCTTTGTCGGAATAGTGATCTTCGATGATGCATGCCCATCTAGCTAAAGTTAATACTTCTTCATCTTTTAAAACGAATAATTTACGATCATTTTCAGCGACAGGAACATTTTTAACAGGTTTAACTCCGTCGTTGTTGTAAATCATTTTGATTGCTTTTTCTCCAACTTTCTTAGAAATGATTGGTTTGAATCCTTCTTTTAGAGTTGGTTTGAAAACATAAAATTCATCAGGGTTTACTGCTCCTTGAACAACATTTTCTCCAAGACCATATGCTCCTGTAATGAATGCTGCATCTTTAAATCCTGATTCAGTATCAATTGAAAACATAACTCCGCTACATGCTTTGTCGCTTCTAACCATCTTTTGAACTCCAATTGAAAGTCCAATTGAGAAATGGTCAAAACCTTTATCGACTCTGTAACTTATTGCCCTGTTTGTAAACAATGATGCCATACATCTTTTACATGCATCTAGAATCATTGCATCGCCTTTAATGTTAAGATATGTTTCTTGTTGACCTGCAAAACTTGCATCAGGTAAATCTTCAGCAGTAGCTGAACTTCTTACAGCAACATCACAATGTTGTCCATATTGGATTTGCATGTGATAGTATCCTTCTAGAATAGCGTCTTTTAGGTCTTGAGGAAATTCTGCAGAAAGAATAGTTTGTCTAACTTTTTCTCCTCTTGTCGAGAGATTATTCATGTCTGTAGTGTCAAGGTCTTTTAGAATATCTTTTATTCTTTGTTTGATTCCTGCTTTTTCTAGGAAATAATGATATGCTTGTGCGGTAACTGCAAAACCGTTTGGAATATTTACTCCTTTTGGAGTTAAATTTCGGTACATTTCACCGAGTGATGCGTTTTTACCACCGACTAACGGAACGTCTTCAATACCTAATTGATCGAACCAAAGAATAAATGCTGTATTTTTATCCATAAAACTATGACACCTCTTTTTTAAAGACCTTTGTTTGTTAAAAGTTTTTAATTTTATAAAGATTTGTTAGTACTGTAAAATGGAAATTACTATTTTATTGGTTTTTTGTCGAGCGAAGAAGTAGAATTGCTGCCATAAAGAATATAATTGCGAAAATTATGAATCCTAATCCTGATTCCATCCAATGAATTTTTGATAAAAGTTGTACAGTTCCTTGAACTGCAAAAATAATTGAAGAAAGTAGAAAAACAATGAAAAGGCTTAATTTTATTGCTGCCTTTTTTAGATTGTTAAGAATTTTTCCTACGACGTTATCAGCAATGTTTTTGATAAATTCTTTTCCGATTTCGCCTAGGATTTCATTCAATATTACAATCACCTACTTTTTGTTTTTAACTGCGATTTTAGCAGCTTTTTTTGCTTTAACTTTGGTTGATAATGAACCTAAGCCAGCTCCAGCAAGTGCTGCGATAACAAGACTTGCAGTAGGATGTTTTTTAACAAGATCATGAAGCTCTTGCATATTCTTTTTAGTTTTTTCAGTTTTGTCTGAAATCAATGTTGTAGCTTTTTGTTTTAGTTCTTCAACATCAGTAGTTTTTCCAAAAATCTTAGTTAGATACGAATTTAGTTTCTTTTCAAGATCTTTTACAACAGCTTCTTCTTTAACTGTAGAATTATTTGTATCATTAGTTGTTTTTTTTGCAGGCATAAATTGCTCACCTCTTTTTTATATATGGGTCGTTTTCTTTAAATATCTTTTTGTTTTATTGTTTTTTCAAGTTTGTCAATCATTGTTTTGTTAGTTTTGATATTTTGATTTGCTTTGTTTATTATCCATTTAAGATGATTCTCGTCGCAGTAAATTTTATTGTCTTCTCCAATTGGAAATTCGATTGTTTTACTAGATGTGATTTCAGTTATTATTCTTTTTCCAATAGAAATAACTCCTTTTTTTTTGAATCCAGAATCACATGCAATGGTAATTAATTCGTGTGCTGTTTCTATATCTTTTGTAGCAACGTGAATTATCATTGGTTCTTGTTTGAATGATAGAAGTCCTTTTTTTGTGTTTGACTCTACAAATTCTTTTGTTTGTTTAATTATTGTTTCAAATTCAGATGGTTTATGTGATTTATACACCCATATTACATCTGCTTTATTTTTTGTTTCTGGTCTAAATGTTACTAGAATTCGTCCTGCACAAGAACTTGTTGTGTAAATATTCTTTTTATCATTAATTGTATTTACTAAGTATATTATCTCTTCATCTACATGTCCTTGTCTGGATTTGTCGTTTTGTTTTAGCTTTTCTAGGATGTATTTTTTTCTTTTATAAAATGCATTATCGCTAATCATTTTCGTTGTTTTTTAAGATATATATTTATAAATTATGCTGTTTTTTTTGGTGCTATGGCAGTTGGTTTAATGTTGGCTTCACTTAGTGTTCTGGGAATATTAAGTGGTTTTGTTTTTGCAATAGTTTTTGCAGTTTTGTATTTGCAAGGCTCAGTTTCATTAGGTTTAATGATTGGTCTTACTGTGTTGTTTAATTTTGTGATGTTATTTTTATCTCCGATAATATCTGATTTTATGTATAAATGGATTTATCGTGTTAAATTTTATACTTTAGATGAATTGTCTGACAAATCTTATATTAAAAAATTAAAGAGTATTTGTGATAAATATAAAATAAAATATCCGCGAATTGGAATAATTGATGATTTGAATCCAACTGCTTTTACTTATGGTTCTACTCGAAATAATGCAAGAATTGTTTATACTAAGGGTTTAACTCATTTTTTATCTGATGATGAAGTTGCATCTGTTCTGGCTCATGAAGCTGGACATGTAATTCACAGAGATTTTATTGTAATGACTATTGCTGCAACTTTGTTACAAGTCATTTATGAGTTATATATATTTTCTAGAATGTCATTGAGATCAAAAGGTGGTTCATCAAAAGATAAGACAAAGGGTATTTGGTTAATTGTTGCTATTGTTTCTTACGTTTTTTATGTAATTGGAACTTATGTAGTACTTTTTTTAAGTCGATTGCGAGAATATTATGCAGATGAATTTAGTGCAAAAGAAATGGGTAATTCTGATTTACTATCTTCAGCATTAATTAAAATTGCTTATGGAATTGTTCAGGTTCCTGATTCTGAGAAGACTGCACGTTTGCTTAATAGCACTCGATCTCTAGGAATATTTGATGTTAAATCTGCAAATGATACTGGACTTACTTTTTTGAATACAAACAAAAAAAAGAGTTTACTTGAAAAGGCATTGCTATTTGATATTGTCAATCCTTGGGCTGGTTTACTAGAATTAAAATCAACACATCCTTTAATTGGCAAAAGAATTAGACGTCTATCAAAAGTGTTTAAATCTTCTGAATTTAATTTTGATAAAATAATTAAAGAAACAAAGGTTAATTTTGGAAAATTATGGTCTAATTTTTTCAGTGATATCTTTGTGGCATATTTACCACGAGTTGTTTTTATTGTTGGTTTAGGTGCGATAATTTTTAATAGGTTTGTTGGATTTTTGCCTTGGATGTATTTTCCATTAATTGTTGCAGGTATATATTTCTTGATTTCTTTGGTTAAAGTCAATTATATGTATCCTATGAAGAAATTTATAGGAATGAACACTTTAGAATTGATGGGTGATTTGTACGCATCACCTGTTCGAGGAAAACCAGTTATGCTTGATGGTAAAGTGATTGGAAGAGGTATTCCTGGTTTAATTGTATCTGAAGATATGATGTATCAGGATTCAACAGGTATAATTTATTTGAATTATGAGAGTAAAATTCCCTTTATTGGAAATTTGATGTTTGCATTTAGTAAACTTGAGAAATTAAAAGGTGTTGAATCAAAAGTTGACGGTTGGTTTTTGCGTGGTGCTACACATCATATTGAATTGCAGCAATACAAATCATCTTCATCAAAGTTTTCAGGGTCTGTAAGATTTTGGTCTTTAGTTGGAGTTGTATTTAGTTCTGTACTGTTGGCAGTGATTGGATTTTTAATTTGAGATAAGAATGGAAAAGTATGATTCTTTTAAGCAAAAACTTGAGAAAAATTATTTTTTATCAGAATCCGATGCACAAATGGGCGCGGATTTTTTTTTGTTTAAAGATTCTTATGAACCGTCATCTATTTCCAGATTTTTGAGATTTTATGAAAGTTTTGCAGGATACGCTCGGATGAGTAAGAATACAGATATTTTTAGGACTTCATTGAATTTATTTTTTTATTTTGAGAATAGGAATTTTAATTCTGATTTTGCTTGTAATTATATATCTAATTTGAGACGTGTTTGTAATTCTAAAACAACACATCTTGCTTTGGGAAATTCTTTATTTGAATTGGCTGAGTCTCTTGTTGATACTGGGATATCTTTTCATTCAATAGAAAAAATGGTGTTATCGTATTCAAATTTTTCGGATCGAAATGAATTTGTTAGTGATTTTACTGAAATTATTTGTAATACTGTACATTCATTTCCAACTGACGACTTACTTGAAGAATTAGCAGTAAATATAATTCCTTATGTAAAAAATGAAGAGTATAAAAAATTACAGAGTGAATTTGATTTTGATATGATGATTTTAGAAAAACAGGATGGTATAGTGAAGTATTTTGAAATGTTTAAGCAATGGTTTTATTATAGATTTTTATCAGAAGGCTATAGTTCTGAAGACATATTTAATTTGGTTATTGAAAAAGAAAATTCAAAAAAATAATTAGTAAGGTTTTCTTGGCGTATATTCTGTGTGTAAAAGTTGATGAGCTTTTTTACCGCCGAATTCACCGATATAATCTGTATAAATTTTTAAAGCAGTTTTATTTTTATGAGATTTTCGAATAACCTTTCCTTCATCTTCTTTAATTATTGCTTTAGTTCTAAGCTTTAGCTGTTCGAAGTCACTTGGATGTGGTTGTCCACCACCACCAATACATCCTCCTAAACAAGCCATTATTTCAATGAAGTCATATGGAGACTTATTTGCTTTTATGTCGTCCATTATTTTTCTAGCTTGACCCAGAGTTTGAACACATGCAATCTTAATTGTATTTTTTCCAATTGTTACTTCTGCTTCTTTAAGTGTGTCCATCCCTCTGATTTTGTGATAATCAATTTCTTTTAGATTTTTATTTGAAATCCAATCTGCTGCAGTTCTTAGTGCTGCTTCCATTACGCCACCAGTATGACCGAAAATAACTCCTGCACCTGTTGATTCTCCAAGTGGATTATCAAAGTCTGAATCTTTTAAATTTACAAAATCAATATTGAATTGTTTTATTAGTTTTCCGAGTTCAACAGTAGTTAAAACAAAGTCTGCTTCTCCTGCAAATTCTGGTCTTTTGATCTCGAATTTTTTTGCAGTACATGGCATTATGTCAACTAACACAATATCTTCAGGTTTTATTTTCATTAATTTAGCAAAATATGTTTTGACAAGTGATGCCATTATTGCTTGTGGACTTCTG
Organism: Candidatus Woesearchaeota archaeon; assembly: GCA_016938695.1. Classification (GTDB taxonomy): domain Archaea; phylum Nanobdellota; class Nanobdellia; order Woesearchaeales; family JAFGUC01; genus JAFGUC01. The sequence goes on along the minus strand of JAFGUC010000043.1, from coordinate 66,818 downwards.
CAACTTGACATATGATTAAGCTGTTCTGGGAAGAATTGTTCTGCAAATTTTATCCATGCAGGACAGCATGTTGTAATCATTGGAAGATTTTGTTTTTTTGTGAATCTTTTTATGAATTCTGTTGCTTCTTCAATAATTGTTATGTCTGCAGCTAGATCAGTATCAAAAACTTTTTGGAATCCAAGTTCTCTTAATGCAGCAACCATTTTTTTAGTTACTGGAGTTCCTGCAGACATTCCAAAACATTCTCCAAGTGTTGCTCTAATAGATGGTGCTGTTTGTGCAATAAGATATTTTGTTCCGTCATTTAGAACTTTTACAACTTCATCGATATCAGTTTTTTCAGTTAATGCTCCGACAGGACAAGCAATGACACATTGACCGCAATTAACACAAGTACTATTTGCCATATCTTTTTCTAGTGGAGGAACTACGTGAGTTTGGTGTCCTCTTTTTTCAAGTCCTATTGCGTATACTGTTTGAATTTCATTACAAACTCTAACGCATCTTTCACATAGAATACATTTATTATTATTACGTTTAATTGATACGCTTGAATCGTCTACTGGTTCATTTTTTCTGAAACCTTTGTCAAATTCATTTTCTTCTATTAAAAAATCTTTAGAATATTTTTGTAATTTGCAATCAAGATTTCTTTTACAAATTGTACAGTTTAAATCGTGATTTGCAAGAAGTAATTTTAAATTTGTTCGTCTTGCATCAATTACTCTTGGAGTATGAGTTTTAATAATCATGTCTTGTCTAAGTTTTGTTGTGCAAGATGTTTGCAATCCTCTTGCACCTTCAATTTCAACAACGCATAATCGACATGCACCAATTGGTTCTAGTCTTTCATATTCACAAAGAGTTGGAATATCTATATTATTTCTTTTGCATAATTCTAAAACAGTTTCGTTGGATTTACCTTCAACTTTTTTTCCATTTAATGTGACTATAAAATTTTGGGTTTTCATTTTTATTCCTTAGTGATTGCTTTTACTGGACAACAATTGTAACATGCTCCACAACTAATGCATTTTTCTTGTATTATTGTATGTTTCTTCTTTGGTTCTCCATTGATTGCATTAACTGGACAATTCTTTTTACATAATCCACAACCTATGCATTTGTCGGTTATTGTGTATTTTGCTTTTTTTGGTTTCTTTTTGTTTATTAAATCTAAATATTCATTCTTGAAATATTTTAAAGTAGTAAGAACTGGATTTGGTGCAGTCATACCAAGACCACACAAAGCATTTTCTTTTACGAAATTTGCAAGATTTTCTAATTTAGTCAAATCATCCATTTTTCCTTTTCCATTAAGAATTCTTTCAAGAATCTCGTGCATTCGTAAAGTTCCTTCACGACATGGTGTACATTTACCGCAACTTTCGGCCATACAAAATTGCATGAAAAAATCTGCAATCTCTACCATTGAATTTTGATCATCAATAACTAATAATCCACCAGAACCCATTATGCTTCCTGCAGCGGTTAACGATTCATAGTCAACACCAAGATTTATTTTTGATTTAGGTATTGCGCCACCTGAAGGTCCGCCAGTTAATACTGCTTTGAATTCTTTGTTATCCTTAATTCCACCACCTAAAGTGTAAACTATTTTTTTGATAGGTGTACCCATTGGAACTTCCACAATTCCAGTGTGATTAATGTTACCGGTCAATGAAAGAACTGCGGTACCTTTACTTTTTTCAGTTCCATATTTGCTAAATGATTCTGGACCTTCTCTTATGATGTGAGTTGTGTAAGCGTACGTTTTTACATTGTTAATATTAGTTGGTTTCTTAAAAACACCTTTATCTGCGGGGAATGGTGGTTTGATTCTAGGCATTCCTCTTTTTCCTTCAATGCTATTCATTAAAGCAGTTTCTTCACCACAAACAAAAGCACCTGCTCCAAGAAATAATTTAATATCAAAATTAAAATCTTTTTTACCCATTATATTATTTCCTAGATAATTATTTTCTTTTGCAATTTTGATAGCATTTCTAAGAATCTTTACTGATTCGGGATATTCAGCTCTAACATAAATGTAACCTTCTTTTGCTCCAGTAGCGTAAGCAACAATTGTTAAACCTTCAATTATTGAGAATGGATCTCCTTCCATTAAAGTTCGGTCCATAAATGATCCTGGATCACCTTCATCTGCATTCGCAATAAGAACTTTGTCTTCTGTACTTTTTCTTAAAAAGCCCCATTTAGTTGCAGCAGGAAATCCTCCTCCTCCACGTCCTCTTAGTCCAGATAATTCTACTGTTTTAATTATTTCTTCAGGACCAATCTCAAGAGCTTTTTTTAATGCTTTGTAACCTTCAGTTTCTAAATATTCTTTTATATCAAAAGGATCAATGTCACCTGTTCTTCTTAGGACATAACGTGTTTGATATTTGTAAAAATTTAAATCTTTAACGTGAATTTTTTTTGAATCAATATCTTGGAATAATAATCTATCAACAACTGTGTTGTTTTTTACATTTGTTATAATTTCTTTAGCATCTTCAGGTTTAACTTGACAATACAATATTTCTTCAGGTTTTATGACAACAATTGGACCTTTTTCACAAAATCCATGACATCCTGTTTTTTTAACTGTGACTTTGATGTTTTGTAGTTTTGCTTCTTTTTCTAAGTTACTTATTATTTCATAGGATTTAAGTGATTTACAACCGCTTCCACAACAGACAGTAATTATTTTATTGTTCATTTTTTTTATACTCATCTATTATTTTTTTTACATCTTCTTTTTTTAGTTTAGCATAAACTTGTTCGTTAATTTTTACAACAGGTGCACTTGCACAGAGTCCAAGACAACGTACTGTCTCAATTGTGAATAATCCGTCTGGAGTTGTTTCGTTAACATTAATTTTTAGTTCGGATGTAAATTCTTTGATTAAATCAGTAGAATGTCTAACGTGGCATGCTGTACCATCGCAGATGTATATTTTGTTTTTAGCTTGTTTTACTAATTTGAATTGTGCGTAGAATGTTGCAACTCCATAAATGTCTGTTAATGGAATTCTTGTTCTTTTTGACAAACTTATTAGGTCTGACTTTGGTAGAAATTCTTTCTTTTCTTGGATGTCTTGCAATTCAGCAATTAAATTGTAAGATTTTTTAGCTTCAATCTTTTTTGAAGAATTTGATTTTCCCTCTTTTTCCATTGTTTTATAAACAGATTATCTTCTTTAAAAATATTTCTATTCATTTTTTCTGTTCAAAGCATTGCTTTTATAAATAATAGTTTTATTTTTTGTTATTATGCAACGAAATGAGGAGTTAATAAAACTTGTAAAACCTAAATTTGAGAAGCAATATAGAGCAATTTTAGGTGATGATTATGATTCTTTTATTGATTATTCTCTTCGTTTTTTGAGACGTGCTATAAGAGTTAATACTTTAAAAATTTCTGTTGAAGATTTGAAAAAAAGAATTGAAGCAGATTGGGATTTGGTTCCTGTTCCATGGTGTAAGGAAGGTTTTTGGATTGAGCATAAGGGTGAAGAAAAGCGTCGTGATGTTGGAAATTTAATAGAACATTCCTTAGGTTATATCTATATTCAAGAACCAGCAAGTATGATTCCTCCAGTGATTTTAGATCCACAACCCGGAGAAACTATTTTAGATATGTGTGCATCACCAGGTTCAAAATCAACTCAAATTGCACAGTACATGAATAATCAAGGAGTTTTAGTATGTAATGATTATAAAGGATTGCGAGTTAAAGCATTGGGTTTAAACATTCAAAGAATGGGTGTTTCTCATGCTTTGATTACATTGATGGAAGGACGTTACTTTGGAAAATCTGGAATTGAGTTTGATAAGATTTTAGTCGATGCACCTTGTAGTGGAATTGGAACTATTCGAAAATCTTTAAAGACTTTAACAATCTGGAATCCAAATGTAATTAAGCGTATTGCTGGGACTCAAAGACAATTGATCCAAACAGCTTTTGATATTCTAAAACCAGGAGGAGTATTGGTTTATTCAACTTGTACTTTAGAACCTGATGAAGATGAGGCAGTTATTGATTATTTATTGAAGAATAATCCTTCTGCTGAAGTTTTAGATGTTGATATTCCTATTAAACGTGGTAAACCTGTTCTAGAATTTAATGGTGCTAAGTATGACCCTTCTGTTTCTAAGGCATTAAGAATTTGGCCTCAAGATAATGATACTGAAGGTTTTTTTGTTTGTAAAGTTAGAAAGAATAAAGATTAAGGCATGTGGAATAATTGTCTAATCATATAATTAACTGAACCTTTTTCTTCTTTGACTTCGTTTTGTGGTTTTTCTTTTGCTTCTTCTTTAGGTTTTTCTTTTCCAATTAAAAAAGTGTGATCTTTAATTTTTGCAGCAATTTCTTTTAGGTTTTCTTCTTTTTTTGCATCCCATTTGAAGTTTAAATTGTCATCATTTAATCTTCCAATTATATTAATTGAAGGTACATCGTAGTCATTATTTGAATTGTCTCCATCATAAATTATGATGTTTGTCCCGTGCATATTCAGCCCTTGGAAAATTATTGTTGAACAGTGTGTTGCGACATAGTTCATTTGCAAGAATGTTTCAGAATCTAATTCGTCGAGTGTTTTAACATTTTTTTTAGGTAGAATTACTAAATGAGATTCATTTACACTTTTTTTTGGAATTATTCCTATTACTAGTTGATCTTCGTAAAATATTTTATGCTCTTCTCTTTTTGAAAGTATTTCAGTAAGTGATTCCATTTTATTCTTTGTTTAATACTTCGCTAATTTTTTTTATATCAAATTTTTGAAATATTAGTTTTAATTTTTCGTTTGATTCAATAAATGTTTTTGCTTTTTCTGGTTCAAGTTTTATTAATTCTTTTAGTTTAGGATTTTCTTCAATTAATGCAAAAATAGTTTCAGAGGTTATTTCTTTTGAGTTTATTTCTGTCTCTTTATCTTCGTATTTTGTGTATTGTTCGCCCATTAATTGTTTTAGATTATGACTTGTGATTTCAAATAATTCATTTTGTTTTTCTTTGTTTATTTGTTGTTCTTTTAATTTGAAAGTGTTAACTTTACTATCTTTTGGCCTAGGGATGATATGTAACATGAAATGTGGAGATTGTTGTCCTGCTGCACCACCATTAGCCATGAATATATTTGCAGAATCGCATAAAAGAATTGATTTTTTCAATTGTTGTTCAATTTCTTTTGTCGTTTTAATTAGATGTTCAAAATCATCTTTAGGAATTAATGGTAATATTGGATAATGTTCTTTAGTCATGACAAGTAAATGGCCTTGTGTAGCAGGATTGATATCTAGAATTGCAATTACTTTTTTATCTTCGTAGACTTTTTCAGCTGGTATTTTTCCAGCAATGATTTGGCAAAATGGACATTGCGCTTTTTGTGCTTCTAATTGTTTTCTTTGTTCTTCAGTTAGTTCCATTAGAATATTTTTCTAGACAGGAAAGTTTAATAAAGTTTCCCTATTTTCTTGGTGTTATGGGGGTTTTAGTTCCGTGGACAAAGAAATATATGCCAAAGAATATGGCGGATTTACAAGGTATAGATTCTACTGTTTCTTTGTTAAAAGAGTATGTTGTTGACTTTAAAAGGGGAGTAAAACCTATTCTATTGACTGGTTCTCCTGGTTGTGGAAAAACTAGTAGTGTTTATGCAATTGCCAATGAATTAAATCTTGAGATTTTTGAATTAAATTCTAGTGATGAACGTGATAAGAATGCAATCTTGGAACGTGCAGGAAATGCTTGTTTGCAAGGTTCTTTATTTGGTTCTAAAAAATTAATATTACTTGAAGAAATTGATGGATTATCTGGAAGTCAGGACAGAGGAGGTTTGGCTGAGTTAATTAAGTTGTTTCCTAAGTCTTTATATCCGATTATTATGACTGCAAACGACCCTTGGGATAAGAAGTTTTCTGCTCTTAGGTCTAAGTCTTCAATTGTTACAATAAAAACGCCAAGTTATTTGTCTGTGACTAAGGTTTTAGAAAAAATTTGTTTATCAGAAAATTTAACAGTTGAGAAAGATATTTTGCAAAGTATTGCTAGACGAAATGGTGGAGATTTTAGAGGAGCAATAAATGATTTGCAGATGCTTTTTAGTGGAAATTCTACGATTACTCGTGATAATCTTTTAGCGATTGGTGATAGAAATAAGACAGAAACTATGTTAAATGCACTTCTTAGAATTTTTAAAACTAAAGATGCTTCTATAGCTTTGTCTTCTTTTGATGATGTTCAAGAGGACACTGACGCTCAAATTTTATGGATTGAAGAGAATATACCTCACGAGTATACAAATCGTGATGATTTGATTGCTGCGTTTGATAGTCTTTCAAAAGCTGATGTATATCGTGGTAGGATTAGACGTTGGCAACATTGGAGATTTTTGGCATATATCAATGAATTGATTACTGCTGGGATTGCTATTGCTAAAAAGGAGAAATATGCAAAATTTATTTCATATAAGCAAACATCTAGAATTCTTAAGATTTGGATGGCAAATCAATCAAATGCTAGAAAGAAAAGTATTTGTGAGAAAATTGCTTTGAAAACTCATTTATCTTCATCTCAAGTTTTTTTAGAATTTGATACTTTAAAGAAAATTATATTAGGTTTTAAATTAGAAGACTTCTTTGACCTTGATTCTGATGATATTAAGCTTTTAAAATCAAAATAGGCGATACTTTTATAAATAGTTTTTTTTCGTTATTGATTATGTTAGAGACGATGTTAACTCAAGGAGAGATTAATACCTTTGTTGAAGTTATTGAAAAGGATCCTCATATTTTGAATATACGTTTTGATAGTCACCTTTTTCCTAAGTTGGAAAGACTTCCAGTTTTTCAAGATGTTGATATTTTTTTGGATAGTGCTGACTTTTTATTTCAATGTTTTTATGTTTTTGATGATTTTAGCAATCATTCTGATAGACGTTCTTGGAGAGATTTTCGGAAATTACATAATGAACGGTTTTATGACTTTTATGAGATGAATGTTTTGCGATTTAATGTCGGAGCATATAAAGCGTTAATTATTGCAAGAAATATTGCTTCAGAATATGTTGGTTCTAAAACAGTTCAAGTTAATTCTTTAGCAAAAAAAATTGATGAAACTTGTATGGAATTAGGAAATGGTTATAATTCACTTGATTCTCAGAAGAAGTATGAATTTGTACATAACCTTAAAAATATGTTATATTGTATGGTTAATATTGATAATTTGAAATGAGGTATTTACAATGATTAATGTTAATAAAGAGGAATTTTTGAATATTGCAAAAGATTATGATGCATATGATTTGTTGCGTGAAGATTTAATTGCATGTTCTAGACTTGTATTAAAAGAATCAAAAAAACTTATCTTTGGACTTAATAGAAATTCTGATGTGAATCTAGATGACATAAAAAAAAGTTTTGACTCTATGAATTCGGTTGTTGCGAAAAATGATATTTTATTGTCAGAAGGTTCTTATTCGATTGCTGTTCAAGAATATGTTGAAGCAGTTGTTTATTATTATGTTGTACGAGAGAGACGAGTTCCAAGTAAAGTTGAGTTAAATGTTCCTGATGAATTATATATGCTTGGTATTTGTGATTTGGCAGGCGAGTTGACTCGTTATGCAGTTAATTCTTCTATATCTGGTCAATATGATGTTGCTGTTGAAATGCGTGATTTTTTATCTGATTTGTATTCCATCTTGTTGGAGTTTAATCCACGAAATGGAAATTTGCGTAAGAAGATTGATGGCGTTAAATGGGAACTTAGAAAGATAGAAGATTTGATTTTATCTAATAAGAAAAATTAAAAAAATTATTTAACCTTTATTTTTATTCCACAGTATGGACATGAATGAGGAGTTCCTTTTTCAATGTTGTATAAAAATTTAAAATCACATTTTGGACATTTAATTTTTATAGTGACATCGTCGACTTTTTCGTAATTTAGTTTAGGTTTTTTTTCTTTTTCAGCACGCATCTTTTCAAGTGCTTCGTCATCTTCATCCCAACCTGCTTTTGTTTTTTCAATGGGTTTAGGTGCTTCGGGTGCGTGTGTAATAGGGATTGATTTTGTTTTAGGTTGTAGTCTTTCTCTAATGCATTGTGGGCATACAACCATTTTGTATTCTGGGTCGAGCTTTAGTTCTGATGCTTTCCATTCTTTTTTGCATCTTTTGCATACTGCTTTAACTTCATCTGCCATAGTATCAAAATTGTGATTTCAAGTATTTAAATTTAATTGTGTTTATAAATAGGATTTTTTGATTGATTAAGAATTGTTAGAAATGTTTCAACTCGGCTTTTACTTGAAAGATTTTGATAACCGTTAGAATAGTTTTGAAGGACTAATTCTTCTCGAGTTATTGGATTTGTTGCGTATTTAATCCATTCTAATATTTTTGTAACTTCTGGAAGATTTATCTTGTGAAGATGTTCAGGTTTCATGTGTTGTGTTACTGAATTAGCTCTATCTAGATTATCGCCAGGAACAGAAATATTCATTCGTTTTAATTCGTTGTATGATGGTAATGCAGGATTCATGTATGCCGGAATACAGTTTTTTACACATTCATTTATTGCATTTTCCCATCCGCCTTTTGAACTAAGTATTAATGCGATTGATTCTAATTCTGATACTTTCTGATATGTGGTCCATAATGAATTTTCTCCTTTTAATCTTAAATCTTCGCCAAGATATATTAGTGATATGTTAAGATTATTTGCTAATTGTACGCATTCATTAAAATAGATTCCACCTTCATCTTTGTTTGGATGCGTTATTACTATTGCAGCTTGTTTTTTAGTATATATTTCGTATTGTTTCGCAATAAAAATCGCAGTTTTAATTTTTTTTCGTTCAATTGGCCTTACTGGTTCGATGAAGTATGTTGTATGTTCATCAATACTACCTTCGTAGAATTCTATTCCTTGTGGCGTTATTCTGGTACAATGTTTAGATAAATTATCAACAAAATTTAGATCAATTCTTGATTCTAAATGTGGAACTTCTGATTCGAATGGAAGAAAATCTGGTAATCTAAATATTTTATTTCTTGGAATATTGTATCCATTTGAAAAAATGTTTTCTTGAGTTTCGTTTAAAACAACGTGGTACAGATTATCAAAATCATAGGGTCCCAATCCATTGGTTCTTCTTGAGGTTTCTAATATTGTGTTTATTGCGTAGTTTTGTATTGTTTGAACTCTTTCTGGTCTTTCAAACGATGAATCTGCTGCATAACTGATGAATGTTAAATGAGGATTTTTAGATATTATTCTTCTTAATGCTAGTGCCGCTTGTGGATGAAATTCTCTTAAGGATAAAAGATTGTGAATTATTATTGGTTGGTTTGAATTTTGAGAAATAATACCTTCAATTTTACTTTCAATTGTTTGTACGTGGTAATCGTGTTCAGGTAACCATTTTTCAGAAGGAATATTTGCTTTTTTGAATGATTGTGAATATAATTTTTTTGATATTGGATTATCGAAGTTAAGTTCAGAAACTATGGTGGGCGGTCTTAGTAAATCTTTTTCACTCATACCTAAGTCAGTTTCAACAATTCCTGTTGTTGTTTGGGTTTCAATACCTAGTGAATTCAAGAGTTCAATTGAATTCTGATGAAGAAGTGATGTTCCGTCAACTCCTCCAGTTCTTGCTATTATCCATTGGACTTTTTCTATTGACACACGAATCTAGCCTTTTTTGAATAAGTTTCTTAAAAATTGTTGTTTCTTTAAAAGTATTTGTTCTCTTTAAACTATATTTTTTAATTAAAGTATTCTAATTCAATTGGTGTTTGATCTTGTGTTGGATATTCAGTAACAATTGCTGCTTTGTATTTTATGTTTATTTCTTCTAATATCCATGGGGCAATTAGAATTCTTAATCGTGAATAATCAATATCAATTAAATTATTTGGAATTTCAAATTTTTTTTCAAGTTCTTCTTTAATTTTTACTAATTTGTTTTTATTTTTTATTGTCATTAATTTTTCAATTTTTTGTTTGTAATTAAATTCTGGAATGAGTATTGGGTATATTGCACCTCTGATTAACATACCTTCTTCTGTAACATAGTCGTAGTCTTTGTGTGCATTTTTTGCTCTACGTTTTATTCTTGAAGATAATTGTTCTTTATCTTTGACTGTTGTCGAACAAAAGTGTACTTTTAATTTTGTATTTTCTGTCGACAGTTTTTTAATTATTTTTAGTGCCATTTGTTTTGATCCTTTTATGGCATATGAGCTTTTTATTGTTACGTAACCTTCTTTAGTTAATGAGTTTGCGTTGTTATCTGATATTTCTAACTCGTTTAAGTTTAGAAAATCTACTTTGTCTTTTATGAAATCAATTAATTCTATTGTTTGTTTATATTTTTTAGGAATTACTGGAATTTCAATTCCAACATCCCAATTTCCAATTTGTTTTGCGAGAGATGTTTTTTCCCAAAGTTTTTTATCATCTAAATCAGGATGGAATCTTATCTCATCTAAGTTCGCATTAAATAATTTTTTTAAATTTTCTTTGGTAACTAAATCTAGTGATGTATATAGATGGATATGAAAATTTTTAGTGAATTTGTTCTTAAGAAATTTTATGTATTCAACCGTTCTATCTAGTCTTGCTAGAGGATCTCCGCCTGTTATTCCTGCGCCTTTTGCATTGATTAATTTTGCTTCTTCTAGTAATTGTTCTTTATTATCAATTTGCCATTCATTTGCCCATATTAAGTCTTTGCCGTTTTTTGTATCGCTTAGTGGGCAGTAGAAACATTTTCTTGGACATATTCCTGTTATGAATAAAACTAATTTTTCTCCTTTTTTACAGTACTTACATCCTTTTGGTAAACTGTTTAGATATACTGAATTCTGATTTTTTTTTATTTCTTTCATTTTTATAAAAATGTTTTTTGATAATTCATGAATATTGCATTTTCAACTTCTGCAAGTTCTAGATTCTTTATTTCTGCAATTTTTTGTGTGCTAAATCTGATATTTGCAGGTTCATTTATATCAATTTCTGATGTTTCATCAACTAAATTTTGATTTGTTTTAAATGGTGATAGATATGGCGTATCTGTTTCTGTTAATATTTGTGACATGACTGTATTTTTTGCAATTGTTTGAAAATGTTCTGTTCTTACTATGCTTGTAGGTAAACTAAACATCCAGCCATTATCTCGAATTTTTTTTACTAAAGCTTTTTTTCCAGAAAAGCAATGCATGATTATTTTGTAAGGTTTTATTTTACTTGTTTCTAGCATTTCAACGACTTCATTTTCTGCTTTTCTAGAATGTGTTATAATTGGTATTTTAAGATTTTCTGCTAAATCTATAAATTTTTGGAATGCTTGTTTTTGTATTGATTTTTCTTCTTCGTTTTTATTTTCTTTAAAATCTAATCCTACTTCACCAATTGCGACAGGGTTATTTTTTCGTATAAATTCTATTTCTTTATCGATATCAAATTCTGGTGTATGTGTAGGATATATTCCTAATGCAGGTTTTACAATATCATATTTTTTTGAGATGTCTAGAATTTTTTTATTTGATTCTGGTGTTGTTCCATTGCTGATAATTGCTTTTACACCAAATTCTTTTGAACGTTTGATTACTTCAGAAAGTTTATTTTCAGGAATATAATCTAAATGTGCGTGGTCATCAATTAACATCTTTATCAACATCTGCATCTTTTACATTCTTAAATGTTTCTGCGATGTCAATCATGTATTTACCTTCTTCTAGTTTGTAGACTAAGGGTTGTTTAGAAAAGAGATGAACTAAATCTAATTCATATTTACCTGGTTCAGTAATATTAATTGATTCAATATCTAAAACAATTGGTTGCTCGACGTTATCAATTTCTTCGCCAATTAATTCATAAACATCTTTTTCAATTTGTTCTTTGTCTTGCTCTGAAAGTTTTTTAGCAGCTTCTTCGATTTTTTTCATAGCTGATTTTTTAACAAAGAAAAAAAGTTTAGCGCCACACGTACATCCTTTTAGAATTGCTTCAGACCCGTCATCATACAATTTTCCGCATCTTACGCATTGGTGTGGCATTTTTATTTAGTTAATAATTCTATTTTATCTGGATTTTGTTTTATTTCTGTAACTTTGTTAGCTGGACCAACAATTGTCATTCCAATTCTATCGCCAAGTAAAATACTTATTAATTCTTTTTTGATTTTCTTTAAAAATCCAAGATTTGCTTTATCGTCAGGATATATTACTGCTAATTCGATTCCTTTGAATTTCTTATCTATTTCTTCCATAGTTTTTCGAATTAATTCAGCTTCTTCTTCTTTTTTTAATCTGCCTTCAAGTAAGACAATTTTATCTTTCTTCACGTAGTCAAGAATTTTTTTGATTCTTTTTTCCGAATCTAAATCCTCAATCTCGCTGTATTTTATGAATTGTAAAATAAGCATCTTCAACCTCTTTTTTCAACAAGTTCGAATAATTTTTCGTAAAAATCATCTATGTTTTTTCTAAATTTTGCAGATATTCCAACAACTTCGTATTGTGGGAATGCTGCTTCAACTTTTTTGATTTTAGATTTCTTTAAATCAATTTTATTTGCTACGATTAAAACTGGAATTTTTCTAGCAGCGAGATTTCCCATAATGGTGATATTAACTTGTGAATATGGATCTAAAGTTGCATCAAGAACGACGATTACAACATCCATGTTTTCAATCCATTTAATTGAATCAATAACGCCTTTTGTTGCTTCTTTTGCTCTTTCTTTTGCATCTTTTTCGTTCATTCCGTGTTTAAGGAAATCTTCATAATCGATTTTAGTTGCGATACCAGGAGTATCCACTAAATTGAATGATAGTTCTTTGCCGTCTTTTGATTTAATATGGATTTCTTCTTTAATCTGGATTTCTCTAGTTTCGTGAGCAACATTAGAAACCGAACCCATCTCTTCACCAAGCCAATCTTGACAGATTGTGTTAGCAAGAGTAGTTTTTCCTCCGTTTGGAGGTCCATATAAACCTAGCTTGACGTGGCTTTTCTTCTTGAACATACTTTTGAAAAACTTAGACATAAAATTTTTGAAAAACTTAAGCATTTATCCCAACCCTTCTTTTTTTAGATTATTATGTATTATTTGTCTTTTAAAGTATATTTAAACTTTTCTATACTAGAAATTTTTATATGTAAAAAATATCGATAAAGGTTTAAATTAGTTGATATTTTTTATAGAAATAGAGGTGATATTTTTGTTAGAAAATTTAAAAGAAGCGCTGAAAAATCAACCTGAATGGGTATTTAACAAAGCACTTGATACTGCAACAAAATATATGTCTGGAAATTTAATTTCAAAATTTGATTCTTCCAAAATTTCTCCTTTGTTTCCAAATGATGTTGTTGTGTTAGATTCTGTATCGTCTGATCTAAAGAAGAAATATTTTGCCGATGGTGAATCTTTACTTAAAAATTCAGGATTTGCTTATTTTACTATGGCTGGTGGAATATCTACATCTATGGGTGGTTGTTCGAAAGCATTAGTTGATGCAAAGGCAGGTAAAACTTTTTTAGAGATTAAATTAGATCATATTCGTTATATACAAAAAAAATATTCTTGTTCGGTTCCTTTTATTTTGATGGTTAATGAAGAAACTGATGTTTCAGTTATGAATTTTTTAAATTCTGAAAATAGACTTCGTGATATTGATTTAATTAAATTGGTGCAGCCAGTTACTGTTCGTTTTGTTGAAAAAGATGGTGTTTTGTCTGTTGCAAAATTGTCCGATGGTACTGTAAGTTATGCGCCAGGTGGTCATTATGATTCTTTTTTATTATTATGTGAAATAAAGGATAAATTGAAGCAACGTGGGATAAAGACAATTTTTATTAATAATATTGATAATTTGGGTGCAACAATTGAACCAGAACTAATAGGTTGTCATTTATCTTTAGATTCTTTATTTACTCCTGAAGTAACTAGACGTGAGAAAGGAGATAAAGGTGGCCCATTTGTTAGATATGATGGTGCAATTAGACTTCTTGAAGGGCCTTTAGTTCCTGATGATTATAAGGTTGAGGTTGATGATTTTTCTCTTCATAAATATTTTAATACAAATTTGATTTATTTGCAGACTGATATTTTAGATTTTTTTGAAGAAGTTGATTCACAAGTTCCTATTTTTATTAATAAAAAAGAAATTGGTGGAATTAAAATGTTTGGTTTCGAGGCTGCTGTTGGTTTAGTTTGTGGAACTAAAAAATCGGGATTAATCTCTGTTGATAGACAAAAGCGTTTTTTACCAATAAAATATTTAGCTGATTACTGGTTATTAAAAAGTAATTTTATTAGTTTTAATTCTGAAACCAGTTGTGCATATCAAGTAGGAGAAGATAAACCATTATTAAATATTCCTGAAAGTTTCTTAGGAAATATTGATGATTTTAATTCAAAAATTGCGGATGGCGGAACAACTACTGATTTTTTAGAATTGAAAAGTTTGACATGGAATGCAAAGGATGGAAAAGTTGGTTCTAATGTTAAATTTATTGGTGATGTCGTAATTACTGAAGAGAAATCTGTTATTGAGAATGATTCTTTAGTAAAATAAGTGAATATTTTCCAGTTAGAAAACTGGAAAAGTTTGTTTTTTGTGACTGAAATAAAGCTTTACTTTATCTCTAAGTGATTCTTTTCTAATAGAAAAAAAGAAAAATAATAAGTTTGTAGTTCTATGACTAGATACAACAAACGAAGTTTATGGGATTTTGTTATTTGTTAATTAACAAAATTTCTAATCGATCATTTCGATTTCGATATTTAGACCTTCTGGAATTGGGATTCTCATGACAAGTCTAAGAGCTCTCTCATCCATTCCAAGATCAACTAATCTCTTGTGGATTCTCATCTCGTATCTTTCCCATGTTGCTTTTCCGTCTCCACAAGGACTTTTCCTAGTAGTAAGTTTTAGCTTCTTTGTTGGAAGTGGGATAGGTCCTCTAATAGTAACTCCCGTTTTTTCTGCTATTTGCTTAATACTATCGCATACTTCGTTTACTTTTTCTATGTCTGCGCTTGCTAGTTTAATTCTTGCTTTTTGCATTTTCTGTAGTTCCTTTATTCTGTTAAGGGCTTAATAATAATTATAAAAAAAATTTAAAAAAGCTTAAAGTTGCTTTTTCTTAATTTCAATTGCCATACCAGCTGCTACAGTTGCACCAGAATCTCTGATTGCGAACCGTGAAAGCTGTGGAATATCTTTTTGAGTTTCGATAACCAAAGCTTGAGTTGGTCTAATTCTGACAATTGCAGCGTCGCCGTTTTTGATGAAATCTGGATTTTCTTCTAAAACTTCTCCAGTAGCTGGGTTAAGTTTTTTCATGATTTCAACAAATTGACAAGCAACTTGTGCTGTGTGGATGTGGAACACTGGTGTGTAACCAACAGTAACAACACTTGGGTGGTTCAAAACTACGATTTGAGCAGTGAATTCTTCTGCAACAGTTGGAACACTAGTTTCATGACCTAGTACGTCTCCTCTTGCAATGTCTTTCTTACCAAATCCTCTAACGTTGAAACCAATGTTGTCTCCAGGTTTAGCTTCTTTAAACTGTTCGTGGTGCATTTCAATTGATTTACATTCGCCGTGAACTCCTTTACCTTCTCGGCCAGGAACTGCAACGATTTTGTCACCAATTTTCATAACTCCAGTTTCAACTCTTCCAACAGGAACAACTCCGATACCAGTGATGTTGTAAACATCTTGGATTGGAAGTCTAAGTGGTAAGTTAACTGGTTTTTCTGGAACAGATAAACCATCGATTGATTCTAATAAAGTAGGACCTTTGTACCATGGCATGTTTTCGCTTCTTTTAACGATGTTTTCTCCGTTTAAGGATGCAACAGCTAAGAAAGGAACATTTTCTGGTTTGTAACCAACTGATCTAATTAAAGCAGTAACTTCTTCTTTAACTTTATTCCATTTGTCTTCACTGTAACTAACTCCTGAGATGTCCATTTTGTTGATTGCAACAATAAGTTGTCCAACTCCAAGAGTTCTTGATAGGAAAACGTGTTCTCTAGTTTGAGCGTTTACACCATCGTTTGCTGCTACAACTAATACAGCTGCGTCAGCTTGTGATGCTCCAGTAATCATGTTTTTAACGAAATCTCTGTGACCTGGTGCGTCGATGATTGTAAAATCATATTTGTTTGTTGAGAATTTCTTGTGTGCAAGGTCAATAGTTACTCCTCTTTCTTGCTCTTCTTTGAGGTTATCCATAACGTATGCAAACTCGAAACCTGATTTACCAAGTTCTTGAGCTTTTTCTTTTAATTTTCTCATTGCTTGTTCGTCGACATTTCCTGAATCGAACATTAATCGACCAACAGTAGTTGATTTTCCGTGATCTACGTGACCAATGAAAACCAAGTTTATGTGCTCTTTTTCTCCAGCCATTTTATTTTTCCTCCAAATATTTGATCGTGAATCTTTTTTCGAAAACCTCATCCATTTAAAAGGATTTCGATTGATTACATCTTTTTGTTTATTATTATAGTCGTTGGGGAAATTTTGACTTTATAAAGGTTTGGATTTTTTGAAAAGAAATATATATAAATAGTTGAAGGTTAAATTTAACTTGATAAAAGCACAAGATTTTTTTTATCATGATTAAAAAAAGGTGATTGGAATAGTTGACGAAATTTATGAGATAATTTTCTTTGGCCGTGGTGGTCAGGGAGTAAAAACTGCTTCTCAGATGGTAGCTGATTCTTTAATTAAGGAAGGATATTTTATACAAGCATTTCCTGAGTACGGTGCAGAAAGGGCTGGAGCTCCTGTTAGAGCTTTTGTGCGATTTAGCAAAAAACCAATAACAATTCATTGTCCTATTGAAAAAGCTAATTTGGCTGTTGTTGTTGATCCAACACTTATTGGTTCTGTCGATGTTGCAGGAAAAGTTAGAAAAGATGGTTCTTTATTGATTAATTCTCCTCATACTGCTGCTCAACTAAAAAAAGAGTTGGGTGTTTCTTACAAAGTTCTAGCAGTTGATGGAAGTAAGATTTCTAGAGATGTTTTAGGAAAGAATATGCCAAATATTGTAATGTTAGGTTCTATTGCAAAATTGATTCCTGTACTTAAGATTCAATCGATAAAAGATGAGATAAAATCAAAATTCACGAAAAAATTAGGAGAACTTGCGGTTCAGAAAAATATCGAGATTTTGGATCGTGGATTTAAAGAGGTGGCATAAATTGGTTAAATTAATGGATTCAAGTGAAATGCCAACTGGCGGTAAAATTATTACTCCTGGAAGTGCTAAAGATTATCATACTGGAGATTGGAGATCAAAAAAACCAATTCATGATAGCAAGAAATGTGTTAATTGTATGATTTGTTGGATGTATTGTCCTGAGGGATGCATTTTAGTCAAAAATGAAAAAATACAGAAGATAAATTATGATTATTGTAAAGGTTGTGGAATTTGTGCAAAGGAATGTCCTTTCAAAGCAATTACCATGGTGGATGAGGAATAAAATGGTTAAGATTAGTAAAAATATGGTTGCTTTAACTGGCGCGGATGCTGTTGCTGAAGCGATACGTCAAATTAATCCTGATGTTGTAGCAGTTTATCCAATTACACCACAAACTCCTATTGCTCAGAAGTTTGCAACATTTGTTGCAGATGGCAAAGTTGATTCGGAAATGATTAGAGTTGAAAGTGAACATTCCGCAATGAGTGCAACTGTTGGTGCAAGTGCTGCAGGTGCGCGTGCAATGACTGCTACTTCTTCAAACGGTCTTGCATTGATGCATGAAATTGTTTATATTGCTGCGTCAACTAGACTTCCTATTGTTATGCCTGTGGTTAACAGAGCATTGAGTGGTCCTATTAATATTCATTGTGACCATTCTGATAGTATGGCTGAAAGAGATTCAGGTTGGCTTCAAATATACAATGAAAATGCACAAGAAGCTTATGACGCAACATTAATTGCAATGGTTATTGCAGAACATCCTGACGTTAGACTTCCAGTAATGGTTTGTCAAGATGGTTTTATTACGAGCCATTCAGTTGAAAATGTTGAGATTTTACCTGACACTGTTGCTAAGAAATTTGTTGGTAAACATTTAGCTGATTTTCCATTGCTTGATGTTGCAAATCCTGTAACATATGGTCCTTTGGATTTGACTGATTACTATTTTGAACATAAATATCAGCAAAGACAAGCTATGGATAATTCTGTAAAAATAATAAAACAAGTTGCAAAACAGTATAAAGAAATCTCCGGAAGAAGTTTTGAGTTTATGGAAAAATACAAACTTTCTGATGCTGATTATGTTATTGTAACGATGAGTTCAACTGCAGGAACAACTAAAGCAGTAGTTGACTCAATGAGAAAGCAAGGAAAGAAAGTTGGATTATTAAAATTAAAAGTTTTTAGACCATTCCCATTTGATGAGATTGTTTCTAATCTGTCAAAAGCAAAAAAAATTGCTGTTCTTGATAGAGCAGATTCTTTTGGAGCTTTAGGTGGACCACTTTTTAATGAAATACGTTCAGCATTTTATGAATCAAAAGTAAAACCTGAAATATATAACTATATTTTTGGTCTTGGTGGACGAGAGATTGGTTTAGATGATATTGAAAATGTGTACAAGGAACTTATGGTTTCAAAGAAACTTCCTTTATACAAATATTACGGAGTTCGAAAATGAATATTAAAGAATTAACTACAAAAGAACACCGAATGGTTTCGGGTCATAGAATGTGTCCTGGTTGTGGTGCGCCAATTGTTGTTAAGCAAGTTTTGATGGGAACTGATAATCCTGTTGTTGTTGCAAATGCAACTGGATGTCTTGAAGTTTCTACAACAATTTATCCATATACTGCATGGACTGTTCCATTTATCCACAACGCTTTTGAAAACGCAGCAGCAACTATTAGTGGTGTTGAGGCAGCTTATACTAGTTTGAAAAAACAAGGTAAAATCAAAAGTAAAAAAGATATTAAGTTTGTTGCTTTTGGTGGTGATGGAGGAACATATGATATTGGTCTTCAATCATTAAGTGGAGCACTTGAACGAGGTCATAACTTTGTTTACGTTTGTTATGATAATGAAGGTTACATGAATACCGGAATTCAGCGAAGTAGTGCAACTCCGTATGGAGCATCAACAACAACTGCACCAGCTGGAAAAGTTCATCCTGGTAAAGAGGAGTTCAAAAAAGATTTGACTGCAATTGCTGTTGCTCATAATATTCCTTATGTTGCACAAGCAAGTATTAGTAATTGGAATGATCTTATCAAAAAGGCAGAAAAAGCATTTAATACAAATGGTCCTGCTTTCTTGAATGTTTTAGCACCTTGTCCTAGAGGTTGGAGATTTAGAGAAGATTTGACAATTGAGCTTGCAAAGATTGCAGTATCAACAAATTTTTGGCCACTTTATGAAGTAGAGAATGGTAAATATGTTATCAATTATGAAGTGAAGGATAGAAAACCTATTGAGGAATTTATTAAGCTTCAAGGACGATTTTCACATCTTTTCAAACCAGAAAATAAACACATGATTGAAAAGATGCAAGCAGAAGTTGATAGACGTTTTGCTGAAATCAAAGCAAAATCGACACTTTAAATGGTTGATAGCAAAATAATTATGTTAGTACTTGCCGTCATTATTGGCGGTTTTGTTATTATTTTTGGTGTTAAGTCATTATCATCAGTTGGTGGCCAGATGTCTAACACTGCTTTTGATGATTTTCTAATGCAATTGAATACTAATCTGATCAAATATCGTTCGAGTTACAAAGAAGTCCAATTATTGGAACTTTCATTACCTAAAAAATATACTTCTGTTTGTTTTGCAGATCTTGCTTTGACTGGAAAAGAAAGTTTTCAAAATGCGATTGGTAATTCTTTGGTTATGGATACTTTAATGTCTGGTTCAGCGAATCTAATTGTTTTTAATGATGATGAAATTGAAAGAACATTATTTGTAGAAGGAATTGTTGTACCTGAAGATCAAGGTTATATGTGTATTAAAAATAATGGTAAAATTAAAATATCTTTAGAAGGAATAACTAACGATAGAGTTTCAGTTACAAGAGGTTGATTAAATATGAATTTTCCATGTGTTGTAGTAAATTTTAAAACGTATGAGTCGTCAATTGGTGAGAACGCAGTAAATCTTGCAAAAATTTGTGATTCTGTTTCTAAAGAAACTGGTAAAAATATTGCAGTTTGTGTTTCAGTTAGTGATTTGTATAGGGTATCTAGTCAAGTTTCTATTTCTGTTTTTTCCGAGCATGTCGATGGAGATGATTTTGGTGCACATACTGGAAAAGTTCTTGTAAAAGATATTCTTGATAATGGTGCAAAAGGCTCTTTGTTGAACCATTCTGAAGATAGATATAGATTAGATTTACTTGATATGTCAATTCAAAAATTAAAAGATAATAAGTTATTGTCTATTGTTTGTGCTAATAATTCGGAGAGTGCTGAAGCTATTGCTACATTTGAACCTGATGTTATTGCGATTGAACCTCCAGAATTAATTGGTGGCGATATTAGTGTTACAAATGCAAATCCTGATATTGTTGTTAATACAATTCAAAAAGTTCATAATGTTGCTAATATTCCTGTTTTATGTGGTGCTGGAATAAAGAATGGAATGGATGTAAAAAAAGCAATTGAACTTGGTTGTGTTGGTGTTTTAATCGCATCCGGAGTTACAAAGGCAAAAGATCCACGAGAAGCATTACTTGATTTAGTATCTGGTTTATGAGGTTTTAATAATGATTTATGAAGAAATTCCTGCAAATTTTAATTATAGTATTGAGGTTAGTGGTGTTTACGTTTTGTATGAAAATAAAGTTCTACTTTTGAAACGTGCAATGGATAAAAAAGTTGAGCCAGGAAAATGGGGAGTTCCTGCTGGAAAATTAGATGACGGTGAGACTCCAATTTTAGGTGCTTTGCGAGAATTATCTGAAGAAACTGGAATTGTAGTTGGTAAAAATAGCGTTAAATTCATAAGAAGTGTTTTTGTTAAATATCCTGGTTTTGATTTTATTTTTCATATCTTTAAGTTGGAAGTTTCTTCAATGCCTGAGATTAAGCTTAATTCAGAGAATATTGATTTTAAATGGGTTGATTTTGAATTTGTACACGAGTATGAATTGATCATGGATGAAGGCGAATGCATAAAGTATGCACTTAATTAAAGAATTCTTTTACATTTCCAAAATCAGTTTTAACATATTTTTTTATTTCTAGATTTTTTTGTTTTAATAATTCTAAATAATCTTTGATATGTGTACTTCCTTTTGGCAGTGGTATGTGTAACTCATCTGCAATTGCTTGTAATTGTAATAGTCCTGCGTTTCTTGCAATAATTGATGCAGCTGCAACGCTTAAATATTTACTTTCTGATTTTTCTTCAATTATTTTTCCAACTGTACAGCCAGGATATTTATCGGTTATATGAATTGTTTTTTTGTTTTGACTTTTTGCTTCTAGTTCTTTGTGAACATATTCGTGAAGTCTGTTTAATATTTGTGTTACGTTTAATCCTTGTTCAGTTAGTGAATTGTAATCTAGAGGAGATAATATTCTTACTGAAATCTCATCTTTACTAAGAAGATTTCTTATTTGTTGAGCAACTGCCATTATTTGTGAGTCTGTTAGTTTTTTAGAGTCTTGAATATTTATATTTGACAGTAGTCTTCGAGCTCGTTCATCAATTGATACTGCTGCAACAACTAGACCTCCAAACGTATCGCCTTTTAATGTTTCATCACTGCCAATCTCAATTTTATTTGTTGTAGTTTTTTTAATTTCTTCTGGATGTATTATTATTTTTATATCTTTTTGATATCCTAATGATTCAATTGTTTTTGATATGTCGTCAACAATCTCTTTTTTTCCTTGTAATAATAATTTTTTAGAATGAAATAGTATTGCAAAACAAGGACCGTCTAATCTAGCTAATTCGTGTGGAGATTTAGTTGCAATTTTACTAAACCCAAAATGCGATAACTTTTCGATTATATCTGGATTTACGTTAATGAATGTTGTCATTTTAGTACTCGAATAATTTCTTTTGTTTTTTTGATTCAAGTATTTTTCTATAAGTATCCCATGTTTTTCGTATGAATTCTTGTGCTTCCTTGTTATTCCAATTCTTTTGTAAAAATTCTTTTGTTTGTGGATCTGACGGATATCCTGATCCAATTTCTCCAATTTTTTTTAATTTCATTTGGATTTTTTTAATTTCTTTGTCTCGTGTAACTTTAGCAAGAATTGATGCTGCACTAACAATTGGATAATTGAAATCTGCTTTATGTTCACTTATTAATTCAACTTTTGTTTTTGATAATTTTTGCAATGTCTCGGTGTATGATTTTGTATTAATTGATGGACAATCAGTTATTATTTTTCTTAAAGCGTATTTTTTTTCAAACAATTTTATAATTTTTGCAGAACTTTGTGCTTCAAGAAAATTTAAGTTTGATTTTTCTGAGTTTAGTGCTTCATCAACTTTTTTTGCAGTTGTTATTATTATTTTGTAATCTATAA
Organism: Candidatus Woesearchaeota archaeon; assembly: GCA_016938695.1. GTDB lineage: Archaea > Nanobdellota > Nanobdellia > Woesearchaeales > JAFGUC01 > JAFGUC01. The sequence goes on along the minus strand of JAFGUC010000043.1, from coordinate 44,238 downwards.
TGTCTTTTTTATGTTTTAGTTCTTTGAACAATTCTTCTCGTTTTTTTGGTGTTAGAAGTTTTGAGTCTTTTATTCCTAAAATTGTTAAATCTTTAGAAGACTTTTCGTTTGCTATGACTCCGCACATAACAAGTGGTCCAATACATGGTCCTCTTCCGGCTTCATCAATTCCTAGAATCATTTTAATATGTTTAGTTCGTTGTTTTAAATAGTTTTTTGAATTGGTCGGTCATGGTTTTTCTAACACAACATTTATAAATCTAAGAACCCGACTAAATTAATATAAAACCTATTAAGTGTGGTGTTTTCGGGCTTTAAAGAGCTTTAGAATGCTTATTTTTGGTTTTACTTTTGCGAAAGAAGAAGAGGAAGGGTTGAATAAATGACAAGGATAAATCGGCTTGTTATGAAGGGTTTTAAATCTTTTGCCAATCATACTGAACTAGTTTTTGATAAGGATTTTAATGTTATTCTTGGTCCTAATGGAAGCGGTAAATCTAATGTACTTGATGCATTATGTTTTGTGATTGGAAAGAGTTCTGCTAAATCTTTGCGAGCTGAAAAAACAGGAAACTTAGTATATAATGGTGGTAAGAAAGGAAAACCATCTAAAGACGCTGAAGTATCTATTTTCTTTGATAATAAAAATAAAATTTTTCCTCTAGATGATAAAGAAATCAAGGTTAGTCGAATTGTTAATCCTGATGGTACTAGTATTTACAAGATAAATAATAAGAAAAAAACACGTGCAAATATAATTGAACTTCTACAATATGCAAAGATTGATCCTGATGGTTATAATATTATTTTGCAGGGAGATATTGTCAACTTAGTTAATATGAAAGGAATCGAGCGTCGTCAAATTATTGAGGAAATAGCTGGTATTTCTGTCTATGAAGACAAGAAACAAAAAACATTATCTGCACTTGAAAAGGTCGATATTAAATTAAAAGAAGCTGAGATTGTTTTGTCTGAACGAAGTAAAAGTTTAACTGAACTGAAAAAAGAACATGACCAAGCAATCAAGTACAAGGATGTTTTAGAAAAGCAAAAGTCTCATGAAGCGACGTTAATTCAGAAAAGTATTGTTAGATTAAAAGAAGAAGGCGAGAAAATCGAGAAGGATATTATCGAGAAGAAGTCTTTGATTCAAAAAAATATTACTTCTATTGAAGAATATCAAAAAGTGATTAAAACAAGACAACAAGAAGTTGCTGACATTACCCATGAGATTGAAACAAAGGGTGAGAAAAATCAAGTTGAAATTCATAAGTTAGTTGAGCAGTTAAAAATTGATATTGGAACAAACACTAATAAAATTGAGTCATTGAATCAAGAGATTGAAAAAGCAAAACAAAGAAAAGTTCAACTTGAAGATTCTTTAAAAGAATTAAATGCAAAAATTGTTGATTTTGAATCCAAGCGAAGTAATCACCAAGTTATGTTTAATAATAAAAAAACAGATTTGGAGCAAATCGAAAAACGAATTTCTGAATTTAGACAAAAATATAATCTTGATGGTGGAAATGAACTTGATAAAGAGATTGAGTCTTTGGATAAACAAGCTGAAGATTTAGATAAGAAAATTCATGTTCTACGAGAGAGTCAGCAGGAAATTTTAAGAGAAAAAGATAAAGCTGAGTTTAAGATTCAAACACTTGACCAGAACATTTCTAAAGTTAAAGAGATTGAAAAGGAAAATCAGAAAGAAATTCAAAATTTACGTGCAAGAAAAGAGGAATTTAAAAAAATAACTCTTGAGTTAAGTAAAGTAATTTCAAATGATTCTAAGCTTGCTGCAAAACTTGGTTCTGCACGTGAACATTCTTTGAAAGTAAATGAAGATTATGCACGACTTACTGCTAAACGTGCTTCGTTAAATGAATCTGTTAAAGGTAATGAGGCAGTACAAAAAATACTTGATCAAAAAAGTAAATTCTCTGGTGTTGTTGGTCTTGTTTCTGAATTAGGTGATGTTGATGAACAGTACGCTTTAGCACTTGAAATGGCTGCTGGAAATAAAACAAAGCATATTGTTGTTGAAAATGATTTTGTTGCGGCTGAATGTATTCGATATTTGAAAGAGACTCGTTCTGGTTCAGCAACTTTTATTCCAATTAACAAGGTTAGAGCTCCTGCTGACCCTGCTGATTTATCTGTTATATTAAAAGCACGCGGTGTAATTGGTCTTGCAACTGATTTAATAAGATTTGATTCTAAATATTTGAAGGTATTCAAGTACGTTTTTGGTTCAACAGTTGTTGTCGAAAATATTGATGTTGCACGTCGTATTGGAATTGGTAAAACTAAAATGGTGACTCTTGACGGAGATTTGTGTGAAATGTCTGGAATCATGAAAGGTGGTTTTATTAATAAAAATGCAAAATCTTTATCATTTTCACAAAGCCAATTATCAAAAGAATTAGAAAAGAATGAAAAAAGGCTTGCTGAAGTTTCCTTAGAGATTTCTAATTTAGAGCACAAAAAACAAAATAATGAAGAAGAAATTGTAAAATTACGTTCTAGAAAAGCAGAACTTGAAGGAGAGATAATAAAACTGGAGAAGAGTTTGCATTTGGATTCAGACGGACTGGAAGCATCACTTCAAGTTAAAAATGAAGAAGAGAAGAAAGTTAAAGATTTAGATAAAAAATTAGATGACGCTGTTATGCAAATTAGTCAAATTAACCGGGATTTAGCTCAAGTTAAAATGAAAAGACAGCAAATAAGAACTCAAATTAATGAAATAAGAAATCCGAAAATTATTGCAGAATTGAATACTTTTGAGGAGAAAAAAGTTCAATTACGAGAGTTAATTGCAAAATTGGAAGGAGAATTAAAATCTCATGATTTACAATTGAATAGTATGTTATTGCCAGAAAAAGATAAGACTTCAAAGCTTGTCAAACAATCTGATTCAGAATGTGAAGCATTTACTTTGCAAGTAAAAGAATTAGAAAAACAAAACAAAGAAAAATCTGATATTTTGAAAGTTAAAGAAAAAGAAGAGAAAGAATTTTATGAAAAATTCAAAGAAATGTTTAACAAACGTTCTAAGGTTACTGATGAAATCCAGAAATTAGAAGTTAAGATTATTTCTACAGAAGAATACATTAGACGTATTGAAGAGAAAATAACTGCAATAACAGTCGATAAAACTAGATTAGACACTGAATTAAAGGCATATGAAGAAGAATTTAAAGATTATACTGGTGTAAAATTAGTTGAGAATAAATCTATAGAAACAATAAAACAAGCAATTTACAATTATAAAAAATCTTTAGAGCAAATGGGTTTTGTTAATTTGAAATCATTAGAGATTTATGAAAAAGTTAAATCTGAATATGATAAACTATTGGCGAAGAAAGATGTATTGGTAAAAGAAAAAGATGAAATTTTGTTCATGATGGCTGAAATTGAAGCAAAGAAGAAAGAAATGTTCTTAACTTGTTTTGATGAGCTAAATAACAATTTTAAGAGAATTTTCCAAGAGTTATCTCATAAGGGTGAAGCTTTCTTGGAACTTATTAATTCTGATAATCCTTTTGAAGATGGATTAGTTATAAAAGTTCGATTGAGTGGTGATAAATTCTTAGACATTAGATCATTATCTGGTGGAGAGAAAACGATGACTGCTCTTGCATTTATTTTTTCTGTGCAAGAATATAGTCCAGCATCGTTTTATGTTCTGGATGAGGTTGATGCTGCACTTGATAAGAGAAACTCTGATTTACTTGGAGAACTAATAAGGAAATATTCAAGTCGAGCTCAGTATGTTGTTATTTCGCACAACGATGAGCTAATATCTAAATCTGATAATTTGTTTGGTGTTTCAATGAATGAATTTGGAATATCTAAAGTTGTTAGTTTAAAGGTATAGAAAATACCAAAATTTATTTAAATTTGATATGTTCTGGTTCTATAATGAAGTATTCAGAATTGTGTGGAATTTATGAAAAATTAGATTCTACGTCAAAAAGACTTGAAAAAACTTTTACATTATCTAATTTCTTGAAAAATGTTCCTGATTCTGATGTTGATGATTTACTACTTTTGTTTGAAGGTCGAATCTTTCCAGAATATGATGAAAAAAAAATTGGAATTGCAGACAGTATTGTAGCAAAAGCAATCAAACTTTCATCTGGAAGAAGTATGGCTGATATTGAGAGTGTGTGGAGAAAGAAAGGTGATTTAGGTCTTGTTGCTTTTGATTTGATTGGGAATAAATCTCAAGCAACGCTTTTTAGCCAAACTTTGTATGTTTCTAAGGTGGTATCTAATCTTAGAAAAATTGCGGGTTTAGAAGGTGTTGGAACAGTTGATTTGAAGATTAAACTTTTATCTGAATTGTTGACTTCAGCAACACCAGTTGAGGCAAAATATATTGTTAGAACTGCTTTAGAGACGTTGCGTTTAGGTATAAGTTCCAGTACAATTAGAGATGCAATTTCTTGGTCGGTTTTTGTTGATTTTCCAGGTATTTTAACTGCTTGTGAAAAATGTGGTGCAATAAATCCTAATACTTCAAATTGTTTGTCTTGTGGTTTTGAATTAAAGGCTGAAAAAGAATTAAAGGAAACTCGAGAAAAATATAATGAGTTAATTGAACAAATTGATCAAGCTTACAAAATAATTAATAATTTTGGTGAAATAATTAGAATTTTAAGAACGCAAGGTCGTGAAGGATTATTGAAGATAAAACCTGTAATTGGTTCTCCAATGAAAGCGATGTTGTATCAAAAAGTAAAAACAGTAGACGATGCTTTCACTCAAGTTGGAAGACCTTGTGCAATTGAATATAAGTACGATGGATTTCGGATTCTTCTTCATAAGAATGGTAACGATGTAAAATTATTTACTCGAAATTTAGAGGATGTTACACTTCAATTTCCAGATATAGTTGAAACCGCTAAAAATAATATTTTAATTGAAAAAGCAATTGTTGATGGTGAAGTCGTTGGTTACGATAAAAAAACTAAGAAATATCTTCCATTTCAAAAGATTAGCCAACGAATAAAAAGAAAATATGATGTTGATGATTTTAAAGAAATGATTGCTGTAGAGTGGACAGTTTTTGATATTATTTTTAATGGTGAATCTTTACTTGATATGCCTCTTAAAGATAGACGAAATATTTTAGAGAACAGTATTAAAGTTGAGGATGGTAAATTAGTACTATCAAAACTGCTTATTACTGATGATAGTGGGATGGCTGCAGAATTTTATGCACAAGCTTTGTCAGATGGTCAAGAAGGAGTGATGTTTAAGAATTTGGATGCTCCATATAGGCCTGGTGCAAGAGTTGGTTTTGGCGTTAAATTAAAGCCTGTGATGGATCCTTTGGATTTGGTCATTGTTGGTGCGGAATGGGGAGAAGGAAAACGGGCAACTTGGTTTACTAGTTTTACTGTTGCTTGTCGTGATGATGGTGAGCTTGTTGAGATTGGTAAAGTTGGAACTGGTTTTAAAGAAGTCAGTGAAGATGGTCTTTCTTTTTCAGAATTAACTAAATTATTGGAACCATTAATTGTCAATAGGAATGGACGTGAAGTTGTAGTTAAAGCAAAGATTGTTCTAGAATTAGCTTTTGAGGAAATTCAGAGGTCTAATACGTATAGTTCTGGTTATGCATTACGTTTTCCACGTGTTTTACGATTACGTCCTGAAAAACCAATTGACGAGATTTCTACGCTAGAAGATGTTCAAGGTTATTTTGACGCTCAAAAATAACTATTTAATTTAAATAATTCTTTGTTATTGTTTATTATGGATGGAACCTGTAAGTTTAATCGAATTAGCTAAAAAGGAAATATACAATGCAAATTATTTGTATACTGTTACTTTACCTTTAGTTAATGAACCTAAATTACTTCTTAGTGTCTTAACGAGAATTCAAAAAGCGCTAGAATATGCAATTACAGAATTAGTTGATTTGGAGATTAAATATAAATTTGTAGAATCACATGGAACTAGTTTTGATTCAAAGTATGATATTTTTAAACTAAAATTAGTTGATTTTTATAGAATTGATAAAAAGTATGTAAATTTGATTGAGCAGATTCGTACGTATGCAACAAAGCATAAGAATTCTCCTGTTGAATTCACAAAAAACGATAGTTTTATTATATGTGACAATAATTATAATGTTTTGGTCTTGTCAAAATCACAAATTAGTGTTTTTTTGCAGGATTCGAAAAGCTTTATAAATATAGTTGATACTTGTGTAAGTGGTAGAGATGTCTTTCATAGATGATGCAAGGGGAGAATTAAAACGTGCGGATCACCAGATTTTCGTTAGTTTGAAATATACTAGGACTGCAGATGTTCTTCGTAATATAATTGAACGGTTTGTTGCTTGTTATGATTACTTAATTGAAGGTTTTTTAGTTAAGGCAGAGCAAGAGGGTAAAGTAGATTCTATACCAGCAAGCCCAGTTGTTAGAGTTAAAGATGTCAGACGTTTATACGAAGATTCAATTTTACATACTGCGTTAGAACGTTATTTATTTTTTCGTCGAGTCATGAATTCTACTTATGAAGCAATAAATGAATATAGACGTCATGTTGCTATGGTTTTTGAAATGGATTCAGTTGAGTCACAAATTAACATTGATAATATTTCTGAGTATTATGAAGAAATGAAAGAATTTCTTAAATATGTGGAAGAAACATATGATTTAGATATTGACAATGACTAGATTCGTTGCAATTTTATCTGGAAAAGGAGGTGTTGGAAAGACTACTACGGCGGTCAATTTAGCTTCTGCTTTGCATTTAAATGAGCATGATACTGTTGTTATCGATGGAAACCTATCTACGCCTAATGTCGGTCTGCATCTTGGTATTCCAAATGGTGTTCATAATTTTCACGATGTTCTTGAAGGAAGGAAGCATATTTTAGAGGCGGTGTATAAACATCCATCTGGAATTAGGGTAATTCCTGCTGACCTTTCTTATGAACGTGATGCTGATTATTCACATGAACAGATTCAACATGCCGTTTTAGATTTAGAAGGACATACTAATACTGCACTAGTAGATACTGCTGCTGGCATTGGTTTAGAAGCAAAAAAGATGATTCACTTTTGTGATGAAGCTTTAGTCATTTGTAATCCGAATATATCTTCAGTCATTGATGCACGAAAGGCAATAAAAATGTGTGAAGATTTTGGTGTTAGAGTAATTGGTGCGGTTGTTACAAGATATCGTGGTGATTCAATTGATTTAGGTATTGGTAATATTGAATCTATATTAGAATATCCTGTTTTATCCATAATTCCTGAAGATGATTCAATAAGGCATTCACAAAATTTACGAAATCCTGTGTGTCATTCATTTCCACAAAGTTATGCTGCAAAATCATATAATGTTCTTGCGCAAAGAATGTTAGGAAAATATAATCAAAATGGCAATATCTAGAGAAGAACTCTTGAAAAAAGGATGGTCTGAAGAAGAGATTGATTATACCTTCAATGTGATTGACAAAGCTGGTCAAAATAAAACTGGCTTTGTTCATTTTTTGGACGGTATTATTTCTTGGTTTGGGCTTATTATTGTGTTCATTGGTAGTTTGATTTTGTCTGTTGTTCTTATGCCGTTTCTTGTTACTCTAGAAGGTTTTTTTCTGTATTTCATGATTGGTTTTATGGCTTTGATTTTAGGATTTGTTTTTAATTTTTTAATTGATCAAATAAACCAAGTTGGTCAACAGGAAAAAATCTTGGGAGAAATTTTATTGCCAGTTATTGGTTTAATTGATGTATATGTTATGATTGGAATTTTCAGTGTTATTGTTACTGCTTTGAATATTAAACACGTTTTGCCAAATTCTTTGTTGTATGGAATAATATATGTTTCGTGTTTCTCTTTACCATTTTATATATTTCACTTTGATTCTTTGGCTAAAAAGTATAAAAATTATTTTCAAAAAAAACCTAAAGATGTATCTCAAAGTATGAATATTTCAGGTGAACGAGGTTCAAATGTTAATCCTAGTTATGGGCAGAACATGGTTTCTCAGGATTATTATCAACAATATTTGAATCAAGTCAAACAACAAGAAACTAAAAAAATGCTTTATCAGAAAAGACTAAAAGATCAATTATTAAAACGACTTAATAAATAGTTGAATTAAAAGTATTAATTTTATATATTTTTATTTTGTCATAATCTCTTATTTCTTCAAACATATCTGAATTTTTTATAACAAATAATAATCCTTCTTCTTTATTTTTCCATATGTTTTCAACCATGTCTTCATCAATTACAATGTATGTTATATTCCACTCGTTTGTAAGTTTTTGAACAACATTAATATCTCTAGTATTTAGGAAAGCATAATACTTGTCTAGTTTGTCTTCCATATTTTTTATGTTGTTTAGGTTTTCATCAAGTATTGCAATTTTGTTTGAAAGCAATTCAATGTAGAATCCATTTTCAAGACTAGAAAATACAACTTCGTTTTTATTTCCTATTCTTCCAAGTTCGTTGAATGCTTTGTATTGTTCTTGTGAAGGATTGCTATAACTTAAGTTTCCTATGTATTGTATTGTTGAAGAGATTGTTATTATCAAGATAACAATTATGCTTAATTTTTTCAAATACTTTAGTTCCCAATCTCGTCTTAGTAGATATGATATCGCATATCCACTAGTTATTGCATAGATTGGAAATAATAGTGATGTCGTTTCGTTTAATTTGAATGATAGAACTGTTATTAAGATTAAAGTTATTGATGATATGTAGTATTTTCTTTTTTTGGTCCAAATTATTCCAATGCCTAAACCAGTTAGTATAATGTCGATTAATCTTATTCCGTGTTTTGCACTTAATTCTGTTAGCATTGAATCTGGATTGTATTTGTAATTGTTGATTAGATCTTCAGTTCCACCTTGAGAAAGGAATGTATAATTTGTTCCAAGGAATACTAGTAGTGAGATGAAGAATAATATGTAGTATATTTGTTTGTGTTTTGTCTGTTTATTTATTATGAAGTAAAATGCAATTAAAAGGAAGAATAAAAATAAGAAGTCAAAAATATTAGTTATGGATAGAATAATTGTTAATAAGATACTTAATCCTCCCCATAAGAGTTTCATATTTTTTTCTTCAAAATTTATTAGTGATATGATTAACATACTTATTAGAAAGATTGTTAATATTCCTGGATTAAATGTTCCTGCTAGATACATCAATTCAGGTGATGTTGCAAATAGTATTCCTGAACTTATTAGAATTGTTTTATCGTCGGTTATTTTACTGATTATAATTGAAAATCCAATAAATGACAGTATTGCTAATATGAATGGTACAAGACTTATTGCATTTTGTGGTAAAAAAGATGATAGAACGTTGATTAAAACATAAAATGGTTCAGTTATGTAAAATCTTTCGTAGTATAGTTTACTATCTTTTTGAATTAAATCAGTTATTGTCGTAGTTGATAATCTGTAATTATAATAAGAATCACTTTTTGGAATTGTTTTATCGAAATAGTTAGCTCGTATACAGTATATTGATATTAGAATTGTTGCAAGTATTAGTATTTGGAATGCAACATTTTTTACTAGTTTCTTTTTATCTATTCTGTTATATGGCATTTTAATCGTAATATTTTGATTTCTCTATTATTAAATTCTTCTTCAAAACAACTGCTTTTGAAGATTTCATTTTCAAATGTTTTTTCGTCTAGTTTTTTATTTAATACTAGATAGGATACATTATATTTATCAAGTAAGGTTATTACATTAGTCTTTAATCTACTTTTCTTGATTATTTGTACGTCTTGAAGTACTGTGTTTGCGTTTTTTATTCCAACGAAATCTGAACTTGCAATTACTTTTCTATTTGCAAAATACATAATTATGTTCCCATAACTAAAATCGCAAAAAAAGATATCATCATGGTTTGTACTTGTTCTAATCCATTCCATTGCTTGTTCGTCTTGTTCGTTAATTATTGGTTTTAATTCAGTCATTGTTTGGATATCTGGAATTAAGTTTGTTGCAAATAGTGTTATGGCAAAAATAGAAATAAACATATTTGCTTTTCCTGCCATTTTTGTATCTTTGAGATACTTTTCGAAATCATCAAAGAAATATCCAACAACAATTGGTAGAATTACTGCAACAAAAGTCATACCAACATCGAATCTAATCAGATTAGTCCAAAGAAGAATGAATATTGTAAATATTATACTAAAAATTAAAAAGAAATTTTTGTTCTGGTTTTTAATCATGTTCTTGTATATTATCCTGCTTGCAAGAACGACAGTAGATAATCCTAGTAAGTACGTTATGTAAATTAAAGAAAATTTAGGGAACCACATTGAAATTATTTCTTCAGGAATGTTTTGCCAGATTAAATTAAATCCATTTTCTGCAAGTGCTTTTTTTAATAGTAAAAATGATAGTGCGATATTGGAAAATATTGTGAATAGAATTATTTCTTTTTCATATCTTTCTAATTTCTTATTGTAGACAATTGAGATTAAAAAATATGTTACTAAGCTTATACTAAATATTATTGTTATTTGAGTTGTTAATATTCCTAAAATTAATGTTAGTAGATATACATACGTTAGTTTGTTGTTATTTTTTAATTTGAAATAAAGATAGATTAGTATTAGCATGAATAGAAAACCTAGTGTGTATATTCTGTATGTGTTTGTAATTGTTTTTGTAATATATGGTACTGCTGAAGCGAAGACTGCAGCAATAAAAGCGGTCTTTCTATTATTAGTTATTTCTTTAGAAATAAGATACGTCATTAAGATGAACAGCGCACAAATTAGTTCATTGATTATCTTTCCTGCAATTGTTATGTTCATGAATTTGGCAAAAAAACCTAAAATGAAGTTAGATAATGACAAAGAATAGACATCTTTTCCTCCAAATGCTAAATTATCATTTGAAAAAGATCCTTTTTCTGCGATGCTTCTAGCTATCCTAGCGTTATTATATGATGTTTCTGTTGAGAAATAAGGAATATTTAGAACAACTATGAGTTTTATAAATAGGACTATGATAAAGAGCGCAATTGTTAAATGAAGATATATACTGTGGTTCTTATCAGTAGGTTTGTTGTTCATTTTTGATTTTTATTATAATTTTGTTTTTAAACTTATCCTTAATTTATCAGTTTTATAATTTTTTTCACAAAAGATATTTAAATTCTATATAAAGTCAGACTTGCATGAGGGAAAGAAGTATTTCAGATGAATTAGAGGATTTTAAGCGTACTTCATCAGGTATTGCTCCAATTGATGAACTTTTAGATGGAGGATTTGAGAACAAAACTCTTACTACCATATATGGTCCTGCAGGTTCTGGAAAAACAAATATATCTCTTTTAATGGTTAAAAAAGTTCTTTCTGATAAGAAAAAAGTTTTGTTAATAGATACTGAGAATAGTTTTAGTGTTGAACGATTTAAACAAATTGGTGGTTTAAAAGAGTCTTCTTATGATCAAATAATTATTCTTAGACCTAGAAATTTTAAGGAACAGCATGAAATTATTGTCAGACTTAAGGATTTGGTTGATGATAGTTTTGGTTTATTGGTTGTTGATTCTATTGCTATGTTATATCGTTTAGAAATGAGTCAGTCTTCTGATGTGTTTTTTTTGAATAAAGATTTTTCTATTCAAATTTCTAATCTTGTAGATATCGCTGTTAATAGAAATATTCCTATTATTGTAACTAACCAGGTTTATGCTGATTTTGAGAATAAAGAACGTGTAAACATGGTTGGTGGAGATTTATTAAGATATAGCAGTAAATGTTTAGTTGAACTTAAATTAGGTCATAATGGTATTAGACAGGCTATTATGAAAAAACATCGTAGTATTGAAGAAGGAAAATCTGTAATGTTTCGTATAACTTCTACTGGAATTACGTCTGCAGAAGATTTGTAAATTTTTTTCTTTAACAAAACGTTTTTATATGATTATTCTTTTATTTTAATATATGGCGGTTGAAGATAGTGTTCCAACAAAGAAATCTAAATCAGTTAAATCGCAATTACCCAAACAATCTAGATTTTCTAAGCAACAAATTTCTTCTTTGAAATATGCAATGCTTCATTCTCAATTAACACCAATTGATGGTGTGTCAATTGTAATGCGTCAAATTGAGTCAGTCATGATTAAGTCATTAGAGATACCTAAAGAAAATATTTTTTATTTGGTTGGACGAAGCAAGGTTCATGGTAGTAATATTAAGAGAAATCAATTGTTGAGTCTTCGTCATAAAACCAATAGGCAAATGGTTAATTGGTTTAAAGACGGATATGGTGGAGAACGCTCTGAGGAAATTGAGTCAGATATTAGTAAGGCAAAAAAAGTAATTTCTGATTTTATTGCTAAGTATAAAATTGATATTATTATTGCGCACAACACTTGTCATCCTGTTAATTTTATTCTTTCTGTTGCACTATCGCGATATTATGCTGATTGTGAGAAGCAAGGTAAAAAGACACCAAAATATATTTTGTGGTGGCATGACTCTCATCTTGAGCGAGACCATTTCAAAAATCCTTCGCCTGATGTAAAACGATATTTATTACAAGGTGTTCCTGGACGATTTGTCGAATATATTTTATTTATTAACAGTATGCAATTTGCTGATGCAAAGAATTATCTTTTGGAACTAGATTCTCAAAAACCAGGATTTTATGATGGAGTTCTACAGAATCATGATGTAATATACAATACAACTGATATTTTTATCGATTCTTATGAAGACTTAGATAATTTTAAACAAAGCGAACGTCTGGATAAATTTCTTGAAGTGTATAATATTAAAAATTTTTTGACACAAAAAAATCTTTCTTTATCTGATGTTTTGTTTGTATTACAACATACTAGAATTTTAGAACGAAAAAGAATTGATTTTGCTTTAAGGTATTGCTATGAATTATTGAATGAATTGAGGAAACAAAAGAAATACAAAGCGATTTATTTTTTCATTTCAGGTCATAGTGCTGACGATACAAAAGCAAAATTGAAAAGACTAGATAGGAAGTTGCGTAAAGAATTTGGAATAGATACTTGCTTTTTGATTTTTAATGAGGATTTTAAATCTAAAGAATTCAGGTTTGAAGAATTTCCTCGTGTTTTTGCAACATTAGATGGTATTTCTACATACTTTAGTGAAATTGAAGGTTTTGGAAATAATTTGTTAGAAGTTATGGCTTCTGGCTTGATTCCTATTGTTTATACTTATCCTGTTTTTATGCAGGATCTTTTGAAATATAATTTTAAGGTACAAGCATTGTCTGAATTTTCGATAAAACCAGAGGATATTCAAGAAACTATAAGTATAATTGATAATAAACGAAAAAGAAAATTGTGGGTTAATAGAAATTTGAAAATTTTAAAATTGAATTTTTCTCATAGATTAATTGCTCGGAAATTGAAGAGAGCGATTATTAGACGTCGTCTTCACAAATAACAATATTTATATAATATTTTTCTTGTTAATATCTTATGGATTATGCAGTTATACTTGCGGGTGGATATGGACAGAGGTTTTGGCCTTTATCTAGGATGAACAAACCAAAGCAATGTTTACCTATTGTTTCAGATAAACCTATGATTAAAGATACAATTGATAGGTTATCTGTTGTTTTTGGTGAAAACATTTATATTTCGACAGGTCGAGATATGTCGGATGAAATTAAAAAAATAATGCCTGATTCTAAATTTATAATTGAACCTATGGCAAGAAATACTGCTGCTTGTATTGGTTTATCAGCGATGACTTTATTTTCTAGAGATCCTGATTCTGTGATGTTTATTGAAACTGCTGATCACTATTATAAGGATGTTGAATTGTATCTTTCACATGTAAGGTTTGCATTATCAAAAGCAAAGGAAACAGATAAAATTATTTTAATTGGAATTCATCCATCATCAATTCATACTGGTTATGGTTATATTGAAAAAGATTCAATTGTTGATTCTAATTCTATTGATTTATGTGGTGTAAAGTCTTTTAAGGAAAAACCTTCATATGATATTGCAAAAGAGTATGTAGAATCAGGTAAATTCTTGTGGAATTCTGGAATGTTTATTTCTAAGTGTTCTGTTATGCTTGCTGAAATTGAAAAAAACTTACCTGAACTTTATGCATCAATATGTAGAATTCGCGATTCTAATTTTGATGAATCTGTATTGAATTTTGAATTTGAGAAATTAGAGAAAATTTCAATTGATGTTGGAGTTATGGAAAAATCATCTGAAGTTTTAGTTGTTGATGCACAAATGCATTGGGATGATGTTGGAGATTTTAATGCGTATGAAAGAATTTTGACGCCAGACTCTGATGGAAATTTTGTTAAATCTGATATTGTTTCAGTGAATTCAACAGGAAATATTGTTGTTGGAAATAAATTGGTTTCTTTAATAGGTGTTAAAGATTTAATTGTCATCACAACTGATGATGTAGTTTTAGTTTGTGATAAGAATTGTTCTCAAGATATAAAAAAAGTAATTGAAATATTAAATGAAAAAAAGAAAATTAATTTTCAATGATGTTTGAAATTAATTTTAATTTTTCTTCCATTAATTTTTTTGTGTCTGCTTCGAGATTTAGTCTTAGTACGGGTTCGGTGTTTGAAGCTCGTACATTAAACCAAAACTCATTGTAGATTACACTAACTCCATCCATTTCTAGGATTTGTGCATCATTAAATTTTTCTTTAATCTCTTTCATTTTTCCATCTTTGTCTTCAATTTCAAAATTAATTTCTCCTGATGCAAAGTATCTGTTTAATGGTTTTATCATATCAGAAATGTTTTGTTTTGAATTAGTTAGTAAATTTATCAGGAAGAAGCTTGTAATTATGCTACTTTCTGTAAAGAAACTATCTTTGTAGTAAAAGTGTCCTGAAAGTTCACCTGCAAAAACTGCGTCATTTTCTCGCATTTGTTTTTTGATGAATGCATGTCCAACTCGACACATCTTTGTAATTCCTTTGTTTTCTTCTACAAATTCTTTTACCGCTTTAGTTGATCTTAAATCATACATAATTGTGCATCCTGGTTTTTCTTTAGCTAACTCTCCACCAATTAATGCTGTTATTTTATCTGCACTAATGTATTCGCCTGTTTCATCAATAAACATGCATCTATCTGCGTCTCCATCAAGTGCAATTCCTAAATCTGCATTTAATTCTTTGACTTTGTTTTGCAAGTCTTTTACATTTTCCATTTTTAATGGATTTGCTTCATGGTTAGGAAATGTTCCATCTGGTTCTTCAAACATATATGTAAATTCAATGTTTTTTAGCATTCCATTTTCTTTAGCTTTTTTAATTACATTTGTGAAACTGTATCCTGCCATTCCATTTCCAAAATCAACGACAATTTTTAATAGTCTTTGAGTTTCAGAAGATATTTTTAATTTGTTATCTAAGAATTTAATATTGTGCTCGTAGAAATCATCTAAAACATTAATTGTTTTTATTGTTCCTTTTTTTTCAGATTCTTGGAAATTATTCTCTTGAACTATTTTTTCGATTTCTTCAATTCCTGTATCCCAACTAATCGGCATACAGTTTTTGCTACATAATTTTAACCCATTATATTTTCCAGGATTATGTGATGCAGTAATCATTATTGCTGATTCAGAATTTCTAGCAGCAAAATATAACATTGGAGTACTACATAATTCAATGCAAGTTATATTTGCACCCATACTTGTAATTCCTTTGGATAATGCTTCAAAAATGTTTTTTGATGATGTTCTCATATCAAAACCGACGGTAACTTCTTTGCAATTTAGAAATTTTACAAATGCTTTACCTATTTTTAATGCAAGTTCATCTGTTAGAGTATCGCCGTATACTCCTCTTATATCATAACTATGGAATGGTTCTGCCATTTTTTAATCGCCTCTTTTGTTTTTTATTTGGAGTTGTTTTTGGGTTTTATAATCTTTTTGGGAAAGTCTTATATATTATTTGGTATGAATTTAGATAATCATATCAAAACTATTTATGATTTTGATAATGAGGTGAATTTTTTTATGAAAGTCGAAGAGTGGTTTGAAAAAAACAAGTTCAAGTCGACAAGTTTTTCAAATATTAAAAGATTGGTAGATTTAAAGAAAAAGCAAAATCAAAAAATAAGTTTGTGCATTCCTACATTAAATGAGGAAGCAACAATTGGTCATGTTATTGACATATTAATTCCTTTGTTGACTAAATATAAACTTCTAGATGAAATTGTAGTAATTGATAGTGGTTCTATTGATAGAACAAAAGAGATAACTGAGTCGAAAGGTGTTCGTTTTGTGTCTGCTGCAAATGTTTTAAAAAAATATGGAGACATTAAAGGTAAGGGAGAAAATCTTTGGAAAAGTCTTTATGTTTGTTCAGGAGATATTATTGTGTGGGTAGATGCAGATATTAAAAATATTCATCCACGGTTTGTTTATGGTTTAGTTGGTCCTTTATTGACTCATCCTAAATTAGGATATGTTAAAGGATTTTATCAACGTCCAATTAGAGTTGGAAAAGAACTTGCTCCGCTTGGTGGTGGTAGAGTTACTGAATTAACTATTCGACCTTTGTTTAATATGTATTTTCCTAGATTATCTGGATTTATTCAACCTTTAAGTGGAGAATATGCTGGACGACGTGGACTTCTTGAAAAGATACCTTTCTTTACTGGATATGGTGTTGAAACAGGAATGTTAATTGATATTACAAAAAAGTTTGGTTTAAATTCAATGGCTCAAGTAGATTTAATTAAACGTGTTCATAGAAATAGTCCTTTGGCATCATTAAGTAATATGGCGTTTGGAATATTGCAAGTTTTTGCAAAACGTGCGAATGCTTTAGGAAAATTAATTTTAGTTAAAAAAATTAAACATGAAATACGAATAATTGAGCATACTGATAAAGGAAATTATATAATAAAACCTAAAACTTTACAGGATGTAGAAAGACCACCAATGATTATTATCGATGAATATCGAAAAAAATTCAAAAAAGATCCATCTTGGGTTTATGTGTAAACATGGAATATAATTATTATGCACTCCATTTTCATATGAAATCTGGAGGAGTAAAAATAGTTATTGAAAATTTGATGAAAGCTTTTTCTAAGTTTTCTTTTAATTCTTTTACTTTGCTTGAATCTGGAAAACAATTTAATTATATTCCTATTTTTGATATTAATTATCTTAAGATTCCTGAATTAAATTATAATGATAAGATTTTTTCTTCGTTTTCTGAATTAAGTGATTTTGCAAATTCTTTGTCTGCTAAACTTGAATCGTTATTAGATTTTTCTAAGAAATGTGTGATACATGTACATAATATAAATTTGTTCAAGAATTCATATCTACCTCTTGCTCTAAAATTATTGTCGTTGCGACATCTAGATAATTTATTAGTTTTATATCAAGTTCATGATTTTGCTGAGGATAATAGGCCTGATAGATTGAGACTTATGCAGAATTGTACTGGAAAATTTGATTCTTTTTTAGCAGGTTCACTTGCTTTTCCATTGACAAAGAATTCTTTGTATTTGACAATTAATAGTCGTGATAAACGATTATTGCATAAACTTGGAATTCCATCAGAACGAATTTTTGTTTTCCCAAATTCTGTTGATATTGAATTTTTATCGTCAGAATCTACTAATACTAATGGTTTATTGGATTTAATATCTTCATTTGCTATTAAGAATGGATTTACTTTTTCAAAGACTCGTAAGAATATCTTGTATCCTGTTAAAGTAATCAGACGAAAAAACATTCTTGAAGCTATATTGTTATTAAATTTAATTAATTCAATTTCAGATGAATATCAGTTATTAATATCTTTAGATGCAAACAGTCCTTTGGATATTGAATATTCTGAAAAGATAAAGACTTTTGTAAAAGAACGAAATCTTCCTGTTGTTATTGGTTTTGGATTTGAAGTAATTAGTCCAAATTCAGAACGAAAAGTGGTGGATGGTAAAATAATTCAATATACTTTGCCAGATTTATTTTCTATTTCACATTCTATTATTACAACATCTGTTTTGGAAGGATTTGGATTTGCATTTGTTGAAGGTTGGATTACTGGAAAACAAGTTATTGGACGAAGAATTAATTTAGTTATGGAAGATTTTGAAAATATGGGAATTAAATTTCCGGGATTTTATGATTCTATACTTGTTGATGGTATCGATTTTAAGAATTATTCCTTTGAGGATCAGATTGAAATAGTTGATACTTGTGATTATTCAAAATTACGTCGAGAAATGGAATCATTTGTTGAATCATTTATGAATATTGATTATTCAGTTATTGATTATAATCGACAGATTATTTCTAAAAGTCTATCTCTTAAAGGATGTTATACTAGTTTGAATAATATTATTGAATATGGATTTTCTTTAGCTGATTGTGAAGATTATATTGTTGATAATTCTGTACTCATAAATTATTTCTCAAAGGTTGATACTAAGTATGTTGTTTTAAGTGATATTGATCGAACTTTTATTGATGATAATTATTCATCTTTAGATTCTAAAAATGCATTTGATTTTCTGGTATCAAAAAGTATTCCTATATGTTTTTGTACATCAAAGACATTTTACGAGGTTAGAAATTTGCTTGAAAATTTAGATTACAATGCGCCTTTTATCGCTGAGAATGGTTCCGCAATTTACGTACCAAAAAACTATTTTTCATTTGATATTCGTGATTTTAAATTTGATAATGTGAAAAATGTTGTTGAATTTGAGAATTATGTTGTTCTTGAATTGAATTCTTCGCATGAAAAAACTTTAGATGTTTTGCATAAAATTCAATCAGAAATTGGATTTCCTATTAGAATTTATTCAGAATTTTCAGATTCTGAATTGTCTTCTATAACGGGATTGTCTTCTGATTCGGTCAAGATTTCTAAACAAAAGTTTTATGCTGATGGTTGTTATTTGGAAGATTTTGATTCTGATGGACTTCAAAGGTTCAAAGATCTTGCATTAAAATATGGATTTAATTCTAATGTTGGTGGAAGATTCATTGGAATAAATAATGGTTGTGATAAAGGTATTGCAACAAAAATTTTAATGAAATTGTTTATTGAAGAATTTAAGCGGGTTGATTTTATAGGTCTAGGAGATTCGCCAAATGATTTTAATTTTTTGGATGTAGTAGACTTTCCTTATCTTGTGAAGAGGCCTGATGGAACTTGTTCGTCAGACCAATATATTTGTTCTTCTTTAATTGGTCCAAAAGGTTGGTCTGAGATTATCTTTAATTTTTTCAAATGATTATTCTCTAAATTCTGCAAAGTCGATTATTCCATCTGAATCAAGATCAATTCCTTCTACAACTTTTGCGATTTGGTTTTTGTTGTAGTTATTTCCTTGTCGTATTTGTTTGAAATCTTGCAAGAATGCTAGTATTGCTGCTTTTGTTCCTGAATTTCTTTTTCCAGCAATAATTAAGCAAAATTTATTTTTTGAAAATGGATTTCTTATCTTTACAATAATTCCAGTTTCATCTGCATTATATTGATTTCCAGAAAGTGTTGAAATTATTTTTCCTTCGTGAAATCTTATTGGCATATTGTTATTTATTTTTTCTGTAATTTTATTTACTATTGGTCCGCCTATTATTATTAAGTTATTGTCTAAATCAGAGTCTCTTGTTTCTGTGTCGAGTTTTACTTTTGAGATTGGAACGTAATTTAGAAAAGTACCAATGAATAATGCTAAATCCATTCCGTAGTATCCGTCTCTAGACCTTGCTTTTTCTGGACCGTGTGGATCAGGACTTCCTACAATTATTAATGAATCTAGTTTTCCATCTTCAATGAATGGTTGCAAAAATTCGGATTCATTTTTTATACCATTGATTTGTTGAGTTTTTTCATATTCTCCAAATCTAATTGTAAATGATTTTTCAGTTAATTCATAATATGTTGCGGTTGCACCTTGCATTGATTCTTGTTTTGCAATTTTAATTATTCCTGCTTTTTCTAGAAGTCTGATGTGGTAGTAAATTTTTTGTTCATGCATCTTTAATTCCTTTGCAATTTGCTTAGGATACATGATTTTTTTAGATAGGATTTGAAGAATTTTTTGTGCAAGTTCTGATTTTAATGACTTTAATGATTTTAAGGATATTTCTTTTGTTTTTAACGTGTATATGTCTTCTTTTTCTTTTTTTACAATTATCATTTTAACCAGTTATAACAATTTATTTTTAGGTGTTTATTTTCTTGTTTTTAATTATGGTATTTTGAGCGTTGTTTTCAGTCGTTACTTCTTTTCTGAAAACAAACCTATATAAAATAATTTATAATAGTTAAAAAATATTTTTTTTAAGGTTTATATACTTTTGCGTTTTTATTGGTCGAATTGGTTATTTTATTTGAGGTGAAAATTATATGTGTGGAATTGTAGGATATATTGGTAAAAAGAGTGCATGTCCAATTCTTTTATCTGGATTGAAACGACTTGAATATAGAGGATACGACAGTTCAGGAATTTGTGTTAAAACAAAATTTGGTCTTGAGTATGTTAAACGAAAGGGTAGAATCTTAGAATTAGAGGATGCTTTATCCTCTAAAAATTTTAAAAATTGTTTTGTGGGTATTGCTCATACTAGATGGGCAACTCATGGTGAACCAACTGAAGTTAATGCTCATCCACACTTTGATTCTACTGGTGAAATTGCTATTGTTCATAATGGTATTATTGAGAATTATATGACTCTAAAAAAAATGCTAATTGCTGAAGGGATTAAATTTGTTTCTGAAACAGATTCTGAGGTTCTTGCTCATTTAATTTCTAAGTTTTATGAGGATTGTAATTTAGAATCTGCAGTAGTTAAAGCATTAGAATTAGTTGAAGGAACTTTCGGATTGCTTGTGATGTCCAAAACTTCTGAGAAGTTAGTTGCTGCACGACGAGGTTCTCCATTAGTTGTTGGAATAGGTGAAGATGAAATGTTTGTGTCTTCGGATGTTTCTGCAATTTTAGAATATACTAGACGAGTTATGTATCTTAACGATGATGAGTTAGTTGTTTTTGATGCTCATTCATATGCTGTTAAAAATCTGAAAGGTGCAGTTTTAGGCAAAAAAATTCATGAGATAAAATGGTCAATTGATCAAATTGAAAAAGGGGGATACAAACATTTTATGCTTAAAGAGATTTATGAACAACCTACTGCGATTGAAAATACTTTACGTGGAAGAATTAAAGATAATAAAGTTTGGTTTGATTTCAATATTGATTTGTTTGGAATACGAAGAATAATAATTACTGCTTGTGGAACAAGTTGGCATTCTGCATTGATAGGAAAGTATTATTTTGAAAGAAATTGTGAGATTCCTGTTGAAGTTGATTATGCTTCTGAATTTCGTTATAGAAATCCATTAGTTACAGAGAATGATTTAGTTATTGCAATATCGCAATCTGGTGAAACAGCAGATACTCTTGCTGCTTTACGTGAAGCAAAATCAAAAGGTGCAAAAACTCTTGGTCTTGTAAATGTTGTTGGTTCAACTATTGCTCGTGAGGTTGATTATGTTGTTTATTTGCATGCGGGCCCAGAAATTGGTGTTGCAAGTACAAAAGCTTTTACAACTCAAGTAATTGATTTGTTGTTGATTTCTTTGTTTTTTAGACAAAGATTGGGAAAGAAAGTTGATTCTTTGGTATTAGAAGAATTACAATTGTTACCTGAAAAAGTTTCTTTGATGTTAGAACAATTTGAAAAGACTGGCACAATAAAAAAACTTGCCGAGGACTTCAAGAAATATAGCAATGCTTTATATCTTGGTCGAGGAATGAACTTTCCAGTTGCTTTAGAAGGTGCATTGAAATTAAAAGAGATTTCATATATTCATTCTGAAGGATATCCTGCTGCGGAAATGAAACATGGTCCAATTGCATTAATCGATAAAGATATGCCTGTAGTTTTTATTGCTCCACAAGATCATACTTATGAGAAGATATTAAGTAATATGGAAGAAATTAAAGCTCGTGGTGGAGAGATAATTGCATTAATTGATGAGAATGATTCTTTGGTTTCACATTTAACGAAGAACACAATTTCTGTTATGTCTTCAATTGAAGAAATCTCTCCAATACTTGATGTAATACCTTTACAATTGTTGGCATATTATATCGCAGATAGCAAGGGAATAGATGTTGATAAGCCTAGGAATCTTGCAAAGTCTGTAACCGTCGAATAGATATGTTATGGACTGCAGGAATAATTTTTTTAATTCTTTTATTTTTTCTATAATTTAAAACAAAACATTTATAAAGAGTTCACGTTCCAAACTAGTATTACCTATGATTTATGATGACCTTTTGGTTTGAATGAGGTAGATGTTGATTAACATCATTCTTATTCTGAGCCAATTGTCTATTATAATCAACGAAGAGAGGTTACCTAAAATGGATGAAAACGAAATGAGTAATTTGTCTTTAGAAGCAATTGAGCTAGCAAGACAGACTGGAAAAATTAAAAAAGGTTGTAATGAAATTACTAAAGCTCTAGAAAGAGGAACTGCAAAGCTAGTTGCTTATGCTGGTGATGTAAGTCCTGCAGAGATTATTATGCACATCCCTGTTCTTGCAAAAGAAAAAGGAATTGTAGCAGTTAAAGTACCTTCAAAATCAGACTTAGGTGCAGCAGCAGGTTTACCTGTAGCAACTGTAGCAGTAGCAATTATTAAAGAAGGCGAAGCTAAGGATAAAATCAAAACAATCGTTGACGCAGCATCTAACTAAGGAGTAGATTAGAATGGCAAGAAACGATAACAATAACAATTCAGCTTCCGATGATTCATCAAAGAAGGGCGGAGTTTTGTTTACTCCAGGTTTTAGAGCTTCTGTTGAAGAAATCATGGGAAGAACAGGCACTCGAGGCGAAGCTTTGCAAGTGAGATGTAAAGTCCTTGATGGACGAGATTCTAATAAAATTTTGCGAAGAAACGTACGTGGTCCTGTAAAAGTAGGGGATATTCTTATGCTTAGAGAAACCGAGTTTGAAGCGCAAAAATTGAACTCACGAAGAAGGTGAGGATAAATGGCTAAATGTAAATTTTGTGGTAAAGAACTTCCTGTTGGAACTGGTAAAGTTTTAATCAAAAATGACGGTAAAATGTTTTATTTTTGCTCAAATAGATGTCAGAAAAATTTGTTAAAACTTAACAGAAAACCAAGGAATACTAAATGGACTGAAGAACATCAAGCATTGAAAAAAGGAGATAAGCAACAAGCTTAATTTCGAAGGTGAATGAGATGAATGAGGATTTGCAGAGAACACTTGTTTTGGTTAAACCAGATGGTGTTCAGCGTGGACTTATCGGCGAAGTAATCGGAAGATTTGAAAAAGTTGGATTAAAAATCGTTGCAATGAGAATGGTTTGGGTAGATGGTGAATTTTCAAAGAAGCATTATGCAGAACATGTTGAAAAGGCATTTTATCCAGGACTAGAAGCAATGATTACTATGGGTCCAGTTGTTTCAATGGTTCTTGAGGGTGTCGATTCAATTGAACTTGTTAGAAAAATGGTTGGTTCAACAGAACCTAAGAGTGCACCTCCAGGAACAATTCGTGGAGATTTTGCGCATGTAAGCTATGGTTATGCTAACAAGAAAGGAATTGGAGTAAAGAACGTTATTCACGCATCTGCAAATGAGACTGACGCAAAAAAAGAAATTGAACTTTGGTTTGATAAGTCTGAAATTCACTCATATACTACAGTGCATGATGTACATATTTTAAATTAAAATCTAAAGGTGATTTATTATGGCTAAAATGGTTGATAGGGTTTTACAAGGTATGAAGAACCCTAAAAACATACGAAATATTGCAATTTGTGCTCACATCGACCACGGAAAAACAACTTTTTCCGATAACTTGCTTGCAGGTGCTGGTATGATGAGTGAGGATTTAGCTGGTAAAGCATGTCAGCTTGATTTCCACGCAGATGAGCAGGAAAGAGGAATTACTATTGATTCAGCAGCTGTTTCAATGGTTCACAGTGTGGATGGACAAGAATACTTAGTTAACTTAATCGATACACCTGGTCACGTTGATTTCGGTGGAGACGTTACTCGAGCTATGAGAGCAGTTGATGGTGCAGTAACTTTATGCTGTGCAGTTGAAGGTATAATGCCACAGACAGAAACTGTTTTGAAACAAGCATTAAGAGAAAGAGTTAAGCCAATCTTGTTTATTAACAAAGTTGATCGTTTAATCAAAGAATTAAAACTAACTCCTGAAGCAATGATGGAAAGATTTACTAAAATCATCGCATCAGTAAACCAAAAAATTAGAGAACTTGCACCTGATGAGTTTAAAGAAAAATTCCAAGTGAATGTTCAAGATGGTAGTGTTTGTTTTGGTTCAGCATTCCATAACTGGGGTTTAAGTTTACCTTATATGAAGAAACACAATGTTTCATTTAAAGAAATTATTTCTGCATATAATGATGATTCAAATCCAGAAGCATGGAAAGATTTGAAACACAAAGCACCAATCCACCAAGTTGTATTAGATGCTGTTGTAGAGCATTTACCAAATCCAGTTACTGCATCCCCATACAGAATTAGAAAATTATGGCATGGAGATTTGGAAAGTGAAGATGGAAAATCTTTATCAGCTTGTAATCCAAACGGTCCATTGTTTTTTGTTGTAATCAAAGTTGTTGTTGATCCACAAGCTGGAGAAATTGCAATGGGACGATTATTCTCAGGAACAATGAAACGAGGAGCAGAAGTATACTTAAACAGAGCTAAAGTAAAATCTAGAGTTCAGCAAGTATTTATTTACAATGGAGCAAAAAGAGAAATTGTAGATAATGTGCCTTCAGGAAACATCATTGGAGTTTCAGGTTTGAGAGAATCAATGCCTGGTGAAACTGTAACAATGAGTGAACGTGAACCTTTTGAAGAATTGAGTCACATTTTCGACCCAGTTATTACAAAATCAATTGAGGCAAAAAACCCAGGAGATTTGAGTAAACTTCTAGATGTTTTACGACAAGTTAACAAGGAAGATCCAACAGTTCATATTGAAATCAACGAAGAAACTGGAGAACACTTACTTAGTGGTATGGGAGAACTTCACTTAGAAGTTATCGAAAACCGTATCAGAACTGAGAAAGGAGTTGAAGTTAAAACTTCACCACCAATTGTTGTTTACAGAGAAACTGTTAAAGGAAAAACTTCAGAACCTTTTGAAGGAAAGTCTCCTAACAAACACAACAAGTTGTACTTTTCAGTTGAGATGTTAGAACCTGAGATTTCAGCAGCAATTAAATCTGGTGAAATTCAAAACAATACTAGAATCAGAAAGAAAGATGAAGGAATTGTTCAGAAGTTCTTAGATCTTGGCTATGATACTAAATTAGCAAGAAGTGTAAGAGACATTTGTGAAGGAAATCTTTTAATTGATGGAACAAGAGGTATCATTCATATCGGAGAAATTATCGAAATGGTAATGGATATGTTTGAGGACGTTATGAAAAAAGGTCCAGTAGCACACGAACCATGTTTTGGTTTGAAAGTAACTTTACTTGATTGTAAACTACACGAGGACGCAATTCACAGAGGTCCAGCACAGCTTTATCCAGCAGTTAGAGAAGGTATCAGAGGAGCTATTGCAGATGCACATCCAGTATTATACGAACCGGTTCAAACATTACAGTTTGAAGCACCAATCGAATATATGGGTGAAGTTTCAAAGCTTATTTCCAACAAACGAGGAATGCTTGTTGACATGGAACAAACAGACGCAGAAGTAATTGTTAAAGGAAAATTACCTGTTGGTGAAATGTTTGGTATGTCTTCAGAACTTAGAAGCGCTACTGGTGGACGAGGAGTAAGTTTTGTAATTGATCAAAGCTTTGAGAGATTACCAGATGAACTTCAAGGAAAAATTGTTGGTCAAATTAGATCTCGAAAGGGTTTAACTGACAACCAATAAATTTTTTTTAATTTATTTTTTAATTATTTTTGCGTATTTGATTATATCATCGAAAACAATTTCTGTTCTATAAAGTTCGTTTTGTTTGTATTTTTCAAATATTTTTAGAATGTCTGGTCGTGTTTGAATTTTATCTAAATAAATTTCATCAACTTTTGTAAATTCTCCAATTATTGAAAATTCACAATCATATTCTTGCTTGTATATTGGTTTGAATTCAATCATTATTTTTTCTTCTAAAAAATCTTGGAATGGATTTTTTTTGTCAAGTCTTTTACAATTGTCTGCTTTAAATCCTAAATGTAATTCTATGGATTTTAACGATGTTTCTGCAATCACAAAATCAAATGCTATTGGTTTAAAATCGTAAACTCTAATTCCTTCTTGTTCTAGTCTTTGTATTATTTCAGTTAATTGTGGTTTTTCGTACATTTTTCAATTTTGTATAGCATAATTGAGCCAACAATAACCATTGGTACACTTAGAATTTGACCCATTGTTAAACCCAATGTAATAACAGGCATATCTTTAAAAAATTCAACACTAAATCTTAGAATTCCGTACATTAAAATAAATGTCCAAAATATAGTTCCTCTTTTCAAATGTTTTCTATTTAATAAAAGAAGTATGATAAATATTGTTAGATTTTTTAGTGATTCATAAATCTGCGATGGATGACGAAGAATTTCATCTTTTCCACATGTTATTGCCCATGGAACATTAGATGGTTTTCCGCATAATTCTTGATTTATTAAATTTCCAATTCTACCAACTGCAAGACCTAATGCTACAGGAATCATTACAAGGTCTGCGATATCATAAAAATGAATTTTTCTTTTCTTGCAGAATAATAATGTTGCTAAAATTCCACCAACAAAACCACCGTGTATTGACATTCCTCCGTGATTGAATGCAATTATTTCTAAAGGATTTTGTATATAGAAATCAAGGTTATAAAATATTATGTGGAATATTCTTGCGGTTAGAATTGATCCAATTATAAGATAGATCATGTAATCATATATTGTGTCTTTAGTTATTTTTTGATATGATTTTATTTTTAGTTTTTCTCGTCTATATTCTGCAAGTTTTATTATTATAAATGTTCCTAGAAGAAACATTACTGCGTAAATTAGACCGTAGTATCTTAGTTCTAAGCTACCGATTCTTAAAAAAACAGGATCAATCATTATTATTTTAGAATGAGTACTTCATTATAAATTTTGTTTTATTGCTGGAAGGGTTTCTTTTATGTTCTGCTTTCCATATTGAACAATTTGTTTAACGGCATATGTACTGCTTAGATTATGTTCGTCTTTTGTCTGTTCATATGTTAGACCTTGTCTTTTTTTGTTAAGATAAATTTTTATTATATCTTCTTGTGTTAAATCAGAGAATCTTCTTCCAAAAGTGTCTTGTCTGAATTCTTGGATGTCGTCTCGATTTTCAATTTTTCTAGTCCAATATTGAATTGTGCTTGCACGGATTCCAGTTAATGCTGAAACTTCTGATAGATTATTTTTTGGAGAATTTCTTATTTCTATTTCGGAAATCTGAGTTAAGGATTGTGGATTGAAATATTGTTGTAATGTATTACTGTAATAAAGCGCCGCTTTTACTTTTTCAGGATTTGTTGGATTTATTCTTAGTCCTAATTTTTTCTCAAGTTTTCGTCTTTTGTTTTTTCCAACATTTGTTTTTCTAAGTCCTACATAATTAGCAAAAACTTCAACTTCTGCTCTATCTGTAATGTCTACTATGCTGTCTAGAACAATGTCGTCAATCGATTCCGTTTCTTTTTTTCTAGCAATTCTAAGTTTATCTTTTCCTTTTAATTCAGAATATCTAAGTATGATTGGTGTAATTGTTTCTTTTAGATGAAGATTTGTTGTGTTGTGTCTTTTTTTATAGTACTCTTGTGCCATTCCTATTAGA
The DNA here is from genome assembly GCA_016938695.1 of Candidatus Woesearchaeota archaeon. Classification (GTDB taxonomy): domain Archaea; phylum Nanobdellota; class Nanobdellia; order Woesearchaeales; family JAFGUC01; genus JAFGUC01. Next base: position 16,343 of record JAFGUC010000043.1, on the reverse strand, counting down.
TTTAATTTGTCAATCTTCCAGGTCTCATTTTGTAATCTTTCTACTGTTTTTTTAGATGATTCTTCTTCAAAATAAGCTTTTTTTAATTTTGGTCCGAATACATCTTTTACTAATCCTACAAAATTATCTGAAATTCTTTCTTCTCTTCCTAGCACCGTAGTTAACATATTTTTTGAATTGAAAGGTTTTAATTTAAAAATGTTAGTATTGTATAGTGATATTTTTGTGTGTTTTTGATTTTGTTTTATAAAGGATAGTTTTATAATGGAGTTTTACTTTCTTTTTTTTATGGATGTAGTTGATTCAATTGTAAGTCGGAGAAGTGTTAGGCGATATAGAAACCAAGATGTCGAATGGTATAAAGTTGCTGAAATTATCGATGCTGGTCGCTATGCTCCAAGTTCAGGGAATTTACAAGAACGACGTTTTATTGTTGTTCAATCGGCAGGTAATAGAAAAGCTTTAGCATCTGCTTCATTTGACCAACATTGGATGGAATCTGCTCCGATACATATAGTTGTTTGTTCTGATATAAGGAATGTTGAAAGATTATATGGTGCTCGTGGAACTAGGCTTTATGCAGTCCAGAACGCAGCAGCATCTGCTCAAAACATGCTTTTATGCGCTCACTCTTTAGGACTTGGTTCTTGTTGGGTTGGTGCATTCAATGAAGATACTGTTTCGAGTATTTTAGGTCTTGAAGAGTTCATTCGACCACAAGTCATAATTACTGTTGGGTATTCTGATGAAAAACCAAGCGAACCTCTTCGTGCACGACTTGAATCGATGGTTTATTTTGAAGGTTGGTCGCGTCAAAGTGGAATGAAAATAGAACAAACTGAGCTTTTAAAATATATTCGTGGTTATGGAATACTAAATGAGATTCGTTTAAATAAAGCAAAAGAAGATGTCAAGAAATCTTTTGGGGTTGTTTCTGGAGTATTAGTTGAAAAGTTTAAGTCCTTAAAGAATGCTATTTTTGAAAAGATGAATAAGAAATAAATTTATTTTTTATCTATTAATTTAGTTTCTGTAATCCTGAATTCTCCTGTGTATTCATTTTCCATTTCTATTTGACCTTTGACTTCTATTTTTTTTTTGAACATTGGCATGTCTAAGACAAAGCTTTCGAATTCTCCACCTTCTCCAGCTACATTAAACCCCATTTTTTTATTTAGCTCTTTTAATTTATCAAGATCTTTTTGTTCTAAGATTTTTCCTAACCAATTTTTGTTTAGACCGTCTCCAGCAATTTTTATCAATATTACTTTGAATCCTTGTCGAATTATATTTTCCATTTCGCTTTCTTGATTCATGTGCCACAGTGGAGAGAATATTTTAAGATTTAATTTATCACATATTTTTTCTATTCTATTTCTTTGATAATTTGAGAAAAGTGCGCCAGTTACTATTCCTTCAATATTATATTTTTCTTTGGCAATTTTTATTGCTTCTTCAAGGTCTTTTAGTTCTTTTTCTTTTTCGCCTTTTGTTTTGTGAGTTATTAATGGAATATCTAGTGCTTCTGCTTGTACTTTTGCAAGATTAGTTCCAACAGTTTGAAACATATATGAATCAGGATTGCTTGATTGTAAAGTTATTAGGCATTTAATTGAATAGTTTTTACTTTTCATTATCTGCATTGCATAATTGCTGTCTTTTCCTGAGCTGTATAGAACTCCTAGTTTCTCATTTTGTGTTTCATAAAATTGATTTAGATATTCTGATTTCTTTTCAAAACCATTCTTTTTAGCAACTCTTTCTAACGCTTTATCAAACTTGCTACCGTATTGAGCTGCAAGTTTTTTACGTTGTGCAAATTCTTCTTTTAGTTCTAGTTTTTTTGCAAGATCTCTTAATATTAATTTTTTAGCCTCTCCTTGAATCTTAAATTCAGAAGGAATTCGTAGTGCGTATTTAATTAATTTCAAATCTAGGAATGGAAGTCTTAGTTCGACATTGTTGTGCATGGTTATTGTATCATCTCTGTATAAATCTCGTTCGTACATTTTAAGAAGACCTGATTTACATTCCTCATTTATTTTTAATGATTCTTCATGTCTTTTGTAACCTGCAAAAATTTCTTCAGAACCTAATCCTGAAAATATTACTTTTATTTTATCTTTTTTTGCGAGTTCTGTTGCAAGGTAAAATGGTAGCGCAACTCCAACTTTTACAACATTTGATGATTCTATAATTTTACAAACTTTCTTGATGTGTTTTTCTAGTTCTTCTTCTTTAGGAATTGCTATTTTTAGATCTAAATCTAATTCTTTAGCTATTTTTTTTGACCATTGTAAATCTTGAGATGTTTCATCTAGTGCTGCGGTGTAGCATGTGAATTTGATATTGTGTTTTTTTAGTATGTATGCTAAAATCGTTGAATCAATTCCGCCGGAGAATAATATTCCCAATCCTATTTTTTTGTCTGGGACTCTTTTTAGAATTGCATTTAAGAATAATTTTTCTAATTCTTCTAATATTTTGTCTTTTGATTTTTTTATTTCGGGAGTTGTTTTAAAGAATTCTCGTCTTGTTTCTTTTAGTTCATTTGTTTTGGTGTTGTATTCTATTATTGTTCTTGGATTTAATTCTGTTATTTTTTCTTTGTCGATTTCTAGCTTTTCTGATTCTATTATTTTTTCAATTGCTTTTTTTTCAGACCCGTAAATGAAATACTTATTATCATTTACGTACCAAATTGGTTTAACGCCTATTAAATCTCTAAAAAGGTATATTTTGTTGTTTCTTATGTAACTTGCAGCATACACTCCGTCAAATTTTTTGAGAAGTTCTTTAATATTTTCTAATAAATTTTCATCTGAGAGTTTATTTAGTTCGTTTAGTACACTTTCAGAATCGTTTTCTCCTTTTTCTAATTCTTTCCAGTTGTATATTTCGCAATTAATACTTATTGCAGAATTTGTTTTTTTGTCTATTAGTGGTTGTGCGACATTATTAACGATTGCATGAAGACAATGGCCAATTATTGATTTATTGAATTCTATGGTGTTATTTCCATCCTTTCCTCTGTACTGTATTTCTTTTAGTCCTAATTTACAAGATTCCAAGGATACGTTATATCCACCAATAATTCCGCACATATTCTCAATTTTTGTTGTTTTGATTTAAAAATGTGCTGTTTATTTAATAATTAAAAAAGAAATAATTTACTTAAAATAATTCCAATTATAAGTCCTATGATAAAACTTACAATCAACCAGACAAGAATATACTTATGAAGAATGCTTTCTTCATCATTACTTTCAGTTGTTTTTTCTTTTTGGTATTCTTTAGATTTCTCTTTTAATTTCTTATCTAATTCTTTTTGTAAGTCGTCTAACTTTTTCTTAAGTTCTTCTTGTTTGTTTGGTTCTGGATTTTTTTCTTCCTTCTTTTTCTCAAACAAGGTTTCTTTACTTTTGTTAGCTACTTCTTTTAGAACTTCATGAAATTCTTTTTTTGTTTTAGGAATTTCTTTATTGTGCTTTTCTTTGATTTCTTGAACTTTCTTGATTTTTTGGTGCAAGAAGTCATCTAGAAGCGTTATTGTATTTGGTTGTGATTTTATTTTTCGTAAATCTTGAGCTAGATCTTTCTCATTAAATACGAATTCAATCCAGTTTGCAAAGTCATTTTTATTGTCATTTACAAAATTGGTAAATTCTTCATGAGGTAGTTTTTCTAGAATATCTGCTAATTCAGATATAGAATATGCTGCGATTCCGCCATTAAATTTAAACGCTTTTTCGAAATCAACTTTATGTAAACTGATTGTGACCACCTCTTTTTATTATGATAATTACTTTTCTGTATTTAAATTTTTTTAGTATAGCTTTTCTACAAGATGATTTAATACTGCAATTTGTGAGTCTTTTGCATTATGTGTTAGATGCAATGTTGTTGCGAGTTCCTTTTCTTTGAATATATTTTCAACCCAAGTTGCAAAATCGTTTCTTTGCTCATTTACGTGATGATTAAATACATCTGGATGCATTGTTGCAAAGTTTTGTGCAAGTTCTTTTAAATCTTTGATTTGTTCTCCTGCGTTTGTTATGAAGAAGTTTTCTTCATTAATTGACCTTGTCAATCTTTTTTTTGTCATTTTGTTCACCTTTTATTGTCTTTGTTCTGACAATTATATCATTTAACACATTCATAAATATTATGAAACTGTCGTACGGCGAATCGTATGGATTGAAATATTTATGAACGTCTCCATCGCTGAACCATTTTGTGCACATGTAGTAAAAATGGTCGCTTGTTAGGAGATTTCTCCAATCGTCAATTAACTTCTTATCTTTAGTCTTTTTAACCATTTCTTCTAAAATGTAGACTTCTTTCATTGCTGTTTGTTGCATCTTGTTTCCAAGCCATGCAGTCAAATCTCTTTCTAAATCTGCCCAAGATATTGGAGTATGAATGTCTAGTTCTGAGACAGCTGGATATCTATCAATTACTTCTGAAGGTGTCAAGAAGTTATTGTCTGGATGTTTTAATATTGCATCTGGAAGGTGTTTCATGAATTCAAAGATTCCTGTGTCTTCCCATTGATGTTCTCCGAATGTTTCGTAGTCCATGAATAGATTAATGACATTACCATTTCCATTTACCGCGCTAACCCATTTTTCAAATTTATCTGTAGTAAGTGGCCATTCTGCCCAACCTTTATTTGAAAACCTGAATGCAATATCATCAGATAATTTGTAATTTTTCAGCATCAATTTAATGTTTTTACATGTTACTGGTGTGTATAAAAAATTAGGACTTCTCCAACCTAGAATGTGATCTGCGCCTTCAGCTAAGATTCCTTTGTAACCTAATCCTTCAATGTAATTTGCAAGTTCATTGTTGAAAATCAGTTCTGTGTTACGAAATACCTTTGGTTCATAGTTGAAAAGATCTTTCATTTCTTTTTTATGTTTTTCAACTTGTTCTTTAAATTCTTCTTTAGAATAAAGGAATGATAATGAGTGATAGTATGTTTCACTTAAGAATTCTACACAACCTGTATCTGCTAATTGTTTGAATAAATCAATTACTTCTGGAGTGTATTTTTTGAATTGTTCTATTGCAGTTCCAGTTATTGAATATGAAATCTTGAACTTTCCGTTCATTTTTTTAATTAGCTCAAGCATTAATTTGTTTGTTGGGATGTAACATTTCTTAGCTACTTTTTCACAAATCTCTTTGTTCTTTTTTTCATCAAAGTAGTCGTTATTGTTACCAACATCAAAGATAGAATACTGTTTAAGTCGTTTTGGTTGATGTACTTGAAAATAAAAACATATACTGACCATTTCTTTACCCCTTTTTAATTTGTTAAAATAATTAACATTGACCGAACTTTTCTATAGCTTCTTGGAAAATGTTTTTGCACTTAATTGCTGGTTCGTCCCAACCCATTTTTTTAACTTCTGTTTGAGCATTTTGTGTTAATTCTTTTTTGAGAGCGTTATATCTTATTACACTTACAATTTGGTTTGTCAATTGGTTGATATCCCAGAAATCGCATTTTAAAGTGTTATTTAATACTTCTGAGATTCCACTTTGTTTTGAGATTATTGTTGGTGTTCCATTTTTAATTGATTCTAACGGTGTTAAACCAAATGGTTCTGATACTGATGGCATTACGTAGACATCTGCTTGTTGGAATGCTTTGTGTACGTCTTTACCTGTCAAGAAACCTGCAAAGGACATGTTTTTCATGACACCTAATTCGCAAGCGGAATTAATCATTTCTGGTAGCATGTTACCGTTACCAACAACTATGAATTTTGTATCTGGTTCGAATTTTAGTACTTCTTTAGCTGCTTTTACAAAATAATCGGGACCTTTTTGATGAGTAATTCTTCCAAGGAATAATACTGTTTTTTCTGTCGTTGATTTTTTTGATTCAACTTGATATTCTTGTTCGCTTTGTTCGATTCCTAGATGTACTACTTGAACTTTTTCGGGGTCAATTCCGTAATGATTCACAACGTTGCCTTTTGTTAAATGGCTGTTTGCAATAATTATGTCTGCGTTTTCGAATCCTTCTCTTTCAAGTTCGTATACGTATTGATTAACTGCTCCAGGACATCTATCAAATTCAGTAGCGTGAATGTGGCATACTAATGGTTTTCCACTAATTTTTTTAGCTTCAATACCTGCTTTAAATGTCATCCAATCATGGCAGTTAATGACATCAAAATCAGAATATGCTGCAACAAGTTTTGCCTTTTGTGTATAATGCCAAACTTCTTCGTAAAGGTTGTTTCCGTATACTGCATCATCAGTGTCTTTTGATGGTTTAATTTTGATTCCTTTTTTAAGAAGTTCTTTGTTTCTTTTAGAAATTTCAAAATCGTATTCTGAGTAAGTCATGTAAGGTGTTAGCAATGAATCAATTTTTTTGATTGTAATATTTGGATCATCTACTGTGATTGCGTTTTCATCAAATTCAAAGCTTTTTGCAACAAGTAAATTTACAAAATCACTTTTTATGTCGTATGGAGCTTTAGGTATTACAAATGTTATTTCTGCATTTTGTTTAGAAAGAGCTTTAGTTAGTCCATAGCAAGCCGTACCTAGACCCCCGCTCTTAAATGGTGGAAACTCCCATCCAAACATTAGTACTTTCATTTATACAGCTCCTTAATTGAATTTGTATTCTATAATATATATAAGAAAAGTTTTATTGAATATTTAAACATTTGTTGTCTTTTATAAAAGACTACATTCCAATGTGTCCTCGTTGGATTGATTTTTTAGGCTATTTTGTATTTTTTGTGACTTTTTTAAATTTTTAATGTCTGTTTTGTGTCATTTTAGAAATGTTTATATATTTGTTTTTGTTTTGTATATTTATGGTTGGAACTAAGTCTTTGGCACTGAATGAAAAGGATAAATTGATTGTTGCGGAACTCATTAAAGATCCTAGAATCTCTGATAACCAGATTTCAAAAAATACTGGAATTCCTGTAAAGACTATTAACCGAAGAAGACATTCTTTAGAAGAAAAAGGATTGTTGAATTACTACAGTTTTATTGATAATTTTGTTGGAACTAAGAAATTTTCTACAAGGCAAATGTTTGTTGTTAGAATGAACCATGGAATAACTAGACAACATTTTATTGATTTATGTTTTCAAAACCGTGAAAAGATGTCTAAAGAGATTTTAGTTAAACATATTCTAGAAAGTCATTTGGGTGAAGAACATGGTCAACTCGTTTTAGTTCTTATTTTGGAGAGTTTTAAGAAAAATGATTTAATTGAAATTTTCAATGAAGACATTGTAAGATTCTTTGAGATTTGCTTTGGGTCTAATATTGTTTCAAGAACTGAGGTAATTGATTTAACATATACTTTAAGCATGTTTCATAATTATTTATTCTTTGATGATTCTGGAATATCTAATAAACCAAGGTCAACTAAGAGTATTTTTGTTTCTGAATAAAATTTCTTTTTTAAATAAGGATAACTTTTATAATGAGTGCTTAGTTTGTCTTTTTTGGTGGTCAAAGTTACTAAGAAGTACTTATTTGTTAATTCCTATATTGCGCATCAAAATATTTGTGAATCTGTGCTAGATTTACCTTATGCTTCTTTAAAACTTGGTAATTGGCTATTAAAACAAGGGAATTTTGTTAGATTAATAGATTGTCATTTTCATAAGTATGATAATGCGTTACTTGAAGTTCAGTTACGTAACTTGGTTAAGGAGAACTATGTTCCTGATGAGGTTTGGTTCAGTGTCAATTTTGGTTACTATTGGAAATATGTTAGAGATGAGATTAAAATTGTTAAAAAGGTTTTTCCAGACACTAAAGTTGTTGTTGGTGGAATTTACCCAACATTAAGTCCCGAACATGCAAAGCAAACTGGAGCTGATGAAATTTCTGTTGGTAATATTGAAGAAGCTAAATGGGAATGGACTAATCATGATATTTTAGATTACAAATCGGAGTATGATGTTATTATGACTTCTAGGGGATGCATGAATCGTTGTACTTATTGTGCGAGTCATGTTTTAAGTGAACATTTTGAGGTTCGTGATATTATTGATGTTGTTGATGAAATAGAGTATAAGGTTAAGCATAACAAAATAACTGATTTTAGATTCATTGATGATAATGTATTATATAATTTTGATAATCATTTAGGAAAAATTTTGAGTGAGATTAAGGCTAGAGGTTTAGAAATAACTTTTTCATTTTTGCATTCTTCGGATTATAGACTTTATACAGAAGATGTTGTAAAAAAATTAATTGATTGTGGTTATGATAAAGAACGATTATTAATTTCTTATGAAAGCTCAAATCGAGAGTATCTTAAAGAATTTAATAGACGACCATCAGATGTTAATGATTTTATTGAGGTTGTGCGTAGATTAAAAAAAGATTTCTCTCAAATAATTGTCTTTTTATTTTTAGGTTTTAGAAATCAAAACTTAAATGATTTATATAAAGATATAATTTTATTCAATTCTTTGAATGTTACCATTATGTTTAGTCCTTTTTCTCCGATTCCAAAAACAAAAGAGTATGAAAGATTTAAACCAATTATTGATTACAAAAAATTGGACCTATCGGAATTAGAACCTATGAAATTCAAAATCTATAATGATGATGAAGCAAAAACATATCAAGAAATAAAAAAAATGTTTCATGATAAATTAGTTTCGTTATCTGATTTGTTCATGATTCATTCTAAGAATAAGATAATAACTAATATTCAAAATATACTTATGGAAAGTACTTTAGGTTTATGGAAGACTTATTATATGGTGAATGACTTAGTTGATTTGAAACGTAATGCGAGATTGTTTGATGAGTTTTTATTTTCGTATGATTTTAGTTCTGATACAAAAGTTCTAGAAATTGGTTGTGGTGTTGGAACTTTAACACAGAAGTTAATTAAAACTTTTGAAAATATTTCTTGTCTGGATCTTCATCGGTCTGAAGTTTTTGATAATTTTACTGAGAATATAAATTTTAATGAATGTAATTTCTTTGATTATCAATCTTCAAAAAAATATAATGTAATTTTTGACACTGGTGTTTTTAATTCAACAATTCAATCTTCACTTTATGTTAAAAAAATTCAATCTTTACTTGATGTAGGAGGCAAGATTTCTTTATTTGTAATTCATAAAAATTCTTTTTTTACAGAACCAAAAAATATTTCATCAAATGTTTTATTTGTTTATAGAAGTTATGCTGAGGTTATCAAATTATTTACTGAATCTGGATTTCGTTTAGTATCTGAAAAAAGAAAAGATAATAGTTCTGAAATTCTTTTTGAGAAATTTGCAGACTTCGAGCCAAAACCTGTTGCAATACGAAAAATGGATTTTGATTTGATTTGTAATAAATTTAAGTTCAAATCTCCAAATGAAATCTCGCAAAAAGTTGAGTCTGCATTCAAGAATAATGAAGTTATGTTTTTATCTACGTCACAAAATAATTTTCCTTACGTACGACCAATGAAATTTATGTATGAATCTGGTTTTCTTTTCGCATATACTTCTAAATCTTCTGATAAGGTTAAACAGATAATTGAAAATGGTAATGTCAGTTTAGCAATTGGTCAAGATGCTTTTGGAATTAGAGTTATTGCTTATTGTAGAGTTGGAATTATTCAAAATAGTTTTATAAAATCTTATTTCTGGGATAAGTTCTATGATTCTGTCTTTAAAGATGGAACAGTCAATCCTGACTTGGTTCTATTGTTATTTGATGTCCAAAAAGTAGATTTATTTGAAGGTTTACAAAAGAAAACATTCTTGCCATCGAGGTTTTGATAATGAAGTTATATTTAGGTTTAACATATGATTGTCAATTATCTTGTTTGCATTGTGGTGTTACTGATTGTAAACGATTAGATGTGCCTGATTTGTCTTTTGACACCATCAAAAAACTTTTTGAAGATTTGAAAAGAACTGGTAAGTTTGATTCCGTTTCTTTTTTCGGTGGTGAGCCAACATTACGTTCTGATTTGTTTGATGTGTTAAGTCTAGGTAAAAAGTTATTTGGCGAGACAACTCTTGATAGTAATGGTTTAGTTATTGATTATTCTTATGCAAAAAGATTAAAGGAGTTTGGACTTGATGTACTTTTCATAAGTCTAGATGTGTTTGATTCAATCGAACAAGATAAATTACGTTGTCATGGTTATTTTGAAAATGCTTTGAATGTCTTTAAAATTTGTAAAGATTTAAAGTTAAAGGTTCATGCATCTTTGATGGTCACTAATTCTTTAGTTGAGTCTGGTAAATTTAAATTATATGTGGATAAAGTAAGACATCTAGTCGATGGTATTAGAATTTTGTTTCCTTGTAAAGTTGGTAGAAATTCTGAGATTTTATCGAGGAAGAATAGAATTATTGTTGAGTCTTTTTTTGAGGATTTTGTTTATTTTGAATTCCCTGGTAACAAAACACTTGGATGCAGCAATGGTTTAATTTATGTTTCGCCTTATGGCGATGTCCAATTATGTCCTTATGTTCCTGTATCTTATGGTTCAATTAATGATGATTCTATTTTAGATATTCTTGAAAAGATACTTGCGGATAGTTTTTCTAAAACGGTTTGGGATTCTAAAACTTGTGTTATGTCAAATGATTACTTTGTATCAAATTTACCTGTGTTAGATTGTTCTTCGTTGATTGACTTTAAACAATTAAATAAAAAAATTATGCTTGTTAATATTCGAACAAGTTTTAATTTTTATGAAAAAAGTTATTTAGGCTATCCTTATTCTTTGTTGAAGATTGGAGGTTCTTTGAAGAAAAAAGGATTCTCTGTTAGTATGGTTGATTGCATGGCAAGGAATTTTTCTCCTGTTGATTTTGTTAATCATTTGAGAACAACTGTGCTTCCTGATGAAATTTGGTTCAGTTTAACTTTTACATATTCATATAAAAATTTAGTTGAATATATTTATTTAATCAGAGAAAATTTTCCAAAAATAAAATTAGTTCTTGGTGGGATTTATGCAACACTTTGTCCAGAACATGCTCGTTCTTTAGATGTTGATGAGGTTCATGTTGGAGATTTTGAAGATTCTTCTTTATCTTGGACAGATTTGTCATTGTTAGATGTTCCTTATGATTATGATGTTTTGCAATTCTCTAGAGGTTGTCCTAATAGATGCACATATTGTGCAAGTAGTATAATTGCTGATAAGTATATTACGCGAGATTATATTGATATTGTTGATGAAATTGAATCTAAATCAAAACAGTATGGCATTAGAAATTTTAGGTTTATTGATGAAAATATTTTAATTAATTTTAAAAACGGTTTTGGTAAGGTATTAGATGAAATTAAAAAAAGAGAGTTGAATATTTTTGTTTCTTTTTGGAATTCATCCGATTACCGATATTATGATATTGATGTTTTAAATTCTTTGAAGAATAGTTCTTTTGATTCTCGATTTTTTTTAATGGCGTATGAATCATCAAACGTTTCAACTAATAAAAAATTCAAGCGATTAAGTTTTGATCTTCCAAGATTTTTAAAATCTTTAAAATTTGCTTATGATAATAATTTTGTTCCGTATGCAAATTCTTTTGTGGGTTTTCCAGGTCAAAGATTGGAAGATAATGTTAGAGATATCGTTTTTTTATCAAGTCTTGGAGTTTTAGTTTTATTATCACCTTTTACTTTAATTCCTGGAACGGATGAATATACAAAAAGGCTTCCAGAACTGATGTCTAAAAAAATAGATTTAGTAGATCTAACTCCTTGTAATTATCTAGATGATAACCAAGACCCAAAGTCTTTTAAAAAATTGTTAAGTTTTTATCTTGCGAACTATTCTTTATCTGGAGTTTATGACGTTTCTTCTAATGACGATATTATTAAATTGTTTCAAGATAATTCTAATAAATATTCTTCTTTCTTATGGGATTGTTATTATTATTTACATAAAAACATCTTTATTCCTGAGCTTGATGATTTGTACTTGAATTTTTCTAATGTTTCTAATAAAAATTCAGTTCTTGACGTTGGTTGCGGTATAGGTTCTTTCTCAGTAAAACTAGAAAATAAATTTAAAAATGTTGATGCTGTTGATTTTTCAAAATATGCAATTAATGCAGCAAAGAAATTATCTTCATTAGTTAATTTTGTATGTTCTGACTTTTTGGATTATGAGTCTAGTTATACTTATGATTTAATTATTGACCGGCTATCATTTAATTCTTTTTTTGATGTTGAATTATATTTGCGAAAAATATATTCGCTTTTATCCTTAGGTGGAATCTTTAAAATTACTATTTTGGAGAATTCTTCTTTTGATTTGTCTATGTATAACTTTATGCTCAGATTGCCAAATCGATATTATGATATTACCAGTCTTAAATCTGCGTTTAAAAAATTTGGTTTTGATATACTTGTTGAGAAGAAATTAGGTTTTGGTAGTCGCTATGGAAGTTTTTTTGAATTGAAAAAGACTTCTTCTATTATTGATATTTCTGGTTTTTTGAATAATTATAGTCAGACTTTCTTTATTGATAATCTTCTTGATGTTGTTGATTTGAAATTATTAAATAAATCTATTGCTTTTGATTTTAATGATATTCTAGTTCGTCATTTCAGATATTATGTAAATGATTCTTCTTGTTTAGTTCCTGTATTTTATCGAAAGGTTTTCGGTAGAAATGTTTTAGGATGTTTTATTGAAAAGAAGAACAGAAGTTATTCTCTTTTTGAGAACGAATTCATAGATTTGAAAGCTGATGTTACTGATTATGTTGTTAAGATGCGTGTTAAACCTTTGTTAGTTGAGAATGAATTTTTGAAATCTTTGTTTTGGGATGATTCTTGTTTTGATTTTGTTTCAGAATACTATAATAGTCCTAATGTTTCTTTATTTTTACTTAATCTTGATTCTTTTGAAATGGATAAATATGGAATTGAATACAAAACTAAATTTTTACATTCTACTGCTAATAATTTTTTGATTGATACTGCTAAATTTGAATCCACGTATAATTGTAATATGCGTTGTGAGTTTTGTTTTAATAAGGAGCATTTTGAGTCCTTGAATAATATGGATATTATTTCTATTAAAAAAATGATTGATATTCTCTCGTCAAAAGGAATAAAGAAATTTACTGTGACTGGAGGAGAACCATTTTTACGTACGGATTTATTTGATATAATCTCTTATGCAAAACAAAAAGGTCTTGTTGTGTCGCTTTATACTAATGGAACTTTGATAACTGAATCTCATATTGATTTTTTATCGAAAAATGTGTCTATGATTTTGGTTTCATTACATTCTTTTGATGAAAAGGAATTTTCTAAGAAATTAAATTCTATAAATTTATTGAGGAAAGCTAATATTAACTTAATTTGTTGTACTATTGGTTCGACAGAAAATCTTTTGGATTTAGATAAATATATGGATTTTTTTAGAGATTTAAAAGTTCCTTGGCTTGTTACTCGACCAATTCCTGTTAAGGGATATGATAATGTTTCTTCAGATTTAATTTTAAATTCTGTTAAGAAAATATATGATTATAATTCCAAGTATGGAACAGTTTTTAGATTTGGGTGTATTCCTTATTGTGCATTAAAGTCTAATGTAGTTTCATCTGTTTCAACTCATGATGTTGAGTGTTCAGCATTTAATTCTGTGATGGTTGATCCTGTTGGAAAAGTTTCAATGTGTGAATCTGAAGAAAAATCAAAATATACTGTATTTTCAAATGATGATTTTTTAGTTGATTCTTTTAATAGGTTCTATAATGGAACAATTCCTGAAATTTGTATTACTTGTGGTTTTTTTGATAAATGTCATTCTGGATGCAGATATATTGCTGATAAATTTGGTAAGGATGGTTTAGATCCTTTAGCAAACCCAAAAAATTTGACTAAATATTGGGTTATTTAGAAATATTTATAACCCCAAGATGAGATTTTTCTGTTTATGGCTAAAATTGCACATGAGAAATGGGATACATATCAAAATGTTTTTGATGATTTTACACTGCGTAATATATTTAGATTAGAATCTCAAGGTCATTTTGTTGAGCTAGAAAGCACTGTTTCTATGGGTAAGGAAGCTAATACTTTTAGTGCGCGTTGTTTAGATGGCACGTATGTAATTATTAAAATTTATAGATTAGAGACTTGTGACTTTAATCGATTGTATGATTATATAAAGTATGATCCTAGATATCAAGGTCTTAGAAGACAACGTCGAAAAATTATCTTTGCATGGTGTCAGCGAGAATATAGAAATTTATTGAAATTACGAGAAGCTGGTGTTAGGGTTCCTAAACCGATAGCATTTTTGAATAATGTTTTAGTTATGGAACAAATTGATGATGGTAAGGAAGTTGCTCCTAAATTAAAAGATTCTTATATTGATAATCCACAAGAGATGACTGACAAAATAATTAATTTAATGATTATGATGTATCAAAAGGCAGGTTTGATTCATGGCGATTTATCTGCATACAATATTTTGAACATGAATCAAGAACCTGTTATAATTGATGTTAGTCAATCAATGCCTCTTGATGCACAGACTTCTGCAGATTTACTTGCTAGAGATATAAAAAATATGATAATTTTCTTTAAAAAATTAGGTATAGTTGTTGACGAAGAAGATTTGCATAAAAAGATTACTGGTAAATAGTCACAAATCTTTATATTTTTTAATTGGTGGTAATATATATAATGGAAGTCTTTGATCTTAGTCAGTTTATTAATCTGAATCAATACATGGGTTTTATTTATGCTCTTGCAATTGGTGTTCTTCTTGGAATTGACCATGAATTGATTAAACGAAAAGGCGAATCTGTTCCAGGTTTGAAGTCTTTTATTTTTGTTTCGTTACTTGGTTCTTTGCTTGCTTATTTATCAACTAAAGTTTTGAAAACTCCATATTTTTTCATGATTGGTTTTATTTGTATTTTTTTGATTTTTGTTGTTTTTTCCGTCTTGAACTATTTTAAGAGTGGAACAGTGATGGCTTCTGTTCAGTATACTTTGATTATGACTTTTATTTTAGGATCTTTATGCATTTTTGGGTATACTGAGGTTGCAACGGTTTTTACTTTAGTCACGGTTCTAGTAAATTCTTTGAAAAAACAGGCGTCGATTATCTTTAAGATGATTGATTTAGAAGAAATAGTTATGACTGCAAAATTCATTATTACTGCTATTATCTTGTTACCTTTTTTACCAAACAAAAACTATACTTTAGAATCTTTTCCTTGGTTGTATAATCTTCTTGTGAACTATGATTTAATTGGCTCTGATTCGATTTCTTTTACGTTTTTAAATCCTCACCAGATTTGGTCGATGGTGATTGTTATTTCATTAGTTAGTTTTGTCGGGTATTTACTCATGAAATTATTCGGGAAAAAAGGTTTAGCGTATAGTACTTTTTTTAGAGGTCTTGTTTCAAGTAATGGAGTTGTTATGAATTTTAGTGCTCAGTCAAAGCAGAAGAAAGCAGATTTTAATATATGCGCGTTTGGAATTATTATGGCTTTTTTTGCTATGATTTTAAGAGGTTTTTTTGATGTTCTTTTTATCAACAGTCAAATGTTGAAATTCTTGTTTTTTCCGTTTATTTGTGCTTTACTCGCCTTTGGTTCAATGGCTTTTGTTTTGTACCGAAAAGGAGTTGTTGATGATTCCAAGATGAAACATCCTGCAGTTCAATCACCTTTTTCATTAAAGAGAATGGCGTTTTTGTTTGGTGTTTTCTTTATTGTGATGATTGCATCAAGAATCTTGTTTGTAATTTTAGGACAAACTGGTATTTACATTGTTTCTTTTGCATCAGGATTATTGTCATTTAATGCAGTTAATTTATCATTAGCAAATCTAGCTTTAACTGGTGAAATATCGCCTTTAGTTGCTACATTTTCATCTTTTTTAGCGTTAGTTTCAAACACAATGTTTAAAGGAATTTTAATTGGTTTTATTGGTGAAAAAAAGAATTTTAGTGGATTTGTAAATTTACTTCTTTTGTTTGGGTTGATGGCTTCTGCAGTCGGATTTATGATTCTAAAATTTTTTATACTATAGAATTTTCGTCTTATCGAGTATAATTTGTTTTCACAGGATAATCGAAAGGTTTATAAATACCTTGAAAATTGAATTTTTATGATGCCCTTGTAGCTCAGTCGGTAGAGCACGCGGCTGTTAACCGCGGGGTCGTGGGTTCGAGTCCCCCCGAGGGCGTTCTTTTTGGGCCTGTAGCTTAGTCTGGTGGAGTGCTCGACTGATAATCGAGTGGTCCGGAGTTCAAATCTCCGCAGGCCCATTTTCTATTTATGCTTGAGCATTTATGCGAAACATATTCGTTCTTCAGATGCGAAAATCTGACCGCT
>JAFGUC010000042.1 GCA_016938695.1 Candidatus Woesearchaeota archaeon | reverse complement strand
TTTTATCATAACCTCTTTAGGTAATTCTACAACATATTGTATATTCTTTTGTTACTATGTTTTAGAAAATATAATTCTTTAAAAAGATGGTTTTGTTTTTTGATTTATGGTGGGAAAGAGGGGGAATCAAATACCCAAAATTCTTGAGGAAAGATTGCTTATTAATAATGATGACCGATTGCTTCTGAAAACTATGGAAGAACTTTCTCCGCATGATACTGGAAGGTTCATGATTACGCCTTCTATTTTTGAAGATTATATTCCTACTCTTTCTAAAATTTCTGAAACAATTGGGAAATCAAAAGAGGAAGTATGGGATCAAATGAACAAAATTGCAAGAATTTGGAATCTTCCTGAAGCAACCGACCTTCCAACAAATGAAGGATTTTTTGATTATGAAGATGCATTGGTCAGCACACTTGTAAATCAACATAAATTAAGGTGGGATAATCAATTTGGAGATTATAGAATAACCAAAGCACATATGTTTTCTGCAGAGATGGGGACTGGTACTCTTTACACAAATAACGACGCATTTAAAGGAGAACAATTAATTAGACAATCTTTAGGCATTGATGAGATGATGAATAGTTATCATATGCAAGGTGGCGTAATGCCCGAAATGATTCAAATGTTTGGTAAACTGAAAAACAAAAGAGCCTTGATGACTGGACTTAATAAAACAGATAAAGAAAAGGATTCAAATGAAATTGAGCAAATTAAAACAGAATTGGGATACTTAAATGAAGCCTTAGGAAGACCAAAAGCTCTTTCTCAGAGAGATATTAGAAGGCTTGAGGAAACTGTTATAAATACACTTGATTCTCCAGAAGAAGCCGCAAAAAGTGCTGCACATGATTTAGCTCCACTCGTTAAAAATTTATCTGAAAATGTACCCATTCACTTTTATTTCTCATACAATGATGATGCGAATAAATCAGAAATTGAAGACCAACACATTGCTATTTTAAGGAATTTGCACAGCAGAATGACAAAGGCAACAAAAGAACTACCAAACCTTGAAAAAAAGTTTGAAGAAACATTATGGGATTATAAAACAATCTCGATTCAAAATGATATTTCTCAAGGATTTTACGATTACCTAGTTGATTTAAGAGATGGCGAAGATTTACCGAAATCTGACGTGAGCGATGATGAAGAATATGTCGAATTTCAAGAAAGAGGAAAAGAATTTCGTGGATACATTGAAGATTATTTTAATATGGATTCTGAAACTTTCAAAAGCCTAAAAGAAAATGCAAAAAAGAATTTTTTCACCTTAAAGGGATCAACAGAAGAAGACTTTGAAGATTTTTTTAATGCAAACGTTGAAAACTATATTGTTAAAAATACAACTTTTAAGAAGGCCATTAATAGAAAAGAAAATCTTTTTAATAAAAAACAAAAAATTGAAAATAAAATTTCTGAACTTGAAGATAAAATAAATGAAGCAAATGCCTTCCAACATAGTATGCTCGTTGAAGCTATGGAGGGACATTCTTGGTTTACAAAAAAAATTGCAATAACTCCGACTCAAGCAAAAGCCCTTGAAACTATAAAGAAAGATATCTACAAAGATTTATACACGAAAATTCTCATCCCTGAATTAAAAAAAATCATTGGAACAAACCTTGATATAAAACTACATACTGATGATATTATAACCGTAGAAGTTCCCGACCCACAACATATCCTTGAAGGAAACAATAATCCAGAAAGACCAATAGGAACATTAATGACTTCAATGCCAAGAACAAATTCTCAGTTATCAAATGAACCCATTCTAAATAGCATGGCTCAATTAATTGGATTCCACAAAGGAGAAATATCTGAAGCAATTCAGAAGGGGAAATTTTATCCTGAAAAATTAAAAGACTTTAATAAAAGAGATTTTGCTCATGCAAAAATATTATTTACAAGCTATGGTGCCGATGGATACAATCATCAAAAGAAATTTGCGATTGATCCAGAAACTGAAATTGGCAAATATGCTGGTGATGATAGAATTGTTGATTATATTAAACTTCCAACAAGACATGATACATCTAAATTAGGAGAATTAGCAGTAAAAGGGAATAAGGGAACTTGGCCAGTAAAAAGAATTATTAAAGGCGGAAATACTACTGGACCCCTTTTATACATTGAACATCCAGATATGAGTACTGAACAAATATTTTGGAATGATGATTATCTTTCTAAAGTCGGTAAAGAATATGGAGAAAAATTTGACAAAATTAATAATTCTATAGCTTCTTATGAATTAAAATTAAGCAAAGCAAAAAAAAATACAACAAAAAGAAATTATAAGAAAAAATTAAAAGAGCTTAACGAAAAAAAACAAGAAATATTAATTGAAATTAAACCTACAATTAATCATGTTTTTTTAGAAAACGATATTCATGTTGGTGCATATTCTACAATGGGCAGAACTTCACTAATTGATGGAGTTTCATCTTCTCAGCTTGCGGCTTTGCAGGCCTATGGATTCTCTCGAATTAATTTTGCTATCATGACTGAATCTATGAATGGAGAACAGGCATGGAGAAGTTATGATTCTTCAAGAGAAGGATTTGGAGTTGACCCAATGACGCAAATAAGAAGAATGCAGACTTTAGAAGCCAAATTAAGAGAAGGAAATGTAACGAAAAAACAAATTGATGAAATTATGAAACTGACGAATGAGGAATATGTTTTATCAATACCCGACTTTAAACCAGAAGGACAGAAAGAACAATTTAGCCAAATTCTTGGGCCTATTAACAGAGAAATGATGGATAATGGAATTAAATTATATTTAGGAGCCGGAAATCACTGGATGAGTTCGGGCAATGGAAAATCTGAAGACGAAGCTAATGTAATGAGAGGTTTATTAGGTCTTGAATATGAAAAACGAGGATTAATAGTTAGAGGACAAAGCTCTTCAGGACAAAGTTTTGGATTCGATTCTGTAACATTACCTGGAGACATTAAAGCAGCAATTACACATAAAATGTGGCATGGAAGAACCGAAATTAGTCAAATTGCTAATCAACTTGTAAGTTTAAATGACCCTGCTGTTTATTGTTGGACTGCCGATAGACACCATCCTGGTTCGATTGCAGAGAAAGGAAAAATGGGCATCTTAGATGTCGGGAAACAACCTACAATTGTTTATAGAAAAATGATTGGAAAATCAGCTTCGATTAGAGGGACAATGGTTTCTGGATATGATCCTTCTGGAAACAATGGATTCTTGTCTACTAGGTATTTCACAGATGAAGTTGTTGAAAAAGTTTCTGGATGGAATCATAAAAAAGGATTATTGCAAAAAGCTCAATCATTAATTAAAGAAGGAGAGAGAGATGCTTCTTTATTTAGAGAACAAAAAAAGATTAATTATGCAATTGAAAAACAGAAAAATAAAAATATAAATAACTTAATAGATAAGTATTCTAGAAAATAATTTTATCTCTTAAAAAACAACCAACTCTTTTCTGGCTTTGCGCCGTAACTTGTTTTTACCAAACAATATTCTCCGTTTAATTTTTCTCC
>JAFGUC010000041.1 GCA_016938695.1 Candidatus Woesearchaeota archaeon | reverse complement strand
GAATGTTTGATGGGTGGTGGAAGTTTGTATGGTTCTTTTTTTGAAAATGTGTTGCCAGTTGAGGGAAGTTCTGAAAAAACCTGTCCTATTTCATTTTATTCATCGGGAAATAATATTACTATTCCAATTGTTGGTTTGGATGGGAATTTGTATATTAAAGATTATGATTATGAGGATAAAATTTCTGTTGATAATTATAGGTTGAAGTTTTCTTCGGAGGATATTCCTGATTTGATTAAGGGAACGTATAGATTGTTTACTAGGGATAAGACGCTTTTGCCGAAGATTATGAATGGATTTTTGAAGTTGTGATTTTGTTTGGAATATTAAGGAATGGGGCAGTTATTGCTCGCGGACGCTTTCGCGTACACTGATTTAATGGATAGACAAGTGAAAAGAGATTTTGTGTTAAGGTTTGATGATGGTTGAGAGAAGTGAAAAATAAAAGAAGTGATAAAATTAAGAGAAATGGAAATACGTAATAGGGCAAAGGGGCAGTTATGGCTCGCGGACGCTTTCGCGTACACTGATTTAATGGATAGGACAGAGGAAAAAAAATAAAGATAATGTATAAATGATTTATCTGTGTATGTCGAAGACATTCGTGAAATCTGTGAGCTAATTTTTTATTTATTAGGATTTGAGAAAAGTTTTCGCCCCGATTCGAACTCCGTGAAAGTTTCTTTAAATCAGGTATGTAATTCTGATTTATTAGAACTTTCAGAAGATTCTCACCCTCCGGTGCGTTGATCCCCCTCCTCCACCCGTGGGAAGTTTGCATTTTTTTTGTAAAAATGTTTATTAATTTTCGAATGTTTTTCCATCACTGATTATTATAATTTCTGGATTAGCATTTTTGATATTAACATTTCCCACATAATCTGTTGGGATTTTGCCAATTGGAAAATAGTCTGTTGATTCAATAAAGCAATATTGACTATTATAATTTCCGTCGTTACACTTTATTCCAACCGCTCTGTGTTCTTCATTTTCAAATTCAAATATTGCAACACCAAATCCTAGTTCTCTAAGTAAGTATGCCAATAAATCAGATTTTTCCATGCAAACACCCTTCATGTCATATAGAACTTCATATGCATATCTTGCATCTATATTATTGGATTCTGCTGCATAATCGTCATATGGTATTCCTTGCACCATTAGAATTGCAATTTTTGCTTGTTGTTCTGAAGATGATGATTTTTCTTTTATTTTTTGAACTACTTCTTCTAAAAAGATTTTTTGTATGGGGTTATCTATGTTTTTTAAAACAAAATCTT
>JAFGUC010000040.1 GCA_016938695.1 Candidatus Woesearchaeota archaeon | reverse complement strand
TTAAATTTACCACGAAGGCACAAAGGCACAAAGAAAAGGATAAAAATAGCTAATGAAACCTTCTTGTTTTTCTTAGCTTAAACCTTAGTAGAAAAAACAATTATCCCTTTAAATCAACCTTATTTTAGTCTTGTTATAATAAGCTTATTCTTGTGTGTTGCGCTTTTCTGGACCTAAAGTCTGGAATAGAAGATAAGGTTTTTAAAATACTTATCCACAGGCAATCCTTAGTTTAAATATTTATTCTATATTTGGAGGACATATAACACAAGCTATTTATAGATACTACCCTGGGAGCATAGCTGAGCGTTAAATTTTTAGAAATGGAACAGAAAGATCTATTAAAAAGAAAGTCCCACCGAAGCAGGACTAAAGACTTTCATCTACGGCATATAGCCTTATTGTGATAAGATTTAAAGATTAGTAAAAATCTTAAGTGTCAAATATAGAAAAACTATTTTAAACGAGGGCACTAATTATAAAATATATATTATTTAAATAAAACATTATGACAAAGATATTAGGACTTGACCTTGGAACCAATTCAATAGGGTGGGCGATTGTTGAAAAAGAAGATAATGAGTTTTTATTAATTGATAAGGGTGCTAGAATATTTTCAGAAGGTGTAAAAACGGAAAAAGGTGTTGAAAGTTCGAGAGCTGCTGAACGTACCAATTTCAGAAGCGCCAGAAGAATAAAATTCCGAAGGAAATTAAGAAAATATGAGACATTAATGATTCTTTCGATGAACAATATGTGTCCTTTGCCTATTGATGAGGTAAAAGAATGGAGAAAGTCCGGATTCAAAAAATATCCTCTTAATCCAGAATTCCTACAATGGTTAAGAACAGATGATGAGAAAAATATCAATCCCTATTATTTTAGAAATAAGGCCAGTAAACAAAAGGCTACATTATATGAAATAGGAAGAGCTTTCTATCATATTGCACAACGCAGAGGTTTTTTAAGCAATAGATTAGATCAGTCTGCTGATGGTATAATTGAACAACATGCGCCTAATTTAGAAAATCGAATAGAAGAGATTCAAAACAGCAATGATTTACAAAATGAAATTAAAGATTACTTTGATGGATTAGATATTCTAGATAAGAATGCCAAAGATTTGGATGAAGGAGAAAAGAAATTAAAAACATTATACAATGCCCTTGAAAAGATAATTAAAGCCAATCCTAAAGATTTTGAAAAAGCCAAAGAAGAAGTAATAGCCAGACTGAATAGAAAAGAAGATTTAGGAGTTGTAAAACAAAAAATAGGTGAGATTTCGCAAGTGATGAAGGATGGAAATTTCGAGACATTGGGACAGTATTTATTTAGTTTATACAATAAAGGTAAGATAAGAAACCAATATACGGCCAGGGAAGAACATTATCTTGCAGAATTTGAAATCATTTGTAAAACCCAAGGAATTGATGGTATAATTGAAACTGAACAATTGCCTGAAAAACGATATTTTGGCTTAGCAAAAGATATATACAAAGCTATATTTTTTCAAAGACCTTTAAAATCTCAAAAAGGATTGATTGGTAAATGTTCTTTTGAAAAGAGCAAATCGCGATGTGCAATTTCACATCCTGATTATGAAGAATACAGAATGTGGACCTATATAAATAGTATAAAAATTAAAACTCCTGAAGATGAAATTCTACGTTTTCTAACTTTTGAGGAGAGACAAAAAATAGTTCCGAAATTTTTTCGTAAAAAAGATAGTTTCAATTTTGAAGACATAGCCAAAGAGTTAATCCCAAAAGGAGAAACATTTGAGTTTTACAAATCTTTTAATGCGAAAGAAACAAACTATTTATTTAATTACAAACCAAAAGATTCTGTTGCAGGATGTATTGTTTCCGCATCTTTGAAGAATGTTTTTGGAGAAGATTGGAAAACAAAAAATTATCAGTATAAAACTAAAAATGCAAAAGGAGAAATTGTAAATAGAAATGTTGATTATAAAGACCTATGGCATTTGTTATCTGTTTCAACCACTGATATTTATTTATATGAATATGCAAAAGAAAAATTAGGGATAGATGAAAAAAGTGCAAAATCATTTAGTAAGATTAAATTGAAAAAAGATTTTGCTGCTTTAAGTTTAAATGCAATTAATAAAATACTTCCTTACGTTCGTACTGGCTTATTGTATTCACATGCAGTTTTCATGGCAAATATTGAGAAAATTGTGGATGAAAAAATATGGAAAGATCATATTCAACGGAAATATATTCAAGATAAAATTGCTGAAATAATTGACAATCACGTTTATGAGAATGGACTTTTGGATGCCGTTAATAGTTTAATAAAAGATTGTAAAAAGGACAATAATTACTATTCAAAAGAAGCTGAAAAAAACTTCAAAGACGATTTAGAGAAAAAATTAATTTCATTTTATAAGTACCACAAAATTGTTGAAAATAAAGAACAAATTCTGAATATGGTATTTCCAGTTTTTATTGAACAATTAAAAAAATATGAGTTTGTAAAGATTAAGCGTCTAGACGAAAAAGTTTTAGAATTTCTAAGTGGTAAAAATGAAGATGGAGTAGTTTTTTGTACGAACGAAAAACAATTGAAAAAACTCTATCATCCCTCCGATATTGATGTGTTTAAGAAGAAAATAGTTGATGGAAAAATAGTTTTAGGTAGTCCGCTCACTTCTTCTATTAAAAATCCGATGGCAATGCGTGCGTTACATCAATTGCGAAAAGTATTAAATACTTTGATTTTAGAAGGGCAAATTGATTCAAAAACCACAATTCATATAGAAATGGCACGTGAACTCAATGATGCCAATAAACGCAAAGGAATTCAGGATTTTCAGAATGAAAATAAAAAAAACAGAGAAAGTTATCGTGAAGAAATAAAGAAGCTCTATCTGGAAGAAACAAAAAAAGAAATTGAACCTACCGAAGATGATATTTTGCGTTATCAATTATGGATAGAACAAGATAAAAAAGAAATTTATGAGCAAGGCAAATCAATTGGAATTGCGCAAATAATTGGAAACAACCCGGATTATGATATTGAGCATACCATTCCAAGAAGCATTTCACAGGATAATTCTTTGATGAATAAAACCTTATGTAGCCAACGTTTTAATAGAGATATTAAGAAAAATAAAATGCCTTTTGAATTAACAAATCATGAAGAAATCTTATTAAGAATTGACCATTGGAGGAAAGAAGCGGAGAAGATAAGCTGGGAAATTGATCAAATTGTTAAATCTACAAAGGCAGCGGCAACAAAAGAAGCCAAAGACAGAAAGATTAGAAGAAGGCATTATCTTAGCTTAAAGCGTGATTATTTAAAAGGAAAATATGATCGCTTTGTTTGGGAAGAACCTAAAGTTGGATTTAAAAACAGTCAAATACCGGATATTGGAGTTATTACCAAATATGCTCAGGCATATCTTAAATCTTATTTTAACAGAGTAGAATCTGTTAAAGGTGGTATGGTTGCAGAATTCCGTAAAATTTGGGGGATACAGCAGAGTTATCAGGAAAATGGTAAAAAATATTATGAAGTTAAAGACCGCAGTAAGCATACTCACCATACCATTGATGCTATTACGATGGCCTGTATGACTAAAGATAAATATGATGTATTGGCAAGTGCCTGGACATTGGAAGACAAAGAGCAGATTAACGATGCCCGGAAATTATTGGCAAATTCAAAACCCTGGAAAACTTTCACCGAGGATTTAAAACAAATAGAAGATGAAATTTTGATTTCGCATTATACTCCCGATAATGTAAAAAAACAATCGAAAAAGATTGTAAGAATTAGAGGGAAAAAACAATATGTTGCAGAAATTACAAGAGATAATAATGGAAATACAGTTCCAAAGAAAGATTCCTTCGGGAAAATAATTTACAAATTAAACAAAGAAGGGAAACGAATTCCAAGATTGCAACAAGGAGATACTGTTCGGGGTTCTTTGCACCAAGATAGTATTTATGGCGCCATTAAAGACCCTCTTAATCAGGAAGAAATTCGCTATGTAATCCGAAAAGATTTGGAAAGCCTAAAAACAGCAGATATTGAGAATATTGTTGATGCTGCTGTAAAGGATATTATAAAAGAAGCTATGACGAATGCTACTTTATCAATTTCATCGAATTCACAACAGAAAAACAAATTAAATGACATTGTATGGATGAACAAAGAAAAAGGGATTCCAATTAAAAAAGTTCGAATCTATGCTAATTCCGTTAAAAACCCATTGGACATAAAGTATCATGCTGATCTTTCAATATCTAAACAAGAACACAAACAAAAAGTGTACGCGCAAAATGATGAAAATTTTGCTATAATTATTTATGAAGGATTTGACAAGAAAGGTAAAATTAAGAGGTCGTTTGAAATTGTTAATAATATAGATGCAGGTTTGTATTATAGATTAAGTAATAGAGAATTAAAGAAAACTTATGATATTGTTACCAATCCTCATGATAAAACTGGTTTCCCATTGAAATATACCCTCAAAAAAGGTTTAATGGTACTTTTTTATAAAGAACATCCAGAAGAAATACTTGAACTTAGCGAAGTGGAATTATATAAAAGGTTATATAAGTTATCAAAATTTGATTCACAAGGTAGACTTACTTTTAGAGCCCATTTTGAAGCAAGACCTGCTAGTGAATTAAAGGAAATTTATGACGTAGATTTTCAAAATCCATTTGAGCAAATTAGGCTTCAAGTTAATAAATTGAAAATGATGGTCGAAGGTTATGAATTCAATATAACTACAACTGGTAAAATTAATTTTATATAAAATATAATAGTTCTTTGACATATTGATTTTAAAATAATTAAATCAAGTATCATTAAATTTTAATGCTTAATTAATATTAAGTTAAGGATACTATATGCTTCTCAACTTTGGCTCACATTACAAGTGAAGTTTCAATAAAAGCTTTTGCGCCAGAATAAATCCCTAATTAAAATCTAATATATCCAATTCGCTTTTTTGAATTGAAAACCTTGTATATTTGCACTAGTGAGTTTAAATACTTACGGTGGGGCTTGATGTAAATCGGCTGCACCCAAAAAAGAGACAAGGTTTATACTTTGTCTCTTTCTTTTTATGCTCAATTTCTTTCACTTAAATTCATAATTGCTTTCACCTTTTGTGGCATTAATAAAGATTAGAAACAATGATATTATTGAAAAGGAAAACCTATCTACTTCTTCGGTTGTGGTTTGATTAAAGATTAGAAACAATGATATTCCGCATTAAATGAATTTAACGAGCCTTTATGTTGTGGTTTGATTAAAGATTAGAAACAATGATATTCGGAAGCACTAAGATTTACAATTAACCGCGGTTGTGGTTTGATTAAAGATTAGAAACAATGATATTAATATCCGGAGGTAGTTACGATGATTGGTTGTTGTGGTTTGATTAAAGATT
>JAFGUC010000039.1 GCA_016938695.1 Candidatus Woesearchaeota archaeon | reverse complement strand
AAAGTTCTCCGAATGTTTTGGAGAAACTCTCAATGACCTATGCTGTCTTTGTTGCAAAACAAGACGTGGTTGACCGAATGCTTACTGCAGATTGAGCATCAAAAATATAATCTTTTCCGTATGTGAATAAACCATCGTGATGATATTCAAGTCTCCAATTTAAAGTCTTATCCCAAACAGATTGGTCACACCCACTAAATAAATTATGTGAGTATTTTATCACCATTTTCCAAGTCAACAAAAATCCCAAATTAGGTTGCATTGATATGAATACAAGTTGTCCAAATGGGATTCCAATATTGTAAAGATGTTTTTTAATTTGTTTTTCATTTTTATAATCACAGTCAAAAATCGATAATTGATTAAAGTACTTCTCTGAACAATCAATATTTAATCCCATCTCAAAGTCCCACAAATATTTAGACGCATCCTTGTTTAGAATCATAATTTGGTCTTGATGTTCTTTTGATGCTAATTTGTCATTCTCATCTCTAAAAATCCAATTTCCCTTGTAATCACAAAGAGGAATTGTAAACTGTCCTATATTTTCTAAATCAATTTTCATTTTAGCTGGTTTCTTACAGTTGCAGCCAACGGATGGCAATATGCGGAGGCCGGGATTTCGAAGCTCCAATTTGTCAAACCGTTACAATTTTGATTAAATGTACAAAAGTTACATTTACCCACATCCCCCGGCTTACGTATATTGCGTGTTGTGTGCTGCCCTTATTGTCATTCTCTAAATTTAATTCTTTTTTTATCAATGTTCGAATCTAACCGTGCGAAAGGGCTTGAATACTCTTTGCCAAGCTTTGGCCTTTGTGTTTAGCTTGTGTGGCTTGGCAATGTGTATTCAAGCGAAGGGAAGGAATCATCTGTCCATCCATTCTTTAAAATCCATAACACGTTCTCTACTTACAATTATATCTTCTTTTTCAGTCCAGTATATCAATACGATTTTTAATCTATTCGATGAATAGGCAATAATATCCTGGATTGCAGAATAATTAATTATAAAATTCCTGTTAATCCTGAAGAATGATTTTGAATCAATCAATTGCTCTATTTTATCTAGGGAATAATCAATTGGATAATTTTTTCCATTATCTACATGAATGAAATTACATCTCTCATTGATATAAAAACAATTAATCATTGATGTCTGTACCGACTTGTAATGTTCCCCAATTTTAATCAAGAATCTTTCTTTCGTTTTAGGTTGCAACTGACTTATAATTGACTCAAAACTTGAATAATCTGTTTGTTTATAATGTACGTTAAATTTTTGTATTGCATTTTTAAGTTCATCCGAATCAATCGGTTTTAAAAGGTAGTCAATACTATTCACTTTAAATGCCTTTAATGTATATTCATCATAAGCTGTTGTGAAAATTATGGGTGTATGAATCGAGGTGCTTTCAAATATTTCAAAACAAATTCCGTCTTCAAGTTGAATATCCATGAATATCAGGTCTGGTTTTTGATTATGCAAAAACCAATTTATAGAGTCTTCTACCGATTTTAGAACATCCATAATCTCAATGTCTGGATTTATTTCTCCTAACAATCTTAATAACTTATGTGCAGCAGGTTTTTCGTCCTCTATTATTAACACTTTCATCTCTACGACTTAATAAAGGGTAGTTTTACAATAAATTGGTTGTTATCTTCTTCATATATCAAATCTTTGTCAAGAATAAGCCTTACTCTTTCTTTTAGGTTCAATAACCCTGTTCTTGATTTACTTTCTAAAATATTTTTTCTCTGAATATTATTAGAAACCACAATTTTATCAATATTTCTTTCAATACGGATTTTCAACGGTAATTTTTCTGACCTTGAATTATGTTTTAGAGCATTTTCAACCAAAATCTGCAAAGATACAGGTACAACTTTAAATTCGTTGGCATCCTGAAAATCAATTTCCAACAAAATCTTATTATTGTCACGAACTTTCTGAATGTCAAAATACTGTTTTACAAATTCAATTTCTTTAATTAGAGGCACTAAATCAACTTCTTCATTTTCCAAAATGTATCTGTATATCCCTGATAACTTTTGAATGTATTTGTCGGCTATTTTTGCATCTTCGTACACTATTTCCGAAAGAGTATTCAGGCTATTAAACAAGAAATGGGGATTAACCTGTGATTTTAGATTTTGGTATCTGTATTTCAGATTTTCTTCTCGCAACTTTTGTTCTCGTTCTATCGCTTTTCGCCAAATAATGTAAAAAAAGAAAGTCGAACCAATTAAAATCCAAATTGAAAACTGTTTGATAGCACTACTTAATTCTACTTTAAATAAATGATTAATAAAGTTAGACGTGTTAAGCCCTTTTACTAAATAGAATGAGTAAACGCCAATGCTTACAATTGCTAACGCAATCATTAGAGAAAGAATAACAAACAATAAAAAAGCTGGTATAATTTTCTTTTGAGTTTCAATCGTTGATTTATTAGAAAATTTATTGAGCGTAACATAACCAACATATCCAAGGATGATGATGTTTAGAAATACAATTACACCATAAACAATTGTTTCAGTTTTAAATGGATTTCCTGTTTGAATCCATTTAAAAATTAATGAAAATAATATACTAAAAGCGATTGCTATGGCAAATACTACTACCTTATTTCTTTTTGTAGTTCCCTTCATCGTTATAATTATTTTATTTTCGCTAATTCAATTTTTCTTACTGTATAGCCTAAAATGTTTTCTGGTCTACCCTTAATGGTAACATCAGTAATAACATCTTCCGATAAAGTTGCATGCTCAATTTGCTTGTCACTTAATGAAACATATACCTCTCCCCAATAATGACTTCTACCTTTCATTTTGATATTTTCAAGGTTCAAACTTAGTTTGCCATTCATTTGAGAGTATTTTATAATTGCACAAAGCTCACTATTTACTTTAGTTATTCCAATCCATGTAAGCTTAAACTCTTTATTCTCAAATGTTCCGTCTTTAGCCATTTCAACTTCTGAATTCAAAACATGATTACAAAATTCCTTATTTAGCTCCAATGAATCCCAATACGCATAAGCAAATATCTCAAAACCAAACATATCCCAAACTAGGTTTTTTAGTCTAAAGTCAATTTGAGGTATCTGAGAAAATGTTTCCTCGCTTAATATTTTTTCAGATTGCACGTATTTAAAATTCTCAAAATAAGATTGGTTTTGTCCTTTTGGGAAAGGAGTATCCAAATCACTTATTTGTGAAATATACACATTGTTCCATTTTACAGAATCACCACTAAGATAGCAAGTAAAATCCCCAATTACCCTTGCTTTTCTTAGGAAGTTCGCCTGCAAGTCATAATCATAGTAGTCCGTTGTCATAGTGTAGGATTGAGGCTTCGAATTATCAATTTCAAT
Organism: Candidatus Woesearchaeota archaeon; assembly: GCA_016938695.1. Taxonomy (GTDB): domain Archaea; phylum Nanobdellota; class Nanobdellia; order Woesearchaeales; family JAFGUC01; genus JAFGUC01. The sequence goes on along the minus strand of JAFGUC010000039.1, from coordinate 456 downwards.
GTTTTTTGGTAATTGGTTTAAAATTTCCATATCGACAACTTGTCCTAAAACGGTTTTTCCCACGCTCAATAAAACTAAACTCGTAATAATCAATTTTGTTTTCATGCTTTACTTTTTAATGAATTAATAATTAGCAAAGTAACAGGATGAAGAACTCAATTATAAATATTTGTTGCAGAGTCGGTACATTATTGTTTTGAATTGTCCATAATTCTGTTTGAATCGTGCGATGGGTAAAAAAACATGTGTTTGGCAGCCGATGGGACTGGTGCAGGGATGGGGCTGGCAAACTCTTGCTTTTGTGGGTTGGTATCATATTTTATTTTCAATCGGATATTTGTTGCACTTCGGTGTCTTGCTGGGGTTGCACACAACGGATGGCTGCATGAAGCGTAGCTTGTGTTGCGCCTGCGGCAAGCTATGCTTTATGCAGTGTGTTGTGCCCGCTGGTTGTTT
>JAFGUC010000038.1 GCA_016938695.1 Candidatus Woesearchaeota archaeon | reverse complement strand
GAGTAGAAAAAAGTGCTTAGGCAGTCAAATAGAGGTTGGAATATAAATTCTCAGAAAATTGTCTTGACTTTTGGTGGCAGTATATATCAAATTGTATTTGAAGCTGAATAAAATAATTTTTTAAAGATTTAAGTGTTTGGATAAATATATCTGTATCAACAAAATTTAGATTGTATATATCTAAACCTTTCCAATAAAAAGTATTAAAATTATACTCTTTCAAAAATGTTTGATATTTTTTTAACTCTTCAATTGTACTTGATAATTTATAGTCATTATATATATTTGCATTTGGAACATCAAAATTTAAAAACTCTGATGATTTATTATATCTTTCAACTAACCAAAAAATGTCATAGGCTTTTTTATTTAATGCTCCATATGGTTCATGAAGTAAATCGATATATTCTTTAAACTCTTTTTTCTTTTCTTCAATTTCTTGAATTGTTCTATCAAGAATTTGCATATCATTATATTTTGCTTCAACTCTTTTCTTTATGCTTTCTAGGATTTTAGTTTTTTGCGATTTATGACTATGTAGCTCTAAACAAAAATCTGCAAGACCAATAGAATCAAGTCTTTTATGAACAACTTCTAATGCAGCAAGTTTTTCAGAAACGAATAAAACAGATTTACCTTCTGCTAATAGTGCAGCAATTAAATTTGAAATTGTTTGGGACTTTCCTGTTCCAGGGGGTCCCTCAATTACAAGATTTTTCCCATTTAAAACATCTACTATTGCACTATGTTGTGAAGAGTCAGCATCCATAACAATAGGAATTTTATTAGCTAATTTATCCCCATCAATATCATACTCTTCTGCAAACATAGCAGATTCAGATATTTCTTTTCCTTCAAAAATGTCTTTAAAAATATTTTTTTCTGATAAAGGTGTACCATTTTTCCAATTTTCTTCATTTAGATCTTGATACATTAGTATCTTCCCAAATTTTAGAAAATCAATTGCTATTTCATGTTTTAAAGACCAATCTTTTTGAAGCTTAATAGCCTCGCTAACTTCTTTTAAATAGTCATAATAACTTAACTCTTCTGTTAATTCTGGGAGAATAATTCCATAGTCATTATTTAACTTTTCAGCTAATGACCTATTTGTATCAATTCCAGCACCACTATATTCTAAAGTGAATTCGTATTTATTGGCTCGTTTTTCTTTATTTAAAACAATTGGAATACTGATAAGTGGAGAATTATTAAATTGTTCAGAATTTTTAGCCTCCTTCCACCTTAAAAGACCAAGAACAAGATATAACATATTAGAACCTGTCTCTTCTATGATTGCCCTTGCATCTCTTTCAATAACGGTTAGTATTTTGTCCATTTCATTTGGATAATGAAGTGTTTGTAAAGAATCATCTATATGCTTCTCATCGACATTTGAACTATTCAAATCAATTTCAGGAAGTTCTTTTGAAATATCATATCCTAATTCTTGTGCTCTTTCTTCTGCCGTGAGTAAAGCTTTTTTTTGAAGTTCCTGCTTTTCAGATTCTAAATTTGCAATTTTAAATTGCAGTTGTTTTGCAGATTCATTATTGTTTTGTTTTGAGTCTTCTTCTAGCTCTTTTTTATACTCATTAATTTTTTTATCAATTTTCTCAAAGTCTTTTTTGGAAATTGCTGGTTCTGGAATAAATTTAAATTTAAAAATACCTTCACCTTTAACTAAATAATCATAAATAAATTCAGCAGATTCATCTATAATTATTAAGTTTCTTGATTTGGAAGGTCTTTTGTAGCTTATAAGCTTATTTCTTCTTGATGAATCAATTAACTTATCTCTTAATTCACTAATACCTTTTGAAAATAAATTACTCATTTTCCCCCCCAAAAAAAATAATTTGGAAATAAAATTCATTTATTCTACTCCCATTATTATAAGAAACTGATAATAATAGATTAGTTTCTTCACTTATTTGTTTTTAGACGCGGATTACCCTCGAGCTTGCCTTGCAAGATGCCGCGTTGCTTCATGCTTCATCCTCACGATAACACTGATTTTAGAGCCCCTGAAACAGTTGCCCCCAAGCTTACCCTGCGAGATTTCACTTTGCTACATCATAATGACGATTTGAGTGGATTGCTTCGTTCCTCGCAATGACGGCTTACCCCATCGCTTT
>JAFGUC010000005.1 GCA_016938695.1 Candidatus Woesearchaeota archaeon | reverse complement strand
TTCGACAAAAGGAACTTGATGAAATCATCCTCTATAATCACATCCTCTTCGGTGCGTGCAATGGTATTGCCCAACTGATGGGAATACCCTTCGTTCTCCAACAACTCTATATAAGCGTGTTCTAATTTTTCTTCTGTGAATTTCATCATTACTGCCTTAAATAAAACTTCTCATTTTTTTAATGGAATCAAGTACGCTATCATAATCGGCTATCCCATTCTCTGCTCGATGATGTATTTGATTTCTTATAAAGGTATGTATTGTTACTTCATTGAGACGTCCCATCCATGGGCTATTTTTAGGTTCGCCTTTTACTGTATGAAAAAAGTCTCTATCAAAGTCTTTTATTCTGTTGTTTGTGGCATTATTCTGAAATAGGTGTTCATAAAGCTCATTGTGGTATTCTTCAGTTGCCAAATTAAAAGCAATGTAATTGACTTCATTGGCAGATATATAAGGCAGTATTGTCGTACTTGGATTTGCTATTTCTACATTGTTGTTATTCATTTTTAAAACTTTAATTTTAATCTTATCGCTTACCATTGCTTGTTTTACAAGTAAAGGTGAATGTGTTGAGATAATTATTTGGGAATCTTTTGAAAACTCAAGCAGAAGCTTTACAAAATTAGATTGTAACTTAGGATGTAAATGAAGTTCTGGCTCGTCTATAAGTACAATAAGCTTCTTATTGCCTTTTTTTGACATATAATAGGCATAGATAAGTGAGAAGATTATTTCATAACCAGAACCTAATTGATTTAATGGAAGAGTTTGAAGGTTTTCCTTTTCAATTCCCAAAAAAGCATTTGTAAAAGGCTTCCAATTATCCATTAATTTAAGCTTTACATCCTTGCCACTAATCTCTGAAAATTTATCTAATGCTTCTTTTAAACCAGTCATTACACCTTTAAAATCGCCACTTTTCACCTCTTTTATTTTATCATTACAATTTATTGGATGGTTTTCTTGTTGGCTATATTGATAGTTTAAATCCTCCATCAATCGGTCAAAACGTGTATCATTAAAGGTTCCTCTTTTTGTTTGAGAGGTTCTTTTATTATCAAGAATTAAATATTCTATATCACTAAAACGTGAACCACTCCAAGGGTTATTAACTGCCAATCTTAAATCAGGTGCATTATCTTTTGGTTTCGTTTCGCCATCTGCTTTAATATATTTCTGGTCAGTGACTATCATAGAAGATAAATATGTATTACTCCCCTTTGTTCTTATTCCACCAGAAAAAGAAAATCCTTTTCCGATATAATTGGCATTAGGCATTGTTCCTTTGTATGAATAATTTTCGTGAGTGTAAATATTTATCTCAACTTTTTCATCGGGGTTATTAATATCATTTAAAGCTAAACCTTCTGCTTTGTATGATACATAAGGCATGGCAAGGGCATCTAGCATTGTTGTTTTACCACAACCATTTTCTCCAACTAAAATAGTCAATCCACTTCCCTCGTTACTATCAGGAATATTAAAATCTGAAAGTTCAAAGAAACCTGTAGCTGGGAATAATTTGTAATTCTTAATTTGTAAGGCTTTTATAAACATAGGCTTAATTTTCAACGGTAGGGTTTGCCTCAATTATTTCCATGATGGTAGTCTTATGCGATAGTTTTTTTCGCTCTATTTGTAGCTTATCCAATAAGTATTTTAATCTTCTTTCTACTTCATTTGTTATTTCACTCCACTTTTTGACGTAAAGACAATGATTGTCTTTTTTCCGGAGTAATCCTGTTTCCATCTCAATAATATCGTCTGTAACAATATCATCGTAATCCTGTCCAATTAAATAAAATGACCAAAACTCATTGTAATCATTGAATTCGTCTTGTTTTAGAATAACATCAATGTATTCTTTGATTTGACCAACTTCTTTGTTTTTTAGCTTCTTAATAGTGGTTGGATTCTTAATTTCAATGACAAGATTATGCGGTTTACCATCCCGAAAATCAGTTCCTGCAAGGAACAAGTCCATCTCTTTGTATTTGTCAGGATGCTCGATAAATTTCTTCTCATCAACACCTCGCAGGATATAAAGATATTTGCGCAAAGCGTCATCAAACTTTACTTCTTCTGCACAAACCATCCGGTATTCTTCACCAAATATCCAATAATGCTTTTCAACGAATTTTTGGAGGTGGTCTCGTTCGTTTGCCTTTAATTCGTGATTGAAGACTATCTTTTTAAGGTTTTCAAGTGTAAGCAACCTGTCATGAATGTGCTTTATAGTTGAAATTACCTGTTTAAGGCGAGTGGTTTCTAATATTTTTGCGAATTCTTTTCTGTCTTTGGTATCTAGTTCTACAACGGCCTCAATAATTTTAAAAAGGTGTTCGCTCTCAGAACTATCCATTACCAAATTCAATAATTCAAGAAATACTCTTTTTTGCTCTTTATTCAATTTCATAAAGACGGCAGGTTCGACCTCATAAATCTCTTTTACTAGATTTTCTAAGCCTTCCTTTCTTGTTTTATCCCATTCGTTTTTCCCAAATTCAGGAAACACACCATCTTCCTCGTATTTTTCTATTAGTTTTTCTGCTTGAATCTTTAAAAATGGTCTTCTTTTCTTCTTCAAATAATTGTTCAATAAAGAAATTAACTCTCTAAAAACTTTTTTCTGTTCTCCGGTATCAAAAAGTTTTGGGGATACTTCATCAATTTCATCATCCGAATTAATCTCGTTAAAAAAATCACTTACTACAATTAAGCTGTGCCAGTAATTGTCGCCTTTTTTATTTAATGAAGTGGTTTTCGTATTCTTGAGTTCAAGGTTTCCATTTACAAAGTAAAAACGGGAGTATTCATCGTTTAATTTGCTCGACCAACGAATATATTTGCAATCAAATTTTATAATTTCCTTTTTTAACTCAATTTCGATTGGAAAATTATCCACTTCCTCAATAATTGAAGTGTAATCAAGTTCTTGTCCGTTTATGATTAATTTATGCTCTTCTCTTAACTCAAGAAACCAAGCGAATTCGGCTCTGAGATAAGGCTTTAATATATCATTAATAAATGTTGTTGAAATTTCAGGGAATAGTTCTGAAAACTCTACAACTGTTCCGGTTGTTCCCTTTGTTGCAATAGGCGTGCTTGGGTCATAGTCTCTTAAATTATCGCTATTAATGACAATGTTGTAACTTTTAAGTTCATTATTGTTTTTCAAATAACTTGTATTCCACTTAGCAAACCGAGCAAACTTGTAAAAAGTAAACCGACCATATCCATTTTTACCTCTAGTTAAATCGCTATTATTAGAATTAAGGCTTGTCTTATTTGATTCATAGAACTTCCTAAAACGTTCACTTAAATCTTCATAAATAATACCTTCGCCATTATCTGAAATTCGGATTTTTTTAAACGTGTCAAACTCTGTTGAATTAATATCAAAATCAACTCTAATTACGGTTGCTTTTGCATCAAAACCATTCCAGATATATTCTGCAATTGCTCTTTCAGG